>NZ_QCXQ01000002.1:157200-770798 GCF_003124125.1 Levilactobacillus bambusae
ACTGCTACTGCTACTGCTACTGCTTGGATTGTCAGGGCCCGTGGCCGGATTGTCAACCTGATTCTTTGTATAAATATAGGTAATTATCTGATCTTGATCAGTATAATGACCTTTCGGTTGCCCAGTAACTTCTTTAAGGGTGTAACCGTTAATCGCTTTGGGGTTAGTTTGGTAATTCTCACCAACATTCCCGGTTAAAATGTCGCTATCGGTTAAAACATGACCTTCGTCATCAACATATTTCACCGTAATTCGACCGCTCATAACCGGTGTCTTCGAATAAATAAATGTAATCTCTTGGTCCTGGTCAGAAAAGGTTCCCTGCGGATCGCCTTGAATCGTCTTTAATGTATAACCATCAAATGATTTTTGATCCGCCGAAAAAGTACTCCCCACATTTCCAGATAAGATGACGTCGCTAGCCAGTGGGTTTCCACTATCGTCAACGTATTTCACCATCACGTTGCTGACCCGGTCACCATCTCCACCCGCCTGATTTGCCCGATAAGTCGCTGTTGATGCAGCCCGATCAACCTGTACATTCCCGTTGTAGAGGGTGGCATGGTTCGGATACCTATTATCTTTTTCGTTATAACTCATTTTAGTTTGGTAGTGAATCACAATTGAAGTCACAGCATTAGCGTCCATAACATTTTTGCTGGTTAGTGTTCCAAAGTGAATGTTAGCTGATTGTGAACCATCCGAATTAGGAGTAAACGTTAAATTAGGTGTTTCAGTCGAGACAGGTACGGATTTTTCCTTGTAGTTTCGGTAATTAACCGTCAACGATCCTTGAATGTAGCTTTGGGTGTTCTCCATGGTATCCTCAAAAACGGCATCATCAACGGCATATCCTCCCTTATTAATTGTTACCGTCCAATCAACGACATTGCCACCTTCATATCGTAATGTTTTAGAAATGGCACTCGTTCCCGAACCGATTCCTGAATCACTCTCATAGAAGTTAACGTGGAGGATATTTTCCACATTGTTAGCCGTTGGAAATACTAAATCATTACCGTTGCTATAGTCTAACGTATCCTTATTAAACTTTGCCCAAATTGCAAAATTAATCGTCCGGTTCGCTAATTGGTTAATGGCATTTGTAAATGTCAAATTAATTTGTCCGTTAGTGACGGTCAAATGTCCCAAAACGGTTCCATCCGAAGCCGTAATTTCCACGGGGGTCGTAATTTCACACCGTAGTTCCGGTGGCAGTGGCATCGTATAGGTCGCTGTTGGGTCAACATCCCCATCTGGAAGTTTTAATTGGTAAAGAAGCTGTACCGCAGAGGAGTTACTAATTTTAGTTGTCCCAACGGCTTTACCTGTGGAATCCTTCATCGTGACCGAATCAACAAATTGAATCGCAGATGAATTCGTCTGTGCATGGGCTACTGCTGATGAAAAACCAAGTAAGCTGTTCACCAATATAAGCAGCGTCATGAGACTAGTCCATAACTTTTTTGGCATTCGACTATCGCTCCTATTCTAAAACAATCTGCTTTTAATCTTATCATATTTCCGTTTACTTAGTTCACAGATTTGGAATAGTTTAAGGCCCAAAAAATAATATTTTAACTTTGTACCCACCCTAAATTCAAAACAAAGAGGCGGTACCACCTAAGGTACCGCCTCTTCAACAATTTAAATTCTATTCAGTTACCTTTTTATCAGCATGACATCATCTATTTAAGCACTTTCTACTGATATAACTGGATCGAGTGGGAGTGAATGTTTCAAATCTTATTCCCACTCCACAGTCGAAGGCGGCTTACTCGTCACATCGTACACGATCCGGTTAACCCGATTAACTTCGTTGACAATGCGAACTGAGATTGCCTGCATGACATCCCATGGGATCCGGGCAAAGTCGGCCGTCATACCGTCAACGGATGTTACGGCCCGAATTGCAACGGTGTAATCGTAGGTCCGGCCGTCACCCATCACGCCGACACTCTTAATGCCGGGCAGGATGGTGAAGTATTGCCAGATGTCCCGGTCTAAACCTGCCTTCTTGATTTCTTCCCGGAGAATGGCGTCACTTTCCCGAACGATTTCAAGCTTTTCGGGGGTGACTTCGCCAAGGACCCGGATGGCTAACCCGGGACCAGGGAATGGTTGACGCCAAACTAAGTTACTTGGCATCCCCAACTTTTCACCTAATTCACGGGCTTCATCCTTAAAAAGGGACCGTAATGGTTCGATCAATTGGAATTGAAGGTCTTCGGGTAATCCCCCGACGTTATGGTGGGACTTAATAGTTTGAGCCGTGTCCGTTCCACTTTCAACCACGTCGGTGTATAAGGTCCCCTGAGCTAAGAATTCAATCCCATCAAGTTTACGGGCTTCTTCATTAAAGACCTCAATAAAGTCGCGGCCGATAATTTTCCGTTTTTCTTCGGGTTCAGTAACCCCTTGTAAATCACCTAAGAAGCGTTCTGAAGCATCCACCATGACAATGTTCAAGCCGAATTTGCCGCTTAAACTTTCCATGACGTTCTTAGCTTCATCCTTCCGCAGCAGCCCGTGGTCAACGAAAATACAGGTGAGTTGATCACCAATTGCTTTATGAAGCAGGACCCCAACGACTGAGGAATCAACCCCACCGGAAAGGCCTAAGAGAACCTTCTTATCACCAACCTTAGCCCGGATGTCTTCAATTTGTAAGTCAATGAAGTCATCCATACTCCAGTTAGCGTCCGCCTGGCAGACGCCAAAGACGAAGTTTTTTAGGATCTGGTTACCGTACGTGGTATTCCGGACTTCGGCATGGAATTGAATACCATAAAAGCCTTGTTCCACGTTTTGCATGGCTGAAATTGGGCAGTTTTTGCTGGTTGCAACCCGTTCGAAACCATCTGGGACCTTGGTCACTAAGTCACCGTGACTCATCCACACACTCTGTTCCTTAGGGGTGTCCACAAACAACTTTGCGTCGTCGCTGGTAATGGTAATATCAGCCCGACCATACTCACTGTTATTTGCTGACTCCACTTCACCACCTGGTAAAGCATAGGCCATCAATTGCATTCCATAACAAATACCCAAGATTGGAATGTTTAAGTTAAAAATCTCAGGATCAACTCTTAAGGCACCTTCGCCGTAAACGCTGTTGGGACCACCAGAGAAGATAATGCCTTTAGGGTTCATTTTCTTAATCTCGGCTGCATCCAATGTATGCGGCTTTAATTCAGAGTAAACACCCATGTCACGAATACGACGCGTAATAAGTTGGTTGTATTGACTACCAAAGTCTAAGACAACGATCTTATCAAACGCGGACATATCTTTCGCCAAGCCTTTCACCCTTTCTCAATTCATCAAAATAATAACATTGCTATTATGATACAGATTTCTTTGGTTGTGGTCAATACGTTTTCGGGTTAAACCAGCCGCAATCGTAAATGAACCCAGCTTTGCCGGTCAAACCGATTTGTCTGGGTGACAACGAACCCAAATTCAGCGGCTAAATCAGCCAACGGTGATCCCGGGCGCGCATCTAACCCCACGTACCGGTACCCAGAAAGCCGCGTCCGGTGAATCGCATCCTGCATTAAATACTCCGCAAAGGTTTGACCTCGGTAGGCTTTATGGCGGTAACGCGGACTTACCTCAAGCAAATCCAGGTACCATTCATCCGAGTAGGCCCGGACAACGGGTGGAAACGGCTTGGTGAGTTGAATTTGAAACTTAGCAAAGAGGTCATCCCACTGCTGGTCTAAGTTGGCCTCGTTAGCTGCGGGGTAGCCAAACGCTACTCCAGCCGCCACCCCCTGGTTTTCATACACCCGTACCTGATTCAGGCCGTAGCGAAAGTCAGGGGCGTGATAGCCCACAAAGAGCACTTGACTCAGTTGTTCCTTACTGACGCGCCGCAAAATTCGCCAGTTTCGCCGCTCTAACTCATGCAAAACCAGCGCAAAAACGTGGTCCGCATCCGTAATTGTTGCATCCCTTAACATCTTGGCCCCCTAATACTTCCGAAATAAAACGTGGTCGACTAAGTGCCCCTCAGTCTTATGAATAATTAGATCGGCCCGGTTGCGGGTGGGCAAGATGTACTCCGTTAAGTTTTTAAGGTCAATCTCCTGCCACACCTTTTCCGCCATCTTCATGGCTTCCTGCCGATCACCTAACGCCGTTGAATGGTAATAGTTCGTGGGATCCTGAAAGGCCGTATCTAGTAGGGCCGCAAACCGATCTAAGAACCACTTTTCAATGAGGTTAGATTCGGCGTCCACGTAAATTGAAAAGTCCGTAAAGTCGCTAATGTAAATTTGTTCGGTGGACGGCAGTTGGAGGGTATTAATGCCCTCCACAATTAGGACGTCCGGATCGGTAATTTCTTCGTACTCGTGTGGGAGAATATCGTAGGTGGCGTGGGAATACTTCGGCGCCCGAATCACCTGCTTACCAGATTTGACGTCGTTTAAAAACCGAATCAAAGCGCCCATATCGTAACTTTCCGGAAACCCCTTCCGGTTCATAATCCCCCGCTCCTTTAACTCAGCGTTAGGGTACAAAAAACCATCCGTGGTAATTAACTGAATGTGCCGATCCGAAAACAGGTGGGTCATCAACATTTCAAGCACCCGGGCCGTCGTACTCTTCCCGACGGCCACGCTTCCCGCAATCCCAATGATAAAGGGGGTATGCCGAATGGGTTTATGAAGGAACGTGGATTTTTTCACCTGCCGTTCGTGGTACGCCGCTGCTTCCGCTTGAATGAGCCGGACTAGGGGCATATAAATATCTCGCACATCCTGCATTGAAATTCGATCGTTAAAGGCCTTAATCTGCCGCAAACTTTCGGGGGTTAACGGAACCACCTGTTCGCGGGCAAACCGCCGCCATTCTTCACGTGTAAAATCATAGTAATTCATCGGGTAAGCCATTACTACTGCCTCATTTTTTCATAAAATTTCTCGTAGCTTAAATTATAGCATATTACCGCTTTCATCAACACGATTCCCATTTAAAATGGACCACCCGGCAAATTTCACCGCGTGGCCCATTTTAACATTAATTTTCACAACGCTTAATCCGCCGTAATGGTTTCAACTTCGTACTCTTCTTCTGGCACTAAGTCGAGTAACGGAGTAACGTCCCCAATGGCGATGAGCGTTAACTGGTGCATGGCCCGGGAACAAATGGTATAGAGCAGCTGGCGTTCATCATCCCGTTTATACCGTTCAGCGGAGGTATTCCAAGCAACCACCGCATCAAATTCCAATCCCTTCGCTAAGAAGGACGGGACAATAATGACCCCGGTTGCTAACCGTTGATTTTCAGTCTGAATTAGCGTTGCCTTCACCCCGCGGGCCTTCAATTGGTCAGCTAACTGGCGGCAGTCTTCCAGCGTTTTGCCAATAATCGCCGTTGTCTCATGGGCCTTCGTATCCGAATCAATCTGCTCAATGAGCCGATTGACAGCTGCATCTTCGTCGGCCGCAACGGCGACGGTTGGTTTGGACCCCGTCCGATCAAACGCCGTCACCTCTTCACCGTTTCTCAAAATATGCTTCGTGAAGTCGGTAATCTGCTGGGTTGACCGGTACGACCGGGTTAACTGCACCACGCGCGTCTTGTCTTCGTCAAACATCGTACTTAATTCGCTTAGTAACGTATGCGAGTTTTCCTTCGTAAAAATGGCCTGATTGAGGTCCCCTAACAGGGTAAAGCGGGCGTGCGGAAAGCTGAACTTCAAAAAGGCCAGCTGGAACGCCGTGTAGTCCTGAATTTCGTCGATAAAGACGTACTTGATGTCCCAGTTGCCACGCTTACCCGTCATCTTATCGTAGAGATAGAGGTAGGCTGAAACGTCCGTCAACGTCATGTGAAACCCCTGAATGGCCTTAATCGTTTTTTCGGTTGCCAGCTTCCAGTCCTCTAAGCTAATTCCCGCCTGCTCAAGGTTGACCCACTTCGGCATGTCCCGCAGCATGTGGACATACTGGCGGTTAATGCTTAAGAACCGGTTACGGGTAATAGCCCGTTGAATGGGTTTGAACGCTTGGTGAACCAGCTTTCGGGCCAGGAATTTGTATTCCTCGTCCGCCGCCTCGAAGTTATGCGGGTGTGTTCCGTAAAGCTGGTTAATTTCTTCCTTTGACAGCCCTTGAATCGTTTCTTCAACCCATTTCGCGCGGGTTTCAGATCCAACGCGTCGGTTTAATTGCTTAATTAATTCATTTCGAGTGGCCTCTAACCGGTTGCTCAAATTATAATTTTGGTTAAACGAATAATAAATTTCCGCAATCTTTTCCTTCTCAAAGAACACCCGGTCCTTCAACTTAATGTCCCGGAAAATCATGTCCCGTTGGCCCAAGTGCTCAGCGTAAGCCGTTACCCCGTTAAAGAAGGCCAGGCTATTCTTCAATTTGTTGACGGTTTTTTCCGCCGGCGTTTCGTTTTCTTCAAACCGTTCCGCTAAGGTTTCAACCTGCATCTTCGGTAATCGGTGCCCAGCGTACTGGTAATACGTGAGTTGAACCATATTGTGCTCCCCGAGTTCCGGCAGCACCTGGTCAATGTAATCGTTAAATAGTTGGTTTGGTGAGAATAAAATAACCTGCGACGACGTCAACTTGCCACGGTAACGGTACAGTAAATACGCAATCCGTTGGAGGACCGCCGCCGTTTTACCAGATCCCGCGGCCCCCTGCACAAATAACAGGTCGGATTTTGTGTCCCGGATAATCTTATTTTGTTCGCTCTGAATGGTCGTCACGATACTCTTCATCTTAGTATCGGAACGGCCGCCTAAGGCTTCGAGCAGCATCTGGTCGCCCACGACCTGCTCCGTATCAAAAATGGTCTTAATTTGACCGGCCTCAATTTGGAACTGGCGCTTTAACTTCACGTCAACGTGCTGTTCTCCAGCCGGGGCCGTGTAGGTGACCTCCCCCGTCTTCCCTTCGTAATAAATACTAGAAATTGGGGCCCGCCAATCATAAATCAAAAAGTGGTCGGGTGAATCGGAGAAGGAACTTAGCCCAATATAAATGGTTTCATCCTTTTTCTCCCCCGCCTCATGAAAATCAATTCGGGCGAAGTAAGGTTGTTTTTCTAACCGGTGCAAAGTCGCCAGCTGCGTTTCTGCGTGGCTCTGACTGTTCTGCCGCTCGTCCAACATTTGTTGCTGCTGACGTAGGGATAAAGCCGTATCCATCATCCCAGAGTAAGACGATGTGTTAATTCGAACGTCATTTTCCAAGTTCGTCCGGATCGCTGCTGTGTCGTCCTTAGCCGTTTTAATGGTCCGTTCAGCGGCTGTTTGGGCAACCTTCAACTTCCCAATGACCTCATTGAGATGGTCCTGTTCCTGTTTTTTAACGTTGTCTGCCAAACTAACCCCTCCTATGTCTTAAAAAGTGCAACTAATTCGACTAACTATTGTACACTGCTTCACGATAATAATAAAGTGATTCAACTAGATCAACAGATCGGCAGATAGTTAGGACATAGACCAATTCCATTTGGTATAATGTAAGCGTATCAGAATAAGGAGGAAAAGACGCATGTCATACCACATTTATTTTATTCGCCACGGACAAACTCAACTCAACCGGTACCATAGAATTCAGGGGTGGGCCGACTCACCATTAACCAAATCAGGAATTGAAGATGCCCAACGGGTTGGTCAACGCTTAGCAGATATACCATTTGCATCAGCCTTTAGCAGCGACATGACCCGGGCCCGTGATACGGCGGCCTATATTATTGCCGTTAACAGGGGCCCCGTTCAAGACGCCGATGTTAACCCTGATTTCCGGGAAGAAAATTTTGGTTACTTTGAAGGGAACGATGACGTTAACCTATGGCACATGATCGCAGGAATCGAACCCTACAACTCCTTTAACCAGCTGATTGCTGCCTGGGGATTATCAGCCGTTCAAGATAAAATCCACGCGCAAGATCCGTTTGGCGATGCCGATACGGCCGCAGAACTTTGGGATCGGATCAGCCGGGGATTAAAAACGGTCGATGACCAAGCTCAGGATGGCGACGATGTCCTAGTTGTTGCCCATGGGACAATGATTCGGTCAATCGTTGAACACTTCGCACCAGACATTAACATTGCCGAATCCACTAAAAACGGGAGTGTAACTAAATTGACGGTCGATAACGGCCAGATTACCGTTGATTACTTCAACAACACGGAGGGGTCACTGTAGGCCCGGGTCAGATAAGTTAGGGTAACCGATCCAATTCACACAAAAACCACCGGCNNTAACGCCGGTGGTTTTTGTGTTGGTTAGATGCACCTAGTTAAACAAACATCCCCTGCTTGCTCGTTTCCCTGGCGATTACCACGTTCTTATCCGCCCAGCTCATCACGTACCGGGCCATATGGCCGACCCGGTTAAACGTCGTATGATGAGCTCCTTTGGCGCCGACGACCACCGTGCTGACGTTGGCTAGATTAGCTAGTTTTACCAGCCAGTGCCGGGCATCTCCGTAGCAGACCGTCCATAGAACGTCCGAAACCCCTTCTTTTTCCAACGTTTTGGCGATGCCCTTCATCCGGTAGGTCGCCAACTTTTCCTCTGCCAGCATGCTTTTTTCTAGAAGTGCTGAATTATGGAGAATATTATACTCACGCGGATCCACAACGTGGACCAGATAAACCGCTTTACCAGTCGCCCTCGCCGCATTTTTCGCGTAGGTAACTAAATACTGACTATACGATGAATTATCAACTGCGACTAAAATGACGTTTCCTGGAATCATAATCTACACCTTCTTAACCGATTTCTTGTGTGCAGAATAACATAGATGATTCACACTTAACATCATTTTGCCTATAAAAAAGCCTTACAAACGCCGGTAGTGACTGGCTTTGTAAGGCTCTATCCACTTTATTAAGAATGTGTAAGTGCGGCTTCTTCGGCTCGCTTTTGGTACATTTCAATTTCATCTGGAGCAGCCCGAACAAAATGATGGGGGGCAATTTCAACCAGGGTTCTTTCCTTGCCATCGTTTTCAGCGGACCCATCATACGGAATTTCCTGCCGGGTCCGTTCAAACTCAGGGTCCGGTACCGGAACCGCAGATAAGAGGCTGCGCGTATAGTCATGGAGGGGGTGCGCATAAATTTCATCGGCATCCGCAATTTCCAACATCCGGCCGTAATGCATAACCCCGATTCGATCGGAAATATACTTAACCATGGATAAATCATGCGCAATAAATAAATACGTTAACCCCTTTTCCCGCTGCAAATCCTTAAGCAGGTTCACAACTTGAGCCTGAATAGACACGTCGAGCGCGGAAATCGGTTCGTCACAGATCACAAAGCTAGGATCCACGGCTAACGCCCGGGCAATTCCAATCCGTTGGCGTTGCCCACCCGAAAACTCGTGGGGGTAACGGCTGGCGTGATCCTTATTCAATCCCACCGTCTCTAACAGGTCGGCCACCATTTGATCCCGTTCGGCCTTGTCCTTAGCCAGATGATTAATGTCAATTCCCTCGGCCACAATATCCTTAACGGTCATCCGGGGGTTAAGTGACGCGTAGGGATCCTGAAAAATCATTTGCATTTGGCGCCGAAAGGTTTGCCGGTCCTGCTTGCTCTTTAGCTTCGATTCATCACGGCCGTCAAAAATAATTTCCCCGGCGGTTGGCTCATACAGATGAATGATAGCCCGACCCGTTGTGGTCTTGCCAGAACCCGACTCCCCAACCAGACCAAAGGTTTCACCCTTATAGATATCAAACGAAATATCATCAACGGCCTTAACTTCATCCGCTTTACCCACGTTGAAGTACTGCTTTAAATGCTTCACCTCAAGGAGTTTTTCACGTTGATTATCTGTCATTAGCCTTCCTCCTCTCCGCTACGGTGCTGTTCCTGTTCAGCCCGTTTGGCCTCGGCAACCGCCTTTTCATGCATCGCCGCATACTTCTTCTGCCGTTCAAGAATGGTTGCAGGTGGCGTAACCTTTGGTGCCCGCGGATCTAATAACCAGGTCGCAGCCGAGTGGGTGTCGGATACCTTGAAAAAGGGCGGCTGCTTTTGGGTGTCAATCTTTAGCGCATACTGGTTACGAGCCGCAAAAGCATCTCCAACGGGAGGTTCTAACAGGTCAGGCGGCGTTCCTGGAATGGAAGGCAACGTATTTTCCTTAGTGTCCAAGGTCGGCATCGAGTTCAATAATCCCCAGGTATACGGATGCTTCGGATCATAAAAAATTTCATCAACCGTTCCGTATTCCACAATCTGACCCGCATACATCACGGCTACCCGATCGGCCATTCCGGCAACGACACCTAAATCATGCGTAATAAAGATAATGGACGTATTAATTTTGGTTTGTAACTCCTTCATTAAATGAAGGATCTGCGCTTGAATGGTAACGTCTAAGGCCGTGGTCGGTTCATCGGCAATCAGAATATCCGGATAATTAATGAGGGCAATAGCAATCACAATCCGTTGCCGCATCCCACCGGAAAACTGGTGGGGGTAATCGTTAATCCGGTCTTCGGCATTTGTGATGCCAACCAGTTTCATCATTTTGAGGGCTTCCGCCTCTGCCTGGTCCTTCTTCATATTCTTATGAATCATCAGAGGTTCCGCAATTTGCCGCCCGATTTTCATGGTTGGATCGAGTGACGTCATGGGATCCTGAAAGATTTCGGCAATGTCAACGCCCCGAATTTGTTCCATATCGCGTTCCGATAGCTGGAGCAGGTCACGATCCTGATACTCAATCGTTCCGTTTGCCACCTTGGCGTTTCGCGCCAGCAGTCCCATAATTGCCCGGGTGGTCACCGACTTACCCGAACCAGACTCACCAACGATGGCTAACGTTTCCCCCTTTTTCAGGTCAAAACTTACGTTACGAATGGCTTTTACGGTGCCAGCAAACGTATCAAAGTTGATTTCGAGGTTCCGCACCTCTAAAACGTTATCTTGGTTTTCCAATTCCATTCACCTACTCTTTCGAACGGGGATCAAAGGCATCCCGTAAACCGTCACCAAAAAGGTTAAAGCAAATCATAATCAATGAGAGAACGACTGCCGGGAACCACATTTGGTAGGGTAAAAACTGAAAGTTCTTCTGGCCGTCGTTTAATAACGTTCCTAGTGAAGCCTGAGGTGAAGAAATCCCAATCCCAATGTAGGAAAGGAGGGCCTCAAAGAAGATTGCGCTCGGAATCGTAAACATCGTGTTGATAATGATTACGCTGGAAAGGTTCGGTAGCAGGTGTTTAAACGCGATCTTAATGGGACTTTCACCAAGCGTACGGGCAGCCAGCACAAATTCCTGGTTCTTTAGTTCCAGCGTTTCCGCCCGAACCAGCCGGGCCATATTCGTCCAACTCGTTAACGCAATCGCAATAATAATGGACGCCATCCCGGGTTTTAAAATTAAAATTAGCAGGATGATCACCACTAAGCTAGGGATTGACATAATAATTTCAATAATCCGCTGCATTAAATTATCAACCCGGCCGCCCTTCCAGCCGGATATCATTCCGTAGGCAACCCCGATGGTTAAGTCAAAGAACGTGGCAACCAGGGCAATCGTCAGCGAAATCCGGGTCCCGTAGAGTACCCGGGAAAAGAGGTCCCGGCCTAAGTAGTCGGTCCCCATGACATAGTAGGTCCCCGGTTTGACCCCGGCCTGGGCGTAAGCATCCACCCGGACATCCCCCTGCTTCAGAGTGCCATTAAAGCCAGGGATTCCCACCCCGGGAATTTTAGCCGGCAGGTTGGCGTAGGATGGATCTTGGGCGTTTGGATCGTGAGGTTCAATAAAGCTAGAACTAAATGCCATCACGAACAGCACCAATAAAATAATCATCGAAATCATGGCACTCTTGTTTCTTTTAAGCCGTCGCCAAGCATCCTGGGTGAAGGTCAGCGAAGGAGCCGCAATTTTTTCATCGTCCAGTTTTTGCTTTTCGTTAAGTGGTACGGGTTCAAAGCTGTCATCGACGGGCTGCTTAATGTTGTCTGCCATAAACTGACCTCCTTAGTTTGATCCACCGGTAATGCGAATCCGGGGATCCACGATTCCGTAGATAATATCTGTGATAAGCAAGACCACCATTAACATAACGCTATAGACGATGGTCAACCCCATAATAGTGGGATAATCGTTGGTTAACACAGACTTGACGAATTGTTCCCCAATTCCAGGAATGGAGAAGATGTTTTCAACCACCATGGATCCCGTCATAATCCCAACGGCTAACGGACCAACAACGGTAATTAACGGAATTAAACTATTCCGAAGC
Source organism: Levilactobacillus bambusae (assembly GCF_003124125.1). Taxonomy (GTDB): domain Bacteria; phylum Bacillota; class Bacilli; order Lactobacillales; family Lactobacillaceae; genus Levilactobacillus; species Levilactobacillus bambusae. The sequence continues at coordinate 169,453 of NZ_QCXQ01000002.1, forward strand.
GCATGGTGATAAATCACCTTCGCCTTGCTCATCCCCTTGGCCTTAGCCAATTCAATGTAATCCGAGTTCAGCACGTCAACCATTTCGGTCCGCATAAACCGGGCCGATTCAGCTAATGGTGATGCCGCTAACGCTAGCGTGGGCAGGATGGTATACATAAATCCACCCCAGTTAGCGATGGGGAACCATTGAAGCTTGAAGCCCAGGAAGTATTGAAGCAGCACGGCTAGAACGAAGCTGGGAATTGAAATTCCCAAAATTGAAATCACCGTCGTTGTCGTATCAACCCAGGTATTCTGCCGAACCGCCCCAATGGCACCAATGGTAATTCCGGCAAGAACCCCCACTACCATCGCCTGCAGCCCAATTTGAAGCGAGGGCCCAATCCGGCTGCCGATCAGGTAAGAAACGGATTGATCGCTAAACTGGAAGGACGTCCCAAAATCCCCGTGCAGGGCGTTCCATACGTACGAGAGATATTGTTGCCAGACGGGTTTGTCTAACCCGTACTGCTGATAAATGACCGCAATTTCTGATTTGCTTAACTTAGCCTGGTTCGTAAGTGGAGTCCCAGGAAGCAGCTTCATCAGAAAGAACGTAATAGTAATGACAATAAACAGAGTAAGAAGTAGATAGAAAATTCGTTTTGCAAGATATTTTGCCATTAGCGATCCTCTCAATCGGTTCTGATTTTTAACTTTTATTTTAACACTGGCATAAAGTAAGTAAACACGAAAGTCAGGATTGCGGAAGGCCAACCCTGACTTTCGTTATCAACCGCACTCATTAGTGTAACTGGCGGCCTACTTTTGGTCAAATTCACCCCGCTACTTTGTGAGGTAAGCTTGACTATAATCCCACTGGGCTCCAGTTGGGAAGTAAATGATTCCCTTAACGTTCGATTTCACTAACTGTCCGTTGGCTTGTTGGTAAAGTGGAACTACCCCAGCCTGCTGATTAATCAGTTGATCGGCTTGAACCATATCGTTAAACCGGGCTTTCTTATCCGTTGCGTCCGTGACATCCGCCTTGTTAACCAGGTCGTCATACTCGGAATTACTCCACTTCCCGTTGTTCAACGAGTTCCCCTTAGCGAATAGGTCCAGGAATGAACTGGCATCCGGGTAATCGGCTCCCCAGGCCGTCACAACTAAGTCAAAGTTACCTTCTTCTGACCGGGCTAACCGGGTCTTGAACGGTAAGTTCTGGTTAGTAATCTTTAGTCCCGGCAGTTTTTGCAGCTGATCCTGTAAGAATTCAGTGGTGAGCTTACCCGCTGGCGTATCATCAGAGAGCAGGTTAAGGCTTAAGCTGCTTTGCCCACTTTCCTTTAAGGCCTCCTGCCAAAGCTTCTTGGCCTTCGTCAGATCGTAGCTGACCGTCCCCGATTGATAGGCGACACTAGCAAAATCCTTACCATCCTGATACTGCATCTTAGTAGGGACTAATCCCTTAGCAGCCGTTGATCCATCGGCTAGCACCTTGTTAACAAATTGGTCCCGGTCAATCGCAGCCGAAATAGCTTGCCGCGCCTTCACGTTCTTAAAGATCGGGTCCTTCTTTTCGTTCATTTCAATGTAGAAGGTTGATGCCGTGGGCCGTAAAACGTAATCCGGATTGTTTTTATACTGTTTAACCTGCGTGCTTGATAACGTCATCGTGTCCAACTTACCCGTTTGGTACTGACTCAAGGCCGTTTGGTTATCCTTAACCGTCCAGAACTTCACCTTATTCAACTTCACCGACTTGGCGTTCCAGTACGATTTATTCTTAACCATCGTCCAAGTGTCGTTCGTCCCGGTCCACCCCGTTAACTTGAACGGACCATTATAAACCATCGCAGAACTTGTGGTACCGTACTGCTTCCCGTACTTTTCCACTACCCGTTGGTTCTGGGGATAAAATTCGGGGTTGGCTACTAACTCGTTAAAGTAGCTTTGGGCGTGAGCCAACTTAACCTGAACCGTATATTTGTCGAGTGCTTTAATCCCCAGTGTTGACGGAGCCATCTTGCCACTTGAAATCGACTTTGCGTTTTCAATGCTATCGAAAAGATAGGCGTACTGGGAAGCCGTTTTTGGCGAGACTGTCCGCCGCCAGGAGTAGACGAAGTCCTGCGCTGTCACTGGATCACCGTTACTCCATTTTGACTGACGCAGTTTATAAGTGTAGGTCTTCCCGTCCTTTGAAACGGTCCAGCTTTTCGCCACCGCTGGATGTAGGGAACTATTCTTGCCAAATTTTAATAATCCTTCGTTCGTATTGTTTAGCGTCTTTCCGCTAACCACGTCCGTCGCCTTTGAAATATCCATGGATGGTAAGTTTGAAGCTTCCGCCACGTTGATGGTCTTGTCCTTTGCCTTGTTATCCGCGGCCTTGGAACCACACGCTGCAAGCAGTGCAACTGATGCCAAAGCAACCGTCCCCAGTTTCCATGATGAGTGTAGATTCATATTCACCAACTCCTCTTCCTTTTCGATTCACATCTCTTTAAACGTTGGTTAATAGTTTAAATGAGAGAACAATTAAAATCAATACTTTTTTCTCATTTATTTTGCCATCGTTCTATCATTTTACTGGTTAATCCCGTGCTTTCACGGGTTGCAATGGTATAATTAACGCGAACCGCCACTTAAAGGAGGTAGTTTTACTATGGAATCCCAAGATTCTCGAACCCCCGTTATTACCATTGGATTAGATAGCGGGCTTAATTTCGACTACTCAATGGCTGAACTCGCTGCCTTAGTCGAAGCCAATAACATGATTTCAGTTGAAGAAATTCGCCAAAGCCTTGACCGCCCCAGCCCAGCCACTTACTTCGGCAAGGGTAAGGTTCAGGAATTAGCCGAGGCCGCAATTGAAGACGACGTTCACACCATTGTCGTTAATGATGAACTCACACCCAGTCAAATTCGGAACTTAGAGGCCGAAACCCAGGTCCGGATTATGGATCGGACGGGCTTAATTCTTGAAATTTTTGCCAACCGTGCCCAGTCTAAGGAGGCCAAACTCCAAGTTGAACTGGCCAAATTACAGTATCAACTTCCCCGGCTGCATACCAGTGCTTCACAACGGTTAGACCAGCAGACCGGTGGGGGCGGTGGTGGTTTCACCAGCCGTGGGACGGGTGAATCCCAAACCGAGTTAACTAAGCGTCAGATTGGTAAACAAATTAGCCACGTTCGTCACGAACTCAAGGAAATTCGCAAGTCGGATGAGACTCAGCGCCAGCAACGTGAACGGAACAAAATTCCAACCGTTGCATTAGTGGGTTACACCAATGCCGGCAAATCGACCATTATGAACGCATTAGTGAGGGAATTCGGCAAGGGGGAAGATAAGCAGGTCTTCGTTAAGGACATGCTCTTTGCCACCTTGGACACTAGTGTGCGTCAGCTGGTCTTTCCCGACCAAAAGAAGTTACTGCTAAGTGATACCGTCGGCTTTGTTAGCAAGCTGCCCACTACCCTAGTGGAGGCGTTCCGATCCACCCTGTCTGAAGCTGCCAACGCCGATCTCCTGCTTCAGGTCGTTGATTTTTCTGACCCGAACCGGGATGAAATGATGGCCACCACCGAGCAAACCCTTAAGGACATCGGGGTCACGGACATTCCCATGGTGACCATCTACAATAAAGCCGACTTAACGGACGTCGATTACCCCCGTGAGGTTGGCGATCACCTCGTGGTTTCCGCCAAGGACCCTGCCTCGTTGGAACTCATTACGAAAGTCATGAAGGAAAAGGTTTTTAAGGATTACGTCACGGTGGACTTTCTCATTCCATTTAACGATGGTCACGTCGTTGCTTACCTAAACGATCACGCAGACGTTAAATCCACCGAATACGTGGCTGAAGGGACTCAGCTTACCGTCGAATTAAGTCGGACCGATTTAGAGCACTTCAGTCAGTATGTCATATCAGATTAGGAACCGGCTAACAGAGGTTTTGAGTCACTAGAGTCGCTGCACACATAAAAAAGACCACAACCAAATAGGGAGGATGACCAGTCCGATTAAATGCAATCGAACTGGTCATCCTCCCTATTTAGCGTAATCTGAATAGTTGTTCGCCTAGCTCGTTTAGTTAAGCCAATCGTTTTTCTAGGTACCTTGACAGAATCGAAAGTGCAAAACAGACGATGAAATATAATACGGCTAACGCCACGAACATTGGAATAATATAATTCGTGTTTTGCCCGTAAATTATCTGCGCCCGGAACATCATTTCCGGTAACAGAATAATCGTTGCTAGTGACGTATCTTTAACCAGTGAGATAAACTGGCTGACCATGGCGGGAATCATTTTCATAATGGCCTGAGGCAGCACAATGTATCGCATAGCCTGCCAGTACGTTAGCCCGTTGGCCCGGGCCCCCTCCATTTGGCCGGGGTCGACGGCCGCAATCCCACTCCGAACAATCTCGGCCACCATTGCCGATTCAAAGATCGTCATGGCTAAGATTGCAGCGGGAATGACGTCGGGTTTTACCCCAATGTTTGGCAGCCCGAAGTACGTAAAGAATAAAATTAAAATTAATGGCAGGTTCCGGATAATATCGATAATAAACCCAACGATTGCGGAAACATACTTAAACTTCACGTACCGAATTAATCCCAGAATCAACCCTAAAATAAAGCTTCCGATAATCGAACAAATGGAGACTAAAATGGTAATTCCTAATCCTTCAACCAAGTAGCGTAAGTTGTCAAAGGAGTAGGCACCTGCAAATGATGATAACATGGCAATCTCCTCCTTATGCTAACTTATTTTCTAGATACTTCATGTAGTAACTTACCGGCATGGTAATAATCAAGTATAGCAGCGCCACACAAGCATAGGTACTCATGGTTTCAAGGGAGTTACTGGCAATGATGTTTCCCTCGTACATTAAATCAAACCCAGCAACAAACGCTAACGTTGACGAATTCTTAACCAGGTTGACGAACTGATTTCCAAGTGGTGGAATCACGTACCGGAAAGCTTGGGGGAGTACCACATACCGCATTGCTTGCCAGTACGTCATCCCGTTGGCTCGAGCCCCTTCCATCTGCCCCGGATCAACGGATTGTATCCCCGCCCGGACGGTTTCGGCAATAAAGGCCGAGGTATAGAGGGTCAGTCCAATGGTACCGGCCACGAACCCGCTCATTTTAATAATGTAGAGCGGAAAAACCACGTAGAAGAACATGGTAATAACCAATAACGGAATATTCCGAAAAACTTCAATGTAAACGCGGGCCACTTCGCGAAGCCACTTCGTTTCGGATTCTTCCATTAGCGCAAAGAGTGTCCCAATGACTAAGCTCAAAAAGAGTGCAATTAGACTACACAGCAAAGTCTGACCTAACCCATAAAGCAGGGTGCCGCCATATTCTTGAAAGATATGGATCATTGCTTTTCCGCCTCCTCATAGTCAAATCCTTTAACGTTATGGAACCATTTATGAACTAAACGGTCATATTCTCCGTTCTTTCGCAGCTCGCTCAAGGCCCGATTGACCTCAGCCTTAAAGTCACCTTGGCCTTTATCCATCGCAATCCCATAGGGTTCGCTGACAAACGATCCCCCGGTGACAACGTATCCGGGGTTTTGAACGGACATCCCGTACAAGATCCCGTTATCGGTCGTTAGGGCTTCACCCTGGCCAGCCTTAAGGGACGTCATCGCTTGAGCGTAGTCGGTCATTTGCAGTACCCGCGCATCAGGCGCCGCCTTCTTCACGTTTTCGACGGAATCTGACCCAACGACCCCCAGCACCGTCCCGTGGTACTTATTGAGGTCGTGTATATTCTTGATTCGACTGCCCTTTTTAACCAGCAGTGACTGACCAGCGTAAAAGTACGTGTTCGAAAAGTCGACCTGCTTCCGCCGTTCAGGCGTATTGGTCATGGTCGCAATAATGGCGTCAATGTTTCCGTTCTTTAGCATGGGCATCCGGGTAGAACTCGTTACCTGGATAAACTTAGCGTGGGCGTCCTTACCCAGCATCTGCTTTGTTAGTGCCGTTGCTAAATCGACCTCAAACCCTTTAATCTGGTTGTCCTTAGTATCCAGCAACCCGAAGAGCCGGGTGTCCCCCTTAACCCCCCAGGTAATCGTTTTTTCCTTCTGATCCGTTTTTAAGACGTTTCGTTGAGACAGCGGTTGAGACCCGCATGAACTTAACACCAGCAGCAGTGCACCCAACGCAACGAGGAGATTCAAAAACCGTAATCGTTTTTTCATCATAACTTCCTCCAATCGCAATTAGTGCTTAATAATTTTGCTCAAGAACTGACGGGCCCGTTCGTTTGTCGGTTCACCCTCAAAGAACTTTTCCTTACTGTCATCTTCCAAAATACTGCCGTCCGCCATAAAGATTACCCGGTCGGCTACCGCCTGGGCAAACCCCATTTCGTGGGTCACTACCAGCATCGTCATAGACGAGTCCCGGGCAATGGACTGCATAACGTTTAGCACATCATCAATCATTTCAGGATCCAAGGCACTCGTTGGTTCATCAAATAAAATACACTTTGGCTTCATAGCTAAAGACCGGGCAATAGCAATCCGTTGCTGCTGGCCACCCGATAATTGGGCGGGCATTTTAGGCGCTTGGTTGGCCAATCCCACCCGGTCAAGCATCTCCATGGCAACCTTTTTATTTTCCGTTTCGTCCCGGTGCAGCACAATTCTAGGGGCTAGCATGACGTTTTCTAAGATGGTTTTATTGGCGTATAAGTTAAAGTGTTGGAAGACCATCCCCACGTTTTTCCGAACCCGGTTGATGTCTGTCTTGGGGTTGGCTAGATCCTGACCATTCACGATCAGCTGCCCCTCTTGGATGGGTTCTAGTCCGTTCACCGTCCGAATCAGCGTTGATTTTCCAGAACCGGAAGGCCCGATCAGCACAACCGTTTCCCCCGCTTCAATGGTTAGGTTGATGTCATGAAGGGCATGAAAATCTCCATAGTACTTTTCTACGTCGTGAAATTCAATCATTGACATATCTTTTCCGCCTCTCATAGTTTTAATAAACGAGTGTCTGCGGCCAACCCACCCTCGGTTGAGTTATCCTTACATTCGTTTTCAATTTATTAGACTTCTCTTAAAGTTTAAACCAACATGCCAACGCGGTCAAAGTATATGGGAAACACAACTGGAAACACAAAAAAACTGCGGGCCTAAAATGGTCCGCAGTTTTTCTCATTTACCTTTAATCTCGGTGCCGGGAAGACCGGGTTGGAAGCTCAGTCGTCGTTGGGGTCGGATCCTCTGGCTGCACCCGAATTTCCTCGCTCTGGCGACTCTTGTAGGCCAACTGAACGGCAACTTCAAAGTTGCCCTGGTGTTCAATAACCGTATTTCGGCCCGCAACTTTAAAGGGCCCACCCACTAAGATCGCGTTGGCTAAGTACAATTTATATTTATCACGTAAACTGTCAACGTCCTGCAGCCCAACCGTTGAAACATGCCCCATTCGTTGAACTTCGGCCTGATTAATTCCGGCGTAAACAACCAGTTGATTGGCCTCCTCCTTCAGTTCGAAGTAGGGAATGGGCGCTCCAGGGCCCGACGCATAGACGGGTTTATTGAGTTTCGTTGTCTGCTGATAAATGGCCCGATCGCCTAACCCTGAATAGTCAAGGGGCATTAACCCGTTTTGCTGTAAGCGGGCGGCTAACGCATTGGCATTGGCCTGGTCCTGATCAGAAACGGCCAGTTTTCCTGGTAGAATTTTCTTCTCGTCAAAGTAGCCGTTGGCATGGATCCGCGTCTGAAACCGCCCTTCAGGCATTGGTTCTGGATCCAACATTGGGTCTTTCGTATCACCGGGATGGCCACCCATCAGCTTCTCAATTTTAGGTGAAATATCAAACTTTGTCGTTCGGGTGGTGAAGTAATAAAAAACGTTTAAAACAACAAAGTAGAGTAAGATTACCGCCACTAATAACAACAGCAGTCCCCGGACCGCAAACCCGTTCTGCATGTATCGGAAGGCAATATAAAATAAATAGAAATCGCCAAACGTCCCCAAAACCGTGTAAATCCGGTTCTTTAATTTAAGGTTCATGTTGACGTAACCCAGATAGTGGTTCACTAAATCAATTAAACTAAACATTCTGACCCTCCTTTACCTACTCGGTTGTTGCAGAACTAGCGGAACCCGTTGAGTAGGTTGAACGTTCAGCCTTAGTTGCCGCAGATGATGAGGTTGTTTCCTCGCTGCCAGTCGATGTGTTATCACTCGTTGTCCCATCTTGAGCGACGGAACCATCATCACTACTCTGCGCGGATGACTCCTTAGTCGTGGAAGAACTCGTCTTGGTGGCACTCGAACTTTCCGTATCCGGCGTGGAAGACTCGTCGCTTGACGTTGAGCTCGAGTCCTTCACTGAATCGCTGCCGCTCTTCTTATCCTTAACTTGATCGGACTCAGACATTTTCTTCTTTAACGATGAGGATTGGGACTTGGGGGTAGAGGACACAACACTCGACGTCCTGGCTTTACCTTCAGACGTATCCGTGACCTTGTTAGCAACAACGTTGGTCGCCCCCAGGGCCAAAGCAATTGAAACGATGGCAAACGGGGTTAAAAATGGTGGCGTACGATAAGCCATGTAACATTCCTCCAATGTACTAATACGTGTAGTATGACAAAGATAGCTAAAAAAACGGCGAAGATAGCCTTAACTTTTCACTAAGGTTAGGTTCGTCGTCACTTATTTACAGTCTGCGCAGAGACCGTAAAGTTCAAATCGATGACCATCAATTTCACAGCCTGGCAGCTGTTCAGCAAAGAACTCGGTTGGACACATTTTAAGTTCAATGACCTTACCACAATTGGTACAGATAAAATGATGGTGGTGTTGATGGGTAAAGTCGCAGGTATACTTAACCGTTGCCTGATCATTGTCCAGTTGCTGTTCGACCAGCCCACACTCTTTAAATTCCTTAATGTTACGGTAAATGGTGTTATGACTCATTCCCGGAAATTCACGATGCATAAAATCATCAACAGTCGTGACATTGGTATAGTGATGTTGGTTATCAATCAAAAACTCCAGCATGGCCTGACGCTGTTTCGTCACTTTGAAGTGATTTTGTCGTAATACTGCCTCTGCAGTTGCCAATGTTTGTTCCATAAATAACGACCTCCGATCGGAATGATTAAGGCATATTCTAGCATATTGGTCTACAAATTCAAGTCCATTGTTAAGATGTCATCAGTTTGTCATAGATCCTTGATACCAGGGCATCAAGCCGCCGCTTAGTTTCAGCCCAATTATCATTAGAAATGACGTGTGCAACCGGCTGCAAATCTTCGGGCAGTTTTAAGTCCCGCTGAAAATCCGGGCTAGCTAACCGCTGACGAATCATTTCGGGATTATCCCCCCGGGATTCGATTCGATTCGCCAACTCCATTGGCGTAGCCACCGTCAGAAAAATAATAATTGCCCGGTCGCCAAGCTCCTTTGCATAAGTCTCGGCGCCCGCCGTATCTAAAACGATGGAAACCAGCGGTGAATGAGCTAACCCACGATCCAGCCCTTCGTACGAAGACCCGTACCGATTACCAGCGTAGGTGACGGACTCTAAGTAGTGGTTTTTTTGAAAGGACTCTGGACTTTCAAAGTAGTAGTCGATCCCGTCGGTTTCACCCGGACGGGGGGGACGAGTGGTATGCGTAATAACCTGGGGAATCCCAAACCGTTTGGTTAAGTAGTCACTCACCGTCGTTTTTCCGGTCCCCGTTGCCCCCGTAATGACAATCACTCGGCCCCGTTCGCTCACCCCGTTAGTCATGCTGGGCCGTAATAAAATCGTCGGCCTTCGCTAACGCAGCCTTCAAATCTTCATACGTCAACCGTTGACGGGCTTCATCATACGGAAACCACCCTGACTCGCTGATTTCCTCTTGCTGGCGCACCACCGTAGCATCCGTTGGAACCTGTGCGGTAAAAAGAGTCACCGTCTTATGGTGGCCGTTGACCATATCATAATCTAACTGCGTCTTAAAATCAGTGTTAATTGTCACGGTCAGTCCCGTTTCTTCCTGAATCTCGCGAACCGCCGTCTGGACTAAGTCTTCCCCTGCCTCAACGTGGCCCTTGGGAAAGCCCCAGAAGTGACTGGTGGCGCTCTTTAACAGCAAGTAATTAGGAATCCCATCGATCACCTTATAAACAACGGCGCCGCTTGCATATTCAGTCTCCATCTTAAATTCCTCCTCAAATTTGCTTTACCCCTATTCTAATCAATGAACAGCTTGGTGGAAAGCGAAATATGATCCGTCGCCCAGATTTTCTCAAAATGAGGGTATAATAAGGAACAATCTTAGTGAAATGAGGGACTGTAATGAAAAACAATCAATTTGCCATTCGACCGACCGATCTGACGACGGCTAAGACTGAGCTGCGTCGAATTCAATTTTTATCGGCCTCAAATGATGCCATCTCCGATCCCATTGATCTCTGGCATGATTTGTTGATCCGGGCTATGCCACAGATCCACGGCCAGTCCGCCAGATCCCAACAACTTCAAAACATCATGGCAACGCCAAGCCTCACTTTGGCGGATTACCTCATTCAATCTGACCAACTGTCACAAACCGCCTTTTATGCGGTGGCATTACAACTATTACATTTTCAGGTGGGGCTCGACTTTGACTTAGAAAATCCAATGGCGGCCATTAAAAAAATTGGCCTTCCTGCTCTAGAGGCCCCCTTAACTTTCTCACGGGATCACTTGCTCTCCGCCTGGTACCTATTACTATGCACGCACAACAAACTAGGTCAGACCTACCTAGACGACCTCACTGCTGAAGGCTACTTTTTCCCGTTTTATCACGACGAGACCGTTTCAAAGCCCCTCCTCTTTAACGGAAAGGCGCAGGCCGTTTTTGATCCCCATCAGCTGCGTTACGACGTCGTCTACGTTGAATCCCCCCAGGATACCGACCACGATGGTCAACGGGACCTGTTAAAAGTAAAAGTTATTCGGCCGGTGGAAACCGAAACCGGATTAACGGTCCCCGTACTTTACACGGCCAGCCCGTACGGGGAAGGTACCAATGACGAAGCCGGTGAACAGCTGACCCACGAGGTAAACGTGCCCCTCGAACACAAGGTGCCCAACCAGCTGACCCTATCTGACGTCACCTACCGTGAGGCTGAACCCACTCTCCCGCCGGAACGACAGGTGACAGATCAAGTCAACGAACCCGAAGAAAACTTTGCCCGGGTGCAATCTTATACGCTCAACGATTACTTTTTGGCCCGGGGCTTTGCGGTCGTTTACGCTGCGGGGATCGGGACCAAAGATTCCGATGGGATTCGGACGACCGGTGATCCAGAGGAAACAATCTCTACCGTTGCCGTGATTGAATGGTTAGACGGCAAGCGGCGCGCGTTTACAAATAAAACGGACAACGTTGAAATTAAAGCCTGGTGGTCAAACCATCATATCGCAATGACCGGGCGTTCCTACTTAGGCACCCTCGCAACGGCAGCTGCCACGACGGGAGTGAGTGGGCTAAAAACGGTCATTTCTGAAGCCGCCATTTCAAGCTGGTACGACTACTACCGGGAGAACGGTCTGGTGATCGCTCCGGGTGGTTTTCAAGGCGAAGATGCCGACGTACTAGCCGAAGAAACCTTTAGCCGCCAGCTTAACGCCGGGGATTACCACCGAATTAAATCGACCTGGGCCCAGCAGTTAACCGCACTAACCCGGGATCAAGATCGTCAAACGGGTAACTATAGTTCGTTTTGGGACGCCCGGAATTACCTTAACCAGGTGCCTAAAATCAAGTGTGATATGATCTTAGTTCACGGATTAAACGATTGGAATGTCAAGCCTAAAAACGTTGCCCAACTGTGGGACGCCCTCCGTGACGTTCCCGTTGAGAAAAAACTGATTTTGCATCAGGGCCAGCATGTTTACATTAATGCCTTTCGCTCCATCGACTTTACGGATATGATGAATCTCTGGTTAACCCACAAGTTGCTGGACGTTGATAATCAAGCCGAGACTACTCTGCCAAACGTCATCGTTCAGGATAATACGGTGGCCGAATCTTGGCACGCTTACCCAGATTGGGGAAGCAGCACCAACCCAACTGAAACGTGGTACCTGGGCGCAGGAACCCTTGAATCGGTAGCCAAGTCAACCGTTCCCGTTCAGTTCAATGACCAGCTGCCGGATCACCTATTCGATTTTTATACCCACCACGTTGATCAATGGCATACGGACACCCTAGCTAATGATAGTCAAATGGCGGGTCACCGACTCCTCTTTAAAACTGAACCTTTAACCGAAGATCGTTTAATTGACGGAAGTGCCGTCGTCCACCTCTCAGTTGCCGTTAACGATAATAAGGGGATGCTGAGTGTGGCCCTCGTTGACTTTGGGTCTGCCCACCGGCTAGGTGACTCACCCACCGTTTTATCCCGTAACTCATTAAATGCAGGGTTCCGGTGGCGAGAAGACGACCTAAGGGAGTTTCAACCCGCTCCAGTTACTCCGTCTAAGATGATCACCAAGGCACACATGAACTTACAAAATCGGCATCACGCTTATCAAGTAGACGACCTCACCCCTAACCAACCGGTTCAAGTCGACCTTAAGTTACAACCAACCTTCTTCAAGGTTAAGGCCGGCCACCAATTAGGTCTGGTTGTCTACGCTACGGATATGGGGATGACCATTCGGGGCAATCAGGCCCTAGTCTACACCCTAGATCCCGGTAAATCTAAGTTAACCCTGCCACTTCATCCCTAAATCCCGCATAAGTTATATGCGGGAACCAACCCGAAGTGATAAAATAGATTTAATTTCGAAAGAAACGGGGGATTCATTTATGAAGCAAGGAACCACCATTCTCACCTTAGATAACGGCTACCACCTCTGGAGTCGGACCCAGGGTGAAGGCGACATTCATTTGTTGGCATTACACGGAGGCCCTGGCGGAACCCACGAATACTGGGAAGACACCGCTGAACAACTAAAAAAACAGGGGTTAAACGTTCAAGTTCACATGTACGATCAACTTGGTTCGTTTTACTCTGACCAACCTGATTACAGTAAACCTGAAAACCAAAAGTACCTTACCTACGATTACTTCTTAGACGAAGTTGAAGAAGTTCGGCAAAAACTTGGCATCGACCATTTCTACTTGATTGGTCAATCATGGGGTGGCGCCCTGGTTCAACTGTATGCCTTAAAGTACGGTGAACACTTGAAGGGTGCCATCATCTCTTCCATGACCGACAACATTGAAGAATACCTAACTCACCTCTCACAGGTTCGTGACGAGGCCCTCACTGAGGATCAAGTTACCTACATGAAGAAAATCGAAGCCGAAAAGAACTGGGATGATCCAACCTACCAAAGTTACGTGGACATCCTCAACAAGGGCTACGTTGATCGCAAGCAACCCGCTGCGATTGCCCACCTTGCCCCTACTATGGCTACCGATGTCTACAACGTCTTCCAGGGTGACAACGAATTCGTTGTTACGGGTAAATTAAAGGAATGGGATATCCGGGATCAAATTCACAATATTCAGGTCCCAACCTTAGTTACCTTCGGCGAACACGAGACGATGCCTTTAGATACAGCTAAGCGCATGGCCGAAACTATTCCCCACGCCCGCTTAGCTACCACTCCTGAAGGTGGCCACCACCACATGATCGATAACGCCCCAGTCTACTATGACCACCTCGCCACCTTTATCCGGGACGTGGAAAACGGAGATTTTAAGGACTAGAGTGTTAAAAGAGACGGTTAGATTCTGAGAATTAACGTTATAACGCCAGTTTACCTTAAAAAGCAAAGGTAAACTGGCGTTATTTTGTTAATCGCAGGAATCTGTCTCTTTTAACACGTTTGCGTTGTTGCCATCCCCCAACGACTTGATTTTCAGTCGATGGGGGCTTTCTGTAGTTAGCCCTAGGAGGGGGCTCTTTTTTACCCGTTTACGTTGCTGCCAGTTTCGTCAAACCTACCGTAAGTCTAACACCTCGTACTCGTAACCCATTACCCGAACAAATCGTAAAATATCATTAGTTTTAATGAAGATGGTTTGCGTATTAATATCCGGATGAAACGTTAAAACGGGTTCGTCCAACATGGCGCGATCAAAGTAAACCTGAATGTTTGGGTCCTGCTGATTAATTAAGCCAAACATGGAAATATTTCCTGGCTAGAGACCTAATTTAAGCTGAACCTCATCTGGTGACGCCATTTTGCCGCGATTAAAAAAACCACTTCCAAATGGAAGTGGTTAGCTCAAGATCTACGCCATGTTGCGATCCAAAAATTCAACGTAGGCGTCAACAATGGATTGGAAGTATTGAATAGTTCCTGGGTTAGATACCTTTTGATCGTCATCCAGCATTTGGTTAACGTGCCCAAGGTAAGCTTCAGGCTGCTGTAAAGTTGGCATATTTAGGAAGACCAATGGTTGCCGTAGGGCAAAGTTGCCGCCCATCCCACCAATGGCACCGGGAGAGTAACTGATGATTGCAGCGGGCTTATGATCCCAAACATTGTGTCCCATTGGCCGGGAACCAACGTCTAAGGCGTTCTTTAAGCCGCCGGGAATTGACCGGTTATATTCTGGGGTAAAGAACATGATACCATCCACGGCTTGCACGTCATTTCTAAATTCCGTCCAAGCTGCCGGAACATCCTGACCGTCATCTAAGTCCTCGTTGTATAGGGGTAATTGACTAAAGTCAATGACAACGGGTTCGTATCCGTCTGGGAGTAACGTCATAAAGTTTTTTGCAATTTGCTTGCCGTATGATCCTTTTCGCAGGCTTCCGACAATGATTCCGATCTTCTTAGTCATCGAATCATCCTTCCGTTTACTTTTAGTAAGTACATTACTTCTTTAATTTACCAGATTCCGAAAAAAAAGCAAGTCAAAACAACTAAGTTTTGGCTTGCTTTTCAGATTTAATTAGTGAATAACGACTTTCATCCCGTACGGAACCTTTTCGTAAACCCATTTTGCATCTGCAACCGAGAGTCGGATACAGCCATGTGAGGCAGCATTTTTTCCGAGTTCTTCTGCTTCAGATTTAATGTAGTTCCCCTTGGAATCGGTTGGAACCGTGTGGAACAAGTAGATTCCATGGTCCTTCCATGAGACCCAGTACTTAGCCCCTTCCTTGGACTCCTTGTTATAGAAGAACGTGCCCCGTTCCTCTTGAATGTGGAAGGTGCCGTGGGGCGTTTTATTCTTCCCAACTCCGGTGGAACAATACATCGTGTAGAGCGTCTTGTCGCCTCGCTTCACGTATACCCGTTCCTTTTTTGTATCGACGTCCAGCCAATCAGACTTTTTCAACTTGGGGTACGGTTTAGTTTCAGACGGTTTACGCCAGTTAATTTCCTTTGGCTGAGCCGTCTTCTTGACCTTTACCGTCTGCTTAGCTGTATCAGCAGCCTGATGGGCCTTGGTACTTTTATTTTGTGTGGAATAGAGTCCCACAGCAATAGCAATGGCTACCACTACGACCCCTATCGTCGTTAGTAATCGTTTCATATGGTCTTCCTCCCGCCATTTGAAATCTAATCCTCGCCTTCCACTTTACCCGATTTACCGGAAAATGTGAAACGGGTGGCTCAATCTTAGTGAATTCTATAATTGTTCGTCCTGTGCTCGGGGTCGTAAGCTCAGCTTTTCAACGTCTAACGTCTTATCCACTAGTCCCGTGTAAAAACTGGTTTCGTGACTAACGACAATAGCGTTCCCCGGGAATTTAAGGATCGCTTCCTTTAAGGCCGCCTTTGTTTCGTCGTCCAGATGATTCGTTGGTTCATCCATAATCAAGAAGTTAGAGGGAACAAACTCCATCATGGCCAGTTTGACCTTCGTCTGTTCACCCCCGGACAGTTGGCCAATGGGTTTCATTGCGTTAGTTTGATCTAACCCGCACTTCGCTAGCTTCGTCCGAATGGCCTTCTGGGGGAGTTTTTCATACTTGGCCTGGATGATTTGGAGGGGCGTCATCCGGTTATTATCCCAGGTTAAGTCCTGGCTAAAGTAGTTGACCTTAGCCGACGGTGAAAAGTTGACTTCGCCACCTAACGCAGGAATCAAGCCAAGGATGGTCTTAATCAGGGTTGACTTACCAACCCCATTAAACCCTTGAAAACCCACTTTCTCGTTCGTGGTTACCGAAAAGGTGACGGGTTCCAACAGGGGCCGGTTATACCCAACGGATAATCGATCCACCACGAGGGCGTTCTGTGACCCCGTGTTTTCGTACGGAAACTCAAACCGGGCTTTGACGTTCGTTGAAGGTGGATCAACTCGGTCCATCCGTTTCAGCATTTTTTCACGGGATTTCGCCATGGTTGACTTTGATCCGGCCTTATTTTTCTTGATAAACCGTTCGGCCTTTTCAATCACTACCTGCTGCTTATCAAACTCCCGCTGCTGAAATTCTTCCCGTTCATCCTTTTGTCGCATCGCTTGCTTAAAGGATCCCCGGTACTTGGTAATCTTACCGAACGCCACGTTAATGATGCAATTCGTCACGGCCTCTAGGAAATCATAATCATGGGAAATCACCATGACGGCCCCATTAAACCCGTTTAAATAGTCCATTAACCACTGAATGTGAGCGGTATCTAAATAGTTCGTGGGTTCATCCAGTAAAATAACATCCGGTTCTTCCAGCAGCAACTTGGCTAGAATGATTTTTGAACGCTGGCCTCCCGACATCTTAGCAACTTCGTGATCACGGCCAATGTCGTCTAACCCTAGACCTGTAATAATTCGTTCAATTTCAGTATCAACGTTGTAAAAATCGGCAGCGTCTAACCGTTCCTGAATTCGACCCGCCCGTGCCAACAACTTATCGTCCAGACTCTCTGCATAGTCCGTATATAATTGGTTCATCTGGGCATTAAGCGTATAGAGTTCTGCGTAAGCGGTATGCAGAAAATCAATTAAGGTCATCCCGTCGGCAATATCAGCATATTGATCTAAGTAGCCAATTTTAAGGTTTTTCTGCCACTTAATGTCCCCCTTTAAGGGTAATTCCTGTTCCGTAATAATCTTAATTAACGTTGACTTGCCAGCCCCGTTTTGACCCACAATTCCCATGTGTTCGCCCTTTTCCAGGGTAAAACTGGCATCATCATAGAGATCCTTCTCCGCAAACGCCATTGTTAGGCCTTGTACATCGAGTAATGGCATTTCTAATCCTCCTCAACCGTAGTTCTTTCCTATTAGTTTCAATTTATTTCAGACTCTGACAACCTTACCACCAAATCAGGAATAAAGTCAATCAGGTCCCCGTTTTCAGGACCCTTTCATGGGTTTTCGGTTGAATCATGCTATAATGGTTGAAGCATTAAAAAAGGATGGTTAATAAACAATGAATATCCGTGAACTCTCCCCTGCCACGTTAACGGTGGCTAACTTACACAATAGCCTGCGCTTTTATCACGAAGTGTTTGACCTCCCCATGTTGGAAAGCGATGTACCCGGCGTTAAATCCGGCGATCAGACCATCCAATTTCAGCTTGGCACCCCCGTCCCAACTGACCAGGCTGTCCTAAAAATGACGGCTAAGAATAAGGCCGAGGATATCCGGAAGCACTTTATTAACTATGGCGTCCACGTCGTTTCCCAGTTTGACTCATCCGTTACGGCAACTGATCAGGCGCTCACCGTTCTCGTTGAGGACCCGGATCACTACCAAATTGAAATCACGATTTTACCACCAACCCACCAACGTTAAAGGAAGCGGTTATTTGAATTTATTACGTTATCTCTGGCAAAAGATCCGCGGAATTTTAGTCATGTTCGGCTTTCTGATCTTATATGGGGTTTGCCAGTTCTTTCTGCAGCAAGCCACCGTACACGCAAAAAGCAACGTGCTTCTCCACCAAAACATTGGGATCATGATGATCTGTTCCGCACTATTGATCGCCCTCATGGGGTGGTTTTACCACCGACTCCTCAAAAAAAACAATCCCCGGCACTTCGGCAAAACGAAGTTAACGCGTCGCCGCGCCTGGACTGAAATTGGCCTTTACGTCTTAATGTATGCCATTCAGATTACCTGGTCGCTACTGCTTTTTAGCCACGTCCTAAAGGAACCGGCTAATCAAACTGAGCTAAACCAAATGAGTTCCCAACTTCTCTTTTGGAACAACGCCTTCTCCGCAGTCGTTGCACCCCTAGTTGAAGAACTGCTCTTTCGGGGCATTTTCTTTCAGTACTTCTTCGTCAAGGACACTTTCTGGTCGAACTGGCTAGGAATTCTCGTTTCCGGGTTTATCTTTGGTTACCTGCACAACCCAGCCCTATCCCTGAACCTGATTTTTTACTCGGCGTTAGGCTGCGTTCTAGCGTTTGCCTACCTCCACTTTAGGGATATTCGGTATAACATCGGGCTCCATTTCCTGAATAACTTTTTGAGTACGCTTTAAATAAACTGCCGGTCAATCCCTCATAAGGTTGACCGGCAATTTATTTAGTGTGCTATTTTTCTTTCCCGTTCAAAAGGGCGGCTGGCGGTTGGACAGTGGTTAAATGGTTGTCGCATGTTTCAGCGTGCCGTTCGCCCCAATCACAAAGTCCCAGCAAAAGCGGCCTCAACGATTCCCCGTGCGGTGAAAACGCATATTCAACCCGGGGTGGCGT
This sequence comes from Levilactobacillus bambusae, assembly GCF_003124125.1. GTDB lineage: Bacteria > Bacillota > Bacilli > Lactobacillales > Lactobacillaceae > Levilactobacillus > Levilactobacillus bambusae. The sequence continues at coordinate 188,106 of NZ_QCXQ01000002.1, forward strand.
TTCCGCAAAAACGTGTTTGACTAGCACATCATCATTAACCAATTGGGTCAGCTGTTCCGTCAGGACCTTCTGAGAAATTTCCGGAATTGCGCGTAGAAGTCGCCCGTTGCGATTTATTCCAACCCCAATTAAGCACAAAATTAAGGGTTTCCACTTCCCGCTAATAACATTTAGCGTAACCTCAATACCAATATGAAACTTTTTTTCCCGTTGTGTCATCCTGAAACTCCTCCCCCTGCTTGATTTCTTACTTTGAGGTAAGTCCCTTACTTAAAAGTGCGGACTATTTTACCTCGTTTTAACTGAGTATGCTAGTCCCTATTCAAGACAAAGGAGTGGTTAATATGACTAACCAAACTTATCCCACTAATTTTTCACACGTTGGATTATCCGTACCTGATATTGATGCAGCCGTAAAATTTTATTCCGAGGTAATGGGCTGGTACGTGATTATGGCCCCAGCGACAGTCACCGAAGATTCCAGTGCAATTGGAGAAATGTCTCAAGCCGTGTTTGGCCATGGTTGGGAACAGTACCGGATTGCCCATTTGACAACCGGTGACGGTGTGGGCATCGAAATGTTTGAATTTAAGAAAAACGTTGATCCAGAGGATAACTTTAGGTACTTTGAAACCGGCATTTTTCATTATGGGGTCCAAGATCCAAACATTCAGGAGCTGGTTGACCGAATTCTTGCCCATGGTGGTAAACAAAGAATGCCGATCAAAACGTATTATCCAGGTAAAAAACCGTATCAAATGGTTTACATGGAGGATCCGTTCGGCAACTTAGTTGAAATTTACACGCACGCCTATGACCTCACCTATTCACAGGGAAGTTACTAACCCGGAAAAAAGCATAGTTATCTCATATCTTAGTTATCGTAAGACAAGACTTCAGTGTTAAATTGTAATTATTCTAACGTAAAAGCTGCCGCAAATGACGTAGGCAAAGTCATTTGCGGTAGCTTTTTTAACTAATTATTTTTTCGCTTCTTAATTACCATTTCTCCAATTAAGAGTACTAACGAAATCGAACTAATGATAACCCCTACATACCATCCCGATGGTCGATATTTCAGTTGAACTTGGTTTTGTCCCTTATGCAGTTTAACACCCACAAAGGCCCCCCCGATTGCCTTTAATGACGCAGCTTGATGGTTAACTGTTAATCGCCAACCATCATCGTAAGGGACTGAGGTAACCAAAACTTGATTTTTACGGTTTACATTAACCTTCCCCGTAATAGTATCTCCGCTAATTTTTAGTTTTGCTGCATGTCGTTGAACCTCAGTCATACTTTTTTCATATCGGTTTGTATTCATTAAAATAACGTTAGGCATAACCATTCTAAACTGTTTACTCCCCCAAATATTGGTATGAATGGTAATGGTAGTTGCTTTTTTATAGTTACCTAAATCAATATACTGACCCGTCATAGAATTACGTGACGTTAGATTAACTCCTTGCTTATCAACCTTCACTTCACTCATTAATCCCCCTAGGTTAGTTCCAGATAGTGGGTAAAGGCTCAAATAAGCTTGTTGATGGGCCGGAATTTTAACCTTCCATGTCAACCGCTGCACGGATTGATCAGACGGCATATTACCATAGAATTGATTATTTTGAATACTAATCCGAGCCCCCGGACTTGGTAATAGCTTTAATGCTTGCTGCTTAAAGTAAGTTTGATTTTGTTGGCTAAGGTCATTTAACAGCTGACTTTGATTTCCTAAATTATCAGTATTGGACAGTTTTAACTTCAAAATTCGATCATTTGTAACCGTCCCTAACCCAGCTGCATACTGATTTTTATATACATGATAGGGCTTAACGTCAGGTTGAGTTTGATAACCAACACGGTTAACCTTACCTTTGGCAATGATCAGTTGATTACCTAATAAGCTATCCATCAAAACCGTATTATTCCCGTAAATTAGGTTAAGGTTATCGCCGGTCGATCGGTACCCCAGTTTGTTCATCTGTTGCATGAAGGGCCGATTGCGCATTGATGAGAAAAGATTAATCGAACTATAGTTATAGTTAAACCCATCATTACGAGAGACTGGATCCATTGATTCCATCCGGAGAGGAACATCCTTCTTTTGATACTTAGACACAATTTTTGAAATTGCTGGATAGTTCTGAGTATATAAACGATTAAGTGGATAATGCCATTCCTTTTTGGTTCCTAAAAAAATACCATAAGCATTCCCGGTTAGTTCCACACAGCACATAATGCTTAGGATGATAACAATCCCTTTTTGAACACTTTGTCGATCAGTCGTTAGCAGGCTAAATAAAACCAGGTAAGCAGCTAAAATGATTAAAGTCGATAACAGGTTGAAGACGCTTAGGTAATGATAGTGACCAAATGAACCAAAATAGGCAACGATCATTAAAATGCCTAGACTGATTATAATGCGACTAAGTAGTTTAAAACTGGGTTTCGTTTCCCATGCCTCTCCTGCCAGTTGAATAACTAAAAAGGAGAATAAGAAACTGTACCGGAATAAGAACATGGCAGGAAAATGGCCACCTTGCCATGCTAAATCAAAGGGTTGAAAGTAAAAGCCCAGGCAGAGGCAGCCTAGCAACACAGCCATCCCAATTTTACTTTTCTTGGTAATTTTTTTTAAGAAAAAGAAGCTAATCGCAAAGATGAGCGGCAATAATCCCACAGAAACAAAGGGAATTGTGCCAAACTTAGTCGTATCATAAACTCCTACCATGTTTTTTATAATCAAATCCCAAATTCCCGTATTATCAGTAAAAAGGCCGTTAACCTTTGATAGTGGGATGTGAGTATTAATCATCGTTACCACGGTTGGAATAATGATGATGGCGGACAAGCCTAACGCAATAACAAGTCGCCAACCATACGCTAGCCACGTTAACTTTTGTTTCAATTCACCCCTACGATAAAGCCCTACACAAAAGTAAAGGAATGAAAAGATCCCAACAATATAAGCCATGTAAAAATTGGTTATAAACAAGAGGAAATATCCAAAAATCAAAATATTTCCACCTTTGCCGTCAATGACACGATTAATTCCAATTATAATAATTGGTAAAATATAAAGCGTATCAAGCCACATTGGCTGTTCTGCAAAGGCAAGGCCAAATGACATCATAGCATAGCACAGAGCTAACAGATGATTTTGCCAGGTCTGCAGTCGAAAACTAGTTTTGGCATACCAAAATGCGGTCACACCTGCTAGACCGATTTTGATTAAGGTTATGACGTACACCGCGTTAGCCATATCCGATTTCGAGAAAAAGTAAACGATCGGAGTTACGACGCCACCGAGATAATAACTATATATCCCTAAAAAGTTAACGCCTAAACTCCCACTCCATGTATAAAACCAACTTTGATTTCCATGTAAAACATCATGAAAAGCATCGTAAAAATTAACAGTTTGTGTAAATGAATCGCTTGCTAATACACTTAATTTACTTCCAGGGTAAACACCATTTAGCCACCATGCAATAGCAACTAAAATAACTGGTAGCACAAAGGCGACTAAATAGGTTATCCCTGACTTTGCTTTTTTCATTATCATAAAAATAATCAGCCCCATTAAAAAAGGGCGTTCCCGCCCCCATGTTGTTTCTATTTCAGTTTACTAATTATTAGACCGATGTTTTTTGATTAGTCCAAACATTACTAATAAACCAACTAAAACTGTAGCACCAATAGCTACTAACCAGTTAGAATTTACCTCACCGGTTTGTGGTAATTTACCGTTACTAGATTGGTCGTTAGAGGAACTAGTATCGTTATTTACAAAAACATCATCACCCATATGGCTAATTCCTGTAGAGGAATCATCGTTGCCTAATTGGCTTGGTAAACTAATGGTGTCCGTGGTATCGGTGGTATCTGTCATACTTGTCGTACCAGTCGTATCAGTTGTACTTGTGGTATCGGTCGTACTTGTCGTATCGGTTGTACTTGTGGTATCCGTGGTATCAGTCGTATCTGTGGTACTTGTCGTATCTGTCGTACCAGTCGTACTTGTGGTGTCCGTGGTACTTGTCGTATCTGTGGTATCAGTCGTACTTGTCGTATCGGTAGTGTCCGTGGTACCTGTTGTACTTGTGGTATCCGTGGTATCAGTCGTATCTGTCGTACTTGTGGTATCGGTAGTGTCCGAGGTATCAGTCGTACCTGTCGTATCGGTTGTACTTGTGGTATCCGTGGTATCAGTCATATCTGTCGTACTTGTGGTATCCGTGGTATCAGTCGTATCAGTCGTATCTGTCGTATCTGTCGTATCTGTCGTACTTGTGGTATCGGTCGTATCAGTTGTACTTGTGGTATCGGTCGTATCAGTTGTACTTGTGGTATCGGTCGTACCAGTCGTATCAGTTGTACTTGTGGTATCGGTCGTACCTGTCGTATCTGTGGTATCTGTGGTACTTGTCGTATCGGTAGTGTCTGTGGTATCAGTCGTACCTGTCGTATCAGTTGTACTTGTCGTATCCGTGGTATCAGTTGAACTAGTGGTATCTGTAGTGTCGGTTGAACTGGTAGTATCAGGAGTACTTGAGGTTGAATCCGTCCCATCACCTGTTCCACTACCATTAGCGACTACGCTGGCACTACTGTTAGCCCCATCTCCAACACCGTCACCAGTTAAATCAACTGTATTCGAAATCGTAGATCCATCCGAATTTGAATCAGGGGTGGTTGTATAAGTGATATAGACCCCATCTTTAACGGTATCACCTAAGGTAAAGGTAACCGTATGACCATCAATCGTAGTTGTAACGGGAACTGTTCCGCCATCTGATTGGAAGTTGTTATTTTCATCAAAACTACCGGTTGCAACCGTCACACTACCCTCATTAAAGGTTTGATTATCACTCATAATATCTGTAATGACACCATTAACCAAATTGGGGTTGTTCACTGCGACACTCCATAGAATAGTTCCGTCATCTTGCCATTGGCCCGTTTTGTTAATTCGCCAATCCGTTTGAGAGTGAGTTGTGGTTCCATTTGCCGTAAATGAAATTTGACCATGACGATCAGTGTTACCTATCTTAGATATATTATCATTATACGTAATAGTTCCAGTGTTACTGCCCTTTTTAACGGTAAACGTTCCGATAACGGTTACCCCATCTGACGCCTTAATATCGTACGTTCCGTCCTTTGCTACTTGTACATTATCAGGAATAGTAAAGGTAGCTGTATCACCAGCTGAAACGTCTGTACCGTCAGGAATGGACCAATTATATGTAACATCATATGACGTATTGGTATCCGTTTCACCTCCGGTAACATTTGTCCCGTCGTTTGTGGTAACGATAGCATCGCCTGCGCCTAATCCGTTAATTCCGGATACCTCGGCGGCTGAAGCAACGCTACTAAAAAATGGTAAAATTAAAGCTGTTATCAAGACTATCACAGCCACAATATGACTAAGCCTTTTCCTCAATAACATTAGCATGGTTTAACCTCCTGCATACTTAAGCTAACCAATTGAATGACCTTCTCCATTAGTAATCTTAATGATTAACACGCTTAACCACCTTTCCACTTGACAACCTTTCAATCACTAGTTCATTAACGTTATAAATTAATGATTAAAGATAGCTCCATATATTTTTGATCTAAATTACTTACTAGATTTGCCTTCCCCTGCTGAATTATGTTGTCTAGGAATGGCCCTAAATTACGCAAAAAGTGGACACTTATTACCCTAATTGAGCTGATTTAGACAAATTGACCTTATTTTTATTCAGATATGTGTTTTTTTTATTAATTCATCAGATAATGATCCTTGGATAATCCGCTTACTTGTTTTATAATTATTTCATAATTACTTATATGTCCACTTTTTGCGTATTTTAATGACAAAAAGATGATCAAAATGAATAATTATCAATAAATAAAATCTATATTCTAAATATCTAAGCATAAGTTTAATTATAAAAACTCACAGTAAGCTTCGTAGTATGACCTAACGTCCATACAGCAAAGCTCACTGTGAGTTTTAAATTCCTTCAAATTAAGGTCCAAGCTTAATGACTAGGTTAATGACTTCCAATCCTGGCCCCAGACTAACCCCATGGCACCACTCCCCATGAGAGTTCCGACGTACGGGCCAATGATTCCTTCTTCGAATTGTATATTCGGTAGTTCAGCGGCTAATTTGTCTAACCACTCCTGCATGCTTTCCCGGTCATCACCGTTGACAACGGTGGCCCGTAGCAAATAATCAGCATCCTTCTCATCCTGCCCCAGTAACTTGACCGATTCATTTAAAGCACTCCGGTCAAATCGAGCTGATCCCGTGACTTTCACCTGACCCTGTTCAGTAAAGGTTAAAATGGGTTTTCCCTTCAATAAATCCGATACTGGGTTCAAGTTGATCTGGCCCGTCCGGGATAGGGGCCGAAGCGAGTCCAGCAGCCAAACACTTTTTAGCCGGCTGCGAAGGACTGATAACCGGGCTAAAATTTCCTGAACCGAAAGCCCATTCTGGGCTAACTGTCCCGCTAATAGCGCTTGGTACCCCGTCGAAGCACACACCCCGTACGAATCCCACGGCCAAACCTGAAGCGCCGTAACGTTCTGGGCGTAAGTGGTTAAGGTGTTAATGAATCCGGATAAGCCACCCGCCAAGCCGATAATAATCACGTCTTCATAACCCTCGTGAGCGAGGTCGGTAAACAACGGCGTTAATTCATCCATGGAGGCCTGAGCTGGCGTTGGAATTTGCTTTTTTTCCGTCTTTAACAGTCGGTAGAATAAGTTAGAATCCAAATCCACGCCCTCTTGATAAAGCCGATTACCAAACAGCACGGGGGCGTGAATGACTTTGATCCCGTAAGTTTCACATTGTTCGGCAGTCAAATAGGCTGAACTGGTTGTTACCACTGCAGTTTTCATTTCAGGTCCCCTCTTCGCTTGTTTTAACCAGTATAACATTCACCCCAGTATTTCGTTTAATATCATCGCGATTCTCTGAATTCATTGGTTAAAGGACATGAAGAGTCGCCTTCTTAGTGCACAAGAAAAACCGAATGCCGGGCCCCGCAGTCCGACATATCAGCAGTCCTGTCAATAGTCGATAAAGGCAGTTTCGAAGGGAACTTGGCCTGCCCTCTCGCTAATTTTCTCCATCGTTGATCCCTCACTACTACAATCGTTATATTCGCTTATTTAAATGGTCACAGCATCAACTAGTTAATACTATAACGTTTTTAACTTTTTCAAAAACTAAATTTGGACGGTAACAAAAAGTTATTTTGTATTGACACGGGTTTTAAATCTTTATATACTGATTCCATCAAACATTTCGGAGGAAATTATGACAAACACCTTGATCAACGTTAATATTCGTTGGCAAAGCCGGTAAATCAGGCCACGGTTTCAGACGTGACTTGATCAAAGACGATCGATCACGTCTGTGCCGGTTCATTTACCTATGTCATAATATAGGGCCCGCACGGATTTTTATCCGGTTCAGCGGGCCCTAAACTTTTTTGGGCGACCCAGTTGAACTGGATCGCCCTTTTTTCGTCCCAGCAAAGGAGAGAGTTTATGAAACGTCTACTAAGTTTTATTGCGGCACTAATTGCCTTTTTGGCATTTGCATTTGTCCGTGAAAATCACCAACAGACCACCGTAGCAAAAGTTCCAACCGTTGGAATTCTTCAACTCATGTCCCATCCCGCATTGGATTCTATTCACCGCGGAATTATCAAGGGGTTGGCGGATGAAGGCTACCACGTCGGTAAAAACGTCAAAATTGACTTTCAAAACGCCCAAAACGACCAAAGCAACCTCAAAACGATGAGCACCCGATTCGTGAACGAAAATGTTTCCGCAATGATCGGAATTGCGACACCGTCAGCCCAGGCGCTAGCCAACGCCACCACGAAAACCCCCATTATTTTGGGAGCCATTACGGACCCTAAGGGCGCTGGCCTCGTTAAAAGCAACACCCATCCCGGGGGAAATATTACGGGCGTGTCTGACCAGGCTCCCTTAGCTGAACAGTTAGATCTCATTCAAAAAATCATGCCCAACATGAAAACCCTTGGTATTATTTATACGTCATCGGATGATTCAGCTACGGCACAGTACCATAAATTCAAGGCCCTCTGTCAGCAAAAGCACGTTAACTTAAAGGCATACTCCATTGCCAACACCAACGACTTAAACCAGGTGTCCCAGCAAATGGTGTCTGAAGTCGATGCCGTCTACGTCCCGACCGATAATACCGTTGCTAGTGCCATGCAAACATTAGTCGCCAATGCCAATCACGCTAAGGTACCCGTCTTCCCGGCCGTCGATAGTATGGTCAAAGCTGGGGGCGTTGCAACAATGTCCATCAACCAGTACGATCTCGGGGTAGAAACTGGAAAGATGACCGCTAAAATTTTAGCCGGTAAAGCCACCCCAGCTGACACCCCCATCCACTTTGTTAAACACGGGGAACTGGTCGTTAATCCGACCCAGGCCGATAAAATTGGGATTACCATCCCGAACTCATTAATTAAGGAAGCTAAAGCACACGGGGAGGTTGTTCACTAATGAATTTAATCGTATCAGCAATTGGGCAGGGACTACTATGGGCGGTACTCGGAATCGGACTCTTCCTCACCTTTCGAATTTTAGACTTTCCGGATATGACCGTTGAAGGAACCTTCCCGTTAGGAGCAGCAACCTGTGCGGCAGCCATTGCCAACGGGATGTCACCACTAATGGCGACCCTCCTTGCCACGGGCGTAGGCGCACTCGCAGGTCTCGTTACCGCCCTCCTCTACACTAAGGGTAAAATTCCAATTTTACTAGCCGGAATCTTGGTGATGACGGCGTGTTACTCCATCAATCTCCGGATTATGGGCCGGGCGAACGTTTCCTTAATGGGTAAAATTACCCTCTTTAAGCTCCCATTTTTTGCCCATCTTCCCATGTACTTCGACAGCGTCTTCCTGGGATTAATCGTGGTTACCCTAGTAACCATCCTAATGATTTATTTTCTCCAGACCGACCTCGGCCAAGCTTTTATTGCCACCGGCGACAACGACGTGATGGCTCGCTCCATTGGTATTAATACGGATAACATGCAGATTATGGGGTTAATGCTATCCAATGGCCTAATTGGACTGGGAGGCGCATTAGTCGCCCAGAACGATGGGTACGCTGACGTCAACATGGGAATTGGTATTATCGTGATCGCCCTAGCCTCAATCATTATTGGCGAAGTCGTTTTTGGTGAATTAACGTTAAACCAGCGTTTGGTTGCCGTAACCTGCGGCAGTATTCTTTACCGATTCGTTCTTCTGATCGTTCTCCAACTCGGCTTTAGTGCGAACGACCTTAACTTAATTTCATCTATTGTGCTAGCTCTCTGCATGATGCTGCCCGTCTTCCAAAAGCACCTCAATTTACGGCACCTACTGAAACGGGGGTTAACCCATGACTAAACCACTCTTAGAAATGAAAAACATTGTGACCACGGTCAACACGAATACGCCAGAACAAAAAACCATTCTAAACCACCTGAATCTAACCATTAACGAGGGGGACTTTATTACGGTTTTAGGCTCAAACGGGGCCGGAAAATCCACCCTCTTCAATACCATTGGTGGCAATTTACGGGTTAACGGCGGGAAGATTCTCCTTCACGGCCAAGACATCACCCAAACCTCCGAGGAAAAACGGACCCAGTTTCTCAGTCGCGTCTTTCAGGACCCCAAGATGGGAACTGCGCCCCGTATGACGGTGGCCGAAAATCTCTTGCTGGCTTTACACCGGGGTGAACGGCGCCGGCTTGTTCCCCGCCGGTTGAATCGTGAACTCCCCCGCTTCAAGTCACTGACCGCATCCATGCACAACGGCCTGGATACCCGGTTGAAAACGCCAACCGAAAATCTTTCGGGGGGACAACGGCAGGCCTTAAGCTTTCTAATGGCAACCCTCAAGCGGCCTGAACTTCTCCTTCTCGATGAACATACGGCAGCCCTCGATCCGAAAACCAGCCAACAGCTCATGCAGTTGACGGACGACCGGATTACGACCGAAAAATTAACCTGCCTGATGATCACCCACCAGTTAGAAGACGCCCTTAAATATGGTAACCGACTCATTGTCCTTCATCAGGGACAAATCGTTTACGATATTGCAGGCGAAGCCAAGGCTCAGTTGACGGCAGAAGAACTCTACCAATTTTTTGCGGATACGGAGTAAGAAAAACTCAAAAAGTTAGGAATATTCAATCCGCTTCGCTTAAAGTTGAGAAACGGAACCCGACTAAAGACAGACCACAACCAAATAGGGACGATAACCAAATCCGATCAAAAACAATCGAACTAGGTCATCGCCCCTATTTGGCATGGCCCAAACGTCTTATGTTCCAGCCTGTTTATTTTTGCCAACCCGGATACGTTAGGATGAGACCCTGAGTCCCATCATCGCCTAAATGATCCTGGTCAACCATTTTTTTATAGAGTTGTTCAGCTAACTGGGTTGCTGGCAGGTCTAAATCCATGCGTTTGGCCTCGTCTAAAGCGATCCGCAGGTCCTTTAGGAAATGCTTAGCAAAGAATCCCGGGGTATAGTCGGCCCTTAAAATCCGGGGAACGTAATTTGCCATACTCCAATTTGCCGCTCCGCCAGCTTCTAGGGTTGCTAATACTGATTCTAGGTCTAATCCCGCATTTTGCGCGTATACCAGCATTTCGGTCAGTCCAGTCATGGTGCCCGCAATCATAATTTGATTTGCCATTTTCGTGTGCTGACCCTTACCAGCAGAACCAAAGTAGCTGACCCGCTGACCAATTTGCTGAAAAATAGGGATTAACGTTTGGTAGGCTGACTCATCTCCCCCCACCATAATGGTCAGGGTTGCATTTTTAGCGCCTACATCTCCACCAGATACGGGGGCATCTAAAGCAAGCAGCCTCTGATCATGGGCGGCAGTCGAAATCTTTTCGGCCAGACTAGGGGTGCTAGTCGTCATATCCACTAGAATCGTTTCGGAGGTTGCCCCCGCAAAAATTCCGTTGGTTCCAAAGTAAACCTCTTCAACGTCCGCAGGAAATCCAACCATCGTCATGACCACTTGGACCTGTGCAGCAACCTTTGCGGGCGTGTCTGCCCAAACCGCACCCGCTGCTAATACTGCCTCCGCGTGGGCCCTCGTTCGGTTATAGACGACGACTTCATGATTGGCCTTGAGTAAGTTTTGGACGATACTACTTCCCATAACTCCCGTTCCAATAAACCCGATTTTCATCTGCTTATCCCCCCTAATTTTCTATTCCTATCGTACCACGCAGCAATCAGTGGATAAAGAAGGGGCGGCACTACCCGTTTGCACTGGTAATCCCGCCCCTTTAGTTGGGCTACCTAAAATGATCCCAACCTGGTTTAACAATTAATTTTTATTTTGATTTTGATTTGTTGGCTGATCCTTCCCACGTTTAACCCGAACCCAGTGAATAATTAAGGTTAACACGATGGCCCCAATGACAATTCCACCGAATGCAGCGGCTGGAATTTCAATGTCAATGGCTGGGATTGACAGGAAGAGTTTAATCGCAATGATTAAAATCAGAATGTACGCCATGGGTTCAAGTTCAGGGATGCGCCGCATTAACTTCATAATCACTTCAGCAACTCCCCGCATACACAGAATTCCGATTAATCCCCCGATCAACACGATCACGGGGTTGGAAGAAATTGCCAGGGAGGCTAAGACGGAGTCAATGGAAAAGACGATGTCCATAAACTCAATCTGGAGCACCACCGACCAAAACTGGGACAGAATATGATGTTTGCCATCGTCCGTCTTGAGCTTTCGGGTGTGAACCACCTTACTCTTCGTAAAGAATCGAACGGAGAGATAAACGAGGTATAGGGCCCCTAAAACCTTAATTTCCCAGAAGTGAATCAGGTAGGTCCCGATCCCAATGATTAAGAAGCGGAAAATATAAGCGCCCCACAACCCGTAAAATAAGGATTCCTCCTGCTGTTTTTTGGTCGGCAACGACTGAGTTTGTGCCGCCAGAACAACCGCATTATCCACTGATAAGAGGCATTCAATGAGGACTAACGATAGTATGATAAGCCAGTCTGACCCTGACGTAATCACATCAGCCCAGTTCTGTTCACTGAAAAACGGTCCGTAAAGTTCACCCAAAAAGTGTAACAATTTAGTGGCAATTCTCCTTTATGAGTCCAAAATTTTCCAATTCATCACTTCAAAATTGGTTACCCATATTCTATCATGTTCACTTTCATTTACCTAGAAATTTCAACTAGGCATCGTACTGGGAGAGCTGGTATTGATTAATGAGATTAACTAACTTTTCAGCGTAGTCAGGATCCGTTGCGTACCCGTTTTCTTGCAGCAGTTTTGCCTGACGGGAAAAGCTGGTAATTCGCTGGTTCTTTAAGTATTGATTGGCCAGCAGGGCATCATGATCCAGGATGGCCGTTTCTAACGAGGGATACGCCCGAAACGCAGCTTGAATTTGAATTTTCTTACCATTAACATATTCTGAAGTTGGGAAGGTTTTTGACTGGCCCTGATACGTTCCCTTGACCCCAAACGGATTATTCGCCTGTAAGTACAGTTCGGACGTGCCCCAGTTAGATTCCAAGATCCCCTGAGCAAGCACGATACTTGGCAGTACCTGACCGGTTTGATGGTAAGCAGCAACTGCTGGGGTAGCCATTTTCTTAATGAAGGCCTTATGGGCTGCAGCCGTTGGGCTAACCTCAGAGGAGGTGGTCGCATCGACTGAATTGCCCACCTGCAGCATCACGTGGCGCATACCAAAGCCAACTGCAAAGACTAAGATTACAGCCATAAAAATCATTGTTGAAAAGGTCTTCGACCGTCGCATTCTTTTTCTGCTTGCCAACTTTTTCGCCCCTTAATTCCATCCGATTACCACAAATCGATTATACTAAGGTCAACTTAGTTTCCCAATTTATTTCGCAAAACCATACTAAAATTTACAATTTTAATTGGAGGAATGTCCTATTATACTTCTGCTTACCTTACTCAGCTACTGCGCCTTAATCTTTAGTTGGCACGTGGAATCCCGGCGCTTAATTAACGGGTGGCTCATTAATCTGGCCCTGGTTCTAACTGCCATTTGGGCGTGGCAAACGGCCGCCACAAGCGCCGGAATTCTACTTTTCTTAACCATGGCAGTCGTGCTATACGCGGCTTTAATGCTTACAGCGACCCTCTTCTGTTTAATTCGGCTGATTTTTCAAAGCCAGCTCATCTTTAAAAAACGGGCTAGTTTACCAGTTTGGGTCCGGGTGAGTTTGACCATCTGGATTGGGTTAAGCTTGATTACTGTCATCGGGTTCATTCAGTCAGATCTATCCGGAGTTACTAGATTAAGCTTAATCTTTCCCGCCGAACTCGGTGGTTTATCCCTGCTCCTAGCCGATTTTTTGGCCTACGGTTGGTTGTACTTGCACACCCAGCGTCCCATTATTTCTGACCAAGTGATCATCTTGGGGGCCCGGCTAAGAGCGGATAACTCGGTGGGGGTTCTCCTCTCACTCCGTTTGGATCGGGCCCTTGACTTGTACGCAGCATCAGAGAAGCAGGCCACCCTAATTGTTTCAGGCGGCTTTTCTGGAAGTGCAACCATCACCCAGGCGGATGCCATGGCAGACTATCTGATTGCAAACGGCGTTGCTCCCGACCATATCAAGCGTGAGTCCCAAGCGCACTCGACGGCAGAAAATTTTCTCTTTAGCCGTCCCCTGCTTTCCGATACCGGACAAATCGTATTTGTAACCAATTCTTATCACGTGCCCCGGGCCGCTCTTCTAGCTAAAAAAGCTCACGTTGCCGCCCAGGGTGTCGCTGCTTTGACCCCGGCACCGTTATTTTTTACAAACGGGATTCGTGAATTTTTTGCCGTGTTATCCGAACGTCGGCTAGTCGTCATCAGTTTAGCTGTATTAATCGGTCTTCTAAGTCTACTTTTCCTCGCCCACTAAAAAACGATCCGCTAGCGGATCGTTTTTTAGTAGGGTAACTTTTGGGCATCCGTTAAGAATGCGGTAAACCTCTGATCAATTTCTTGCTGACGTTTTTGCGTTCCTGAGACGGCCTTGGCTACACTCGCCGTAATCTGCATGTATGCCATTAACACCTCACTAACGTCCATTCGATACTGTTTAGCCAGTTGCGACGCAAATTCAAACCGCTGATCCGTCATCAGTGGCGCATACGGGGATTGATACCGCCGTTTGTGTTTCGCCATGTTAAAAACTCCTTCGTCCTATTTTTCCCTAGCGTACACTAAAAGTAAGTTAAAACAAAGCTAAATATTGTTCGGAATCGAAATGTTACATTTATTCAAAGTTGGCGGCTTTTTATTTTATTCCCTCAAAATAACGCCATAGTATGATAAAATTTAAGATAAATACGATTATTTTTCGACATAAAAACCAGTTAACTTTGGAGAGGGAGACTACCACTAATGCAGCAACAGATACATAAATTACACCATAACCGACTGATTGCATTAATTGTTTGGTTAATCATTATTTTTGCATCCATTATTTTACTACCAAATATTAATTCAATCATCCAGTATGATGGACAACCCCAATTGGCTAATGACAGCCAACCCGTTCAAGCCTCAAACCTTCGGGCCAACTGGGGCCGCGATCTAGATGGCACCTATACGGTCAATGCCGTCTTTAATAATCCTGATGGAGCATTGACTAAGAAACAGCAAACGTCAATCAACAAGACCATCACGTCGCTACAAAAAAATCAGACGAGTTACGGAATTAAACAACTGACCTCCGTCTCTAATACACCCGTAATGTCGCCGGTCCTTCAGTCAAAGGATCGTTCCACGCAAATCGTCCAGCTGCAGGTTAGTTCGTCCACCGCATCCGTTCGCAATGAAGCCAAACTCCTGTCGTCCGAAATTACGACCCCCGGGGTTAAAACGTACATTACTAGCCCCCAAATGGTTAATGACGCTAACAACTCTGCCATTGCTAGTACCGGGTTTAAGGCAATTATTGCCATTTTCATTGTCAGCCTCATTATTATGGGTGTTTTATTCAGCTCCGTCGTGGCGCCGTTCATCACCATGTTCAGCGTACTTGCGGCTTACTTAGCTAGCTTAAGCCTCATTGGCAACTTAGCAACGCGGTTCCACTTCGCCTTTTCGGCCTATACACCGGTTGAACTGCTCCTTGCGGTAGTCATGTTGGGACTTTTCGGCCATTTCTACCTTCTCAGAAACTTTCGCCGTCAAATGGATACGGATGTTGAGCCCCAAGATGCCGTAACCGCATCATTGCACTCCGTCTGGTTATCCACCACCATCTCAACAGTGGTTCTGGCCGTTGCTTTTGGTTCGTTAGCCCTCTTTAAGTTTTCCTCTATCCGCGCTTTAAGCTTAGTTGCGGTGGCCTTTATCCTTAGCACGTTAACGACGCTTACCTTAACGCCCACCTTCATGGGACTGCTTGGCGACCAGATCTTCTGGCCAAGTAATAAGGTAGCCGGTTCTACCCAACACACGATGTGGTTTCACCTGAGTCGCTTTGGTGCTTGGCGGCCAGTCGCTACCATTGCAGCTTGCTTAGTCATTGTTGGGGCGTTTGCCTTCTCCTACCGGGATAACCTGAACTACACCACCACCAACCACGTTAATGATCAAGCCATTTCGGGAGCCCAAGTCATGCAGGCCCACATGGGTGGTGGGAGTGCCACCCCGGTTACCCTTTACGTTAAGACCTCTAACAAACTGAATGATCAAGCTTACCTCTACCAAATTGATAATTTAACCCGTAAATTACAGGCCCAAAAGGGTATTCAGTCCGTGGCCTCAATTACTCAGCCTGGTGGGCAGCCGATCACACAGTATTACGCTGATTCCCAAATGGATGCCGTTAGCGGAAACGTCAAAAGCGTTCAGGGCCAGTTAAATCAGCTTCAAGACGACTTGAAGTCTGATCGATCAAACCTCAACCAAAAGCAGCTGTCCAAGAACGTCTCTAAATTAAACAAGGTTGCGAATCAGTCAACGGATATGCTAAATAACGCCATAACGCTAGATGCCTCCCTAGCAAGCGCTCAATCACGGGCGTCCGCATCCGGAACCAGCACGTCTAAAAGTGCCCAGTCCTATATTAAGACCCTTGCAAAGGTAAATACGGAATTAGACCAAGCAGCTTCTGCGTTAACCGACTTAGAAACCAGCATGGCGTCAACCCAAACTGGGTTGGATAGTTCAGCAAATGCCCTTTCCTCTTATGAGAGTTCGGTTGATACAGTCACTACCAGCCTCAAAGAATCCCAGGCCGGCCTAAAGACGGCTTCAACCACCCTCGGAAAAATTTATGATTACCTAGCTGGCTACAAAACCTCTGAAGCAGCTAAGAACCTTTACCTGACACCCGATCAAATCCAAAGCGGTGATTTCCAGCAGTCCCTGTATAACTACACGGATAAGACCGCTAAAATCACTTACTTAACGATCACCTTAGATAACGTTCCCACCCGTCAAACCGCGGGGGTCGTTAAGAATCTTCAGCAAGTGGCCGATAGTCAAATCCGTGGAACGAACCTGGGCGCTGCTGACTTGATTTTCTCGGGTCAACCCGTGGTCCAAGCTGATATTCAATCCCAAGTCCAGCACAGCCTCCCAGCGATGCTCATGCTGATCTTTGGAATTATTCTATTCGCTCTCTTCATCGTTTCCCGATCCGTCTTACAACCCTTTTACTGGCTGCTCACCTTCTGTATCTCAGCTGGTGCGGGGCTCCAACTCGGTGAATTAACCACCAACTGGTTATTCGGAGAGGCCAGCTTTGATTGGGAAGGTCTCTTCGTAGTTTTGATTCCCCTCGCCATCCTCGTGACGACACAGCTCGTCAGAATTGGAATGAACATGCATGAAAGCGAAATGCCGTTAGATTCTTGGGTTGTTCCTAGCATGACCCATTTTGGTCAAACCGTACGCCACTTAACCTTCATCGGTATCATGCTGTTTGCGGCCCTATTCTTCACTGGTTCGGTAACCTTAGCTAGTATTGCTCTGATTACCATCTACACCCTATTAATCTTCAACGTGACCCTGCCGCTCATCTTAGCCGCGGTAGGTAAGCTAACCATTGTTTTACCTACCTACCACCGTCGAAAGAGCCAGCACGCCCGGTAAGTCGATAGACAAATAACAAAGGCCCCATAACCATCAATTAATGGTTACGGGGCCTTTATTGTTTGCTGCTAATTTAAGGCATTGGTGGGCCAGGTAACGTTTCCGGTCCGATCTTCTCTAGTTTTTCAGCTACTTCCTCTTCAGGCATCACCCGGTAATGAACGTCGTCATCATCGCCAACGTGAGCTAAGAGAATTTTTGTTTTTTCATCGTCAAAATAACCCATGTTGACCCAAAGCTGATCTTCATAAAATCCTAACCCATGGTAGGCGTTATGATAAAGTTGGTGTAATTCACTCATTCGTTTCCCTTGTTCGGTCATCTTATCCACCGCAGCCGGAAGGGTAAAGCCTTGATCGAGGAACTCTTTGATAAGAGAGACCTTCACGAAGGACTTAAAGGAATAGACCCGGGCCCGCTGCCCATCTTCCCTAGCTTCCGACTGAATGTACCCCTTTTTCTCCCAGTATCGAAGCTGCCGAGCAGAAACCCCAGTCATCTGTGATAATTCACCAATTCGAAACATAAACCGGTCCGTATTGAGAATATTCTCAATGTTTTTCTTCGCACTGTTCACAATATCTCCCCTTTATCTCAAGCTTATGTTAACTATTTTAACATGGATGTTATCCTAAAACGAATTTTTTGAAAGTTTTGTTTTTAACTCACTCATTTCAACCTATTTCATGTTACAAAATAAGTTTACCTGTATAACTTCAATTACCAATTAACTTTACGTCAAAATAGTGGCTTAATTCTATTTTAGTAGAATTAAGCCACTATTTTGTCTACAATAACTCTTTTATCATTGGGTAATGCACAATCCCCGCCTCCAAAAAGGCGCCCCCAGCGACCTGAAAGCCCAACCGATCATAAAACGAAACTGCTTGGTGTTGGGCATCCAACCTCACCTGGGGAGTGCCTGCTTTGGCAGCGTCACTAATAATCTGGGTGAGAAGCTGCTGACTATACCCGTGATGGCGGTCTTCTGGTAGGGTCGCGACCCGTTGAACGAGCCAACCAGTTGGCGTTAATTCAACCCGTGCCGTCGTGACGGGCCGCCCATTTTCATAGCCGACATAATGTTTCTTATCAGAATCGGTCCCATCAAACTCCAGATCAGCATCAATTCCCTGTTCATCAATAAAGACTGTCCGTCTAATTTGAAGCGCAGCCTGATTTTCCGGGCCTTGCCCCATTGATTGTTTAATTTCCACGTCTTTTCCTCATTCGTTATAGCTGATCACCTGTACATCAGCTGGTGTCAGTGCTAGCTTCGTTAAACTGCCATTTTTAGGGCGCTCCGTTAAATCATATGCCCCATCGCCGTACCGCTCCATTAAGCTTAAAAGGGTATTGCCATGGCTGACTAGCAAAACGTTATCGCCATCCTCTAACCGGGAATCATGTCGAATGGTATCTAACGCCTGATCCCAACGGGTCCAATATTCTTCGTTATTCTCCGCATCGTGAAAGGGATCGGCCGCCTTTAAAAAGTCCTTCGCCGTCCCAATATCGTATTGATTTACAATGGCCTTAAACGTCGGTAACCCATGGGGTGCCCCGGCTACGTACCAGGTCTCATCCATATTGGCCCCTTCGTAATAACCGTAAAACTGTTCACGAAATAGCGGACTAACCGTCACATCCGTCGCCGAATGGGCTTCGTTAGCCGTTAAAATGGTCCGCGCAGTTTGCTCTGCTCGCGTCGTGTCGCTACAGTAAGCCGTTTTAAAGGTAACGTTTTTTAAGCGGTCTCCCGCACGTTGCGCATCCAAAATCCCCTTCTCCGTCAACGGTGAATTACTCCACCCCTGCAGCTTGTTGTAGATGTTATAGTAGGTTTGCCCGTGTCGAACTACATAAAGTGTTACGTCAGTCATTTTTGGTCACCCTTTCACCTTTAATACCCCTAGTATACTGCACTTAAGCTTTTTCTAAATTATTGATTTTTTAAGTTTTCCCGGCTAAAGACTGATAACCTAGTGACTAGTGGTACTTTTAGCCTATAATACAATGTACACTAGTGTTGCATTTCAATAAGGGAGCTATTGCTTGTGAATCGCATTAAATACCTATGGAGTCAAACCAGCACCCGATTAGGATTTGTCACCCTACTAATCGGCATGTTTTGGTTAAAAACTCTTTTTGCCTACTTTATCGACTTTAATTTAGGGCTGGAAGACCCCCTCCAGTTTTTTATCGTCCTCATTAACCCCATTGCAACGACTGCATTAATCATTGGGTTAGCCCTCTATATTAAACCGGCCCGGCTGTTCTATCCCATTAGTATTTTTTTGGATATTTTGAACACCGTCCTACTCTATCTTAACGTCATCTACTTCCGCGAATTCACCGACTTCATGACCGTTAGTACGATGCTCGGCTACGATAAGGTTAACCAGGGATTATCCGGAAGCTCAATCGCCCTCACTAACATCCACGATATTTTTTACTGGCTTGACATTGTGATCGTACTCGTTTGTTTAGCCTTCCACTACATCCATATCGACCTCCGACCACTTAACTGGCGGGTGGGGGCAGCTTTTTCTTCCGCAGCCGTCCTGTTATTTATGACTAACTTAGGGATCGCCGAAATGAACCGCCCCCAGCTGTTAACCCGGATGTTTGACCGGACCTACCTTGTTAAATACCTCGGGTTAGACGCTTTCACCGTATACGACGGGATTCGTTCCCAGCATACGAATGAACTGCGGGCGACCGCTAAAAAGTCCGAGTTAACGAGTATTGAAGCTTTTACAGACAAGCACTATGCGAAACCGGATCCTAAACTCTACGGAATTGCCAAACATAAGAACGTTATCGTCATCCACTTGGAAAGCTTTCAGCAGTTCTTAATTGGCAAGAAGGTTAACGGCCAAGAAGTGACGCCGTTCTTAAACAAACTTTACCGGAGTCAGTCAACGTATTCGTTTGATAACTTCTTCCATCAGGTGGGCCAGGGAAAAACGAGTGACGCAGAAAACATGTTAGAAACCAGTACGTACGGACTTCCCCAGGGATCGCTGTTCGCCTCCCTCGGATCGGACAACACCTTCCAGGCCGCGCCGGCCATTCTAAACCAACGCGCCGGCTATACGAGCGCCGTTTTCCATGGGAACGTTGCCAGTTTCTGGAACCGGAATAACGTTTACAAAAACATGGGGTACCAGTACTTTTTTGATGCCAGCTACTACGATACCTCAGGTGACAAGGCGACCGGATACGGACTAAAGGATAAGCTGCTGTTTAAAGATTCAGTATCCTACCTGCAGCGCCTGCAGCAGCCCTTCTACGTGAAGTACATTACGGTTTCCAATCACTTCCCCTATTCCTTAGATTCTGAGGATACCAGCTTTAAAACGACGGATACGGGCGATTCTACGGTTGATAATTACTTCCAAACCGCTCACTACCTGGATCAATCCGTTCAAGAATTTTATCAGTACCTCAATAAATCCGGGTTAGCCAAAAATTCCATTGTGATGCTCTACGGTGACCATTATGGAATTTCGGACTCCGAAAACAAGAGCCTAGCCAAGGCTCTAAACGTGGATCCTGATGATTGGACCGACTACGATAACGCCCAGTTACAGCGGGTTCCCCTCATGTTTAACATGCCCGGATATAAAAAGGGCCGGGTTGAACACCAGTACGGGGGAGAAATTGACGTTCTGCCAACCCTGCTGCACTTGCTAGGAATTAGTTCCAAACGTTACATTCAGTTTGGGACGGACCTCTTTTCAAAGCAGCACGATCAAGTCGTTGCCTTCCGCAATAAGGACTGGGTTGATCCGGACTACACCTCTTTGTCCGGAACCATCTACAGCAATAAAACAAAGCAGGAAATTCACCCAAAGGGCAAGCAGGAAAAACAGATTAAGGCCGACCAAAAGAAGGTTAACACCGAGCTTAGCCTATCAGATTCACTAAACGAAAAGAATCTGCTGCGCTTCTACCACCCCAAGGGATTTAAGGCTGTCAACGCCGGCGACTACAATTACGCCAACGGTCTAGATAAGGCCATCGACATTGAGAAAAAGCTAGGGGTAAAATCAACCGACCTTTACACCGGTAACCGGGATCATACGACAACGAACTGGTATGAAACGGATGCCCCAGAAGTTGCCCATAAGAGTACCAACTCTAACCGGATCAAAATTACCAATCCGGATGCCAATAGTGCTTCCAACCCAAATTAAAAAGAACGATGGTGACATCCGTTTGTAAAACAAAGAAACCCCCGATGTTGGAATTAGTCCAATACCGGGGGTTTCTTCACCATTGAATTTGGCGGCCGTTCTTTTGGCTGATAACATTTGGCCTATTGGCTTATCATTGTACTGTGTAAGGGACTGCGCCGGTCAGGAAAGAACCGGTTCATAATGGCACTCACTGCGATTGGCGCCTCCCCAAAGGCGGTGGCAATTAATGCTTGCTTGCCTTCATAGTTGACGCCATCCCCAATTGCATAAATTCCCGGTTGATTCGTCGCCATCGTTCGATCAACGGCCAGTAAGCGCCGATCTTCCTCGAATTTCACCTGCCAATCAGCCATCACCCGATTATCTGACGTGAACCCGTAACTGACTAAGAGGTCATCCACCACTTCATCGTGCAATTCATTCTCCGTTTTAACCCGTTTTAGAGTTACGGAGATTTGATTATCCGGCGTCTCCGAAAGGGCCTTGATTAAAAACGGGGTTTCCACCGTTACCGTAGAAGCGTCCAGCACGTCGACGCTATGTTCTAAGGCCCGAAACTGGTCGCGCCGGTGAATTAAAGTCACGTGCTGGGCGACTTCATTTAGCATCAGGGCTTGATCAATGGCAGCATCCCCACCCCCGGCAACCATGACGTGGTGCCCCTTAAAGTGAGCTAAGTCGGCTGCCGTGTAAAATAGGTGCGTTCCTTCAACTGCATCAGCCCCATCAACCGTTAATTTCCGCGGGGTAAAAGCGCCGTTTCCGGTCGCAATTATCACCGTCTTGGTCCACGATTGTCGGCCGCCAGCCGTTATGAGGTAGCCGCCATCTTGGGGTTTAAGGTCTGTCACGGGGGACTTAGTATAAATATCCGTCTCAAAATCCGCCAGCTGTTCCTTCAGCCGTTGAACCAGATCACGCCCCTTAATATGGGAAAATCCCGCAACATCTAAAATTTTTTTTTCGGGGTAGAGGGCGTTAACTTGCCCGCCTAAATCCTCTAAACTTTCCAATAGCTGGGTTTTTGCGTTCCGCATTCCAGCATAGAACGCCGCAAACATTCCCGCTGGGCCACCCCCTACGATGGTGATATCATACTTGGTTAATTCTGTCATTAGTTATCAGCCTCACTTCATTACTTTCCTGGTTGAACCGGTTGGCCCTCACGCATCTCCGGCCAACTCAGCCAAAGAGTGTCTCACATCCGCCGACTCTCGGGCTAACGATGCTGATCATGCACTCTATCAGCTATATCGTCACCCGTTTCAACACTTTTTTCCATCATACTCCCACAGCCAAAAAAGAACCACACCGAACTTAATGGGTTCGGTGTGGTTCAATTAATTACCGGTCTAAAATATCAGGAAACGCCTTTTTTAAGTACTTCGCAATCCCATCATGATTATTATCGAACGTCGTCATATCATCGGCGGCGGCCTTGACCTGATCGGTTCCGTTAACCATGGCGACCCCGTCGCCAGCGGCTTCAATCATTCCCAAATCATTTTCGGCATCCCCAAAGGTCATTAGGTTAGCAAACGTTAAATCAAAGTGGTCAAGCAGCTGCTCCAACCCGACAGCCTTGTCCATGCCGTCAGCTAAGAATTCCATGATCTTAGGCTGCGACCGTACGATGTGGTAGTGCTTATGCATGTCAGGAGTTAACCGGTCTGCCACCTCATCCAAAACTTCCTGATTAGTTGACATAACGGCTTTACTATAATCCTGATCCGGCAGGTTTTCAAAGTCCGTTGGGACAAAATCCATGGGCGCCTTGAGCATCTGTTGATATTGAGACGGCGTTAAATCAGCGATCGGATAAACCTGCTCAAAATCAAGCACGTCGAGCGGATTCCCATTTTGTTTGGCAAAATCATAGAGGGGCTGAAGGTCAGTCTTACTCATCCCAGACCGGGCTAAAACGTCCTTGGTCGTGTTCTGAATGACTAGTGCCCCGTTAAAGGTAATGGTGTAATCATCATCATTCGTTAATTGTAATTGTTCGATGTACTTCCAAATGGCATTGATTGGCCGACCCGTACATAAAACAATTTTTTTACCCGCTTCATGCAGCTTAATGAGTGCCTCCGCGGTCTTCGGTGAGATTTGTTTGTCCGTTGTTAAGAGTGTTTCATCTAAATCTAACGCAATCATCTCAATCATGATTATTCCTCCAATTTGCTTACCCGTTTATTTTACTCTTTCAGAATTCGTCTGACTAGTTTGGTTTAGAACTCGACTTTGGTTTGCCCGTCAGCAAATACTGCTCCATTAGCTTAATGATTTGCGGATTTTCGGGGAGGTCAGCGTGATTAGACGTTGATCCCGTTACCGTAATCTCCGTGTAGTGTTTGACAGAACCTTGAAATACATTACGGCCGAGTGCCACACTGCTATCGGGCACAATCCCGTCACTCTTCAGGGAGGTCCCCCCCGCAACGGAATAAACCGTAAGCGAGGACGGCAAGTAAAGCCGCTGCTTATAAAGCGTGTTATACATCCCGGTTTTAACGTTCCGGTCCTTTTCCTCCATGTTAAACGGTGATCCAATTGCCATTAACCGATCGGCCGTTACATTATACTTACTGAGGTTTTCCTCCATAAATAGCGTCAGAATCAGTCCGCCATTTGAATGGCCCAACGCCGAAAAATGGTTGAATTGGTAAACTGACTGAAGTCGTTTGAACGCAATATTAAACCATTTAGCCTGCTGATAAATATTTTGTTCCCCGTCGGCACTATTCTCAAAGCCCACCACAATGATGGGTTGAGGATCTCGAGCCCGAATTTTCCCCGAAAACTTCAGCTGCCCGTCGGTTTTAACGAGGACCCGCAGCAAGCTGTGCTTCACGGTAGTTTTCTTATTCAATTCAGTGACTAACCCGTCGTACCGGTTCGGAGTCGCACTGGATCCTGGAACCATAATCAACGGTGCCATATAGGTCTTTTTACTCGTCTTAAAGGCCTCCGTCTGCTTAGACAGAGTTAGATAACCCGGCAAAAAAAGGAGGACGCAAAGGCCAAACAGGAGGAGCCACCAACCGTAACGTTTCTTAATCATTCGCTTCGCCTCTCTTCAATCCGCCCTTGAAGCCGTGCGTTCCACTTAACGAACGGGTAATAAATCGCCACGGAAACTAAAAGGCAAATCAATCCCACAATTAGCCCGCTAAGGTGACCGCCGGAGCCAAAGAACCCTTGAAACGGACCGGGAATCGCATTGTATAATGGATAAACCACCGGAACTAACCACCCCAGTTTTAACAGTCCAAAGGCGATTCCAATGCTAGCCAGAGGCGCCAGTAAGAACGGAATTCCATAGACCGGATTCAACACAACGGGGATCCCCACTAACAGGGGCAAGTTTAAGTTTCCTAACCCGGGAACTAAACTTAACCAGGTGATCCGGCGCTCGTGGTGATCATCTGAGGCCAGCAAAATGGCAATAATTAACCCCAGTGTCATTCCGGGTCCCCCAAAAGTCGCAAAGGTATCGACAACCGTATGAAACGTGACGGGATATGGCAAATTTTTCAAAGAATCGTGCGTGATAACGTAGGCGAAATTTTCTAAGGAACTGACCACGTCATTGTTATTGATGGCTAACGGGCCGTTAAGTCCAATCAACCAATAAAAACCATTCAGTAAACTCTCCCCCAGCATGGCCAAAAGTTTCGTGGTTGACTGAAAGGGATAGGTTAAAAACCGGTAAAAGACGTTTACCAATCCGGTAGTCACAAACTCCCGTACTAGCAACCCGATCCCCGCGAATAAAATGACCATCCCAAGGGCCCATCCCCGAATGGTATTTTGGGTGGTAATCGAGTCCGTACGGTGATTAGCCAGACGTATGATCCAACCCACAAAGTAACCAACCATTACCGCTAAAAAGAGTCCTTTATACCCAAGCGATGCCCCATAGAAAGTCGCATTCGAACCAGATAGCGAACTCGTATTGAGCATTAAATAACCGGCTACAGCGGTAATTCCAACCCACCGTTTATGATCACCCGAAAACCGGGAAACCCACTCTGCTGTTACGTAACAACCCATGATTGCAATTAAGTGGGCGGGAATTTGTTGTAACAGTTGAAAAAACGTCCGCCACACCGAAAGTCCGGGCAGCCAATTTTTCACTCCAAGCGTTTGGTAGTAGTATCCGTTTGACGTTAAGCATCCCTTAACCACTAATTCCGCCATGGCACTTAGCCACACGAGCGGAAAAATGACCGTTAGGATCCGTTTCAACAGGAAGTATGTATCGCTGCTTAACCAATCGACTAACCCGTTTTCAATTAATCCCCAGAACTGTTTCATCTCCGTTTGCACTCTTTTCCTAACCTAATACATTAACCGCAGCGCCGTTTTTAAGACTGAATCGTCGTTATTAGAAGTTAACAGAATCTCCGAAGCCGCCCGTTTCGCCGCATCAGAGGCGTTCTCAACGGCAATACCAGTTCCCGCCAGTTCAAGCAGGGGAACGTCATTTCCAGCATCTCCAAATGCCAACACCTCGGTGGGTTCAATCTGCCACTGATCCATGAGGTGCGAAACAGCAGACGCCTTTGAGATTCCGGCTAGCAAGACATCCATTCCCCCTAATCCACTGGGAGTTGCTACGAGCCGGCCCTTAAATTCGCGGTTAAAGGCGTCTGCGTAATCATTAACATCATCCTGCAGCCAAGTTAAGTCCAATTTTAAAATGGGTTCCGGAATCTCCGTCCAATCGTTGACATGCGTTAAATTCTCGTAGTAATACTGGGAAGCCTTAAACCGGTCACCGTCCTTTGGCAATTTGGTGTAGGCCCGGTTAGCTCCCGCCAAGATCACGTATGGTTCCGCTAGCTGATCCGTGGTTTCAATCCACGTCACTGCCTCCTGCCACAAAGAATCCGGAATGGGAAAACTGCGTCTAACTTCATCATCCTGAACAATAATTGCCCCATTTTCGGCGACGGTCGTAAGCGTTGGGTAACGTTTAAATAACTTCTTAACGTGGGAAACGGGGTCGCCGGTTGCCACAACAAAGTGCCCATCAGCATCCGCTAGCTGTGCGACCAATAAATCCATTAATTCCACATTAAATTCACCATCGTCACGTAACAATGTTCCATCTAAATCTGTTGCGATCAATTTGATCATGGTCCGTTTTCCTCCTCGGATCGACATCTTAACTCGATTATAGCAGGTCTAAATCAAAAGATGTTGTTGCAACGATTATAAATCAGAAGCTGCTAACGTCCCAAAACAAGTTGGATTATCGGTTTCCGTCAACGTGTAGTGAAGAGTTCCATCCCCTGCGATATTCGGCGGTGAGTTTTGCGCTTCTTTAAATTTTTCTTTACAGTCAGAGTTTAATCGGTTAATCTATGGGTATCGAAATTATCTGGGGTGCCATTTGGCTGAGATCAAACCCATTGAACCTGATCTGGTTAATACCAGCGAAGGGAGATGCGATCACATCATAACCTGCTATGGACAGGACCCCACTGGATAAGTGGGGTCTTTTTTCGTGCATTTAGCGGGGCGTACACTAGCCGTTTCGAAAAAATTTTTTTGGAGGCTTTACCATGTCACATTCAAGTTCATGGCATCTTCGTTCCATCATTTTATTAGCACTCATTAGTTTATTCTTCGGGGTTATTTTTTGGGTAATTAGTCCCCTGTATGATGTCTTAACGGCAATCTTAACCCCCATGGGGCTCGCCCCATTTGCCAATGAAATTCTCATTGGGGTGTGGTGCATGGCGGGTCCCGTAGCGGGATACCTGTTAAGAATCCCTGTCGCCGCCTTTCTTGGTGAATTTATTGGGGCCGCCGTTGAAATGCTACTCGGCAGTCAGTGGGGCGCCAGTGATTTAATTGCGGGCGCCATTCAAGGGGTTGGCTCAGAACTGGGGTTCACCCTAACTGGTTACAAACGGTATAACTGGGGCACGCTATTATTAAGTGCCGTAACCGTTACCCTTGTCACCTTTGGCTGGGACATGATCAAAAATGGTTATGGATCCTACCATCTGCCCCTATTGTTAGGTCTGCTAGCCGTCCGATTTTTATCTAACTTTTTCTTTGGCGGCGTACTAACAAAGGCAATCGTTAACCTTCTCGACCGGGCCCACGTCCTGGGAACCGGAGCAACACCCCAAAATTAACTGATGAGAAAGGATGGTTAACTTGGTTAATGTGACCGTTCATGATTTTACCTTTCAATATGACCATGCTCCCCGCCCCACGTTAAACCACGTTAACGTGACCTTCCCGGATCACCGCTTTTCCTTACTATCAGGGCCATCGGGAACTGGTAAATCTACACTGCTGAAAAGTATTGCCGGATTATACCCTGAGTTTAGCGGCCACCAATTATCGGGAACCATTACACTTGGTGAACATGCCGTTTCTGATATTGCGGCCAGTCAGCGATCCTCACTAGTCACCCTTTTATTTCAAGATCCAAACCAACAATTTGCGATGGACACCGTTGAGCATGAATTAGTCTTTGCACTAGAAAATTTACAGGTTCCCGCAAATGAAATTAATGATCGGCTAGATAAAGCCCTCGCATTTATTGGGATTTCCCAGCTGAAGCACCGAACCCTAACGCAACTTTCCGGGGGGGAGAAACAAAAGGTGGCGCTAGCCATTATTGTGGCCATGAACAGCCAGGTTATTCTGTTAGATGAACCGTTTGCCAGCGTTGATCCCGAGGCTCGACATAGCTTGCTCCTCAATCTAAAACGGCTGGTCAACCAAGGAAAAACCGTCATTTTAGCTGATCATGACCTAACGGAGTACGAGACCATCGCTGATAACGTGTTTGCATTAGATTCTGCTTCTCGCCAGATTAAGGAATTGGATCGGGATGAACGGTACCAGCTATTTCAACCCTTTACTAGGCCCCTAAGCCAGCAGTTTTCATTGCCTCAACAACAACCAGAAATGATGTCCGTTCAAGATTTAAAACTCGTTCAAAACGGCCGGCTGCTGCTTGGACCTAGCACCTTTGCCCTAATGGCCCACCGCGCAACCTTAATTACGGGAGCCAACGGGACGGGAAAATCCACCTTTTTTTCGGCACTCACCCGACTAACTAACTATACGGGGCTCATCACCTACCAACAAAAAAACATTCAAAAAATCCGCCGGTCCCGATATGCCACCACCGTTAACCTTATGTTTCAAGATGCTGAAACCCAGTTTGTTAACGTCACCGTTAACGAAGAGTTAGCGCTCTCGATCAAACACAGTCAAACCAATTTTTATACTCAGCACCGAATCGACAGTATGCTAGCCGATTTAAACTTGACCGAGCACCGCAATCAAGTTTTGTATAGTTTAAGTGAGGGTCAAAAAAAGAAGGTTCAGCTAGTCTGCATGCTAATTATGGGGGCTCCGGTTTTATTACTCGATGAACCCTTTAAAGGATTAGACT
Source organism: Levilactobacillus bambusae (assembly GCF_003124125.1). GTDB lineage: Bacteria > Bacillota > Bacilli > Lactobacillales > Lactobacillaceae > Levilactobacillus > Levilactobacillus bambusae. Next base: position 216,932 of record NZ_QCXQ01000002.1, read on the forward strand.
ATCAGTCCCTTCAAGTGGTGGCCCAACTGCTTAAATCGGCAATGACCGAACTCGGTCAGACCCTCATCGTTATCAGTCACCAATTAAACGGGCTTGATGGACTCTTCAATTACCACCTTCAACTAAGGGACGGCCAATTCAGCTATCAGGAGGCATTAGGATGAACCCAACGGTGAAGTTAACCTTAATAATGGTCCTAGCCTTAGAAATCTCATTTACCCAATCCATTACGATGAACGTCATCCTCACCCTTTTGGGGTTAATATACTTACTGATTCATCGGATTCGCTGGCAAACACTGTTCTATTTTCTAACCATTCCGGGACTTTTTGCTGCGGCCTTAGTTTGGTCACTGCTTTACCAAGGAACCGCCACTAACCACTTTGCCGGCGTTATTTTCTCACGGATGTACGCCTACGTTTTTTTAGGGGGCGCCTTCTCATTAACTACGACACCTTACCAGTTAGCACAGTCCCTGGAGCAAAATGCCCATTTACCAACCAAATTTGTGTACGGCATTTTAGCGGCGGTTAACATGCTGCCACGGATTCGCCGCGAGGTCGCCACCATTCGGTCGGCCGCCCAAATGCGTGGCGTTACCCTCCACTTTTGGTCCCCCGTCCTCTACTTTAAAGCTATTCTGGCCGCTTTAAAATGGTCGGAAAATACCGCCGAGGCCATGACCTCACACGGATACGTTGAGGATACTCCCCGGAGTCACGTAATCACTATTTCAATTTCTCGCTGTGATTACGTTACCGCCGTGAGTCTATTCATTCTCCTCCAAGGAATTCTTTTTCTACCCGTTCCGTAATATATATGATTGGAGAAATCACCATGTTGTTTACAGTTCAAGCCCATAAAGCTACCGAAGCGATCTGGCAAGCATCTAAGGATCATCCCTTTATCAAGCAGCTCCAGGCGGGAACCCTTCCCATTGAAACCTTTCGTTTTTACCTTCTCCAGGACCGCTACTACCTTGAACAGTTCGCCAACATCCACGAGCAAGCTGCCCATCAGGCCCGGGTTCCCGAGGTTGCCCAACTGCTTTCAAAGGGTGCCGAGGGACTCAGGGAAGGTGAGATTGCGACCCGTAAAACCTACTTTAGTCAACTAGGGATCACTGCCAAAGAAGTTGAACAAACTCCGGTTGCCCCTACCGCCTACAATTACACCTCGCATATGTACCGCGCCCTCCTGTTAGATGGTGTTTCAGGTGCCGTTGCTTGCCTGCTTCCGTGCTATTGGCTTTACGCCGAAGTTGGCCAAACTCTTAAAAGCACGGGATCCCCGAATCCCCTTTATCAGCAGTGGATTGATGACTATACCAGTGAGGACTATACCAGCAGCATGACCAGCCAGCTCCAGTTGGTAAACCGATTAGCAGATCAAGCCGATCAACTCACGTACCAGCATATGCTTCAGGCCTTTAAAATAAGCAGTTTATACGAACTAGATTTTTGGCAGATGGCCTTAGATCATGAACAATGGCCCCTAGTTCAGTCATAAAAGGACGGTCCACCAAGTCGATTGACCTGGCGGACCGTCCTCTTTTACTACCTTGGAGTTAATGATGAACCCCCACAAACAAGCCGTGCATTAAACACGGGATCCGTTTGATGGTTCTGAGTGTGAACCAGTTGGGGCCACCTGCTCCGTGTGGGGAGTTTGGGTTTGGCCTGGCTGGCTTGGGGCGTGAGCATCCACCGTTGCTAACGGAACTCCCGCAAAAACCACTGCGGCAATTAATGCTAATATCGTCGCCTTTAAATTCATTCAGTCACCTCGTTGATAAAATCCGTCCGTTTTGTATGCTTCCTACTTTACCGAAAAAATATATCAAAATCGTGACAGTCGGGTAATAAATGTTTAACAAACTGTTACAGAAAGCTGTTTTACCCCAAACGCTTAACGTCAAAAGGAATAATTCATGTCACTTTTAACGAACTTCGCTATAATAGAGGTATAGAGTTTACTAATGTACGCGGAGGGAATATTTATGAGTGAAGGTTTAACCGATATTGCAGAACAAATCATTGCCTACCAAAAGAAACACGATAAAACCGATGCCCAAATGGCATTCGATTCTCGGTTATCAGTTGAAAAATACCATACCATTAAATCAGGGGAAGCTAAACCAACTCCTGATGAGTTAGCCGCCCTGGAACGGGTCTTAAGTAAGTAAGTAAGTTTACGTTAGCTGGGGATTGGAACAAGTTAAACCACGTCAAATAGGGACGAAGATCGAATGTGATCCTCATCCCTATTTTTTGTGTCTTATTTTCAGTCGGGGACGCCCCCTATCGTGGCTACCTGTCCGATGAAATCATCCTGTTGAGGCACGTTTGATACACTTCAGTCGTGTGGGCATCATAGCCGACGATCCTCACCCGGTGGACAAACAGGGTCATTTGTAATTCAGTTTCAAGTGTTTGCAAGGCAATCTGAGCGGCTTGTTCCAACGGAAAAGCGTAGACCCCCGTACTGATGGACGGAAAATCCACGGTTTGACATTGCGACTGATCTGCAAGCCTCAAACTATTTCGGTAACACGCTGCTAATAACGGGGCCTCTTGAAATTGGCCACCCCGCCAAATTGGCCCCGGCGTATGAATCACGTAGTTGGCCGGCAACTGAAATCCGGGTGTTATCCGAGCTTCGCCGGTCGGACAGCCGTTAAATTTCAGACAAGCCCGAAACAGCTCTGGACCGGCCGCACGGTGAATGGCGCCGTCAACACCTCCACCACCTAACAGGGTCGTGTTAGCCGCATTAACTATGGCATCGACTCGTCCCGCCGTAATATCGCCTTGAATAATTTGAATTTTGTTCATCTGATCGTTAACCCTCGCTTACAGCCCGTTGCTTTGATTTTCCTTAGTGACTAAATAAACGTCCAAATAATCAAACGCTAATTCATCAATCTCACGAATCGAAACCGGTTTATTCCGCATCGACAAAATTTCTGAACCGTCAACAACCGCATAGTCTAACTGATCATTTTGCAGAGATAACGGATAAATGAGTTCGTTTTGACCATCGTGCATCCGAATTCGGACTAACCGGTTAAAGTGAACCGCCTGGCTAATTAATTCCAAAAACAGGTCGTCCGTTGAATCAAAGAGCCGTTCATCGTTCAACACGGGCTGGGACGCCGTGCCCAATACCTCATTTATCATAACGTAAACTTGCATACTGGTTAGGTAATCAGACGCTGTTGTAACGGACGCAATATTCCGTCGGGCAATTAGAACGTACCCGCCAAATTGCCCCACCATATCCACCAGTTTCAACAAAACCGCTTCCTGATTTAAAGCAGCCACGGTCCCCACGTATGACATATCCGTATGTTGTTGGGGCGTAATCATTAAGAGTTGTTCACTATCCACGTGATCCGCCAGGGAATCCGCAATTCCAGATCGGGATTCAAACACCAGCTTGTCAACGTGGTCCTTTTTAGCAATGGTATCGTTGGCCGTTGATTCCATCGTGAGTTCCTTACCGGAAAATTCAATGACTGAAATCGAGTCAAACGGAATGACCAGACTGGGCTGGTTTAAAAAGTCAAACTTATTAACGGTTTGTAAGATCGCTTCATCCAGCATAACGTCCGTTACAATTCCTTCGTAGTAAGCCGGATCATCATTTTGCATCAGCATAATGACCTGTTGATTTGCCATGGACCAACTAGTGATTTGAGTCATTAAACCGCTCATTGAATCAAAGGGAATCTCAATTTGGACCGGTTCCACTAAATCACTTTTTGCTACCCGTATCCGAAAATTCATTCGGTCCAAATCATCACTGTCGAAGTCAATCCAATCAATGACATCTAGGCTAAGGTAGACCGCCCCATCCGTTAATCCATAGTCATCATAAGTTCGTAAAACGACCCCGGTATAGTCTAAAGCCAATACCCGCCCCGTATATACGATACTCTGATTTTTAGGAAAGACATCAATCAGTAATTGATCGTTATAAGCGTGATTTAGATCCTCACTAATTTCATCCATGTTCTTCACCTCAATCCCTTTGTTGTGGGGCCATCATACCATAAAAGCTCCCCGAAAATCGACTATTGCTGCAGACAAAACTGCGAATAAACGGTCGTTGTATCAGTGACGTTAACGGCCTAGTATTCCTTAGTCCGCATAAGTGAATCAACCGGGGCAAACGTAAAAACGATTCCCACGTCCGACAGCCAGCCGAACCAGAGAATCGTCTTAGATTTTGAATTATGAGATGGCATTACTCATGTATTGAACGAGGTCGTCGCCTCGAAGTCCACCACTTAAACCAACCAATAACTTAATTCGAGCCTTTTGCCCGTTTAGTCCTTGGCAGAGTGTTAAGCCCATTTCCTTCAGCTGAATTCCGCCACCTTCATAGTCGTAGATATCCTGGGCAACGCCGTTAGGGCAACGCGATACCAACACAATTGGAATGTTTCGATCGAGTAACCGTTGAATCGCCGTTAACGTTGCAGGTGGAACGTTCCCCGCTCCCAAGCCTTCAATGACTAGTCCCTGGGTGGCATCATTATCAAGCATTTCAAATAGGTCGCCCGTCATTCCAGCGTAGGCCTTCAATAGATAGACGTGGTCAATCACGTGGTCAATATCACAGACGGTGGACCCAATTAATTCTTGGAAGTAATGGGGTTCATGTTTTACCACAATTCCAATCGGTCCAAACGTCGGGGTCCTAAACGTTGCGACGTTGGTTGTATGCGTCTTTGTGACGTAACGGGCGGTATGAATTTCATCGTTCATGACAACGAGGACGCCCCGGTCCCTTGAGGCATCGTCCGCCGCCACACTAATGGCGTTTTGGAAGTTATAAAGCCCGTCTGACCCAACCTCATTGGAAGAACGCATTGCCCCGGTAACGACTACCGGAATTCGGTTTGGCAGCGTTAAGTCCAAGAAATACGCTGTTTCTTCTAACGTATCCGTTCCGTGTGTCACAACGACACCGTCGATTCCTTCATCAACGGCCCGAACAATCCGGTCCTTAATCTGTAACATGACATCTGGTGTCACGTGTGGCGATGGCAGATTGAAAAGTTCGTCCGTCACTAAGTTAATCCCGCCACGCAAAGCCGTGGTCTGATTAGCAATTGGATTTTCAGCGTTTGGCACAATTTCCCCGTCCGAATTCTTTGACATTGAAATCGTTCCGCCCGTATGAATAGCAAGTATTGTTTTCACGCAGTATTCCTCCTAGTCACCGACAGCTAATCGGCCGCCCCGTAGTTTCCCGTAATGGTCAACAGATCCCGGACGTCCGAAAAAATATAGGTCGGTGTAATAACCGTTCGATTAGGCAAGTGACGGGGATTGAACCACGCCGAGTCACTACCGATTCGAATTGCACCCACAATATCAGCGGATAAAGAATCACCAATATACAGGGCTTCTGATCCATTATAATCCGAAACTGACATTCTGACAGCCTCATAAAAAGCGGGGTTCGGTTTTTGCTCGCCCAATTCACCCGAAATAAAGATGCCGTCAAACAGATTCGTTAAGCCAGAATCCGTTAGGCGCTGGCGCTGAGTCGTTGGGTTTCCGTTCGTCACGGCAAACAACCGGTGATCGGGTTTAAGGACCTCCAACGTTTCTTTGGCGTGCGGAATTAAGTCGTGGCCCCCATCCAAGTACGTCCGAAACTTTTCTTTATCCTCTTCTGGGTGGGGCAGCCCCAAGCTGGCAAACACCTTTGTAATCCCCTCGTTAAAGACCACTTCACTACTAATTAGGTTATCCTGATATTTTTGCCAGAGAATTTGATTCAGCTGTTGATATGTCCGGTAATTATCCCCCGTTAACGGTAAATGTTCTTCAGCAAAAATTCGAATTAACGCATTGGCCTCCGCCATATCAAAGTCTAAAATTGTATCATCTAAGTCAAAAAACAAATCACGGTAGCTCATTTAGCAGACCCCCTCTCAATTTGATTACAGTATTAAAAGTATACGCAATTTTAAGGGGGTTAGCCAGTGTTTTATATTTTCCCGTTTATGAAAACGGGGGTTGTTTTTTCACAAGTGGCATGCTAAAGTAAGAACACATCAAAACACTAATATATTTTTCATTGCCTATATAATGTCATGATATGGATGACGAGTTTCTACCCAGAACCGTAAATTCTGGACTATAAGCAAATTGAGCCTCGAACTCTTTTTGCCAACGAGTTCGTTGGCAGACTGTTCTTAAATCTACGAACTTTTGTAGGACTCCATTTGCTGGGGTCCTTTTTTGTATCCATTGATTGGCCTTATCACACCCAACCAAATAGGAGGAGCTTATCTTGCAATCAACCCCAAAATCTGAATCCCATTTGTCTAACGGTAAAGCCGCCATTCTCGGTTTTCAACACCTCCTAGCAATGTATGCCGGAGATGTCATCGTTCCCCTTATGATTGGGGGCGCCCTGCATTTTTCAGCCGCACAAATGGCGGCCTTAATATGTGCCGACATCTTTATGTGTGGAATCGCCACCTTACTTCAACTGAAGCGGACCCCGCTAACCGGGATTGCGCTCCCCGTTGTACTAGGCTGTGCCGTTCAAGCCGTTGGACCCCTAAAAACTATCGGGGCCCAATACGGACTTGGGGTCATGTACGGGTCCATCATTGCCGCAGGAATCTTTGTTTTTCTAATTAGCGGATGGTTTGCAAAGTTAAAGTCATTTTTCCCACCTGTGGTCACGGGGTCATTAATTACGATCATTGGATTTTCCTTAGTTCCCGTGGGATTCCAAGATCTTGGCGGCGGTGATTTAGCCTCTAAATCATTTGGTGCTCCCAGCGCCCTGCTGGTTGGATTTTTTACAATGGTTGTCATCTTGCTCTTAAATGCATATGCAAAAGGGTTTCTGAAGTCCATTTCGATCCTTGTGGGGATTCTGGCAGGTACCCTGCTTGCCGAAGCCATGGGAATGGTATCCTTAAAATCCGTTGGTCAGGCTTCCTGGCTTCAGCTCCCCCAACCATTTCGGTTTGCCACCCCGAAATTTGAGTGGTCTTCAATCGTAACGATGATTTTAGTTTCCCTCACTACCATGATTGAATCAACGGGCGTCTTCTTCGCCCTCGGCAACATTACCGGCAAGGAAGTCAACAGTGACGACCTTAAGCGCGGGTATCGGGCTGAAGGATTGGCCGTCATTCTCGGCGGAATTTTCAATACGTTCCCCTACTCCACCTTCTCTGAAAACGTAGGAATTGTTCAACTATCCGGGGTCAAAACTCGGCAGCCCGTTTACTATTCAGCTGTTTTCCTCATGCTCTTAGGGTTACTCCCTAAGGTGGGAGCTTTAGCCACCGCCGTTCCAACTCCCGTCCTTGGGGGCGCCATGATTGTTCTGTTCGGAATGGTCGGGGTTCAAGGCATTCGGATGCTTCAAGACGTTGACTTTCAAAATAACAATAACTTATTAGTGGCAGCGATCTCCATTGGTTTAGGGATGGGCGTTACGGTTTACCCCCAAGTCTTTCAGGATCTCCCCACTTCAGTCCAAATCATTTTAGATAACGGTGTTGTTATCGGTAGCTTTTCAGCTTTACTGCTCAACATTCTCCTTAACCGGCGGGCAAAGCCAGCAGTTGTGGAAGCCCAAGTTCAATCGCAAGCCGTGGAGTCTAAGTCAAAATAACAATTATGGGTTATCAGGCAACTACGCCTCGTTAAATGGGGACGACCCCATAAAGCTTTGATTTTCTTAGCCAAACGGCCCGCCAATTTCTTTGACCGAACTAAATTGCATTTTCGCCCAATCTTGGCTATGATGGGGAACGAAAACTTAGTCAGGAAGTGAGCTCATGAGTTCAAACGAGCGGTTTTATCAACCTAGTGATGCCGAAGGCGCCCTAAAAAAAGTTGAGAGCTTATTTAACAGCTATCGGAGTGCCCCACTAACTCAGGAATTAGTTGATTACCATAATAATTTGATTCATCGATTAGACACCGATCTCCAACAGGCCGCGGAAGCCGAGCATCGAACTGATTTAACGCAGGCCGCTAAGACAATGGCCTCCGCCATGCGGACCTGGCTACGAATACGAGCCTCGGGACAGCCCTTTGGCGGCCGACTGCGTCACTTTAAGTTTGTTGCCGACTCTACCGCCCCGGCGTTCAAACGAAAGGTGATTAAAAATCGCGGAACAAGCAACCATCGGGCTAGCCGGCACGGTGGTTAACCAAAAAAGATCCCCGTTCAAACCAATTGGTTTGGACGGGGATCTTTTTTGGTTAATTATTTATCATTTCGAACCTTGTCTTTAACATCGTCTAGGGTTTCTTCGACCCGATCCTTTGCATCCTCTAACTTTTCTTTGAGTTTACCCTTGGATTTTTCCGCTTTGCCTTGGCCTTCGCGGGCTTTATCATTCGTCACCTTACCCTCGACTTCCTTGGCTTTGCCACTAAGTTGGTCCTTTGCGCCATCAATCCGTTTATCTAAAGTCATATAAAATCCCTCCTTAGTTTGATTACCCATAGTATGACAAGAATTTTGACGCTTCGCAATGAATATGCAAGGGCTGCCAACGTTAAAATTCCAAAATAATTCGACGGGGATACCGAAAGTTTCTCTGTTCATCCCGTTAAATTATTAGTCAACTTCTCGATACTGTATCAAACTTGACCGGCACCGGATAATTGCCGAGTTTTTTGCTTTGCACCCCCAATTGAGCGCGCTATAATGTAGTCTGAGGTAAACTTAAAGTTTAGTTTTGCATAACCTCGGATTGGAGACCTTTATTTTGGATTTGGGACAGCAACTCCGCAACTTGCGGCTACAGAAAAACTTAACGCAGGAAGAGTTAGGTGAACGAACTGACTTAACTAAGGGATACATTTCCCAACTTGAACATAATCAATCATCCCCGTCCATGGAGACCTTTCTAACCCTATTAAACGTTTTGGGTGAACGCCCCGCCGATTTTTTTGCCAACCAAACAGCTGAACCAAAGGTGGTTTTTCACCCCGATGAACAAGCAGAATTTAAAAATTCAACTAAGGGCTACATAGAAAAATGGTTGGTGAAGGAATCCAATGATAATAGTATGGAACCCGTCCACATTACCTTAGCCGCAGACGGCGCCTTTAAAACGTTTGAACCATCAGCATCCGAAACCTTTATTTTAGTGACGAAGGGTAAGATTCAACTGAGACTCGGACCCAATACTTATGACGCTGCCGTCGGGGACAGCCTTTATTTTTACGCTGACCGGCAGCACCAAATTAAAAACCAATCAAAGACCACCAGTCAATTTATTCTGGTTGCAACTGCATCCTATTTATAACCAGTCACGGAGGAGAGAGCCATTGGCGAAAACAATTGTAGAACTTAAAAATGTCTCAAAGAGTTACGGGGAGACCACCATTTTAAAGCACATTAATTTAGAGCTCGAAGAGGGCAAGTTTTATACTCTGCTGGGCCCCTCTGGTTGTGGAAAAACCACCATTTTACGTACTATTGCGGGTTTTACGGACGCCACCACCGGGGAAATCCGGTTTGACGGGCAAAAGATAAATGACGTTCCCGCGAATAAGCGTAAGGTCAATACAGTTTTTCAGGATTACGCCCTATTTCCGCACATGTCAGTCTTTGATAACGTGGCCTTTGGACTTGCCATCCATAAACTCGATAAAGCCGAAATTAAGCAGCGGGTGCAAGCCGCCCTCACCCTAGTCCAACTTGAGGGGTATACAAACCGGGGGATTGCTGAATTATCCGGGGGCCAGCAACAGCGGGTTGCCATTGCCAGGGCTATTGTAATGAAACCCCGGGTCCTACTCTTAGACGAGCCCCTGTCTGCCCTTGACGCTAAGTTACGGCGCGCCATGCAAGTTGAGCTTCGCAACCTGCAACAACGGTTAGGGATTACCTTTCTATTTGTGACTCACGATCAAGAAGAGGCCTTAGCGATGAGTGACGACATCTTCGTGATGAATAACGGAGAGATTTTGCAGAGTGGGTCGCCGGTTGATATCTATGATGAACCCGTGAACCATTTTGTGGCGGATTTCATTGGGGAAAGCAACATCTTGCCGGGACATATGATTAAGGACTACGAAGTCGAATTCGGTGGCCAAAAGTTCACCTGTTCCGATGCCGGAATGAAACCAAACGAGCCCGTTGAAGTGGTCTTGCGGCCTGAAGACCTAACAATCACCACCCCAGAAAATGGCAAACTGGTGGTGACCATTGAAACTCAGCTATTCCGCGGGGATTACTATGAAATCGTTGGTTACGATGACGATCACCATGAATGGTTAATTCATTCCATCCATTCACCTAAGGATGGCGAACGGGTGGGGTTAACCTTTGACCCCGATGATATTCACGTCATGCGCTACGGTGAAAAGGAGGCTGAATTTGAGGCCCGGCTAGATGCTTACGAAGATTAGGGGGGATTTGTCATGCCGCATCGTCACACGAATTGGCTCTACGGAATTCCATACTGGCTGTGGATCGGCCTGTTTGTCATTGCACCCGTTGCGCTAATTATTTACCAGTCATTTTTTAACATTGATTCTCACTTTACGTTAAACAACTATGCCACTTACTTCCATTCTGGAACGTACCTGCAAATGACGGTTAATTCCGTTTGGTACGCCCTATTAGTCACCTTTTTCACCCTATTAATCAGCTATCCAGCGGCCTACATTATGAGCCACCTCAAGCACCGGGATCTCTGGTTGCTCCTCATCATTCTGCCCACCTGGATCAATATTTTGCTCAAGGCCTACGCCTTTATCGGCATCTTTAGTCAGGCCGGCATTGCCAACCAGTTCTTAACCCTGATTGGCATTGGCCCTAGACAGCTGCTCTTCACTAAATCGAGCTTTCTCTTCGTGGCCACCTACATCCAAATTCCGTTCATGATTCTTCCCATCTATAACGCCATTCTTGACCTCAGCCCATCATACGTCAACGCCAGTCGGGACCTTGGTGCAACAAACTGGCAAACGTTTTGGCGGGTCATTTGGCCGCTTACCCTACCCGGCGTAAAATCCGGGATTCAAGCGGTCTTTATTCCCTCCCTGTCACTCTTTATGCTGACCCGGCTCATCGGTGGAAATAAGATCATTACCTTAGGAACCGCGATTGAGGAACACTTCCTGACCACCATGAATTGGGGGATGGGGTCGACAATTGGGGTCGTCCTCATTATTGCAATGGTCATTATTATGATTTTTACCAATTCCGACAAACCAACGAAGGGAGATCGTCCATCATGAAAAAACACCGTTTTTCCTGGTCCCACCTCTACCTCGTTCTGGTTTTTGCCGTTTTGTATGCGCCCATTTTATTTTTAATTGTGTACTCCTTTAGTCAGGGAAATTCCATGGATCATTTTCACGGATTTACGTTGCAGCACTACCAGGAACTCTTTGACGATCGACGGATGATTGTCATTGTCATTAACACCATGCTGATTGCCCTATTATCCGCCCTGATTTCAACCTTAATTGGGACCCTCGGCGCCCTGCAGATTGACAAAACGACAAATAAGCTCACGCGGGGAACGATTTTATCCCTCAACAATATTTTGATGGTTTCTCCCGACGTGATTATCGGAGCGAGTTTTCTGATTTTCTTCACCCGGTTTCACATTGGGTTAGGATTTTGGACCGTTTTACTCAGCCACATTGCGTTTGAAATTCCGATCGTCGTTCTCATGGTTTTACCCCGCCTATCCGAAATGAGCGGTACCATGCTCGATGCAGCAGAGGATTTAGGGGCCACTAATTGGCAGATGCTTTCCCGGGTTATTCTGCCCTTTATTTCACCGGGGATTTTTGCCGGATTCTTTATGGCCTTAACCTACTCGTTAGATGACTTTGCCGTCACCTTCTTCGTAACGGGGAATGGATTTTCAACCCTTTCCGTTGAAATTTATAGTCGGGCCCGGCAGGGAATCAGCCTAGAGATTAACGCCTTATCCGGGTTAATGTTTATTTTTGCCCTGGGTCTGATTGTGGGTTACTACTTCATCCAGCAGGCCAATCAGCATCGGCTCCAAAAGCACCAAAAATCGGGGGCGGTTTAAATGAAAAAATTAACGATGACGATCATTGCCATATTAGTGACGTGCGGTCTCCTTGCCTTTTCTGGCAACCGACTCCAAGCGAGCTCGGGCGAGTCCGGGGCTAAAGTCCTCAACCTTTACAACTGGGGGGACTACATTGATCCCACGCTTATCACCAAGTTTGAAAAGCAAACGGGATACCACGTCAACGTCGAAACCTTCGATAGCAACGAAGCCATGTTTACGAAAATTAAGCAGGGGGGCACCAACTATGACCTAACGGTACCCTCCGAATACATGATTGAAAAGATGAAGGCCAGTCACCTGTTAGTTCCGTTAGATCAGTCCCGGCTGCACGGGATGGCTAACTTTGACCCCCGCTTTCTCAACCAATCGTTTGATCGGCATAATACGTACTCCATCCCCTACTTTTGGGGAACGCTAGGTATTATTTACAATGATCAGAAAATCAAGCCCGGCAGTGTCACCCACTGGAACCAACTTTGGCAATCGAAGTACCGCGACGATATTATGCTAATCGATTCCGCCAGGGACGTCATGGGATTTTCATTAATCTCCCAGGGTCAATCCGTTAACACCACTAACTCCGCAAAGTTGGAAGCAGCCAAGAACAAGCTGGATCGACTATCCCCGAACGTGAAAGCCATCGTTGCGGATGAAATTAAAATGTACATGGTTGACGATGAAGCCCCCCTAGCCGTTGATTGGTCTGGTGAAGCCTCTGAAATGCTCGCCAAGAACGATCACCTTCATTACGTGGTACCGGAAGAGGGCAGTAATTTGTGGTTTGATAACCTGGTCATTCCTAAAACGGCAAAGCACTATGATGCGATCTACGCCTTCCTCAACTTTATGATGGAACCTAAGAACGCTGCCCAAAACGCGGAATACATTGGTTATGCCACCCCCAACCAAAAGGCTAAGGCCTTACTGCCTAAGTCCATCCGGGATGACCGCCAGTTCTACCCCGACCAAAAAACGCTCTCCCACCTGGAGGTCTATCAGGACCTCTCACCGGATAAGGTTGGCGAATATAACGACCTCTACCTTGAGTTCAAGATGCACCACTAGGTCATTCCCGGGGATTGCGCTAAAATAAGGTTGAGGTGATTAACGTGAGTAAAAACGAACGACAAGAGCGCGATAAAGTAATCGTGGATATGAATGATTTCTTAATGGATTATGCCGGGCGCAAGTTCGGTCGGACTCCCGGCTTGGCCCAGCGTGTATACGATGCGGGTAAGAATGATCTTACGGGATTGGATACCCTTTTTGAAGATGACGGGGTCGGCCGTCGAACCAAGTACCTCGAAATTGCGGCCGGTAACGTACGCAATATGAATGACGAAAGAAATGGCGTTGATAGCCAGCCATTAACGGATGATAATATTCGTGATCGTTCCCAGGCCCTAGCAGAAGAAGCCATGGCCTACTTAGGGGGTCATACCACTGATTTTGATCGGTGGGAAGATGACTAACTCAGTCCCAGGCCGAAACATAACCCATTACAACCACGCCAAATAGGATGATGACCACGTTCGATTGTACGATCGGACTGAGTCATCATCCTATTTATTTTATGGGTTAGTGTCGGTACCGTTAGGGGATTAAACTGCTAAAAGTTTCACGCCCTGATATAGGCAGCCTGCATCTGTACCCCTACGATTTTCATGATTAACTCAATCATTTGATCGGGCATGTAAGTTGCCGCATCTAATTCCGCATCCTGATGATTAATCTTAATAATCCGGGTCCCTGCTACCTTGAGTTGAACCCCAAATTGAGCCGCCACCTGAACTAATTTTTGAACTTGAACTTCCGACAAAGTGAGTCATCTCCACTAATATTTTTATTTAATGTACCACAAAAGTCCCCATCCTTGACCCCCCTGTTAAAAAACGCTAACTTAAAACTAGATTTAAAAAAGTTAAGGGGGAAACACAACATGACCATTAAAGATAAAGTCGTTATCGTTACCGGTGCATCCAGTGGCATTGGCGAAGCCACCGTACGTAAATTGGCTCAAGAAGGGGCCCGACTAGTGATTGGCGCACGCTCTGAAGACAAACTGGAAGACTTAGCCCAACAACTCATCCCAGCAGAAATCGTGACCCGCGTCACTGATGTACGGGTTCGTAAGGACGTTGAAGCCCTTGCAGCACTGGCACTGAGCCAATTTGGCCGGATCGATGTGATCTTTAATAATGCCGGCATCATGCCCGTTTCCCGGTTAGATGAGTTTAAGACTAACGAATGGAACGACATGGTGGACACGAATATTAAGGGAGTCCTAAACGGGATCGCCTCGGTCTTGCCAACCATGGAAAAACAGCGGTCGGGTCAAATCATCACAACCGATTCCGTCGCTGGTCACATCGTTCACGAAGGAACCGCCGTTTATGCGGGCACCAAGTTTGCAGTCCAAGCCATTATGGACGGCCTACGTCAGGAAGAAGCAGCCTTCAATATCCAGACCACCATGATTTCACCCGGTGTCGTTAATACCAACCTCTACCAAACCATCTCAGACGATAAAACCCGACAGGCCACCCAAAAGAGCGAGGCCAAGGGAATTCCTGCCGAGGACGTGGCTGACGCCGTTGCGTACGCCATTGATTCACCAGCTGGAACCAGCATCAACGAAATTTTGATGCGCCCAACGTGGCAAGTTATGTAAATCAAAATTGATTAGTAACATTATGTTAAACAGGGACCGGCGAATTCGCTGGTCCCTGTTTAACAGTTTAATGGGCCATCTGTTAATTTAAATACTGATCTCGTGGCATAACACACCATAAAATAAGGTAAAGACCAAACCAGCCGGCCACCAAAAAGTTGATCCGCACTAAAGTTGATGAAATCCCCCAGACCGTTGCTAAACCACCACAAACCCCTGAGATTACCCTATCCTTGTTCGACTTTGCTATCATTATTTTTTATCCTCCCCCGAGACACATTAGGTTGTACGGCACTACGCGTTTAATCACGATCAACAATCTCTTCTTCCACGTTTAGCCAGCCCATTATACGGAATTCATCCGACATTGTCGATCATCACTTTTCTGCGAGCCCTTGCTTTCCAGCTTACCGTCAATAGCTTCGGAAACGTGCGACCCCAATCTGATCCCTGCGGTCAACCACAATTTGACACTATGCCCAAGAACCAGGCATAGTGTCAAATTGACGTTCATCCTCAGGATCAACCGATTGGGGTCGCACTCTAATTTCGAACACACGTTTGCTTTTTCGTCAGATAAGCTATAATATTGTTTTGAAATGGAGGGAATTTGATGACTAAGATTGGGGTCCGCGAGCTGGT
Source organism: Levilactobacillus bambusae (assembly GCF_003124125.1). Taxonomy (GTDB): domain Bacteria; phylum Bacillota; class Bacilli; order Lactobacillales; family Lactobacillaceae; genus Levilactobacillus; species Levilactobacillus bambusae. The sequence goes on from NZ_QCXQ01000002.1 coordinate 232,315, forward strand.
TGAATTAACGTTGCGGTCGGGAGATTTAAATAGCCACACGGGTAGCCAAAACACAGCACAGCGGGGCGCACAAATCCACCGAATGCTGCAACGAAATCGATCCGATGCCTACCAAAAAGAATACTACCTAGAAGAAGCGGTCACCCTAAACGGCGTTGAGTACCTCATCAACGGCCGGGCCGATGGTGTCACTCTTGCGGGCAATAATTCCGAAATTGAAGAAATCAAAACCTCCGATGTGCCGTTTGACCAAATTGCGCCGGCCACTTTAACCCTCTATTGGGCTCAGGCAAAGGTCTACGCTTACCTATTGATGGCCGCCGAGGGAATGACTCAGGTCACCCTTGCACTGACCTACTACCAAACGAATACGAATGAAACGACAACGACCCACCAGACCATTACCCAAACCGAAGCCGAAAGCTTCTTCAACCAGGTTATCGGCATCTTTGAGGGCTGGTTAAAGTTCCGGGCGGAAATCATTGCCGACCGGACCCCGTCGATTCAAGCCTTGCAGTTTCCGTTCGGTCACTACCGACCGGGGCAGCACGAACTTGCAGCGGCCGTCTATAAAACCATCCTTACCCGGAAGCGCCTGTTTGTTGAGGCCCCAACGGGAACTGGAAAAACAATTTCCACCCTCTTTCCCACGATTAAGGCCATTGGGGAGGGGGAAATCGACCGGCTCTTTTACCTCACAGCTAAGCAGAGTACACGCCAAGTTGCGGAAGATGCCGTTGACCTTATGGTAAGCCGGGGGTTAAAGATCAAGAGTATCACCCTCACCGCTAAGGATAAAATTACCTTTCCGGAAGAAGTGGATCTTTTGCCTGAGGAGAATCCGTACATGATTGGGTACTACGACCGGTTGCAAGACGGGTTGCAGGATATGCTGCGTAACCAGTACCAGTTAACCCGGCCCGTGATCGAGCACTTCGCGCGCAAACACATGCTGGACCCCTTTGAGTTTTCTCTCGACGCTAGTCTGCTATGCGACGTGATTATTTGTGATTATAACTACCTCTTTGATCCCCGGGTCCACCTAGAACGCTTTTTTTCTGAACCGGATGACCGGAACTTTTTCTTAATCGATGAAGCCCATAACTTAGTCAGTCGGTCGCGTGATATGTACTCCGCAGCCATCGACAAGGCCCCGTTAGTCGACCTCATCACCCTCGCAAAAAAATCAGCTACCGCTAGTCGCAAACTGAAGACGGCAATGACAAAACTCAAGAAGGCGTTTGATCAAGTAGCGGCGCCCTTAAAGCGGGAGCACCGCACTGAATGGACGGGTGAAACCCAGCCCCCAGATTTTGATCACGCCCTCGGTCGATTTACCGATACGGTTTCTGAGTGGCTACCCGATCAGCCGAACGATGACTTTACACAGGCGGTTTTAACCTATTTTTTTGCCGCCAACACCTACGTCAAAATTAGTGACTACTACAATGAGACGTACCGGATGCACCTCACATTAAGTGATCATAACGTCATCATTAAGCAAGTCTGCCTTGATCCAAGCCAGTACCTGTCAGAGTCGCTTAAATTAGGCCATGGGGCCGTTCTTTTTTCTGCCACTCTATCACCCGTTGACTACTATGAAACGGTGTTAGGCGGAACTAAGGAGGCCCTTAGCTACCAATTACCCTCACCCTTTCCCCCAGCCCATCAGGCATTGTACATCACCAACTACATTCAAACCACCTATAAACAGCGTGACGCCAATCAAGGCCGCATTATTCGGGCCATTAAATCGCTCACCGACGGCAAACTAGGAAACTACCTGATTTTTTTACCGTCCTACACTTATTTATTGACGGTGAGTGAGGCTTTTCACGATGCCTTTCCGGATGTTTCTATGCTGACTCAACAAGCCACCATGACCGAGGCAGACCGGGAACGGTTTCTCAATGAGTTTAAGGCCGAACCCGAGCAAACCTTAGTGGGGTTTGCGGTTCTTGGGGGCAGCTTTTCCGAGGGAATTGACCTGAAGGCAGACCGATTAATCGGGGTGGGGATTGTTAGTGTCGGACTCCCGGGAATGAATCCGGAAACCGACTTGCTCAAAGACTACTTCGATAAGCAAAACGGGAATGGTTTTGCTTACGCTTACCAGCTTCCCGGTCTAAACAACGTTTTTCAGGCTGCCGGCCGCTTAATTCGGGGCGTCCATGATCATGGAATCGTGTTACTCATGGACCAGCGGTTTACCCAATCCCGGTACACCACCCTTTTTCCCCAGCATTGGCGCCACTACCAGAACCTGTACCGCCCGGATCAGTTGACCCGAGTCGTCACTGATTTCTGGCAACCATCATTTACGGAGGACCCAAATCCTAATGAAAACGAAACTCACGCTTGATCTTGAAAGTACCCTTTACCAATACTGTTTGGATAATGACGCCTACGCCGTTGAGGAAGTCAGTATGCCCGATGATCAAGGAATTGTTGATACCCTCAGCTATAAAGAATTAGCGCCTGGCAACATTGAGTGGCGCTGTTACGAACTGAAGGTCACCAAGAATGATTTTCACTCCACCGCAAAACTCTCCTTTGTTGGCCACTTTAACTACTTCGTCCTGACCCCTGAACTATACCAGGAGGTGCAGGATGAAATTCCCGCTAACGTTGGTGTCCTGACCTACCGTCCCTACGACGCTGAGTTAGCCGCTGACGCCGAGTACCCACCGTTAGCTCCCGGTTACCTGACCATTGAAAAAACGGCCCGGCGAAGGGACCTGCAAGTTCCGGAAGACGAGTTAATCTCGGCCTTTATTGCTTCAATGGGTCGTGAGGTGAATAAGGCGAAACGGATGGCGACCGGAATCGACCAGTTTTCCACCGAAAAGCTCTATAAAGCCCTCAAGCGCCGAAACCAGCACTACCAAATTTACGATCCCGAAGCAAACCTCTACGACCGATTTATTGATGATATGCAATCCAGCGCAGTAACGGCACTGCAAGAGGAGATTGACGCCCTAAACGAAGACGTTTTCCAGCTCAAACTGGCCCTCAAGAAAGCACGTGATGCCGGTGCTTAATTACTACCCTTATTTTCGGGGACGCCAGTACGACTTAATCGCTCTGAGGGAAGCGGTAGAAAGTGGGGACCTATCTCCCCACCTAATTCCCATTCTGGAACCCGTTAAGGACTCGAGCGGCCTACTGAAAACGGTACGGGCCTTTATTAAGCGGGATCACCCGATTGCCATCATTGTGAATCCCCAGGTTAGCCGCTACCTCTTTACCACCAAAAAACGGTTCCCCCTAACCCCACTAATGGACCAGTCGCAGGTCATTCCAACGGCCATCCTTACGCCTCAGTTCGTCCCCGATCTGCTTCGCCATTCGCCGCGTCAGTCCACTATGATGCTAGTCGATTCAGCAAGGGCGCTCCGGGTCGCCCAGGAACATAACTACCTTGCGCTCGCAGATCAGATCATTATTCCCCCGGAGGCCCGAATTCGGCGAAGCATCCAACAACCTAAAATTCGGTTAGTCGATCATTTTCCGCTCCGTGACCACACGTCGGATTACGCTGAGTTAGCGGATGAATTCTTTTCCGATGACTTAACGTTCGCCGAGATGATGGGGTACACTGGTTTTAGCGATTACAGTATCATGGGGCACCACTACTTTGAACGGGGCCATGCCTCCCGGGCCATCGCCCTCCACATCGTCTACGCCCACCCTGATGGTGGTACGCGCATCCACCATTTCGTATCGGACAGTAACGCCACCTTCACAAACCCCAAGCAAAAGTTTTTTGAGGCCCTCGCAAAGTTATCCCAGTGGGATGCCAAGCAAGCGACCATTAATCAAACTAAACCCTTGCAGACCCTGTTAGCCTACCAGGACAGTCACAAGTTTCCGGGTCTGGGGACCGTCAAAAAATTAATGATTGAGCATCAGTTAATCATTTTTTCCAGGTTATTAGATCAGTCTAAGTCCCACTAAATAACGATCACCACCCCGTTAGAACCCTAACCGGATGGTGATCGTTATTTAGTGATGCATTTTATTATTTTTCTCGTCTCGTTTAATCATCGGCATCCGATCTTAAGACGCTAACCCCTTCTGGAACCTCATAGTCCTTCTGAAGCATGGTCAGTTTTCCTGTTTCAGGATCCCGTTTGTAAAGCGTTAGGTTATCCGTATTCTGATTGGCAGCAATTAAATAAGTTTGGTCCCCGTTAAAGTTGAAGTCCCGGGGGAAGTCCCCCTCCGTACTAATTAGCTGAACCAACTCGAGTTCCCCGTGCCGGTGTGTTTTAAAAACTGCAATTGAATTATGACCCCGGTTAGAGACATACAGAAATTCTCCGTCACGAGTTAACCGAATTGCGGCAGCCCCGTTATGGGTTGGCCAGTCACTCGGAATGGTATGGGTAATTTGCCGAATGCTCAGAACTCCCGCCACTTGATCGTAGTTTAAGGTGGCGACGTTACTGCTCAATTCGCCAACCAAGTACGCGACGTTTTTGACGGGATCAAACGAAATATGCCGGGGCCCAAATCCAGCGGGCATCTGTAACCGACTAACCTCCGTGAGCTGGCCCTCATTTAAAACATCGTAAATGTACACGAGATCTAACCCTAGGTCACAAACCACCAGCCGGCGTTCCGGGGTTAAATCAGCGTAATGGGGGTGGGGGCCGTCTTGCTGCTCAGGTTTTGGTCCTACCTCTCCTTCATCAAATACCCGGTGGGCTAACTGAAGGGTGCCATCCGCAGCAATTTGATAGACACTCACGGCTCCCGTATGGTAGTTAGCGGTAAAGACGAGGTCCCGATCATTATCCACCCCCACGTACGCGGGCGAAGAACCTTTGTCTAGGGTTGATTGAACCTTAACGGCCGGAGTCCGGTTCAAATCATAGACTAAGAGGCCGCCGGTAGTTTCGTGATCTGTCGTTTCCTTATCCACGGCGTAAAGAATATTATCCTTGGATTGCGCTAAGTAGGTTGGACTACCTGCTGCCGCAACGAACTGGGTATTTTGTAACCGGCCCGCTTCGGGATTTAGCTCGACTGAGTAAACCCCCTGACTTGTCTTATGGGTATAGGTACCAATGTAGAATTTTTCTAGCATACTTTCCGTCCTCCAAACCTTCTGGGTTAACGCTTTCATTATAGCATGATTTTTTCACTTTCAGTGTCAATATTCCCATAACCCCGTTAAATTCGTTATACTAAGGGAAAATCACTCCCACTTGACGAAAGGACGTGCTTCAATGGTACTTTTTGAACAGTATCATCCCATACTTACCCCACACTATACCCTAGACTGGCTGACCGAATTTGACCTCATGAAGGTGCATCAAGCACGACTCGGCTTAAACCATTACGCAGCAAGCGGGCTGACCGAACCAACCATCCAGCAGACGGCAAATTTCGTTAACCAAACCATGCATGACATCATGACCGAAAAGGAGCTCACCTGGGGAATTAAAACCCGGTCCGATAACTTTTTCGTCGGGATGGTTTCACTCATGGCAATTACCAAAACCAGTGCCGAACTTCGGTTTATGCTATTTAACGAATCTGAAATCGATCAGCACCAAGAAATTATTACCCGGGTAATCGACCTCGCCTTTCACCAGCTGGGCCTCATTAACCTAACCGCTGACGCCAACCAGACAACTTTACTGGGCCAGCGGCTGCTGCTAGCCTGTGGATTCATCAAGGATAATGATCGCTTCACTTTAAAAAAACTACCATAATCATAACCAAAAAGCCATTTAGTTCCGGTCAACCTTAAGTTGAACCTGACTAAATGGCTTTTTATGGTTACATCAGAACTCCCACCGCATAGTGAATGATCATGGTCAGAATTCCAACAATAATGTTTCGAATGACGGCCGTCTTAACGAGACCGTCCCCTAACTTTGCACTTAAAAACCCGGTAATCGCTACTGAAACAATGACCGCTAAAATGGTTGCCGGCCACTGAAACTGGACCGGAGAAAGTGTCATTGCTAACAGTGGAAATGCTCCGCCGGCAGCCGCAGAAAACAGGGATGAAAAGGCGGCGGCCCAGGGATTCATGTACTGGCCGAGTTGAATATCATCCTTAACGTTCACGACCGTTTCTAACGGCTTTTTACTCAGTAAGTCTTTTGCAATGGCTAACGCCGTTTTTTCTGAGACGCCCCGCGCCATGTAGTACTCCTGCACGGACTGAAGTTCCCCCTCAAAATCGGTCTTCAGCAGCATGGCTTCATTTCGCACCGCCGATTCTTCCGTATCCTTTTGGGTGCTAACGGAGGCGTATTCGCCACAAGCCATTGAAAACGCACAGGCTAATAGGTCAGATAGACCCGCAATAAAGATGGTGAAGTTGTCCGTAGTGGCTGCCGCAACACTCACTAAGACTCCTACCACGGTCAGGATGCCATCGTTTGACCCCAAAACCCCGGCCCGGATAGTATTTAACCGTTCCTGCATGGTGGAGTGCCGTTTTTCCTTAACCTCAACTTTTTTAACATCCGATATCATATCATTAGCCCCCAATCAAATGACCAATTAAGAAGGTCACCGCCATCGTTAAAATCCCCGCCACAATGTTACGCCACATGCCCTTCCACCGGTTAGAGTGACCTAGGGCTGCCGCAGCGTACCCCGTAATTGCCAAGGCAATTAGTACGGCCATAAACGTCGCCGGAATTTTAATGGCGCTCGGGAACAGCCAGACGGCCATCATCGGTAGGCAGGACCCTAACGGAAACGATACCATGGAAGCAATGGCAGCGTCGTACGGGTTCGTGTACTCGTTAACGTTAAAGCCAAACCGTTCCCGAACCGTGGTTGTTAGCGGATCCTTGGCCATCATTTCTGACGTTGCTTGTCGAGCTAGCTGGGGGTTAATCCCCGTATTTTCGTACTTTTGCTGCACAAACTTAAACTCATCGTCATACTGATTATCAAGCGCCAATTGCTGCTTATTAACAGCGTTTCTTTGGGCATCCTTCTCGGCGTTCACGGACACATATTCTCCCATTGCCATGGATACGGTTCCTGCAATCATTCCAGCAAACCCAGAAAGTAAAATGGCAAAACTGCTCGTTGACGCTGCTGCAACCCCGACTACAATTCCCGCAACCGAAACAATCCCGTCGTTAGCACCCATTACGGCAGCCCGCATAATATTAATTCGTTGGGCTAACGTTTTCTTTTTCTTTGGCACCTGGTTTCCTCTTCTCTCGTTCCTTATTTATAATGATTCTAAAGTTATAACGACTCTATTTTACTCAATCGATTCGAATCTGTAAACCATTAGTTTCCAGCAAATGTGTCTGGTTATTTGGAAAAGTTCTAAATTCATGGTTTAATAGAGGAAAAATGAGAAGGGAAGGTTTTTAGATGAGCGATCCTGATATGCAGGCTGCAACCAAAATTCTGCAAGACAACCATGTTCGAGTTACCGCTCAGCGGCGGGTGATTTTGAACTACTTGATGACCCACCACAATCACCCGTCCGTTGAAATGATAGCGACTGACTTTCAACGGGCCGGACTGAACCTCAGTGTCGCCACTCTATACAATACCCTTAACCTATTTGTTGACCTGGGAATTGTCATTGAACTGCCAAGCGACAATGGCGTGCATTACGATTACTTTGGCCGCCCCCACTACCACGTGATTTGCGAAAATTGCGGGAAGATCACCGATGTGTTTTCCCCGCGCTTTCCCGAAATTGAACGGGACCTTGAAGAGGAGGCTGCCAGAGAAACAGGTTATGAAATTTCCGGTAGCCACGTGGAAGTCTACGGCCTGTGCCCAGACTGTCAAGCAAAGCTAAACTAAAAGGGTGTGGCACTTCTCGCTTACTTTTGAGGATTAACGGAGCTCCCCAAAAATACTGGGGTTTAGTATTATTGGGGAGCTTGGTTAACCGCAGGGATCTGAGCGGTAGAACCCAACCAATAGGGACGATAACCCAATTCGATCAAAAAATCGAACCTGGTTATCGTCCCTATTTAGCATGGCCTAAACGTCTTGTCTTCCAATCTGCCGCCCCATTATTTTTTCCGGTTGGCCAGTGCTTCTTGCTGCAGCCGTTCATGATCGGCCTGCGTCAAATCACCCGAAACGGGCAGATCATGTCTGCGCCGGTAACGAACGAACCGAGCCATAATCCAGGTCGTCGCTGGGACCACTAAGATAACGCTAACCATGGCAAATAGAACCATTAACACCTGCGCCACAAAAATTTTATCGTTTAAAATTTCACCAAATGTGTAGTGAACGCTTGAGAACCAGACAAACAGGGCTAAAAATCCGCCAAAGAAGCCAAAAAACAGGGTATTAAACGTGGTCCCCATAATTTGGCGGCCAATGGCCATCCCCTCCCTCATCAGGCCCTGTTCGCTTACCTTAGGGTGCTGTTCCAGGATTTCGTTTAACCCGCTGGAAATTGCCATGGCCGCCTCTGCAATTGCTCCTAGGGTACTTAAAATGGCCGTTGCCATGGCGACCTTGATGAAGGGAATTCCAATTAAGAGTGACATCCCCTCTAAGTCCTCACTGTCTTCCGGTCCGAACCCCTGAACCTGGGCCCATTGTTCGACCGGAATGATGAGGAGCACCAAAATTGCCAGGACAGCCAGCGACGCCAGAAAGGCCACCGTACTGGATAAATCATCGTCCGCACTCAAAAAGATGGTTAACGCCAATACAATGACTGCCGTCACCAAGGTTACCGTAAGAGGGGGAAAGTGAAAAGCCACCAGAACAATCGCAAAAAAGAGTACCCCGAAATTAAGCAGCAGTCCGATAAAGGCCCGAACCCCCGCTCGGCCGCCCACTAACATCATTAAAACGAACAACACTATTCCAAGGGCCATCGTTGTAGTCATCTTAATCACGCTCCTTTATGAACCGGCTGGCTAACCAGCTTGCGATCGGAACGGCTAAAACAATGCCGATCCCGCTAATGAGACTCTGGATAACCCCTAATGACATATTCATTTGGTACGTATACTGCCAGGAGTTCCCGTTTTTTAAGTACAAAAGGGCCATGGCAAACGTGTCCGCAACAAAGATAAAGAAGAGCACGTTAATTAAGGGACCCATGATCGATTTTCCAATGTTCCGGCCCGAGAGAAAAATCTGGCGCGCGGAAAGGTCCGGCCGTTCCCGTTTTAATCCGTACAGGGATGAAATGATATCCGTTGATTCATCCATCACGGCCCCTAACGACCCCACCATGGTTTCCGCTAAGAATAACGGTCGGGGCAGCTGCGTCACGTACTGCATCGACTCGTAGTACATCCCGCGTTCCTTCGTCAGTTTGAATACGACTAACGCCACGACAACCGATAACACCGTTCCCCCTAGGGTCGCAACCCAGGTCATGAGCATTTGCCGGTTCAAGCCAATGACGATCCACAGGGCCACCCCGGCAAAAATAACGGCAAGGCTGCCAAAGATCCATAGGACGCCCGCTCCCTGCGTACTACCATTTAGCCGAATAGCCGCAATAAAAAGGAGCGCATTAATCACAACGCTCAAGAACGCCATTAACCCGCTAAACCGCATGAGCAAGATCAGAAGGACAAATGTTAACCAGACTAAGAAAGCTAAACTAACGTCCCGTTTGCTATCCTTGACGGTAGCATGTAACTTTCCGTCCTGACGGTGCAGCGTCAAAAAAAGCTGGCTGCCTGGCCGATAATCGCGGTCCAACGCCTGCGACATTGAATATGTATTGCTAACCGTAACGGTCTGACCCCGGTCTGCTCCATTCAGGATCACTCCCGTTAATCGTTGGGTAACCTGTTGATCCCGATTGTCAAAGTCATCTTTTTCGTGTCGGACGCCTATCGTTGTGGCCGTCTGCACCTTCATGACGGGTTCCCGGTAAAGTCTAGCATCGTGGGCCGTTCCCCAAATAACCAGCAGACCAAGCAGTAAAAGTCCCAGACTTTGCCACCAGACTAATCGATGAACGGCGTTTCTTTTTTTCATCCTTTATCACCCATTTCTTTTCTACTAATAGCCTACCACGTCAGCCTTAAATCCACTCCTTTCAATTAAATTTTAACCGAACTTTTAGTTCTCTTCTCAGCTGACCCTTGATTTTTATAGTAAATCATCGTAAAATGAAGAGCGAATTGTTATTTTTGGAATAAGCGAGGGTTTAATTATGAGAAAAGCACATCCAAATGGCGTACAAGGTCGTCGTAAGATCAACGCCAAAAACGATCGTAAGCGTCGCGATGCCACCGCTGAGTTACAACGTTGGCTCAAAAACAAGAAGTAAGCCACTTACTTCAACTTACGTGGGACTGGGCCAGTATGGTGCGGTCTCTTTTTTTATTTGTCTCTTACCATCAACTATTGGAGGAAAAACCATGAAAAAAGCCATTGGCTACCTATTTGGATTAGCGAGTCTAACCCTCCTACTTGCCGGCTGCAGCAGCACCAAAATTAGCACCACTAAGACAAGTTATGCACCCGAAGAAATGAATGCGATGGTCAAGGGAACAACTAAAGCCAAAACCATTCGTTACACCGTTGATAACGGTCAGTCGCATAAAGTAACGGTATCAGGAGGCACCTTCTTCTTCCAGGTTCCTGCCACGACAAAGGACCAGACGGTTAAAATTACCGCTAACTCCGCGGAAAAGACGGTCACCGTCAAAAAGGCGAAGGCCCTGGGAAACTACAAAACCATTGCCAATAAGTATAACAACGCTGTCATTGCCATGAAGATGCCGGAAAAGACCCGGAATCAGCTTATGGACGCCCAAAAGAACGGTGCCAAGACGAAGGCTAAACTTCAGGCCCTAGCTAAGACCGATCCTGCAGCCGCAGCTCAGGCCGCTCAGGAACAAAAGCAGGCGGCTGCTACCATGCAACAGGCCTTTAATAACGCTAAGAAAAAGGCGAACGGCGAACTTTTGCCCGTAACCCCTCAGCAGGGGATTCACAATGCCATTACCCAAAAGAACGCTACCGTACGGCTTAACGTTAACGGAACTAAACTCATGGGGATCACACTCATTACGCCGAACGAAGCCCTTAAAACCAAGTCTGGCAAGTCGGAGTTTGGAACGACCTTCGCCCTACTGGGTAACGCCTTAGATGCTAAACCTAAGACCGTCATGAAGAAGTTTGAAACGGTGATGAAGGATGCTAAGAATTCTAGTTCCTCCACAACCACCAAAACCATTTACTCCAACCATATTCGGTTTAATACTGGTTTTTCAGCCTCTCACCTATACATTTACATGAATAAGTAAACCAACAGCCATTCCGCCTAATTCCAGGTGAATGGCTGTTTTTGCATCGCAAGCTGCCGTTAATAAAAAATTAACAATTATTCACAGGATGAACCATTTAGGGAATCGTTCCCCTATCACCCACCTTGTCGAATTAACACTCAAACCAGCATGGCCGATGCAGTGGGATTTTAGATTGTCCGCAAGCTAATTTTGTTCAAAACTGTTCAACTAGGCCAAAATTCATTTCGTTTCCTTGTGCCCGTCACGCCCCCGTAAATTACGGATATTTAATGTTTCACCCCTCAAAGCATGTTAGACTGAACCTTGTGGCTAAGAAAAAGTGGGGATTACCAATTACGGTAACTTTTTCGCCGCAGTATCCTGCACCACACGGAGTCTAACAATTTGTTATGGGGGTAAATTATGGTTGATGATGAAATGTTCTTTGAATCTTTTCTATGGCAATATCGCGAAGTTTTCCGGGTAATGGAGGGCGATGCCCAGATGATTACGTCCGCCCACGGGATTAGTTTCGAACAGTATTTACTTCTTAAGCGGATTCGTGAACACGCTAATATTACTTTAAGTGAATTAGCGGATGAAACCCACACCACTCGTTCGGCAGCTGCCCGGAAGTTGCGTACCTTACTGATGAATAAATTTGTTACCCAGAATACTAAGTCGGATGACCGACGCGTCAAGGGACTGGTACTCACCCGACAGGGCCTTTCAACGGAAAAGTCCATTCGCCGGGACTTTCTTACCCGGTGCCACCAATGGAATAGCATTCCCGATCGCCCTTCCATCACGGAAATCAACAATTTTTTTGCTCGCTACGAGCACCAAGTGACCGCATGGAAGTCACTCCTGACCGGGACAGAATCCTGTCACACGGAACCAAAAGTAACCGAACCGGTAGAATAAGTATAAAAACGACGGCGGGTTTAAACCATCCAACGGTTCAACCCGACAAAACGGGCGGCATAGTTAGCTTCGATTAGAGTGTAATCGAAGCTAACCATGCCGCCTTTTTGTTGTCACCAGTTAAATGTTTGATTAATTAGATTGCGATTTATCTGAGTGGTGCCCCATGTCCAAGAAGCCGTTCACAACGGATAAAATTAGCAAAATTACCGCTGCAACTCCCAACGTAAAGTCGGGTTGGGTATTTCCAAATAGCCCGGACACAAAGTCAATGGCGATTGGAGATAGGAAGCAGCCTAAGTTCATCCCCATAATGAGGAACGAACTTGAAACGGTGTTGGCACCAGCGGGGCCCTTGGTGTTGGCCTGCTGGAACAGGTAAGGATTAAGAATCAAGCAGCCCCCCATCACACAGAGCGCAATTCCCGTAATCCAGATATTACTTGACCAGGCAATCACGCCCATGGCAATTCCCATTACCAGTAAGCAGACGGGTAGGATAAACCGGCCAAGCGCCTTATAAATTTTACCGTACATGGCACTCGCAATCACCCCGAAGATGGTCATAATGCTAATGAGCAAACTAGCAGTTGATCCATTCCCGTAATTCTTCTGCATTAAGACCGATGCCAGCTTGACAATCACAATGTAAAAGGCTGCATAAATCATTAAAATGTAGATGGCGTAACCAATGACGCTTTTGTTGGTTGAAATTTTAGTGGATGAACTCGTCGTACTCTTTTTCTTGGTGTTCGGAACGACCAGTCCAAAGGCTAAAATACAAAATAGCGCTACCAAATAAATCCAGTAAGCCATGTGCCAACCGTAAGCTAACAGGAACCCCGCTAGGAAGGTTAGCGCTGCCGACCCGAAGTTCGCTACCGCATTTTCGTACCCGTACATCTTCGATAATTCTTCCCCTGAGTAGTAGTACGAAATAAACGTGTAAACTAACGGATTAAACAGCCCGATCCCTGCACCTAACGCAAACCGTGATACGAGGACTAAGGTGTAGTTATCGGTGAAGATTGGTGTCATCCCACCGATTAGCGCGATGATTAACCCTAACATAACGGTCTTTTTGTTACCAATCACCTTGGCAACCCCACTACTTAAAATCACAAACAACATGATCCCGAGGTTGGGAACCGTCGACAACGTTTCAACGGCAGACAGCGGCTGCGATGAGAACGTCTTTCTCATTAACGGTAATGTTCCTGCCACGGCAGGAGCCGCTTGTACTAATAACGCAATAGACAATATGGCAGTCTTAAACCACCAAGCATTGACATTGGGCGACTTTTGCTGACTTTGATTCTGTGATTGACTCTGATCCATAATTGATTCCCCCTATTATCAAAATGATCAAAACTAATCGTCCTCGAATCTACCTTAGCACGACTTCTCAAAAAATGAGAAAATAATGACTCACCCGTCGAGTTAAGGGCGTTTTAATGTGAATGACGGTATAATGAAATTATCTTATATCCTTTGGGAGGCTTTTTTGATGAAACAATATCCAGTCGAGACTGCAAAAATTAAAGACGACCTCTACGATGCCGTTAATGACGCCTGGTTAAGCCAGGCTGAGATTCCAGCTGACCACTCACAGACTGGCGGCTTTGTTGAACTAATGGACGAGATTGAAAAAACACTCATGCATGACTTTGATGAGTTAAGGGACGGCAAAGCCCAGCCAGATAGTTCTGAAATGGCTGAATTCACAAAATTTTATCAATTAACCAGTGATTTTAACCAGCGGGAGGCTGACGGTACCAAGCCATTGCAGCCAATTTTAGATCGGATTACAGCGTTAAATAGTCTGGCTGATCTCAATGCCCAACTGAGCGACTGGATTCTAAGCGACCTCCCGCTCCCTGTGAGTCTGAGCGTTGAAGCAGACATGAAGCACACTGAAACGTACGCCTTGTACGCAAATGCTCCGAGCCTGTTCATGCCTGATAAGACTTACTACGACGAAGGCAACCGAGCGGCCGAAACCTTAATGTCCGCCTTTACCACCGCTGCTGTAGGATTACTTGAACAAGTGGGGTACACCAAAGCAGACGCCGAAAAAATCACGGCTCTGGCCAAGGAATACGACCGCGCGATTGCACCCAACGTTAAGTCGGCCGAAGAATCAGCTGACTACGCCAAAAACTATAACCCCGAGCAGTTTGCGGACTTTCTCCAGTTTGTGCCCGCCCTAGACCTTAAATCTGCGGTCCACACCCTCGTTGACGGGGATCCCGACACCATCATCGTTACCGAACCCGTCTTCTACCAGAGTGTTAACCAACTTTTAACCACCATTAGTTTTGATCAGATCAAGGCTTGGATGCTGGTTAAGGTTCTCTTTAACTACAGCAATTTGATGAACGACGAATTCCGGCAAACGGCGGGGACCTATAGCCGAACGTTGAGCGGTCAAAAGGAACTTCGCTCCGTCGAAAAGGCCGCCTACTATCAAGCAAAGGCCGCCTTTTCTCAGGTAACCGGGTTATATTACGGCCAAAAATACTTTGGTGAAAAGGCTAAGGTAGACGTTCAAAATATGGTTAAAGCCATGATTGCCGTTTACCAAAACCGACTTAAAACCAATACCTGGTTAAGTAAGGAAACCCGCGAAAAGGCGGTTACTAAGCTCTCAAAACTGGAAATTCAGGTTGGCTACCCTGATAAATTAGACCCAATGTACAGTCAGCTTCACGTTACCCCAGCATCGGAGGGCGGAACCGTCTTAAGTAATCTCGATCAGTTCAGCCGGCAATGGACCGAATACCACTTTAGCAAGTGGAATAAGCCCACCGATCGGACCCGCTGGGAAATGAGTGCGGACACCGTGAATGCTTACTACGAACCCCTCCACAACATTATTGTCTTCCCCGCCGCCATACTTCAGGCCCCGTTTTACAGTCTTGATCAATCTTCAAGCCAAAATTACGGGGGTATTGGCGCCGTCATCGCCCACGAAATTTCCCACGCCTTTGATAATAACGGGGCCAAGTTTGATGAATACGGGAACCTACACAACTGGTGGACCGCGGAAGATCTCGACCACTTTGACGCCCTCGCCCAAAAGATGATCGCTGAATTTGATGGGTTGCCGTTTGCCGGTGGCCACGTCAATGGAAAGCTCACCGTGTCCGAAAACATCGCTGATGCCGGTGGCTTAAGCTGTGCCCTAGAGGCCGCGAAAGGTGAACCAGACGTAGACTTAGCCGCCTTCTTTATTAACTGGGCCACCATTTGGCGCACCAAGGCCACCAAGCAAATCGAACAGCTACTCTTAAACATCGACGTTCACGCACCAGCTAAGCTGCGGGCCGACGTTCAAGTGAAAAATCTGGATGATTTTTACTCAACTTTCGGCGTTGTAACCGGTGATCCGATGTATTTAGCTCCCGACAAGCGAGTTCACATCTGGTAATTTTCCGGCTGTTTCATCCCAGGAGGATATCAATTGATCAGCCTAACATAACGAAAGGATCCCCATTTGAGCTACGTAGCTCAAATGGGGATCCTTTCGTTATCTCTACTAAAACCTAACTTTTAATTTAACTTTGGCGTACTGTCCCTTAGCACTAATTCCGTTCCCAGTTCAATTCGTTGGGGTATAGTCCGGTGGGTCGTTAACCGGTTATGCATTAAGTTAACTGCCGTTTCACCCATTAACTCAGTCGATACTTTAACGGAGCTCAGCCTCGGAAAGACGTAGCTGGCAATCGAAGTATCGTTATAGCTAAAGACACTCACCCGATCCGGCACCGAAATTTTAGCTTCAGCGAGGGCTCTCAAGGCCCCGGCCGCCATCGGATCATTGGCGACAAAGAACGCATGGGGAAGTTTATCCCCTAATTTAGCAATCACATTCTTCATGACCTCATAACCGGATTGGTTAGTATAGTCCCCCGCAAAGGTCCAATCCTTCCGGTAGGCACCCCGCTTTTCCATCGCTTCTTTAAATGCGATCCAACGGGGATCCACCACGTTTAACTCGTTATCCGTGGTTTCTTCCTTCCCGTAAATCAGGCCAATGTCATGAATCTGCTGTTGCCAGAACGTTTCAACGACTGAATCAACGGCAAAGTGAAAGTCCGTTAATATGGAATCGTATCCGTGGGCAAAGTGGTCGTGATCAACAAAGATGACGTTGGGTGTAATCCGGGCGAAGGCTTGTTCCTGAGACCGGCTGAACTTCCCGATGGCAATGATGCCATCGACGTCGGTCACATCGTTTAAACTCACCTCAAACGCTGTCGAAACATCGTAATGTAACTGTTGCGCCCGCTTTTCAATTCCCATTCGAATCGCCATATAGTAAAGGTCATCCAGTTCCCGGGATTCACTGTACCATTGAATCACCGCCAGTTTCCCCGTTGGGTTAGCGTTCACCGACCGCCGCTTGGTCTTGGTGTAATTCAGTTCTTCAGCCGCCGTAAAGATTCGCTGACGTGTCTCATCACCAACGGATAACGAATAGTCATAGTTTAGCACCCGGGAAACGGTTGCTAGCGAGACGTGTGCCCGTTTGGCAATATCCTTTAACGTTGCTGACATATTGACACTTCCTTCCTAATATAACGGCTAAATGGTCTTAATAAACCGGCTAAACGCTTGTTGACCCTCGGCATTCTGCTTAAAGACGCCGGCATCCTCTAATACCCGGGCAAAAACGGCCCCAATTTCTTGATCCAGAATTTCCGTAACGTTCTCGACCGTAAACTGGTGTCGGTCCTTCAACTGGTCGGCCCATTCTTGGTGAATGGGTGCCATGTTGTTGGGCTGCCCCAGTACGTACTTTTGAACTTCGACCATTTCCGTCTTTAACCGGGCTGGCAAAATTGCCCGCCCCATGACTTCAATCAACCCAATGTTTTCCTTTTTAATGTGCTGAACATCCTGGTGGGGATGAAAAATTCCGTCCGGATATTCCTTCGAGGTTTGGTTATCCCGCAAGACAATATCCAAAATGTAATCCTTCCCGTCCCGGTAAGCAATGGGCGTTGTGGTGTGATGCCGTTCTCCATTAGTCAATGCCCGAACATTCACGGACTCGTCGGAGTAGGACACCCAAGCGTTATGAATAACACTGGCGGCACTAACGAGGGCGGATCGATTTTGACTTCGTAACCGAATGGTTGACATTGGCCACTTAACAATCCCCGCTTGAACGTCCGGCAGGTTCAGGTTCAACTGCTTAGCAATCTTGGCCTTCATCATCGGAAACTGGTGCCGCCCACCCTGATAGTGTTCGTGGGTAAGCACTGATCCACCGACAATCGGCAGGTCGGCATTACTGCCGACGAAGTAGCTCGGAAACATCGTGACGATCTCCAGCAGGTTGCTAAACGTTTGGGTATTAATCACCATGGGGGTATGCATCTTGTTTAAAAAGATCGCATGCTCCGTGAAGTAAGCGTACGGCGAATACTGGAACCCCCACGTTTCGCCACCGATTTGAAACCGAATAATCCGGTGGCTCGAGCGGGCGGCGGAGTTAGGCCGGCCAAGGTAGCCCTCGTTTTCCATACAGAGGGCACACATTGGGTAGCCGGTCTGCGGCTGATTCCGGGCGGCCGCAATGTCCTTAGGGTCCTTTTCGGGCTTGGACAGGTTAATCGTAATTTCGATGTCCCCATAGTCCGTCGCTGTATCAAAGACGACGTTTTTAGCAATCGCCCGGGTCTTAATGTAGTCGTTCCTCTGGCTTAGATCGTAGAACCAATCCGTGGCCTTCTCAGGTGCTACCTGATACCGGCTCCAAAACCGCTCGTTAACGACCGATGGGATTGGTGTAACCAAATCCATCAGCTGGGCGTTTAAAATATCCTTAGCCGATTGCGTATCTTCGATTTTACCGTTGTTAATGGCGGTTTCAATTAACGCATCCACAACGGCCAACCGTGACTGATCGGCAGCTTCAACGGGGTTTTCATCCCCGACCAAAGCTAAGATTTTGTTTTGAACGTAAATTCGGTCCATATCGTCATAGCTGGCACCGGATTCAACGATGTCATTCACAAATGCATCAACACTTGTTAACATGCTGATTGCTCCCTTCTACCGATCGTTATAGCCATTCGGATGCTTTTGCTTCCAATTCCAGGCCGTTTTAATAATTTCATGTACGTCATCAAACTGGGGGTCCCAGCCCAGAACATCGCGGGCCTTATCGGACGCCGCAATTAAAGTACTGGGATCACCAGGCCGCCGGGGTGCCATTTCGGCAGGAATTTCCTGACCAGTAACGTCGCGGGCGGCCTGCAGCATTTCCATGTTTGAGAAACCGGTGGATGAACCCAAGTTAAAGGCCGTACTTTCGCCACCGTTATTCAGATATTCCATGGCCAAGATGTGGGCATCCGCCAGATCAACAACGTGGACGTAATCCCGAACACAGGTGCCGTCCTTCGTCGGGTAATCGTCCCCAAAGATTTGGAGTTGATCCCGTTCACCAGCTGCCACTTGAAGAATGATCGGAACTAAGTGGGTTTCGGGGTGGTGGTCTTCGCCAATACTGCCGTCTGGCTTAGCACCAGCAACGTTGAAGTAGCGTAAGGCAACGAACTTAATGCCGTACGCAATGTCGCACCACTTCATAATTTTTTCCATCCCTAACTTGCTCTGACCGTAAGGGTTTGTCGGGTCTTGAGGATCCGTTTCCTTGATGGGAATCTGTTTTGGCTCGCCATAGGTAGCTGCCGTACTAGAAAAGACAATCTTATTGACGTTGTGATCCCGCATCACTTCAAGAAGGGCAATCACCCCACCCGTATTGTTGTCAAAGTACTTCAACGGGTCCTTCATGGATTCTGGGACAATCGAAAAGGCCGCAAAGTGAATCACAGCATCAACATTTTCCCTGTCAAAGACGTCGGCCATGAAAGCCTTGTCCCGAATATCACCTTCGTAGAACCGGGCGTTCTCATTTATCGCCTTAGCGTGACCCGTTACCAAGTTATCAACTACGGCAACGTCTTCACCCTTTTCAATTAGCCGATCAACAGCGTGGGAGCCAATGTATCCCGCTCCACCTAAAACCAAAACAGTCATCAAAAATCCTCCTCATCAATATGGCAATCCATTGTCTAAATATTAGTCAGCTGAAAGTTCACGGGGACCATCAGCAATTTCAGCAACGTAGAAGTCTGCGTTGTACCCAATCTTGTCGCGATACGTTTGACCAACGTTCTGCTTAAAGTTTTCGGTTTCATCCTTCTTGACGATCGCAATTGCGCAACCCCCAAACCCAGCACCGACCATCCGGGCGCCTAAAACGCCTGGTTGAGCCCAAGCGGTTTCAGCTAGGGTATCAAGTTCGACCCCTGTGACATCATAGTCATAGTGCAATGATTCATGGGAAGCATTAATTAGTTTGCCAAAACTCTTTAAATCATGGTCGCGTAAGGCCGGTTCAGCCTTAATACACCGTTGGTTTTCAAAAACGGCATGGCGGGCCCGGGCAATTAGGGTCCCATCATTAATGAGGTAGGTATATTGATCAAACAGATCCTCCGTTAAATCACCCAGCGAGTTAATGTCGAGTCCCACTTGCAGCCGTTTTAAAGCTTCCTCACATTCCGAGCGGCGTTCATTGTACTTGGAATCCGTGAGTTCACGCCGTTTATTCGTATTCATAATAACGATCACGTAGTCGCCTAATTCAACGGGAACGTAGTGGTAGTCCATGGAGTTCGTATCCAATAGTACCGCCTCGTCGGCCTTCCCCATTCCAACGGCGAACTGATCCATAATCCCGGAGTTCAGCCCGATGTAGTCATTTTCAACTTCCTGGCCGGCCTTCACAAGGGTTAATTGGTCAACGTCTAAGTTAAAGACCGCCCGTAAAATTTCACCCATTAATAATTCGATGGATGCTGATGACGATAATCCAGCACCGTCAGGTAAATTACCGTGAACAAACAGGTCAAATCCGTGGTCAAACCGATAACCGTGCTTAGTCAGTTCATACATCATCCCAGCCGGATAGTTAACCCAACCGTGATCCTTATTGTAATCAAGGTCATTAATGGAGAACTCAACTATTCCCTTATCCGGAATGTTGGCGGAATACATCCGCACCTTATCATCCGTCCGAGCCGAATAGACGCCGTAGGTTCCCAAGCTAATCGCACACGGGAAAACGTGACCGCCGTTATAATCCGTGTGTTCACCGATTAAGTTAATTCGACCGGGTGAAAAGAAAACTCGTTCGGGTTCAACATCAAAATGTTCCTTGAATTCAGTCGTTAAACTTGCGTAATCCATAGTGGTATCCCTCACTTTTAACTAGTCTTGATTATCTAAATTATTCTCTAATTGGGCAACGATCTTAGCGTGTTCCGCCTCACTCAGTTTGACGTGGCGAGCGAAGATAATGGCGGCGATGACTAACAAGATCATTGGGGCATAAAACATGTAGGTCTTGAACTGTAAGATGCCGCTAGCTGAAATACTGGACGCCTTAGCCGAACCCGTCATCCCAGCCGCGATGGCAGCGAAGGCAACGATTCCGTTGGCAAACGCACCCGCTAACTTATCAATTAACGGCCGCACGGATAAGGTCACGGATTCATTCCGGGTCCCGTTCTTTAACTGGCCGTATTCCACGGAATCCGTAATGGTCATTAAGGTCGCCAGGAACACCATTGGGTATGGGAAAAAGAAAAGTGCAACCCCGATTAAGACGATGGTTAGATTTGTTCCTGCAAAGAGGAAGGTCACGTAACCTAGCAGCATCACAGCAATTCCGCCCATGTAAATGGCCCGCCGTTTAATCCAAGATTCAACTAACGGGAAGATGGCAACGGAAATCACACCAAGAATGGCGGTTTCAACCCCAACCAGACTAAATTCAGTTGGTTTGCCCATAATGTAACGGAAGTAGTAAATCAGAAGTGAGTTGGTCACTACGTAGCTTAATGCAAACAGAAAGTAGGAGAAGGCTAACCACATTAACTGGTCGTTTTCACCGATTACCTTGAAGACGTCTCGGAAACGTGTGTGCTCCGTTTGTTCCCGGATGGCGTTGGTTTGTTCCTTGGTTCCTAAGCAAGTGGCCAAAGCCCCTAAGAAGGAGACTACGGCAATCACAACGGCAAACCAGAACCAACCGGTCCGCGTCTGCGTTTGCCCCGTCGTACCAGAGAAGATGTGCGAGAAGTACACAACTAATGGGACAATGATAATGGCAACCCCTTGGGCGCCTAAAGTTGAACCAAACCGAGCAATGGTCCCAAACTTAGTCCGAGTCTTAGAGTCCAAACTCAGTGCGGGCAGCATTGACCAAAACGAAATATCTTTAAATGAATAGAAAATATCTAAAATAACAAACGCAATTGCAAATAAAATCAAGTAAAGCATCGGGTTAGATACCGTAAGGCCCCCGAAATTCGTAAAGATCAGCATAAGCATGAGGCCGGAAATTAACGCCCCTACGAAAAGCCAGGGCTTAAACTTTCCCCATTTTGTTTCGGTGTTATCCACTAACCCACCGATCAGCGGATCAAACATAATTTCAACTAACCGAATCACCACAATCATCGTGGTCACGTACCCAATCATTTTAGCGTTCTGGGCGGCGCTGTCGCCATCGAATAGTTGACTTGTCACAAACATCATAAAGTACGTGCTCAATGTGGCGTAAAAGGCATCATGCCCAAACGCACCAAATGCGTACGAAAAATACTGATTAATTTGTTTCATCTTCTTAGCCTCTCAATCAATTCATAGACTTCCATTATCTCGCCATTCAAAGTAAAACGCGAGATAAATTTTTTAGTGATAACGGCGTTCAACGATTTTCTCGAGGATTTGGTTCCGTTGATCTTCCTTTGCGACGTCAAACTGAGTTTCCTCAAGTTCATTAAAATCATCAACTAGCAAGAGTGCTTCAAGGTAAAGCGTTAGTTGACGCTTAATGTACGTCTTGTTTTGTTCACCCGGCTTCTGGGGGTTCCCCGCCAAAACCGCACTCGCAAATTGTTGATCGTTAATCGTGACCTTTTTACTCTTTTTTGCTGCCATCATGAATTCTCCCTTCGATAAAATACCTTCACAAGTGACCTCTCGGGATCCACTTTTATAATAAAAATATTAATGTAAGCGCTTTACGATACATATACTAAAGGTTATCGTACCATATTGCAAGGGCCGAAGTAAAATTCAGTAAAAATTTTCGTAAAAATATTTTTTCTGCAACCGGTTGGAGTGCCGACATAGCGTTCTTTAAGTCTTGAGCCACCCTTCTAAAAAAATTTTACCTAATTTGATTTTCATTTTATTTTGAACCAAAGAAAACCACCGCCTCGATTTCGAAGCAGTGGTTTTCTTTGGTTTATTTTCGGTTAACTTTCTAACCATTACTGGGGCCGGTTAATCCCAACGCTAGCCCGAACATCCTGTGCGGGGTCCTTCACTAACTGTAGAACGTAGTGGCCCACGGCATCAACTGAAACACAGTTACCGCCGGGCTGTTCCCCCTTCTTGGTAAGTTCATATACCGTTGCCCCAAAGTCATACCAGGCGGGACGAATTACCGTATAATCGGTGTTTGACGACTCAACGATGTCGGCAGCCTTCCGGTAGACGTGCAGTGAAGGATTATGGTCTAAATTCTTCGACTCCCCGTAACGAGCGGGAACTTCGTTATAAATACCCATTGAAGTAATAAAGACCAACCGTTTAACGCCCGCATCCGTCATGGACTGCGTAATATTTTGGGCCATGAGATCTAGGTTCCGCCCCCGCAAAGCAACGAAAACAACGTCTTGACCGGCCATGACAGCCTCTAAGTCAGCTAACTTTTCGGCATCCCCGTCAAAGGCCGTTTCCCGGTCAGGGTCCTGGTGAAGAATCCCCGATGCGTGCCGACAAAATAACGTTAACTGAGCGTCCGTATCCTCCAATAAGCGTTCGCGGACGACTCCCCCAATGGTTCCTGATGCTCCTAGAATCAAAACCTTTTCCATCCGATGTCACACTCCATTCCCTATATGCTAAGTTATCAATTAGTGATTACATTATAGGCCGTTCCCTAAAGTTGGTGGGAAAGATTGACTTGTAAAATAGAGTGCGACTTCAACCGGGTTGATAACGAGGATTCACGTAATTGAAAAAAAGCTAAGCCATACCGAACTCGGCGTGGCTTAGCTTTTATACTTAGTCGACTTAGTTTTCTTCTTGTTCGACGTAATCCTTTAGTGCTTGTTCGTATCCTTCTAGTTGAGCAGCAGCCGTTTGAGCATCAGCGGCGTGGGTCCCAACGTAGAATTTGATCTTTGGTTCCGTTCCGGATGGTCGGATACAGATCCAACTGCCATCTTCTAACCAGAACTTCAGGACGTTTGACTGTGGCAACTCGATGTTACTGGTTTCACCAGTGACGTCATTAGTCTTCACTTGGGTTTCAAAGTCTTCCGTGGATACGACCTTTACCCCGTTGAATGCAGTGGGTTTGTGATCCCTAAACGAGGTCATGAGCGCACTCATTTTAACCTTACCGTCTAACCCCGGAAAATCCTGTGAGATCGTCTTTTCGTCGTAGTAACCGTACTTTTGGTAAAGTTCCTGAATCCCATCGTACAGGGTCATCCCCCGTTTTGCATAGTAAGCAGCTACCTCAGCTAGCAGGACGGTTGATTGAATGGCATCCTTATCGCGGACAAATGGTTTGATCAAGTAGCCGTAACTTTCTTCAAATCCAAAGAGGAAGGTGTGATCCCCCGTCTCCTCGTAGTTTTTAATCTGTTCGGCAATAAACTTAAACCCGGTTAAAACGTCCACCGTTTCAATTCCAAAACTAGCGGCAATCTTAGTTGCTAAATCCGTTGAGACAATTGATTTTACCACGCGGCCGTTTGCGGGCAGATCATGGGCTTCCTGACGGGCGGTCAAGATGTAATTTAACAGAACGGAAGCGATTTGATTACCAGACATGAGTTGATAATCCCCGTTTGGTAATCGAACGGCTGCGCCAAGACGGTCAGCATCCGGATCAGTCGCCACCAGGAGATCAGCTCCCTCCTGTTTCCCCATCTGAATAGCTAAGTCAAAGGCTTCCGGAAATTCAGGGTTAGGGAACGGAACGGTTGGAAATTCAGGGTCCGCAATGGCTTGTTCGGGAACCATGGTGAAGTCCTTAAACCCGGCCCCACGAAGCGCCCGCTCTCCGATGACCTTCCCTGTTCCGTGGAGTGGCGTATATACCAACTTCATCGTTGGGGCCACTTCGGCTAATAACTCATGGTTAATCGTCACGGATTCAACGTTTTGCAGGTAGGGCAGATCAACATCTTCCCCAATAATATGCATTATCCCGTCCTCACGGAGTTGGGGTTCGGCCACCGTTTGAATGGCAAACAGGTCAGTGGCACTCTGAACGTATTCCGTAATTTTATCGGATTCAACGGGCGGCATCTGGCCCCCATCCGGACCATAGATCTTAAACCCGTTGTATTGCTTAGGATTATGGCTAGCAGTAATCATAATTCCCGCGTACGTGTTTAAGTGCCGTACGGCAAAGGATAATTCAGGGGTAGGTCGTAAATCATCAAACACGAAGGACTGAATACCATGGGCACCTAAAACCATAGCCGCTTCATGCGCAAATTCCTCAGAGTGGTAGCGGGAATCAAAGCTGATGGCGACTCCCCGTTTTTTCTCATCGGCACTTAGGGTATCCATGAACCGCGCGACCCCTTCAGTGGCTTGCCGGATCGTATATACGTTCATCCGACCAATTCCAGGCCCCATTAACCCCCGCATCCCAGCGGTCCCAAACGTCATGGGTTCAGAGAAAGCTTCCTTTAAAGCATCTGGATCGCTTTCCATTTGGTTCAACTCTGATTTAATGTAGGGAATCATATCCTTTTGGTCCTGCCACAGTTGATAAGTTTCTTGCCAAGTCATAAATCCTTGTCACTCCTCTATTCTCTCGTTACGCCATTATAAGCGTTCGTATTGGTAACTAATTGTATGCGTCACCGTTTCATTCTTAGGTAACACAATATTACCAAAGCCATCGTGATTGATCGCATCCGGCAGGGTTTGAGCTTCCGTCGCCAGTGCATCATAATCGTGTAAATTTTGCCGGGCGGTTGATTGCGGGTTGGCCGTAAAAATAACAAGTCCGTTTCGATCCGAATAAATCGACACTTGACGGTGGCCATCGTTATCACCTACTTGGGCGACTGGCACCTGGCTGCTTGGGGATACTTCGTAGGCGTCATCAAACTCAATCCCGCCCGTTTCAGCGCTGAGGGCATCCAACGCGGTCTTCATATCGGGCCCTTCCCGAAAATCATACGCTGTATCCGCCACCGAAACGATTTCACCCGTTGGGATCTTCTCGGCGTTAGTGACAACACGCTGATCACCGTTAATTTTAAGCCACTGGTTATTAATGGTATAGCCACTATCCGTCACGTTCCAGTACACGTGAATCGTCGGATTAAACAGCGTGTCCATGTCACTGTGACCCGTTAGGTTAACGTTAACCCGGTTATCATTCGTTAGTTCATATGTAATGGTTGCCTCTAACGGCCCCGGAAACCCATCATCTTCTTCCGTAAACCGGTGGGTTAAGGTCACGGAGACCTGATCCGTAGATTCCTCAACGGTTCCGTCCCAGTTCACAAACGCAAACCCATGGGGTCCGCCATGAAGGAGGTTTTGGCCCTCATTCGCCTCTAACTGATAGGGAGTTTGACCAATCGTAAAGGCAGCGTTCGATATCCGTCCTGCAACGGGTCCGACCGCCTTACTCAGGTTCCAGACGTTATCCGTGTAGACATCGGGATTGGGTTCGGAAACTAACAAATCATGTTGTTCGTCCCCCTCGGTAACGATAAAGCTTTGAAAAGTTGCCCCGTAACTCAAAATAATAATCGATGTGCCCTTATCGTTCGTTAAAACGTAGCGGGTACACGTTTCACCGTGAGCATTTCGGTAGGTTGACTGTGTCGTTTTCAAAAAAAGCACCTCCTAAGGTTCATTAGGCTTATTATACCTTAGTTTACCAATGAAAGGCCGGAATCACGGCATTTTTTATCTGAAAGCGGTGAAAATAGTTAGCGGTTTCAAACAATTGCTGCCAAATAACGGCATCCCCTCTCCTTGAGAGAATTTCACTCGAAGAAGGGGTATGCCGTTATTAGTCGGAAAAATCAGGCGTTATTTTACCTGGTTGA
This sequence comes from Levilactobacillus bambusae, assembly GCF_003124125.1. Classification (GTDB taxonomy): domain Bacteria; phylum Bacillota; class Bacilli; order Lactobacillales; family Lactobacillaceae; genus Levilactobacillus; species Levilactobacillus bambusae. The sequence goes on from NZ_QCXQ01000002.1 coordinate 258,659, forward strand.
GTCCTTATGCATATAATTTTTTCAGTTGTTCTTGAACCTGCGGATGACCCAAAAATTCCTCGTAAGTGGTATCCGCCCGTTCAACCATGCCGTTCCCGCTTACTTCAACAATGTGATCGGCAATCGTTTGGATAAACTCTCGGTCATGGGAGGTAAAGATAATGGAACTATTAAATGACACCAGGGCATCATTTAATGCCGTGATCGATTCCAGGTCTAAGTGGTTGGTAGGGTCGTCCATTAGAAGGACGTTCGCCCGACTTAACATCATCTTAGAGAGCATTCCCCGAACCTTTTCGCCCCCGGACATGACGCCAACCTGTTTGTTCACGTCATCGCCTGAGAAGAGCATCTTTCCGAGAAAGCCCCGGAGGAAGGTGTTGTCGCTTTCCGCCTTTGAAGCAAACTGTCGCAACCACTCAATCAGGGGGAGGTCCTGCGTAAATTCAGCCGTTAAATCCTTAGGCAGATAGGTTTGGCTGGTGGTTTGGCCCCACGTCACCGTTCCGGTATCGGGTTCCATTCGGCCCGCAATAATTTCCATTAACGCCGTCGTGGCCAAGTCATTTCGACTAATTAACGCCGTCTTTTCACCGGGCCGGAGCGTGAATGAAATATTGTCCAAAATCTTCACGCCGTCAATCGTTTTCGAAACGCCATCGACGCGGACAAGGTCGTTACCCAGTTCCCGTTCGGGAGTAAACTTAATGAACGGGTACTGCCGGGATGAGGGTTTGATATCTTCCAACGTAATCTTATCAAGCTGCTTCTTTCTAGAAGTGGCCTGCTTGGATTTAGACGCGTTCGCACTAAACCGGGCAATAAACTCCTGCAGTTCTTTAATTTGATCGGTCTTCTTGGCGTTCGCATCCGCCTTTAACTTAGCGGCTAACTCACTAGATTTCATCCAGAAGTCATAGTTACCAACGAAGAGCGTAATTTTACCGTAGTCCACGTCACAAATATGCGTACAAACCTGATTTAAAAAGTGTCGGTCATGGGAAACCACAATGACGGTTTGTTCGTAGTCCGCCAGAAAGTTTTCCAACCAGTCAATCGTCTGAACGTCTAACCCGTTGGTTGGTTCGTCCAAAAGCAGGAGATCAGGATGGCCAAACAAAGCCTGACCCAGCAAGACCTTCACCTTTTGAGGTTCGGTAAGTTCACTCATCTTTTCCTGCTGCATCTTTTCGTCGATTCCCAGGCTCTGGAGCATTTGACTGGCTTCAGCTTCCGCGTTCCAACCATCAAGTTCGGCAAACTCGGCTTCCAGTTCGGCGGCCCGCAACCCATCTGCATCACTAAAATCTGGTTTCATGTAGATGGCATTTTTTTCCGTCATAATGTCATATAACTTCGTGTGTCCCTGAATCACCGTATCCAAAACTACTTGGTCTTCAAACGCAAAGTGATCCTGGTTCAAACTGGACATCCGTTCGTTAGGGTCTAACGTTACCGTTCCCGTACTGGGTTTCAACTGACCCTCAAGAATCTTAAGGAAGGTGGATTTTCCCGCCCCATTCGCCCCGATCAAGCCATAACAGTTTCCGGGAGTAAACGTTAAGTTAACGTCGGAATACAAAGTCCGATCGGAGAAACGCATTTCAACATTATTTACCTTCAGCAAAGCATTACCTCGTTCTTTCTGTGCATGAAAAAAGCCGGCATCATATGTGCTGGCTACACGTCGAATTCATTATTCGAGTTATTGTATCATGACTCATCTAAACATGCAATGCGGTTACTTTTTCCGAAAGGCTTGCACCATACAGACGGCGGCTTCCGCCAGCATCCCGATGGCCATCATGTACATCGCAATCATATTATGGTCTTGGATCACTTCAATTAATAAAATTATGTAAAAGATGAATAGAATGACACTAAACCACTTTGAATACATCATCATTAATCAGCCTCCTCGATTGTTCCTTCACCATAGCAAGAAAGCCCCCAAAATGTAAATTAAAATGACTCGACTTTTAGGATGAATTTGATAGAATGATGGAAAATACACAAGGGAGGCTTTAATTTGGGATTCTTTTTTGACCCCACCTACGTTCTCGTGATTGCGGGAATGCTTATTTCCATGGCCGCCTCGGCTTATGTGAATACCACCTTTCGCCGGTACGATCAGGTTCCGTCAGAAAGACGACTTACTGGAACGGAAGCGGCGGCCTACATTCTTCAACAGTCTGGCATTACTGACGTTCGGATTACGTCAATTCCCGGAGAGTTAACGGATAATTATAACGGGAGTGATAAAACCCTCAACCTATCGCAGTCGACCGCCAATTCTACCTCCGTAGCTGCGATTGGCGTTGCTGCCCATGAATGCGGACATGCCGTTCAGGACGCTAAGGGGTACTGGCCCATGCGGCTCCGAACGGCGTTAGTGCCCGCCGCCAACATCGGATCCACCCTATCGTTTCCAATTATTATTGCGGGGGTATTAATGAGCTGGAATCAGACCCTCATTCATATTGGGATCCTGTTGTTCTCGTTAGCCCTGCTCTTTCAGCTGGTGACCCTGCCCGTTGAATTTAATGCTTCACACCGGGCCCTTTCGATTCTTTCTAGCGGCGGTTTACTCACGCCAGAAGAGGTTCCAATGGTTCGTCACGTTTTAACGGCGGCGGCTTTAACCTACGTTGCAGCCGCGTTAGCAACGTTTCTCCAACTCCTCCGCTTGATTTTGCTGTTCGGAAATAATCGCGATGACAATTAACGTCCCACCCCATTTAGGTTATAATCAAGCTATCAACAATAACGAAACGGGGTGCCAGGCCAGATGAACATGATCACCTATTTAGAAGATCAAATTAACTTTCTCACCGAGCAAGTTAACGATGCTAAAAAACAGAACAACGAAATGATGCGGGTAATGACTGAATCCCGTCGCGATGAAGCAGCTCATATCTTAGAAGCCATTCATTCAGGACAAATCACCACCCTCTAATCATCAACAAACCCGGTTCGGCCAAACTCCTTGTGCCGCATCGGGTTTGTTTGTCTAAACTCTTTGTGCTTTCGCCTAATGTGGTGTAGGCTTAGGTGGAATTATTAAATAGGAGGAAATCGACTTGATTACAATTAAATCACCACGTGAAATTGAAAAGATGGGTGACTCAGGCCACGTCTTGGCGGGCGTTCACCTTGGTTTGCGTGATTTAATCAAACCCGGTTTAGACACCTGGGAGATCGAAGAATTCGCCCGGGACTACATTAAATCAAAGGGCGGTTACCCATCCGAAATGGGATTTGACGGCTATAAATTTGCCACGTGTATCAGTATTAACGATGAAATCGCCCATGGAATTCCCCGTAAGGGCCTTAAATTAAAGAATGGTGACGTCCTCAAGGTTGACCTTTGCGTTAACCTTGACGGCTTTGAAAGTGACTCCTGTTGGACTTACGCTGTCGGTGATCTAAGTGACGAAGCAACCCATTTGATGGACGTCACTAAAACGGCCCTCTACCTTGGGATTGATCAAGCTAAAGTCGGTAACCGGATTGGTGATATTGGTAACGCCATGCAGCGCTATATTGAATCCGAAAATCACATGGGGGACGTCCGCGACTTAATTGGTCACGGTATTCAGCCTTCCATTCACGAACAGCCGAACGTTCCAGGATACGGTCAGGCCGGTCGCGGATTGCGGCTACGTGAAGGGATGACCATTACCATCGAGCCCATGGTTAACTTAGGTTCGTGGAAAATGAAGTCCCGTTACGATGCTAAGGACGACTGGGAATACTACGTTACCGCTGATGGCAGCCTTTCCTCCCAGTACGAACACACCTTAGCGATCACCAAAGCGGGACCGAAAATTTTAACCTCCCAAGATCCCGAATTTGACGCTAAATACCTATTATAATCAGAAGTCTAGCGCACCGGATTTTTAGTTTGGAGGCGATGAAATGACCACCATTAAAGTTGAACGAATCTACACAAAGCCAGAAGATTTATCTGGCTACCGGATTCTAGTTGACCGCGTTTGGCCCCGCGGGATCTCCAAGGAGGTTGCCCACCTTAACCAGTGGGAAAAGGATGTGGCCCCGACGACGGAACTTCGCAAATGGTTTAATCACGATCCCGAAAAATACCCGGAGTTTAAGCAGCGCTATCTGGACGAATTAAAGGCCAATCCAGCTACCCCGGCCTTTGTGACGCTGGTTAAGGATCAGTTGGTCCACAAAGATGTCATTCTGTTATTTGGGGCTAAGGATGAACAAGATAATCAAGCTCAAGTGTTGAAGGACTTTCTGGAAACGAATGAAAGTGAGTCCTAACCAAAAGAAATAAGACGATNNATCGTCTTATTTCTTTTGGTTTAATTCATATCTTACGACTAATAATACTGGTTATACTGCTGTTTTATGGCGGCCAAGCTGAGTTCAGCCGAATTTTCAAACTGAATCTTAGCGAGCTGGTGGTTGGCTTGGTAACCAATCGCGATGGGAGTGGCCCCTGAAGCATTAACCGCCTCTAACCCCGTGACCGTATCTTCCACCCCAAAGCAGTTAACCGGTGATAACCCAATTTCCCGGGCCGCCGCTAAGTAAATATCCGGCTGCGGTTTACTATGAGCGAGTTTCCCGGCGTTAATAATTGTGGGAAAGTAACGGGTCAGCTGTAGCTGGTCAATTTCCGCGGCCGCATTTGTTGACGCCGATGCCAATGCCATCCGGTACCCAGCGGCCCGAATACTCGCCAAAAAATCAGCGATTCCCGGTAGAATATTGGCCGGCGACATCTCTAAGATCCGTTGTTGGTACACCCGGTTTTCTTCATCGGTTAACTCCGCGCGTCTAGCCGTGTCAAACTCGGCTGAGCGGTCCACCGAAGCTAATATTGCCTCTAAGGAATCTGACCGACTCATGCCGGGTAACGTCCTTTCCAGCTGTGACGTCCAAGGAATTTCTAACTGATTGGCAATTTCATGCCAAGAATCTAGGTGATACCGCCACGAATCAGCGATCACCCCATGGAGATCGAATAAAAAGCCGTGCATGTCGTTAAATGACATGGCTCTCCCCCCTTTGGTTAGTTTTCCCTATCTTACCACGATTACCGACACGGGCGCCTTTTTAGACAACTGAACGCTAATGGCGGCCTTATGCCCCCGCCGCTCAGGATTTGAATCTGCTCCGCAAACAATGAGATCCGGGTTAAACCTTGGGATGACATCTTCGACAATGATATCATCGACGTCGCCATCCTCCGCAACGTATCCTTTAACGTCCACTACGCCATCGGCTTGGGCATGATTAATATAATCATTAACCACCTCATGAAGGGCGTCCCGTTTTTCATCCACCTTTGCGGGGGTTAATGAATCAAAAACACTCAGATCGTCACTCTCCATCACCGATACAATTCCCAAGCTCGCCTGATTGACCTTAGCCTGGGTTACCGCAAAGCGAAAGGCCTTAGCCGTTGAATCCTGGTCATCAACGTCAACTGTTAATAAAATCCGCTTAAAAACGAGTGGCTGATCTATGCTGTTGGTTTCACTGTCCATTGAACAATTTCCTCCTGTCATGCTTAACGTTTAACCTTGGTTTTATTATACCCCAACCAGGAAGCGCTATCAGTTATTTTTATCGGTCGAGGTGTCTTCATCCCCTCATTGGTGATTCGGTGTTAGAATTAATTTGTACGAGAAACAAACGCAAACTTTGTGGAATTGGAGGGATTAATGATGTCACTCGCTCTAACAATTTTTTTACTGAACACGTGTTACATCACACTGAATACATTCCGGACCATGTTAGTGGTTCGCCGTCAAAAATTTTGGGCGCCCGTATTAGCGGTCGTTGAAGAGTTAGTTTACGTTATGGCCTTAGCCATCGCCCTGAAAAACATTAGCAACCCGGTTAACATCGCGGCTTACTGTTTAGGATTCGGCCTTGGAATCTACCTTGGAATTCTGATTGAAGACCGGATTGCCTTAGGTTACGTGAACTTTCAGGTTACGATTCCCATTAATCAGGACAGTCCGGACTACGACAAGAATCGGGGTCTCCCTGAAACACTCCGGAACTCCGGTTATGGGGTAACTGAAACATGGGGTTACGGCCACTCGGGGGCCCGGTTAATTCTAAGCATTTTGGCCCCCCGATCCGCAAGTAAGAAACTCATGTCACAGATTAAGAACCTTTCGCCAAACGCCTTTATTATGGTAAACGAACCAACGGAACTCTCCGGTGGTTTCTGGAGTAAGGAAGTCAGCAAACGGTTTAAGAACGCTAAGAACCAGGATCATGGGACTTCGCTTAAAAATTAAAAGGGCCGGAACATAAAACGTTTAGACCATGCCAAATAAAGTCCAGGATCAGGTTCGATTGTATTTTGATCGAATTTGGTCCTGGACTTTATTTTGGTTGTGGTCTGTCTTTAGTCGGGTTCCACACCCTGTCCCGTAACTACCAGTCCGAAAGCATCCTGTTAAGGTTGAAGGGCTTTCGGACCACGTTGCAAAAGTCAAGTTTTCTGAGCGAAGCGGCCCTTAATTTTAAAACCCCATCTTTTTTAACGCGGCTTTAACATCCTCAACCGACTTTTGGTTGGCCGGTGAAGATGCAGGTGCTTCAACGGTTGGCTTGGGCGGAACAGGTTTAGAGACACCCATTTGATCCATCGTCTGGTTTAATAACTCATCCACGTAGACGTTACCCCGATTTGTAGCATGGCCCTTCGTCCACTGGTAACTTAGATGTGGGAACTGCAGGAGCTGAGCGTCTAACTCCTGCCAAAGTTCGGCGTTAATTAACGGTCCGCTTGACCGTTTCCAACCCCGTTTCTTCCAGCCTGCTAGCCACCCCTTTGTCAGGGCATTTAAGACGTACCGGGAGTCCATGACTAACTGGATAGCGGCATCACTCTTTCCCAGCGCGGTCAGTTTTTTTAAGGCCTCAACAACCGCCATAATTTCCATCCGGTTATTCGTGGCACCAAACTCACCGGCCGAGTCAGAAATAACCTGATCTGGCAGTTCAATTCGGTAGGCCCACGCTGCTTTATCCGTGGACTTAACGTGCCCGTTAGCCACGTTTCCGGTGTTCCGTGAGCCACCGTCCGTATAGACGGTAATGTCAACTGGGCCGGCTGGAGGTGTCATTCGACTATCCTTTGAAGACTTGGGCCGACTAGCTGAGCTTGCCGTTGAACCAGCCAAGTAGGCATTTGCCTCAGCTAAGGTAGCAAAGCTTTTATACTGGGCCCCTGGATACCCCTTAACCTGAGACTCGGTTTCAGTCCAGGTTTTAAAAATCCCCGTCTGTCGGCCCGCCTTAACGGCATACACCTTCTTCTTACCCATCTAAATTCCTCTTTTCACCATTAAATTTATAATCTTTAGTGTAGCATGTTTTCCCAATTTCAAAGTGTTTGATTCTAATTTTAGTCAATTCTGATAATCAGAATAATGTAAAACTGTTTTAACTTATGGTATCGTTAATGTAAGGACTGACCGGAAATTGTTTTGATCTACATAAGGAGGAGTTCAGTCGATGAGCCAACAACTACAAGCGGTACTGATTAATGTCGAGCAGGCACACGCCTTGCTGAAAGATAATGTTGAACAGCGCAAGAAGACTTTCCCAAAGCTTGCTCAAGCCGGTCAGTTTATTTTGCCAGATTATCGGTTAACGCGAAAACGCGAGGCCTTCAAGATCCGTAAGCATACGTTCTTGAAGAAACAGGCGCGTTCATACGTTGCCTTTGATTCTGACAACGGGCAAACTTTGTGGATGCACAACTTTTCAAGTCTTTCGGAAGCGTGTTTCTGGTTAAACACGGGGTTAAAGCCAACCGATACGGATACCTTTGAATCCTACTCGAGTTGGAAAGTCACCCACCATGACGAAATTGAGGCCTTAAAGGATCAACTTCGAGAAGCGCACAAAAAAACGTCAAAGAAGGCAGCCAAAAAGCCGGAGGGCAATAAGTCCCCGGTTAAGCAGGCCGCTCAGAAGCCCGTTAAAAAGAAAAAGAAGGTTCATAAGTAACCTTCACCATTCGGTTTAAAATCTGCAGCCGGTAAGTCAACCGATTACCCCTGCTAAATCACGGCATGAGCCCAATNNATTGGGCTCATGCCGTGATTTTTTGATTCTATCTATTTTTTTGGCTAACATTATTTTCAACGCTACTAATGAATCAGCCGCTCTAGCCGTGGCAATAGTCCCATGGCTAAAACTACCCCGACCAGTCCCTGGATCATATTGGGCAAAATCCCAGCTACCCCGGCCGGCCAACTGTACAATAGCCAATCCGTCACGAAGTAGCCGAGCACCATTAACAGTCCGCTACCCAATAGGATCAAGGTGCGCGAGGTCCGTCTCAGGGATTGTTTCGCATACCCGGCGCACCACCCCTCTAGGCCGTGGACGATCAGCGAAAAGAACATGTATTGACCATACCCACCCAGTAAATCAAGCAGCAGGCCGCTAAATCCGCCAATCGCAGCTCCCCACCGGGAACCCATCAACATAGCGGCCACTAAAATAAGGGCGTCGCATAAATTAATGTAGCCGTGGGTCATCGGGACGGGAATGATAAAAATTCGACTAATCACAACGTTAACGGCGACCAAAGTGGCCGCAAAAACCATTTGATGAATTTGGTTGGTAGACTGGGTCATGACCTTAAGTTAGCTTCGGTAAAGTCATACTGTGCCCGAGCCCCTCCAATTAATTTCGGTCGAGTCTTCAAGGCGACGACGTTAGCGGCACCAATCTGATGGGTCGTCAAATGAACGGGAACCTGAACAAATCGGACGTGCATCCCAATTTCCGTTCCACCAATGTCAATTCCACCGTCCGCAACAATGTGTTCCACTTCCACTGGTTCCGACATTTCTTGGTAGGCCGCAACTTGAGTGGCCCCACCCGCATGCATGGCGGGAACCACTTCAACCTGGTCAAAGTGATGCCGATCCATCGTCCTTTTTTCCATCAACAAGGCCCGGTTAATGTGTTCGCATCCCTGAATGGCTAAGTCAAAGTGGTTGGCTTGGGCGTAATCGTTTAACGTTTCAAATACAGCTTGCCCCACTTCCAGACTCGATCCGGTACTCATCCATTCGCCCTGAATCATGCTCGTACTGCATCCCACTACGAATAATCCTCCGGTAGGAAAATCGACGAGTTCCAGGTAGTTATCCATGACCTGGCTAATATCACGCTTAATTTGTTCATTTGTCACTGTGAATCCCCCGTTTCGTTATTTCTCGTAAAATTGGGACTAAGTTAATGCCAGACCGTTGGTTAGTCGAACAGGTAGCGGCGAGTTGAAAAGTAGCAGCTGCTTTAGAAATCGCCTCATCCAGGGAATCCGTTTGAATGAAATAGCCTAATAACAAAGCTGCCCACGTATCCCCAGCACCACTCAAGTGTTGCGAAACACGTTGCGATAGCCGTGTCACTAACTGATCATTCACTAACCAACCACAGCCAATTTGATCCGCCACTTGAATCCCTGTCACCACCACTTGCGCCCCGTGATACTGATGCTCGAGCTTGGTAATGGCACGTTGAATATCGGTTAAGGATGCCAGCCGGTCATTTGTCAGCAGCCCCAGCTCCGTTACGTTTGGCGTTATCAGCGTTGCCATGGGCAGTAACCCGATTAGCCGGTCCACGTAAGCAGCATCAAGGCCGGGATAAAGCCGCCCCTCATCGCCCAGCACGGGATCAATTAGGACGGTCTTCGGTTGCCAACGGCTCAGAAATTGTTCAACCTGGTCAATTGCCGCTAACTCCCCAACGTAACCAATCAGTGCTGTATTAATGCGAAAATCAGTGATCGTCTGCCACTGCTGAATGGTCTGGTCTAACCAAGGCGTGGTTGCAACTTTGGCAGGGACCCCAAAGCCTTCCGTTTGAGTAGAAAGTAGTTGGGTGGGAACCGGATAGGTTTGGTGTCCAAAGGCCGTTAAAATCGGTAAGGCCGCGGCCATAGAAATTCCGCCAACCGCCGATAAATCCTCCATGATTAACGTCGTCGTTACGATGCTGTCACCTCCGTTTAGTTCATGTTAGTTCCAATTATAGACTAAATAGGCAACAGAAATTCTTTGATTTTAGATATTTAGACAACTCCAACACATTGTTTAACTGCATTAAAATAACGGAGTCCATTCATTAAATGGTGGCTCCGTTATTTTAATCCAGTTAAAAATTAATTTTCATTTCTACATCCCGCGGTGTTGTCTTTTCAATCAATTTCCCGCCATGAATGGAATATAATACCTCAGCCCGTTCGGTTAAGGCATGGTAAAAATTATCGGCATTCATCATCACAAGGCTAGCCGTTTTGCCAACTTCAATGCCGTAATGATCAAGAATATGAAGGCACTTGGCCCCGTTAGTGGTAATGAACTGGTAGGAATCCATAATATCGTCAAATCCCATTACCTGAGCAACGTGCAGCCCCATGGAAACAACGTCTAACATGTTGCCGTCCCCCATGGGGTACCATGGGTCCTTAATATCATCTTCACCAAAGGCAACGTTAATGCCATTTTCATGCAATTCCTTCACCCGGGTAAGTCCCCTACGTTTAGGATAGGTATCGAACCGGCCCCCTAAGTGAGTATTAATTAACGGATTGCTAATCATATTAATTCCCGACATCTTTAACAACCGCATTAACTTATAGGCATAGGCATTATTGTACGATCCCATGGCCGTGGTATGACTGGCCGTCACTTTATCACGCATTCCAGATTCCAGAGCCCGAGTGGCTAACGTTTCAAGTCCCCGGGCAGCCGGATCATCGATTTCATCACAGTGAGCATCCACGAGCAGGTTATATTTCTGGGCGAGTTCGACCACAAAGTTTAGGGATTCGACACTATATTCCCGCGTAAACTCAAAGTGCGGAATCGCTCCTAAGGCGTCTACCCCTAACTTAGCGGCCTCTTCCATCAACTCCTTGCCGTGGGGAAAGGATAAAATCCCCTCCTGCGGAAACGCAACGAGTTGTAATTCAATATCATCCTTAACCTCATCCCGCACTTCAATCAAAGCTTTTAGGGCCGTTAGGTTAGGGTCGGTGACGTCTACGTGGGATCGAACATACTGAATCCCATGCGAGGCCATTAACCGGAGCGCAGCCTTGGCCCGTTCCTTCACATCGTCATGTGATAGCGTCTTTTTCCGCTCTGACCAAATTCGAATACCGTCAAATAGGGTTCCGGATTGATTCCATTCCGGGTCACCCGCAGTCATAGTTGAGTCAAGGTGCACGTGAGGATCGACAAAGGGAGGTAAAACTAGCTTTCCTTGCCCATCAATCACCTGCTCTCCTGGCTGAGGTATTAATTGTTCAGCAATTGCGGTAAATTTACCGTCTTCAATGCGAATGTCGCTCGGTTCCGTGGCGTTTTCAATCAAAACTTGTTGAATTAACATGTCTTGCATTTTCCTCCTCAAGGTGACCAAAACAATTCGATATTTAGTTTTCTCAAATAACTTTATCATATTTCAACTCACCTGACGTAAAAAAATGAAAACGGCCCCCGATTTTCTAAAATAATGGTATCCTTAGTGACAATAACCGAACGAAACGGAGGGATTTTTTTATGATTAATGATTTTCCGCAGGCAATGACCATTGCCGGATCCGATAGCGACGGGAGTGCTGGGATGCAGGCTGATCTTCACACTTTTTTTGCCCGCCGAGTTTACGGCATGTCCGTCATCACAGCTTGCGTCGCCGGAAATTCATACGGAATCCATGCGGCCCAAGCAATGCCAACCGACTTTATTAACCAGGAATTTAGTGACATTGCGGCCGATTTTAAGGTCCGGGCTGCTAAAACCGGAATGCTAGCCGATTCCCAGCTGATTGAAACCGTGGTGGATAACGTTCAACGGTATGACTTCGGTCCGCTCGTGGTGGACCCCGTAATTATGACCAAGCATGGCGCCCAGCTCCTGGAAGACAGCGCCTTTGAAACCTTAAAGTCGAAGTTACTTCCACTAGCCACCGTCATCACCCCTAATTTTTACGAAGCCCAAAAGCTGACGGACTTACCCATTCAATCCGATGCAGATATGGTAAACGCGGCCCATAAATTACAGAATCTCGGGGTCCCAAATGTAGTCATCAAAGGGAACCACGCAGATCCAACCCAAACGGAAGTCCGAGATTACGTGTTGCTTGCTTCGGGCAAGGATTTTTGGCTTTCCGCCCCCTACCACCAAACGGAACGGTTAAACGGTACCGGTGATTCCCTCTCAGCTTGCATCACCGCCGAATTGGCTAAGGGCCGTCCCGTGGAAGCCGCCATTCGAACCGCCAAACAATTTGTCAACGTCGCCATCGGCAATCCAATTGACGTTGGCCATAAAGTTGGGCCCATTAACCACTGGGCCCCAATGGATCAGATGCCTGACTAAGCACAGCCTACCAAAAAAACGGTCCTGAATTTGAGCACGCTTGGCTCAAGTACAGGACCGTTTTTTTCTGTTTCATCAAATTTTTATAGAATATTTTATGGTTGTCAGTTGTGTGCTGAATTGGCCTTCAGTTCACCATTCAGATGGATTCCATGCCCGACCATCGATTTCATCTTCCGTCTGTTCAATCCGCCGGTACTGCTCATCCACCAGATCCTTTAGTTGGTGAAAATAGGCCCGCGTCTTAAAGTCCGTTGCCTGCTTTTCTAAGCCGCTAATCTGTTCCAGCAACCAGTTTTCCCGCTGATTCATTCTTCTTCGCCCTCTTTAATCATTGCCAACGTTGACTGAAGTTCTTGAATTTTATCGTGATTGGCCAAAATTTCCGTTTGAATCATTTCCAAGACCCGACTTTCAGATTCTGGCGCGAGCTTAAGGTACTGTTGAAGCCGCTGGGCATACCACTTTTCTCGGTGACTAAAGTTATCCGGCGCCGGCTGAGTCAGGTAGCGCTGATAATTGATCAATAACGTCATTTTTTGGTCCTCGCTCATGTAGGAAAACTGAGTAACAGAGAAGGTTTGCAGCCAAGTGGCGTGAGCTTCGTGGGTAATTGCACGCATAGAGGACAGCAGTTCATCCAAGGTAAAGCCAACGGACCCGCCCGCTTGAAATTGATTGAGGGGTTTGCCGGTGGTGACGACTACCGCTACCTCTTTGTCCTGCAGCGGATATTGATCGCCCCGTTTAAATAGTTTTTGACTAAAAACTAAATCGGCCCAATGTTTCAAGCTAGCTGGGGCTGCGTACCAGTACAACGGAAATTGAAAGACAATTCGGTCTGCAGTCATTAATAACTGGCGTTCGTTTTGGACATCATCCTCGGTTAACTCATCCACCCGGTGCCACAGGACATCCGGCAGATCTTTGACCCCCTCCCTCAAAAAGGATTGGGTAGCAGAAGAGGTAATCTCAGGATGGGCCACAATCACTAGCGTTTTCATCAAAAAAACTCCTTTCCGCTTTAGACTTTATCTCACTGAATCATAAGTGTCTTTCACCTATGATGCTCAACAATTGCACGCCCATTTTATCGTAAATGGCTAGTTGCAATCATACAAAATAGAGTCCAGAACAATGCGTTCCAGACCCCAAATTAGTGTCGCAAGAGAGATTCGAACCCTCGACCTACGGTTTAGAAGACCGTTGCTCTATCCAGCTGAGCTATTGCGACAAGTTAATAAGTACAAGTAGTAATTATAGAATAGCACCTGCCACAAGTCAACGCGACATTCCCACCTGTGGGGTAAAAATTCATTTAATTCTTTTCGTTTTCCTTGAATTTATATCCAACTATTAGATAATGGAACTAACAACCGATGAATGGGGGAATTTGAAATGGGTTACGTTTTTGCAATTATTGGAATTTTCACAGTTGCGGGGTTATGGCAGTACTTTAATCAGCAGTCTGAGTCGCTCCACCAAAGCAAGCACCTTGCCAAACATGACAAATTCACGCATCATCGTGGTGAAGAATTGTAAGTTTTCGGGTTACGCACTTTTTGGACTTCTCGCAATGACGTCAGATAGTGAGGGGGCCAGTTTTTTACAGAAAAAAACCCTCACAACTAAGTTGTGAGGGTTTTGTTAAAGGTTATAATTAGTCTTCAACAACTGAAACGTTAGCAGCTTGTGGGCCACGATCGCCGTCTTCAACATCAAGAGAAACCTTTTGGCCTTCTTCAAGAGTCTTGAAGCCGTCAGCGTTGATAGCTGAGAAGTGAACGAAAACATCGCTGCCGTTGTCTAAAGTGATAAAACCGTAACCCTTGTCAGCGTTGAACCATTTAACAGTACCTTGTTCCATAAGTGAAACCTCCGTGCGCATAGCGCAATAATATATTTTGCATTTGAAGCTGGGATTAAAAAGGAATCACTTCTTATGAGAACTTGACACCCTTAAACCTTCCGAACTATCAAAACACTAAACATAGTTTAACAGTAAGTAATTGGAATATCAATCAAGAACTCCTGAAAATCCCAATTTTTTTGAGAATTCGATTGCCAATGTCAAGCCCTGAAAGCGATTTGCTCGGTTAATAAAATAATAAATTTTAAATAATAGTTTTTTTAATCTTGTTGTGAACCTCAGTTTGAGAGCCATTGCACAGCGGCGTTGACCTCAGCAGGTGCAATCATATGGCTGCCCCCACTAATTAGGCTTGTTACATCAGCCTTGCGCTCCCACAGGCTGCTCACCATCATATGAAATTGTGCCATGGTTGGATGGGGTTCCCTTTGACCGTGCGACAGCCAAACTCGGTCGGTCAGAAGCGTTTCAGCCGCCGAAGTGGGAACGGGCAACGGATGGAACAGCAGGTGACGGTGAAAGGGCAGGACCTGGGCGTAAATTCCCCCTAGTAGGAAGGAAGCTCCATTGGAGTACCCGACACCAACGGCCTCTGCCAACGTTTGGTGCGCAATAGTTATTGACTTCAACTCCGCAACGAGTTCATTTAGTGCCCTCTCAATTTCCGTTGCATCCGGCTGCTCCGTCCAAGTTTGGGCAAAATATTGGGTCCCCATCGAGGTCTGGTGATCTGTTCCAACTGCTAGGAGCGGACTTTTTGGGGATAACCGCTTACCAAAATCAATCATTTCCTCAGTCGTTCCGTTGGTCCCGTGAAATAGAATTAACGTCCGTTGATCCGCGGCGCCCGGAAAATATTCAAGGTTCATTCTCTGCACTCCTTTAATTGACAACTGAAATCGATTTCAGTACAGTAAAGCCAATCGATTAAATGGGAGGTCCTTTTATGGCACTTGTTGAAGTTAAAGCCGCACTGCGCCCTGCTGGCGACCAGGTTCAAATCCAAGCCGGTGAGCATACTTACTTAGCGGACGAACCCGTTCGCAAGGGCGGCACGGATGCCGGCCCAACTCCAGTTCAATACCTATTGAGCTCTATCGGCGCCTGCATGTCAATTACCGCACGCTACGTTGCCAGTCTGCACGAAGACTTAACCCTCGCCCACTTTTCTGCCGACGTTTCCGGCCGAACCAAGGGTTACCCTGACGGCAGCTCAAACGTCATCGATATCACAATTACCCTCACCGCGGACTGCAATTGGTCGGGTGATCAGCTTCACGCCTATTACGATGAAGTCGTTACTAAGTGTACCGTCCATAAAACGTTAGCTCCAGGTGTCCCCATGACACTCCAATATACTGAATGAGAATGACAGCTAAGCCGATGAACCAGTCATCGGCTTAGCTGCCGTTTTTATTTTGTGGGATCCATCCCCAACCGGTTCATCATTTTAATCTGGACCTTTGGCAGTGCCAACTTGGCAAGGTTCGATTGCGGCACCCACTCCCCCGGAAAATGGGAGAGGTCCTGCGCTAAGACCTCAGCGCCAAATAAATTCACCTGCCATTTTTGATGGGTGTACACCTGGGTAATGGCTCGGCCGCCCATTGGGGTGAGTTCCGCCGTAATTCCCGTTTCCCGGTGCAAATACTCCGTGACGTGCTGGGCAAGTTCGGTCGCCATAACGACATCATCGCCAAGGTCGAGATCCGCAATTTTGATCAGCGGGAAGGTCCAAAAACCGGCCAGCATTCCCGTAGTTCCCCGGTGCTGCATCAGATAACCCCGTTCCGACCTAATGATCAGTCCGACATACGGGACATCGACTGGTTTCGGCTTCTTCGACTTAACCGGGAAGTCTAGTTCTTTCCCGTCTAAGTAGGCTTGGTCAAACGCCTTCACGGGGGAGTGTTCAGGATCGGGATTTTTTGCCGTCATGTAGCTAGATCCCAGGTCCATAATGGCCTGGTTGAAATCTCCGGGGCGATCAGGATCGATGACCTTTGCAATAATATCCGTAAAAATTTTACGGGTCTGGGGCTTAGCGATGTCCGCCTCAATCTCCATTAACCGGGAAAACACCCGAAAGGCATTCCCATCAACGGCCGGTACCGGCACGTTAAAGGCAATACTGGCAATTGCCCCCGCTGTATAGGGTCCGATTCCGGCCAAATCTTCTAAAGCCTCAGGGGTCTCCGGAAAAACACCCTGGTAATCCGCCATGATCTGTTGGGCCGCCCGCTTTAAGTTCTTAGCCCGTGAATAATACCCTAATCCCTCCCACGCTTTTAACAAAACTGCCTCATCTGCGTTCGCTAAGTCGGAAACAGTAGGAAAAAGTTTCATAAAGCGGGTATAATAGGGAATAACAGTATTAACCTGAGTTTGTTGGAGCATAATTTCGGAAATCCACACGTGGTACGGATCATGATCTTGCCGCCACGGTAGGTCGCGCCGTTCTTCATCGTACCAATCCAGCAGGGTTTTGCGAAATTCTTTAATTTGTTGGTTCGACCACGTGACGGTCATTGATCTGCCTCCACTCATCCTAATATCTTAACGACTATAACCAGTTTTCCTGGGAGGAACTAATATGAAGCATCCCCATACCGGTCTACTCGTCCTCATTGCCTGTTGTCTTCTGCTTGTTGGGTGTACAAATCACACACCTGCCGTCCATAAGAGCAACAGTCAGGGCGTCATGAGTACCCACCAAGTCTTAAATCTTAGTACCACGCAACCCCTAAGCACCATTAACGTCTCAGAGGCTACTGGGTTTGGTCGCCTAACTGACCTCTACGAAGGCCTTTACCGGTTAGACGGTGATGGCCATGCGACCAACGCTTTAGCCATTAAAACACGAGAAACTGAAAATGGCAAACGGATCGTGTTTACCCTCCGCCCCAACCTCAAGTGGAGTAACGGAGATCCCCTTACCGCAAGCGATTTTGTTTACTCATGGCGGCAGACCATTAATCCCGCCAACCATTCATCATACGCCTTCCTATTTGATATCTTAAAAAATGGAAGCGCTGTGAGAAGCGGGCGAAAAAGTCCCGATCAATTAGGGGTCAAAGCGGTGGATGACCGCCACTTAGAGGTGACTTTAGATCACCGGGTAACCTACCTTAAAAGTTTATTAGCCTACCCGCTGTTTTCACCCCAGGACGAAGCGTTTGCGGAAAAACAGGGCAGCCAATACGCCACATCAGCTTCAACCCAGGTCTATAATGGTCCCTTCCAACTGACGAAATGGACGAAGACTGGTTGGACAGCCACCCGGAATAAAACGTACTGGGATCGCGATAACGTCTATCTGACCCAGGTTAAAACGATTGTTTACCGGCACCCTAACGAAGCTTTAGCCGCCTATAAACGTGGTGACGTAGACGAAGTTAAACTAAGCGGACTGGTCAAACACGCCGAAACCATCCACAGTACGTATAACGCTCGGCCTTACTCCCAGACTAATTACATTGGCTATAATTTTCACGACCAAAATACAACCGCCAATCGCATCCTAAACAATCGCAATACCCGTCTCGCCATTTCCCACGCCTTAAACCGTCAGGCTATTATTAACGAAGCCCTGGGAGATTCTTCCCTGCCATCTAAGGGAATCGTTCCCGCCGGGTTAAGCTACAATACCGAGACCGGGACGGACTTTGCCGATCAGCAAAATGAAGAACCCGTTACCTATAATTTAAAGCAGGCGCAGCGTGAGTGGCAAAAGGCCCGGGAGCAAACCCACCTATCAACCATTACCGTCAACCTGCTTTACCGGCGTGATCCCACGAGTCAAATGGTGGTTCAGGCCGTCACGCAACGGTTGCAAAAAAATCTACCGGGATTAAAAATCAAGCTGGTCCCGATGACCGTCAAACCCCTAACCCGCGCCTTGCAACAGGGAAAGTTCGATCTCTATTACCTGGGTTGGGGAGCCGATTATGCTGATCCTTCAGCAATGTTACAAGTATTTACGTCTAATAACAGCTATAATTATGGTCAGTGGGAAAATAAAACGTATAATCAAGAGTACCAAAAGATTAGTCTTGAAACGACATTCAGCTATCAGGATCGCTGGCAATTAATGCTGCAGGCCAACAACCGGCTGATGGCCGACCAGGGAGTAACGCCTATCTTCCAACCGGCTACCTCCTACTTAACAAACAGTCGTTTAAAGGGACTGATTAAGAATACTACGGGCGCATCCACAGACTATAAAGGTGCCTACTTTATTCAATAACCTGAAATCTGATGAAAGTTGGCGTGCTATGGAACTTGTTAGTGCACTACTCAGCAAGAAAAAATTACAAAAAATCAAGCTATTAGTTTACCTGCAAGAAGATCAAGGCAACTTGAAGGAATACGGGGAGAAAGTCCATTTTTCCTATGCCACCGTTTATAATTACTACACTGAATTAACGGATGAATTAAGGGAGATTAGCAAGCAGCCAAATGCTGACCCGCAAAAACTCATTAAGACGGTTCCGATCGATCTCTACCGACGTTGGGCATACTACAATAGTGTCGCCTACCAATTAGTTCTTGCGACTTTACTGCCGCCTAAAACCACCTTAGATGAGTTTCTAGCCGATGCCGATATTAGTCAGGCAACCCTGTACCGTAAAACCCGACAACTTTTTGCTGACCTCAAAGAAGTGGGGATTCATTTTTCGTTTCCCAAGTTCAAATTTACGGGAACTGAACAGATCCTGCAGATTTTCTACCTCCGATTTTTACACCTTACGAACACGTCAATTAACGATGAATTTAGCGACTCAGAAAATCAATTTCTTACTCTGCTGCTTGAACCCTTTATTGAATCACCCGATTTACAGCATTCAGATAGCCTCCACTTACGTTGGCGCCATCTCATGCAGATTTGGCTACTCCGAGCTAAAAACGGTCACGTTTACGAGCCCACGTTCTGCGAACCCGTCTACCTGACCGATGTTTCGGCGTCCGCCAAACTAATCAGCAAAACGCTAGATCTTTCACCTGAAACGGCACTAACTCAGGCTAAATTTTTAGACTACATCATTACAAATTCCATGCGGGGCATTTCCTACTTGACCGACCTCGGAATTAACCATTACTACGCCGCTTTAGGGCTGGATATGACGGAAGCGGCGGAATTCCTGGCGGCCATGCCGTTCGGTTCTATCTCTAAGGAGTTAACCCTGCAGCACTTTCAGCGGCGCCTCCTAGCGCTGGGGTTATACATTCTTCTGTTTGAAGAACTTCCGCCCATTGAAAGTGACATTTATAACCAGGAGGAACCAACGGTAGAGGATAAACTGGAGGTTGAGACCAGTCTCCCAATTATTGAACGAATCTATAAGCGCCCCGTCACCAAACGGGCAGAGCTCCTATGGCAGGGTGTGTTAGCCCAACTGGTGGCCCTCTATAACCAGTCAGGATGGGGAGTAACATTTTATACCACCCCAGAACTAACCAATACCTCGAGTGACATTATTGCCCACTGGTTCCACGGGATTATGCATATCCGGCCTGTCTCACAATTGCCCGCTAACTCTACGGATAAAAATGCGGCGGTTCTATACGATGCTATTACACCCAAAATCCATAAGTTAGAAGAGGAAAAACGGATCGTTGGCTTTCATTGGATTCAGGAACTGAACTACGCCCAAAATATGCACCGGTTTGAAGATTTTTTAATCACGAACCACATTGGCCTATTCGGGATGGCAATTCTAGACACTGAAAGTTCTTAATTTTTTTGCGTCCAACTAGTTAATAGTGTTAATTATCTAACAACTTCCTAATTGCAACGTCAAGAACTTCCTGAGCCACAAACTCCGAGGTAAACCGCTGCATGGGGGTAAAGTCATGCCGATCTTTATAGGCCACGGACTTGGCTGCTACCACCGCAACCATGAGGTTGTTTTCGGTCATAAAGACTTGGCCTATCCCCCGATATTTGCCCCGGGTATGCCTACCGGTACGCCACGAATGGAGTTTAAAATCACCCCCGGGTTCGCGCTTAATCTGATAGTTGCCGGAAGAATCTGGTTCGACGGGCACCCCAATGTACTGTTGCACCACATATTTTGCTTTCATTTTTTGCTTGCTCCTTTTACGAGTCAAATTGCTTAACAGATTTGATATAAACGGCTATGATGATAGATGAAGACGATTACAGCTTTGTAATTGACTAAATTACTTGGAGGGATTTTATTATGGCTGAAGATATTGAACCAACTATGTTTATGGATCGTACGATGAGTGAAGTATTTGACTGGTCCGATGATAGCACCCCCGTTCGGGATGCCCTCTGGGACTACTTCATGGAAAATGATGGTCATGATACCGACAAGACTGAAGCAGACATGCAAGAAATGGATGCCAAGACCGACGCCGAAATCGAAGCTTTCATCAACGAAAATCTTAAGAAATAGGCTAATTAACGAAAGTTGAATCATTAAGTATTCAGCTGCCAATAAAAAGCGATTCTCAACTCAAGTTGGGAATCGTTCTTTATTTTACCCAAAAATTGACCGCCGTTTGGCCACTACAACTCCCGAAATAACGAGTAACACCGAAAAAATTGCGGCTAAAATCAAGACGGCGTTCCAGCCGATTAGGCCCCCAACGTAACCAAATAAAACGGGCCCGACCGCAGCTAACAAATAGCCCGCTGACTGTGCCATGCCCGATAAATCGGCCGTTTCAAATCCGTTCGTTGTCTTCTGCGTAAAAAAGACAACGGCCAAACTAAAGGCCGCGGCGGACCCAAGCCCCATTAAAATACAGCAAATAATCCACCACCAGAGTGCGTTGATCGGTAGTAAAATTCCCAGGGTTCCACCAATGAAACCAACTCCGATAATGCTTAAAATGATTGGGGTACCATTTTGACGTTCTGCCACCAGCGGCGTACTAAACGTCATTGGCAATCCGCTTAATTGAAGCAGAGTAACTAGGTTAGCGGCCGCCACCGTGGATAATCCCCGGCTAGTAAAAATGGTGGGGAGCCACGTTAGTAAGGAGTAGTAGACAAAGGCCTGCAGCCCGAAGAACGCGGTGACCACCCACGCCAGCTTTACCCCCCAAACAGACCGGTGCTGCGGCCGTTCCATTGTCGGACTGGTTAAGGTAAGATCCCGGTGATTGAACCGTAAATTAGGCAGCCAAACCACTAAGTTTATCAGTCCGATCACCGACAATAAGGCCAAACTAATCTGGAGGGACCAGCGGGTAGCTAGCACTCCGGATAAGCCCGTCCCCACCGCCCCGACTAGTACCATAGTGAGCGTATACTCCGAGGTCTTGACGGACATTCGGTTCGGGTAGCAATCCTTAATCACGGCCGGAATCAAAACGTTACCGCCATCAATTCCAATCCCCACCAAAAGAGTTCCAAAGAACAGCCATGCCATCGAGGGTATAATTCGCAGGTAACTCCCGAGGGCTAAGATGATTAGCGTTACATAAATAATGAATTCGTTCCCGTAGCGGCGCCCAAGCCGGGCTAGAAGCGGTGAAACCACCGCAAACGTCAGGAGTGGAATTGTGGTTAACAACCCCGCCATTGAACTGGGCATCCCTAACGATCGTTTTAGCATCGGTAACAATCCCGGCATCATCGTAATGGGTAACCGCATGTTGGCTGCTACCATAATTAAGCCTAACGTTAAGTAGCGGCTATGTTTTTGACCCTGTAAAATAAGTCCTCTTTCCTTCCTTAGCGATGAGTCCTTAGATTTCATCGCTTTCAATCAATCTCAGTAAGTAAGCCCCCGGTTGTAGTACCACAGATACCGGTGCCCTGTTTCACCCACAATTTCAAGTTTAGTCACACTGACATTTCCCGGGGCTGGTAATAGCCGGGAATCCGGGGCGTCAACTGCCGCTAGGATGGCCGCCTTAATCGAAAAACCGTGGGTGACCACAATAATCCGATCCTTTGGCGCATTGACCACGTAATCCGACATAAAGTTTCCCATTCGTTGGGCCACGTGCAAAATTGTTTCCCCGTGGGCGACTCCCGCATATTCTGGTAGCACCTCACCCGTGTGCAAATCAACGAGGTCCGGGTGGGCACCCCCGGCTTCCTGGTGGGGACGACCATCCCAATCCCCGTATGAAATTTCACGTAGTCGGTTATCCTCCACAATTGGAACCCCCCGACCCGAGTTTAAAATTTCGGCCGTTTGTTTGGCTCGGCCTAACGGGCTAACGACCAATTGATCAGCAAACCTGATATCAAATTGATCATGCAGCTACTGAGCCTGCCCCCTGCCCTGTTCCGTCAACTGCATCAATGGGCCGTCTAAGTTGCCCTGTTTTATCCCGGCAACGTTGGCCTGCGTCTGGCCGTGCCGGACAAAATAAAATTCGGTCATCTTCGTCATCCCCTTTTATACCAGAATAGCACCCAAAAAGGGCAACGCCAAGACCGGCGTTGCCCTTTAGCTTCTTGATTGACATTAATCGTTACTCTAACATTTGTTCTTGAACGTCTCGGCGACCGCGTTGGAGAAGGTATATGGCTAGAATAACCAAGATTGACCCTAAAACCTCCACCCAGCTCATCTTTAACCCCAAAAAGATAATGGAGAGAATGAACGTCACTACGGGTTGAAAGGCGTCCACAATGCTAACCACGTCCGAAGGTGCAAATTGGGAAGCGTAAAGCAGGAGTGAAAACGGCAAAATGGTCCCAATAATAATCACCGTACTCATACTAATAATCAACGTATGCGTAATGGGTGGGGTGGCAACCCAGAATGGGTGATACAAGTTAAACCCAATCCCACCAATTAGTGATCCCCACCCCATGATGGCCATGGAGGGGTTATTTCCCTCCTCCACTAGGGGCCGGGGCAAAACCACGTAGAACGCACAGGTAATTCCAGATGCGATCCCAAACAGGAGGGCGGGAAGTGGAATACTAAGCGTAAAAATGTTCCCCTTGGTAATCGCAAGGAACACCCCCACTAGGGCAACCACAAAGGCGATCATATCACTTCGTAATGGTTTTTGGTGCTTAAAAACTAGGGCGCCTAACACAATAAAAAGTGGGCTTAAATACTGCAGAATAGTGGCTGACGCCGAGTTACCATACTGAATGGCATAGTAAAACGTCAGCAGATTGGCTGACAACCCAAAGATGGCGTACGCAAACAGCCACGCAATGGAACGGCCCGATCGAAAAACGTTAAACGTTTTTTTGCCGTAGAGACAAAGACTTATAAGTAAAACCACGATTCCCGCACCAAGCATCCGTACGGATAGGTACCAGTCGGCAGGTATTTTTTCTCCCTGAGAAATAACTTGCAGGACCGTCCCTGAGATCCCCCACATGGTAGAGGCAATGGCCGCCCAAAAAATCCCTTGCATGACCCGGTTTTTGGACGTCCTTGATTGTGTTTGATCAGCCAAAATGTTTCTTCCCTTCTCTGTTTAAGCATGTAAACTAATTCGTTCTTAAACATTATAACAGGTTTTAGCTAACCTGAGGACTCATGTTAGATCTTTTTACATGATTTTACCATTAACCCCGTTTTACGCGTGATTCGTTCGCCGAGCTAACCAATCGCCGATCATTTGAACTAGAAAGACTAAGGCTAAAATGATAATCAGCGCCATCACAGTCACATCCGTTTCAAAGCGATCGTAACCGATGATAATGGCCAGGTTACCTAACCCACCACCACCAACGGCACCAGCCATTGCCGTTAAATCAATAATACTAATTAACGTGACAACGGAAACCCGGATCAATTCTGAACAGCTTTCCCGTAAATATACCCGAAAAACGAGCGCGACCGGTCCCGATCCGACGGCTTGAGCGGCTTCAATAATTCCTCGGTCCACCTCCACCAAGGCATTCTGAACTTGCCGAGCATAGAACGGCGCAGCCCCCACGATTAAGGGGACGATCGCTGCAGTCGTCCCAATCGCAGTGCCTACAATCAACCTGGTCACCGGTGCAATCACCGCAAGTAAAATTACGAACGGAATGGAGCGAAACAGATTAACCAGCTTATCAAGCAGGTTATACACTAACCGATTAGCCAAGATGCCCCCCGGTGCCGTCACCACCAAGGTAATTCCCATTGCCATTCCGATAACTCCCGCCACAATAGCGGTAATGGCAACCATATACAAGGTTTCACCGGTCGCCGTCACAAAGTCGGCTTTCATCGTCACAACGTTGGGAAAATAATGGGCAAACCAATTCATTGCGCCAC
The DNA here is from genome assembly GCF_003124125.1 of Levilactobacillus bambusae. Classification (GTDB taxonomy): domain Bacteria; phylum Bacillota; class Bacilli; order Lactobacillales; family Lactobacillaceae; genus Levilactobacillus; species Levilactobacillus bambusae. The sequence continues at coordinate 283,156 of NZ_QCXQ01000002.1, forward strand.
CTCCTGTTTAAGCTTAACGGGACTCACGTGAATTTGTTGCTGCTGACAGTAGTTCAAGGCGTCATCTAAGTTGGCCTGGTCCCCTGTCATTACCACGATTAAGTTCCCTAACGGCGTCCCCTGCAAAATTTCAACGTTGCCGTATAAAATATTCGAAACCACCCCGTACCGTTTGTACAATTCCGTAATCAGCGGGGCATCCGCAGCAGTTCCCACGTATTCCAAATGGATTAACCGCTGGGTGTCGCTGAGGGTTAACGCCTGCTGACTAATCTTTTCTATCGCTTGGTTCACCTGCGTAGAGGTATTAATGAAGTCCTTTGTAAGCGGTTGTTTTGGCTGACTAAAGATCTGGAGCAGGCTGCCCCGTTCAATAATCTGACCGTCCTCCATTACCGCCACCTTGTTGCAAATTTCCTTAACCGCATCCATTTCGTGGGTAATTAGGACGATGGTCACCCCCAATTGTTCATTCAACTCCTTTAGGAGCGCAAGAATGGCACCAGTCGTCTTAGGATCTAATGCGCTAGTGGCTTCGTCGCTAATTAAGACTTCCGGATCGTTGGCTAACGCCCGAGCAATGGCCACCCGTTGCTTTTGACCCCCAGAAAGCTGGGCCGGATAACCCTGGGCCTGATCCGCTAACCCCACTAACTCCAACAAGTGGGCCACCTTTGCTTCACGGGCTGCCTTATCCAATCCGGATCCCTTCAGCGGATAAGCGACGTTATCGGCAATGGTGCGTTGGTTCATTAAATTAAAGTGCTGAAAGATCATCCCGATCTTCGTTCTAGCGTGCCGGAGTTGTTTGTTCGTTAATGCCAGCATGTTTTGACCGTTTACCTCAACCTGCCCCGCCGTGGGTTCTTGCAGTCGGTTAATTACCCGCACCAACGTACTTTTTCCGGCTCCGGAATACCCTACGATTCCGTAAATATCCCCCCGGTTAACCGTTAACGAAACATCCCGAACGGCTTTCACCGTCCGATGCTGCTGGTTAAAGGTGACGTCAACGTGTTGCAGCTTAATCATGGCGTCTAATTTCATTTTCGTTCACCCATTTCTCCACTAAAACTTGTGATCCCATGCCGGAATGGCGTTTCCGTGATAATACTTTTGAATGTTCTTCTTATTTGCCTCCGACTGGTAAGCCTTCACGACCTTTTTATAGGCTGCCTTATTCTTATCCTTAGCGTTCGCCGCAATAACATTAACGTACGGCTTTGAACTCCGGTTGATTTTTTCGGTAAAAATAACCTTTGAGAGCGGTAGATTGGCGTTTGCTGCCATATCATTTGGAACCACGGCCGCCGCAACGTCCTTAAGTGAACGCGGAGTCTGGGCTGCATCAAGCGGCGTAATTTTCAGGTTTAACCGGTTCGTCTTTATATTTTTTGGAGTAGGCAATGCGACCCCCTTTTTGAGGGTAATTAACTTAGCCGATTGAAGGAGGTTCAAAGCTCGGCCCTCATTGGTGGCATCATTCGGAATCACAATTTCATCATTCTTCTTAATATCGTCAATTCCTTTAATTTTATCCGAGTAGAGCCGGGATGGCGCCAGGTAGGTCGCCCCAATGGAAACGATGTCCGTATGATGGGCCTTATTCCATTGATCCATGAAATAGGTATGCTGAAACGAATTTAGGTCCAGTTCATGATTCGTCAGGGCCGCATTCGGCTGATTATAATCCGTAAAAGTGATTAACTTCAGGGTAACCCCCTCTTTGGCAACTTGCTTCACAATGGGTTCCCATATCGGTTTATCGGTACTCATAATGCCGATCTTAACGGTTTGGTCCGCTGAGCTCCCCTTCCCACAGCCCGCAATAATTAGAATGGGCAGAAGTAACAATACCCCGAGTAATAACTTTTTCACTTGTTTTTTCATCTTGCTCTCTCCCTTTAATTCAATTTTGAAACGGCCCGATCAAATAAAAAAGCCCGCCCCTAACGTTACGTTAGAAGCGAGCTTTGTCGCGGTACCATTCTACCTTCAAGTCAATCTTCCGACTGACCCCTCATTAACACTCTCATCCCGAAGGACTGTAAGTGCGTGCACGATAATGAGTGCCAGTCATCGCTACTTCATCCACTGGATTCAGCAACGCCATTGTCTTTCAGGCCATCTTCACTAAGGCTCTCGTTCCCCGCTTTCAGCAAGTGCGGGGTCTCTTTGAACGTTTGCGCTTAGGTACTCACCCGATCATGTTTGTCGTTTCAAATTAGTGTAAGTGTATGCTAGCGACTAAATCTTGTCAACCCAAATTCTCATCTTTTTTAATTTTTATCTCATTCGAATCTAATAAATAATTTTATAAATTTTGGTCTCGACTCATCGATCAGTCAAGCACCTCATCTTTAAAAATTCCCGCCGCCTTCAAAAACATGGTGGTTACCACGGGCCCCACAAACTTGAATCCCCGACGTTTCATATCTTTAGCCACCAGGGCACCTAAGGGCCATTGATTTTCCACCTCGGTTCGATCCACCACTTGCATCGTTAAGGGAACCTCATCAACAAACTGCCACAGGTAATCGGAAAAATGTGAAAACTCCGATTTTAAGGTTAAAATTGCCTGAGCGTTCGTGATCGTCGCTGCGATTTTGCGGGGGTTTCTAATCATATCCGGATCCGCAGCAATTCGTTCCACGTCCGGTTCCCCCATCTGAGCAACGGCTTCAATCGCCATCCCCTTAAAATCCCGCCGCAAAACCGGCAGTTTACTTGCCGCGGCCTGCCAACTCAGGCCAACCTGAAAAACGCCAACCGTTAAAAGTTCAAAAAGCACGTGATCATCATAGGTCGGCGTTCCAAAGTAGCGGTCATAGTCCGCCACTCCTTGACTACTAAAATCGTTTCCATCGTTTGGACCAATCATTTGCTCACCTCGTCTACAGTTAGTTTACAGAAAAAGTGACTCTTCAACCACCATAATAAAAAATGGTAGCGCTATACTTCGTGAAATTTCAGCTGTATACTGAAGCTAATCTAACAAAAGGGGTATAACTATGGACATCAACAAAACGCTTTCTGAACTGACGTTGACCGAAAAAGCGGCACTCGTTTCCGGTAAGAACAATTGGTACACCGCCAAAATTGACCGTCTTGGAATTCACCCGTTGATGATGACGGATGGGCCGTCGGGACTACGTAAGGTCGAACCTGGCAAGGGAATCTCTGATATTAACGATTCCGTTCCTGCCGTTTGTTTTCCAGCGGCTTCCCTCACCGCGAACTCCTTTAACAGGGATCTATTTTTCCAACTCGGCGCCTTAATCGGGGAAGAAGCCCGGTCCGAACGGGTAAGCTTAGTCTTAGGCCCCGGAGTTAATATGAAACGGACTCCGGCTGGCGGCAGAAACTTTGAGTACCTCTCCGAAGATCCCCTATTAACGGGCGTTTTAGGTGCCGAGTACGTTAAGGGTGTTCAAAGCCAAAACGTTGGGGTGGCCGTAAAACACTTTGCGGCTAATAACCGGGAAAATCAGCGGTTTACCGTCTCCTCTGACGTTTCCGAGCGAACCCTCCGGGAGCTGTATTTACGGGCATTTGAAATTATTGTCAAAACCGCCAACCCGGATACCCTCATGATTTCCTACAATAAAATTAATGGGACCCTTAACACCCAAAATTACCATCTGATCACCGATGTCTTACGGGACGAATGGGGCTACCAAGGCGCGACCATGTCAGATTGGGGCGGTGTTGCGGATCATACTGCGGCCATTCGGGCCGGACTAGACCTTGAAATGCCCGGAAAGGGGCAGCCTTCCACTGATGAAATCGTCCTCGCGGTGAAAACCGGGAAGTTAGACGAAGGTGCACTCGACAACGCCATTCGCCGGCTTCTTACCATCATCGATCGGCGCCAACCAGATGCTAATCCCGAACCTTATGACCAGTCAAAACACCATGAGGCAGCCCGTAAAATGGCGGATGAAAGTATCGTTTTGTTACGAAACACCCATAACGAATTACCATTAGACCTCGCAAAGGGAACGACCGCAATTATTGGGCAGTTAGCTGATAAACCCCGGTTTCAAGGTGGGGGTAGTTCCCACGTGAACCCCGTGCATCTTGTTACGCCACTCGACGCGGCGAACCAGTTATCGGATCACGTCATCTACCAGCCCGGTTACGACCTTGATCAGTTAGACACAGAGCCGACCCTCGAGGCAGCCGCGCTTGAAGCCGCTAAACAGGCTGATCACGTTGTCGTTTTTCTGGGCTACCCCGAATCTTGGGAATCAGAGGGGTTTGACAAAACGAGTCTCCAACTCCCCGATAACCAAAGCGAACTGCTGAGTGACTTAACCGACGTCAATGACCACATCACCGTGGTCTTAGAAACCGGTGCCCCGGTTGAAATGCCGTGGGTCCATGACGTCAATGCCATTGTGGAGACCTACCTTGCGGGGGAAGCTGTGGGTGAAGCGACCTGGGATATTCTCACCGGGGCCGTCAACCCATCGGGCCACCTAGCCGAAACCTTCCCCGTCCTCCTTTCAGATACCCCAATGTCGATGACGTTTGATCAAGATCCGAACCACGAAATTTATTCTGAGGGCATCTTTATGGGGTACCGGTTCTATAACAGTCACGAAATGCGGGTTCTCTACCCGTTCGGCTACGGGCTTAGCTATACCGCCTTTGAATACACTCACTTGCAGACCGAAATTGATGACGAAAAGGTTCAAGTGACGTTTAACGTGACCAATACGGGAGAAAGAACCGGCCAAGCGGTCCCACAACTCTACGTTGCCAATCACGCAACTCATCGCCCAGTTCCCGCCACCGAACTCCGCAACTTTGCTAAGGTGGCCCTGAAAGCTGGCGAAACGAAGACCGTCACCTTTACCTTAACCCGGCGTGATTTCAGCTGGTACCGGACTGGCAAACACATGTGGGAGGCTGACTCAGGTGATTATGAATTAATGATTGGGGCGTCATCCCGGGATACCCGGCTTCAACAGCGAATTACCCTCACCTTTGAAAACGAACCCCACGAAATTTCCGAAAATACCTACCTTAACGAAATCATTAGCGACCCGACGTTGATGGCTCTCTTCATGAAGGACGTCGTGACGCCATTTTCTGACCACGGTTCAACTACGGAGCAACAGTTATTTACGGTGGATCAGAACGGTAAGGTCGCCATTTTACAGAATCCACTGTTTACGAATATGCCGCTAAGGGCCCTAGTTGCTCAGGGTTTACCTAACCAACTTATTCAAACCTTCATTCGGCACGCTAACAATAGGGAGTAGCACTCTCTGGATTTAATGACATTAGTCGTTTAAGCCTGGCAAAATAGGGATCATCCCGTAATACGAACGTCCTTTGTTCGTGTTTTGGGATGATCCCTATTTTGATTTGGGTTGACTAATGTTACGTAACTACTAGCTCGAAGGCATCCGTATTTTGGATGAGGGGCTTCGTGCCAAGTTGCAGATTTGTGGCTTTTGAGCGAAGCGGACTAACGTCACATCCCCATTTGTTTGTAGTCTATCTTTAGTCGGGCTCCCCACTCAGATAAGCTCGGAGTTTTTTAAGGTCGGCATCAACTACGGGGCGCATCTTCTTGAACCGTTTGCTATACGAAGGATGATACGTTGGAAAAATCGTATATTCCCTATCACTAAAGTGCCACTGCTGGTGTTTCACATCCCACTCTAAAATCGCATGGTGTAAAAATTGACCGTGAACTTCGCCAATTTTTTGCCCCCGGCCCAATAATCGTTCCAGCCCTGTGTTCCCCATTGGAACCAGTAAGTCACAGTCCAAGTGAGCAATTTCAAAGTCAAAGAACGGAGCAAAAGCTTCGATTTCGGCGGGAGTTGGTTTGCGGTCCCGTTTAAACCCCTTTTTTTCGTTAAACGGCCGACTCTTGACCGCAGCCGCAATGTAAATTTCATCCCGGCTGACGCCAAGCTGTTGGCACCACTCATTTAATTCTTTCCCCGCCGGACCCTGGAAGGGGTGACCTAACTTAATTTCCGTTCGGCCGGGGGCCTCGCTGACTAACACAAACTTGGGTGTCAGCGATCCTTCGCCCGCAACGAAACCCTCCAGTTTGGGATTTTGAGCCGTTAGCTGTTTTGCCTGAGTTATTAGTTCTGGCGTTAATATGGTTGCCACTTTCTCCATCCCCTATGTTAATGATTTAACCATGTCAACGTGTGGAATCCCCGTTTCTAAGTAAACGTCGCTCGTAGCTTTAAACCCAAACCCTTGATAAAATTTTTTAAGGTAGGCTTGGGCCTGAGCAACGACCTGTTCAGCATTCGGATAGGTCAAGCGAACGACTTCTAATGCGGCCTCGATTAAGGCTTCAGCATATCCGTGATGGCGGGATCCAATGGTGACTAAAACCCGACCCAAGCGGATTTGCCGGCCATCTCTTTCAGGGATTAAGCGCGCGTAGGCGATAATCTTTCCCGCTTCGTTGACGAAAAAAAGATGCTGGGCCCGTAAGTCATCCAGATCGACCTCTTGGTAAGCACAATCTTGTTCAACCACAAATACGGCCGTCCGCACCCGATAAATCTCAAATAACTCCATTGTCGTTAACTCATCAAAGCTTTTCTGTACTGGCGTAAGCATCCTAACATCCCCTTTTTTCTTAGCATACACAAAAAGACCGTCAGGAACAAACATCTGGATTCCTAACGGTTCGGTTTACATTTTTTGAATGAGTTGGGTGAGATAGGTAATCATCGATTCCTTCGTCCCCAAGTTTTCTTGCATTAGCCACTGATCAAGTGTTCCCACAATGGCACCGCACACGGCCCCCATTATGAGTTTACCGGGTTGATTTTGCTGCAAATGAATGGTTTGAACAACCACATCCTCTTGGTAAGCCGGATTATATTGACGGCCATCAACTACCCGCAAACATAACTGCATCATTTCATGATAGACTGTCTCGTGTTTATCACTACTGGTGGCATGGATTAGGAACGTCCGGTGAGAACTCACAAACGTTACCAATTGATCAACAACTGATATTTGTTCGTCCTTTTCTAGCAACTGATCCGCAAAGTATTGGAATACCCCGTAAAGTAAATCATACTTATCGGTAAAGTACCGGTAAAACGTACTCCGGTGAAGCATGGATTCCTCACAAATATCCGTAATTGTAATGGATTCAAACGACTGTTTTTCCACTAAATCAATCATTGCAATCACAATATCTCTTCGGGTCCGCTGTTGCAATTTTGTCAACATCTATTGACCTCCTTTAAGACTTTTGCTCATTGTACAATGAATTGGTCTACTGAAACGGCCATTTGGCAAATCTTAGAAAAGTCTTGCCGACATCATCATAGTTTCATCATGAAATGTTCACACTCTAGGCAAAATCAGTCCAAATGACCGTTTCGTTTTAGCGCAATCACGAGCGGTGTTGCAATTAACGGCGTCAAAATCGTGGACGCAATAAGTTCCGGAATTCCGTTGGCTCCCGCAATCCCTAATAGGAACGGTACCCAAGCCCCACCGGTAATTCCCCCGAAGCCCGTCTGAAAGAGCATAAATCCGAGCCAGGTAAACAGCAGAACAAAAAAGGTGTTCGTAAACGATGCCATGAACCCGGCCGCAGCCATCCCGAACTGCTTGTGTTTCATGCGTTTAGCAAAGTACACGTACGTTAACCCCGCAAATAGGCCAACTAACGAGCGGGCTAATATGGATGCAAAGGGATTATGCATCATTAATGCAGCGAAGGGTGTGGTCGGAGCCGCCCAAGACCGAACGAACTCAATCACTCCCCATACCGTCCCAACAATCACTCCGGATCGGGTCCCGAGCGTAATTGCCGCAATGGCCGTTGTAATTTGAAGCAGCGTAATACTAACTGGTCCCAACGTGATGTAGCCTAAAAACGGAACAATCGTTTGAATAATAATAATGGCAATAAAAAGTGCCAATGCAATGGAGCGAAAGTTCCGTTCCCGGGCAGCTCCTTTTTTTTGTGGCATACTGTCATCCCCCATTTAACTGAATGGTCTCATTATACGTTCTTTTCCTCCCCTACGACAAGAAGAACACGTAACCTGTCAGGGAAATAAAAGTGATTACTTGTTCCCGGTTCATAAACTGATAAAATAAGGAGTTACAGGAGAAATTGTTCTTCTCTCACTCAAACAATAACTAATAATAAATTGCACTGGAGTTGCTAAGATTGAACGTTGCCATTGTTACGGACAGCGTGAGTTATGTTTCGCCCGAAGAAGTCGCCAAATATAACATTCACGTTGTCCCCGTCACCATTATCTTTAACGGCCGCCCCTATAAAGAAGGCGTCGATATGACGACCGAGGAATTTTACCACAAGCTCAAAACCGAACGGGAACTGCCTAGTACCGCTCAGGTGTCCATCGGCGAGATTACGGCTGAATATGACAAACTCGCTGCCGAAGGATACGATACCGTCATTAGTATTCACCTGTCGAGCGGTATCACCAGTTTTCTCCCGAACTTAGAGGCCTACCTTCCCAATATCACTAATATTAAGGTCATTCCCTTCGATTCCAAAATTGCCGCAATGGGTGAAGGAATGATGGTTCGGTTGGCCGCTCGAATGGCCATGGATGGTCGCTCTGCTGATGACATTATGATGGCCTTGAACCGGTTAAAAGCTACCATGGATGAATACTTCGTCGTGGACGACCTTTCCCACCTCGTTCGGACCGGCCGGTTATCAAACGCCTCCGGCTTCATGGGGAACCTTCTCCGAATCAAACCCATCCTAACCTTCAACGAAGCCGGCCAAATTATCGCCATTGATAAGGAACACACCATGAAGCGAGCGTTTGCTAAAATTAAACGCGGGTTTGCGGAAAAAATTGCGAACGTTGATTACCCGGTCAGGGCAGTGGTGATCGATGCCAATAACCCTAAGCTATCCGCAGATTGGATTACCGAGCTTAAGCAGGAATTTCCCCAAGTGACGTTCGAAACGAGTTTTATTGGTCCCGTTGTCGGTGTCCATACCGGTGAAAAAACCATGGCGCTGCTGTGGTCCGAAGACTTTGAAAGTTTAAGGCATTAACTAGGCAAGGCAGGGACATAGGACGTTTAGATCATGCTAAATAGGGCAAAGGACCAGGTTCGATTGCATTTTGATCGGATTTGGTCCTTTGCCCTATTTGGTTGTGGTCTGTCTTTAGTCGGGCTCCGCTTCTCAACTTTCTGCGGTTAACCAAGCTCACAAATAATACTAAAACCCAGTATTTTTTGTGAGCTCCGTTAATCCTCAAAAGTAAGCGAGAATCTCCACACCCTTTTAGTCGGGTTCCATCGCTCAGATCTCTGCGTTTAACCAGGTCATCGAATAATGCCCAAGATCAGCATTTTTCGATGACCCCGTTAAGCCTCAAGATCTACCGAGTGAATTCCTCACCCTATCCCGTAACTACAGGTCCGAAAGCATCCTGTTAAGGATGAAGAGCTTTCGGGCCATGCGGCAAGAGTCATATTTTCTAAGCGAAGCGGTCCAAATGTCTCAAGGCCTCATTTAAGCGTCATTAACACCCTTAAAATTCCGTTTGAATCGTCACGCGGCTGCGGCCGTCGCCATCCGAGATGACCTGAAGTTGGGTAGGGACCTGATCTTGCAGTTCACTGACGTGGCTAATAATTCCAATCATCCGGTGCTGGCCCTCCACCGTTTCAAGGGAGTGCAAGGCGGTATTTAGCGCATCTTGGTCAAGCGAACCAAATCCCTCATCGATGAACAGAGCTTCAACGTCAATCGATCCCGTCTCAGCCTGAATGACTTCACCCAGTGCTAACGCCAAGGCCAGCGCCGCAATAAAACTTTCGCCGCCGGATAAAGTGTGAACGCTCCGGGTTTCACCAACGTTATCATCATAAACGTTAATTTCTAACCCCGCCCGTTTCTTGGATGAGGCTTCGCCAGTATCTAAGTCAAACTGATACCGGCCGTTGGTCAGCTTTAACAGCTGATCGTTGGCCGCCACTAAAATTCGTTGCAGGTAGGTTTGAAGAACGTAGCGTTCTAAGCCAAGCTTACTGTAATCACTATTCCCATTCATCACATCCGCTAATTCGCCTAACTCCCGTTGGTGCGTCAGCTCCTCTTCCTGCCGATTCATCCCGGCTACAATTCGATTCAACCGCCGTTCATTTTGGGTGATCTGCATTTTAAGGTCACCCTCTTCCGCCCTCAACTGGGTCAGTTCGGTATCGGCTGCCTGCCGGGCCAGCTTAGTGGCTTCCCCATCGGGCCGCTGCCGATCCGTTAACTGCTGGTTCAGCTCCGTTAACCGATTCTGAACTTCGGTGCAGTGCTGCTGGTAGGCCGTCACCGCCTGTCTCAGCTCGGCTAACCGGTCAAGCTGTTCGTATCCCGTCACGAACTGATCGTGGGCCGCCTCATCGGTGACGTTAAAGGTGGCAACCACGGCTGCATGCAGTTGGTTTCTTAAGTCATCGGCCTTTTTCTGGTTATCCGTTAACTGGTTCTGCGTTAGTTTGATTTGGGATGTCAGCTCGGTTAATTGCATTTGTAGTTTATTTCCCTGCTCCGTGACAGACTCTAACTTGGCATCATGGCCAGCTACTACCGCCTTTAACCGTTGAATTTCCACCTGTAAATCACCGGCAGTTTGAAACTCAGCTGGCAGTTTTTCCTGGACGGTTGTTAGGGTCGCTTGAGTGGCGGATTGCAACTGTTCGGCTTTTTGGAGTTGTTCTTGCAGCTGATTAATGGTCGTTGTCAATTCAGTAACCTTCACCTGCAACTGCTGTTTCACCTGACGATCTTGGTCTAACTGATCCAGCTGTTGGGTAAGGTGACTCAACGTTGCTTGAACCTGATTTTGCTCCTCCGTTAGTCGCTTGATCACAAGTTCAGGGGCAACCGACTCCAAAGTCACCATCGTTAACTGGTCCGCCAATTGGTCCTGATCACTGGTTAACTTGGTTTGGATCTGTTGGCACTGCGCCTGGTAATCTTGAAGCTGAGCCTTCGCCGTTGTCAACAACTGGTTAGCCTGATCGCTAGTTTGACGGGCCACTTTCACTTCGGCCTCAGTAACGGACTGAACCGTTGTTACCGCTGGGTAAGGATGTTCCGTTGATCCGCATACGGGACACGGTGTCCCTGGAGCTAACTGTTGGCTTAATACGGCAATCTGACTTTGAATCCAGCGCTGATTGATCGCTTCAAATGCTTGGTTAGCCGCTTGGAATTGCTCATCTGCTTGATCGACTTCGACCTGTTTTTGCTGAACCAGTAACGTTAGCTGCTGCTGGTTTTTTTTCTGCTCCTGAACCAGCATGGCCTGGTCCATTAACCGTTCTAACTGGTGCTGGCGAGTCACAGTTACCGTTTGATCGTGGTGCAGTTGATCGCTTTGATCCAGCCGAGCTTGAACCTTAACCGATTGATTCTGAACGGCTTGCTGCTCATCTTGGCACGCTTTAAGGTTTTTAGTCAGCGTTTCAACGCGTTGCCGCTGACTTTTCAATTCCTGATTCAATTCATCAACCCGCTGATAAGACGCAACCAGTGACTCTAATCTCACCCGGTTAGCCGTTGTCTGATCTATTTGCGGCTGCTGGTCCGTTAGTTCACGCCGCTGATTTCGCAGTTGCAGCAACTCGGGTTCGAGTTGCCGTTTTGTCTGATCCATCTGTCGTAACTGCTGCTTCATCTGGTCCATATCGTCCGTTAACTGCACTAACTGGGTGTATTCTGGCGCCCGTTGCTGAATCCAATCTAGCTGATCCACTAACCGCTGCCGTTTTTTCATCTGATCGGCCTGATCGGTCAATTCTGCTAATTGCCGCGTTTGCTGATCCCGCTGATCAAACATTCGGGTCGTCTGCAATTCCCTTTCGGTCTGCTGAATCAGTTGGTTAACTCGTTGCTGGACCTGAATAATTTTCTGATCGAGCGTTGCCTGCTGGCCCTTCCAATCGGTTTGCTGCTGGTTAGCCAGTTCTATCAGTTCGCTGGTGGTTTTCCCAACCGTTCCGGTGTCAATCGCCTGCTGGTTAGGTTCCGTCCAAATCAAGTCACTGACATCTCGTTGGATCGCCGTCTGTTGATCCCGTAATGCTTGATTGGCCTGTTTTTGGGCCGTGCGCAATTGTTCCGCCCAGTCCACGTAAAGCTGCGTATGAAAAAGCTGCCGCAAAATGGCCGCCTTATCATCACTCGGCGCCACTAAAAACTGCCTGAATTTACCCTGGGGCAATAACACGATCTGTGAAAACTGGTTCGCATTCATCTTTAGTAGCTCAAGAATCATGTCATCCGCCTGTTTTTTTCGGGTGACCTGATCGACTTCGTGCCCTTCCACATCAAAGACCGTCAGTTCAACACTCGCCCCCTTTTCGGTCACCCCGCCGCCCCGTTTAGTGTGCAGCTGCTTGGGCTGACGGATAACTTGGTAGTGACGGTGCCGGTGTTCAAACTCAAACGCCACCTGCGTATAATCATCGGGGGATGCAAAATCTGATCGCATGCTCGTCGCGTCCCGTTCCTGGCCGGAAGTTTGGTCAAACAGGGCGTAACTCATACCATCAAAAATGGTTGTCTTCCCACTCCCCGTCTTCCCGCTGATCAAAAATAGCGGCGCATCCGCCAGTTTGGTGAAATCAATCTCAGCGTGTTCATAGGGTCCAAACCAGTCTAAGGTTAATTTAATAGGTCGCATTACCAAGTTCCCCTTCCGCTTTAACGAGGGCACTGGCCGCCCAGTCCTTTTGATTAACCGATAGTTTTTCGCCCGTGACTTGGTGGTAAAAATCAGACAACAACTCCGTTGGGTTCTGTTTGATTTGCTCAACGGTCTGACTTGGAGTCGTTAACTGCCTGGGATTTACCCGGGTCAGCTCAATAATTTGTGGAAACCGGCGCTTCAAATCTTCCATGACGTTCGGGATTGGTGCCGAATCCGTTAGCTGAATGGCCACGTAATCCGTTGGCCGGACGTTAAACGTTTGGTTTGGATCCATTAGTTGGTCGTAACTATTCTTTAAAATGACAAGATCGTGCAGGGGCGTTATCGCCCGAAAAGTGACCGTCACTGGATTGGTTTCCGTATCCACAATCCAGCATCCCTTAACGTCTTCGGCCTCACTAGTCGAAAATTTCAGGGGAGACCCACTGTATTTAACCGTTGCTTCATTCAGGGCCTCTTTTCGGTGCAGATGCCCCAGTGCAACGTAGTCAAACGCTGATAACTGATCAACCGGAATGGCGTTCAATCCCCCCACCTCAACCAAGGTTTCAGAATCCGTGTGAGTACTCCCCGCCGCAAAAAAGTGTGCCACCAAAACGTGGCGTTTGTCCGCATCAAACCGCTGGGTCATTTCACTTAAGATGCTTGTCATTCCATCCTGGACCGTCCGAATGCTTTCATCATGAAAGGTTTCGCGAACTTGATGGGGTTCAAAATAGGGCAGCAAAAAGAACTGGGTATTCCCCATAACAACGGGTGTTAAACTCTGCTTTATGGTTGTATTCAGGTAAAAATCGGTCGCCGAAAACCATTCCTGGCCCGTACTTAACCGGGTGGCACTATCATGATTTCCGCTAATTGCTAAGACGGGCATTTTCAGTTGTCGATTCAAATCGACTAGCATGCCGTTTAAACAATTGACGGCGTCCTCGCTGGGAACCTTACGATCGTATAGATCCCCAGCAATGACCATTGCGTCCACGTTTTCTTCCTGGGCAATTTGTCGTAATTGTTGGTAAGCATCCTGCTGTTCCTCCAGCAGGCTGAACCCGTGAAGCTGTTTACCGATATGCCAATCGGCTGTATGTAAAAACCGCACGTCTATCGCTCCCTTAATTTAGTGTCAAATGTATGTTCGCATGACTTTTCACTGTCGTCAACCAATAATTTTCTTCCTATCCATAGAAGTCCGTCAAACAGTTCCTCTTCCACCTTGCAAAATTAAAAAACTGGAGCCTATAATAAAGGTAGCAATCAAGGGAGGTTATCGTTATGGCTCATAACAACAATCGCTGGTTTACCTTATCAGCGACAACCATGCTTTTAGTTTCAGTTATCCTGCCGGTTTCAACGGCAGCGGCTAAATCTAAATCCGTCAAACCCACTCAGGCCGTCTTAAAGGCAAGCGCTAAAAAGACCCGGGCCAACGCTAAGGGACTGGCTTCAAAGTACAAGTTAGCCTACGGCGCTCAAAGGGGCTTTGATAAAAAGGGTCGGGTTTGGATCTACGCTAAAACATCGAGCAAGACGCTAAAATCTAGTCTCAAGGTAGCCGCTAACTATTGGAACAGCCGGTTGGGTAAAAAGGAATTCAATATCGGTACCAAATCCCACCATACGGTAACCTTTACGGCCACTAACCAAAAAAACGGGAACTCAGATGCCTGGTGGACGCCCTCCCTCAAGTCACTAAAAGTTCAACTTTCCTACTATAGTAAAAGCCACAAAGACGTTCAATCCGGAATGACCAGCTACGTGAACAGCTACTACCAAAATCAGGTCGCCGTTAAAACCACCAACTACTTGGCCAACCGAGGGATTGCAACGACGGATCCCAAATACAGTCAGGAATTTTACTCATACGCCGTCAAGCATCAAGGTACGGAACAAAAGAACGCCAAAAAGGCGGTCAAAAATATTAATCAATCCGTGGCAACCCAGGGAGTCATGTACGAGTATGCGTCAACATTAGCCCATGAAATGGGTCATATTATTGGCCTCAACCACTCCCCTAATAAATTAGATCTCATGTATTACCAAAGCGGCAACAAGAACATTTACAATTACTTCGATGTTAAACGGGGCCTGAGAGGTTATAATCCGGTGACCGCCACCGATAAAGCCCGGGCTCAACTTGCCATTAAAGTCTGGCAAGCCAAACACTAACTCAACTAAAAATCCCGATTCCAGACGTTTAAAACCGTTTGGGATCGGGATTTTTGATGACCTTAAAATCAAATTCGACTTTGGTCGCTTGCTGAAACTTCAAACTTACCAGTCGCTTTCACTCTCATTTACAGACACGTGACAGATTCCAGCTGAATTGATACGCTTCTGTAATTCACGCGTTATTTATCTGTGATGTTCTGGTGGCATACTATCCCTCGTTGTGATTCACAGAGTAAATCAGTTATTTCGAGGAGGAGTTTTATTTTTATGACATTATCAATCCGTACAACATTAACGACCGTTGCCGCTGCCTTTACCTTAACCAGTGTTAGTCTTGTCTCGCAAACTAAAGCACCTCAAACGAACGTTGCTGCAAGTGCAAAGGCTGATGTCGCAACGAAACGCATTGCGGATGTGTCAGAATTCCAAGGAGACATTAACTGGAAGGAAGCTTCCAAACACTTAGACGCCGTTATTACACGGGTCCAAGCGGGTAACCCAGGCGATGACGGCTACCACTACGATACAAAGGCCAAAACCAACGCTCAGGGAGCCAAATCGAACCACTTAAGTTTCGGTCAATATGAATACTCTCAGTTTACCAGCGTTAAAGACGCTCAAAATGAAGCTAAAAGTTTCTATCAACACTCTGATAAAAGCGCTAAGTTTTTAGTTCTGGATAACGAAACCCGGGCCACATCCGATGGAAGTGAATCGGACTACGTTAAAGCCTGGGTTAAACAAATGAAGAAGTTAACCAACAAACCGCTCGTTTACTACTCAAGCGAGAACTTTGCTAAGGAAAACAACATTGACACGTCGCAATTTAGCGGATCATGGATTGCCAACTACTCATCCAAGCCTGAAAAGACTGATCTTTGGCAGTATTCCCAAAGCGGTTCCGTTAAGGGAATCGATGGGGATGTCGACATGGACACTGCCGTTAACAACAAGACAGTCGCAAGTTGGTTAGACTAATTGTGACCAACCCGTAATGTGGCTGTTAGTTTGCTGACACACGGCCCTGTTAATATACAAAACATTGACTTTCTATTTATAACGTAAATCAAACAAATGACACTGTCTAGGGGGACTTTATCTATATGACTTTATCAATCCGTAAAACATTCGTAGGCATCGCTGCTGCGTTATCCATGACTGCCGTTGGTTTTTCCGCCACCTCACAATCTGCTTCAGCTGCCACCTACAAAAAGTCTGCGGACGTATCGGAGTTTCAGGGGGATATTGACTGGAGTAAGGCTGCAAAGGACCTTGACTTTGTGATCACCCGGGTTCAAGCCGGAAATCCAGGTGATGACGACTACCATTTTGATACAAAATCATCACAAAATGCGACGGGCGCCAAAGCCAATAACTTACCGTTTGGTCAATACGAATATTCTGAATTTACCAGCGTTGAAGATGCTAAAACCGAAGCCAAAAGTTTCTATAAAAATTCAGATAAAAACGCTAAGTTCTTAGTTCTGGATAATGAATCCCGGGCAACTTCAGATGGCAACGAACGTGATTTCGTTAAAGCCTGGGCTAAACAAATGCGAAAATTAACGAATAAGCCAATTGTTTACTACTCAGGTGATAACTTTGCCCGGGATAACAAAATTGATTTTAGCGATTTTAATGGTAACTGGATTGCCAACTATTCGATTCACCCAACCACTCAGGTAGACCTATGGCAATATAATGATTCCGGCTCCGTTAATGGAATTGACGGTGACGTTGATATGGACCTTACCCTTAACTCGTCAATCATCAACAGTTGGTTGAAATAATTCAAATTTAAATCACCACTTCAGGGAACTGAAAACCGTGGCCAGCCGCTCGAACAAATAAAACTCGAGCGGCTGTTTTTTTGCGCTTTGTAACATAAGGGTAATAATGATGTAAAGTCCCTGATTCTTTTCCGTAATTTAAATAGGTTATTATGAATATATTAAGAAATAGAGAAAAGAGGACTATTACATATGAAAACCAGTTTGAAAGTTGGATTAGCTGTTGCAACTGCGCTAGTCCTCACACCTTTCTTAGGTAGCCAGGCCCACGCCGCTACCAATACTAACCGCATCACAAGTACTTCGAGTGTTAACAAAGTTGCTTACATCCGGAAAAGTGCTAGTGGCGCAACTTATAACTTTAATATGACAAGCAATACGAACTTTAAGTTTAGTGGTCGGACCCATAATTTAAAGAACTACCCTAACACGACTTGGGTCGTTACTAAAAAAGCCTACATCGTTAAGGGTAATACAAATACCACTTCCCTTTACTACTATGTTACAAATGGTCACGGCGATGTTTCCGGCTGGATCTGGCACGGCTACTTAAAGGTTAAGCCAAAGCCAGCGGTTGCTTACGACCGAATTACAAGTACGTCAAGCGTTAATAAAACTCAGTACCTTCGGAAAAGCGCCAGCGGAGCAACCTACAACTTTAACATGTCAGGTAACACCAACTTTACTTTTAGTGGCCGGACCCATAACTTAAAGAACTACCCGCACACAACTTGGATCGTTACTAAAAAGGCCTACATCGTTAAGCACAATACGAACACGACCTCCCTTTACTACTATGTCACAAATGGTCATGGCGATGTTTCTGGTTGGATCTGGCACGGCTACTTAACACCAAAACCAAAGCCAGTAGCTAAGGCCGCTTCCTACGCAGCCGTCTACAATAAAGCTAAGGCTCAACTTGGAAAACCATATGCATGGGGAGCTGCAGGCGCAAACTCATTTGACTGTTCTGGTTTAACCCAGTACGTTTACAAGCAGGCAATTAATAAGCAGCTTCCTCGGACTGCTCAAAGTCAATACAATTCTTACTCTCACGTTAGCACCAACAACTTGAAGAAGGGTGACCTTGTCTTCTTTGGTTCTAACGCAGGTAACATCTCTCATACGGGGATCTACGTTGGTAGCAACAAAATGATCGATGCCCAGAACCGTGGGGTTATCACCGAAAACATTCATGCTTCATGGTGGAACCTAGTTGGGGCTTCTCGTCCAGCAAACTTGCAGTAACCAAAAAACCTTAGCAATCCTGCTAAGGTTTTTTTATGTCAAATTTTCAATTAGAAAAGAAAGTGTTTTGAACAATGGGTGACTAATTCCGCTTAGATGCCACAACTCCTGCAGCTTGATTAACCATAGGAAACCGAGAAATGGAACCCGATTAAAGCCAGACCATAACTAAAGGGACGGTACCCAAATTCGATTACAATCGAATCTGGATACCGTCCCCTATTTAATATGGCCTAAACGTCTTGTGTTCCAGCCACTGATTAATTACATTGCGTTAGCTTCCTTAGATGATCCATTCAAGATTTTGAAGAATCCGGCCAATTCCTTTTTCCGGTACTCGGCGGGAACAAATTCACGAATCGTTTCAAGGTCAAACCCAGTAGCGAGCTTGTGGTCATCTACGATAATCGGATTCTTCAAGATATTCGGATTAGTTTGCAACAGGTCGACCAATTCGTTCAACCCCATGTTATCGATTGATTCAGGTAAATTCTTATAAGCTTTGGAACGTTTAGAGATCAAGTCATCAGTTCCCTCTTCCGTAAGGGATAACATGTGCAGGATCGTTTCACGATCTAAAGGCTGCTTTTTAATGTCTTGGCCTTCAAATGCGGCGCCATGACTCTTTAACCATTTCATTGCCTTAGTAACGGCCGTTGTCTTTGTGTGATAAAACATTTTAATCATCTATTAAACCCTCCAATTTGGAACGTTATGCGATCAACTCGTCATTAGCACTATTTTAATTCTCTGCTAACAACAACTATTATTGTACACCATAATTCATAAAGGTTAAACCCTAAAACCCCAATTTAATCACTTTTTTCTCCATCGATTAATCAAAAGGTCAAACATTCGTCACCCGTTATGATTGGCTCTCATCTTACAGATATCCACCACCCTTGTCAACTTCTTTTACAAAAAGTTTAGAAACAAACGGTTCCGCTTACATTTAAAGAGTTCATTAATAATATTGTCGAGCTTAGATTTTTATCTTATACTGAGAAAGAATTATTATTTTAGTACTAGGGGAGACATAATGGGGAGAATTAGTCGTATTTTTTTAGTGACCGCTTTATTTGGAATCGGTCTTATTTTGGTGGGAATAGCTGGAATACTTGCTCTGTTTAAACCAATTAATTTTTTGGCAATTCATCAGTGGGTATCCCCCCTCACCCTACTATTTTGTAGTGTGATTTTATTTATCTTACTCCGGGGCATATGGTTAGGGTTAAATCATTTGTCGCCAAAGCAGCTTCGCATCAACATGATCATCGTCACCGGACTCCTTTTACTTTGCCAGCTTTGGGTTGCGACCCACTTTGAAGTCAGCGAACGGGCCGATCTCTATTACGTTCGGGAGCAAGCCATTAATTTATTTCAGGGCCACACCAAATGGCTCTCTTACTTCTACGTATACAGTAACAATGTTAACGCCGCAATCTTCCTCAGTTGGTGGAACCGGCTAGCTCATTGGATTGGGCTGCCCATTTATGGGACTTCGATTTATGTAGCACAGTTTCTTTGGTTAGACGTTGGGCTTGCCTGCGCAGCGTGGATGCTAAAACGAGTCCGGGGCTTAGCTGGCAGCATTATCTTCCTGCTTTTATGCCTCGTTTCGGTTCCACTTTATTACTACGCCCTTTACATTTACACGGATACAGTTGTTTTTCCAACCACTTTAATTAGCTTGGCCATTATAATGAAGTTAACCTCAGCTAAGCGATGGCAGCCTCGGTTATTTTGGACCATTTTACTTGGGCTCATCGTGACCTTTGCTACCCTTGTTAAAATGAATTTTCTAATCCTATTAATTGCAATCATCATTGGATTGGCATTAACGGTATGGCCTAGTCACGCAAACTGGCAAATGAAAACGTTAGTAATTGTTGTCCTCGTCGCAATCATGGGGATCGGATTCAGGGCTGATGGTGCAATTAAAACGGCCAACCACTACCAACTTGATGAACACCAAGTTATGCCCCTCATTCACTGGATTGATATGAGTTGGAATCCTGAACAATTCGGAAATTATAGTCGTGCGGATACCGCCTTTTTAACCCGTTATCCCTCTAAAGAGCAGAAGGTTGCCATTGAATCTAATCAACTCAAAACTCGAATTCATAAAATGGGATCAAAGGGTGTGATTAAACACCTTTACCGAAAAACTCGTTTATTCTTAGCTACCGGCGATTTTGATATTTTCAGACTTTACGGACCCTTTCAAAAGGCGCCGACTTGGTACCTCTCACGGCAAGGCACCCTTAACTGGGTACTAGCTCAATGGTGTCAAGTGCTCTATCTCGTGATGCTCTTTGCCACATTGCTATTTGGCCTTACTGCCTTAAAGCGCCACCAAGTTAATCACCCCATTGCAATCGTGGCTGTCTTATTTCTCATCGGGATGGGAATCTTCCACATCTTCATTTGGGAAACGGAAGAACGTTACGCTTTACCACTCCTTGCCGTTTGGCTTGTCAGCGGAACCATGGGACTAACTCGACCGGTTACATTGTCTGACCATCTGGAACAGCCCAGCTGGCTTCGCCCGGGAATTTTAATCGGTTGTCTCTTAATTAGTGCCATGTGCTACGACTGGGATCGACCCGTTTTTACTACCCAGTTACCGTACCAACGCGGGGTTCTCAGTCAAACCGTGGGTAACTACTATAAATCTTATGACATCACCCTCAAACCCGGTCATTCAATTACCCAGCGGTTTAAGGTCCCGTTAGCCTTTAACGTTATTAAGTTGGGAAATAATGATGAGAGTGCTAAGCAGATGCGATTCACCGTTTATAATGGTGCCCATAAGCGCCTCTATCAGCGAAATGGTCAGGGACAAAAAATTCACTTTAAAAAGTCGCTGCCAGCCGGAAGTTACCAATTGACGTTAACTAATCGGTCAAAAAAACCACTCCTTGTGAGCGTTGGGATTGGTAAATTCCCGCTGATTACTCATCCGCTAAATGGTTTTAAAACAACCTATTTACGTTTCTCAGCTTGGGAAAGTATGAAACGAACTGCCGTGTCTCGGCAACTATATACCCTTTTACTGGGGTTATTCACACTCGTCGGGTTAGCCTTAGGATGGCGACTTACCCGAAAAAAATGAATTTAGCTCCACCTAATGAACAACAACTAAACTGGCTCCCGAAAACTACCAAACGGTAATTTTCGGGAGCTTTTTTTATGGGGATACTTTTAGTCACCTCAACATTACCGGTTCCGCTTACATTTTTTTACCAAGTCGTCACATTTGTCCCCCTTCTAAATTCAATTTATACTTATTATATTAAGTTTACATTTGGGGGAAGTATGGATTATGGAAAAGGTCAATCGTGCACTGGTTACCTGTTTGGCTTGGTTAGGTCTCGGCTTTACCGGGGGCATTTTATTATTAGCACTTTTTAAACCCATCAACTTTTTGACCATTAGACAGTGGTTATCACCATTAACCCTGTTATTTGGGGGCGTCGTCTTAATCCTTCTCATTCGGGGGGTCTGGTGGTGGCTTAGCCAACGTACCAAAAAACAGCTCTGGGTCATCTTAGGGATTGTTTCCGTCGTCATGCTAGCTTGTCAAATTTGGGTTGCCACCCACTTCGAAGTTAGTGAACGGGCCGACCTCTATTACGTTCGCGAACAAGCCTTAAATATGCTTCACGGTCAAACAAAATGGATTTCTTATTTTTATATGTACAGCAACAACGTTAACTTTGCCATTTTACTTAGCTGGTGGAACCGATTTACCAGTGCGGTGGGGCTACCCATCTACGGTGCCTCAATCTACCTAGCACAGTTTTTATGGTTGGACGTTGGATTGGCGTGCAGTGCTTGGATTGTCAATAAACTAAGGGGCTTGGCGGGCAGCGTCATTTTTATTATCCTCTGTACGGTATCGGCACCCCTATACTATTACGCCCTCTACATCTACACGGACATGGTGGTCTTTCCGGTCACCCTGATAAGTTTAGCTATTGTGATGAAACTGACAACGGCCAAAACATGGTGGGCACGCCTTGGTTGGACCATCCTACTTGGAGTCGTCATCACCTTTGCCACGTTAGTTAAAATGAACTTCTTAATTTTACTGGTAGCCGTTATTCTGGGTCTATGCCTCACAAAGTGGCATAATCACGCGAACTGGCGGATTAAAACCCGGGTCGTCTTAACCCTAGCGGCGATTACCCTCATTGGGTTTGCCGGAGACGGCGTCATTAAATCGGCTAACCACTATGAAGTCAAAGATAGCCAGGTGATGCCCATCGTCCACTGGATTGATATGAGTTGGAATCCCGACATGTTTGGAAATTATTCGGACCTTGACACGAAGTATATGGGCCAGTACCACTCCAAGGCAAAAAAGACGGCGGTGGAAACCAAGGAGTTTAAGTCCCGAATCCATAAAATGGGACCCAAGGGCATTATTAAGCACCTCTACCGGAAAACGCGCCTTTTCTTAGCCACCGGTGATTTTGATATTTTTAGGCTGTACGGGCCCTTCTATAAGTCCCCGTCCTGGTATCTATCCCACAAGGATAGTATCGAATGGAACCTCGGTCAGTGGACCCAGGTTCTCTACGTTGGGCTGTTAATGGCCACCCTTCTCTTTGGGTGGGCCGTTTTAAAGCGCCGCCAAGTAAGTTCGCCCATAGTGATGATTGCTATCCTCTTTCTTTTTGGGCTCAGTTTCTTCCACATCGTGATTTGGGAAACGGAAGAGCGTTACACCCTGCCCCTGCTGGCCATCTGGTTATTAAGCGGGACGCTGGGTCTTACAAGCCCTCAACCCGTTATCAGCCTCGCCCACCTACCTAAGTGGAGTCGACCCGCTGCCCTAATTGGCTGCGTCATCATCGCAGGAATCTGTTACGTCTGGGATCGACCGGCCTTTACCACACCCATTTTGCACCAGCGTCTCGTAGTCAGCCAGAGCGTGGGCCAGTATTACCGCCACCACTATACCAAGTTAAAACCGGGCCATTCCATTACCCAGCAGTTCTACGCACCGGTGCGTTATAACCTCGTGAAATTGGGTAATAGCAACGCAAATTCAAAAAAAATGCGGGTAACCCTCAAAAATGCTCAGGGGAAACCTCTATGGCGACTAAACGCTCCCGGCCAAAAAATCCATTTGGATACCCCGCAACCCGCAGGCCACTACCAATTAACCATTACGAACCGGACCAAACGCCCCCTCGACGTTTGCGTTGGTCTAGCTCGATATCCGTTACAGCCTAAACCGTTGAACGGGTTTAAAGAAACCTACTTACGGTTCTCCATATGGAAAAACTACATTGGTCCTGCTACCTCAAAGCGGTTGTACCTCGGAATCTTAAGCTTGATCACCCTTGTTGGTTTAGCAGAGGGATGGGTGCTCACCAGGAAAAAGGAACGTTAACTTTTGCCCAGACGTTTCTAACAGCAAGCGTTCTTTTCACATTTATAAATTGATAGCTTGTGTTTTCTTGCTAACTCCCCTACCATAAGGGCATTGACAGATAGAGGAGAGAAAAAATGTCCATTCAACTTATTGCAACTGACGTTGACGGTACCCTCATGGATAGTCGGCACCACTACAACCAGAATCACTTCCGGGCCGTCCTCGATGAGCTTCACAAAAGGGGCGACCACTTTGTAATTGCCAGTGGCAATCATATGGGGCACCTGCTCAAGGTCTTTGAGGGGGAACCCGTTGATGCCTTTATTGCTGAAAACGGCGCCCAAGTCATGGTTAACCAACAAACAATATTCGCTAAACCCCTGCCCCGGACCGTGGTTCATCAGGTCGTTGAAACCTTGCGGAACGATCCCGCATTTACCCCCACAACCATTCGATTATCCGGGTACCACGGGACCTACATTGAAAAAACGAGTCGGCCCGTGGACCGGACAACGGAACAGTACTACTTTAATAACATTGTCCCCGTGGACCACTTAAGCTCGGTGACGGATTCCTTCTACAAGGTGAACGCTGAATGGGCGGGAATTGACGTTGCTAACCTAGCCACCCAATTGAACGCCCAATTTCCCAACCAAATTCACGCCATGCCAAGTGGGTTTGGTAGTATGGATATTGTTAGCAAAGGGATCAACAAGGCCACCGGACTTCAGCAGTTGGCCGCCTACTGGCATCTGATACCCGATCAAATGATGGCTTTCGGGGATAACGGCAATGACCTGGAGATGTTAGCATCGGTCGGTCTAGGGGTGGCCATGCAAAATGGTACCTTGGCTACCAAGGAAATTGCGAATCAGGTGACCCTGGCGGATAATAACCATGATGGGGAACTAAAACTCATCGATGAATTACTCGCCAACGGAACCATTCACTAATCTAGATTGAGTCTGCCAAAACTTAAATCTAAATGAAAAGAGGGAGACCCGAATTCGGGTCTCCCTCTTTTATTAACTGCTTGTTTTGTAGGTTGCCCCCTAGTCCGACATCCATAAGGTTTTAGCGATGAGCGCCCACATCTTAGGGGAAGAATGCAATTGGTAATGGGATACGCCGTTAATCTGTTTTTCATGGTACCCAATTCCCGTGTGGGCAACCAAAGCCCTCAGGGACTGGGCCTGAGAAAACGCCGTTTGACCGTCTGACTGCCGGTGGTTAATCGAGCCGTAAAAATTATAAATCTGCGCGTTTCGATTTGAAGTTAGCGACCCCTTTGCCGCAACCAAAGCATTATAGGCTTCATCCCGCTTGCTGGGTAGGAACCGGCCGACAATGGAATCCTTTTCCCCTAGGGCTTCATTCACAGGTGCGCCCAGTAGCACCATTTTATTCAACCGGGGTTGGGCTTTCGCATCCCCGTGCAGGATGAGGGCATTGACTGCCGCACTCCCACCCCAGGAATGTGCCACGATGTTATACGTTTGGACCCCGTAGCGACTCTTTAAAACTTCCAGAATATGCCGTACCCACTCCGTCTGCTGGGAGTAATCAAGGGTTAAATTATGCATAAACAGGACCTGAATCATGGGGTTAACCGGACGGTGATCCCAATCTCCCGAGAAATTCAGTTTGCCGCTCCAGCCGACCTTAATCGTTAACACCTTTTCACCGTAATGCTGCTGTTGATAATTACCAATCATTTTATTATACGCAAAAGCGTTGCCACCCCACCCCGGAATAAATAGCGTGGGGGTATTAGAGTAAGTGACACCCTTAGCGGGGGTTACCTTTGCAACGTGCGTCGTTGGTACCGATAAATCGCCAACATAGTGATACAACGCGGCGCCACTCACTACGAGCACCGCCAACTTACCTAACGTCGCCATCACTTTCATCCTCGTCCCGACCTTTCGTTCAAAACTCTTCAGTCAATTATCGGGTTCCTGAGGTAAATTAGCAACTAATCAGACTTTCCGGGTTGAACCTCGCACGATAAGCTGCGGATCATACTGGATGGAGGCCACTTTTTCGTGCTTGATTTCCTTCATTAACAGGTCGGCCGCATCATGCCCCATCTTTTCTTTTTCGTGCATCAGGGTAGTGAGCCGGGGGTCCATGTACTGACCCAGCTGATAATTATCAAATCCCGCCACTGAAACATCCTTTGGCACCGATAAATCAAGTGACCGAATCAAATCAATGACTTGCAGGGCTAATTGATCGTTATAGCAAATAATGGCCGTGGGCTTCTGATCCGACCCCAACCGGGTTTCAATTTTATTCAAAACCTGACTGAGATCATCGGAAGACTGGTACATTATCGCTTCGGCGTTTAATGAAATCTGCGGGTGCTGCCGATAGGTGTTTAGGAACCCCTCCATCCGGTGAACCCCCTGTAAATCATCCACCTGAAAGACCCCCAGAATCCGTTCGTGGCCGTTATCAATGAGGTAATTCGTTAGTTTTGCAACCCCTAACGCATCATCCACCGTGACCGTGGGAAACATCCCCTCTAACTGGGGGTAAATGGCGTTGATAAAAACGGTCGGCAACCCTATTTCATAGATCTTATGGTAAAGGTCAAGGTTGTTCGATGCCAGGGCACTCTGGGTGGGTTCTACGATCAAGCCGGAAACCCGGTTATCCAACAGGGCTAACAACGACCTGCGTTCTCGTTCCGGATCGTTATGGGTGTTGCTTAGGGTCATCATATAACCATTATCGGACAGGACCCGGTCCGCCCCACTAATAATATTCGGAAAAATATAGTTTGCAACGTGGGTGGATAAAATCCCTACCATTTTATTGTCCGTTGACTGGGCCGCTTCCTGGTGTTCCCAGTCATCCACGAACATGCCGCCACCCTGAATCCGGTAAATGAAGTGTTCGTTTTCAAGGTCGCCGACCGCCCGACGAACGGTGTACCGGCTGACCTTGTACTGGTTCATTAATTCCGTCTCCGTGGGCAGCTTTTGGTTAATGGAGTACTTACCAGCAAGAATATCCTCCTTTAATCCCTTTTTAATTGTTTCGTACTTTGTTGTCATGTTTTCTACCTGCTTTGCTCCGAACAGTTCTCGGTTTCTCACGTCATATCTTAGCACAGTTAGGCCTAGCAGGCATTCTTATCCGATTTCTTAACGCAAAAAAGGCGAGAATATCAAAACGGAACACAGTTAAATAGGGCAATGCCCCAATCCGATTAAAACATCATCGAACCCGGTCACTGTCCTATTTAACGTGGTCAAAACGTTTGACGTCCTAACCTTTTAAACAATTATTCAATATCAATCGATTCAATACCAAGCATTGTCGCTAAATCATTAATTTGTTCTTCGGTTAAGGCAAATGAGAAGACGGTGTGGTGACCACCACCGGCGTGAATCCATGCGGTTGCCCCAGCCTTCAAACCAACTTTAGGCGTCCATAGTTGTTTAGCAACGGGCAGGTTTGGCGTTTCAGCTTCTGGTTTGTGGGCGTCCACGGGGTAGCTAATGAACTTAAAGCCGTCGCGGAAGTCGGACACGGTCACATCAATGGCTTCGCCTTCAGATCCAGTAAAGACTAGTCGGGCTGGGTCGGCCTTGCCGCCAATATCCAACGGATGAACTTCAACCCGTGGTTTATCGCTGGCGATTGATGGATCAACTTCAAGCATGTGAGAACCCAGGATGGCTTCGTGGCCCTTCCGTAGGTCTAGCGTGTAATCTTCCATAAAGGCAGTCTTTTCGTTGTGGGCCATGATCTTCATCAATCGACCCAAAGCAGCGGTCTTCCAGTCCCCTTCAGCCCCAAACCCGTAGCCATCGCGCATTAAGAGTTGAGCGGCTAACCCAGGTAATTGATCCATTCCGTGCAGGTCCTCAAAGTTAGTGGTGAAGGCGGTGTAGCCCTTATCATCCATGAACTTCTTCAGGGCAATGTATTCCCGAAGCTGGTAACGAACGGCCTTCACGTAGGCATCGTGGTCGTTATCACCCTCAACCATATCGTACTTTGCTTCTAGCTCCTGGTATTGAGCGTCAATGTCAGCATCCGAAACGTTATTAATTACATCCACTAAGTCACCAACTGGCCAGTAATCAACGGTCCAGCCGAGGTCAATTTGGGCTTCAACCTTGTCCCCTTCAGTCACCGCTACGTTTCTCATGGTATCACCGAACCGAACCACCTTGATCTTGTAGCTTTCGTTGTAAGCTACAGCAACGTCTTCCCACTTCGCAATTTCAGTCTGGGTATCGTCATCCCCCCAGAAACCGTAAACCACCTTGTTATTGAGGCCTAAGCGAGCGTTAATGTAGCCGTATTCCCGGTCACCGTGGGCGCTTTGGTTTAAGTTCATGTAATCAAAATCAATGGTGTCGTAGGGAATATTGTTCAAGTATTGTGTTGCCAAGTGAAGCAGTGGTTTTTGCAGCAGCTTAGTCCCACGAATCCAGTTCTTAGCTGGTGAGAAGGTGTGCATCCAGGTCATCACGCCGGCAACCTTTTCGTTGTAGTTAGCGTCCTTCATGAACTGGGTGATTCCTTCGGCCGTAGTCATAACTCCCTTGTAGACAATTTTATAGGGCATCTTTCCGCTGGCATTCAGCTTATTGACCATGTCTTCAGCATCGTTAGAAACTTCTTTTAGTTGGTCATCACCGTAAAGAAATTGACTTCCAGTCACAAACCAAAATTCATAATCAGGTACAGATAACATAATAAACGCTCCTTTTTGAGTTCAGTTTTTTTAAGGGTTAAACACAAAGTTATTCGTGTGCTGCATGATCCTTCGACTTCGCATTATCTTGGCCGTAGTAGGCGTTTTTACCGTGCTTACGGTAGTAATGCTTATCTAACAAATATTGGGGCACGTGGATTTCGTCCCGGGTCATTTGCAGTCCGTGGTAGGCAATCTCAGCGGACACTTCAAGCACCTTAGCGTTGTAGACGGACTTGTCTGGGGTGGGTCCCCAAGAAAACGGCCCGTGCTGGCTCACTAAGACGGCTGGAACGGCATCGGGATCGAGGTGCCGTTTGTCAAACTCATCAACAATCACCTTGCCCGTGTTCAATTCATAGCCTTCCTTGATCTGTTCATCCGTTAGTGCAGGGGCACATGGGACGTCACCAAAGAACGTATCGGCGTGGGTGGTGCTAACGGCCGGGATGTCTAACTTAGCCGCCGCAAAGGATACCGCCCACGGAGAATGGGTGTGGGTAATTCCGCCAATCGTTTTGAAGTGGTTATAGAGGTAGGTATGAGTTGGCGTATCGGATGACGGATTCATGTCGCCTTCCACGACCTCCCCCTTCAGGTTCACCACCACCATATCGGATGGCTGCATGTCCTCGTAGGCCACGCCAGAGGGCTTAATAACAAACAACCCTTTTTCACGATCGATTCCTGAGACATTGCCCCAAGTAAAGGTCACCAAATCCAGCTTGGGCAGCTGCATGTTGGCTTCATAAACTTCCTGTTTTAAATCTTCTAACATTCAATTAACCCCTTTCTTCATCTGCCAGTGTCTTACCCGCTTCCGCCTCAACAGGCAGGGCCGCTTGATAGCGGTTGATAAACTGCTGGTAACCCGCAACTCCCGCTGGTTCAGGGCTAAGGGTCATGCTATCGGGATCGGCGAAGACCTCTTTATCAAGGAAGTCTTCCAAACTCTCGGTTTGATTGCCAACCTTAGCGTAAACGGCTAAGACAGCCATCCCCCACGGACCACCTTCCCCAGCATTATTCATGATGGTAATTGGCGTATCTAACGCATTGGCCAAGACTTGTTGTCCCACCACAGGGGTTTTAAATAATCCTCCCTGAGCGACCATCACATCGGTTTGAATATGTTCTTCATCAGTTAAGATGGTCATTCCAATTTGAAGCGGCGCGAAGGCGGCGTAGAGTTGGGTGAGCATAAAGTTGGGCAAATTGAAGTTACTGTTAGGGGTCCGAACAAATAACGGGCGGCCCTTTTCAATCCGGGTAATATTCTCCCCGGAAAGGTAGCTGTAGTTTACTAGTCCACCGGCATCAGGCGTCGACCGCGTCGCCTCTAAAAATAGCGTGCCATACAGTTTGTCCGGACTAATATCCAATCCTAACCGGTCCGCAAACTGTTTAAAAAGGCTCACCCAAGCGTTAATATCCGATGAACAATTATTAATGTGAACCATTGCAACGGGTGAACCATCGGGAGTGGTCACAATGTCAATATCCCGGTGAACCGACTTTAACGGTTGATCTAAAACCACCATCGAAAAAGCGGAGGTCCCCACCGAAATATTTCCGGTCCGTTTCCGAACACTATTGGTACCAACCATACCCGTTCCGGCATCCCCTTCAGGTGGAGCCATAACGCTTCCCACCTGAAGGTTCCCAGCGGGATCTAGCAGCTTAGCCCCTTCAGCCGTCAACGTACCGGCCACCGTGCCGGCCGTTTGAACACTAGGTAAGACATCCTCGATCTTCCAAGAATAGGCCTTCACCTTTGGCAGATCGCTAAACTCAGTCATCCGTTGTTCAGAATACGACCCCGTCTTAGGATCAATCGGGAAGACCCCGGATGCATCCCCAACACCGAGAACTTTTTGTCCGGAAAGCTGCCAGTGAACGTACCCTGCTAAGGTCGTGACAAAGTCGAGTTCCTTAACGTGCGGTTCATCGTTCAAGATGGCCTGATAGAGGTGAGCGATGGTATAGCGTTGCGGAATGTTAAAATCAAACAGCTTCGTTAGGTCGTCCGCCGCCTGTTCCGTCATATTATTGCGCCAAGTCCGAAATGGCACGAGCAGCTCATCGTTCTTATTAAAGGCTAGGTACCCGTGCATCATCGCACTCACCCCAATTGAACTAATCTTTTGCAGGGGTTCATGATACGTACTTTGAACTTCTGCCGCTACTTGAGCGTAACTAGCCTGGATTCCCTCCCAAACTTGATCAATCGGGTAGGTCCAAACCCCGTTTTCAAACTTATTTTCCCAGAGGTAACTGCCCGAGGCGATCGTCTTAAAGTCATCCGTAATTAAGACTGCCTTAATCCGGGTCGACCCCAATTCAATTCCAAGGGAGACGTTCCCGCTCTTAATGGCGTTCGAGGTTTCAATTAAATTCATTACCGTTTCCTCCGTTTATTATTGGCTAACTTGACTAGCCTAGTTAATGGTTGGTTCCTTCTTGGCGTTCCGATTGGTGCCTTGGTCTTCAATTTCTTCAAGTGACCGGCCCCGGGTTTCTGGGACGCAGAATCGTATGAAGAGGACCCCAAGTAAACAAATTCCACCAAAGATGGCGAATACGGCTTCCTGTGACATCACTGCCGTCATGATTGGGAATAATAGACCAACCGCCCATGACCCAATCCAGTTAAGGGATGAAGCCAATCCACTTGCCTTCCCCCGAATATTTAACGGGAAGACTTCACCCACGATTACCCAAGTCAGGGGCGCCCACGTAAAGGAGTAAAAGGCAACGTAGATGGATAGAAAGACCACGATCCAAATCGGGTTCATGTTCGGCATCATCCACTTCATAATGGATGGAAGCAAGAAAGACAGGGCCATAACCGTGCCCCCCATTGTTAAGAGGGTCCGACGGTTAATTTTATCGGCAATGGCCAAGAAAACTAACGAACCAAGGACTAAGATGACACCTTGGACAATGGGCCAAAGCAGTGCTGAACTTGCTGCTTGACCGGTGGCTTTTTCAACGATCAATGGAATGTAGTAGAAAATGGCGTTGGCGCCTTGGAACTGTTGGAACGCAGCAACCCCAATCCCCGCAATTACGAGGTACCGGTATTTACCGCTAAACAGCGACCCCCACGAGGTATTCTCGGTGGCTGTCTCTTCTTCACTGGTTACCTCTTGAATCGTCTTTAATTCAGCGTTCACTTCGTTAGCCGGCCGAATCATGGAGAGCACGTGCCGTGCGGCATCAAGTTGACCATTCTGGGCTAAATAACGGGGTGATTCAGGCAATTTCAGAACCCCAAAGTAGAGGATCAAAGCTGGAACTGCGGCAAAGGCTAGCATGACCCGCCAAGCCCAGGCTCCCGGTAAATCTTTTAAAATAAAGTCCATAATGTAGGAAATTAACATCCCAGACACAATCATCGTCTGGTTTAATCCGGATAACATCCCCCGCTTATCAGCGGGAGCCATTTCAGACATATATGCCGGAACTAACGCTGAAGCCGCTCCGACGGCTAACCCAAGGAAGATCCGGGCAGCAATTAAAAAGTATGAGCCGTTGTTAGGAACAATTGCTGATAATAATGAACCAAGTGCAAAAATAAGGGCTGAAATCAAAATCATTTTCCGGCGACCGTACCGATCCCCCAGTGAACCCGCAATGGCACCCCCAAAGATGGCACCAAACATAACGCCTGACGTAATCCACCCAACCAGCCCCGCAGAACCGGATAAGTTCCAATCAGTTTGTAAGAACGGGAGGGCTCCCGTCATAACACCAATATCGTAACCAAATAGAATCCCACCGAATGAACCAAAGAAATAGATAAAACGACTTGAAATCTTTTTATCGTTAGCCATTCTGCAACCTCCTCAATTGTGCGTCTTTTATCATGAAGCGCTTTCACATCTGTTAACGGAATTTATCTTAACTTATTAATTCGAATAAATCAAACTATTTTTAATTTGTACGTATAAATATAGTTTTATAAAGCCCCTTAAAATCCTTATCCCCACTTGTTTTACGGGTCGTATAATTTTTTTGATTTTTTTATTTAAATGTAATTGCTTCCAACGTGATTAAATATAGAATTTATATTAAGCTCTGATTTTTTGGTTTTAATTGATTTATCCAGATAAATATTTTAAACTAATTATTGAAACCGATTTCAAATGTAAAAAGGAGTTCACTATGACAACTAATCTTATTTCGGCACACGTCGAACCTTTTGATACCTATAATGGTGCATCCATTCATCGTTACTCACTCACAAACCAACATGGGTTAACCGTTTCTGCCATTAACCTTGGGGCCACCCTCTACGAGATTTTGGTTCCGACCCCGGACGGTGGAACGGATAACTTAGTTTTAAACTACCCAAATAGTGCGGATTACCTGGCTAATCCCTTCTACGTTAATATGGCCATTGGCCGGACCGCTGGACGAATCGGCAACGGTGAGTTGCTTCTCAATGGCCAGCGTTACCCTCTGTCAACCAACGAGGGATCGACCACCCTTCACGGCGGTCCCAACGGTTTTAACTCGGTAGTATGGGAGGGCAGCGTTACGGACTATGATGGCCAACCCGCCATTACGTTCACCCACGTTCAGAAGTCATCCGTTGACGGTTACCCGGGCGACTTAGACGTCTCCATTACGTATACCCTGGATGAAGCAAATACCATCCACCTTTATTACACGGGAACGGCTTTAAACCAAACCACCGTTTTCAATCCGACCCAACACACCTACTTTAACTTGGGGCATGCGGCAACCATTCACGATCATCTTCTTAGGTTAGATGCGGATTCGCACTTAGCTTTTAACGCTCAAAAGGTCCCAACCGGCGACTTAATTGACGTAAGCGCAACTCCGTTCGATTTAAGAAGTGAAAAACGGTTGGGCGACGTCATTGATGACTTAGCCGAGACCGACGAAAAAGGCTTCGATGATATTTGGAAGATTAACGAGACCAATTCCGGCGAAGCAATTGCAACGTTAAGTGATCCACAAAGCCACCGAAAAGTGACGGTTGGCTCAAGCCGAAATGGGTTAGTTGTCTTTACCGCCAACTCCTTCACCCGGGAGAAAATGAATTTTATTCGGTCTAATGGTCAGGGCCAACCTTACGAAGGGGTGGCCTTGGAAGCCCAAACTCTACCGGATGCCACCCGCCACGAGGGCTTTGGGGATGTGGTTCTGCCAGCTGGTGAAAGCCGGACCGATGAAATTTCGTACCACGTTGAATTTTAGTCATTGACACCCCGACCGTTTCCACTTAAAATGAGCTTAACTAAATATGACCTTTAACTTAGTCCCGTGAGGCTAACAAGGTACGATGATAATGCAGCCGTCATACACACCGGCTAGTTTTGACTACGATTGGACATTAACTTCGACCTCTTACCTTTACGGGCAAGGGGTCGTTTTTTTATTCCATCCCATTTGTCAAAAAGAAAGGTGACAGTATGAAATCTCAAGATGACTACCACAATCCGGATGCGGTCTACGACATTCATGACCGCCCAAAGTTCTTAGCCTGGGTCGGTCTCTCCCTTCAGCACCTCTTCGCCATGTTCGGCTCAACGGTCCTCGTTCCCATTCTAGTGGGGTTAAATCCCGGGATTGCCCTCTTTAGTTCCGGTGTAGGAACCCTGTTGCACATTTTAATTACGAAGGGAAAAATTCCCGCATACATGGGATCCAGTTTTTCCTTCATCGTCCCCATGGTGGCCCTGATGAAAACAACGGGGTACCCGGGGATTGCACAGGGAACTCTGGCAGTTGGACTCGTCTACTTAATTGTTGCCATTCTAGTCGCCCTCATTGGGGATAGTTGGATTGATTACCTATTACCACCAATTGTGGTGGGCCCCATCGTCATGGTGATTGGGTTATCGTTAGCCGGAACCGCAGCCAAAGACGCCACCCTGAACGCTGCGGGAAACTATGACCTCCGGTACTTCATTGTCGCCATGCTAACCCTCCTTTTAACCATCGGTTTTAACATGTACCTCAAGGGTTTTTGGGCCCTAATTCCAATTTTATTGGGGATTGTTTGCGGTTATATCATTGCCATCTTCTTCGGCCTCGTCAACTTTACTCCGGTACTCCATGCCGCATGGTTTTCCCTGCCGGACTTTCAAATTCCTTTCGTTACCTACCAGCCTAAGTTTTACTGGGGAGCGGTGTTAATGCTCGCTCCGATTGCCTTTGTCACCATGACCGAACACATCGGCCATATTCTGGTCTTAAATGGGCTGACCCACCGGAACTTCTTCAAGGATCCTGGACTCCACCGGACCTTAGCTGGGGATGGGGCAGCTTCCATCGCAGCCGCTCTGGTTGGAGGCCCGCCCGTCACTAGTTACGGTGAAAACATCGGGGTAATGGCCATCACTAAGGTTCACAGCGTCTACGTCCTAGTGGGTGCCGCCATCTTTGCCATTCTCTTCGCCTTCGTGGGAAAGTTA
The DNA here is from genome assembly GCF_003124125.1 of Levilactobacillus bambusae. Taxonomy (GTDB): domain Bacteria; phylum Bacillota; class Bacilli; order Lactobacillales; family Lactobacillaceae; genus Levilactobacillus; species Levilactobacillus bambusae. Next base: position 317,634 of record NZ_QCXQ01000002.1, read on the forward strand.
AGTGCCCTCATCGAAAGCATCCCCACCCCCGTCATCGGTGGAATCTCCTTCCTGCTTTTCGGGGTCATTGCCGCCAACGGACTACGGGTGCTCATTGAAAGCCGCGTTAATTTAGATCTCAAACGCAACCTCATGATCGCTTCTAGCGTCTTAGTTATCGGCATCGGTAATGCCTACCTCCAACTGGGAACCTACCAGTTCTCTGGCCTTGCGGTTGCTACCATCCTCGGAATCGTATTAAACCTAGTTCTCCCCCAAACCGCCCAAAGTGAACGGGTTGAGGGAACCGATGAAGACCTGCAGTAACTGTTAAATTACTTGGATAAAAAAGTCGCGAACGTTATATTTGATACGTTCGCGACTTTTGCTTATACTGATTCCGTCATCCAGTGAAGTTTCGGCTTACCAATAGTTAGTACTTTTGGCTTGACGAATCATAGTTAAGCGAGTATGATGTTAAATTGTAATAATTACTATTTTCAATAACTTAGGAGGCTTGTCGAATGGAAAAAATGGATAAAGCAAGTGCATACCGGCGGTTAAAGAGCAGTAACCCTAAAACCCGGGACCGGGCCAAAAAGGTCTTAGACGACCTCAAACGGCAGGCCCAACAAACTAAAACTCGTTAACCCAAAAGATAATAAATTTCGTTTTTCACTCTAATTTAAAGGAGGCTCATTAATGGCCAAGAAATCAAAGATTGCCAAGGAACGCAAAATTGAGGAAACCATTCAGCGATATGCTGGCAAACGTGCCGAGTTGATTGCTAATAAGGATTACGCTGGTTTAGCAAAGCTCCCCCGGAATGCATCCCCAGTCCGCGCGCACAACCGTGATAAAATTGACGGTCGTCCACACGCTTATATGCGTCAATTTGGACTATCCCGGATTAAGTTCCGGCAGCTTGCCCACCAAGGTCAAATCCCTGGTGTTCATAAAGCAAGTTGGTAAAAAAGTGCTAATAAAATTGGCTTGGATCCCACGAGAGGATCTAAGCCATTTTTTGTTGGAAACGGTTCAGCTAATTATCAGTTAAGATAGTGGTCGCCCCTCGGTATCCCGTTCACCAGCTTGTACAGGGTTTTCTTTTTTCAAAAAGAATGCCGCAAATATTGTAATGAAGAGGACGAAAATTCCCATGTAAATATACGTATGTTGATAGCCAATCGTATCATATAAGTGACCAGCTACAGATGAAAAGACGAATACGGAAATCTGTTTAGCAAAATTAGAGGCTAACGCATAAATTGTGGCGTATAGTCGGATATCAAACGCTCCCGCAATATACTTCATAATGGAAGTTAATAGTAAGGGCATTTCAAGCCCAGCTAATAAACGAAATCCCACAACCCAAATCCAGTTTGGTGCTAATGCAGATCCCAAAATTCGGATAGCAGTGACAATACCGTAGGCTATTAACCCATTCTTAGAACCAATTCGGTTAATAATCCAGGGCATCGGAAACATAAGTAAGAATTCAATTGCAGTTTGTCCAGATGACATATAACTATAAACAAGCGTACTTTGAGCCGTTGTATGGAAAAAAGTTCTGAAAAAAATGATGAATTGTTGGTCAAAAACATCGAATAGCGCTGATGCACCCATATAAAATATAGCTAGCACCCATAAATTTTTTATTTTAAAGACTGATATTACAGTATGCCAATCAAGTGAATCATTTGTATCTCCTGCAGCTGATGCGTTATCCGTGTCAATTTTATCACTAAAGACTAACAGCAATACCAGAATAACCGCAGCAACAGTACAGGCCCAAAAAATAGAGTTTGGCTGCCAAATAAATAGCCGACCAGCAACTAGGGCTGCAACAACCCCTGCTACAGAACCCCCAACACGTGCGTGGGCATATTCAAATTTGTTGGCTAAGCTAGCCCGTTGAACATATTGTTCAATAACAGATACACCTCCGTTAAGAACAAAGCTTAAAAATGCTCCAGTAACAATTGCAACTAAAAAAGAATTAATCCTCATCAAGGGTAAAAATACCCATTGAAAGTATGGCCCAATTAGAATTCCCGCTGCAGCAATCAGTAAAATAAGATTCTTTTTAAACAATAATTTGTCTGAAATCACCCCAAATACCGGTTGATAGAATAAAGATATTCCGGCCATCATTGAAAATACCGCACCAGATTCAGCACCGTTTAAATGTCCGACTTGTTCCATCCACAGGGTTAGATATCCGTTAACGACCGCCCAAATGAAGAAGTAGCTAAAATCGGTAAACGGAAAGCCCCAAAAATGTTTACTTTCCTTTCTGTTCTTATTAGTTTCTTCATCGATTTGATGCATTTTTTTAGGATCGGTCTCGATGGTAGCAGCTTTAGGATTAGTACTTGGATCATTCGTATCCATAGATTTTCACTCCTTGATTATTGATAGTTATAAGGAACAGGTTTACCAAAGTTAGGTGTGCCATCGGCATTCCAGGTAAACGGTTGAATCTTCGTATGCCGGTTAGGATCATATAGCGGATCCCCCTTAATATCGGTATAATTTCGGCAATGGTAGACTAAGATGTCCGTTTGATTATCCTCGGCAACGGTAAACGAATTATGTCCTGGCCCATATTGATGGGTAGCTAGATCGCTTTGAAATACGGGCTTATCATACTTCGTCCAGTTAGCGGGATCCAACAGATCTGAATTATCTGAGGCACTCAGCATTCCAATACAATAATTTTCATCAGTCGCACTTGCTGAATACGTTAAGAAGTAACGCCCATTCCGATGAATAACAGCCGGCCCTTCGTTAACAGCAAAAATATGCGTTTCCCAATCATATTCTGGTTTTGACAACATAACGGGATCGGTTTTTAACGTCCATGGATTTTCCATTTCAGCAATGTATAAATTTGAGTTTCCCTTAATATCTGGATCCTTTTGAGCCCAAACGTAATACAGTATTCCTTGGGCTTCAAAACAAGTAGCATCCAGTGAAAAACTATCCATCGGTGTTTTAATTTGACCATGTTCGACCCAATTTTCTTCGCTGGCCATTGGATCAGCCACATCGCACTCAATACAAAACATACGGTGCTGAAACATCCCGTTTCTGTCAAACTCCGTTGTTTTAGAGGCGGCAAAGTAAACAAACCATTTCCCGTCTATGTAATGCAGTTCCGGCGCCCAAATCAGCTGACTCATGTCACCGCTTTCATGTTTTCGCCAAATAGTCTGTGGAGCAGCATGTGCTAATCCTGCAAGGGTTTTAGCCCGTCGAATTTCAATTAAATTATAAGCTGGTACCGATGCCGTAAAGTAATAGTAGCCATCAGTATGCTTATAGATGTAGGGATCAGCCCGTTGAACGATTAATGGATTAATGTACTGGGAACTAGAAATTGACATATATTGCACCTTTTCTTACTTTTTATTTTTATACGTATAAATTTTAACAAAATAAGCATACCGACTTTTGTAAGCGATATCAATACCTTTTTATGAATCTTCTTAAAAATATTGAAAACGTTTTCTATTTAAGCTATAGTTAAAGTGAAATATATCGGTCTTTGTAACGGTTAATTCATATTTTTATTAAACTTAAAGGAGAAGAATCTTGGAAGTCGATATCTCTAAGGAGTCGCTTGAGGTCTATAAAGCCCTAGCAAGCTCTACTCGGTTGCAGATCATTCAATTAATTTCAGAACACCAATTAAGCGCTTCAGAAATTGCCCAGCATTTAAATCTCAGTAACTCAATCACATTAATGCACTTAAATAAACTAGCAGATGCTGGTTTGATTCAGTTCAAACGCCACGGCCATAAAAAAATTTCCGTCCTAAAGGTTGATCAAATTAACGTTCATTTTCCTAATTTAATTTATCCCCAGTTTCAAACCTATGTCACTGAGGTTCCTGTTGGTCACTACACTAATTATTCAGTGACCCCCTCATGTGGTCTGGCTGGGGCCACCAACTATATTGGTAAAGTTGATACGCCCGCCTATTTTATGGATCCTAACCGTATGAACGCTCACATGATTTGGTGGACGGATGGTTTTGTTGAATATCACTTTCCTAACTATTTAAAACCAGATGATCAATTAGAAATGCTAGATCTTTCGGTTGAGTTAGGGTCCGAATTCCCATTTTCCAATAATGTGTGGCCCAGTGACATTACCACTTCCATTAATAATGTAGAAATTGGAACCTGGACTAGTACGGGAGATTTTTCAGATATTCGGGGGAAATTCACCCCCAAATGGGTCCCAGATAACGTTAATCAATATGGTGTCCTTAAGACCTTTCGGATAACTAATCATGGTTCCTATTTAGATGGACAACCCTTCTCCGAAATTTGTCTCTCCGATTTAAATGCTACCTCCCCTACGGTCTCGGTTCGATTTGCCATTAAGGAAAATGCCAACCACAAGGGTGGATGTACGATCTTTGGTCGGGGATTCGGGAACTATGATCAAGATATTCAAATGAAACTTTTTTATAGCTAATCTTATACTTTAATTTTGGTCACCATTATTCAGCCAGTAAGCATCAAAAAGAGCGCCCGCAGCAGTTATACTCTGCGGACGCTCTTTTTTAATGGTAAATATCAGGGAATCATCTTAAACTTCCGGTGTAAATTCTTCTAAATCCTTAATGCCAGCATCAATCTGTTCATCTGTAGCGGGGTATTCGAGCGCAACTGGAACATCCGTTGGAAGTAAATTCAAGGCTGCCTTCCAGTCGATGATCCCATCGCCCAGTGGGACAACGGCCATTCCGCTATCATTCTCATAATCATCTTTCACATGAATGTAGCGAACGAAAGGTGCCACCTGTTTAGCCGCTTCTAATTCGTCTTCACTAACGAACCGCCAGTTACCCAGGTCGTAAACGTTCTTAATATCCACGTTGGCTTCCTTTGCTGCGGTTAAGAAGGGTACGAGGTGTTCAAACGTGCCACTTAACTGGGTTTGATCATTTTCCACGTTAATTTCAATTCCCGTCTCAAGGAATGGAGCAAAATCCGTGGCTAAGTTGCCCTGGTAGTGAGCAAAATCACCCGTATTAAACTTAATCTTTTTAATTCCCAACCGTTTTCCTTCGTCAAAGTAGGTCATTAAATCGGGGTTAACTTGGCCCCCATTCAAGAAGAGCGACTCCGGAACACTGTAGTATAACGTTATGCCAAATTGTTGCGCTGCCTTAGCCGTTTGATCTAAGTCAGATTCAAAGTCGCTAAAGAATTCGCGCCGGACTTCAGCCGTCTTAATTTCTGCATCGTTGACGTCACTCAGCATGTCAGCTTGTGACACCCCAGCACGATGTTGTTCTGCGTAAACTAAGGTATTCAAAACAATTTGATCTTTTTTCATGTCGCATTCCTCCATGTTTAAGTTCCAGTGGCAGTTTCACTATTGTAAGCGATTTAATGATAGCCTTAACCCAAATTAAAAGTCAATTGTTTTTATAAGTGCTCCCTTTGCCGCTTTCCTAAAAATCGTTGTAACAACTCAATTATCCGCCATTAAAATTAAAAAGTTTATTTTCCGTTTTTATCATTCTAGCGAAAACCCCAATCGTTTGCATCAATTCCAACCCCGGTCTGGTGTAAAATAACCGTAGAGGTTTTTCAATATAACATGTTCAGCATGTTCCTGGGAGGATAAAATTTAATGACCCGTTCGCTATCTCGGCACGGTTTAACTTGGTTAGCCGCATTTTGGATTCCGTTTATAATTATGGTACTAGTATTCGCTAACATGCATGTTGCACCATTCGGCCCGCGCAGTCTGCAATTCAGCGACCTGCAAAGCCAATATGTGCCGCTGTTTCAAGCTTATCGTCACCATCTTTTAACGCATTCGTTCAATTTATTTTCGTTTTCGCTTTCCGTTGGTGGCAGCACACTGCCCTTAGCGGCCTATTACTTAATGAGTCCCTTTAACTTACTGGTGGTCTTCTTTCCCGCCGTCAAAGTTCCCATTGCCATCGTCTGGATTATTATTCTAAAAATTTCAACCATTGGCTTAACCATGGCCATTCTGTTAACCCACCTGTTTCCTAAGGGGCGATCTTCCATCCCCCTGTTCTCCACGGCGTTTGCCCTCTGCGGTTTTGTGGCCCTAGATTTTTATAATGTTATGTGGCTGGATGCACTCATTTGGCTGCCGATTGTAACGCTGGGGCTTTACCGAATTATTGAAAAACGGCGTTTCGGGCTCTTTACCATCGCCCTGACGATTACCATTTTTTCGAACTATTACTTAGGCTATATGACCGGCCTATTTTCTATCATCTACTTTGGCTACCTGCTTATCAGCAATTCTGACCAGCCCCGCCCCCTTAAGCAGGTGTGGCGAGAAGGTTGGCCGCTCATTCGCCAGTTTGTCTGGGGCGGACTATTAGCAGTCGGCTTGAGTGCCGTTCTTTTGATTCCCACCGGTTTAGGAATGCTAGCGACCGGTAAAACTACCTTTAACCTTGACGCGTACAACATCACGCTCAACTTTGGCCCGGAGATCTTTACCCAGTTTGGTATTGGTGGCGGACAGTTTACAACCCACCTCTACCACGGTCCAGCGCTCTACATGGGCTCCCTCATGTTTTTGTTGGTCATTGTCTTCTTTGTTTCCCCCCGAATTGCAGCACCCGCTAAAAATCGGGCGCTCTGGTTACTAGGGATTTTATTTGTCAGCCTATGGATTACCGTCCTCAATACCATTTGGCACATGTTCCAAATGCCCGAAGGATTTCCGTTTCGGAATGCCTTTTTCTTTACGTTCGTCTGCATTATCATTGCCTACCAAGCGTGGCAGACTCACCCGGCGGATACCCTTAACGATCCCCAGAAAATTCTAGCCCTAGCGTGGGGGGGCGGCCTGCTCCTCATCGGCATGGTTTCCGCCCGGATTTACCCCCGTCTCATGAACCATTTTATTCACGATCGATTCTCTTCGTACTACGTCTTATCCCAACCGAGCGCTCGATATACCTGGATTGCCATTGGCCTGCTTGTTTTAAACGTCATGCTGCTATTCATTAGCGAACACACGGCAATCCGTGCTAGCCTAATGGCGCTCATTCTGTTTAGCGAGTTAGGGGTTAACTTCTCCATTGCCATGAACGGAATCTCTTGGACCAACCAATCCACCTACGCTAAAGCTTATCAAGCAGAGCGCCAAGCGGTTGACCAAGTGAAACCTAAGTCGCCCGATCTCTACCGAATCGACTTTTTACCCACCAATCTCCAATCCGCCTTCACAGAACGTTATTCGGCGTATAATGACCCGATTACGTTTGGCTATGCGGGAATCGGTGCCTATAGCTCAACCCTGGAAGCTCAAAATCAAGCCATCTTAAAGGACTTGGGATTCTTTAATCTGAATGAACGTCGGGTGAGTTCCGAAGGGGCCACTAGTCTATCCGACCTGTTAACCGGGACCAAATACCGGCTATCAGGCGAAGGCACAAGTCCAGCTGACATCCAACCCGTTACCACTTATGCCGGCATGGGTTACAGCGTTCCCAAGGGGTTCGTGACGACTAAACTATTCAGTGATAATATCTTCGCCAATTACCGACGAATCATGACGGCCCTTGACCAGCCAAACGCTGTCCGGAAGGTGACGGTCCTAGATCGCAAAGAAACCAGCGGTCAAGTCACGCTAACGGTTAAATCACCAACTGGCGGCACCCTGTACGGATACGCAAGTTCAAAGAACGTTGCCTATTCCAGCATTGACCGAGATGCGGACTCGCCAAGATCTTCCACCGTAGCCAGCGCCAATGGCGGGTACCTTTTAAATCTCGGTCATCTAAAGCCGAACCAGGCAACGACTATTTCATACACGATTCGGTCAGCTGCTAAGCATGACTTGGCCCTAGCCACACTAAACGAGAAACAAGTTCAAACGGCTGCAAGGGCGTTACGCCAACGGTCGTTCACTATAACAAGCCGGCAGCAAAATGGCTTAACCGGAACCGTGACTGGCACCCGACAAGCCAAGTGGTTATACCTTAGCATTCCCGATTTAGCCGGTTGGCATGCAACCGTGAACGGTAAGCCCGTTCACATTTCTTCGGCCCTGACCTCTAAATTTCAACCAGCAACCAAGCAACAGGCAAAGTTCTATAACGGTATGATGGCCCTGCCCCTTTCAACGGGGAAAAATAAGGTGGTCCTCCGTTACCAAACACCGGGGCTTAACTGGGGCCTACTAGTTTCAGCGGTTAGCCTCATCCTGTTTTTAGGGAGTGAAATTATGACTACCGTCTGGCACCGAAGGGACTAAATATTAAACAATCTTCACTACCGTTTGGAATTAAATCGTGCTAAACTATTTAGGAATGAGAGGTGATACGCATGAGAACTCTTGCTGCAAATTTAACGGTTGCCTTTTGGGCAGCTTTATTCGGTGAAGTCATTGGTTATATCGGCGGGGCATTGGAACAAATGACCTATAACCCCGGTGAAATTGCCATTGTCTGCGTAATCGTAGCCCTCCTCGGCGTAAATGGAATTGCCTTCCTGTCCCGTGAGGACGCGGCAGCTATGAACGCTGAAAGTGCTAAGGAACGTGCAGAACACTAACCTAATCTCAGTTGAACCTCGTTCGACTCTGAAAAAACCGGCTTGAAACTTGACAAGGGTCCTTGTCAAATTTCAAGCCGGTTTTTATTAGTGGTCTACTTCGATGTTGAGTCACTTGACTGTTCTTTACCCGCATCTGCCTTAGTTCCGTCTTGGAGCAGGTACTGACGCAGCAGACTAACGATTTGCTTATTTTGCGGTAAATCCGAATGCTGGGTATTAACCCCAGTAACGGTAATCTGAGTAAAGTGTTTGACCTGGTTTTGAAAAATATACTTGCCCTGGTTCACCGAATTATAGGGGACAATTCCGTCGTCACTGTAGTTTTCCGTCCCCGCCACCGAGTAAACGGTCAGTGACTTAGGGAGGCCGGACCTGTATTTAATGAGTTCCTTCAGCATCGGCGATTCATACGTGGTACTCGTGGACTCCATGTTGTAGGGAGTTGCTAAGGTCATTAACCGGTCAATATTAACGTCCTTATTATCCCGGAAGTAGCGTTCCAAAAATAAGGTCCAGATCAACCCGCCGTTTGAGTGGCCCATTGCCGCAAAATGATTGAAATGATAACTTTCAACCAGAGCGGCAAAGGCGGTACTCAGCCACTTGGCCTGCAAATTGACGTTACTATATCCGTCCTTATTATTTTGAAAGGCAATCACGATGTAAGGATGATTATCCCCCTGCCGGATACTCCCCGTATAGGAAAGTTGACCATCGGAGTGAACGTAAACTTTTAGGACGCTCGGTGTGGTCCTCTGGGTTGACTTCAAAGCGGTAATCAATGAATCAAACCGGTTCTGAGAAGCACTTGAACCAGGGACCATAATAATGGGATCTAACGCTGACTTATGTGTTTCCTTAAGCGAAGCCACGTTGCTGCGCATCCAAAAGACACTCGGAATGACCACCACGAGGGTTGCAATCACAATCATGAGACTTCTCAACCACGGTTTTATTCGCTTCAATGGCCTACTCCTTTCTCTGCCGTTCAACCATATTTTGAACCCCTTCGTAAATATCAATGTCCGTTTCAGCTCGATTGCACAGTTTAACAAACGGAATGTAAATTAGCACGGAAATAATTAAGTCCAGCAGACTAAACAGGAAGGCGACCCAATTCCCATCCGTTCCCATAAATCCAATGAGGATTCCAGGGGTCGTTTTGGGGAGTGGGTAAGCCACCGGCGGCATCAGCTGCAGTTTGATCCCAACCCAGGCTAAACAAATTCCGGCTAGCGGGCTCAGGATAAACGGAATTAACAAAATGGGGTTAAACAAAATAGGCAGCCCAAATAAAATGGGCTCGTTCAAGTTAAAAATTCCGGGTAGCAGACTCTGTTTGCCAATCGACCGAAAGTTATGGTTAGTTGAGACCAGCAGAATCGCAATGATCAGCCCTAACGTCATTCCGGCCCCGCCAAAGTTGGCGTAAGCATCCGATAGCGTATGAAAGGAAATCGGATTGGGTAAATTCCAGGTGGATCCCTTGCGTAACGCTGCTTCCAAGTTCTGAATGGATTCAATCGAACTATTTCCGCTAATCGCAATCGGACCAATAATTCCAACCGTCCACAGTAAGTTATTTAAGGCTGAGGTTCCCAAGATATTAAGTAATTGATGGCCCGGGTTAGAAAAGAGTTGGGCCACCCAGTTATAGATAACCGCCGTTAATCCCTGGGGTGAAACCAGGCTAATCCCATAACTAATTCCCGTTGCGAGAATAATGACGATGACAAACGGGCGAATAATATTATGCGTCCGTCGCAAGAGATGGGAGGCCGTTTCCGTTTCCATGTGCGTGTGGGACCCCCGTGAAAATCGACTGACAATGTAGCCAACGGTAAAGCCACAGGCAATCGCTAAAAAGATCCCCTGCGCCCCGAGGTTGCTGTAGACAAAGTAGCTTACTGGCGATGATCGGACCGATCCTTGAGCGTCACTTTTGACCCCCGCAAAATTAAAGTTCAAAATTAAGAAGGCGAAGGCACTTAAAATCCCGGCCAATAAGTCATCGCGCCGGTGTTCACGTGCCATAAAGTTAGCTGTTGTAAAGGCAATCACCACGGCAATGAGGCCGTTAACCGTAATTTGAACTAGGTTAAACAGGTTTTGCCACGTTGTCCACAGGGGCAACCATTCAGAGATCCGGTAAATCTGATTTAAAAATCCATTTTGGGTTAAACAGGTTGCATAAATTAGGTCAAAATATGAGACAATTAGAATAATCGGGTACGCAATCCCCAGAGCAGCACGCAATGCCCGAAATAAAGTCCGAGTTTGAAGCCACCGGTCAAAATGAACTAGTCGGCCGCCGATCTTTTGGATCCCATGCTTCATAAACTTCACCCCTTTACGTTATTCCCATTATAAGTCCAGCTAAATGAATCCGGCTACTGTATGCTCACCAATTTAGCCAATTTGTGGTATCAGCTTGACCAAGCAAGGTCCTGAGCCTTAAAATGGGGCCGTGCCATGTAAATCGGTTTCCATAACAATTAAAGGAGTGTTGACGATCATGACTGACAATCAAATCAACCGGACCCACATTGATCCAGAAAAATTTGCGTTTCATTTCCTTGATTCACTACAGAAGGAAGCCCCTCACGGAGATATCGAGCAGCTAGCCAAGCAGCGATTAGCGGCCTACCTGTCCGCCTACTACCTCATCGAGGACTTCAATAACCTCGAGAACAAAAGTTTTAACTCAGCGGATAACAATGATGAAACGTTATCCCACCTTTCCTATTCAGCCCTGTTGGAGCGAATTTCACAGCTGAATAAATACTAACCTTCAAGGAGCGAGCGGCATGAAGTCATTAACCATTTCTGACGTGGCAAAAGCTGCTGGCGTCTCAAAAACTACCCTGTCCCGCTTTCTAAACGGGAATTATAGTCACATGTCAGAGGCAACCCGTCAGCGAATCGCTCAGGTCGTTGCTGACCTGAATTATCGTCCAAATCGACAGGCCCAGGCCCTCAAATCCAAGCACAGTCACCTACTTGGAATCGTGGTGGCCGATATGTCTAACATGTATTCCACCCAGTTAATCACCGGAATCAGTCGCCTTGCACGACAAGAGGGCTACCAGCTGATGATGATGTCCTCGGATAATTCGGAAGCCATTGAGCACGATAATTTGAACCGCCTGCTTGATCAATCCGTTGACGGCATTATTATGCAGCCGACCCAGCGAGATAGCGCGTCCTACGACTTCTTGATGAGTCAGGTGCCCCTCGTGTTGGTGGATCGGCAAACGGAACCGCTCACGTGGCCAACAGTCAGTTCCGATAACTATTTTTCCACTAAGCAACTAGCAACTTTGATCAAGCAGGCTGAGTATCAGCACATCGTGGTCGTTAGCGAACCCATTCATGAGGTCACCACCCGGGAACAGCGGTTTAACGGAATTCAGGCGGTAACCAACGAATTCGGGTTATCCCTTGACTTAGTTGAGGTCCACGATAGTAATCCCGAGGTTCTCCACAGTGATCTCTTAGCTTACACCACCCAAAAGACTGCCATTGTGGCACTCAATGGCCGGACGCTCAGCTTGGTCTTAAAGATGCTCATCCGTAACCACGTGCTCATTCCTGATACTGTTGGTGTCTGTGGGTATGACGATTGGAATTGGACCGAGTTGGTTGGGCCTGGAATCACAAGTATTGAACAGGACCCAACCCAAATCGGCGTTACCGCAGCCGAGTTGCTCCTTCAAGAAATTCGAAATGGTAAACAGGCGATTCAAAACGTCGTTCTTCCAGCAGAATTAAAGAATCGTCATTCATTGTGACCACAAGGTTTTTCCGTTCCCCGATCTTTCGATCGGGGAATTTTTTTAAATAAAAGATTGACGAAGTATAAGAAAGCGGATACAATACTCTGTAGATGGAAACCGGTTTACAAATGTTTTTATCAACTATTTTATTTATCTGAGGGGGAGCACTTCTATGGCGAATACAATTATCGGGATTTTGCTATTGCTTTCATTTTTCTTATTTATCGCCTACGTTATTCGTGGTGGTAACTTAATGGTTGGCTTCTTCGTTATGGCGGTTCTATGGTGTGTCATTGGCCTAGTTCCGTTCAACGAAGCCGTCAATGACGTGTTTGCAAAGCCAGCACTAAACTATGGACCAACCATTATTTACATTGCGTTTGGTTCCTGGTTTGGGCGGGTACTCGTCGATACTGGAATTGCGGGGAGCATCAGCATGCAAGCACAGCGGGTTGGAAAAAAGCGGCCGGTGTTGGCATCGATTCTCGTCTGTTTGATTACCGCACTGATCTTCGTCAGTGCGTACGGGGTTGGATCAGTTATTGCAATCGGGGTTATCTTACTCCCCATCCTCCATTCCTTGGGGGTCCCAAAAAACATTGCTGTCTCAGCCTTCACGCTGTCAATTGGAGCTTCGATGTACGTTAACGTTGTGTTATTCAACCAAATCAAGGCCTTTTTTCCAGCCGTAACTTTTACCGGTCGGTACCTTCAATTTGGTTGGATCGCAATGGGCGTCCAGATCGTTGCTGTCATTATTTTCTTGTTAATTAACAGTCGCAAAATCCACGCTGGAGCCACGGAAGTTGTTCCACTGGATGATGAAGGCCACAAAACTAAGATTCTTGAAATTCAACACGGTTGGCAGTACTTAACCTATTTCATTCCCGTATTACCCGTGTTGCTGAACATGGTCTTTCACTGGGATGCCGTTCCGGCATTGCTGCTTTCTACGTTGATCGCAATGCTGCTCACCGGCTACTTTACCCATATGAAGAAAGCCATTGCCTTTATGAACGACACCATTCAAACGGCCGTTTCCGACATTGCGGGCTTAATCTTCTTTTTAATGGCCCTAGTTATGTTTAGTGCCGCCGCCCAAAAGAACACGGTTCGGTTTGAACCCATCTTTAAGGCAATTTTACCGCACAGTACCCTTGTCTTAGCCGTTGCCATTGGGATTTTGGCGCCACTCGCCCTGTTCCGGGGCCCACTTCACGTTTGGGGGGCCGGTGCTGCGACAGCTTCAGTCTTATCAGCTACCCACCTCTTCAGCCCGTGGTTCATGCTGCCACTACTTTACATCCCAAGTATCTTGGCCGTGTCGGCTGACGTTACCCAATCTTGGAACGTTTGGGCGTTAAGCTACACCAAGCTGGACGGCAAAAAGTTCATTACCACGGCCGTTCCCGTTGCCTGGGTTGTTGCCATTATTAACGAAGTGATCGCTTGGTCGTTCTTCGGCCACTAAACCGTCAATCATTGATTTATTTTCTAGGAGGAATTACTCATGAGTGAATTTTTAACCATTGGTGAACCAATCGCATTATTTGCGTCACAGGATCCGGATATGAACTTAGCGGATGCCGAAAACTTTCATAAGTTCTTAGCGGGTGCCGAAGTTAACGTTGCCGTCGGGGTATCTCGGTTAGGTCACTCTACCGAATACATTACCCGGCTAGGCGAAGATCCCTTTGGTAAATTCATCAGTAACCAGCTCGCCGACAATAAAATTGGTACTGATTACATCGCTAGTACCCCGGACTACTGGACGGCCTTTCAGTTAAAGCAGCGGGTTACCCACGGTGATCCAGGCATCTTCTACTTCCGGAAGGGTTCAGCGGCCGCTCACTTTGACCAAAACACCTTAGATAACATTGACTTTAACGGGGTTAAATACGTTCACCTATCTGGAATCTTCCCGGCGATTTCTGACCAAGCCGCCGACGCCTTCCAGCACCTGATCGATCTCATTCATCAGTACCCCAACATTCGGACCACGTTTGACCCGAACTTGCGGCCTCAGCTGTGGGAATCAGAAGAAAAAATGGTAACCGCCATTAACGCCTTAGCTGCTCAAGCCAACATTATTTTACCCGGAATTAACGAAGCCGAAATCTTAATGGGTTCCCGTGACCCAGAAGAAATTGCTAATTTCTACCTCAAGAATGGTAAAGTGACGGATACGGTCATCGTCAAGGTTGGTGAAAAGGGCGCCTACGTGAAGACTGCGGACGGGCACTCCGAAATGGTCCCGGGCTACCACGTTGATAAAGTTGTGGATACCGTTGGTGCCGGTGATGGGTTTGCCGTTGGTGTGCTTACCGGACTCATGGAGGGCCTAAGTATTACTGAAGCGGCTAAACGCGGGAATGCAGTCGGGGCCCTTGGGGTTCAAGCACCTGGTGACAACGATGGTTACCCAACCCCACAACAACTTAAAAATTTCCAGACCAACAATTAACGAAGGGATGAGTGACATGAAAATTCAAGCAGCGATCGATCGAGTCACCCTAGACGAAGCCCAAGCCTTATCCAAAAAGTTGGATCCCTACGTGGACATCATTGAACTTGGCACATCCCTGCCAAAGGATTACGGTGTCTTTGCTCTCCAAGACATTCAGGAACAACTAACCCACGCAGAAATGCTATACGACCTTAAAACCATTGACGAAGGCGACTATGAATTTACCCAGGGTTACCGGTCAGGTGCCGACATTTTAACGGTTATGGGGGCGAGTTCTAAGGCCACCATTGAGAAGTGTTTGAAAGTAGCTAAGGACTGCCATAAACAAGCAATGATCGACCTCATGGAAGTCGATGACGAAAAACTCGCCGAAATTGCTGATTTTCCGGAAGCCATTTACTGCCTCCACCACTCGCAGGATGCCGGTCGTGATACTAATCCAGCGGGAACGGTAGCGGCGTTTCACGAAAAGTACCCTCACCTGCCCCACATTGCCATTGCTGGTGGGGTCGACCTAGAGAGTACGCGGGCCCTTGCAGATCAGGGTTTAGCAGAAATTGTCATCGTAGGATCTAAACTGGTTAAGACCCCAGATCCCGTTCAAAGTGCAATTGAATTTCAGGAGGCTAAACAATAATGAGCGACAACAATACAACTAATCCAAATCAAATTATTCCCACCGTTTTAAACGAAATCACCACGGTGATGGACGACATTAACGCCGACCAATTAGTTGGTGCCATGGATTTCATCACCAAAAGCCGGCGAATCTTCGTGGTGGGTGCCGGTCGGAGCGGTTTCCAAGCGAAAGGCTTTGCCATGCGGTTGATGCATATCGGCTACACCGATTACGTTTTCGGTGAAACCATCACCCCATCCATTCATGAGGGGGACACCTTGGTCGCCATCTCAGGGTCAGGGAATACCTCATCCGTTGTTGAGACCGCTGAAAAAGCAAAGAAGTTGGGGCTTGCCATCGTTGCCTTTACGAGCGACCCCGATTCCAAGCTGGCCAAGTTAGCCGATCGGCTCGTTATTGTTCCGGGAGCTACCAAAACCGGTGCCGGCGTTCAGTCAATCCAACTGCTCAGCACCCTCTTTGATCAAACGGTGCACATCACGTTAGACGTTCTCTGCCTAATGCTCAGTCGGCGTGACGGAACGAGTAACCAGGACGCCCTTGGCGAACACGTTAACGTCGAATAATTTCAGTCCATACCACTAAAAAGCCTAGGCAGATCATCCTGTCTGAGCTTTTTTAATATCAGTCCCATTTCAAACGGGTCAGCGTATAATAAGAGTAAATTACCGGAAAGGATTTATTCCAATGACAACATTAACCATTGATTTTGTTCGCCACGGTCAAACATTATTTAATACCCTCCACAAACTCCAGGGCTGGTGTGATTCTCCCCTAACCGAATTTGGAAGGGAAACCGCCCGGAGTACGGGCCAGCACCTAGCGGACACGGCCTACACTGCGATCTATACTTCGGATATGAAACGTAGTATGGATACGGCCAGCCTAATTGCCAGCGAAAACCATCATTCGGTCCCAGTCGCGCACCAACTCGTTTCCCTCCGCGAAATTTTCTTTGGTTCCTTTGAAGGAACGGATAACGACAAGGCCTGGGCGGAAGTGGCCCGGTCACACGGCTACCAAAATCAAAACGAGATTATTCAAGCAGAATCCTTTTCTAACGCCCGCGACTACTTTAAAAAGCACGATCCCCGTCACTTAGCCGAGGATGGTCAGGAGTTCTATGCCCGTCAAGAACAAGCCCTTCAAACCATGTGGGACCAAAATCCGCAGGGGGGCCGCCTCTTAGTGGTTACCCACGGGACCTTCCTCAAAGCCCTCATTTTAAAGCATGCTCCCGAACTTTCCCCGCTAAACCACTACCCAGAAAACGGCTCGGTGACCCAAGTTGAACTGACCCAGGTGCAAGAAAAGTTAACTCTCTCGGTCAACTTCTATAATCAAACTTATTAATAACGGCCATGCCAATTGGCCAAACTAAATAGCGGTATAATCCAAATCCGAGTAACCCTTACTCGAATCTGAATCATACCGCTATTTTTGGATATCGTTTAATCGAGCGAACCCCGATCAATCATGATGTGCTTCAGTTAAAATAGCGCTTAAGGTCGCCTTAATTGCGCCAACCCCGGCAATTTCAGCCTTAAAATCAGCTTCAATTTGTTCACCAATTCCAACCCCGTAGAGGTTTTGTCCAAATAGGGTTCGATCTGATAACAACGGTTCTAAGTGGGCGTGGACATCCGTTTCTTCCCCTAACTGAATGTCCGCCACATAGGCATGACACTCATTCCAACGGTCATCGGGACTGGGATTAAACGGCCGGCCCTCATCGTTGATTCCCATTAGATACCGAATCCAAGTCGCAATGACCAATGAAATATGCGTGAGTTGCTGCGGTGCCACGTTATCTCGGGCATCGTAACGCGAAACCGTTACCCCAAAATTGGTGGCTAAATGGGTTGAGAGTCGTTTGGCCATGTATTGAGTGGTTGCGGATAAGTATGGATTAGGTAGCCGGCTACTAATTAATTCGGCAAGATAGGCCTCTTCGTCTACCGCCTCGATCGGTTCCGCAACCGCGACGGATTCCTGACCCACATTTTTAACTAACTGGCTGAGTTCGGGATGCTGAATGGCCTCCGCCAGCGTTTCAAACCCCAGCAGTTTGCCATAAATGGCTAGCGTATCTAAGATGGGCCAAAGGGTTGTGGTCACTTTGGATTCATCCACCTGATTTACCGTCGTCCGGTCCGTCATGATGACGCCCACCTGTTCGAACGGCGGCCGGCCGTTTGGAAAATTATCTTCCACCACTAGATAATGCGCCACTTCTGTATTGACAAAGGGAGCAACCGCGGAGTGTCCGGGACGTTCTAACATCGTTGTATCGCTGAACCCCTGTTCCTGCAGTTTAGCAGCAACTTCATGACTCGGAGCCAACGTTGTCCGGTCGATTGTAGATATGGGAAAACTGACGCAGGCCGAATCCGTTAAGTACTCCGAAAATCCCGGTTCAATAACCCGGTTGGTTTCCCAACTGTCCGCAATGGTTAACACCGATCCCTTTAACCGGTCACCATTCTGGGAAAAATTATCGGTGCTTAAAAGGGCAATTGGCAGACGGCCCGCTTGATACCGAGCGTATAGCAGCGCTGTAATTCGGCCCATATCGGATAAGGGTTCATCAGGTCCATTGACCATGTCCTCCTGAATCGTCTGATAGGGTTCCCCCTGCTCATCCACCAAGTTATACCCGTCCTTCGTCACGGTAAAGGTAACGACTTGCAGTGATGGCTGTTGGAAATAATGCTGCATCGTCCGCCAGGCCTCCAGCCGGTCGGGCGCCACATAGTAAGCACCCGCCACAGAGGCCAGCAGTGTTTTAGTCAACGTCCCCTCAATGGTAGGTAACACCTGTAAAATTCGGTCTGAGTAGGGATGATATATTTTTTCAATTAACGAGTCATCGTGCGTATCCATCACAATAATCCCCGTCTCTAAATTCCCTTGCTCAATGAGCGATTGTGCCAGGGCCGCATGGTAGCCGCGAAAAACATTTCCGGGACCAACGTGAATCCACTGGGGTGTCTGTTTAGTTTTTTCTGACAGCTGCGCCTGAGAAAAAGTTGGGATAAAGATTCCCACGTCCTCAAAATCAGCTGGTTGCCTAAGATAATCATCGGTTAATTTAACCATTCTCTTAATCAAATCCTTATTAATTCTGAGTTATTTATCTCCATTATACCTGAAATAACCCCTAAAAAGGACAAAAAACGTGTTTGGTACATCAGACCCGTTGCGCTAAAGAGGTTGACTCTTGCAGCATGGCCCGAAAGCCCACCATCCTTAACAGGATACTCTCGGACCTGTAGTTACGGAACATAAGACAGGCCACAACCAAATAAAGGCAGAGGACCAAATCCGATCATACTACAATCGAATCTGGCCCTCTGCCCTTATTTGACATGGCCTAAACGTCTTATGTCCCAGCCGTATTTAAATTAAAATTAACTTACTTCTTCATGTCCATTGCGTGGCCACCAAAACCGTGACGTAAGGCAGAGACAACCTTACCTGTAAAGGTGTCTTCTTCCATTGACCGGTAACGGTTCAACAGTGCAGCTGCAATAACTGGAGTTGAAGTTTGTTGGTCAAGTGCTTCTTCAAGTGTCCACTTACCTTCACCTGAGGAGAACATCTTACCAGAAATATTGTCTAAATTATCATCTTGAGCAAAGGCTTCTTCAGCTAATTCCATAAGCCAACCACGAATAACTGAACCGTGTGACCAAACCTTGGCAACGGCTTCGTTATCGTAGTCGAATGGACTCTTTTCAAGTACTTCAAATCCTTCACCGATGGCTTCCATCATTCCGTATTCAATACCGTTATGAACCATCTTCATGTAATGTCCTGAACCAGGTTTCCCTGTGTAAAGGTATCCATCTTTTTCAGCAATGCCTTCAAATAATGGCTTCAAGTGTTCGAATGCTTCTGCACTCGTTCCACCAATCATGAAGTTCCCATCTTCTAAAGCACCGCTTTGACCACCAGAGGTTCCACAATCGAAAAAGTTAATGCCTTTGGCTTCGCACATTTCCGCGTGACGTAGTGAGTCTTTGTAGTATGAGTTACCACCATCAATGAGGTAATCACCTGAAGATAACAGGTTAGTTAATTCCTCAATTGTTGAGTCAGTAGGTGCGCCTGCTGGAACCATCACCCAGACAGTCCGTGGTGCATCCAACTTTGCAACAAGTTCCTGTAGAGTCGTTGCTGCTTGTGCTCCAGCTGCCTCTGCTTCAGCAATTGCATCGGCGTTTAAGTCATATGCTACAACCTCATTGCCGTTACGAATCATGTTCTTGACCAAGTTTAGGCCCATCTTACCGAGTCCAACCATTCCGATTTGCATTATCGATTAATCCCTCTTTCAGTTTTTGTCGAAACAAAATCACAAAACGAATTATACGTTCTTTTGTGAAAACTTTCAACCACAACTTTTCATTGTAACTATGGGCCTCCTTGTGAAAATTAAGTAAAATTATTAATTTATTTCACAATCGCAAACAAAGAAAGTGATAAATAAGCGGTTTCCGTGGTGAAAGATTGAGTTTTAAAGATCTTGGTTTCAAAAAGGACAGCCAAATTTAATTACTTTTCTGAGAAAGATAAGCCGCTACCGTTTTCCTCATTCCTTCGGTGTATGAAACCTGAGGCATCCAATGGAGTTCACGGCGGATTTTAGCCCAATTCAATGAGTACCGAAAGTCATGGCCCGGACGATCTGGAACAAAGGTCATCAGATTTTCAAGGTCGGTCAGATTCGTATTCGTTTGTCGAGCCAGTTCCGCTAACACTGAACGGACAAGGTTGAGATTTGATTTCTCGCACGTTGCCCCAATGTTATACACTCCTCCGACTTGGCCCCGGTGAATAACCCGCCAGATGGCTTGATTGTGGTCACCGACGTACAACCAATCCCGGACGTTTTGACCGGAACCATATATTGGGATGGGATCATGATTCAGAGCTCGCTTGATCACGGTCGGAATTAACTTTTCGTCGTTTTGGTTCGGGCCATAGTTATTGGTACAGTGAGTAATCGAAATCGGCAACCCATACGTTGCGTGGTAGGCCTGAACAAAGTGATCTGCCGCCGCCTTTGAAGCACTGTACGGACTCCGGGGCCGGTAAGGCGAAGTCTCGGTAAACGTACCCGTTTCGCCAAGGGTGCCAAAGACTTCGTCCGTACTCACCTGGTGGAATCTTTTGCCTTCAAACTGACCATCCCAAACGGTGCGGGCTGCATCTAACAGGGTGACAGTCCCCCTGACGTTAGAATGAACAAACTTATCGGGGTTCGTAATACTTTGATCAACGTGTGATTCGGCCGCAAAGTTAACGACCACATCCGGCTGAAAGTCGGTAAATACCGCGGAAATAACGGTGGCATCGGCAATATCAGCCTGAATAAACTGGTAGTTGGCCCGATCGCCCACTTGGACAAACTGATTGTTCCCCGCATACGTTAACAAATCAACGTTTAGAAACTGGTCCTGCGGGTTTATTGGAACAAACTGATTCAAAAAGTTTGATCCAATAAACCCTGACCCTCCAGTCACTAGATATCGCATCACTAAAACCTCCTAACTATTCCAAAATTAGTGTACCATTCGGAATAAAAAAGCGCTAACAATCTTTAAACAGCTATGCTACTATCATCCTATAAGGTAAAAATTAGGAGGCCGATAAAAATGTACGTCGCAGATCCAAATCGTTACGAAAAAATGGTTTATAACTATGCGGGAGCTAGCGGACTTCAACTACCCGCCATTGGATTAGGTTTATGGCACAACTTTGGGAGCGTCGATCGCTTAGATAATCAACGGGCAATTGTCCGTCAAGCCTTTGACCTTGGAATTACCTACTTTGACTTAGCCAATAATTACGGTCCCGAACCGGGAACGGCAGAAGAAAACTTTGGTCAAATTTTAGCGACTGATCTAAAACCTTACCGGGACGAAATTTTAGTTTCTAGCAAGGCTGGGTACGATATGTGGGAGGGGCCCTACGGAACGTACGGCTCCCGGAAAAGCATCATTAACAGTGCCAATGATAGCTTACGCCGTTTGGGCCTAGACTACGTTGATATTTTCTATTCCCACCGCTTTGATCCCAACACCGATCTTCACGAAACGGCGGAAGCCCTTGATCAATTAGTTCGTGAGGGGAAGGCCCTCTACATTGGAATTTCTAATTACACAGGCGAACAAATGGCAGCCATTACAAAGATTTTCACCGACCTGAAAACTCCGTTCATCGTCAATCAGGTTCGGTATAACATGTTTAACCGTGGTATCGAAACGGACTTACTCCCCGTCTTGAAAAAGGAACGTAAGGCTGGCGTTGCATTTAGTCCCCTCTCCCAAGGTCTCCTAACGGACCGGTACCTTAACGGCATCCCACAGGACTCACGGGCTAACCGGTCAGATAGTCCCTTCCTCATTGACAGCCAAGTGGATCAAACCTTATCAACCGTCAAAAAACTAAACGATATCGCTAAACTTCGGGGGCAGACCTTAGCCGAAATGGCCCTTTCTTGGGATTTACGTGATCCTGAAATGGCCTGCGTTCTCATTGGCGCAAGCCGGCCAAGCCAGGTTCTAGACAACGTTCATGCGCTTGATCACCTAACCTTTAGTGACGCCGAACTTAAGGAAATTAACCAGATTTTAGCCGCCCAACCTCAAATCAGTTGGGCTGGCACAAAATAAATACTGAACGAATTGGGGCCGCTATCCAGGAACATTGCTGGATTGGGGCCTCTTTTGACCCGATTATCCGGGCCGTTATGCCGTTTTAATAATATTTTTTTATTGTTTATTTACTAATTCGAATCGGTTAAATTCCACCTTTAGCAACGGATTATCACATTCATATAAATTAATTTTATTGATTCACCGAAGTTTGACTATAAATTGCATTGGTGGTTTACTAACCATTGAAAAACATTGAGCAATCTATTCAAATAACTTTTTTTGGAGGTCACGTTATGACTGAATATCGTGAAGAATCAGACACATTAGGTCCCGTAAAAATCCCAGTGGATGCAATGTGGGGACCACAAACCGAACGGAGCCGGCAAAACTTTACGGCTGGATCAAAAATGCCAATCGAAATGATCCGTGCTCTACTTCAAATTAAGAAGGCCGCTGCCCAAGCTAACTTAGCGCTCGGTGAAATGCCCGAAGACAAAGTCAACTTAATCATCCAAGCTATTGATCAGTTATTAGCTTTAAGCGACGAGGACCTTCGCAAGGACTTCCCGCTGGTCGTTTTCCAAACGGGTTCCGGAACTCAAACCAACATGAATACGAACGAAGTTGTGGCCCACGTTGCCGCTAAGATCAATCCAGCCATTGAAATCTTGCCGAACGATGACGTCAACCACGGTCAGAGTTCCAACGATATCTTCCCAACGGCCATGAACATCACGGCTACCTTAGCCGTCAATCAATTAAAGGCTGCCATTGCCCACATGATTACGGCCTTAGAGGAGAAGGAAAAGGCCTACTGGAAGGTGGTCAAAATCGGCCGAACTCACCTGCAGGATGCAACGCCATTAACCTTTGGTCAGGAAATCAGCGGTTGGGTTAGCATGTTACAGCACGACTTAGACTACTTAACGAGTTTGGAACCCACCCTCTACGGTCTAGCCATTGGTGGGACCGCCGTTGGAACGGGATTAAACGCCGCCCCTCACGTTTCAGAAAAGATCACGGAAACGTTGAGTACCGTTTATGGTGTTCCCTTTAGTGATAAAGAAAACAAATTCTATGGTTTAAGCGCCCACTCTGGCTTGAACACCGTCCACGGTGCCATTAAATCATTAGCGAGTGATGTGATGAAAATTGCAAATGACATTCGTTTCTTAGCTAGTGGCCCCCGAGCCGGCTACAACGAGCTAAACATTCCGGCTAACGAACCGGGTTCGTCAATCATGCCCGGCAAGGTCAACCCCACCCAGGCCGAAGCCATTACGATGGCGGCCGCTCGGGTATTGGGCAATGACGTCACCATTAGTATTGCTGCTAGTCAGGGGAACTTCGAAATGAACGTTTACAAACCCGTTTTGATTCTGGCCTTCTTAGAGTCCGCTAACCTTTTAACGGATACGATTACGGGCTTTACCGACCGGTTAATCGCAGGTTTAACGGTCAACCAGGAACGGATGACCGAACTCGTTGATAACTCCCTCATGACGGTAACTGCCCTTTCACCACACATTGGTTACCACGATAGTGCCGTTATCGCCCAACAGGCTGAAAAAGAGGGAACGACCCTAAAAGTGGCGGCCTTAAAGTCTGGTAAGGTAACCGAAGCCCAGTTTGATGAATGGGTTGATCCCTTAAAGATGACCAACCTTGGCCGCGATTCTCTTGATGATTAGAAAGGAACCTTAACTATGACCAAACCAACCTTTGTTGGGATTGTAGGAACGAACGCAAGTTTTTCTTACAACCGCATTTTATTACAATACATGCAGTCCCACTTTGCGGACTACGCTAACCTGGAAATTGCAGAGATTAAGGACGTCCCCCTCTTCAACGAAGACCTTTTAAAGGCCAAGGACATCCCCGCTTCCGTTCAAGATTTAACGCAACAAATCGAAGCTGCTGACGGAGTTATCTTTGCCACCCCCGAATACGACCACGCAATTCCCTCTAGCTTAAAGAGTGTCTTGGAATGGTTGTCATCCTACTCCCATCCCCTGCAAAGTACCCCGACAATGATCGTGGGTGCGTCGTACGGAATTCAGGGGACTGTTCGGGCCCAAATGAACCTCCGCGACATCATTGACTCCCCCGGCGTCAATGCAATTACCATGCCAAATAACGAGTTCATGCTGCCCCGGGCCCAAGATCAGTTTGACGATAACCAACAACTGACCGATGCAAAAACAATCAAGTTTCTTGATCAATGCTTCAACAACTTTATTAAATTCGCTGATCAAATGAAGGAGGATCCTTTCGTTGGCTGATAAATTCCGCTTTGAACCCACTGCTCACGCAGACTTAAAAACTGACTACGACATGGTGATCATTGGTTCTGGAGCAGCTGGTTTAACCAGTGCCATCCAAGCCTTTGAACTTGGCTTACACCCTGTTATTTTAGAAAAAATGGACAAGATTGGTGGCAACACTACCCGGGCCTCTTCCGGAATGAACGCCGCTGAAACCTCAACCCAGCTCAGTCACCAGATCGTGGACAGCATGGATGCCTTCTACAACGAAACTTTCGTTGGCGGGGGAAAGAAAAACAACCCTGAACTCTTACGCTACTTCACTGATCACAGTGCGTTAGCAATTGAATGGCTCAAGGATCACGACATTCCCCTTGAAGACATCACCATTACGGGTGGAATGAAGACACCACGGGCCCACCGACCAGCCAGCACGGCACCAATCGGCGGTTACTTAGAAACCAACTTGCTTAAGGTGGCTGACAAAGACAACCTTGAAATTTTCACCGACGTTACCGCCACTAAGTTAATGACCGATGCATCAGGTGATATTACGGGGGTTGAAGTTGAGTTGGACGGGACTAAGAAGACCCTGAACAGCCCAATCGTGGTACTCGCTACCGGTGGTTTTGGCGCCAACCCTAAGTTAATCGGTCAATACCGGCCGGACTTAGAGCACTACAAGACTACCAATCAACCAGGGGCTACTGGAGACGGAATTTCACTGGCGACTCAAATTGGGGCCGGCGTTGTCGATATGGATCAAGTTCAGGTTCACCCAACCGTTCAGCAGGACTTTGACCACACCTTCTTAATTGGTGAAGCCGTGCGGGGTGAAGGTGCCATCTTAGTGAACGCTGATGGTTCCCGGTTCGTTAATGAATTGGATACCCGGAAAAACGTGACGGCTGCGATCAATAACCTACCAGAAAAATCGGCCTACTTAATTTTTGACCAAAACGTCCGGGATCGGGCCCAAGCAATCGAATTTTACGATCACGTTGGGTTAGTAACGACCGGTGAAACCATTGACGACTTAGCCGATAAGCTGAACATGGCCCCTGAAACACTGACCGCCACCATTAACCGTTGGAATAAACTGGTCGAAGAGGACAGCGACTCCGACTTTAGCCGGGATATGGGTATGCATCAGTTTGACAAAGCCCCCTACTTTGCCATTCACATTGCCCCAGCCGTTCACTACACGATGGGGGGACTCAAAATCAACGCTCAAACCCAGGTCCAAAAGGACGATGGAACTGTGATTAACGGCCTGTTTGCTGCCGGGGAAATTGCGGGTGGCCTCCACGGTGATAACCGAATTGGCGGTAACTCCATTGCTGAAACGGTTATCTTTGGTCGTCAGGCTGGCCAACAAGCCTACAAATACTCACAAAAGTAGGGAACTAAATGACATTAGAAAAAATTGATTACAAAAAGTTTATCTGGCCGCTGGTCTTTGGAATTCTCATCTGGGCCTGCTCGCCATTTAAACCCGCTTCCGTTTCATTAGCGGCGTGGCACATGTTTGCCATCTTCGTCGCAACGATCGTTGGGTGTATTACCCAACCCCTTCCCATTGGTGGGGTTGCCATCATTGGGTTTGTCGTCACCGTTCTCACCGGTGAGGTCAAGATGGATGCGGCCATTGCCGGATTTGGGAATGACAGTATCTGGTTAATCGTCATGGCCTTCTTCATCTCACGCGGCTTCATCAAAACGGGATTAGGCCGCCGCATTGCGCTGATTTTCGTGCGCCTCTTCGGTAAGAAAACACTGGGGCTAACCTATTCCCTCATTGGGGTGGACCTGATCATTGCACCTGCGACGCCGAGTAACACGGCCCGAGCCGGGGGCATTATGTATCCCATCATCGAGTCACTTGCCCGGGCGTTTGGATCCTCACCTGCTGATGGGACCCAGCGAAAAATCGGATCATACTTGATCTTTTCGGAGTTTCACGGGAATATGATTACCGCCGCAATGTTTTTAACCGCCATGGCGGGCAATCCCTTGGCTCAATCGTTGGCTAAGGGTTATCACGTTAACATCACGTGGATGAATTGGTTTTTAGGTGGCTTGGTACCAGGCATTTTATCCTTAATCTTAGTTCCCTGGATTATTTACAAACTTTATCCACCTGAAATTAAGGAAACCCCTAACGCTAAACAATGGGCTGACGATGAGTTAGACCAAATGGGCGCCTTTTCCCTTCCCGAAAAGCTAATGGCCGTCGTGTTCGTAGTGGCCCTCCTACTTTGGATTTCGGGGAGCCTGCTGCACATTGATGCCACCTTAACGGCCTTTATTGCGATTGCACTGCTCTTACTCTTCGGGGTTTTGAATTGGTCAGACATTCTGCATGAAACGGGCGCTTGGAACACCTTGGTTTGGTTCTCGGTTCTTGTGATGATGGCCAACCAATTAAACACTTTAGGCTTTATCCCTTGGTTGAGTAAATCCATTGCCAGCTCACTGCACGGATTAAACTGGATGATCGTTCTTGTGATCTTAATCCTCGTTTACTTCTACAGTCACTACCTCTTTGCGAGTGCGACAGCTCATATTAGTGCCATGTATAGTGCATTGCTAGCCGTAGCCCTTTCAGCCGGTGTCCCTCCTCTCCTGGGGGCCCTCATGTTAGGCTACTTTGGGAATTTATTTGCTTCAACCACCCACTACAGTTCAGGTCCCGCCCCAATTCTCTTTGGCTCCGGCTACGTCGCCCAAAAAGATTGGTGGCGTCTAAACGCTATCCTAGGTGTCTTCTACTTAGTCCTCTGGCTAACGGTCGGCACACTATGGATGAAGGTGTTGGGAATGTGGTAATAGGTCGTGAACCTTTGTGTCTAGACCCACTAAAATAAGGAACGATATCTTAAATCGGCGGTTTTTCCGATTTTGGATATCGTTCCTTATTTTGGAGGGGTCTGCAAAGGTGAACGTAGTTATAGGTCGTGAACCTCTACGTTTAGGTCCGACTAAATAAGAGTCCCAATCTTTAACTGGTGAATTTCCAGTTGGAGATTGGGACTCTTATTTAGGGCTGGACCTGTAGAGGTGAGTCAGAAGTGCTCAGTGTTCTTAGTGGTTGTTGCGTTGCCTTATTCACTCATTGGCTCAACAAACACTAATCAGGACAACAAGCAGCCACAGGCAACAAAAAAGGGAACCCCCGCCAGGGTTCCCTTTTTCTGTGCAGCAAATATGCTCAAATATTTTCTGACAACATTATAACATTCTTTTTTCAAAAAGTAACTTGTACTAAGCAAGAACATTAAGATCCTGCGACTACTCACTGAATTCTTTATTACTCTCACTTATTACCCTTATCATAATAATAATGTTCATTAATTCACTTTTTCAGTTATAATTGTGATAATAATTAAGTTGATAAAGAAGGGACACCATGAATACACGTGATTTAGAGTATTTCTTAAGTTTAACCGAACTCAAAAATTTCACTGCCGTTTCTAAACGGTTTGGCGTCAGTCAGCCAACGATCACGACGGCCGTTAAACGTTTGGAAGAACATTACCAAACCAAGTTAATTAACCGGACCACCAACCAAAAGGAGATGGAAGTCACCCGCGCAGGTGAAATTCTTAGCAACCGGGCTAAGGAAGTTTTACAGACGCTTCGGGTGACGGAAACTGAACTGGAACACCTCCAACACGCCAACATTCGCTTCGGGTTGCCCCCCATCATTGGTAACCTCTACTTTTCCCAGGTTTCCGGCCAGCTTTTAGAGGAAGGGCTCTTACCGCACCTTAAAACAACCGAAACGGGCTCCAACCTCCTTTTACCAGCCCTCAAACGGGGTGAAATTGACGTGGCGCTCTTAGCCTCCTTGCATCCCCTGCACGACGACCAGGTGAAAAGTTTACAGCTGGCTAGCCGCCCCTTCAACCTGATTGTCAGCCCCGAAAATCCCCTGGCGAACCGGCAAACCGTCTCATTCAAGGAACTGCAAGCCGAAAACTTTATTAGTCTCACAGGTCGCTATATTCATCCCCAAGCCCTAAAGGCCTACAGTGACTTTTCGGGTATTACCCCCCACATTATTTATAGCACCCCAGATTACGCGATTTTAAAGGCTTTGATCGCCCAAAATCTCGGGGTTGGTTTACTAGTGGGCGATGCGGTGACACCCGATGATCACTTAGTTAAGCTAACGCTAACGGATGAGGTGGCCGTGAAATTCAACATTGCACTCGCAACGCGGAAGGGCTATGTCACCACCCCGATGGAACAGGAACTGATTGACACCCTTAGCCACATCAAGGAACTGTATCAGTAAGCCCAAAAATACAAGCCCGCTGACAACCAAATAGAGGCCGTTCCCCCATTCGATTAAAAGGTACCGAATCGGGAAAGGGCCTCTATTTTTTTATCGTTTTAATCCTCAGGCTCGCTTGATGCATCGACCTCATCAAGCTTCTTATCTAAATACTTTTTTAGTGCGCCTTCGGGGTGAAATCCAACCACCCGTTCAACGGGGTGCCCGTTTTTTAAAATGAGCAGAGCTGGGATACTCATGATCCCAAATTCCTTAGCAATGTCTTGATGCTGATCAACATCTAAAGCGGCAAACGCTACCCGGTTTCCGTAATTAGCCGCTAAGTGTTCAATGACTGGGGTTTGCATCTTACAGGGGCCGCACCAATCCGCCCAAAAGTCGATGACGGCTACCGGCTGATCGTGACCAAATTCATGAAAAGTTTCAGTCGTTAATTGTTCTAACATCTTCTTCGTCTCCTGTTACATCGTTATGGGGATAGAATACGCTACTTCTTACTTTTTGTACATCTATTCTTTAACCGCCATATGGTCTTGGATGAGTTGGATCAGCGTTGATTCGAAGGGACTACCTTTGAGCCATACTAAATCCATATCGTGAGCCAACTTAAAGTTGGGCATCGGGAGCCGCGCCAGCTGGCCGGATGCTAGATCGGCCTTAACCACGGATTCGTAGAGAAAACTAATCCCAGCGTCCCGCAACAGAAGTTCGCGAATTGCCGTTGGATCGGCAATGGTAATCACCTGTTTGAAATCAGGCAGGCTAAGGTTCTGGGCGGTGGCAATACTTCTAAAGATATCACGGGTTCCGGAGCCCTCTTCACGGAGCAGCAGCGTCATGGCCGTAAGATCCGTTAAGCCTAGGTCGGGGTTTCGGACCACTGGATTAGCCGAAGACGCTACCCCAACGAACGGTTCCCGCCGCAAAAGCCGGTAACCGAAACGCTGCTTATCAAAGTTACCTTCAATCAGCGCAAACTGACTGGTGCCAGAACTAATTTCCTCTAACGCCGTTTGGGTGTTCACAACGTGGCAGTCAATCTGTTGATACCCTTGCTTTTTTAGTACCATCATTAACTCCGGAACTAAAATTTCGCTGGTTGACATGGTTGCTGAAAATACGAGGGTTTGATTTGTAACGGGTACCCGCAGACTATCCAATAGTTGTTGCGACTGAACTTCAGCCTTAGAAATAAATTCGGCTAGTTTCTGTCCTTCCGGTGTGATCTCTAGAATCGGTCGGCGGTAAGTCACCAGCTTAAACCCCACTTCCTTCTCCAAACTCTTAATCTGCTGGGTGACAGCGGGTTGGGTAATAAAAAGTTCATCCGCGGTTTGCGTATATGACCCCGTCCGTGCCAGGGTTAAAAACGTATGGTACCGGTGATCAAGCATGGAAATCCCCCTTTGATTAGCAATATTGATGAAAACATAATGAACCATAATTTTATTTTATCATAAAAATTTGATACGCTTATCTTATCACTTTTTGGGAGGAATTTGTTTTCATGAAAGCAGCACTTGAATTAATGAAGACCCGGTCATTTTGGCTAGCCGTTCTCATGACCCTGGCGTGTGCCATCGTCGGATCAGTTCTAGCCGGATTTCCCGGTTTTTCAATTATTGGTTCCTTAGTTATTTCACTTCTATTAGGGATGGTCATGCAGCTATGGCGGCCCGGTGTTAACGAAGCGATGAGCGGAATTGGGTTTATTTCCAATAAATTTTTGCGTCTTGGTATTATTCTTTTAGGCTTTAAACTCAACTTAATTGATTTGGCTCGGGCTGGTGTTAAAACCATTACCCTTGCCATCTTTGTGGTAACGGGTACCATCATCTTAACCTACTGGATCGGCCGTAAATTAGGGGTTGACCGCCAACTCTCTATTTTAACTGCTAGCGGAACTGGAATTTGTGGGGCCGCCGCCGTAATGGGAATTTCACCCCAAATTACGGTTCCAGCCAACGAAGAAGAAAAGAAGCGGGAGGATGAAGTTCTTGCGGTTGCCATCGTCGCCATCATGGGAACGATCTTTACCCTGATTGAAATCGGGATCAAACCCCTGCTTCACATGACGCCCATTCAGTTTGGGGTCATGACCGGTGGTTCACTTCATGAAATTGCCCACGCAGTTGCAGCTGGTGGCGCAGACGGTCCCGTCAGTTTGGATACGGCCATCATTACCAAGTTGTCTCGGGTTTTACTTTTAGCCCCCGCAGCCTTTATCATTGGTGCCTGGTACCAACGGGCCACTCGGAAAGACGGCACCTATACGGAAGGTAACGGCAAGCTGCCCATTCCTTGGTTTATGGCCGGATTTCTGTTAGCCAGTGTCATTGGGACGTTCGTTCCCCTTGGTGCCACTGTATTAGCTTGGTTAGTGAAGTTGGCTTACATCTTCTTAGGAATGGCGATGGCCGCCTTAGGAATGAGCGTTAACTTCAAGGTCATCTTAACTCGGGGCCGGAAACCATTCTTAGCCTCAGCGATTGCTTCCGTTATTCTTCTCGTGTGTGTGGCGACGGCAAGTAAATTATTCTTCTAATTCATTCTTGTCCACATTTTTAGATTCGTCACAAATTCACTTGAAGTCATTCCACGCAAGTTCTAAACTATTAAATAGTTAGTTGAACCCCTATGCGCAACTAGCCGAACATCCCAAATGGTTGGCTTAACAATGATCGTTTTCCACACTCCCCCCAATCCTGTGTGAGTCATTGTTAACTTCAATCATTTCAGCAATTGTTTTATACTTTTACTGGAAAAGCCGCAATGACCATCCCGATCACTGCGGCTTTTTTTGTGCGCTAATTTTCCACTGCTTGTTCCACTTCTGGTTGAGGGGCTTCAGCAATTGGCGTGGCTAAAAACTGCCTTACCAGTCGCATCACTTCATGGTTATCATGAAGCTCTGAGTGCTCAGCATCGTCACCCCGGAACCGAATTTCATGGTAGCTTTGCGGTTGATCCCCTAATAAATAGCGGAGCGACCTAGCGGAAGCAGTCGAAATATACTTATCAGAATGGCTGCCATCCCCGATATCCCCGTAAATGTTTAATACATCGACGTTGGTTGGAAAGGCCGCCTGATTTTCTAAGAGGCTGGCGTAAGAGGGGAACCAAAAGTTGGCGGGGTAAATCACCACCGGACATCCCATCTCGTCTAGCTGATTAGTATTATAACTTTCGTTCATGCCGAGTACCCCGTTAAAGGGGCCGGCAATGGTCACTAACCGGCGTAGACTTGGAAGTTTACGATCGTCATTGTAGGTTTCCGCAAAGTCCACTAAGGTAACACACCCCGCGGAATGACCAACGGCATCGTAATTTTGAACTCCGTGTTGGGTCCGCAGATAAATGAGGACTTTTTTGAGCCATACCATTTGTAGGGTGGTTCGGGCCTGGTTATTGCCAAAGTTAATTTGGACTAACGGGTGGGCGTCCGCTGGGTTCCACTCGCCCGTAATTTTTAATTTGCCGGCATGATTAACGTGAATTACCAATACGTGCTCGTGCCAGCTTTTTTTAACGGCTTGAACCATTTGCGTCATAGTCTGGGCCCCGCCCCGTAATCCGTGTAGAAAAAGGATGGGAACCTGATCGGAAACCTGTGACCGATTCTTACGCCACCGGGTGACCTGCCGCCGAGCTCGGGCATGGCCAATTAAGCTGGCGGCTCCAGAAGCGAGTACAAGCTCCACTAAACTTAAATCCACGGTCATTCCCCTCCCTTACATAATTCACTCATTATTATACCGAAAAACGACTCAAAGTCTCATTCTAAGCTTTAACGGCCGTTCCAGCAACCTCGTTGAAATTATCGACATCAATCGTTTTACCCACGACCGTAATGGTATCATCGAGCGCAATCTGCGTTTGTTTCGACGGCGAGACCGTCACCTGATCATGATGACTAATGGCAATCACCGTCACGTGATAGCGTTCTAATAGGTTAAGCTGGGATAACGACTGGCCCAATAAATCGGGATTTTCAACCCGCACATCAGACAGCGAAACATCCTTGTTTAGCATGAGGTAATGTAAAATATTAGGTTCGAGAACCCGATCAGCAACCCGCTGGCCCATATCAACTTCGGGCTGAACCACGTGGTCTGCCCCCACCCGGTTTAACACCCGGGCGTGTAACGGTGATTCAGCCTTACAGATCACATCTTTAGCCCCCAGTTCTTTAACGATAAGGGTGGCCATGATACTGGCCTGCATATTTTGACCGATACAAATAAAAACGTGGTCAAAACTACCAAGGGCCAAATTATTCATTGCGGTTTCATCCGTGGCATCCGCAATCACCGCTTGCGTTACCATCGGCGCATAGGTATTAACCTGGGTTTCATTAATATCAATTGCCAAAACATCTTGGCCGCGATCCGTTAGCGTTTTACAAACACTTCCGCCGAATAGTCCCAGCCCGATCACCGCATAATTATTTGATGGTTTTTTAGCCAATTAA
The DNA here is from genome assembly GCF_003124125.1 of Levilactobacillus bambusae. Classification (GTDB taxonomy): domain Bacteria; phylum Bacillota; class Bacilli; order Lactobacillales; family Lactobacillaceae; genus Levilactobacillus; species Levilactobacillus bambusae. The sequence goes on from NZ_QCXQ01000002.1 coordinate 350,772, forward strand.
CACACTCTCCTCTGGGTATCGATAACCGTCGTTTGGATGGTTAGAATTTAGGATGGCGTACATAACAGTGTACAAGCCAACCCGACCAATAAACATCATGACCATAATAATCCCCTGACCTAAAAGGGTTAAGTGGGACGTCAATCCTAAGGTGGCCCCGGTTGTTCCAAACGCCGTTAAGACCTCGAACATAATGTACTCCAATCCCTCATTTTTCGGAATGGTTTCAGTCGCTGCCATGACAATTACCGCTGTTACAACGAGGGCCAACGCGACAAAGAACAGGGTCATGGCCCGAGCGACGTTTTCTCTGGTAAACCGCCGGTGAGCAAAGGTAGCGTCCTGTCTGCCACTTAGGGTGGCAAAACCTTGCAAAACCAATACTCCCAGCGTCGTGGTCTTAATTCCGCCCGCAGTCGATCCGGGGGTTCCCCCGATGAACATCAGGAGCATCGTAAAGGCGATCCCCGCCATCGAAAGGTGACCGTAAGGCATCGTATCAAATCCAGCCGTCCGGGGAGTAACCGCCAAAAACAGGGTATTGACGATCCGCTGAAACGGCGTCAATCCGCTCATTTGATGAACGTTTTGCTCCGTTAATAAGTAAACCACGAAACTAAAGACTAATAAAAATCCTGACGTTGATAACGCCAATTTAGTATGTAGGGTCAAGTGATGACGTTCCCGGTAGAGGAGAAGATCCTCCAGCACGAGGAACCCAAACGAACCGGCTAAAATTAACAGCATAATCACAATTAAGACGTAGGGGTCACTGGCAAATCCTTCCAAACTATTGCCAAAAAGATCGAATCCAGCGTTACAAAACGCGGAAATGGCGTGAAAGAAACTATACCATATTCCGGTTAGCCAGCCGTAACGGGGAACAAAATCAATGGCTAATAACGCTGCCCCGACCAGTTGGACCCCCACCGACATACTCACAATCCATCGAATCAACCCAATCTGGGATAGACTTTCAAGGCTAAGAGCCTGCTGGGCCATCAACTGCGCCGAAAGATTAACGTGGTGCCGGGTTGACATGAATAAGAGAACCACAAAGGTCATAAACCCCAGTCCCCCAACCTCAATGAGTGCTAAAATAACGATCTGCCCAAACAAAGACCAGTGGGCCGCGGTATTAACAACGGTCAGCCCTGTCACACAGGTCGCAGACGTTGCCGTAAAAAGTGCCTGCATAAACGTCGTCTGCGTTCCCGCAGCAAACGGAAGCAACAGCAATCCCGTTCCAATTAAAATAATGCCAATAAAGCCTAACGTCAGCCCCTGAGCCAGGGTGAACCGATGCGGGGTTAATATTTTAAACATCTGACGACCCTTCCTTCTACCTTCCTATTTTACAAAACCCGCTTATGAATCTCAACGACAAGCTTTCAAGCCCTTCGGCTAGCATATTTCCCAATTTCAGTTAAGATAAGCTTAAACCATTAAATGCTGAATAACAAAGGAGGAGAAAATGATGGATGCCCACGATGGATTAAAACACCTCCAGGACTTAGTCGGTCAAGGCAAGTACAAGGATGCCCGCGAATTCTTAAAAACGCACCACGACGATCTAGGCGACTTCTATGCGCAAGCCACGGATCTACTAGACGGTGACGCAACGGAAATTATTGCTGCACTCGAAAAAATGAAGAATAACGATTAAGGGAGTTAATTTGAACATGCCAACAACATCATTTTCACTTGAAATCGTTCCCCCCAGTCGTCCCGAAGCCATTTCCGCCTACCAAGAAATGTTAGTGGAACTACCTGCCTTAGCACCTGAATCAGTGGCGGTTACCTTAGGAGCCGGTCAAGCTGAAACAACTAAGGAGGCAAGCTTAACAGCCCTCGGGATTATTCAAAATCAGCTGATGCTGCCGGCGGTGGCTCACCTGCCGGGGCTATACGAAACCAAGGCGTCCATTAGCCAGTTCCTGGATGAGCTCGCAAGTCGCCGGGTAACTAAAGTGATGGCACTACGGGGCGAAGTTCAGCCCGAAAAGGCCATTGGCGATTTTCCCCACGCGAGTGATTTGGCAAACTTTATCAATCGGTTTGGGTCCTTTGATATCGTTGGGGCTAGTTATCCCGCTCGGCATCCCGAATCTTCCAGTTGGGTGGCCGAACTGCTGGGGCTGCAGCACAAGGTTGATGCCGGAATGAGTCAGTTAATCACGCAGGTTTTCTTTGACAACCAGATTTACGATAACTTCATTCACCGGATTCGTCAGGCCGGCATTAACATTCCCGTTACCGTTGGGGTTATGCCGCTATTAAGCCAGCACCTTGTGGATAACCTCACCCATAATATGGGCATTCCGTTATCCCACCGGGTCAATCAGCTAATAACGAAGTATGGTAATGATCCCCAGGCGTTTCGGCAAGCTGGAATTCAGTATGCCATCGATCAGATCAACGAATTGCTGGCAATGGGTGTCGAGGGAATCCACCTCTTTACCATGAACGATGCAGATGCGACAAAACAAATAAAGTCAGCGACTTTCGGATAGAAGGTCGCTGACTTTATTTTTACAAAAATTTCCCCAGGAAACGATCAACCTTATGGGTATAGGTCTTCGGTTGATACATGTAGGATTGAGCGTGGCCCGCTTTCTTAACGACCCAAATCTGTTTATAGCCCTGAGTGGCTTTGTAGTTTTGGTAGACCATCTTGGTGGGAACAAACTGATCATTTCCCCCGTGAATGAAAAATACCGGCAACTGGTTTTTTGACAGCGCGGTCGTTGATTTTGCATCCATGAAATTATAGTGGATGTGCATGGCCGCCACTAACTCTGCGGCGTTAAGCAGGGGGAACTTAGGCAAGTGGAAGTAGTGATTCAACTCATACCCCAGTTCATCGCCAACCCCACTGTAACCGCAGTCCTCAACCACGGCCTTAACTTGCGATGGCAGCTTTTCTCCCGCCGTCATCATAACGGTTGCGCCTCCCATTGACACACCAAATAACGCGATTTTACTCTTTGACCCGTTTCTTGCAATTACCTGTTTGGTCCACTTCACGTAATCTAACCGATCCGACCAGCCAAACGTAATATATTTTCCCTGACTTTTACCCGAAGCCCGATCATCGGGTGCGAGTACGTTATACCCCAAATTATGAAACATATGAATGTACTGTGCCATGTCTTCTTTTTGGTTCATATACCCGTGGGCCACCACAATGGTTTTATCGGTGGTCCGCTTGGCCGGCACGTACACGGCATCTAACTTAAGGTGGTCGGTAGCGGACGTTTCCGTCCACGTCTGCTTCTTAACGGAAGCCAGCCACCTCTTATTTTTGGCCGTTAGTTCATCGCTCTTGGTCGATTTTTTAGACAGTTGCTTTGGCACCGGCTCAAAAGCAAAATGAAACATGTAATACGCTCCGCCCGTGAGCCCCACGCAAACGAGCAGAACGAGGCTAATTAGAATTCCAATTAACCCTTTTTTTCTTCGTGTCACACCATCACTCTTCTCCAATTTCGTCTAACACTTGAACGACGATCCCCACGAGACCTGGCCCTGTATGCACCCCTAACGCTGGTGAAATATCACCCGTATAGAGGTGTTCAGCAGTGGGATACTGGTCCACCAACTGATCGGCAATCTTGGTCGCTAGCGGCCGATTAGCCCCATCTGCCACGGCTAAGTTAAAGCGGTTAGCCGACCCGATTTGATCTTCCACCAGTTGCCTCATTTGTTTCAGGGTTCGTTTTTCTCCCCGACCCTTGGCTGCTGAGTAAAAACCGCCATCGGCATCGGTTGAAATCACGGGCCGAATATCTAAGACAGAACCCGCAAGCCCGGCCATTTTGCCAATTCGTCCGCCCTTAGCCAGGTAACTCAGCGTTGGAACGTAAACAAACACGTGCGTCTGGGGAATAATCCGATCGAGTTCTTCCAAAATAGCTGAGTACTCCCACCCCGCTTCAATTAGTTGGGCAGCGTAGATCGCAACTAGTCCGCTTCCAATGCCAATGTTCTTCGTATCCACAACGGTAACGTCTAACTCGTCATGCATCTGGGCAATCAACCGAATTTCCTGGTTCGTTCCCGATAGCGCCGAAGAAATGGTAACCACAATCACGTGGTCATACCCACTGGCAGCCACCCGGTCAAACGCGTTATCGATCACCTTACCGGTGGGACTGGCCGTCATCGGAATCTCGGTTTCTAACCGCTGATAAAATTGCTCGGGCGAAATCGTTATCCGATCTTGGTAGACCCGATCCCGAAAACTAATGGTCATTGGAATTAAGACCATATCGTACTTAGCCATTAAATCATCTGGAACATCAGAACACGAATCTACAATCACAGCAATTCGATTAGACTTGTTCACCATCCTGTTGCTCCTCCTTAATGTTCATTAAGAGAACGTGCGTCGTAATCCGAAAGAGACTACTTTGGACGGACATCTTTTGAACCTGGTAGGCCGCTGAATCAGTGGGTTCAATTGTGATTGACAGATTAACGGGAACCGTTAACCGCTCAAATTGACTGTTGAACAGCTCAATAAACCGGTCGTAGGCCTCGCTTACTCGAACGTCATCCATTTCAGCTTCGAACGCGCGACCGATCGCAGCCAGCGTAAAGGTATTCTTCATCAACCCAATGACAAACAATTCCCCAATCTGCAGTTTCTCGTAGCGTTTTCGAACTGGTTTTGTAATAAAGCCTTTTTTAATGTAATTCGCCACCATTGCGGCGGTCAGTGGTTCCACCGGCAGCGGAGCAAGTGTCTCGTTGATCAAGCCGATGACCTGTTCTTGATGAAGTGGAATAGTCGGCAGTTCCGCCCATAACGGTAAATGAAGTCGCCGTAACGGCTCAAGCAATGCCGTCTGTTGGAGCAAATCTTGTGGCAAACGTAACCCTTCCTTCTTTCAATTTCAAATTATTATAACTCATCAATCTAGTTTTGAAAACCAGATAAATGAATTATTATAATTTATTCGGGCAAAAAGGCGATGCCGGGACATAAGTCCGCTTCGCTCAGCAGACACAAATCTGCAACTTGCCACGAAGTCCCACATCCCAAATGCGGATGCCTTCGTGCCAGTAGTTACGTGACATTAGTCAAGCCAAATCAAAATAGGAATCATCCCAAAACACGAACACAGAACGTTCGTCTTACGGGATGATCCCTATTTTGCCAGATTTAGACGACTAATGTTACAGCCTCGCCTGGTTAAAACCTATTATTTACTTGGATCGAAATGGTTGACCTTAGCAGCGTCGCTTTCCCAGAAACCGACTTTGGCAACCCCGATAATTTTATCTTCGGGAACGTACCCCCAGTATCGACTATCGTAAGAAACACTCCGGTGGTCCCCCATGACAAAGACCTTGTTCTTCGGAACCTTAGTCACCCCAACGTCCCGTTTCCAGTGTTGTTCCTTGCTAAGTGAAGCCAGATCAAAGGCCCCGGTTACTGACGTGGTTCCCGCCTTACGTTCCGTTTGGCTGATGTAAGACTGCGACTGCAGCTTATCGTTGACGTATAACTTGCCATCCGTCGTGTAACGAACGGTATCGCCAGGTAAGGCAATGACCCGCTTAACGAATTGCGTGTTGGTTCCTTGGTTTGGCGCCACATCGTGGGCATTAAAAATAATCACGGAACCCCGCTTAACCTTGGACTGCTTAAAGACGTACATATGCTCAGACGACTGCAAGTTTGGCTGCATGGATGTTCCGTCCACGTTCACGGGGGTCACCCAGAAGGTTTTAATGGCAAGTGCCAACAGTATCCCCACTACAATGGGAATGACCCAGGAAAGTATTGACTTAAGTTTATTCACAATTAATCACCTGTTAGTTTATTTTGTTCACCTGCTAAAAGTATAGCATTTTCCCTTGCTAATGTCGCTCAATGCGCTACAACCTTAAGTTTTAATCGACAAGACAGCATCCTGGGCTGACTTCGGGTATACTAAAGGAAGTGTAACTATGGATACAGGAGGTCTTGTCATGGAAAACCCAATCTTCTCTGTGATCATTCCGGTCTATAACCTAGAGGACCATTTGGCCCAGTGCCTGCGCAGTTTGCAGCATCAAACAGTTTCAAACTTCGAGGTCTTAATCATCGACGATTGTTCCACCGATCAAAGTTGTGCAGTCATTGAATCTTGCATTAACCAGGATCCCCGGTTCTCGTTGAAAAAGCGGTCTACTAACCACGGTGTCTCCGCTGCCCGAAACATTGGCCTAGACAACGCCCGCGGAACATACATCTGCTTTGTCGATGGTGATGACTGGCTTGAACCCGATTTTTTAAGCCAGTTCTTAGCCGCCTTTCACCAGGCCGAACCAACGGAACTGGCCATTTCGGGCCACTACGGTTATTTATCGGTACCCGGCCGCAACCGGGACTACAACCAGCACGCTCTGCTTTCTTCCATTAACTTCGGAATCGTGGGCGGGTTCGTGTGGAATAAGTGCTTTTTAAAACGCATTATTGATGATCACCACTTACGGTTTAACGAGAAATTTACGTTCTTAGAGGATCAGCTTTTCTCCTTCGAGTATGCGGTCCACATTAAAAATGCTCACTACAACCACCACAAAACCTATCACTACCGGTGGCAGTCGAACACCGAGTGGAAGCGCATGGGGTTTGAGTTCTTTTCGGCCCGCAAACGACTTAACCAAAAGTTAAAGAGTGAGGGCATAAAATACTAGGAGGGGGTAATCGGTTATGACAGAGTTAAATTTTAACGGGCTGCCCCCGGTGGAAATTACCGGACGTGAGAAGCGGGCCCGGTTCAAGCAAATCATCAGTATTTTCCGCCGGTATAACGTGTTAACCAACCTCGCCAGACAAAAGCATCCGGAACAGGTTCGGCAAGCGTTCGAAGAGCTCGGACCGACCTTCATTAAAGCTGGCCAGATTTTATCGTCACGACCGGATATCGTTTCCCCCGCCTATATTAATGAACTAAAAAAGCTGCAGGATCACGTTCAAACGGATAATTTTTTAACCGTTCGGCAAACCATTGAAACGGCCACTGGCAAACCAATCGCAGCCATGTACGCCAGTTTCGATGAAACCCCGTTCGCCTCGGCCTCCATGGGTCAGACCCATCACGCTCGGCTTAAAAGCGGTCAGGACGTCGTGGTTAAGGTCCAGCATCCCGGGATTGAAAAGGAGGTCGCCCTCGATATTTCGCTCTTTGAAGAGGCCCTGCCCCTCCTCAAACTCATCCCGGAGGCGCGCGTCGTCAACCTGCAAAACCTCGTCACCGAACTAAAAAATTCCATGTTTACCGAAATGAATACGAAAAACGAGATGACTAACGGTGAACGGTTTTATAACCTGAATAACGGTGACGACCTGATTACCGTTCCCCGTGTGTACCCGGGCCTCTGCGCTGAAAAGGTGTTAGTCAACGAATTCATGCCCGGCAAAAGTATTAAGCATCTCTTAGACCGGGTCGAACACGCTAACCAAGTCGCGGATCACGAACTTGATCCCGCCCGGCACAAAATTGCTAAAACCATTGTCACGAACTTTATGAAACAGGTCTTCGTTGACGGATTCTTCCACGCTGATCTGCACCCCGGAAACATTCTGGTTCATGAGTTAGATCCCGGAGAAGACGGCTATTTAACAGCCCAGACGGGCCACGGTACCTACCAAGTCGGGGATGATGTTCCACTCCAAACCGACAACCAACTGCCTGATTACCGGTTAGTCTACTTGGACTTTGGAATGATGGGCACCATTAGTCAGGGTCTGCGCAACAACCTGGCTAACGTCATTGTTGCGGTTGCTTCACAAGATACCCGGGCAATTGGTCGCAACCTGCTCGCAATCTCCACGCGGACGGGTCCCGTTAACGAAGAGGAGTTTTACAGTGAACTGGGACCATTTTTAGAGCCCTACTATAACTCTGGACTAGGTGAAATTGACTTTCAAAATCTCATTTTCAGTATCGTCCGTGTTTGCCGGGACAATAATATTCAACTTAATTCCGATATCACCATGCTGATTCGGGCCTTTGGGGTAATTGAAGGAATTGTTCAGGTTCTCGACCCTGATTTGTCGATGATTGAAGTTGCCCAACCCTTCGCTAAGCGTTACATGAACGAGCAGTTCAATCCCAAACAAGTTCTAAGCCAAACGGCCCTAGCCTGGTATAAAAGCGCTGAAAACGCCCCAAAGGTAGTCACAAAGCTGTCGAATGTCCTGTCACTCTTGGAAAACGGCGGGACCCGGCTGAACGTTAACTTTCCCCACCGGGTGGAGCTGCTGCGATCCGCGGAATCCATGGTTAACCGGTTAGTGACAGCGCTTATCTTAGCCGCCCTCATTATTGGGTCCTCCCTACTCGTCCAAAGTCACCCCGAAAACGCCTTTATTACTGACATTGGTATGGCGGGCTACTTGATCTCCTTTTTAATCATCGCCGGAATGCTGATTTCCGGAATTATTCGGTGGATTAAAACCCGACACGATCGTTAATTTGTTTATAAAAAGGATAATAAATTTCTAATTTTTGTGAAGCGATTGCAAATCTTAATGGAGCGCGGTTCCGCGCTTTTTTAGGTTTCAAGCGGAAAATTTCACAAGTAATTTTGGCTTGTTAAATAGGTTGACATCAGTTTAAAACGGAGTATATTACTTACTGTTGGTCAAATGAAGATCGTGATTGACGCTATTAATACATACCGGTTAATGCTTCATAGTCTCTCATGTTGACCTTTGAATTAGGTTCGCCATTGCTGGCGGATGTCTAATCTAACCCGCACCGTTACTACCAACCAAAGTTCATGGCAGATGGACGATATTGTAACACCGCCAGCCAAGATTAGACCCCTTAACTGAAAATCCGACTGCAATAGACAGCGAACGAATTTATTGAAGAGGTGATCAGGTATGGAATGGAAAGTAAAGGATTTTGACGATTTCACTGCCCGCGAATGGTATGCGGTAACGCAAGTTCGCGAATCTGTCTACATCGTAGAACAGGAACGGATATATCCGGAACTCGATGGTGTAGATCTAGAAGCCAAACATCTTTTAGGCATTGATGGTGATGGTAAAATTGCCACCTATGCTCGTATTTACGAAACCGAACACGGCGTCTCATTCGGCCGGGTTCTCGTTTCACCTGATTTTCGTGGAAAAGGTCTCAGCAAACAACTTGTTGCACACATCCTTCAAGTCATTGCCCGTGACTACCCCGACAAAGACATTGTGATTGATGCCCAGGAATACATTCAGCGACTCTACGCTAGCTTCGGCTTTGAAGCCATTAGCGGAGTTCACGAACACATTGGGACACCACACGTTACGATGCGCCTTGCCGCGGCTGACAACCCAGAAATTGTCAACGCTCGGTAGCCAAAAAGGTGCCCAATCAAGCATATGCTTGATTGGGCACCTTTTTTATTAGTTAGGTTCCAAGCCTCAACTCTTTCCGGTTAACCCAAGCAGCAAATAATACTAAAGCCCAGTATTTTTTGCTGCTTACGTTAATCCTCGAGAGTTAACGAGGCTTTCCACACCCTAGCCCTATTAAATCATAGGCCAGCCGCAGATCATCCGGATGGTGATTCATTTGAACGATCCCACAGTAGGTAAATCCCGCTTTTAAAATAATATGCTGCATCCGTCGATTCATCTCATGTGTATCAATCCGCACCGTCTTAAATCCAAGGCGAACGGCCTCCGAGACCAGTAGCGCAAAGAAGAAATCAGCTAAATGCAGGCCGTGGAACTCCCCCGAAATCGCAATTCGGTGGATAACAGCGTAGGGTCCGTCAGAATGCCACCGGCCCTCAATATTCTCATAGTTGGGGTCTGGTTGCTGCATTAATGCAGCGGTACCTGCAACGTGTCCGTCAACGACTAAAACATAGCTGATACCGGCCTGTTGATCCCGTTCCAACTGTTGGCGGTCTGGATGACCATCCTGCCACTGCGGGCTGCCATCACGTTTTAATAGTGCCTTCGCTTCATTAATAATAGCCATTTGGGTTGGTAAATCATCTGACGTGGCTAACCGACAGTAAATTGATGCCATTAAGCCCGCTGAGCCCCATCAATCGTGAATTCTGCGCCATCGGCAAACTTAGATTCATCGCTGCCCAAGAAGACACAGACTTCACCAATGTCCTTGGGTTCGCCCATGTGACCAACTGGAATGGTCTTCACCACTGCTTCACGCATGTTGTCCGGAATAATTGCGGTATCAATCCAGCCGGGGTGGACGGAGTTAACCCGAATGTCAATGTGACGTTGGGCCAAGTTCAAGGCCGTCGCATGGGTTAACAAACGGGTCCCCCCCTTGCTAGCCGAGTATTCTGGTACGGATGGCAACCCGATTAATCCCGCAACCGAAGAGATGTTAATGATTGATCCCTTACTATCGTTGTGGGCCTTCATGGTCTTAATCGCAAATTTTTCGCCTAAGAAGTTCCCGGTTAAGTTAATGTCAATAACCTTTTGCCAGTCTTCCAATGAAAGGTCTTCAATGGGCCCTGATTGGCCACCAATTCCGGCATTGTTAACCATAATATCTAACTTGCCGAATTTAGCGATTGTGGCATCCATGACCTTTTTCCAGTCGTCTTCCTTTGAGACGTCCTGTTGAACGAATAGGGCGTTATCTTCGCCAAACTTATTAACGGCATCCTGGCCGCCTTCCACGTTATGGTTGGCCGTCAAAACAACTTTAGCGCCTTCAGCAACGTAACATTCAGCGATTCCAAGTCCAATCCCGGCAACCCCGCCAGTAATTACCGCAACTTTATCCTTTAATCGATTTGTCATGTGATCCACTCCTTCATCCATTGATGGGTCAAGCGTAGCATGAAACCCCCACCAATTCAATTGATTGAATTAGGGTGAAGTCAGGTCGGCCAGTTTCAGGTATTCCTCACTTCCGTTTTCTCCTTGCTTCACCAACCCATTAGCTTCCAACCGGTCAAACACCAGTGGCAATACCGGCAAAATTCGGTCGCTCACCGCATCCGCTAGTTCCGGCCGTTCGGTTTTTTGGTCGGCAATCCAGGTCGCCAGTTCGGATAACGTGACCGTTTCGCCCACCAAAAGCGTATCAAAATAAACCACAATAAACCCGGCTTCTAAGGGGGCCAGATACGGTTGATCCTCGTGGGATTTAAAATCCATTCCCGATACGTAAGGACCCAACCGCCGCCAACCGTCCATTGCAAGGGCCTGCCGGTGTTTAAACCCGGTAAGCCACTCCAAATGAGTCATCGTTAACCCCTCCCCTTCAGGTTCTCATTTAAAATTTTCTCTTCGTACTGAGTATAAATGATTGCGTCTTGGAATTACACCGATTAGAATAAGGGGTGAGTATAAGTGATCCCCACTTCACTTACACTCTTCATCAACCTCTCCTAAGGACGCCATCATCGACGTCCATATCCACGAGACTGTGCTATCTTAAGGGCCAGTCTCTTTTTTAGCCCTAATTTTTAAATTTTACTTTTCCTGTTTACGTCTAAAGCATTATTGGTTATTATATGTAGAATAGGTATAAACAATTTAGACCATTCTATAAAATGAATGAGAGGAGAAACAGTATGAATCGGATCACAACGCCCATGATATATTTTGATGGAGACGCCCGTGACGCCATCTCTTTTTACATGAGTGCCCTCGACTTTCAGATGGTCTTCATTGAAACCTTCTCGAACTACCACTTTCACGATCCTAGCTTCCCTCTCAACCCCGCGGATCGAAATAAAATTGCCTACGCCGTCTTAACCGCGGATGGCAACAGTGGCAATGGCGATGGCATCATCGTTGCTGACCGAACTATTGATGAGGGGCTTGAAGATGGTAGCGGAGCCGTTGAACTGAACTTACAGGTCAATAACCGGCGGGAAGTCTTACATATCGAAAATAAGTTTCTGGCGGATGACCGCACCCAAATTATTGATGACCTCTATCCAACCGCTTACTCCAGTAGTATCGTCCGCCTGATGGATCCCTTTGGAATTACCTGGCGGATTATGAGTAACGACCGGGTATCACCCTTTAATTGGTTTGCTGGGAGTAACCGCCGGCCCAAAAATAAACCCTAATTTTTTCGAATTGTGCTTTGCCTTTTTCACATACCCTCAGTATACTGAGGGTATGTGAAGGAGGTTTTTTATTATGGTATACGTTGCAGCAGACAATCGTTATGAACAACTCCCAATAAGGCGGGCTGGCCACACTGGCATGCAGCTCCCCCTCTTTTCACTGGGACTCTGGCGCAATTTTGGCAGCGAGGCAGATTACGATAACTCCCGCCAAACCGTTTTAACCGCGTTTGACCACGGGATTTTCAGCTTTGATCTCGCTAATAATTACGGACCCAAACCCGGGTCCGCTGAAGAAACGTTCGGTCAGATCATGAGCCATGATCTTCGGCCCTACCGCGATGAACTCGTCGTTTCCACCAAGGCTGGTTTCCCTATGTGGCCCGGTCCTTACGGTAGTGGGGGTGGCACCCGGAAATATCTGATGAACAGTCTGGACCAAAGTTTGACCCGGCTCCATATGGACTACGTTGATATTTTTTACAGCCACCGGCCAGACCCGGACACGGCGTTTGAAGAAACGGCGGAAGCCTTGGCGGACATCGTTCGAAGCGGCAAGGCCCTCTATATCGGAATTTCCAACTACGATACCGATCAAACGAAGGCCATGGTCAACCTGCTCAAGGAACGTCGGGTTCCCTTTGTCCTCAACCAGTTCTCTTACAACATGCTAAATCAGGAAGCTGAAACCACCGGGCTGTTAGATACCCTAGCTCAAGAAGACGCCGGCTTAATCGCCTACGGACCACTTGCTGAAGGGTTGCTTTCCGACCGTTACTTGGATGGCATCCCATCTGACTTCCCGGTTCACCGGACCAATAAACGGCTCTTTGAAAACGGGTCAGACGCCCTCGTTAAAAAGCTGAACCAGTTAAACGACTTAGCTAAGAACCGGGGCCAAAGCCTTTCGCAACTTGCTGAGGCCTGGTTGTTAAAGAGCCACACCGTTACCAGTATCATCCTAGGAACTTCACACACCAACCACCTGTTAGACGACTTAAAGGCCGTAAATAACCTCGACCTGAGCCAAGACGAACTAACGGAAATTAACCACATTATTAACGACTAACTAAAGAAACCGAGTTGCCATCATCATCGATCGGCTAACCCGGTTTTTTCGATGCCTTAAATCCGATTAATGGCATCATCTGCTGCATGGTAACTCTTTCCGGTCTGTTTCATGAACTGCCCGTAACTTCCCGTGGGATCACCTACTTGATACCGATAGGTCTTCATTGCCTTCATAAATTTCTGGGCGTTCCGGTAAGTTTTTTGGTCAACGGGGGTGAGATTGACCTTCATTGTCTTCATGGCTTCCTCGCACCGAGCCCGGTTCCTGGCCTCCTTATCTGTTGTACCGTTGGCTTTTAACGCCATTTTCTCCGCCCGGTAAGCGGCTGTGAGAGTCCGATACTCCTTCCCGCTAACGGTAATGAGTTGGTGGTTTTTCAGCTGCTTTCTCATCTTAATTGTACTTGTCCCGAGTTGGTTCGAGTAGTCTAAGTATCGGATGCCATACTTTTTAAATTGCATTTGTGCGGTTCTAAACCGGTTCCTTTTGGGGGTCATCTGCGTTTCTTGACGGGTTGGTGTCGTTCGTTGCCAAAAATTATGAATCCCAAATGCACCACCAATAATAAGCACCAGTGCGATTCCAAAAAGAATTCCCTTCTTCATCAAACTTTCATCCCCCTAAAGTAGTCATCCCTATTCTACCAAACTTCCTGTGTTTCTGACGCTAGACAACAAAATCGGGCCGCTAAACTTTGGTTGTTCACCATCGTTTAGCGGCTCGATTTTTACCGTCTGACTAATTCTACCACTGCAATAATTGCCCCCACGACAATGCAGGCAATGGCGCCACCAAGGACGATAGACGATACCTTTAGCGCCTCCATCGACATGAGTTGTTCGCTTAATAGGCCGAGCAAAATTCCTACCGCCCCAATTCCTAACGGCCACCGAAATCGATTCATAACTACGGCCTCCCTATTTTCTCAATAGTCTTAGTATACGAGAAAACGGGATGGGGTGTTGGAATCATGCACCGAATTTAAGAAGAACTTTGGTTTTAGTCCACCGACTTTAAGGCCCCGAGCATATCAATCCGGCGAATTTGTTTTGCCATCACAACCATCACCAGAACTAAAAACAGCAGGGTAATGACCGTTGACACCATGAAATTAGCGGGGTGGAGGGATAATTGCGCCATGGCCATTTCGGGTGGTAACACCGTCATAATGTAGGCGTGCAACCAATCCCCTAGACCGTAACCAATCAAAATCCCGACTAGGGTTAAGATAATCGTTTCCCTGAAGATGTACAGGTCAACTTCATTTGGATAAAAGCCTAAGACCTTTAACGTCGCTAACTCGCGAATCCGTTCCGATACGTTGACGTAGGTCAAGGTAAACAGAACCACAAACGCCAAGACGGATGACGCCACAATCAGGATCAAAACCACCTGATTTAAGCCCGTTAACACGGTTTCAATCATTTGTTTGGCGTCGTTGGATTCCACTACGGTTTCGGAAGCCGACTGGCGGGTTAATCGTCGGGCCATCTGGTTAATTGTGGCCGACCGGCGGTTCTTCAGCTGAATCATCTGGGCGTTAGGGACGAATTTCTGGTCAAAAATCCGGCGATATTCATGCGGCCCCATCACGAGATCATGGCCCATGTACATTTCCGCAATCCCAGCGACCTTAACGTGGTAGGCATGCCCCGTAGCTGATTTGAACGTGAAGGTATCGCCTTGTTTGAGGTTAAACAGTTTCGCCAGCTTCTGCGTCACAATCACCCCATTTTGCGGAATGGTTAACTGACGGTGAGTGGTGGCCGAACGAAGCGACAGCTGTTGACTAAACTGCTGCTCATTTTGGGGAACTAAAAGTGAAATGCTTTGATTATCAAGCAGGGTCGAATTTTTAGCGGTCACCGTTTCCGTATATAGACCGGTCGATCGTTTAACCTGACTCGATTTTTGAGCCGTCTTAAGGTACTGATCCTTAGCCGAGCTATCGGGATTATAGACCCCAATCAAATCATAATGGACGATATCACGGTATTGAACCGTCACAATGTTATTGAGTGAATCCCGAATCCCAAAGGCCGTAATCAATAGAGCAACGCAGGCCGCCACCCCGGATAGCGTCATCAGCATCCGACCCTTATACCGGAAGAGGTTCCGAGCGGTTACCTTGTGGGAAAAGGAGAGGCGCCGCCAAAACCAAGTCCACCGTTCCAATAAAATTCGTGAGCCACCCTTCGGCGGTTTCGGCAGCATGAGTTGGGCGGCCTGCTCCTTCAGTGCCGGATAAGCACTCGACCAAATGGCAGCCAAAATGCAGCCCAGAGCCAACAGACCGGCAACTCCGATGACGCCCCAGTGAGTCTGCAATTGGAGCGAACCGTAGTTAAAGTCCGCCGTGTAGGCCCGGTAAATCGCCCGCGGTAAGAAGGTGCTCCCTAGGTAGGCCCCGACAACGGTTCCCAGGACGGCGCTCAAAATTCCGTAGGTCAAAAAGGAAAAGACTGATTCTGATTTAGAGTACCCCAGGGCCCGGAACGTGCCCATTTCCGTGCGTTTCTCGGCAACCATGTGCTGCATGGTCGTGAAGCAGACCAGAATGGCTACCGCAAAGAAGAAGATGGGAAAACTGTCTGATAAAACGTCAACCCGTTGGGCGTTGGCCCCCATCGCACTGTATCCCGCATTATAGTCATTCCGACTCTTAATGGGGTAGGTAATCGCCCGAATGCTTTGGCGTTGTGATGTCGCTGATTTCAGACCCTTCTGAAGCTGCTTGATCTGTTGATTTTTGGCTGGTTGTTGCCCCGCTAACGTTAGCTGCTGCGTCAGCAGAGTTAACTGCGTTTGCCCCTGTTTAACCTGTTGATTCACGTCAGACAGTAACTGATTTCGGCGCAGCTTAGCCCGATGGTTCAAAAAGGGCTGAATTTCTGTAATTTGGTGATTAACACCGTCTTCATAGGTCTTAGAGTATGCCTGCCCCGTGACGGGCTTAAAGTTCACGCGAGCTAAGTTCGGGGTTTGGGACGTAAAACTACCCTTAGGAACGACAGCAAACGTTGTGAGCTGCCCCGTCGAAAGACTGGTTGTCCCCAGGTTCTCCTTCCGGGTAAACTCACTTGACTTGACGAATCCCGTTACCTTAAACCGGCGTTGTGCTAGTCGTGCCGGCTTGCTGTTCTTCGTTTTACCGTCTAGCGTAATCGTTTGGCCCACCCGATAAGTCTTTTCCAGCTGGGTTCCAAGCGCAATTTCATTTTGCTTTTTGGGGAGGTGACCCGAGACCACCGTTACCGTGGACAATGTTTTAGGGGTTGAGAGGACCCGAACCGCCCGGCCCTTAAGTTGGACATCCGTCATTTGACCAAATCGCACCGTCTTCACGCTGCTTCTTTGCCGGATTGCCTTCTGATCGGCCCCTGTAAAGCCGACTGGTGAGGTTATTTGAGCGTCCGCCAGATTCTCCTTTTGGTATTCAGAAATGGCCGTTTCCCGCATGTCGGGCCCAGTTGATTTAAGGCCGACAATCACGAAAACCCCCAGCCCAAGTAGAATTGCAATGGAAAAAAACCTGGCCAGTGAACCCTTAAGTTCACGCCACGTATTGAGTAAAAGCAATCTTTTCGTCATTTTCATCGCCTACCATTCCAATGTTTCAACGGATACGGGATGGGCATTGAAGGACTCTTCCTTGATCTTTCCGTCCACAATTTCTAAGACGTGATCCGCCATCGGTTTAATCAACCCGTTGTGCGTCACGATGATCGCATTCTTTCCCGACTGATGGGCAAAGTCCTGAATCAACTTTAAGACGTGCTTCCCCGTTTGGTAGTCCAAAGCCCCAGTCGGCTCGTCACATAACAGCAGGAGTGGATTCTTCGCAATTGCCCGCGCAATGGCAACCCGCTGCTGTTCGCCCCCGGAAAGCTGGGCCGGAAAGTTATTTAACCGCTCTCCCAGCCCGACGTTTTGCAATGTTGTGACGGGATCCAAAGCATCAGGGGCAATTTCAGACGCCAACTGAACGTTTTCAACGGCAGTCAAATTAGGCACCAAGTTATAAAATTGAAACACAAAACCAATTTCATGCCGCCGGTACGTCGTGAGCTGCCGGTTAGTAGCGTGGGATAAATCTTGGCCAGCTACGACTACCTGACCGCTTGTAGCGGTGTCCATGCCGCCTAAAATATCCAGGAGCGTCGATTTCCCGGCCCCCGATTCCCCCACAATAATGGTCAATTCGCCCTTGGGAATCGTGAAACTGATGTCCTTGTTAGCCGTGACCGCGTTTTCGCCGCTTCCGTAAGTCTTCGTCAAATCCTTAACTACAATAAAATCACTCATTCTTTCACCTCATTAACTCAGTCTTTACCCACTAGGATAAAACCGGGAGCGGGGTAAAAACAATCATCAAAAAGCAACAAAGTGTTGCATTAAAAAATAAATTTGGCAAAATGAAGTAAAGGAGTGGTGACAATGGCCCCCAATAATCGGAAAGTCGAAAAAACTCAAGCGGCAATTCAAGCCGCCCTCATCCAGATCATCGATACCCAGGGGTTAAACAAACTCACCGTGGCAGGAATTACCCATCTAGCGCACATCAACCGAAGTACGTTTTATCATCACTACATTGATAAATATGATCTCGTTGAAAAAACGGAGCAGGGCTACCTTACCCTACTGAATGACTCACTTGATCGTTACCTCACTGAACCCCTCAACCTCTTAGTCCTTGATTCAATGAACAGCGACCGGCTAACCCACCTGATCCTTCAAATGACCACCTATATTGATCAGGGGCAAAATTTTGATTTAGCGCGGGTTCTCACCGGGCCTAAGGGCGATCCCGCATTTGTGGTCGAGATTAAGACGATGATCCAACGGCACTTAGCCCTGCCCATGGAAACCCAAACTCCGGAGGGTGTTCCGGCTAGTTTTATTCAGGACTACATCCTCGATGGCATCCTGAGTATCGTTTTAACCTGGTTGCAATCGGTCCCCCGTTTACCCGTCACGACCGTCACTAATATGCTGCTGATCACCCGGTTCCAATCAACTTCCAGCATTCTGGCCCGTTTGCAAGCTAACCAAAAGCCCCACAAAAATCAGGGTTAAACGGGTCCGTCATGTTTTCATAATCTTTCACTGGATTTTGAAACAATGTTGTAAATTGGTCGTTACCGGTTTGCCACACAAACATGGCATACTATCCCTCGTTGCTTATTTATATTATGAATTAATCAAATAGGGGGATTTTTATCTTAATGAAATTATCAATCCGTAACACCTTCGTAGGTTTTGCTACCGCCTTGACTTTAACTGCCGTTGGTTTCAACACCACAACGGAAAACGCCGAAGCTGCATCCTATAAAAAGTCTGCGGACGTTTCAGAGTTCCAGGGGGATATTAACTGGAAAAAGGCTGCCAAGCAGCTTGATTTTGTCATTACTCGGGTTCAAGCTGGTAACCCAGGGGATACCAACTACCACTATGATACGAAGTCCAAGGAAAACGCCAAGGGTGCCCGCGATAACGGGCTACCATTAGGTCAATATGAATACTCACAATTTACGAGCGTTAAAGACGCTAAGCAGGAAGCCAAAAGTTTCTATCAGCACGCCGATAAAAATGCAAAATTCTACGTTTTAGATAACGAAAGTCGGTCGACCGATAACGGAAGTGAACGTGACTTCGTTAAGGCCTGGGCCGCTCAAATGAAGAAATTAACTGACAAACCGCTGGTCTACTACTCCAGCGAAAGCTTTGCCAAGGATAACAACATTGATACGAGTGCCTTTAACGGTAACTGGATCGCAAACTACTCCGAAAAGCCCAGCAGCAAGACTGATCTGTGGCAGTATAGTAGCGAGGGAACCGTTGATGGAATTGACGGTAACGTCGATATGGATACCACGCTAAACACTAAGACGGTTAACAGCTGGTTCAAGTAATCAAAAAATAAAAAAGGTCACAATAGTTCCCTCATGGGAAGCATTGTGACCCTTTTTTTATTGGACCTTACTCCAAATGACGTCATCGACGAAATCGCCTTGGAAGTACCGGTGATTTCTCAAAACGCCCTCTTCTTGCATCCCAACGTGTTGAAGCACGCGTCCTGATGCAGCATTGCGTACATCGTATCGGCCTTGCACCCGAACTAGCTTCAGTTCATTCATTCCTAAGTCTAACACACACTGGGCCGCCTCCGACGCGTATCCCTGGTGCCAAAAATCACGGTTAATTAAATAACCAATTTCCCCCGAAACATTGTAATCATCAACTTGAAGTTCCACGTAACCAATCAATTGATGGGTCGCCTTTAACTCGACTCCCCACTTCCCCGCTGGATCATCCACAAAATAGCTTGAGATCATCCGTAAGACTGGTTCCTGTGACGGATACGGTAAAAAACTGTATTGCACGGTTTCCGGGTCGCTTGCAAACTGATAAAAATCAGCGACGTCCCGTTCCGAAATGGTCACCGGCCGTAAAATCAACCGATCCGTTTCTAATTCCGTAAAGTGTAGCAACGTGGTTCTTAATGGTTGTGATTTCATATTTTCCTCCCCCTTTGATTCCATTGTACCCCGGTTTGAAACCAAATTGCGTGCGTTTTCTAAAAAAATTGACTATTCTAAGGTAATAAGACGAATGGAGGTTTTTTTCATGAAAATATTTGTGATTGGCGCACATGGTCAGGTCGGTCAGCTGCTGACTCAAAAGCTGGCTCACCTCGGTAATGACGTCTATGCTGGCATTCGAAAGGCTGATGAAGCGGGAACCATTGAAAAGTTAGGCGGCATTCCCGTTCAGTTTGATCTCATGGGATCCATTCAGCAAATGGCAACCACCATTGCTGGGACCGGCGCCCAGGCGATTATTTTTACTGCGGGTTCCGGTGGTAGCACGGACGGGGACGCGACCCTCAACATTGACTTAGACGGTGCCGTACGAAGCATGGAAGCAGCAGAACTTGACGGCATCAAGCGCTACCTGATTGTTAGTGCCATGGGGACCGACGACCGGGAGTTCTGGGAAAAATCGGGCATCCGTTCCTACTACGTTGCCAAGTACTACGCCGACCAGTGGTTAATGCACCGTACCGACCTGGAATACACCATTCTGCGGCCCGGGATTTTAACCAACGACGCCCCAACGGATAAGATTGAAGTGGATCCAGCTCCGGACGCTGATAAACACGTCACGAGAAGCGACGTGGCCTCCGTAGCTGCAGCAGCCCTCAACGATCCTAACACAATTGGTAAAATCATTACGTTTGCTAACGGGAACGTTCCAATTAGCGAACTCATCTAATTGAAATTAGTAACTTAAAGGGGCCTACCCAAAATGGAAATTTCCATCTTGGGCAGGCCCTTTCTAATTAATCGACTATTTCCGAATCACCATGACGGATATCGGAGCATATTTTGACATATAAGCGGCTTGACTTCCCAACCGTTTTGAAATGCCGGTTTTTGATTCGGAGCCAATGACAAGCAGATCGGGTTGGATGTGGGGAATGACTTCCTTCACGATGGTTTCGCCTGCGTTCCCTTCGGCAACCACGGTGCTAACCTTCTTAACCCCAGCCTCCTCGGCTTGTTTTTGGTAGCTTTGGACGTGTTCAACTAAATCATCACGTTTACCATGAATATAGTCATCATCCAAAACCTGAAACACATTCATCTCGTCGTTTTCTAGTACCGATACAATGACTAATTCGATATCATCGCGGATTGCCCGATGAATCGCATATTTAAACGCTAGAATTGCATCTTCTGAATCATCGACACCGACTAAAACTCTCTTAAAGTATGGTTCCATCTTCTCCACTCCTCATCTACTTAGCGTCTTCGTCCAACGTAGCAGCAATCTCGGCCTCGTGCCGTTTATTGCCCCGGTACAGTTCGATAATGGTCCAAGCTAACAAGGCCAAGACAAGTACAATCAAAACGTACGCAATGTGATCCGCAGTCGCCAGTTCATTCGTCGTTGGATTAGCGCCAAAAAATCCTTCAATGGATCTTGGTAGACCAATCATATTAAGGTAGGTTAATCCGATGACAGAAATCCACCCAAGCGCCTTAACCCAAGTTGAGTTTTTAAACCGGTCCCCCATTTCTACTGAACTATCCGTCATCATTAGTAATGGTAGCATTGAAAAGGGTAGGGCAAAGGCCAAGAAGACCTGAGAGTTATTCATTAAGTCATTTAAAGCTCGGTGTTCATCAATGGTACTCTGGCCACTCGTCATTGCTACACAGATAAGAACAGGGACCACGGAGATTAACCGGGTCACTAAACGGCGGAGCCAAAGCGGCATCTTCATGTGGACGAAACCTTCCATGATTACCTGCCCGGTAAGGGTTCCAGTAATCGTTGAGTTTTGTCCGGATGCCAATAGGGCAACGGCAAATAGCGTTGAAAGGGCTCCTGATTTAGCTACCGAAATTAACACTGGGTTGCTTAGCATACTGCTGTCAGATAGGGCCTTATACAACCCAAAGAACGACGGATCATCGACGGATCCCGTCTTAAATACGGCAACCCCCATAACCAGAAGCAACGCATTAACAACGAATGCTGCTGATAATTGAATATTTGAATCCCACGTTGTAAAGCGAACGTTTTGAGCCACTTCATCTTCGTTGTTGTGGTCAATATCACGAGTTTGTGAAATTGCGGAGTGCAGGTAAAGGTTATGCGGCATAACCGTGGCCCCAATGATCCCGAGGGCCCCGGATAATGGGGTGTCACCGGCAACCACGGGGTGAGAAGCAAACGTGCCAGCGGTTGGAATAAAGCCCTTCATCATTTCTGAGATGTTAGGGTTAGATAGGGAAACCTGGTAAACGAAAACCAGTAGGATCACAATAATTAAACAAACCACAATGGCTTCAATCTTCCGGAACCCAATCTTCGTTAATAATAGCAAGACCAAAACATCTAACACGGTAATAAAGACTGCAATCATGAGCGGGATTCCGAATAACAGGTACAAGGCAATGGCCGCCCCGATAACTTCAGCAATATCCGTTGCCATAATGGCCAGCTCGGTCAGCAACCAGAGAATAATCCCTAACGTCTTACTCGTCCGGGCCCGAATCGCTTGAGCCAAATCCATTTGTGTCACAATGCCCAGTTTAGCTGCCATGTATTGTAACAACATCGCGATTAAACTCGACATTAAGATCACTGACATGAGGAGGTAGCCAAAATCTTGACCACCCGTAATGGAAGTCGACCAGTTACCTGGATCCATGTACCCCACTGCGACTAATGCCCCGGGGCCAGAGTAAGCAAGTAATGTCCGCCAGAACCCCTTCCCCTGCGGAACCTTAACCGTTCCGTTAATTTCTTCGAGTGAGCGCCCGTTCGCATATGAAATCAGCTTATGGGAACGGTGCTTGTTCGTATCATTTCTATCTGCCATGAAATGACCTCCTTCTACTTTTGAACAACCGAATTATAGCCCAATTATTGGCCTTTGAAAACCCCTTGGCGCCGGACAAAGACGGCCTTTTTGTAATATGGAATCGTTGCCAACACCGTTAAATAGTGATTCATCTAAATTAAATTCATTCAAAAATATTTTTGGTGCACCTGAACTTTTAGTTTCCCGACTCAAAAATGCGGGATTAAATAGTGTGGCCTATGTACAAATCGGTTGAATTCAGATTAACATTTCTGTAGAATTCTTCCTACTATACCGCTCAATTTCCGGATAACTTTATTAGGAACGAGCCGGCAGAAAGGCTATGATTAAATTGGACGATCGACTCCGACACCGTCGGAACCACCCAAAAGTACATTAATCTAACTATCCAAAGGAGAGCGACACCTAAATGTCAGACAAACCATCGGCCCCAACTGATCAGAAAGTTCCACTCTGGGAGCTATCCGAATCCGAACTGGCCAATCGATACGAAACTAACCCAACTACTGGATTAAGCCCAGCTGAAGCCCAACGCCGGTTAGTTCAAAACGGCCGTAATGAATTGACGGCTAAGAAGCAATCCAACCTGCTGCGGTTCCTCAAACAATTCAACAACAGTATCATTTACATTCTGGCTGCCGCAGCCATTTTGACGTTCTTTATGCACCACTACTCCGATTCAATTGTCATCTTCCTGGTCATCATCGCGAACGCCTTTATCGGCTACTTTCAGGAACGCCAGGCTGATAATGCCCTTGATGCCATCAAGGAAATGCTGGTCACGACCAGCTTTGTCATCCGGGGCGGCCAAAAGCTGGAGCTTGATGCCCGTGACATTGTGACGGGTGACCTCGTCAACCTTGAGGCCGGGGATGCCGTTCCAGCTGATATGCGGTTAATCTCGGCCGATAACTTCAACGTTCAGGAATCTGTCTTGACCGGGGAAACCAACTCCGTTGAAAAAATTGAGGAGCCCATTGACCAGCGCACCCTTCCGCTAGCCGATCGCCAAAACATGGTGTATGCCTCTACCGCCGCCACAAGCGGTTCGGCGATGGGAATTGTCACGGCCACCGCGGAGGATACTGAGATTGGGCAAATCCAAGAATCCGTTCAGGACGTTAAGGAAAACGTCACTCCGCTCATGAAGAACCTGAATTCCTTAGGGTTGGGCCTTTCCTTAGCCATCGTGGCCATTGCCGTCCTTCTCTTTATTATTGGGCTATTTACCCACGTCTACAGCCTGCCCACTCTAACCATTGCCATTATTACCATGGTAGTGGGGTCAATGCCTGAAGGCCTCCCAGCTAGCACTTCAGTCGTTCTAGCCATGGGGACCAGCCGAATGACGCAACAAAACGTCATCGTCAAGTCTCTGCCAGCGGTCGAAACTTTGGGGGCCGTTGACATCGTTAATACCGATAAAACCGGGACCTTGACGAAGAATGAAATGACCGTAACAAAGATCGTAACAACCGGTGGCACCTACGACGTCACGGGGGTTGGTTACGATAGTCACGGCGGAATCGATTTTAACGGTTCCTTGTTGTTAAACGGCGAACCCGTTAACTGGGTGAAGGAACCAGACATTGCTGAAATTGTTAACATTGCGGGTCAAACCACAGACGCTGAACTACACGAAGAAGACGGTAAGTGGATTCTGACGGGTGAACCAACCGATGGCGCCTTAACCACTCTCTTTCGGAAGATGGCAGGCCAGGACCCCGAGGTTCATGAAATCGACTCCCTGCCGTTTGATTCAGCGTTCCGGTACTCCGCTCGGTTAGTGGACGACCATGGTCAAACCCGCTTGTTGGTCAAGGGGGCTCCGATGGCCTTGATGGACCTTGCGGAAAAACACGGTATGACCGTTGATTCAGATTACTGGATCGAAAGTACTTCAAAGCTGGCTAAGCAGGGCCTGCGAATCGTTGCCTTGGCTGCCCAGCCCGTTCCCGAGGGTACGGACACGATTGAACCCGATATGATCGGGGATAATCTGACGATCTTTGGAATGGTTGGAATTATTGATCCTCCCCGTGAAGAAGCATCCCGGGCCATTGATGATCTCCGCCGGGCCGGTATTCAAGTTAAAATGATTACCGGGGATAACCCTGATACCGCTGGAGCAATTGCCAAACAGCTCCACTTAGCGAGTGAAATTAAGGTCGTTACGGGACCTGAAATTGACGCTATGGGAGATGCTGAACTAAAGGCCCACGTTGATGATTACAACGTGTTTGCCCGGACAACTCCAGCTAATAAACTACAAATTATTCAAGCCCAACAGGCTAACGGTCACGTTGTTTCAATGACCGGGGACGGGGTTAATGATGCCCCATCCCTGAAACAAGCCGATATTGGTGTCTCCATGGGGATCAAGGGAACGGAAGTGGCTAAGGAATCTGCCAATATGGTACTAGCGGATGATAACTTTGCCGATATCGTTTCGGCCGTCCGTGAAGGGCGCCACGTGTTCGATAACATCCGTAAAACCATCCGATTCTTACTCCCAACCAGTTTTGCCGAAGGATTAATTGTCGTGATTAGTATGATTCTGGGACAGGAACTACCACTATATCCGACGCAGCTGCTGTGGATTAACATGGTTTCAGCTTTAACTATCCAGTTTGCCTTCATCTTTGAGCCGCCAGAAGCCGGAATTATGTCGCGACCACCCCGTAACGTCCAAGAGGGAATTTTAAAGCGCTCCGACATTATTGAGATCTTTTACGTTTCCCTCCTCATTTCCGGCCTTGGAATTCTAGCCTACGACCTGCTCACGGGCGCTGGTCTCTCTAACGTTATGGCGTCCACGATGACCCTTAACATTGTGATCTTCGGAAAGATTTTTTACCTGTTCAACCTCCGGAGTCCCTATCCCGTGGTTTCCAAGCACTTCTTTGAAAACCGCATGGCCTTCATAATCGTTGGGTTGCTAATTGTCCTGCAAATCGGCATTATCTACCTGCCGTTCATGCAGGAAATCTTCCACACGGCCTCCATTAACTTCTGGTACGGCTGGGGAATTCCTACGCTAGCCGGATTTGTCGTTCTAGTGGTTACCGAATGCGTTAAATTAATCCACATTCGCCGGGCCCTACGATAAATTGACGAGCGTTATCACCCCCCTTTTTTTCCGCAACGAGTATGATGAAGAAAAGCACAGGGGGAGATATTAATATGACAAAACACAAAAAGGTGCAATCAGTAAAACTTCACTTAGACCCAAAAACAAAGAAACAGGCCAGTAAATTAATGGCCGAATACGGTATGACCCTAGAGGACTACCTCAAAATGACACTGAGTGCCTCCATCATGCTTAACCAGCCGCTCGGGATTGGTAACGCAGATACATCCCGGTTAAGTTCGACCCAGCAAAGTCAGGTCACGACTGAAAAACCAGAGGAAGATGACCCTAAGTAAGGGGCAAAAAAGGTGCCCACCAACGAATAACTCGTTGGTGGGCACCTTTTTTACATTTAGGCTACCGTATCAATAAAGGTTTCAACTTCTTGCCGTGTCTTCCGGTCACCGTTAACAAACCGACCGACTTCGTTGCCATGATCGTAAGCGATAAAGCTTGGAATTCCCATGACCCCTAATTCACCCGCTAGATCGATGTTTTCATCCCGATCAACTAAAAGGAAGTGGTACTGTGGGTACTCCGCTTCAATCTCAGGCATTACCGGTTTAATGAAGTTACAGTCTGGGCACCAATCTGCGCTAAAGAAGAGCATGTAGTGGCCGTCCTTAATTCGGTCCTTAAGTTCGGCCGCCGTCATTTGTGGTAATTTTTCCATTTATATCCCCCCAGAAGGTTTACTGACTTCGATTAATTAATGAGGTAAGTATACTCAAATCAGAATGGAATTGCAATCATTTTACTTATTTTTTATCAGTAAAATGATTCGTCACAAAAACTTCACGAATTTGGGCAAACTTCGGTCACATTTACCCCGTATGATAAGACTTATTAAGATACCAATGAATTCGTAAAAGCGCTAGACAAACCGCTTGATCGATTCTGTTAGCCTCATTTTGGTTATGAAGGGAGTGGCCTGCTTGCTATCGTTGCCTGATGAAATTCTGCAACTAAACCGGGTTGCCCGTAACTTACACGGGGAACCACTCTTTTTGGACGTTAATTTATCCGTTCGACGCGGCGAAACCGTTGCAATTATTGGATGTACCCCCGCCATGAGCCACGCACTGGACCAGCTTCTTTTAGGTCAGTGTCAACCCCACTTCGGAAGAATTCTGTTCGACGGGCGGGAGTTAACCCAAACTAATCCCCGAATCAGTTTAATTGACGGCCACGGCCGACTGTCGGGTTGGGCATCCACCGTCAAAAATATTTTAATCAAAACGGGGCACCGAAAACGGGAAGATGCCTTCTCCGCCCTCTCAAAAATCAACGCGGAACCGCTTATTCAACAGTCGGTTAACCAGTTGACCGTTCCTCAACAACTGCAAATTAAAATTGCCCACGCCTTGGTGACCGCCCCCAAACTGCTAGTGTGGGACCATCCCTTTACCGGCCTGACTAGCGAGGACCGGTTCGAACGTCAGATTCGACTGCGCTTTTTAGGCCGGCAGGAATCTCTCACCCAAATTTTAATGACGGACGATTTACACGAGGCCATCCACGTGGCCGATCGAATTGTTCTATTTGCTCATCAAACGGTCCTCTTTGAGGAACCTGGACTATCACTGGCTGACCGGGAAAACCCGATTAAGGTCACCCAGCTGGCTAACCGGCTGACCACGATTCTGAACGGCGATACGGTGACCTTTCAAACACCCTAATCCTTAACTGGTTAGGGTGTTTTCGTGCTACACTGAAGCTACCAAAGGAGGGATCGTTAATGCCGCCATACTTGGTTTTTTCAGATATTGATGATACGTTACTCGTTCGGCAGCACGAAGTTACCCCGTTCACGAAGGCCGCGGTTGACCGATTGAACGGCCGCAACGTCCAGTTTTATGTGGCGACCGGACGTTTCTATCCGCTTGCGCAACATGTCGCCGACCAATTTCAGTCCCCCGTGCGAGTTCTCTGTTCCAACGGAGCAGTCTATCAGCTCGGTAATCAGCTAATCACCCACGAAATTCCCAGCGAAACCGTTCGGCAGGTGTTGGCACTCATACCTAATTCTCGGTGCCGACTCTTTTTCTTCTCCGTCACGACCCTCTACTATACGGGTCAGGAACCACCCTACGCTGATCAAGCCAACATCATCCGCCTTTCTTCGCTGCACACGGTTCCGGTCACCCACATGATCCCCGCCATGCAAACGGGGATTACGAACGGTGTTATTACGGGCGACCCCATGGATTTAAAGGCCCTCGCAACTCAAATAAGACTGACAACGAACCTGCACCTATCGAGTTCCGGCGATCATAACCTGGAACTCATTCCAAACGGAATCGACAAAGGCACCGCCGTAAAGGCCATTCAAAAAGCCACCCGCATTGACGCTGCGCATACGTTTGCTTTCGGAGATGGGTTAAATGATTTGGGGATGTTTCAGGCCGCCGATCTCAGTGTCGCCGTTGCCAACGCCAAACCAGAAGTCAAAGCCGCCGCGAAGTTCATTGCCCCCGCCGTTACTGAGAACGGGCTAGCTAAGTTTCTGCTTAACTATTTTCATCTATAGGGTGTGGAACTTCTCGCTTACTTTCGAGGATTAACGGGGCACCCCAAAAATACTGGGTTTTAGTATTATTGGGGTGCTTGGTTAACCGCAGAAAGTTGAGAAGTGGAACCCGACTAAAAGGGTGTGGAATCACTCGGGAGATCTTGAGGAATAACGTAAGAAACAAAATATGCTGGGTTTTAGCATAATTTGTTTCTTGGGTTATCCGCAGAGAGCTGAGTGACGGAACCCGACTAAATAAGGCCAATGACCAATCCGATCAAAATAGAATCGGACCTGATCATTGACCTCATTTTGCATGGGCATAATGGCTCACATTTCATCTTATTAATTGCGCTCTATTATCATCATTCTTCGTACCACCGTCGAACGTCATCAACGGTCGGCTTAGGTAAGTAGCGGAATATCCGCCGTACCGGCCGGCCGCTGGTTTCAAGGTAGATTACTAAATCTGCCATCTGACGGTTCGAGAACGCCGTATGAATCGTTTCTAGCTGGTGGATGTTGGCTTTGGGGTAAAATTCCTGTTCCGTGGTCAGCCACCGGGTAGTCTGCGTCACAATCAACCGGTCATTTAACAATTGAACGTTCGTGTGCCGCCCCCGTAAGATCGCTGAGGGGACTAAGAAGGCAAATAAAATGGCGGACAGCAACCCCCATAGTCCATTTAACATCACCAAGGGAATCATGACGAGCATACCCGCAATGACCACGTTACGAACGTTACACCCCAACGTTTGCCGGTCAACGGGGATTTGTTTGACCCGTTGAAACGGAATCTCAGGGAAGAAATTTGTTAGGAACAACGGCAATTCGAGTCCGCTAATAACCGGCATAATGAGAACGGTATGGGTTCTTTGCCGCGTTTGATCGGCAACGATTAGCTGCACGGAAGCCATGTGGCGAATTCGTCTGATCAGTGGACGTTTAACCCGAATCGCTACAATCTGATCCAGGGGGATTTGAACGGATTTACGCCGAAAGAACCCCCGGGTGGTAATCATCATGGTCTCCCGCTTTTCGAGCCGAAACCCGTAGTAACGGCTGACCATGGTTAACGTCGCCACCACGTAAACCACCAAGAAGATACCTAAGCTCATCAGCAGAGCCAACGTTGTGCCAATGGTCCCCATGTACCGGCTTAAAAAGGTCATCATCCACGCTCGCACGGGGTGGCTGAGCCGACTAGTCACTAAGGCAATAATTGCAAGAATGAACAAAAAGGACGGGGACGTCATGGCGTACCGCCACAGTTCCATGGGGTGAATTAAGTAGGTAGGCTGATTAATGGACTTTGACCGAGTTGTAACGGGAGATTTAATGGCTAGTCGCTTGACGACTGCTCCTAGCTGGGCCTCGGGAATCCCTGGTAGCGTAAAGTTATCGTCCTCATCCGTCTGACTTTCAATGGTCAGCGTCAAAATGACCGTGTGAAACGGTCGCATGTACCACGGCTGCCGGGTCGAAAAGCCCGTGATCCGATCATACGAAATATCCGTCACATCCTGTAAAATCAACCCCGTATTAATCATTAAGGCATCCCGCTTAAAGAGGTACCACAACGAGAAGTACTTCTCGAGGGGCCCTAACAACAGAACAATTCCCACGGCAATAGCTATGACCCAGGCTAACCACGCAGGAATTAAATGCTGAACCGTTAGGGGAATTAATGAAATTAACCCAAAGATAATGGGAATGGTCCAGTTCGTCACCTGATCCTGAATAAAACTCAGGAGGGCAACCGGACTTAGTCGGTGTGGAACTTGTTCCTCTGGCAATGTTATCTTTCCCCCTCTCCGTTAATGATGCGGGGCGGAAGGACCTCAATGGCCCACTGCCGGCAATTGTAGGCATGCTCAAACCGGGATTCTGGGACCCAACGGGCGCCATTTAGCGGATCATTCAAATGGAGCAAGGATCCTGAAATGCCGTCCACTAACACCGCCTGTCCGTTCTTAACCTGGGTACCAAACGGTGTCGTCACATATTCTGGTGACCGTAAGTTAGCGGTCACGTACGCAATGACCGGGTGACCCAGCTGAACCCGCTGCCGAATGAAGGCAGTAGTAGCCCCGTGGAGATTTCGTAGGTCGCCAAACTGATCGCCCCAGTCAATTAACGCTGCAGGAGTGATCGTAACGGATTCAATCTCGGGACGTAAGGCAGGATCGCCAGAAAAGCCGCGGTTGGGATTCCCATTGGGCGAAATCGGCATGCGGGTCAGCCACTCCGTAAAGCTTATGTGGGCTAAGCTGCCAACCGTTTTTAACCCTAAGAAGAGGGCGGCAGCTTCTGATCCTTGGGGGAGTTGCCATAACCGCTGATTAATATCCGGGCTGGCTAGGTGTAGAATCTCCTTTTTATTCGGCTGCCAGGCCTCGCCCCTTTGCAGGGCAACACAGGCGGTCATTGCTAGCCACCGGTCGCCCCCAACGTCAATAAAGTAGCGGCCAAAAGCATCCACCGCACAGTGGTGAACATCAAATGCGGTTCCCGTTCGAACGGCGTGCAGTGGGCGGCCCAGGCGATTGATAGGGGTGGTATCTTCAACCGTAATGACCCCGATGTAATCCCCCGATCCAGTAACCCGTTCAAACAAGGATTGGCCGTCCTGCCAGACACTATCAAGGGGCAGGTAGGTGTCATCCGTAGTATGTAAATAAATCTGGCCCACATCATCCTTTGCCGTCCCAACGAGGGTTACGGTCGCTCCTAGCGGGTAAAAATGGTGGTCCTGACCATCTTGAGTCTGGCCTGTAATCCCCTTGGCCCGCTTAACTTTCCCCCGTTTTGGCATGGCAAACTTACCGGGATGCTGAAATTTGTGGTGCCCAGCCAGAAAGGCCGTATTCGCCTTTAACCATCCCGACGTCGTTTTATACCAGGCGTCCCCGAAAATATCAACGGCTTGATCCGTTACCGGAAAACTCGCCCCAAACTCGGCCACCGTTAAGACCACGCCCGCATCTGAAAGCAGCGTGGTGCCATGGGGATCTTGAACCACCGCTAACTCAGAGGATAACGGCGTTGGTCGGTTAAAAAAGGGCTCACCTTCAAGGTAGATCGCACTAGATGGCAGCTGGTCGCCGTTGTCTAACTGGAAAAAATCGTTTCCCGCCGGATCAATTAAGCGGGAAGCCACGTGATATCGGGATCGGACAGGATAGTAACGGCCCCCTTCGCTCGTAACCCCCGCTGGATTTACGACCCACCCAAACCGGTTCAACGATTCAATTGTCATCATTGCCATGTTAATTCCTCCGTTAATAAAGGACTGTGACAACAGATGCTTGTCACAGCCCCAAATTTGCGTCTTTATCGTCTATCAATCCACGAATGCCTCAGTAGCTCATGGCCTTATGTGCGGCCCGTTGCCAACTGGCTTCGAATTTATGCTTTGGCAATGAATCCTGCCGTGCTGTCCAAGGTTCATTGAAGTAAATGAAATCATCGTCATAACCCGTGACTAGCAACGCGTGAGAATCAAACCCGTCAAAGTTGCCCATCCAGACCACCACCGGTTTGCCCGTTGCAATGGTCGCTTCCAGCTCAGTTAAATCAGCACCCGTTAGATCAACTGCCGCGCCGATATACTGACTAACGAGGGGTAAGAGTCCCTTCGGATCAATCCCCTGTCCGTCCGGTTTGGCCGGATCCCCGACAAACCCATCATTGGGGTTAGCTGCCCGATTCATTTCATCTGCCAAATTCATCTTGTCCACCTTTGCTCCCGCATACTGCAGCATCATCGTGACGGCAGTAATAGCGCTTCCCGTTGGTAATTCAGGTCGTTGCGTAACTAACGGGACAGTTAGCTTTGTGGTTGGTTTCATTAGATAATCGAATCCCCTTGTTCATGACTTTATGGCTCTATTGTATCTCATGACGAGGTTTGTGAAAAGAGGCTACATCATATTCCGCCGGCGGAAAACCCAAATCATCCAGACAATAAAGAACACGGATAACGCACACACCAAGATCCAAGCCAGATTGAAATTTTCAAATGGTAGTTTGACGTTCATCCCAAAAAAGCCGGTAACAATCGTTGGGATCGCTAAAACTAACGACCAAACCGTCATAAACTTCATGGTACCGTTCAGGTTATTGTTTAACACGTTATTAAACGTGCTGGAAATCCGATCAATAACGTCCATTTCCGTAGCCGTCATTTGAGCCACCTGCCCTGCTTCCACCAAAACATCATCCAGATGTTCCTGACCCTGTTGGTCTAAATCCTTACCAAAGTGGCTTTTAGGTACGGCCTTAAGCAACGTTTCATTATTTGCCGTAGCACTCGTAAAGTATGCCAAACTTTGTTCAAGATGGGAAAGACTCTGGAAGTTATCATTGGTGGGTCGTTGGTTTAGTGTTCTATCCAATCGGTTTCGCGTCGCATTAATTTGTTCAATGGCGGGTAAAAATTCGTCACTCAGTTTTAACAGGGCGAGCAAAATAAAGCTTTGGTAGCTTTTGACCATTGAATTTTTTAAGAGCGTTTCTAAATCCCGGTTAACTAATGGAATATCCTGCATATTAAAGGTAAACAAGTATGGGGATTGATAGATTAAGCTAATTGGGCGCGTCACATAACGAAGGTGGGTGCTATCTACCTGATAAGGCACATGGTAGACAAACAACTCCGACTTATTAAAGAAGTCATAGTCATAGTTCGTCCGTTCATTTTTATCCAGGGCGTAACCAAGAATTTCCTGTGACAGGCCGTAAAAGGACTTCAATTCCTTCACTTCATCGTCCGTGGGGGTCTGAGCCTCTACCCAAACGGCCTGGTCGCTAATTTGACTTAAATGGTGTATCTGTAACATCCTAGTTCCCCCTATTATCGGTCTCAAAGCTTGGTGCTTTTCTTTAGTATACCGGCAAACCAACGAATGTCCTAGAGAAGCGACTGGAGAATCACCCGTTTTGGGCACGATAAATAAGACCGATGACCAGATTTGGTCATCGGTCTCATTAGATGTTGGGGTGGATTTAGCTAGGTCCCACCTTTCCACTCCCAGCGGTTAACTCTGTCATCGAATAATGCCCAAGACCAGCATTTTCCGATGCCTCAGTTAATCCTCCAGATCTACCCGAACGGTTCCACACCCTCATTCACAAAATTTTTCCCGCCAAACGACGTTCTAATTCGGCTAGTGGGCCGCCATTATCAAGTTGAATCATTTCGGGTTCGGTCTGGCCCGATGTCCAGATTCGGAGAACACCTTCAAACTCAAAGTGGCCCGCCGTTTCAAGGCTGAACTTTGTGACGGCATAGTACGGAATGCTCCGGTACTCCACTTTTTTTCCCGTTCCCTGCCGGTTGGTCAACAACACACGTTTGTTCGTTAACACAAACCAATCACGAATGGTTTTCATGGCAAACTCAACCTCTTCGCCCGGAATAAGAAGCGGAGCCAAGTCTTGCTGCGCCTTTTCTGGGTTAGCGGATGAGGCGTTCCCAATAATACTGTTAAACAATCCCAATGCGATCTCCCCTTTTGGTCCCATTATACGCAAGTCATTCGGTAAAAATCATAACGTTTCCCTAAGTTTTCGACTATCCCTTAGCCCGTAAGTGATAGAGCCGGGCCTCCCACGGTAATAGGATGGGGTCATCCGAAATGGGATCCGGGGTCGCGTTCGTAAAAATCAGTTCACTGGGCGCTAACTTTAAGTCATCGTACTCGACTTCATGACTACTCAGGTTCGTCACCACCAACCACTGATCCCCGTTTAAGGAGCGGCGGTACACATACAGATGATCGTCAGCAGCTTGAATGAGGTCATATTTCCCCCAGGAGAGGGCCGGCGTCTGTTTCTTCAACCGAATCATCGTTTCATAAAAAGTGAGCACCGAGTACGGGTTGTTTTGTTCGTCCTCGACGTTGACGGTCGGATAATTCGTATTTACCGGAAGCCACGGCTGCGCTTTTGAAAAGCCCCCGTTTTTTTCGTTATTCCACTGCATGGGGGTTCGGGCGTTGTCCCGGCTGCGTTTGGCAAGCACGGTCAGGATTTGTTCCTCATCCACGCCAGCGGCCCGCTCCACGTCATAGTAGCGCAGCGAATCAAAGTCCCGGTAATCGGTAATCGACTGAAACTTAGCGTTCGTCATTCCCAATTCCTGCCCCTGATAAAGAAATGGGGTTCCCTTCATCATAAAGTACATGAGGCCAATCGCCTTCGCACTCCGACGCCGGTACACCCCATCGTTACCAAACGAAGAAACCGCCCGGGGTAAATCATGGTCCTCAATAAACAGAGCGTTCCAACTGTCCTGACCCAGGTGATTTTGCCAGTTGCTTAGTGCTGACTTCAACCGTTTCGGCCCTAATTCCCTCATGTCAAAACTGTGCCAGGAACCTAGGTGGTCAAACTGGTACAGCATATCAAAAATTCCGTTTTGGCCGTCAATTTGCTTAGCGGCCGACTCCATCGGGACCGAACTCGCCTCCGCAATAGTCATTAGTCCCGTTTCATCAAACACGGCCTTTAGTTCATCAAAGTACCGTTCAATCCCTGAAACGTTTTGGTACGCCTGGTTCGGTTCCATCACATTTTCAAACGTGGTTAATTTTTTAATGTTAAAAATATTATCTAGTCGCAGGCCATCAATTCCCTTGGCCGCCCAAAATCGGATAACCTCATAGATTTCCTTCCGAACACGCTGATTCTCCCAGTTCAAATCGGGTTGGGCGTCCGTAAACAGGTGGTAGTAATACTCCCCCGTTAACTCATTAAACGCCCACGCTGAGCCGCCAAACTCCGACTCCCAGTTATTAGGCTCGTGACTGTTAACCGGGTCGCGCCAAATGTAGTAATCGTGGAAGGGGCTCGACTTAGAAGTCCGCGCCTGTTCAAACCACGGGTGTTGGCTTGAGGTATCGTTAAAGGAAACGTCTAATACTAGCCGAATATCGGCCTCGTGGAGGGCCGTAAGCAGGGCTTCAAAATCCGCCAGCGTTCCATAAGCTGGATCCACGGCGGTAAAATTCACAACATCATAACCGTTATCAATCTGAGGCGACTGAAAAATGGATGACAACCAGACAAAGTCAATGCCCATCTTCTGCAAGTAGGGAATCTTCGCTTGAATCCCCCGTAAATCGCCAATGCCGTCCCCGTTCGTATCTAAAAAACTTTTGGGATAGATTTGGTAGCCAATGGCATTTTTCCACCAATTTTCCGTTGGCATCCGGGTCGCACCTCCTTAATTTTCACATAATTGAGTTCATTATCTTAGAATCTGACAGCGATTACAACTCATAACAAGCAAAACTTGTGAAATTTACTAAAAAAATTTTAAAAAAGCCGGTTTCAACCGCACGAACCGTGCTAAGTTGAAACCGGCTTTTAAATTAAGGCTGCTTATAGGGTATCACCATCGTTACGGAGGAGTTCCCCTAACGACGGCTGCTTAGCCAAGTTAATATGGTACTTTTCAGCGTAAGCATTGACGGTGTCCTGCCCGTAAAGTTGCGGGTCAAACGGCATGAACTGGGTGTCAATGGGATCGGCATTTTGAATCTGGGCCTCAATCACAATCGGCTTCTTATTGCCCTGCTTTTGAAGTTCGCTAATTTGTTTGAAGGCTGCCTCAACTTCGGCCTTATTAGCAACCTTAAAGGCAATGGCGCCCATGCCCTCACTAATCTTAGCGTAATCGGCAGGTGTCAGGTCAACCCCGTAGAGATCCTGATTATCAACTACCTGTTCGTGGTAGATGAACCCGAAGAGTTCATTCACAAAGACCACGTTGATAACCGGCAATTGGTACCGATTCTGAGTAATGATATCTTGCATCACCATGGAGAATCCCCCATCACCAGAGAAGGACCATGCCTGTCCCTTGGTATCTAAGGCAGCGGCAATTCCAGCTGGAACCCCGTATCCCATCGTTGCAAAGAGACCAGAAATGGCAAACCGCTGATTCTGGGTCATTGGTAATCCCCGCACGGCCCATTCCGAAACGTTTCCGGTGTCAACCCCAAAGAAGTCATCCGGGCCCGACATCTGAGCGACCTGATCCATTACGGTCTCTGCGTTTAGCCCCCGACTATCATCGGTTGCCCGGTGCTTGAGCAAGGCCTCCCAGTTCACTTTATTTTCCTGGTTGGCTTTAATCCATGCGTCTTCGGGCCGGGATTCCCCGGTCGCAATCATTGCCTGAAGATAACTCTTGCCGTCCGCAATAATGGCGTAATCAACGGGGACTTCCTTCCCGATATCATACGGATTCAGGTTGACTTCAATCACTTTAATCCCCTTCGGCCAGAAGCGGGCAAACGGAAATTCTGATCCCATAAAGAGAATGAGATCCGTGTGCTGTAAGGCTTCAAATCCGGTTTTGCTCCCTAACCGGCCGAATGTCCCGACCGCATTCGGATGATCGGTTGGGATGACTCCCGTTGCAGGCACGGTATTCATGACGGGAAGGTTAAACTGTTCTGAGAATTGAACGAGTTCGTCTCGAGCCCCTAGTAGTCCCCGACCGGCGTAGACTAATGGGTGTTTGGCTTCCTTAATCATCTTGACTGTATCCTGAACGGCTTGAGGATCAACCGTTTGTCGGTAGGTATTCGCCACGGTATCCGGCGTCTTTGCCTTCTGGTAATCAATCTCTTCGGCTGCTAAACTATCCGGAATAATAACCACTGCCGGGCCACTTTGCTTGTACGCCTGCCGAATGGCCTGATTAATGACGTAGGGTATTTGATCTGCCGTTGTAACCGTCCGATTGTAGACGGCCACGTCGTTAAACATGGGATCCTCATCCATTTCTTGGAAGAAGTTCGTATTCATTTGTTCCTGAGCTACTTGGCCAACCAGTGCTAATACTGGCACGTGATCCATCTTGGCATCGTAAAGCCCCTGGAAGAGGTGAGTGGCGCCGGGGCCCGCAGAACCAAAGGATACCCCGATTTTACCGGTAAACTTGGCGTCAGCGGTAGCCGCCATCGCCCCGACTTCTTCATGCCGAACCTGAATGTATTGAACCTGATCCCGTTCCAGGTACAACCCTTCAATCGTGTGATTGATAGAACCACCGGGTAAACCGTATACATGATCAACGCCCCAATCCTCGAGCGTTTTAACGAGTGCCTGTCCAGCTATCATTTTTGTCATAATCCAATTCCCCATTTCTAGAACTGATTGAGTGATGATTTACTTCCTAAATGATAGTACGCACCGGTCAAAATAACCAGCGATTCACCTTAGCATTTTTAATATTGGTAGCGGTTTAAAGTAGATTAGCTCTCCGTTTACTTTCCTCGAATCACCCTATAAAACGGCAAAAATCAGAAAGTTTTATGAACAATTCGTGAACTCTCCCATTTTAAAACGATTGTCTGTTAAACTAGTCACAACTTCAAGTCAGGGAGGTTTTACTTATGCAACCACATCAATATCACTTATCGTTTAAAGCCTTGGTTCTTGCTGCATCACGGTTTGGCAGCTTGGTGGTTATTTTTACAACGAGTTTAATGCTGATTTGGTTTGGCGTGCTGACGTTAGCAAACGCTCCCCAGATAAATCTATTAACCTACTTCGACCTTAGTTTTTTAAATGACATTATGATTCGGACGCTATTAATGCTTGGACTCATGTGTTTATCCATTCAGGGGGGCTACCTCAGTTCCAGGGTCCTCAGCAAAGCGACAAAATTATTCCGGTAGAATAAATCCTCGGCCGAGACAGCCGAACACTCCTAACCTAAAAGCTGCCTTCATCACTTCCCGATTAATTAGGGAACCAATGAAGGCAGCTTTTTTATTACTCATTGTTGATTGGGACATAAAGGGGTAAAAACCGGGGCAAAAACTGAAGTTTAAGGGGCAGCTCTGGTCCCCGATCGCCGTCGATGTGCGTCGTAATAGTTTCAGTCGACTTTCCCACTAAAAGAACCTGACGGGGAGTGGCATAGGTAATGGACTTCGAGTGGTCTAAGCGGCCCGTCCACGCAAAGTAAAGGTAGGGAACGACCTGCTTTAAATGAATGTTGTGCAGGATACTGAAGTGGAACCGATTCGGGGTGGGATCCGTATACCGATGTCCCCCCACATCAGCGGTGGTCGTCAGCATGGCAAACCACGTATTATAACGCCGCGGTTTGTGGTGATCCATCGTAATCTGTACCTGATAGGAATGGTGCCGCCCCACTTGCTGCAACGCCGTTTTAAGGTACACTAATTTGCCTAACCGCTGCTTATCCTTTTGGCGGACGTCATTTGAAATATCCGCCAGATTGCCAAACGTCAGCGAACTGACAATGGCCCGGTGGGTTTGCGTTTCCCCGATCCCCACCCGAATTTTCCGGCCCGCTAAAATAACTTGGACGGCTTCATCCACATCTTCTGGCAGCCCCCAGCGGGTCGCAAAGTTGTTAATCGTTCCACCGGGAATGATCCCGAGTGGAATTGCCAGCTGTTCCTCCGTCATGGCTGAAATGGCCGCGTTTAAGGTTCCGTCGCCGCCAATCACAATTAGGTCATCCAAATGATGGAGCTTCCGTCTTAGGGTCGCAACGACCTGATCTTTTTTAGCCACGGTAATGGTCTCCGTCGCACGCCCTGCTTGCTGCATTAACAGTTCAACCCGGTGGGCCTTATCCGCATTGCTGCCCCCACCCGCAGTTTCATTATAAAAAATACCGTACATCATTCTTCACCACCAAAAAAACGGCCAATCAGGGCCGCCTAATTTTAATTCTGGTTCTTTAGATCGGCTGTCTGGTGTTTAGCCCGTTCATTTTCAACCGCTTCCTCAGCTTTATCCTTGGCGCCGTTCACTTGCACCTTCGCATTGTCCGCCGCTTCCTTTGCCTTATCGGCTGCTGCGTTAGCATCGGTTCGTAATCGATCAAAATCCATCCCAATTCCCCCCTGATTCGTTTTCACCATTATCTCGATTCTCCGCTGAAAGGGCAATGATTTTGCCTCCCCGAGATTAGGCGGCTCCCTGGTTCAAATCACCCACTAAATCTGTAATCATTGCCGGATGCTGGGTGGTCGCATGTTGAAGCCGACCATCAGCAGACCCGTAGCTAACAATGGCCTGGCCGTCGCTTTGAAACCCTTGCCAGTAAGTAAAGTTAATTTCCCCATTGGTCAGTTGCTGCATAACTTGCTGCCACTCCACACTCGTCTGCTGGTTGCGTCTTCTATTAAACCAGTGGACCTGCCCTTCTAATTCCTGTTGAACACAACCGTTAACGTAAACTTGATTCAATTCAGCACCCTGCATCGCTGATAGCAGGTGGTGAACTTGCCACGCTGGCATCTCGGGTGCTAAATCTACGTATACTGCCTGCTGACCCAACATACTTGCGGTTAGTGCCCCAGCATCATCAATTGTCCCCTCAATAAAGGTTAGCCGATCAACCGTTAACCCATATAATTCAGGCGTTTTTGGGGCGTAGACGGTAATTTGAATTTCAGTCGTTTGACTCAAAATTTCCGTTGCCCGGCGAACAAGGGCCTGGACGTTTTGTCCGACCATTAAAATTGTTTTCATTATTGGTTACACTCCTTTACAGACTCGTTCAGGATCGTTTTATCATTAGAGGCTATCTTACTCCCTTCGAGTTAGTCGAAGGCAACCTTTTTTTGCTTATTTTTTCCTATGCATCAAAGTTGACGTCATAAGCTAGCAAGTATAGAGTTCAAGTAGGTTAAGCACGGCCAACCAAACCAAAAAGCCGGCTCCTGATCATCTAAGGAATCCGACGTTAAAAAGAGCTGGCTCGCTAACTTATTTTGAATTCATAACTAACTTGTGAATCTTACCACCACAATCTAACCAGTCTAAATAAATTGGTTAAGTTCAATATACCTTCGTGACAACAAACTTAGTTATACTTAGTCTTGTAGAATAACACAGTTTTTAAGGAAGGTACGTCATCTATGAAGAATGGGAAACTGGACCAGATACTAGAGGGATTTCGTCAGATTGTTCAAAAGGAAACATTCGACAAAATTTCTGTGGTTGAAATTGCCAGAGTAGCAAACGTGCACCGAAAAACCGTGTACTACTACTTTACCGATAAATATGACATTCTCCGGACGGTATACACCCTTGGTGCCTTACGTCATGTTGACCCTGCCAACCTAACGTTAGATAATTTTACTACCCAACTTGACCGTCTGCTCAATGAATTAAAGGATAACCTCGTACTTTATCAGCATACGGTCACCTATGATGATGGCCTATGGGATGATTTATCCTCACGATACTTTAGCGAGGGTCTTGCACGCTTACGAAAAGAGCAGGATACGTTAGCAGCCGATCCTGATATTGCCCATTACGAAAGCTATCTTTACGCGGGGGCCCTCAATAAAATGATTATTGAATGGCTGCAAGCCGATGGTGATGTTCCACCAGAAAAGCTCA
Source organism: Levilactobacillus bambusae (assembly GCF_003124125.1). Taxonomy (GTDB): domain Bacteria; phylum Bacillota; class Bacilli; order Lactobacillales; family Lactobacillaceae; genus Levilactobacillus; species Levilactobacillus bambusae. The sequence continues at coordinate 391,360 of NZ_QCXQ01000002.1, forward strand.
TCCTCGCCTTTCAGCACGTGGCTGGATACCCCTTGTTCGATAAAAATGGTTTACCCCTATATTGAAAGAAGAGATCGAGATCAACATTCTCGGTCTCTTCTTTTGGTCTAACATGACCTACCGCAACCGTTCCGTCCAACTATCAACAAAGAACTCTGCTAACAAGTCATTGACCGTGGTCTGATTAAAATCAGAGCCGGCAATGCCTAAGTGACCCGCTTCCTTAGCCGGCCGCCCGTTTAAAATGGTCGCCTGCATATCCGCAGTCACTTCCTTGGGGGTTAGCCCCCGAGTATTTTCTAATACGTTAGCGCCCTCGCCACTAAGACAGAATGGAATTTGGTGGGCGGTTAAGTCCGCCATCGGCACAATCTGTTCTAACTCAATGTTATGTTCCCAGCTATCGCCAAAGTCATAGGTGTATGTAATGGGTCCCTCAACTAAATCCTTGTAGGGAAAGTTCATATCGACCAGTTCATTAGGTTCAGCATCGTCATCTAAATCGGCTGAAACATATTCGTGGTGACCGGCCGTTAAAAAATTATATAAGTGGCTATTGTTCCAGTCAAAGATGACCTGGATGACCGCATGTAGTTGGTCATATCGGATACTAGTTGGAACGAGGATTCGCCGCCAAATAGCGGGTTGACTATCATTTAACGTTACCCGGATTTGCATCACACCCTGGTTTCCTGCTTCGGTTGTCATTATTGTGCCCCCCATAATCTGTTCTTGATAACCCTATTGTCACCTTTTTTAAAAAGATTGTCACGTTCTAACGCTCAGTTTTTATAATTTGATCCGCAAAGTGAAGTCCAGGAAATTTTCGGCCATTTGCGCTATGCTAAGAGACAATCGCATTAAGTTTTCACGGAGGTGGCAAATTGTTACGTACACTTGCAAAATCAGTTCGTCAGTATAAATGGCCGTCCATTTTTTCCGCGGTCTGCGTCCTGATTGAAGCGGCCGCTGAAACCCTCATTCCCTTCTACATGGCCACGATGATTGACCAAGGCATTAACGCCGGTCGGTTATCCGTCATCTATCAAATGGGGTGGCTCTTACTCACGCTCGCCGCAATTTCATTAACCGCCGGTGTTTCGGCCAGTTGGATATCGTCCTATGCCTCAGCCGGATTCTCTAAGAATTTGCGCCAGGACATGTTTTATCACGTTCAGGACTTCGCGTTTGCAGATATTGATAAATTCTCAACTTCAAGTCTGATCACCCGGATGACCACGGACGTGACAAACATGCAGCTCGCCTATCAGGTCCTCATTCGAACCGCGTTTCGGGCGCCGGCCGTTCTCATTTTTTCCGTTATCATGGCCTACACGGTTAACGCCGAAATGGCAACCATTTTTGTAGTGATCATCCCCATCTTGGCCGTTGCCCTATGGTGGATCATCAAAACTGCACAGCCCCTTTTTCGACAAGTCTTTCAGGCCTACGACGAATTGAACCGGGTGGTCTCTGAGAATCTTCACGGTATTCGGGTTGTGAAGACGTTCGACCGCGAAACCACGGAGGACCAAAAGTTTGACCGCGCCTCAACCGGGATTTATAACGTCTTCACCAAGGCGATGAAACTCATCTCCCTAAACGCCCCCCTCATGCAGTTTGTCATCAGTGTTTCCATGATGCTGCTCTTCTGGTTTGGGGCCCGACTGATCGTTTTTCATGGCCTAACAACCGGACAATTAGTCAGCCTGTTTTCTTATAGCTTGTCCATCCTGTTCTCCTTAATGATGTTTTCCATGATTTTCAACCAGCTGACGATTGCTGATGCAGCCGCCGAACGAATTGTGGCCGTCTTAAAGACGACCCCCTCCATCCAAAACGACGCGGCGGACCTCAAAACCGTGGATAACGGCGCCGTCGTTTTTGACCACGTGGGATTTGCCTACGACGGAAACCCCGATCATGAGGTCCTTCACGATATCAACCTTACCATTCAGTCCGGGCAGTTCATTGGAATAATTGGGGCTACGGGTGCGGGTAAAAGCAGCCTGGTAGAACTTATTCCACGACTGTACGACGTGACGGAGGGGACGGTATCGGTAGCCGGGCATAACGTTAAGGATTATGACCTCACAGTGTTACGTAACAACGTTGCTATGGTTCTCCAGGGCAACACCCTGTTCTCGGGGACCATTGCGGACAACTTACGGTGGGGAAACCCTAAGGCAACTGACGAACAGATTAAACACGCCGCCGAACTGGCTCAGGCTGATGGTTTTATTACGACCTTTCCTGAACAATATAATACCGAATTGGAACAAAACGCCAATAACGTTTCTGGGGGCCAAAAGCAGCGAATTGGAATTGCCCAGGCCCTCCTCAAGTCGCCCCAGATTCTCATCATGGACGACTCTACCAGCGCCGTCGACACCCAAACCGAAGCTAGCATTCGGCAGGCCCTCGCCACTAAAATCCCTCACACCACTAAGATTATCATTTCCCAACGGGTCGCAGCTGTTCAGGATGCCGACCTCATCGTAATGATGGAAAATGGGACCATCAGCCAGGTTGGGACGCACGCTCAACTAATGGCAGCCAATCCCGCCTACCAGCAACTAGTTCAATCCCAGCAGTACCATGAGGAAGGGGGTCAATCAATTGACACAGAAAGCTCAACCAAAGCATAAATTAAATTGGTCCACGCTAAGGCGGTTAATGCGGCTAATCTTTAAAACGTACCCCCTCCAACTAGTGATTTCAGGAATTTGTGTCGCCCTCGGTGCGTTTGCTACCGTCGCTGGCTCCTTTTTCCTCCGTCGGTTAGTGGATAATTACATTACGCCCATGCTAAGGGAGCGGGTTCCTAACTTTGCACCGCTGATTCACGCCTTAATTATCATGGGAATCATCTTTCTCATTGGGGTTGTCGCCGTCTTCTTATCCACGGAAATAATGGCCATTGTTAGTCAGCAGCTTCAACGTGACATACGGAATCAACTATTTCAGCACATGGAAAAATTGCCGATGCGCTTCTTTGATTCTACCGATGACGGTGACACCATGAGCCGCTACACAAATGACGTCGACACTCTGCGTCAACTCGTATCCCAAAGTTTTCCGCAGTTAATTAGCGCCGGTTTAAACTGGTTATTTGCGTTAGCGGCCATGCTCATTCTCAGTTGGCAAATGTCGATGGTTAGCATCGGAATTTTTATCCTCAGCCTCTTTTTGGTTCGGTGGATGACGAACGAAAGTCATAAGTACTTTCAGGGCCAGCAGCAGGCAATTGGGCAAATTGATTCCTACGTGGAGGAAACCTTAACCGGACAAAAAGAGGTTAAGGTCTTCTCTCACGAAGCAGAAGTCGAACATCAATTTATTCAGCTGAATGACGCGTGGGGCAAAGCCGCTGCGAAGGCAAATGGCTATGCCACCATGCTTTTTCCAATGATGGGCAACATCGGAAACTTCCTCTACGTTCTCGTAGCCGTAGCAGGTGGCTTTATTGCAATTAACCGTATCGCGCCCCTAACCTTAGGGACTATCGCTGCTTTCGTTCAGCTCAGCCGTTCCTTTAGCCAGCCCGTTGCCCAAATTTCCCAGCAACTGAACTTCATCGTTCAAGCAATGGCTGGAGCCGAACGAATCTTCCAACTGCTTGACGAACCGGTTGAGGTGGATAACGGGACCATCACCTTGGTCCATGTTACCCAGGACCCCCAGGGAAACCTGCACGAAACGACCGATGAAACGCCAGAATTAGCTTGGAAGACCCCCACTGCTTCTGGTACCCCCAAGTTAACCCGGCTTCGGGGCGACATTACTTTTGATCACGTTAACTTTAGTTATGATGGCGTACACCAGACCCTCTTCGATATTTCGTTTCAGGCTAACCAGGGTCAGCAGGTCGCTCTGGTGGGCGAAACGGGGGCGGGTAAAACTACCATTACTAATATGCTGAACCGGTTTTACGAAATTGAGAGCGGGACGATTACCTATGACGGTATTAATATCGTTACCATCAAGAAGGCGGATCTTAGACGGGCCATGGCGATCGTCCTTCAGCAAACCAATCTCTTTACCGATACGGTCGCCGGAAACATTCGGTACGGGCGGCTATCCGCTTCGACTGCCGACGTCGTTAACGCCGCTAAACTTGCGGACGCAGACGCTTTTATTACTCAGCTGCCCCAGCAATATGAAACGGAAATTGATGGCAGTAACAGTAACCTTTCGGAAGGCCAGCGGCAACTATTATCCATTGCGCGAGCTGCCGTTGCCGATCCACCCGTAATGATTTTAGACGAAGCCACGTCAAACGTTGATACCAACACGGAGCGTCAAATTCAGGGTGGAATGGATAACCTAATGAAGAACCGGACGACCCTAGCCATTGCCCACCGGTTATCTACCGTCTTTAATTCAGATCTCATCCTGGTTATTTCCGCCGGCCGAATTATCGAACGTGGCACCCACGATCAATTGATGGCCGAACATGGCAAATATTACGAACTCTATACGGGTAAAATCGACTTGAAGTAAATGATAGTCAGAACCATCAACCGCTTTGGCCACGTTAAATAGGGATGACAACCGAATTCGATTATACGAACTTAGTTGTCATCCCTATTTGGTGTGGTTTTCAATCTAATTTCAAGTCGCACCGTGATGGAGTTCTAATCAGCCGGTAGAACTAAGGCCTGTTTGACCATCCGCCAAAAGTCTAATAACTGCGGCTGCTTGCCGTGGCGCAATTGGTAATCAATTTGGGTCATAACCGTATCCACACAGAAATCCTGTAAGTAATTTAACGGCAAGTGCGTGGTGAGTTTTGGAATCATATGTTCAGTTAACGCCGCCCGCACAATTCTCCGGTAGTTTGCGTTCAAGTCAGCCGTCTTCGTTTTAATTGACAGTAAGATCAAGATCTTTTCACGTTTAGGTGCCAACTCATCTAACAACATTCCCAAAGCTTCCCCTAACTCCCGGTCGTTAAAATCTTCAATTATCCACCGACTAAAAGCGCCCGTTTCTTCATCAACCAAACTGTTTAGTAGTTCAAACTTATCCTGATAATGATTATAAAAGGTTGAGCGCCCCACGTGAGCCTGGCCCACAATATCACGAACGGTAATTCGATCGAGCGAATTGGTTCGTAATAATTCAATCAGCGCATCCTCTAATAATGATTGAGTTGCCGTATGATATTCCCCTGATACCTGTGTCATACTCCTACCCCCCTAAAACTTTACAGACAGAATACTCCCCTTTGACCACATTATGGGGAATTTTGCTCATGATTACCAGAAATTGGATTCACAATTTAATTGTGTACCATTTTATAAAAATACTTTTTTAAATTAGCCCCTAAAACTCTATTTTAAGCAAAAAACAACGGATCCAACTCAAGCATTTGCAGCCCGAATCGGATCCGTTATTTTATTAGGAAGACGTTAATGACTTAACGCTCGCCCGTTTTTAAACTTAATTACTTCTTAAGGGGAGTCCATGACCAGTCAGTGAATTCTTCAATATCATGACCTTCTTCACGGGTAACCTTGAAGTGCTTAGCTAAGATGTCATCCATCTTCTGGTTAAAGGCAGCACCGGCAGCTTCGTCGATAACACCCTTGTCCATCAGAACTTGAACGGCGTCCTTAGCTTGGTTGAAACGGTCTAATTCAGAGTAAACACGCATGTCGTATGCAGTGGTGATGTCACCATCTTCACGGTATCCGTGGACGTGCAACCCTAAGTGTTGACGTTCGTAGAACATGGATTCAATTAAGTCTTCGAAACCGTGGAAACCAAAGACAACTGGTGTTCCAGATTGACCAAAGAAGTCGTTGAATTCAGCGTCACTTAATGAACGTTCTGCGTTCAGAGGGCCATTCTTCTTTTGAAGACGACCTAATTCAACAACGTTGACGTAACGCATCTTAACCGTTGGGAAGGCATCGTTGATCAAGTCAACGGCAGCCAAAGTTTCGATGGTTGGTTCTACACCGGCTGAAGCAAAGACGATATCAGCATCTTCGCCTTCAGCAACGGTTGAAGCCCAGTCAATGGTCTTAAGACCCTTAGTAGCCAATTCATCAGCTTCATCAACGGAGAACCATTGTTGACGTGGTTGCTTGGATGCCACAATGTGGTTAACCTTTTGACGGTCAGTGAAGGCCCGGTTAAAGACGGCAAGCAAGGTGTTCCCATCAGCTGGCAGGTATTGGCGAATGAAGTCAGACTTCTTTTCGGCCAAGTGAGTTAACATACCTGGATCTTGGTGGGTGTAACCGTTGTGGTCTTGTTGGAAGACCGTTGAAGTCGAAACTAAGTTCAATGATGGGTAGTCATTCCGCCACTTTTGCGCAGCTGCTTGACGGATCCACTTGAAGTGTTGAGTCGTCATAGAATCAACAACCCGTAGGAATGATTCGTATGAGGTGAAGACACCGTAACGACCGGTTAACGTGTAACCTTCAAGCCAACCTTCTGCTTGGTGTTCAGATAATTGAGCATCCAAGATCCGGCCTTCTGGGGCTTCGTATTGGTCATAAGGTTCGTTAACCTTACTTTCCCATTGACGACTCGTCACGTTGAACATATCCCAAAGTCGGTTAGACATGGTTTCATCGGGACCAAAGACACGGAATGAAGTTGGGTTCTTAGTAGCAATGCCAGCAAAGAACGTTGAAAGTACGTTCATATCCATGTTCCGTTTGCCATCTGGCAATTCAGTTCCACGGTTGCTTTCATTGATGTCGTTAGCTAATGACTTCCAGTCTGGTAAGTCAAGCAACTTAGGTGCAGCACCAAAGTCACGGCCACCATTAGCAACTGGGTTAGAAGCCATCCGCTTGTCACCCTTAGGGGCAAAGTCAGCAACTTCTGGCTTCAAGGAACCATCAGCGTTGAACAATTCTGCTGGCTTGTATGAGTTCATCCATGCTTCAAATTCTGGTAATTCACTCAAGTCGCCTTGCTTCAAGTCAAGCGGTACTTGGTGAGCACGGAATGAGCCTTCGATTGGTTCGCCGGCCTTGTTGTGAGTTGGGCCACCCCAGCCCTTAGGCAAACGAGCAATAATTACTGGCCATGCAGCAACTTCGCCATCTTCGTAACGACCGTTTTCACGGGCGTCCTTTTGGATTTGTTGGATGTCAGCAATGGCATCGTCAAAGACCTTAGCAGCCTTTTCGTGGTAAGCCATGTAGTCGTGGATGTCATCATTTTCGATGAAACGAGGTGACCAGCCAAGACCTTCGAAGAACTTCGTTAATTCTTCGTCGCTCATCCGGGAAGTTAAGGTTGGGTTAGAAATCTTGAATCCGTTAACGTCAAGAATTGGTAAAACGGCACCGTCATTCTTAGGGTTCAAGAACTTGATTGAGTTCCATGCAGTCATTGCAGGACCCGTTTCGTTTTCACCATCACCAACAACGGTAAAGGCAATTTGGTCAGGGTTATCTAAGACCGCACCGGTTGCGTGTGAGAGTGAGTAACCCAGTTCGCCACCTTCGTGAAGTGAACCTGGCGTTTGGGCAGTCATGTGAGAGCCGATTCCGCCTGGGAATGAGAAACGCTTGAACAAACGTGCCATTCCTTCAACGTTTTGTGTGATTTCTGGATAATCTTCAGTGTAGGTACCATCCAAGTAAGCGTTAGTCACCATAACTTGACCACCGTGACCAGGACCACCAATGTAGAACATGTTCAAGTTGTACTTGTTGATCAACCGATCAGCATGTGCGTATAAGAACGTCTGTCCTGAGATGGTTCCCCAGTGACCAATTGGCTTAACTTTTACATCGTCCTTTTGGATCGGTGTGTTAGTTACTGAGAATAGTGGGTTTGACTTCAGAAAAATCATTCCACCAGAGAGATAGGTCGTTGCACGCCACCAAGCGTCAACTTTTTCCAAATATGATTTGGAATCGTAATCTACTGCCATGAATTTAAAACTCCTTCAATGAATTGATAACTACTTCTTACCTGACAACACAGTGTAACCGGATTATTCAGGGTTCAAATAGATCCGCTTTACAATGTATAAGAATACCGAAATTTCACAAAAAGTCAACATTCTTCAAAATTGATACGACCCAATTTTAAATTATACATATCCAAAAAACATGGTATAATTTTTAAAAAATCACGCGCATTGGTTTAACTGACAGGAGAACAGAATTAAAATGGCAGATTTAGCATATCGTCAGATAATCCAAGATATCAAAAAACAAATTTTAAATCAGGAAGTCACTAATAACCGGCTGCCAGATGAACGGAGTCTCAGTGAGGCTTATGGTGTCAGTCGAAGTACCATTAAGCGGGCGCTAAATGTTTTAGCCCAGCAGGGAATTATCTTTAAAAAACGGGGTTCCGGGACGTTCATTAACCCCCTGTATTTAAAAAATCACTCCCTCTTTCAGTTTGACGGCAATAACCTAGGTATGACCGATAATATTAGCATGGCCGGTCAAAAATCAACCATCCAGCTATTGGATTACCAGGTTCAACCCGCAAGCCTGGAAATTCAGCAAAATCTTTTTTTGAATGAACACGACTTCGTATACCGAATTAAACGGCTTCGGTTCGTCGACGATAGCCCCATTATTATCGAAACCGGCTATATTCCCATTAAACTAGTCCCTGAACTTACCCCGAACATTGTCAAAAGCTCCATCTTTAATTACATGGACAGCGAAGACCATAAACGGGTTATTAAGTCCTTTATGTCCATTCAAGTCGCTCCATCCACTCCAGAAGATCAAGAGTTACTCAGCTTAACGGCCACGGAACCCGTTGGCATCATGGCGGGAACCTTCTTTTTAGACGACGGCACCCCGTTTGAGTTTTCCAGCATGCGGGTCCATTACCGTTACCTGAACTATAATACGTCCATTGATTTGGCCGAGGACTAGTTCCAATTATTTAAAATAATAAGTTAGATATTGAAAAAACGGGGTCGTGACATGAGTCAAGCCAAATCAAAATAGGGATCATCCCAAAACACGAGCAAAGGGTGTTCGTATTACGGGATGATCCCTATTTTGCCAGGCTTAGACGACTAATGTCACAGCCTTGTTTTTTAATTCACTTGGGTCATGACTGGTCGACCTGATTTTAATTGGTGGTACGTTCGGTAGGCACCGTATTTTTGGTTAGATTGATCATACAGTGCCAGCTTAATGGTATGTTTTCCGGCAGCTTTCACCCGGTACGCCCATTTTTCGTTGGACTGGCGTTCACCAACGTACGTTCCCCGGGCATAATACACGCCACCCGCCTTATGGTAGGCGGCTTGATTCATCCCCAATTGCGTCGAATTGGCCACGTTCAATTCAAACGTTTGGTCCGTCCCGTGAATCCATTCATATACGGGAAATCCCGCTGAACTGACACTATCCGTCGTCTTGAAGTACTTATTTCGGACAATTGCAGGCGTCCCCTGGCGCCAATGAGTGGTCGCTGATTCCGACTTGGTCGGCTGTGACCACATCGTCGAAATAAGTCCCGTTAGTCCGACCACTCCTAAAATCATCATCTTGTTCTTTTTCAAATTCCCCTTCACCCCTTAGCTCCGATTATAACATGTTATTAAGGGACTTTACTATCTCCGGTTCAGTGCCCGGACGCTGCCGTATACGGTTGCGCAAATGACAGTGGTTGCCCAGGCGGCAAAGCAGAGACTCATCATTAACTGTTTGTTTTTAGCTTTCGTTTCAACCCGTAGCTTTTGAAATTCTGCCTCGGATCCAGTTGGTTGATCAGACTGATTTGACTTCACGTTTCCACCTCCCAATTGAATTGCTTAAATTATAGCATACGAATTTTGGCTATTTTGTTGACATGGAAACAAAACTAGTTATAATGTTTACACGTAAACAAAATAATAATCATCGAAAGAAGATCATTTTTATGCCAACACTCTTAGTCATTCAAGCCCACCCTAAAACTGACCAACCATCAAACTCTTTGGCCGTTGAACAAACTTTTATTGATGCCTATACCCAATCCCATCCCCATGATGACGTGATTATCCGGGACGTCTATGCGGATCACGTTCCCGAAATGAACGACGAAACCTTTGGGGCCTGGCAAAAAATGAAGATGAACCAGGAACTTACCCCGGCAGAACAAACCCTTTTGAACCGGCACACAGACTGGTTAACTGAATTTACCGCTGCGGATAAATACCTGTTTGTTAATCCCATGTACAACCATTTTTTACCCGCTGAACTAAAACAATATATCGACGTTGTTTCAGTGGCCCGAAAAACCTTCCGCTACACCGCTAACGGTCCCGTTGGCATGATGATCGGTAAAAAGGCCGCCCACATCCAATCTGCTGGTGGCTACTACCACACCCCCGAAAACCCCGCTGGTGATTTTGGTTCGCAGTATTTAACTTCAACCCTCGCAATCTTTGGTATCATGGATGTAGTTGATATTGATATCGAAGGGGCGGATGCCCATCCAGAACAGGCTGGCGAAATTTTAGCCGCTGCAAAAGCGGAGGCCAAAACGGTCGCAGCAACCTTCTAGGTCGGCGCCCGGATTAGGGGGAATTATAATGGAAACGACTGAAGCACAGATTCAACAGCGATTAGTGCAGCTGAAGTCAAGCGAGACACAATCCGATGAACGGAAATGGATGCTTGATCATGCCGTATCAAAGCGGATGCAAGCCCAGCTTAACCGGCTCTCGGCGTTAGCACTCTCCGTGATTGCCGAGGTTGCTGATCACCCAGCCGAAAACGCAAGTGCCATCGCTCAGTCCCTGAACGTTACCCGGGGCGGCATCTCTCGAATTGCCAAACGTCTACTCGCTGATCAACTTATTTCAACCGTTCAGCGGGAGGGAAACCGCAAGGAGCGGAACTATGTGCTAACGGATTGGGGCCAGGACGTGGCTAACCTGCATCACCGGATGCACCAAGCTTTGGCAGCTCACCAAACCAAACTCTTCGCTGAATTTACGCCTCAGGAACTCACCACCATTAACCGATTTTTAAAGCTTGCCTTAGAAAACTAGCACTGACACTGAACCTTAAACCGGGTAAAAACGGTTAACTATAAAATCAAAAGCAACAACACAAAAATCGANNTCGATTTTTGTGTTGTTTTCTAGTGTCACTTAATAATTCGTTTACGCGTTTCCCAGGTATTACTTGGGAAAATATAAATCATCTTATCTAACTGAGCCTTAGTGACCCCTAATTCCATGTAACCCAAAAGAGTATTAATGGTATCCGGCGCTTGATTACTCATATCAACCGCCCCAACCAGCTGATCCGCTTGATCATAAATTAGGGTAATTTCGCTCCCCATTTCATTATCCGACTGGTGGAACCAGTCCTGAGCATAATCAACCGTCTCAACGCGGAAACGTTCCGGGGCCTGCCGAGCTTCAGCGGGAGAAATTCCCACTGAGGCTAATCGGGGCATCGTAAAGACGTTGACCGCAATGTTAGGGTACCGAATGGGAGCCGAAGTTTGATCGGTCAGCAAATCGGCTAAGTAGTGACTTTCAAAAACCGCGGTTGGCGTTATCTTAGCCACCGACTTAGCGATGACGTCTCCCGTGGCATAAACGTTGGGTTCACCCGTCTGTAGGTGGTCGTTCACGACGATCCCGTGAGCATTGGTTTGCACGTTAACTGCCGCCAGGTTTAATCCGGAGGTATTGGGAACTCGGCCGGTGGCATCTAAAATATAATCCGTTTCCAGCCGAAAATCATGGTCCCCGGTAACTTCGATTCCGCCGACAATCTGATGAGCGGCTGTAATGGACTGATTAAAAATAAACTTGACCCCATTTTGACGCATAATGGTCACTAACCGGTCAACGGTGGTTTGGTCATACGATCTGAGGGCTGCATTCCCATCCGTCACTAAGGTAACATCGGCCCCAGCCAGACTGGCAATGGAGGCCGCTTCCATTCCAATATAACCGGCCCCAATTACGGTCAATCTGTCGGGGAGGCTAGCAGATGAAAGAAAGTCGGTACTGTCATGCATCAGTTCACGACCTGGAACGTCCAACCGGTGCGGTACCTGACCCGTCACAATCACAATCTTATCCGCCGTAATGGTTTGCCGATCATCAATTCTTAACGTATGGGCGTCCACAAATTGAGCGTGCCCCGTGATGGTATGAACCCCGCCCTTATCCATCCGTTGCCGCATCTTATCCGATAGGGGTCCAATCACATCCTGCTTGTGGGCCATTAAATCAGCCCAGTTAATCTTCGGGACTTGATCAATCCCTAACCCCACTAACTCACGGGCTTCAAAAACGAGCTCGGCGGGGCGATCTAGCGTAAACTTAGCGTTGCAACCCCGGTTGGTACACGTCCCTCCCCAGAGACTCGACTCAATAATGGCGACGTTCAATCCCCGTTTAGCCATGGGAATTGCCCCGTTCCAGGCACCCTGTCCGCTGCCAATAAACACAACATCATAATCCATCTCCATCAATTCCTCCTTACCCGTTTCTTCTATTGTAGTGGTTTCTTTTCCATCTGCCTACTGCAATGCTCGTTGATTGTTCAAAAATGAAAGCCCTCTACTTCAACCTAACCCCGAAGTGCGTTAAAATAAAAACGTTCATAATATAAGTCGTTTTATTTGTAAATAGTCCACGATCGTGATATAACTACACATAGAGGAGGCAGACAATGCAATTCGACGTCAAGGCTTACTTAGATGATCGAGGCTTAACGATCTACCAAGTTGCTAAGCGCAGTGGCTATGGCTATACCACCCTGCATAAGTCGTTTAATAAGCATCAATCACAATCCACGCCTCTTAATTTACGTGATTTAGATGCCTTAGCAAACGCCCAAGATTTAGCAATGTGGCAGGTTTTACAGGTTCTCGAGCTGCATTATAAAAAATAATTCATTAATTTACTGGAGGTTTTAGTATGGCTAACAATTCATTTTATGGTAACGATCCGTTTAACCGGGACATGGACGATATTTTCAATCAACTTCTGGGACGTATGAACAGTATGGATGGGGAAAACGCAAACACCCGTTATTCGATCAACGGCCATGAGCTAACCCCAGAACAATTTGCTCAATACCGGGCCACGGGTAAATTGCCTTCTGGCGTTCAATCCGGAGCTGCTAACGGGCAACCCGGCCAAGCTGGCAACGGTAACGGTAAGGAAGGTCCCTTAGAAAAGCTGGGCCGGAACTTAACGGATGAAGCTCGGCACGAAGAACTCGATCCCGTAATTGGCCGGGATAAAGAAATTCAAGAGACCGCTGAAATCTTAAGCCGGCGGACTAAGAACAACCCCGTTTTAGTTGGAGCGGCTGGGGTTGGTAAGACGGCCGTTGTTGAAGGCTTAGCCCAAGCAATTGTTAAGGGCGACGTCCCAGCAGCCATTAAGGACAAGGAAATTATCTCCATTGATATTTCTAACCTTGAAGCGGGTACCCAATACCGGGGCTCCTTCGAACAAAACATTCAAGATTTAGTCAAGGAAGTTCAAGACCGCGGCAACGTGATCCTCTTCTTTGACGAAATTCATCAAATCTTAGGGGCTGGATCGGCCGGCGATGGTGACGGCAGCAAGGGCTTAGCCGACATTATCAAACCCGCTTTAAGCCGGGGCGACCTTTCCTTGATTGGGGCAACCACCCAGGATGAATACCGGAATACGATTATGAAGGATGCGGCCCTTGCCCGTCGGTTCAACGAAGTGACGGTTAACGAACCCACCCAAGAACAAACCTTTGATATTTTAAAGGGCGTGCGGAACCTTTACGAAAACCACCACAAGGTTAAACTACCTGATGACGTTTTAAAGGCCGCCGTTGACTACTCCGTTCAATATATTCCACAACGCAGTTTGCCCGACAAAGCCATTGACTTAGTGGATATGACTGCCGCTCACATTGCAGCCAAGCACCCCGTTACAGACCGCGTTGACCTGGAGCAGCAACTTGCTGAAGCCGAAAACCGGAAGAACGATGCTGCTGCTAAGGAAGATTACGAAGCCGCTAACAAGGCTAAGAACGAAATCGACCAGTTAAACGCTAAGTTGGAACACGGTGATGACAAACAGGATCAACCCGTTGCAACCGTTAATGACGTTGCTCAATCCGTTGAACGCTACACTGGAATTCCCGTTGCTAAGATGGGTGCCAGCGATATTGAACACTTAAAGAAATTGAACGAACGGTTAAAGGGCAAAGTCATCGGCCAAGATGAAGCCGTAGAAATGGTTGCTCGGGCCATTCGTCGGAACCGGGCTGGTTTTGACGAAGGTTCCCGTCCAATCGGTTCCTTCCTCTTCGTTGGTCCAACCGGGGTTGGTAAGACGGAATTAGCCAAGCAGTTAGCTCTGGATATGTTCGGCAGCAAGGATGCCATCATTCGGTTAGACATGTCCGAATACCAAGACCGGACTGCCGTTTCGAAGTTAATCGGGACGAGCGCTGGTTATGTCGGCTACGAAGATAACTCCAACACGTTGACCGAACGTGTTCGCCGGAACCCATACGCCATTGTCTTACTTGACGAAATCGAAAAGGCTGACCCACAAGTCTTGACCCTTCTGCTTCAGGTAATGGACGATGGCCGCTTAACAGACGGTCAGGGCAACGTGATCGACTTTAAGAACACCATCATTATTGCCACCTCTAACGCCGGATTCGGTAGCGAATCAATGACGAAGGATGATAAGAAGGATGAAAGCTTAATGGATAAGCTCTCCCCTTACTTCCGGCCAGAATTCCTTAACCGGTTCAACGGAATTGTTGAATTCAGCCACTTAAGTAAGGACGATCTGTTAGAAATCGTTAACCTGATGATTGACGACGTTAACAAGACGTTAGCAAAGAAGCACATTACCTTAGAGGTAACGGACGATGCTAAGGCTTGGTTAATCGAAAAGGGTTACGATGAAGCCATGGGAGCTCGGCCACTCCGTCGGGTAATCGAACAAGAAATCCGGGATAAAGTAACTGACTTCTACTTGGATAACGTTCACGTTAAGCATTTAATCGCTAACGTCGACAACGATACCATCGTTGTTAGCGAAGCTAAAGACGACAAAAAAGCTGAACCCGCTAAGAAATAATTAGCGGCCACGTTAAAATAACTCCCACAAATAAGGTCAGCGAGCCTTATTAACGGGGGTTATTTTTATTGAAGGAGGAAATCACCATGTCTAATGACTACCTAAAACTGCTAGCTAGCCGACCTAAAGTGACCCAACTCGGCCAGCAAACGAACCTATTGGAATCCGATCTCGTAACAGCCATTGAATCGGCCATTGACAATACACCGGCTCCAACGGAAACCCCGACCGTCCGAGCCGCCATTCTATTCGGTGGCGCTCATGAACAACTCTGGGAGTTTGCATCCGATGCCCGGGCTTCGGATGCCTTCAATCAGTCGGACAGTGAACGGGTCCTGACCACCATTCGCGATCAGTACGCTAACGGGTTAGGGACGGTCCTTTTTTTCACGGATACGGCTGTAACAAAACAGTTACGTCACAAGCACCCCCACCAGTCGGACTGGTTTAAGACGGCCACCATCATTGAGAACGGAATGGCCCAAATGAACGTCTGGACCCTCTTGACCTCCCTCGGACTCGGGGCATCCCTTCAACATTTCAACCCCGAAATTAACGATCAGGTTTTAGAGACGTTTAACCTCGAAACCAGTTGGCTGCTTCAAGCCCAAATGCCCTTCGGTTCCGTTGAGGGTGAAACGAACTTGGATCACCCAGATGACGCCACTAAGCAATTCAAGGTTCTGGGTTAATTTCCTCAAATAAATGGTAAAACAAAGACGCCACCTCCAATTTGAATTGGAGGTGGCGCCTTTTATTATTAGTTTCAACTTAATCGCTATTTTTCTGATTCCGGGTGGAAATGTTCGGGTGCCGGATCCTTCATGGCGTTTAACGTCTTCATATCGGTATCGTTAATGCTAAAGCCAAGGTCAGCGTTGTTCTCAATATGACCTAAGGAGGTTGCCTTTGGCAAAGCAACCAGGCCGTTTTCAAGCACAAACTTCAGGGCTAACTGAGCCGGAGTAACGTTGTACTTATCTGCCAACTGCTTAATTTCAGCGTTCTTCAGCATGTCACCAGTTGCTAACGGTGAGTAAGCCTCAACGACAATGTCATTTTTCTGTGAGAACTGAGTGATTTCAGGTTCAGTATACCCAATGTAATACTGAATTTGGTTAATCATTGGTTTAATTTCAGCCCCACCCATGATGTTTTGCAGGTCGTGGACGGCAAAGTTTGAGACCCCGATTGCCTTAGCCCGACCACTCTTATAAATATCTTCAAGGGCCCGCCAAGCTTCCTTGTTTCCGGCGTCCTCGTCCTTTCCGATGTTATTCCATGGCCATGGCGCGTGAATAATGTATAGGTCGACGTAATCCATGTCTAATTGTTTTAAGGATTCTTCGAATGAGGCCATGGCGCCTTCGTACGTTTTAATTTCGGCTGGCAGCTTCGTGGTCACAAAAATTTCGTCACGGAAGATCCCAGAATCTTTAATGGCCTTCCCCACGCTAGCTTCATTTTCGTAGGCCCGAGCGGTATCAATGTGCCGGTAGCCCACCTTTAACGCGTCCTTAACGGCATTGTATGCCACATCACCATTTGGAATCTGCCAGGTTCCAAACCCCAACTTTGGAATTACTGTTCCGTTTGATAACTTATAGGTTTCACTATCTAAAACCGTCATGAATGACTCCCCCTTTTTGGTTGTTACCCATCTATCGTGAACGGCTCATTACTAAAGTAACGAGCTTTTGGGAATACGGCGGACTCAGCACGATCGTGCCTTGCACATTGTGCTGAGGTTACCGCTATTGACCACGGCTCGTTCCGAGCCTTAGAGTTGATGATGAACGGTCAGCTTGGTTCTCGCTAACAGTTTAATTTTAACATACTAAAACCTATTGCGGTGCCCAAGACATTGCTTCATCTCACTATTAAAATAGTGTGTTTTCTCAACTGGCGCCACTTATAAAAATAAGCTTCGACTAGGTCAATCTTTCTGCTTATTTGCCTTAACTTTATTTTCTAACTGCTTAAACAACTTGTCCGTTAACGTTGGCAAAAAGATGACGAGGAACATGATGTAAACGAAGTAGTGCTGAACGAATAGACTGTGGCCAAAGAAGTAGCCGACCAAGGTACAAATTCCGACCCAGAGAACTGCTCCGACCCAGTTATAGCGTTGAAACAGTTTCCAGTTCATCCGGCTGGCCCCCGCAAAAGTTGGTGCCAGGGTGCCCACCCACGGCATAAACTGACCGAGCGTCAACGACCGTTTCTCATGGTGCTGAAACTGGTTGAGCACGTCATTCACCTTGTTTTGGGGGAACAGCTTCTTAAACCATTTCCGCTGTAAAATGCTCTCGCCGTTTTGGTATTTAACCATTCCGCCTAATCCCACTGCCGCCGTTAAAATTATGATCAGCAGCCAGACCTCCAACTTCGAATCCGGCCGGGCAGATAATGATCCCAGGGCAAAGAAGAGCACCTGGCCGGGTAAAAACGAGAAGAGCAGGTTCGCACATTCAATAAACATGAGGGCAAACAAAAAAACGTAGATCCACGGTCCAATGGCATTGGTTAGCGGTACCAAGTAATCCATGGGGTCGGAACAAAAACGAATGATTCTTTCAACAATGGTGGTGATCTCTGGCATCACTCAACCCTCCTCTTAAACCTAATTGTATTATAACATGTTCGGGTTTTATCGACCTTGTTTGCGGTTGCAATAAATTCTTTTTTTACCGGCTAAAGTGCGATAAACTAATGGCACAAAATAAATCATCCCTAGGAGTCGGAATATGGCACAAGATCCAGAGTTAACCCCCATTACCCGGGCTGGTTACGAGCACGTCGTTGCTGAAATCAACGACCTCAAACTAAATAAGCGTCCCGGACTACTAAAACAGCTATCCGCAGCTGCGGCACTTGGCGACCGCTCAGAAAATTCCGAGTACACGTCAGCCAAACACGACTTACGTCAAATGGAGGGCCGGTTGCGATACCTCGATAAAATCATGACCTACGCCGATATTATCGAACCCGCTGAAAATGACTTGGCTTCGATCGGAAAAACGGTCACCATTCAATTCATGGACGATGAATCTACGGAAACCTATCAATTAGTGGGTCCCACCGAAGCCGATCTCGAGCACGGCAAGTTAACGATTGCGTCCCCCATTGGTCGAAAGCTAAACGGTCAACCAGCCGGGACCATCGTTTCAGTGGACGCCCCAAACGGCGCTTACCAAGTCAAGTTGACCAATGTAACCCTCCCATAGGTCTAGGGAATTCCACACGAAAAACGGCCGAGACGGCCAACGTTTAGGCCATACTAAATAGGGCGACTACCCCCGTTCGATTGCATGTGAATCGGACTGGGGTAGTCGCCCTATTTAATTGTCGTTAGTTAGGGGTCATTCTTCACGAACTACCGAGTGATTCCACACCCTTTAGTCGGGTTCCGCTTCTCAACTTCCTGTGGTTAACCAAGTCATCGAATAATGCCTAAACCCAGCATTTCCCGATGACTCAGTTAATCCTCAGAAGTAAGCGAGAAGTTCCACACCCTTTAGTCGGGTTCCGTCACTCAGATCCCTCCGGATAAACCAAGAAACAAATTATGCTAAGGCCCAGCATATTTTGTTTCTTATGTTATTCCTCGAGACCTACCGAGTGATTCCACACCCTTATCCACGAAAAGCTGACTGCTGAGCTAAGCTGGCGTTAATCGGTTGAAAATCACTGTTCCGGTGCCAAATTTCATAGCTAATCGGGTAGTATGGCGTGTTCGTGCAGTACTCAACGGTTTCCTTAAGCCCTAAGTTCTTATCCGTAACCTGTTTACGGGCCACTAAGTTGCCGGTGGGAATCATCCCATTTAGCGGAGTAGTTGCCGTTACCGTCCCGGTTAGATCCTCCAAATTGGTATCATCCGAAATCCATAGGCCAGTGGTCGTGCTAACCGAGGGTGCCGATAATAGGCGGTTGGAATCGGGCGTCCGAAGCGCGACCGGCCGGGGGGTGATCTGTTCGTACGTATAGGTTTCCTTGAGGTTCTTCATTAACTTAATCATCGTGGGAAACGAACTTTTGGCCCCGAGAACCGTTGCAATAATCCGGTGGCCGTCCACCGTATAAGTCGTGGTGTAGCACATTAATGCCTTAGGTGTATAACCAGTCTTTAAACCGTCCACCTTCAAATCCTCATCGTAGTACGGCTGACCTGGCAATAGTTCGTTAGACGTCATGACTGCCGTTCCGTTAACCTTTTCGTTCGTCGTTTTAGCCACCTTGAGCACGTCCGGAAATTCATTAATTAAATGTTGCGAGATAATCGTAATGGCACTCGCAGAAACCAGGTTTTGAGCCTTTTTATCGGTACCCTTCAAGTCGTAGTGGTACTTCGTCAAATCCGTGTTATCTAACCCAGATGAACTGACAAACTTGGCGTCAATGTGCCACCGTTTGGCCTGTTCATTCATCATTTGGATAAAGCGAGCGTTACTTCCCCCGACTTTGTTTCCGAGGGCAATTGCTGCACTATTGGATGACGCAATTAAGGCCGCATCAAACAACTGCTTAACGGTAAACTTTTCGTTAGTCTTCATTTCGACTGATCCCGTCTCCGAGTTCTTAGACATTTTCTGTAGCTCTTTATCAATGGGGACGTTATCCGACCAGTTGAGTTTCCCCGACTGAACGTCACGTTCCACTAAGTAGAGCGTCATTAACTTGGTTAATGACGCAATGGGTACCTCTTGGTTTTGATTCTGCTGGTAAAGCACCTGGCCGCTTTCAGCATCAATGGCGTACGCCGCCCGGGCCGAAACGTGATCCAGTTGACTACTGGCATTAGCCGTTTGCTGGGGTAACCATGTACACAACACCGCAATAACCGCTACAATAACTCCCATTTTCCCCCAAAATGTGTTCTTCAAAATGAATGGGCTCCTTTTTTGTTAAATTAACAGCTAAGCTCCGGTTGGTGTCCCCACTCCAATCCGGGCTTAGCTGTCGGCAGATTAGTTACCTAATCAGTTTCAATCGGACTCTCCATTAACATCCATAGAATCAAATACACTAAAATTCCAGGAAAAATGACCGTCATTGATAACAACACATAGATAACCCGAGCGATTGTTGCATTCCAACCGTACTGAGCTGAAATTCCACCAATCACACCAGCAATTACCGCATTGTTTGCACTTCGATGAATTGGAATATGCATGTTAATCTCCTCCGTTTCAATTAATCCATTCAGAAAAGCTTATTACCATCATTATATAGGGAGATGAAAATTCTGACCAGAAAACCGCCTTCAAAACTTGCTTTAACCTTTCCTTAAGGCAGACCGTTATCAGTTGAGTTTCCCAGGGGCCCCCTGTAGAATACAGTGTAACAAATTGAACGAGATACGAGGGGAAAAAACATGGACAACGCACTCATAACCGAATTGATTTCACAGTTTGGCTACCTCGGCATTGCCGCGCTAATCGCACTTGAAAACCTCTTTCCACCGATTCCATCCGAACTTATCCTAACCTTTGCCGGCTTTTTAACGCTTTCCTCCACCCTCACCATTCCGGGAGTCATCCTGGCAGCAACGGTTGGAGCCGTTACCGGGGCCCTAATTTTGTATGGTGCCGGCCGGCTAGTTAAGGCGGAACGACTTGAACGCTGGTTAGGCAGCCGGATGGGACGCTATCTTCACGTGAGACCCGCCCACATTCAGCGGGCCCAGCGCTACTTTCAAACCCATGGCCTATTCGCCATCTTCTTTGGCCGGTTCGTTCCAGTCGTTCGAAGCCTGATTTCCATCCCAGCGGGGATGTCCTCTTACTCCCTGGTCCGGTTTATCGGCTTCACTTTTGCGGGAACCTTGATCTGGAATACCGTGCTAATCTTTGCCGGTCACTTAGCGGGAAATGCTTGGCCGACCATCCTAACCACTATGAAATCCTACAGTACCCTCTTGATCATCGCCACTGGGTTCCTCCTCATCAGTTGGGCAAGCTGGGCTGCTTTTAAACGCCGCCGCAGCTAACAAATTGCTTGCGTATTTGACCAATCCTGACTATTATAAGGGTGTTCCAAAAATAAACGAAGGGGGTCATCAATTTGGCTAACGATTTAAGTAACGGTTTTTTCAGTAACTTTGCCCCACAAAACTTGTTTGATGAATTTAATCACGCATTTAAGGATCTGGATTCATCGGCCACAATGAAGACCGACATTGTTGATCACGATGATCGGTACGTGGTGAAGGTCAACATCCCCGGTGCCAAGAAAGACAATATTCACATCGACTACCGGGATGACACCCTTCGGATCTCCGCTTCCTACGACGTTCGGCGTGAGGACAAGGATGATCAGGGAAACGTACTGCGTTCCGAACGCAACACCAGCAATACATCCCGCAGCTTCTACCTGCCTGATGCTGACAAAGATCAGGCCAAAGCAACGTTTGAAGATGGCGTTTTGGAACTGACCCTTCCAAAAATCGTCAAGGATACCGATCATGATGATCACATTAGTATCCAATAACACTCTCCCACTGAGCAACTTCTAATTAAACACGGCAAGGACATAAGACGTTCAGGCCATACTAAATAAAACCAGGGACCAGATTCGATTATATTTTGATCGGATTTGGTCCCTGGTTTTATTTAGTTGTGGTTTTAGTCGGGTTCCACCGTTCTACCGAGCGGTTCCACACCCATCCATGGCTCTAATTAACCGGGCGACATTCTCAGCGGTCTTTTGCACGTTTGAACCGGCCTCTGAAATCGCTTGGTCTAAGGTTTCAACGCCGGGGACGGTACTAAAGATTGCGTCAATTCCTAATTCATAGAGTACCTCGGTACCCTGACCAATCTTACCAACCAGGGCAATTACGGGTAGGTCACCGGCCGTTTGCTTCACGGCTTGAGCCACCCCCATTGGGGTTTTACCGTACTGGGTCTGAAAATCCATGCCGCCTTCTCCGGTGAAGACCACGTCCGCATCCTTCACCCGATCACGTAAATGCGTTTTCTCTAATACAATCTCAACCCCACGTTCAACGGTCGCGGAGGTAAAGGCTAAGAGTCCGGCCCCTAATCCACCCGCAGCCCCCGAACCAGGAATTTCAGCCACTTCGATCCCTAAATCGCGGGCAACCACCTCCGCATAGTGGGCTAAGTTGTGGTCTAACCGTTGGACCTGATCTGGGGTGGCGCCCTTTTGCGGGCCGAAAACTACGCTGGCCCCCGTGTTGCCAGTCAAGGGGTTCGTCACATCAGACGCCATAATGACCTCAACCTTATCCAACCGGGGATCCCTGCGACTCGCATCAATTCGGACTAATTCGGAAAGGTTCCCACCCCCAACCGCAACCTCGGTTCCATCCGCTTTCAGGAGTTGCACGCCCAAAGCTTGGGCCATTCCCGCTCCCCCATCATTCGTCGCGCTGCCGCCAAGTCCTAAAATCAGCTGGGTAGCCCCCTGATCCATGGCCGCCCGCATAAGTTCACCGGTTCCGTACGTCGTCGTCACTAGCGGATTTGCCGTTTCATCATCAATATACTGAATGCCGCTGGCGGCGGCCATCTCAATCACGGCGGTGTGCCCGTCCCCTAAAAGACCGTACGTTGCTAACGTGGGATGCCCCAACGGGTTTGTAACGGTGGCCGTTAATAACTGGCCATGGGTGGCATCCACCAATGATTGAACCGTTCCTTCGCCCCCATCGGCCATTGGAATCATTTCGATTTCTGCATCCGGGTACACCGTTTGGATTCCCCGTTTCATTGCAAGTGTGGCCTCTTTGGCGGTTAAACTTCCCTTAAACGAGTCCGGCGCTAATACAAATTTCATGCTAGGCAGTCCCTCCTACTTAAAAATAAACCCAAACATAATGGTCCCAACGATGGTCATGGTCAGTCCCACGGCTGCTTCATACGGAATGGTTGCCATCCGTTGCTTAAAACTCATATTCATTGCGGCACCGGTAGCATGGAAGTAGTTTCCGTGCGGCAACTCATCAATAACGGTTGCTCCCGTATGAATCATCACAGCTGCCCCAATTGGCGCCACCCCAAAGGCCAAGATCGACTTTGAGAATGACCCGGTCGCTAGAATAACCCCCGTTGAAGTTGAAGCCGTTGCCCCAGCCATTAAAATTCCGGCAATTGGGGCTAAAAAGACTCCTGAAATTCCAGAATGCTGCACCAGTTTAACCACTTCAGCCGGCAACGTCGAAGAGGTAATCAATCCTCCGATTGCTCCGGCCCCGATTAGAATCAGCACAACATCCGTCATTCGTTCCATCCCTGAGGAAGCGTACGCCATGAGGTCCCGGCCCTTTCCCATCGCTAAGGCGCCAATAACCCCGGCCAGTGGCAAAATATACATCGCGTCCACTTGGAACTTCGTTAACAGAGCAATATGAAGTAAACTGCCGATTGGATTAATTAAGAGTAAAACAATGGCAACAATGGGAGCCACTAACGCGGACTTTAACGAGGGTAAGTTAGTTAGTTCCGGGGTTTCAATCGCCTCTAAATCCCTCCGACTAGCAATCTCACCCCGATGCTTTAACAGGGTCGCTAAAATAACGGTCGCTGCCAGCCCAAAGAGTGCCGGAATAAAATCCGCAATCATCAGCTGACTTAACTCCAGGTTGAACCCCCGGGCCGCCGCAATGGTATTCGGATTCGGGGAAATAATGTTCCCCGCTTTTCCCCCACCGGATAGAGCAACTAGCAGCGCCACCTTTGACAAGTGCATCCGTTCCCCAACTTCTAACGCAATCGGCGCTAAAATAATGACGGTTACGGCAATAAAAACACCAACTTGAGTAATAATCATCGCTGAGAGCGCCAGGGAAAATAGGGCTAACCGTTCCCCTAGCGAATCCACAATTGCCCGGGCAATCGTATTGGCGGCCCCGGATTCCATCATTACCCCGGCTAAAACTCCCGCCGCTAAGACCCGGACAACCGTACCCATGACACTTTGCGTTCCAGTCACCACAATTTCCACCGTTTGACTTAAGCTAGCGCCCCCGATGAGCGCTCCGATCACTGCTCCCAGCATTAAAGCATACACCGGGTTTAACTTATATAAAATCAAAATAATTGCGAGGGCCAAACCGACTAAGGCCCCGATCCAACTAACAGTCATTCCGTAAGCTCCTTTTAGTGAAAAAATCACATATCATATCAAAAACTTATTGCACGATTTATTTTACAGCAAGTTATTAACGATCTGATTTGGTCAATCGGTGAAAATAATCCGTTGATTCCACCGCTTTCTATCTGTTAAAATGCAGGTAATTCCCAAGGAAACAAGACTAGCGTTGTTGGTCAATTGACTAACGAATCATTTGACGAAAGGAAAATTAGGGCTATGAAAATATCGTCCACTCTTGCACAATCAATTGTTGATCACATGATGAAACAGATCCCTTACAATATTAATATGATGAATGAAAGCGGCGATATCATTGCCAGTGGCGATGCGGCGCGAATCGGCTGCCACCACGTCGGCGCAGAAATGGCCATCCAGCAGCGGCAAACCTTAGCGATGGACTATGACTACGGTGATCACGGTCAGCCCGGGGTGAATATGCCCATTTGGTTTGAAGATCAAATTATCGGGGTCATTGGGATTACGGGCCAACCGCAAACCGTCCAACCCTTCGCCCGGTTATTAGTGACCGCAACCGTTCTTTTACTGCAGCAGCACCAGCAAAACGCTAGGTCAGCGGCGCGGGAATCCCAGCTCACCCGTTTTATTAGCCAGTGGCTGCAATCTCAAGCGCCCCTCCGGGAGTCATCCCTCGTTATGGCTGCTAGAGAACTGCACGTGGATCTAACCCTTCCCCGTCAGGTTCTATGCTTGATTGGGCCCAACTCCAATGCCTTTCGGACGGATGCCTTAGACTATTCCCTGCAAACCAACGATCAAATGCGATTGATCATCACCAATCAACCGAAGACCCTTAACCGGGCCCTCCAGTTTGCCGAACGATCCCATTGTGAACTTGGGATTGGCACCCCGACCACTTGGTTGCAGCAAAGCACCGCTGAAGCTCGACGAACTATTACCCTCCAACGGTTACTCAAGCAGCCCCAGCTCCAAACCTATGAAGAAGCCCGGTTGACGGATGAGCTCCTGCGCCACCGGCTAAAACTTCCCAGAATGGCACAGCACTATCGCGATCTGAAGGAAGCCTCTGACGTTGATTTCATGACGACCTTTATGGCCTACTTCCAAAATAACGGTCACGCCGGTCAAACAGCCACGCAGCTACATATTCACCGAAATACCCTAACCTATCGTTTTAACCAGGCCAAGGACTTAACCGGACTGGACTTTCGCCGATTCACAAACTTATTTCAGTTCGCCCTCCTTTGGTTGTACGACCAGGATGAAGCCACGTAAAAAGCACCCGTCAAATTCGTTTAAAACCTGAATTTGACGGGTGCGTTTTAATTTGAATCATTAAAAGTCATTCGTTACTTCTTACGACTTCATTAATTCACCACTTTGAACGGCCGCTTGAATATGCGGATTTTCGTCTAAAACCCGGCGGACATCATCCGTGGACGTCGTATCCATTAACTCCGTTCGGGCTTCGTTGGACCCGGCGAAGTCCTTGATGTAAATCTTAAAGAACCGTTTGAGGTAGGCAAACCGGGGGTTGTCATACCGTTTAGAAAACTTATCGAAGTTCGCCAGCTGGAGCCGAAGCAACTCGACCAGTTCCCCAATCGTATGGGACTTCGGTTCCGTTTCAAAGCAGAAGGGGTTATGGAAGATCCCGCGGCCAATCATGACCCCGTCTAAGCCGGGATGATCTAACGCTAGCTGAACGGCTTCGGTCCGGTTTTCAACGTCCCCGTTAATACCAATCAGGGTATCCGGAGCAATCGCATCCCGCATTTGAATCAGTTCGTCAATCACCTCGTAGTGGGCCGGGACCTTGCTCATTTCCTTACGGGTCCGGACGTGCACCATTAAGGTCTGAACATCCTGCCTTAATAGGAAGGGGATCCACTCCCTAAATTCATCTAAGTCGCTGTAGCCTAACCGGGTCTTAACGCTAACGGGCAAGCCCGCTTTCTTGGCACCGGCAATAACCGCGGCGGCATCATCTGGGTGACGAATCATGTCGCTGCCCCCGTGGTTCTTAATAACGGTTGGCGCGGGACACCCCATGTTGATGTTAATGGCTTCATAACCCATCTCACGAACGGCCACGGATGCCGTTTCGTAATCCTTCCCGTCGTTCCCCCAGAGTTGGATAACCGGAAACTTTGGTTCTGAATCCGGAACGTATAACCGCCCCTGTGCCGCAAACTTCGCTTTCGGGTGGGTAATACTCTTAGCGTGGGTAAATTCCGTGTAAAACAAGTCAGGGGCTCCCGCTTGTTCCACAACCCCACGAAAGACAGCGTTAGTGACGGCTTCCATCGGTGCCAAGCTCAAAATCGGCTGGCCCTTTTGCTGGGCAGCAGCCTGAACGTCTTGCCAGTATTGTGATAAGGTCACGTTAAAAATCTCCTTACATATCGTAATCGAATGCTCCCATTTTATCACGATTTTTCGTCGAACGCGCGTTTTCTGCCAAAGTTCCCCTGCAAAACACGGTATAATGGGAGTCAGAAAAGAAGGGAGCGTTCGTTATGGCAGACAAGTTAACGATGAAGGATTTAGCGCAACGGGCTGGGGTCTCCGAAGCTACCGTTTCCCGGGCCCTTGCCGATAGTCCCCGGGTTAAGCTGGCAACCAGAACTCGGATTCAGAGGTTAGCCCAGGAGCTCGGTTACTCTCCAAATCAGCTAGCTCGAAGTATCCGAGTCCAGCGAACCCAAACCATTGGCATGATTATTCCCAATATTCTAAATCCATTCTTTACTTCCTTGATTCGTGCCATCGAGGATGCAGCCAAAGCCCAACACTACGACGTGGTCATCGTTAACACAGATGAGCAGCCTGATGCGGAGCGGGATGCTATTCAGCTGCTCCAGGGCAAACGGGTGGACGGCCTGCTTATCGCAAGTACGGATCCTAACCAGGATTACGACCGCCTCTTAGGAGCCACCCCCACCGTCTTTGTTGATCGCGCACCCAACGGTCCCATTACCTACGACCGGCTGTTAGTCGATAACGTAGCCGGGACCCAGCGGGTAATCGCCAATCTCATTACGCGGGGTGCCCGACGCATCGGCATCATCAATAGTTCCGCATCAGCTACCGCAACGGAGCGACTCCAGGGATACCGGCAGGCCCTGCTAAATCACGGGCTGCCCGTTGATCCGGATATCATTGTTAGTGCTCGGAAAGATAACGGTAACGTACAGCAAATGACCCGACAATTACTACAAAATCAGAAGTGTGACGCCCTATTTGCGGCGGATAACACCATTCTATTGGAAGTTTTACATAAGCTGCCCGAGCTGACCCTGTCCACTTACTTCATCAGCGGATTCGATGATAATGACTGGTTAAACTTTGTCAGCCCCGCCATTACAACTGCTAAACAACCTATTCAAGAAATTGGGGTGGCAGCCCTTAACCGACTGTTAGCCCGAATCGCCAATCACCACCTATTACCAACCGAAAAACGGTTTCAGCCGGGACTCGTTGTCCGGTAACCAAAAGAAGCGGCCACTCATCATCCTAGTGAGTGACCGCATCTTTTATTGCTAACCGACTGGTTCCAGATCCCATCTTTATTGAACCCCAAGAGTGAACTCCGTTGGTTATGATTTTTCACCAACGTCTAATGCCTGATGCTTCAACCAAGGAAAAACGTGTTGATCACCCCAGCCCGTGATGGCGCCCTGGGCCAGAAAAGCGAAGACCGTGCCCACCCCAAACGTGGTGAACGTATGGGTAATTAGAATCGCAACAATGGCCAGAATGGTCGGTGGAATGTATGACGCCAACATAGCCCAAACGGCGTTTCCCTTAAAATACTTAAACCGAAGAATCTGCATGAGGTCATCGGCGGGATGCAGCACTAAGTTAACCCGCTGGTAAATGGAAATCGCAATCGCAATCAGTGCCACCCCAAGGAAGTTAAGGCCGACGTAGAGGGTGACCATCACCGCTCCGTGAGCTTCCGGAAAACCACTAAATAATTGGGGATAGTTACCCATGAAAAAATCCTGAAAAATTTGAATTAACGCAGAGAATGGCACCATAAAGCAGAGGTTTCCCAGTGCCCGCCGCCAGCTCCAGTGTCCCACTAAAATCGCATTTAAGACGGTCGTTCCCATTCCGATAATCAGAAAGGTCCAGAATAGGTTCCAGCCAACGGCGACCCCAAAATTATTTTCCGCCGCCGTCCAGTAGGCCGCCCCTAAAAACGGTGGGTGAATCTTAGCGCTGGTCACCAGTGTCAGGACGTTACCAGCCGAATTAATCACTAGTGATAAGACGAAAAACGTAAGGGAGGTTCCCACCGAAATATTTCTTTGCCCGACTCCCGGATTGGTTTCTACTGACTCAACCTTATGCGTCACGAACTTATCTTGATCCGCTTCCATCTTAAACTCCACCTTTTCTAAAATCATGTTTTTAATTTCACAATTATCATTTCCGGTTTTAGTATAGTGGTTGCTGAAAGCGGATACTACCATAAAAAATGGCCGTCTTTTTCGTTAAATCTCCTCAATCATTGGCTCCTTCACAATGTAATCGATTGTATCATTTTTTGAATATTTGTGATCTTAATCACTGTTAGGTTAGACACAGGCCAATTCCGAAATCAAAAACGGCGACCTACCTAGCCGAACAAGAGTGCTCAACTAGGAGGGTCACCGTTTTTGGTGGAAAAATATTTCATATTTGAGTTAGATTAAAGGATAGGCGTTTATTTTAATACCAGTGATGGGATTGCCAAAATGACTTAGCCCGCCGCCACGAACCGTAACGGGATGTGACGTACTTCTGGGCCATCTTTTCCTGGTTTTCAGGGGATAAATTACCGTGTAGGTAACCAAGGTTCAGTTGGTACTTACCGTAACACACACCATTGCGGGCTGTGTATGAACCGCCCGATTCACGCGCAACGATCCAACTGCGGGCGCTCGCCTCAGCGGCTGATAAATTTGGAACGATGCTCTTCTTTTTGAGGTAACCGTGCCAAATCCAACCTGAAACATCTCCGTGACCATTCGTGACGTAGTAGTACGTGTACCGAACACCATTCGGCTTAGTAACCGTAGCACGCCGAGTCACATTCCAAGTTGTATTCGGATAATTTCTTAACCGGTGCGTTAACCTGCTAAACTTAAACTTTCCCGTGGTACTAGTAAAGTTATAGGTATTTCCAGCCCATGAATTACGCACGTACGGCGTCTTAGCCACCCATTTAACGTTAGAAATATGGCTGTATGCCTGAGCCTCGGCCCGTTGGTTAGCCCCGCCGAATAAAAAGAAAACCCCCGCGGCAACAACTAAGATCGATAACAATCGTTTCCCTGCATCACTCAAAATTAAAACCCCTACCTTTTTCTTTAATCTTTTTTAATTTTATCTATCTAATTTCATCATACACACCTTAAAAGTCAAAATTGAGTCAGAAAGATTACAACTGTTTAACAAAAATATTCACAATGTCCATTTTTCGAGCGATTCCAGTCGTCTCCACCGTTCTATTTTTGATTGGTCATTAACCGCATGGTATCACGGGCAATCATTAATTCCTCATTGGTGGGAACGACCATCGTGGTCACCTTGGCGTCGGCGGGACTAATAATTTGTTCCTTCCCCCGGACCTGATTCAAACTATCGGCCACTTTGACCCCTAAAAACGCCAGTTGATTAGCAATCGTTTGTCGCATAGCGGGACTATTTTCTCCCACTCCGGCAGTAAAGACTAAGGTGTCTAAGCCGCCTAACTCAGCCATGTACGCTCCGACATAGCGCACAATGCGGTTCGCATACATTTCCAACGCTAGGTTAGACTGGGGACGTTCGGCCGCCGTATTTTCAAGATCCCGCTGATCAGAGGAATAGCCTGAAACCCCTAATAAGCCAGATTTTTCATTTAAAATGGTCACCACGTCCGCATAGCTCATCTGCATCTTTTGCCCCAGAAAGGCAACCAGTGACGGGTCAATATTACCGCTCCGGGTCCCCATGAGCAAACCGTCTAACGGTGTAAATCCCATGGAAGTGTCAAGGGCCCGACCGTCTTTAAACGCGGTAGCAGATGAGCCCGATCCTAAATGCAGCGTAATCATCTTTTGATCCTTCAGGGGGCGATTTAGAATTTCCGCTGCCCGGTGAGAAACGTAACGGTGACTAGTTCCGTGGGCGCCATACTTACGGGCACCATAGTCTTCGTAATAGTCATACGGAAGTGGATAAAGGTAGTTCGTTGCTGGCAACTCCGTAAATAAGGAGGTATCAAATACGGCGACCTGAGTCGCGTTGGGGAGAATCTTTTGAAAGTCCTCAATGTATTCAATTTGAACGGGGTTATGTAAGGGGGCAAACTTCGCTAACTCCTTAATCTGATTTAAGGTCGTTGGCGTAATAACGGCCGCATCCTTAAAGATTTCACCCCCGGCAACGACCCGATTCCCAATGCCCTCAATCTCACTAATATGATCAAGCACCCCTTCGCTTTTGAGGCTGGTTAAAATGGTCGAGACGGCTTCCTGGTAGGTCATATTGTCCTGAGTTTCAGTGTAGGGCCGATCCGGTTGATCCGGAACGGTTAGCTTGAACTGTGACTGGGGCATGTTGACCCGCTCCACTTCGCCCTCCGCAATGACGGTTTCGGCTGGCATCTCATAAAGTTTAAACTTTAATGACGAACTGCCGGCATTAATCGATAGAATCTTAGTCATGGTGAATCCCCTTCCTAGTAGCGTCGTATGAACTAATTTTACGGGTTTTAGAATCCGCTTTCAAGTAAAGGAGCTTCAAAAAAGTTGACATTTAAAATCTACAAATGTAAACTTAACCCAGTAAATAGATCTACAAATGTAGATTGGAGGAACGAAAATGACCGAAACTGAAATGACCATTACCCCCGCTGAGTGGGAAGTTATGCGGATTGTTTGGACGCTCGACCAAACGACCAGTACCGAATTAATCGACGCCCTCGCTGAAAAAATGGGTTGGTCAGCTTCAACAACTAAAACGTTAATCAGCCGGCTCGTGAAGAAGAACGCCCTTTCGGCCACTCGGAACGGCCGAAGCTACCAGTACGCGGCTAACATTGTGGAACAAGACACCATTGATTCGCAGGCCGCCACCCTGTTTGACGAAACCTGCGCCATGCACCACGGACAAATGCTGCTGGATAACTTCGATCGAATTCAACTGAGTCAAGGCGATATTGATCAGCTCGTGACAAAATTAACCGAACGCCAAAAAACGGCTCCGGTCGAGGTTGACTGTAACTGTATGCCAAATATGAAGGGAAGTTGTGACGAATGAAAAATGATGACCATCAGATGGATCACATGAATCACATGGACCATCAAATGACTATGTCGGGTCACGATCACATGTCAATGGACATGGGGAATATGTCGGGCATGGGCGGAATGGATCACATGATGGAGGACATGAAGAAAAAGTTTTGGATTGCGGTCATTTTAACCGTGCCAATGATTATCATGTCGCCCATGATGGGAATGACCTTCGGCTGGCAAATTACGTTTCCCGGGTCCGACTGGATTGTTGCACTCTTGGGTACCATCCTCTACTTTTACTGTGGCCAGCCCTTCTTTGCCGGAGCCAAGGGAGAGTTAAAACAGCACAAGCCAGCCATGATGACCTTAATTACCATGGGTATCACGGTCGCTTATATTTACAGTGTTTACGGGGTAATTGCTAATAATATTTTCCACGTTCACCCAATGGTTACCACGTTTTTCTGGGAATTAGCCACCCTAATCGTCATTATGCTGGCGGGGCACGTGATTGAAATGAAGACCCTGTCTAACGCCGGATCAGCCGTGGACGCCCTCGCAAAACTGCTGCCCCAGAAGGCTCACGTGGTGGGCGCCGATGGTAAAATTCAAGATGTCGCTTTAGGTGATCTGACAAACGGAGAAACCGTTCAGATCCGGGCCGGTGAAAAAATTCCCGCTGATGCGACCGTAACGAGTGGAACGACATCGGTTAATGAATCGTTGGTTACGGGTGAAGCGAAGGCAGTCGAAAAGAAACCCGGCGATGATATTATCGGAGGATCAGTGAACGGCGACGGGACCATCGAAGCAAAAGTTACGGCCACTGGTGATGGGAGTTACCTCTCAAACGTCGTCAAGCTGGTTCAAACCGCCCAAAGCAGCAAGTCCAACACCGAAACCCGGGCCAATAAGGTTGCTGGCTGGTTATTCTACGCCGCCGTTTCTGTTGCTATCATTGCCTTCTTCGTGTGGTTAGCCTTACGGGGTCTCTCAGTCGCACTGCCCATTGCGGTCACTGTGCTCATCATTGCGTGTCCCCACGCTCTAGGACTGGCGGTTCCCCTCGTCTCGGCACGGAGTACCTCTATTGCTGCCACCCATGGTTTACTATATCGGAATAAAAACGCCATTGAACAGTTAAACAAGGTCAAGTACGCTCTAATCGACAAGACCGGAACGCTGACTGAGGGGCACTTCCAAGTCACCGCCGTTAAAAGCCTATCGGACTCGCTAAATGACGACCAGGTTTTAAACCTAATTGCCGACCTGGAAACGGGATCCAGCCATCCCTTAGCCGTTGGTATCTTAACGACCGCTAAAGCCAAGGACCTCAAGATTGTCACCGCAACAGATGTTTCACAACAGTCCGGAATCGGTCAGTTCGGAACCATTAACGGTCAGCAATACGGTATCGTATCCGTGGCTTACCTCCAGCAAAAGGGATTACCGTATAATTCCGACCAGTTCAAGCAGTTAGCTTCTGAAGGTAATACCGTTAGTTTCTTGGTTAGTGGTCAGCAGGTCTTGGGCGTCATTGCCCTGGGTGATCAAATCAAACAGAATTCTAAGGAAATGATTGCCTACATGTTAAACCATAAACTGACTCCCGTTATGCTAACGGGAGATAACCAGGAAACCGCAGCCGCAGTGGCAAACAGACTGGGGATTGCTGAATTCAAAGCCCAGTTAATGCCTGCCGATAAGGAAAAAATTGTGGAAGATTACCAAAAATCCGGCAAAGTTATTTTCATCGGGGACGGTGTCAACGATGCGCCTAGCCTAGCCCAAGCAGATATTGGTATCGCCATCGGTTCAGGTACGGACGTTGCCATTCAATCGGCCGATGTCGTCCTAGTTTCGAGCGATCCCAAAAACGTGATTGACTTTCTTGATTTAGGCAAACGGACCAACGATAAGATGACCGAAAACTTGTGGTGGGCTGCCGGGTACAACATCATTGCGATTCCACTGGCCGCCGGAGTTTTAGCTCCTATTGGCTTCATTCTGCCACCAATGGCTGGGGCCCTCGTGATGTCCTGCTCCACCATTATTGTGGCGTTAAACGCCTTAAGTCTGCACCTTAACCCAAAGGTTGCACGCGAAACAAAATAATTGCTAAGCCAGAGAGAGGCTGTGACATTAGTCGTCTAAGCCTGGCAAAATAGGGATCATCCCGTAATACGAACGCCCTTTGTTCGTGTTTTGGGATGATCCCTATTTTGATTTGGCCTAACCAATGTCACGTAACTACTGGCACGAAGGCATCCGCATTTGGGATGAGGGGCTTCGTGCCAAGTTGCAAATTTGTGTTTTCTGAGCGAAACGGACTTGTGTCACGGTTCCTCTTTAACTGTATTCCCGCTTTTGCATTTTGTCGCTACTTATTAAACTTCCGGTAAATTCCCACAACGGCCACTATAATTCCCAACCCTAAAATCAGCCGGGCCCACATCGGACTAATCCCTAAGCTGCTCGCAAGGTTAGCAAAGGGAGCCACCGCAACAGCTAAACTAGCTAAGATGACAAATAGAAGCCCCAACATGATGATCACTTTGTCCATTTTTTCGTCTCCTTTTTCGGCGTATTTCCAACTAAAATTATAGTCTAAATTGTTGAGCGTTTAGGACTCTAACACTTGGTAAATTTCGTATAATGACCCTGAAGGAGGAGATCACATGACAGACCATCAACAACCTAACAATAGTAATGATAAAAACGACAAACCAAAACAGGGTCAGCCGGACTTAACCACTAATAACGGTGCCCCACAAGCTAATAACGAAAACACCTTAACGGCCGGCCCCCGTGGTCCAGTCGTCATGCAGGACTTTGGCTTTACGGAAAAACTCGCCCACTTTGACCGGGAGCGGATTCCAGAACGGGTGGTTCACGCTAAGGGTGCGGGAGCAAAGGGGTACTTTGAGCTTGACCATGACTTAAGCGCCTATACCTCCGCTGATTTCTTAACCCACCCCGAAAAGAAGACCCCAATGTTGGCCCGGTTCTCAAACGTAGCAGGTGAGTCCGGCCATGCTGATACCTACCGAGATGTGCGGGGATTTGCCCTTCGGTTTTACACGGACGAAGGAAACTTTGATATTGTGGGAAATAATACGCCCGTCTTCTTTATGAACGACCCACTGAAGTTTCCCGACTTCATTCATAGTCAAAAGCGGAACCCGTCCACCCATGAACGTAGTACGGATATGCAATGGGATTACTTCTCACACTCACCCGAGGCAACCCACCAAGTCGTGATTTTAATGTCCGACCGGGGGATTCCCTATTCATACCGGTACATGCACGGTTACGGCAGCCACACCTTTAGCTGGACAAACGCTAAGGGGGAGAACTTTTGGATTAAGTATCACTTCAAGTCAAACCAGGGAATCAAGAACCTGACCGATGAGGAAGCTGACGTCATGGCCGGGAAGGAACCCGATTGGTATATTAAGGATTTGTATGATGCCATAGATCATGGCGACTACCCCTCCTGGAACGTTTACGTTCAAATCATTCCCTATGAAGAAGGTTTGAAGTACAAGGACGACATCTTTGACGTCACCAAGGTCGTTTCCCAACACGACTACCCACTGCAAAAAATCGGTAAATTTACGTTAAACGAAAATCCCGTTGACTACTTTACCGACGTTGAAGAAGCTGCCTTTTCACCCGCCAATATCGTTCCGGGAGTTGGCCTTTCGCCTGATAAACTGTTACAGGGACGTTTGTTTGCCTACACGGATGCTGAACGTTACCGGTTAGGCACCAATTACGATCAAATTCCCGTCAACCGACCTAAAAATACGGTCAAAAACTACGATCGGGACGGTAAGATGCAGGTCACGGATAATGGTGCGGGAGCCGTCAACTACGAACCTAATTCACTGGGCGGACCCGTTCAAAATCCCCGTGGAACTCAGATGACCTACCCCGTTCAAGGTGAGGTCAAAGCTTACCCCCAAAATGATGATTACTTTAGTGCTCCTCGAGCCCTCTACCAGATCCTAACACCAGATAAAAAGGACTGGCTTATCCAGGACATTAAGGATAGCTTAGGCACCGTCAAATCAACCGACACTAAAATCCGGCAAACCAAACTCTTTTACCAAGTGGATCCCGATTTTGGGACCCGGGTTGCCAAGGTACTAGGTCTCTCCATGTCGGATATTACGAACTAAGACCTCTGCTAATTACGTGGGCCACTAAAAAGGGCGACTCTAAGTCGCCCTTTTTGTATCCCTAAATCTCCCCTGTTACAATAGGGCCAACTAAGGGGGTGTTCAAGATTGAAAGCTGCACAGTTAGATCAATATCAAACGAAGTTCATGTTAACCGTTAGGGATGTCGAAAAACCGAAGTTAGCCGACAATGAAGTTCTAATCAAGGTTCGTTACGCCGCCATCAACCCGTTGGATAACTTAATTGGGACCGGCGCCGTTCGAACCCTCCAGGGGGCTACCCCACCCTTCACCATGGGGAGCGAACTTTCGGGCACCATTGAAGCCGTAAGTTCTGGGATCAATGCATTTCGTCCCGGAGATCAGGTTTACGCTCGGTTACCGCTTCCCCGAATTGGTTCGTTTGCCGAATACGTTGCCGTTGATCAGGACGTGATTGATAAGGTTCCAGAAGAGTTCAGCATGCGAACCGCAAGTGCAATGCCACAGGTTGGACTGCTTGCCTACCAGGGGTTGACGGACGAACTCGCAATGCAGGCCGGGCAAACCCTATTTTTATCTGATGCAACAGATAACTTAGCTGCGGTTGTCATTCCCATGGCGTCTGCCATGGGCGTTACCGTCATTACGGTTGGGACGGGCGAGACAAAACAGCACGCCCTGAATTTGGGAGCTAAACAGGTTATCGATCCCGGGTCCACAAATTTCTGGGAGGTCCTATCAAACATCGACGCCGTTATGGAATCAACCGGCAGTGACCAAGTAGCCCATGAAATGGAGATCCTTAAGCGTGGCGGAACCCTGTTAAGCATTGTGGCTGGCCCCGATGCCCTATTGGCCGCTAACCATGACCTCTCATTTTGGCAACGCGTCACTCAATCAGTTAGGGGCCGGGAAATGGATTATAAGGCCAAAAAACTAGGAATTAACTACCGGTTTATCTTTACCAGCGCGGACGGTTATGAACTTAGTAAGATTAGTGCCATGGTGAAATCGCATACGATGACGCCTCGGGTTGACCCCACCTCGTTTTCACTCGATCGAATCAACGACGCCTTAAACTATGCTCGGGGCGGCCTATGCCAGGGCTCTGTCATTATCAAGGTGGCTCCTTAGCGCAGTTGCTGAGTTAAATCGATGAAGGCCTGCTGGTCCCCGGTTAATCGATAGTGCCGGCGGTATGCCAGTGAGATTGCAAACTGAGGAACGTCCCGATCCGTTAAGGATAGCGAGACTAAGTTATCGGACGGACTGACCGCCGCTTCAGTTAACAGACTAATCCCAATGTCGGCTTTAATCATCTGCTTTAAGATGGATAGGTCACTCGTCTGCTGAATCACCGTTGGGTTCGTCTCGGATACGGCACATAACATTTCGAAGACCTCCCGGTGAACAAACTCCGAATTAAACATGACAAATGCCTGATCCTGGAGCTCAAAAAAGGCGACTGACTTTTGGTCGGCTAACGGATTTTCGGGACCCACCACGATGTTGAACGGCTTTTTAACGATGGGGAGGGTCACTAATTGGGGATCCACTAAGGGCTCCGCTGAACCTAATAACGCTATGTCGATGTCGCCCGCCTTTAACTGGGCTAAAACCTCTTGCGAGCCTGCCTCCACCAGATCTAACTGGGATAGAAGGTGGGCTTTTTTGAGTGGCTGAGTTAAGGCCGAAAAATAAGCGTTCCCGATAATCGGGGGCAACCCCAATCGGATCTTTTCCGTCTGTAAATCATCGAGATCCTTTTGAGCCAGCCGTTCCTCCCGAATGATTCGGAGGGCATGATCATTCAGCCGCATCCCCGCTTCGGTTACCGTTACGGCTTTTCCCCGGGAACGGTCAATCAATTTGATGCCATAGTCAGCTTCCAACCGTTGCAGAGCGTAAGAAATGGTGGGCTGCGTCACGTGAAAGTAAGCGGCGGTATCCCGAAAATTCCGCAGGGTCACTAGCTTAGTGAAGTATTGGTAGTCTGTTGTATTCATCTATCATGTCGCCTCCTGATAAAACTATTTTATCAAAATTAGGGTATTTGACTATATTTTTTTAACACTCCTATACTGTGGGCAGTAACCAACCACGGAAAGGATCTTAATGATGAACCCCACTGCCTTACTTGCCAATCCCTTTTTAAATAAGGGCACCGCATTTTCCATTCAAGAACGGTCAAAGTATCACCTAACGGGGTTGATTCCCCCACAGGTTGAAACAATCGCCGCCCAAGCCGCCCGGGCCTACCATGAGTTTTTGCGGGAGCCCCGGGGACTAAATCAACGCGAATTTCTCATGCGCCTGTTTAATACAAACCGGACCCTCTTCTTCTACCTCTTCGGTCAGCACATTGCTGAAATGATGCCGGTGGTTTATGATCCCGTCATCGCGGACGCCATTGAACACTACAGCGACATTTATATGAAACCCCAGGGTGCCGCATTTCTCTCGATTGACCACCCCGAAAACATCCGCCAAACGCTGCAAGAAGCCGCTAGTGGACGGGATATTCACCTCATTGTGGTGACCGATGCTGAAGCAATCCTAGGGATCGGGGACTGGGGCGTGAACGGTGTGGAAATTGCCATCGGTAAACTCATGGTCTATACGGCTGCCGCCGGGATTAACCCCGAACAGGTTCTGCCCGTCATTTTAGACACGGGGACGGAAAACAACGCCCTCTTGAAGGATCCCCGTTACCTCGGCAACCGGCACCACCGGATTCGAGGGGCCCGATACGATCAATTTATCGACCAGTTTGTCACGACCGCTGAACCCCTGTTCAACAACCTTTACCTGCACTGGGAAGACTTTGGCCGTGGGACGGCCGCTGCTATCTTGGCCCGGTACCAGGACCAGATTTTAACCTTCAATGACGACATTCAGGGCACGGGAATTATTACCCTCGCCGGAATTTTAGGCGCCCTCAAAATATCCGGTGAAAAACTGACCGACCAAACCTACCTTTGCTTTGGTGCGGGATCGGCGGGCGCTGGTATTACCGACCGCATCTATCAAGAAATGCGGCAGCAGGGGCTCTCAGAGGCCACTGCCAGGGCGCACTTCTACCTGGTTGATCGGCAGGGACTGTTATTCAATGACGATCCCAACCTCACCCCAGCCCAACGGAAATTTGCCCGGTCCCGATCGGACTTTAGCCACCCAGAAACGCTGACCTCCTTAGCCGCCGTAGTCGCTGCCATTCATCCCACAATTCTGGTCGGTACCTCAACCGTTACCGGTGCCTTCACAGAAAAAATTGTTAGGGAGATGGCGGCTCATACAGCCCGACCCATTATTTTTCCGCTATCCAACCCGACTAAGCTCGCAGAGGCAACGGCGGAGGACCTCATAACCTGGACGGATGGTCGGGCATTAGTGGCAACGGGTGTGCCCGCCGAAGCCGTCACCTATGGAGGCGTTCAGTACCACATCGGTCAGGCAAATAACGCCCTCGTCTATCCCGGGTTAGGACTGGGGGCCATCGCCGTTCACGCTAGCCGGCTTTCAGACCCAATGATTTCCGCGGCTGCCCATTCCCTTAGCGGCATCGTTGATCCCAACCAACCAGGTGCAGCCGTCTTACCCCCCGTTGATCAGCTACAGAGGTTTTCGAACACGATTGCGGTTGCCACGGCAAAAGCAGCGGTGACCGCTGGATTAAATCAAATCCCCGTAAACGATGTCACTCAAACGGTAACTGATACCCAGTGGCACCCAGCGTATTAAACAACGTATCCAGGTATCTACCATTTAAAATAACGTCGGGAACCCAATTGAGCAATACTTGCTCAGTTCAGGTTCCCGACGTTATTTAGTGTTGCAATGAGCTTTAATAGTACGATGACTTCCGGCTGCTAGAGCTGGAAAAGCCGTGAGTTCCCGCAGGCTGCGGTACCTTCATATCATGATCAATCACCGATCGGCCGGTGGCGTAGTCAAACTTAACTCCTGGCTGGACGTTATAGATGAACACGTTGAAGTTGAGTTCTTTATCGGTGGAGAGTGCCTGAAGGTGAACCCCGGTGGCCATTAAATTATCGTTTAAAAAAACGGGTTGGACTTGAAAAATCACCTTTTTATAATGGTACAGGGCGTCCCGAACTTTATCCTCGTAAATGGTTTGCAGGTTTTGATTGGAAAACGCGGTCTGAGTAAACAAATTCTTCGGGTTATTCTGATCCCCAGATCGTTGTCCTGGCTGATATTGACCGTCCTGATCGATTCCCCCCGAAATTGAATAGGCAATCATATGGCCCCGGTTAATAATGGGGGCACCATCCACAAACTTTTGGTGCCAGCCAGTGGGTTGGAAAATTTGGCGGACCCGCAGCGACCCCTTAGCCAGATTTCGGTTTTCCAGGTATGCGGTGTTGGCCGATGCCGTCCGGTTCAATTTATCTAGGTCGTGGTACTCAACCTGATTAGTTTTCCAATCCTCTGGGGCCAGGGTACTCTTATTTCCGTTCACCTTAACAACCGCTTCATGCCCAGATTGGTACGGTCGTTTAGCAATTTGCTCAACCGTATCGGATGACGACCGGTTAGTAGTTGGTGAGTCCGTTACCGAACACCCCGTTAATAACATGACGCTGGCAAATAAGAGCCCCGTCAGCTGCAACAATTTCCTTTTCACGTTGGATTCCTCCCAAATAGTTTCCTCTAAACTAGTATACGGGAAGAAATCCGGCTTGTGACCGTTATTTGAGGAAATTAATTGCGAAACTGAAAGCTAGGGTTGTTCTGACTCAAAATGGCGGATGAAATATCACCACCCACGTACTTGGCTAGTAAGTCACAAAGGGCATTCACGGCGTCCACCAGGTTTTGTTCCCGATCGGGGTTAACGTTTTCTAAAACCAGAATAGCGTTCGTCGTGTCATCCTTTAGCATGGTTCGTTGGCCGTCTCGCCAATTCCAGCATCGACACACGATCGACTCCCCATCTTGGTATACAACCTCACCTGGTAATGCAGGCTCGCTGTCATTTTCACCAAGTGGTTGGAAGTCCTCGCCCCCCTGGGCAATCTTTAAGTGCATATCACCCTTTAACGAATCAATGTTCTCCCCACCCACGGGAATACCATAGGTAAGCGAAACGATGTTATAGAGGTCAACCATTGCGTTAATGCTTGATACGGGTTTCCCCTGCTTAGCCCGCTTCATTAGGGCCTCAATGGATGATCGGGCCCCCTTCTTCGTTTTAAACTTTCGGTAGGCTTCCCGCCAATCCGCCACAATCGGATTGGCACTGATGGGATCCTCTTGAACGTACTTCTGTGCCGTTTGATTGGCTTCTGCTAGCAGACTTTCTGGAACGTCAGCCGTATTATTAACGCCGAGTGCCCGCACAACCCCCACCGTTGTATCGGGAAACAGCTGCCAAAAATCATCATCAATCTTTAATTCTTGTGCCATGGTAATCATCCTTTCTATCCTTGGGTTGTCATCTTCAACCCTATAATACTCACAATCAGTAAAATCATAAAGCCCCAACCCAGCGGGGATAATCGGTCCCCAAATAAAACCAACCCAACGATAATGGAGCCTATCGCCCCAATACCCGTCCAGATGGGGTAGGCTAAACTAATGGGGAGCGTTTTAGTTGCCTGCGCGAGTAAAACAAAGCTGGTTAACGAAACAACAATGGTGATAACGGTCATCGTCACGTTCGTAAATCCCTGGCTCAGTTTCATCGTCGTTGCCCATACCATTTCCAAGAGGCCCGCAACGATTAAATAAACCCAATTCATTTGAATCCCTCCATAAAAAAGCGGGTGCTCCCCATCCGATTCTTTCATTGGCCTAATAGAATCGGTGGAAACACCCTAGTTGTCTTACCCGGCGGCAAGAATTGGTTAAATTATAGGTTTATTATATCAAATCGACGCCCGTTGTCTAGAGGATTTGGCAAAACTCAATCGTTTCGCCGTTGGGGCCGAGAATGTTAAAGTACCGAATGCCATGATCCCAGAAGGTAGGAATGGACTGAATTTCTGATTCCTTCAGGGTTAAACCCATCGTTTGGGCATCCCGAAAGGCGGCCTCGATATTCGTGGTATCCAACGAAAAATGGTTAATGGCGCCCGTCTTCTTAGTAACGGGGTCGCCCTCCCACGTTTCAATGGTCAACGTTCCTAGCCGCAGAAACGCACACCGGTTAGCTCCGTTTTTAAAGAGGCCCGCCTGAACAAACCCTAAGGCTTCGTAAAATCTAATTGTCCGGTCTAAATCATCGGTTGGGATTCCAACGTGTTGGATCCCCGTAATGTCATCCTTAATTGCCATGTGCAGATCCTCCTAGTTTAAGTCGCCACCAACTTTGACAACGGCTTTATTAACGTTTTGCATCTGACCGCTCACAAAGTCCTCCACGTTATCCAACGTGAGTTCCGTGTTAATGAGCGGCAGCGGATTAACCTTTCCACTTTCTAACAGTGCGATGGAGGCCATAAACGTATAGGGATTAATAAAGGATCCCTGAATTTTCA
This sequence comes from Levilactobacillus bambusae, assembly GCF_003124125.1. Classification (GTDB taxonomy): domain Bacteria; phylum Bacillota; class Bacilli; order Lactobacillales; family Lactobacillaceae; genus Levilactobacillus; species Levilactobacillus bambusae. The sequence continues at coordinate 433,457 of NZ_QCXQ01000002.1, forward strand.
ACTGTTTAGCAAAGACATCGTAGGTATTGACCGGGAAGGTTTGGTTGGGAGCGCCAACCCCAAACATCAAGACTTGGGCCCCCTTCTTAGTAGCTGCAATGGCCATCTCTTGGGTTTCCGGCCGCCCCACCGCTTCAATCACAATGTCATACTCTGCTGGAATTTCGTCTCGATAGAGTTCATAGGTCGTGGTGACGTTAAACTGTTTCTGGTTCAGGGCGAGTTTTTCTCGGTTACGCCCCGCCATATCCACCTGACGAACACCGTAGGCTTGCAACACCTGGTTAAACAGTTCTCCTTCAAACCCGTCACCAATGACTAACGCCTTCTGGTAGGGTTCAATGTTCAACAAGTCAACCCCGTGGACCGCACAGGAGAGGGGTTCGATGGTTGCCGCAGCCTTTAGGGACAGACTGGCCGGAACCCGATAAACGACTTTGGCGGGTGCCGTAAAGTACTCTTCAAAGCCCCCGTTTCGGGTTACCCCCACGGCTGATAGATGGTCACATAGTTCCGGCCGGGACGTCAAACAATAAGCACATTCTCCGCAGTAAATGTTAGGGTCAACGGAAACGTGGTCCCCCGGCTTTACATTTTTAACGTCGTCCCCAACGGCTTCCACCACCCCTGAATTTTCGTGACCCAAAACAATTGGGGGCACGGCATCGGCTGACCCCGGTAACCCTTGATAAAGGGCCTTATCCGTGCCGCAGATTCCGGCATACGCTGTTTTAACCAGGACTTCATCCGGTCCAACGCTTGGTCGGTCAATAGTTTCAAGTTCCATTTTTTTCGTTTCAGTAAGAACTAATGCTTTCATGATGAACACCTCTTGTTCTAAAATTAACAAGTTTAGTATAGCATCGTCGTCCCGGAAAAAAAGTTAGTTTCCTCTAGATGAACCGGTTATAAACGCCCCTAACCTCACAAAGTTAGGAATACAATCGGTTGTATTTTCTGTGATTTAATTCACGTAAAATCAAAAAAAAAGATTCGGAAAATTGATTAATTTCCGAATCTTCTTTCATTATTTTAATGAACCTGCGTAAATCCAACCGACCAACTTTCCGTTGTAGTAACAGCGGTAGTATGGGGTTTTCCATCCATACTTCGTTCCCTTACTATCAACGGTCACGGTCTTACCAGCGTAGGCTGCGCTGGCATGTGTAACCTTGATGCTAGCATATTTACTGCCCGTGACGTGATTATAAAACGCGCTAGTAGGTTTATTAACCACCGTCATTGTCTTCTTAGCTGGCTTAGAGTAAGTCACTTGAGAAGCTAAACCGGTATGGTACATCCACCCAATGTTCTTGCCGTTGTAGTAACAACGGTAGTAGATGGCACCCGTACTTGTCCGGGTTCCCTGTGAATCAACGGTGATGTCTTTACCAGCGTAAGTTGAACCATAGTGGGAAATTTTCCGGGAGTACCGGGTATCTCCCGCCACGTGCGTGTAGAAGTTGTGTTCTGGGTTGTTCTTAACGGTAAACTTCGTTGAGGTATGCTTGTAAGTTGCCCCAACACTGTTTGAGTTAGAACTACTATTATCGCTGCTGCTTGAGAAGAACCAGCTCTTTGGCTTACTAGTGTAAACACTGGCATCCACGTTTTGGTTCAGTGAACTGCTGTAGTAGGAATCTGTGTACTGCCATAAAACGTGGGTTGAAGTTGGCTCATTTGATTGGTATGCCGCTAACCAGAAACCGTCGTAGCTCCCAACGGCCTTAGGTGCATATAAATCAACAAACCATTGACCGGAGTATAGGAGGATCTTCCGGTTCCCCGCCAAACTCCGCATTTCCGTGTACCAATTCTTGGTTGCCGTATCCGTTGATCCAGACGAAACCGTTTGGTCTTCGTAATCATTAACGTAGAATGAGGCTTCCGGAGCCCGATTGTAAAGGTCCTTAGCTTCGGTCTTAGCGTCGCTTGGACTTGAATACTGACTGAAGGAGTACACCCCGTAAGGAATGTTGTATTTCTTAACGAGAGCTAAGTTATGGTCAAAAGTCCTATCGTAATAGTCAGACCCATATTGAACCCGTAAGATTACAAACGGAACTTCCTTCTTCAAAGCCTTAGCTTGACTATCGGACATGGACCCCTGCCACTCAGAAATATCTGGTGCCGAATTGGACCGTTGTGTAATGTACCGTCTTAAGGAAAAGGCACTAAACTGCTTGGTCTTCACAATGGAAGAACCCATGGTCCCTTTTTGACTTTTCTTCAACGTTACATCGGCACCCGAACCAGACGTCGAACTTGACTTCGTTGCGGTGTCAGCTGACTTCGTCGCCTTAGCCTTCTGACTGCTTGAAGATGACGACGTCTTTGATGCGCTGGAAGAACTCGAAGTGCTGACGCTGTTCGAAGAACTATCGGCACTAGAACTACTATTGGCAGCCGTTGCGGCACTCGCAACTGGACCACCCAAGACAAAACTACCGGCCATTGTTAGTGCAAGCAATGGCTTAATGTACTTTGAACTCATATTCTTTCTTACCCCAATTCTTTCTTGACTGATATTCAGGGATTCACTCTCTGATTATGTAATGGATCTCTAATTAACTGATACTCGTTTACTCCCTGTCACTTTATATAATAACGACTTATTATGTCAGATATATTTCAAAACGATGTCCATTTGTTAAAAATATTACCGACAGCCGTTGCAATTAGCGACGGGCCCGTGACCGACGTCTTAGGGTACGCCCATTAGTCCAGATTTCATGGTGGTCAGCTTTGCCAGCGTAACCAAGCCATTTTTCCTTCAACCGGATTAATGATGAACGCATCCCTATTTTCATGACTAATCGATCATTGGCATTCTCCGATAATTGGCCGCCAAGCTACGATTGATTAAAATTCATCTTCATACCTCCTTCACCTAGTTATTCTAAGTGTAAATCTTTCATTTCAATTTGGGGTGGGCGACGCTCATGAACTTCCTTTATTCCCTGATCAATTAACCGGGTAATCGCCCGAGCATCCCGCTTAAGGTTAGGGGCACCACTCAGAAGGTACCCTTCTCGGTAGTGAAAGTCCGCTAGTGCTGCCCGAGTGTCCGTTACCAAAAGATCGTAGCGCTGGTCCGGCTTAGCAACTTCCCACTGAACCGTTTTCCCCAGGTGGGAGAAGTCTTTTAAGCTTGTCAATAGGGACTGGGCAGCTAAATAATTCGCTGCTGAATAAATGCCCACTTTCAAAGTTAAGGGTGAAAAACGTTTAATCGATTCAATACAGAATTGAATGATACTACTTAAGTTATCGGCTTGGTCCGCCGTCAGACGAACCCCCAATTGGTCTTGCGTAGCCGCTAAAATATGAGCAACTAGTCGTTTATCGGCTATGGAAAGAGGCAGCGTCAACGGTGGTTGGTAATAGTTTCTTTTATAGAAGAAAACCATTCCCGAAAATAAATAAAAGCGGGTATTTAATTGGTTGAGGGTCTGCATCCAGTTACGAATTAACGTTGACTCCAACCTGTCCAACGTGAGTTCATACTGTTCTTGCCCCACTGCTAAGACGGTCTGCATGGTCTGTCGGACCTTTTTCAATGGTGACGGCATTAAGAGCTGGTCCGTCTGGGCACTGGGGGTTAACACTAACTGGGTCGTTAAAAACAGGTAGCAGAAAAGCGCCTGAGTCCGGCCGAACCCCCGCGCCACTAATCGGTTGATGATCGGTTGATCCTGGAGTTCTTCTAATATCGAATCTGATAACGACTGGTTGGGCTGCTCTATCGGGTAGTGATTAATAACCGCTAGCCATAAATACAGCCGCAGCTGCTCCGAGTGAGCGAGCTGAACGTTGATTGCCGCTTCCACTTGGTGAACCAGTTGCCATACCGTAGCCTTCGTAAGCTGCCGCTCTAACTCCTCCACCGGAACCGAATTCCAATAAAATTCGTAGTAAAAGTAACAGACCTGCAGGCTGGTCCCCTCAATGTTCGTTCCAGTAATTTGGATTTTAAATTCACGCAATCGCTGGTTAATGCACGTTAAGCGGCGGTAGACCACCGGCTCGCTTATTAAAAGATCCCGGGTCAAGAAATCCATTGTGTAATTAGGTTGAAAAAAAACATCATGAATCAACCGGTAGTTTGGTGATTCTTTAAGGTATGAGTAGTATAGCTGGGCAATATCTGCATCTGCCTGACATTTAAGTGCCAGGTACTTAGTCCGGCCCCGGCGCGACTCCACGATCTGTATCCCGATATCTAATTCTGAGAGACGTTGGATTAATTGGCTCAAGTTGGTGTTGAAGAGAAAACGCGTAATTTTTTGACGCTCCATCAGGGTTTTCTCAGCAATTTCACTCTCTTGATCCAATAGTTCATGAATGATATGAACCTGGATTTGATCATTTTTTTCCAAAATATCAAATAAGTTCATTTTTACGTGCTCACCTAATTACACTATTTAGTTACCCCCATCTTATCTTAAATCTAGTTGGTTTCCTATCATTTCACGCCCGATTTTTTCTTAGGCCATTAATTATCACATTTTTAATCATAACGATTAAATTTTAGATAGTGTCCATTTCCTCCCTCAACGGACACACCTGTCATAATCGGTGCGTGGAAGGGCAATTTCACCCGATCCACGGTTTGATTGTCACATTGTTAATAATAAAGGGAGGAATTCTTTATGAAAAAGGGAATTGTACCAACGCTATTAGTCTCAGCCATTATGCTTGGTGGTGTGGGTGTTACCACTTTGGGGGCCACTAACCATTCGACTGCTAACGCCGCAGAATCATCCGATTCTGCTTCCGGTTCAGCAGACATTTCATTTACAGCTAACACGAGTTCAACTACCCCATCCGGACCATCGGATAGTGGCGATTCAAGTAACAACGGGACTGGTGATGCTGGTCCATTATCGCTTGATTACGTCCCAAACCTCCACTTCGGGACTCACCCCGTTGAAGGAACGAATACTTACAACGTAACAAATAATAACCCTTACGTCCAAGTCACCGACAATACCGGTTTGAAAAAGGGTTGGAACGTCACTATGGCCTACACCGAATTTGCTAACGGGGCTAACAAGTTAGCTGGAACCAAGATGGACTTTGCGGGTTCTAAGGCCACGCTAACTAACCCATCAAACCCATCAAACTCAAGTAACGCTGGCGCACCAACCGTATCTGACGCAAGTGTTGATCCAGCAACCCCAACTAACATGGCGACTGCTCAAGCTGGTAACGGGGTTGGCACTTGGGACATGGTTTACGCCGGCCCATCAGACGATAACCCTAACATTAAGTTGACGGTTAACGGCGATGAAACGGTTGGTTCCTACACCAGCACCATGACATGGAACTTAACAGCCGGTCCTACAGCTTAATTCGACTTAATGAAAAAGAGCAGGCGGCTTCGCGCTGCTCTTTTTTTCAAAAAAACGTTTATTCAATTCTATTTTGAAACGGAAGGTTGACGATGATCATGACCAAGAAAGGAAAGTGGTTGGCAGCAGTCGCCCTATTAGTGGGATTTACCCTCCCAACTACAGCACTAGCTGCTAAAGATCAGGGAAATCAGCCTGGTGGATTCCAAGTCCAGGCCGAAATTCCCAAAAACCAAATTGATAAGAAAGTAACCACCTACTACGACTTAAAGGTAAAACCGAATGAATCCGGTACCCTATATTTGAACGTCCAAAATCAACTGGATAAGACGGCCACCTATAAAATCGCTTTAAATCCGGCCTTCACCAGTAATGCCGGGGCAATTACGTACAATAATAATAGTCGTAAGCTTGATCCCTCAATGCCATTTAATTTGCGCAACTACGCAACGGTTTCGCAGCAAAATCTGACATTGAAGGCGGGGCAAGGTAAACGAATTGCAGTTAAGTATCGCATGCCGAACAAACCATTTAACGGAATTGTCCTGGGCGGTGTCACGGTCACGAAAAACCTAACGGACGCGGATAAAAAGAATAATATTCGCAACCAGGTTTCATACTCCGTGGCAACCGAATTCCAAGAATCAACGCAGCCCGTTAAATCGGCACTCGTATTAAACTCCGTTAAAGCCTCAGCTAATAATGCTGAACCAACCGTTGAGCTGAATATTCAAAATCCAATGAGTAAAATAGAAAGCCAACTCAAACTTAAAACCACCATTTATAAAGGTGACAAAAAGTTATTAGTTAACAATTCCACTCGAACGATGCAAATTGCCCCGAATACGAACATGACCTACATGGTGCGTAACGATAACCACCGGATGGAGCCAGGTTCCTATAAGGCGGTCATTGATGCAACGACTAAGGGTGGACATTGGCATTGGGTACGTCATTTCACGGTAACTCAGAAGCAAGCTAGTCAAATTAATAACAACTCCTACTTCCCACAAAAGACACCGTGGTATGAAACAATTTGGTTCTTCTTATCAATCATCGCCCTTCTCCTCTTGATTATCGTGGTTCTCCTCTACCACCGCTACCGAAAGAATAGAAGTCAAGGTAAACATTCACGCGATTAATTGATTCAATCTCGTAAAGGGGGGCAAAAAAATGACTCATTTGAATAAATTTTTAGCTCTGGCGCCCCTGGTTGCCATTTTAGCGGTGAGTTCACCATCAACGCCCACCGCTAACGCTGCTGATGCCAGCGCAACCGGTCAGGCTACAATCACCTTTACTCAGTCAACCTCAAGCTCAGGATCCCAAACTCCGGGGCCCGATGGTTCTGGGGGGTCAACTACGGGGCCTGGCAACGTTAGTAATCAAAATCCGTCAGGCACTGGAGATAATAATGGCAATGGCACAACCGGAACCGGGAAAGAAGGTTCCGGAATATCCACCCAGCCAGCATCAAATTCAGGTACCACAGATAATAGCGGATTGACGGGCAGCCTGCCCCAAACATCCGATGCCGTTAACCTGTTGGCAAGCATCATTGGGCTTGAACTGATTTTATCTGTACTTCTTATCATCGGGGCCAAAAGAAAGAAGGCGCACAGCAAATGAAACCCTTTAAACATATTGAACCTGTTTTAACCGGTCTTGCTGCCTTCGTCCTTTTTTCGGCGACACCAATCTGCGCTATTACGGATGCTTACGTTCAAAATAATCGGTATGCGGATGCGGTCGAAATTACCAAGCAGCAAAAAAAACAGAGCCAGTCGTCCGATTCCACTGCATCCGTGTCAACTCCAGCCAAATCTTCAACATCATCGGCCAATTCAACAGCTAGTTCAAAATCTGATGTCACAGAAGCAACTAAATCAACAACATCAAGCAAGAACCAGACTGCTGCAGAAAAAGTTGTGAACGCTAAAATTCAGCCGTTAACTGAAGCCCAGGTTAAAAAGATGAGTAGCAAAGAATTGCGTGCAAAGTTCATGCAAAATGCCACTAAACTGGTCCAACTGGCCAAAAACGACCCCGACATTAAAAAGATGACCCAGGCTAACGCTAAAAGTTCTCGCACAGCCGGAAAAAGTTCTCGGGCTTTTAGTGCCGGAATTAGCGTTGCCCAATCACCGACCGTTAAACCAACCATGCCAGCACCAGGGACGGATTCATCTGCCGCATCTCTAGTGGGAAATAATTATAATACGTATACACCAGCTAGTTCTAGTGTTCCTTGGAAGGGTGGGACCTTTAACTTTACGTGGAAGGACACGGTAACTTTACAGTCATCAACAATCTTATCGTTCTTGACGAACCCCGGACAAGCTCTATCTGAAATTTCAACCGGGATTGGTTTCCGGGCCGTCGTTACCCTCCCATGGAATTTTACGGCCACCCAAGTTATTAATTCTATGGATAAAAACAACACCATTCTTTATGGTAATAACCAAAAAAATGGTATGGCCTCATCCACAGGTACCGGTCAGACTGGTTCTGAGTTGAACATGGTCAGTCTGTCACAATATGGGATCGGTTTTAAGACCGATCCTAATTCTGAACAACGGCTGCTAGTGCAACTTTATAGTACAACAGGTGGAAATTTTAATGCGGACTTTGTTAGTTTGCTTACCAGTTGGATCGGTGGCTTCGGGGACGCGTGGTTTAATCAATTAAGTAATACAACGGCCAATTTACCGTTAACCCTAAACGCGCCCATTAGTATTGGCGGGCTATCCAATAATGCTACTAGTAGCTCGTATTTTCAGGGGGATCCCACCCCGAACCACGTGTTAACCGACCAAATGTTATCCCCTAGTCCCAGCAAAAAATTACCCTTTGTCGTTAACTTCTTTGGATCTTCGGATTTAAACTCTGATTTTTCTTATGACCCATCTAAGTTAGGAACAAACGGCACCAATGCCACAGGCTATAATATTCCAACTTGGAACACTTATATTTCACCCTTTGACAGTAAAAACGTATTAAACACGTCAACCGAAGCCTTTCAGGAAGTAACTGGTATTACTGCCACCCTACCCGAATCTGGCATCGGCTGGAACAACCGAATTATGACGTACAACAAATACACCGCTGCTACGGTACCACCAACGAGTGCCGGTATTGTCAACCGGTTTGGTCGACTCGTTAACTTCTTCAAGATGCCTGCTGTGGTGTCAACTATGGGTAGCAACCTAGATGCTAGCACGATCGCAGATGGTTCGGCTACGACCAACCTAACAACGACGGCGCCAAGCGTTAGCGGCAATGACTTAGCCTCCTCGCCCCAAACTATTACGTGGAGCGGTAAAGATGGTGGTGGCACGGCCCTCAACCCAGTTTCATCCCAGTTAGTTCAATCAAAGGCCCCTAACTATACTGGCCAAATGACCCTTCAAAACACCACTGCTAACGGCACAGCAGGAACCTCAATTTCGGCAAACAAGGGGGATACCATCAAAGTATCGGGTTCTTTCACGGATTCGACCGACAACAATACGTTGTTAGATGGCAAACTGGTGATCAGCATCCCCGATTCCCTAACGTATGTTCCGTCCGCTGGAGTCACCGTTACTTTAAACGGTAAGTCCTACACGTACACAAACGCAACGGTCTCGGGCGGAAAAATCACCGTGGATTTATCTAGTGCGATGTCATCTGCTGGGCTGTCCTCCATTACGGGGTCAACCAAAATTGGGGTCGCCTACCAAGGAACGGCACAGTATAATTCTGCCGACCAATCCACAACGGTTCCGGGAATTCAATTGTCTGGTAAGGGGACCGGTGATCCATCAGATGTTACGTTAGCAACCACTAATACTGGTAGTTTAACCGTGACAAACATCGTCTACAGCTATGGAATCGTAAGTGCTCCAAATGTTGATTTTGGTGTGCATCCCGTAACGGGAAGTATATCCAAGTATCAACCAACTGATAGCACGTTAGCCCTATCCATGTTTGATAACTACACGACCGTTCAAGGTTGGCAGTTAAACCTGTCGTCCACCACGTTCACAGATGGCAACAATAAGACCCTTTCAGGCGCCCTAGCCTTTGACGGTCACGCCATTACCAATACGCCGACGACGGTTTACACCAATACCACAACCCATAACGGGGCCTTCACCATTCCAATTTCCAGCAACAGTTCAGAAGGCGGATTAACGTACCAGACTAATCCGAACGATAATGTCGATACCAACTCGACCTATCATGCAACGCTAAACTGGAATATTTCGAACGGCCCAACGAGTTAACTAAAACAAGCGCTGACTTTTAGAAGTCGGCGCTTGTTTTAGTTAATTCGAGATCCACCAGTTATAAGTTTGGTGTATGGTTTGTCATGAGCCACTCATAACCAAAATAGCGTTAGTTTCCCCCGCAGTTGGAGCACTCAATCTTATGTACCGGACAATTGATTATGATTCTTATTAATCGTTCAAGTTGGTCGGATTAACTGATGGTGCTATACTACTTAATATACTAAGGGTAATTGCAGGCGAAACCCGTATAAAATTGCCGTTGACACTTTTTAGTGTGGAAAGGTTTTTTATGCGTATTAATATATTACAGCACACTCCTAATGAAGGTCCTGGTTCACTCTTAGAGTGGGCACAGGCTAATGGACATCAAACTTTCGTGTATCACCCCTATCATTTTGGTTATTTGCCCACCGCCGAGGAAACCGATATGTTGTTTATTCTGGGTGGGCCAATGAATCCTAACACTGATTTACCATGGATTAAAAAAGAACGCCAATTGATTCAGGAACTTTTAGACAAGGATGCGCCAATGCTAGGCGTATGTTATGGAGCACAGCAGATCGCTAAAACGTTAGGCTGTCAAATTTCAGAAGCGCCCGCAAAAGAAGTTGGGTGGGCACCAGTCTATCGTAAAAGTAAAATAGTGCCAGGTCTACCGGAAAAACTATTAGTGTTACATTGGCATGAAGATATGTTTGAGATTCCCAAACATGCCGACCTACTATTTTCCAGCAATGACGTCCGAAACCAAGGTTTTATAATGAATCATCGGATTGTGGGGTTGCAATTCCACCTTGAACCTCAAGCGGATAACGTTCGAGAAATGGTTGTTAACGACTTCCCTTACATTGAAAATTCAGTACTTAACCAGTCAGCCGCTGATATTTTGAAGACCCCCGTCCCGGAAGAAAATAAAAAAACAATGTTTAAAATTTTAAATTATATTACCGGGGATTAAACCAACGGTCATTAACACTAATTAACTTAGAAATCAAAAATAGAGAGCATAACCAACAATTGGTCATGCTCTCTATTTTTTGTCTATGAACCGACCAGCTATGTCCTAGTAGTCGTTTATGGTAGATCATTTCCAGCGGCAAAGTAGACGTCATACCATTCCTGCTTCGTAAGTTCAACGTCCGCTCCGGCAGCACTATCCGAAATATGAGCAGGGGTCATGGTTCCTAAGATAACCTGAATGTTAGCGGGATGCCGAACAATCCAGGACGTGGCAATTCCATTTTTAGAAACGTGGTACTTATCGGCTAGTTTCTGCAATTCTTCATTTAGTACCTTAAACTTTGGATTATCGATAAAGGTTCCCTCAAACATTCCGTACTGGAACGGTGACCAAGCCTGAATGGTGATCCCCTTTAACCGGCAATAATCTAAAATTCCTCCGTCATGATCAATACTCCGATCGTCCGCAATGTTGACGTGAATTCCCTGATCGACCATTCCAGTATGCATAATGCTGAACTGGAGCTGATCAATCAACAGCCGTTGACTGCAGGCCGATTGCACGAGTTCAACCTGTTGGGGATTAAAGTTTGACACCCCAAAATGCCGGACTTTGCCAGTTAACTGGAGTTCGTCAAACGCAGCAGCCACTTCATCCGGTTCCATTAAAGCATCCGGCCGATGTAGTAAAAAGGTATCCAAATAGTCAATGTTCATCCGGCTTAAGATCCCATCGACCGCGTCTAAAAGATGCTGTTTTGAAAAGTCGTAACGTTGGCCAAAAACAAAGCTGCCATGACTCCGATTCGGGTCAATTACAATGCCGCCCTTGGACTGAATGTAAAAATCATCCCGGTTAAGATTGGAGGCCTTCATAGCGGAGGCAAAAACCTCTTCTGACTTCCCCTGCCCGTAGATATCTGCAGAATCAATGTAGTTGATTCCCGCATCATGAGCCGCTTCGAGGGTCCTTGCAGCGTCATCAGCACTTAAAGCTTCCATGCGCATGATGCCCAGCGCAACAGCTGAAACCCGCCAGTTAGTGTTACCCATTTTAAGTTGTTTCATAACTAACCTCCTAAAAAAGTCACCTATTGTTATCGACACCCTTATTTTACAACTTCGACCATAGTCGAGCACAAGGAGTGCCCCGCAAATTTATCGAATTTTTCGAAGTGCTTTTAATTCGAAATCGCCTAAGGATGTTCTATACTGGGTTTAAATCGCATAGGGGGATGCATAATATGAAAAAGGAACTGACAGGAATCGCCATCATTGCACTAGGTTTGGGGTTAACAGGATGTGGGATGGGTGGCCAAAACGCAGCCGTAAAACTAACCACAACTAAATCAACGGTTACACCCAATGGGGCAGCCGCCAAAGTAAGCGGGAAGGCCACACCAAAGTCAACCATTCACTATACGTTAAACGGCAAGCAGTCAAAAACGGTTAAGGTCAAAAAATCGGGAACCTATAAGATATACGTGACCCCAAAAACCACGGCCCAAACTGTTAAATTAACGGCCAAAATCAACCATAAATCGTCTAAGACTAAAAAGGTAGATATTAAAGCTGCTAAACCGTTGACGAAGTACACCACCTTTGCAACGGCTTATAATACGGCAATCAAAAAGGCCAATGGTTCTCAAACGATCGATACCACGGGTAAAATTGGTCGGTACCATGTGGGCAGCGACACCCAGCCGATTTCCGTAACCACCACTAAGAACGGTGATTTATTGGGGGTCTCGGATTCTATGAAGGACAAACGCAATCGAACTTTATATGAGCAACAGGTAACCGCCGCTGGTCAAGCCTTTGGGTTCACGGATAAGGAAGCTAAATCACTGCTAACCCGGTCCGAAAAAACACCTAAAAAGGCCTACATGGCAACCCATAAAAACATCCGAATGGAAATTAAAACCACGAAAACTAACGGCAACGAAAAAATTGTGACCACCTTCTCGCACCACGGAGCTTAATGTATAATCTAAGTTTAAAAACAATAACGGGTTTGAGATACTAGGCCCGCTTCGCTTAAAAAATACGACTCTTGCAGCATAGTCCGAAAGTATCCTTAATAGGATGCTTTCGGACTGGTAGTGACGGGAGAGGGTGTGGAACCGCTCGGTAGATCTTGAGGCTTAACGGGGTTCATCGAAAAATGCTGATCTTAGGTATTATTCAATGACCTGGTTAAACGCAGAGAGCTGAGCGGTGGAACCCGACTAAAGACAGACCACAACCAAATAAAGCGGGGGACCAAATCCGATCAAAATGCAATCGAACCTGGTCCCCCGCTTTATTTGGCATGGTCTAAACGTCTTATATCCCAGCCTCGTTATTTTGTTGTCACCGAACCAACCGTTTGGTCCTGAGTCACATCACCGTCGATGTCTAAGTGCAAATCGCTAACTTGGTCCATGTTAGTAACGACAACTTCCACCGTCGTCTGTTTACCAGCTGATTTAACCTGATCTAAATCCATGGTTGCCAGAACGTCGCCGTGATGAACTTGGTCATTTGCCTTCACTTGAACGTCGAACGGCTTGCCGTTTAATTCAACGGTGTCCAACCCCATGTGAACTAAAACTTCTAACCCTGAGTCGGTCTTTAAACCAATAGCGTGCTTCGTTGGGAAGACAACCGTCACCGTTCCATCGATTGGCGAAACAATGGTGTTGTCGCTGGGTTCAATCGCAAACCCGTCCCCGATCATCTTTTGGGCAAAGGTGTCGTCAGCAACATCCGTGATATTAACGAACTGGCCGTTAGCGACACTATGCAAGTCGGTCGTGACCGCTGGCTTTTCCCCGATTGCTTCGGCATCCAGCTTTTCGTCTTCCTTAGCTGGATTATCCGTTGAGATGGTTAAGTCAGACAATGGAACCCCGGCATTATACAGTTTTGCGAGGGCTTCATCTACGAACTGGACGTCAGTTCCGATAATAACCTGCAAGTTGGTCTTATCCACCGTGTTAACACCGGCAACCCCAGCCTTTTTCAGGGCCTTTTCGTTAATCTTGCCCGTATCCTTTAACTGGAGGCGTAACCGTGTGGCACAGCTATCAACTAACGAAATATTATCCTTACCACCAATGGCAATGTAAATCTTCTTCGCCTTGGTCATATACTTATCGTCATTCTCACTGTTCTGCAGTTCAATGGCCCCATCGCCATCGTCTGCCTCTACCGGTTCGCGCCCCGGCGTCATTAAGTTGAATTTCTTAATCGCAAAGTCAAACCCAAAGTAGTAAATCGCAGCCATGACTAATCCCTGAACGAGCAGCATATAGGGCTTATCGGCTAACGGTAAGTGGAAACTTAACACGTAATCGACTAGACCAGCTGAGAAGGCAAACCCGGCGATCCAGTGCATGGCAGCGGCAAACGCCATTGATAAACCGGTAAAGATGGCGTGAAGCAAGTAGAGCGGCCATGCGACAAACATAAAGGAGAACTCAAGGGGTTCCGTAACCCCCGTAAAGAATGATGCAACTCCGGCCCCTAACATGAGGGAAGCCGTTTCCTTTTTCCGTTCTGGAAGTGCGTTTTTGTAAATTGCGTAAGCCCCAGCTGGCAGCCCAAACATCATAATTGGGTAGAAGCCGGCTTGGTACATCCCGGTAACCCCCTTCGTTCCGTGACCGGACCAGAAGTTACCAATATCGTTAATTCCCGCCACATTGAACCAGAAGACCGAGTTTAAGGCTTGGTGCAGCCCGGTTGGAATTAATAACCGGTTAAAGAAGCCGTATAAGCCAGCTCCAAGGGCCCCTAACCCAACCATAAACTTACCAAAGGCAACTAAGGCTTCGTATACGGGTGGCCATGCAAAGAGGAGGATCGCGGATAATGCGAGCATCACGATCGATGCCAGAATTGGCACTAAGCGTTTGCCACTGAAAAAGGACAGTGCCATCGGCAGCTTAACTTCGTGGAATTTGTTATATAATCCCGCCGCGATCAGACCGGCAATAATACCGATTAAGACGTTGGACTTAATGGCAGTGAACGCTGGATCTACGTTGGCAACCGTAGTGTGGTAATAGGTCGCAACCTGCACGGGATCCAAGACAAACATAGGAACCAGTAAGGCAACCAGCCCTGCTAACGCTGCGGCACCAGATTTATCCACAGACATTCCGAGAGCTAGCCCAACGGCAAATAAAGTGGGTAAATTACCTAGAATGGCATTGGCTCCCGCTTGTAAGAAGAGCGCAAACGCCCAGGTTGATGGTAATGCATGCCCGATCCCCATTAATAGTGCCGCTGCTGGCAAGGTTGCAACAGGCAGCATCAATGACCGACCCATACGCTGTAAGTATGTTTTCATTATGTGTTCCTCCTAAGTATAGAGTAAGGTAGATTAATCATTCGATCCGCTGACGGTGACCAAGCAAACGTCCGTAATAAAATAATACCAATGTAAATGTTATACCATTAAAGCTAAATGAAAGCTAGGAAAAATATACATTATAAGGACTATACCAATTTAAAATAGCCTATATGAATTCGCTTACAAAAGCTTGGTTGGTTTTGGGGATACTAACGCCGTATCCCCACTCTAGTCCCATTATCCACTTGTCACGTCATTGGTAGCGCTATCAATCCATGCCCCTATTGTAATATGGGCTAGGCCAATATGTCCACCACTTTTTGTATTTTATTCATAATTTCTTTGACCTAAACCTCATTCAAAAGTCTGGGTATACTTAGCTGCTAAACGGGCCAAATCAGCCTCCCGAGCCGTTAAATCAATTTGAGACCGGTACCGTTCCCGCACCAAAGAGTTAATTTGGTACTGAAAGAGGTCGTGAATGGCCTTAAGCGGTGTCAAGCCGTGGCCAAGTAAATACTGTGGCGTTAGTTGAGGCATCATGGCTTGATCCGAAAGGACAATCAGGTCCGGGTTTATATCGTTAAAAACTCCCAAGCGCTGGCCCGCCAATAGATATTGACGAACTTCGGCAACCCAGGCGGTTTCGGCCTGCTTTAGCTGCTCTGCGAGCTCTGGGTAGTCAGCTTGCAAATCCGCGATAAATACGGGTGAACTTGAGGTATTCAGCAGCAGATTATCCACCACGTAATCCAGAAACTCACCAATAATCTCCGAAGCCGTGCCAATTTCATAGGCCTTGGTTAAGCGACTAATGTACGTGAGATAACGGGCTACAACCGCCTCAACCACAGCAGTCTTTGACGAAAAATACAGGTAGAGTTTCCCCCGGCTGACGCCCATAATCTTTGCGATTTGATCCATCTTTAAGCTATGAAATCCATGTACCACCATATACTCATTAATTTTCGCCGTCATTTCTGCCCGACGCGCTGCTTCGTCCATTCGCTTGTCGCTCCTTACTTAAATTCCGTTTATTATAGCATGTTTTACTTTTTGAACAAAATTCGTTTACTTTGTTCAAAACACGTGTTATTCTGATGCCACAATCAAACGAGGAGGACTGACACACATGACACAAACGGTTTTAGTCACGGGAGCCAGCGGATTTGTCGCCAGCTGGACCCTTTTAAAATTATTGCAACAGGGGTATGAGGTTCGGGGAACCGTCCGGACCAGTAAAAAGGGCGACCTCGTCCGATCAGAATTGACCGATCGGATTGGAGCCGACTTGACCCAGCACCTTACCTTTTACGAAGCCGAGTTAACCGATTCTAAGGGGTGGGACGCCGCCATGGCCGGTGTCGATACCGTCTTGCATATTGCCTCCCCCTTAGGAGCTGATAATCCGAACGATGAGGCCGCCATGATCCGCCCCGCCGTTGATGGTGTCAACAACGTGTTTCAGGCTGCCACTGACGCCCATGTTAGCCGGATCATCATGACTTCATCCCTTGCCGCCGCAACTCCACCAAGTCAGGATTCAAACCCGATCGTTGATGAACATTACTGGTCCAGTCGGGATAATCCCGAATTAAACGCCTACCGAAAGTCTAAATTATTAGCTGAATCGGCCGCCTGGAACTTTGTGGCCCACCACGAAGATGCGCCCGCTCTAACCACCATTTTACCGGGTGCCATCTTTGGTCCCGCCATGACGAAACGCAATACGGGGTCCGATCAGTTTATCGCCCAACTAATGAATAATCGAATTGGGAATCCGCCAATTGGATTTGAAATCGTTGACGTTCGCGACCTTGCTGATCTCCACATTGCGGCCATGCAGTCTGACCAGGCAAAGGGGCAACGCTACGTTGCGGCTAACGATTACCTCACGGCCACCGAAATTTCCCGAATTCTCAAGACCGACTTAGGCAGTGCCTGCCCCCATGTATCGCTGCGTACAATCCCTGGTGGCGTGCTTAAACTAGGGGCCCGGTTCATTGCTCCACTCCGTGCGCTCACCCCAATGATTGGCCGCCAGTTCCGTTACACGCATAAAAAAGCGGTGGATCAATTAGATTGGCACCCCCGCTCCGGCCGGCAAACCGTCGATGATACCGCGAAAAGCCTGTTGAAGTTAGGTGTGTTTCAGAAGTCATAAAAAATAGGACCGGGACATAGGACGTTCAGGCCATGCAAAATAACGGTGATGACCGGGTTCGATTGTCTTTTTGATCGAATTTGGTCATCACCGTTATTTTAGTTGAGGTTTAGCTGTGGTCGGGTGCCACTTCATCCTGCAATTAACTATGGCAGCGAATAATGTCTCACACCCAGTATTTCTTAAGCAAAGCAGACCTAATGTCTTATGCCCAATTCTCTTCACCATTCTATTTAAAAATAAAAAATTCCATTAATAGAATGATCAGTACGAGCAGCGTTACCGCTAGCAATATCCCGAAAATGAGGCTTACCCCAATGCTTAACCGATGCCGAACCAGCCAAACACTGATGTAATCTGCTTCATAAGCCGCAAGAAAGATCAGCAGCCAGGTTGGCCACCGGGACTTGGTTGCGACCGTAATTCCAACGCTAACCACCGTTATTAACCCGGCGATTATGGGCGCCCACTGGTAATGCCGTGGCGAAAAGGACGTGGCTAGTTGCTGCTTCCAACTTCCGGGCATTAATGGTTACCCTGAACGAGTTGTTCCATCGCGTGGATTTCCTGGGTGATCAATCGGTTTACCATCGTTGGAATATGCCGGGATTCTCCCTGCCGCGCGACGTACCCGTTCAAATAATCAATTTCCGTTGGCCGTTTGCTCAGCATATCCTGATGCATGGACGGGTAATGGGTCCCGTTGGCCTCATCCGGTAGCTGGGCGAGAATCAGGTTGCGCGTTTTCGTCACGTCAAATGGAACGTGCATAGCGTCTGCCACCTGCTGAAACTCAGCCAGAATTTCATCCATCATGGCTGAAAACGTTGTCGTTTTACCGAGGTTGCCGATATTGCAGTTTAATAGCGTGCAAAGTGGGTTTAAAACGGCATTCAACGCCGCTTTGCGCCAAATCGCTTCAATCGCATCATCGGTCAACGTCACGTTAAGGCCGGCACTGTTCATTACTTCCACGATTTGATCAACCTGATTTGCCTTCCCCGTTTCAACCGCCTGCATTTGAACGATTCCTTCACCACCATAACTAATGTATCCGGCGCTATCGAGCCCCGCTGACCACGTGGTAACCCCCGCAATGATGTTTTCCTTTGGGACGTATTTTTCAATCGTTTCAACGTTCCCGATCCCATTTGCCAGGGTAAGTACCATGGTGTCGTCGTGCAGAATGGGTTTAATATCCGTGAGCATGGCATCAAGCTGCATGGCCTTCGTAAACATAATCACTAGGTCAAAATGTTCGCTAGGGTCAACTTGAGCGGGCTGAACCGCAACGATTTGATCGACGTGTTCCGTCCCCGAGACGTTAACAATCAGTCCACGGGTATTAATCGCTTTAAGGTTCGCTTCCCACCGGTCAATTAAAATCACCTCTTGATTATCATGGCTCAACATATCACCAAACCGGCCGCCCATGGCACCGGCACCTGCAATTGCAATCCTCAATTTCAACACTCCTTTAATCCTGTTTTAACGTTTATATCATGGCTATAGCTTCGGAACTTCCATTACTCGAACGGGATGGTCAAGCGCCTGCATCACCATTATGAGACTGGTAAAGGACAGGACAATCAGTGAGTCTTCACTAATCGGCAGCATGATGTCATCATCCTGGTCCAACAACCGGTCTAAAACCACGTGCACCTGTTGATCCACGTCCTGTTTAACTCCAAACAGCGTGGCGGGTTTGCCCAACAGATCCTGCTTGACGTCTAAACTTGCGGGTTCAAGGGTGGGAACATCCAAATGACGCCCCAACCGGTCTAGATTTAACGCCCGGTCACCCGCTGATAATAGCAGGTAAAATTCTGGTGTTCCGTGCACCCGCAACAGTTCAAGGTTGACCAAGGGATGGGTAAACAGCGGGTCATCAGCCGATCCATTGGCCAACCAATTCACGTGATCCATTCGATCATACTTCAAATTAATCTCATCTAAAAATTCTAAAATTTCAGACCTTTCGTTGACTGACATGGGCGGAACCCCTTTCACGTTTTCTTTAAGGTTACCGTACCCTAATTTGAACGTCAATGCGAGTACTTGGCTTGACAGTAGCCGCACAATGAATTAGGCTACTTGTAACTTTTAAAGTTACAAAAAGGGAGATGATGACCATTCGTTCATCTACTAAACTTAGCGATGCCATTCACTTACTCGCCTATATCCGCTACTTTAAGGGGGATGATTTATCGAGTGAAGCCATTGCTAAAAGCATCGAAACCTCACCGGTCGTAGTCCGCCGCCTCATGAGCCAGTTAAGCCATGCCGGCCTGTTAATCACCACCAGGGGGAAAGCCCAACCGGAGCTGACCATTCCAGAAGATCAGCTCACTTTACTGGCCATTCAGCAGGCGGTGGACCCCCACCCCATACTAACGGTCGATCGAAAGACGAACCCAAAATGTCCAGTCGGTGGTCACATCCAAACGATTTTAACTGACCACTACCAAGAAGTGGAGGCGGCCGCTAAGAAACAGATGGCCGCCATTACCTTAGCCGACATTATGACGGACCTACACGAAGCCAATAGAAAGGACGAATTAAAATGACAATAACAGTTACGGGTGCAACCGGACAGTTAGGAACTAAAGTCGTCCATGCCTTAACCAAACTGGTCGGTCCCACCAATTTAAAGCTGGCCGTGCATACCCCCAAAAAGGCCGAGTCCTTTAGCAAGCAGGGAATGACGGTCGTTTCCGCAGATTATGCCAATTATCAATCACTCGTCACGGCCTTTACCGGTACCGACGTATTGGTCTACATCCCTAGCATTACCTACAACGTTTTACAGCGAATCACTGAATTCGAAACGAGTCTAGCTGCGATGAAACAGGCACAGGTGAAAAACTTGGTCTTCGTCAGTTTCTTTGCGGACCAAGAGTCAAACCCCTTTCAAATGTCAAGCTACTACGCCTACGTCCCCCGGCGACTGGCGGGCACACCCCTTAACTTTGCGATTTTAAAGAACAGTTTGTATGCCGATCCTTTAGTCCCCTACCTCCCAGAACTCATTGAACGCGAAGGATTAATCTATCCCGTCCAAGATCAAGCCCTATCCTTTATTACCCGAAACGATAGCGCTGAAGCAATTGCGAAAGTTGCGGTAACACCAGCCTTGCGTAGTAGCGGGCAGCGCTACCTGCTTTCCCAGGGTGAAAACTTTACGATGCCTGAATTAGGGGCCTTGATGTCCACGGTTACCGGTCATCACATCGGCTACCATGAAATGACCCTCTCTGAATTTGCCGCAGCTTATGCGGATGAGGGTGACGGTGACGAGCTTGCGTCGATGTACCACGCGGGCGCATTAGGGCTCTTAAACGGAATTAGCGACGATTTTGCCATGATTACGGGGCATCAGCCCGAAACCATGAGCCACTTCTTAACCCAAAATTGGCAAAATTAAGCTTGCCCCAGCGCCAGCTAGAGGGACTATAATATCAACATGAACTTACAACTATCGAGCTAAAAGAGAAGGTCTGATAAATTGATTTCCTTTGAACACGTCACAAAACAGTACCCCGAACACCTCGCCCTCGACGACCTCAATCTCACCATTCACACGGGTGAGCTTTTTGTCCTAGTTGGCCCCAGCGGCAGTGGGAAAACCACCACCCTTAAAATGATTAACCGGTTGATTGACCCTACCTCCGGCACCGTTAAGATTGGGGATCAAAACGTTACCGACTATAACATTCAGGCGCTGCGGCTGACCATGGGGTACGTTCTTCAAAACATCGCCCTGTTCCCTAACATGACCATTCAAGATAACATTGCGATTCAACCCGAAGCGCTCCGGTGGCCCAGAGCCAAACGAATTGAGCGGTCCCGACAGTTACTAACCCAGGTTCACTTAAGTCCGGATGACTATGCCAACCGGTATCCCCGGGAGCTATCCGGTGGCGAACAGCAGCGGGTTGGGATCGTTCGGGCTCTAGCAACGGAGCCGAAGATCATCTTAATGGATGAACCCTTTAGCGCCCTAGATCCGATTTCGCGAAAACAATTGCAGGACCTCGTACTTCAGCTCCATCAATCCCTAAACCTCACCATTGTATTTGTGACCCATGATATGCGGGAAGCCCTCCGCTTAGGGACCCGGGTGGCTGTCATGCGGAACGGCCACATCCAGCAGGTCGGAACCCCAAACGATATTCGCCAGCACCCCGCAAACGACTTCATTAAGGAATTCTTCATTTCCGCCGAGGATCAGCAGCAAACCCTAACGGTCGATGAGCTCCTTCTCAGTGGTTACGATCGCCCCGTGGAACCGGACAAACACTACATGCGAATTCCTAAGTCAGCGAGCCTTAATAATCTGGCCCAAACATTAAAGAGTCAGCCCAACGGGGTTATCGTTACCCGGAGTGACGGACAAGATATGGTCATTACGACCCAGGATCTCCTGAGTTACATTTCAGAAAGGGGGGTCTAACCCATGTGGCAAAACCTTTGGCACACCATGGTGACCCAGCGGGGCCAAATTTGGGAGGCCCTCTTGCAGCACATTGGCTTATCCCTGTTATCCTTGCTCATTGCAGCCGCAATTGCCATTCCCCTCGCCATCATCCTAACCCCCCACAAAAAAATTGCGGAGGGCGTTCTCCAAATCACCAGCGTCATGCAAACCATTCCGTCCCTCGCACTCCTCGGAATTTTAATTCCCTTCGTGGGGATTGGGACCGTACCTTCCGTTATCGCCCTCGTGGTGTACGCCGTCATGCCCATCTTTCAGAGCACTTACTCCGGGCTTTCAGAAATTGACCCGTCACTGCAAGAAGCCGCGACGGCGTTCGGACTCCCACGGTGGATGCGGCTGTTTCGGATTGACCTTCCCCTAGCTATGCCGACCATCATTGGCGGCTTACGGGTCGCCCTCGTCCTGATTATCGGAACGGCAACCCTTGCGGCCCTCATCGGAGCTGGCGGATTAGGGACCTATATTCTACTGGGGATTGAAACCAATAATAATTCATACTTAATCATCGGTGCGGTCCTGTCCGCCTTACTTGCCATTTTCTTCTCCGCACTCATTCGGTGGCTCGGCAGATTATCCTTGCGGCGAATGGTCGAAGTGGTTGCCATTGCCGTGGCCCTCATTGCTGGGGCCGCCGGTTACCAATCCTACACCGCCAAGACAGCCACCATTACCATTGCAGGTAAACTAGGCAGCGAGCCGGATATTCTCATTAATATGTATAAGGAACTAATTGAACAGCAGGATCACAAGTTACAGGTGGTGACTAAACCGAACTTCGGTGCCACCTCGTTTCTCTTTAAGGCCCTCCAGTCCAACCAAATTCAGGTCTACCCAGAATTTACGGGAACGGTGACCCAAACCATTTTAAAGAGTCACACGAAAACCTCCCATAACCCGCAGCAAACGTACGAAAAGGCCCGGGCCGGATTGAGCTCCGAATATCAAATGTCCTACCTAAAACCGATGAAGTACCAAAACGGGTACGATCTGGCGGTAACCCAACAATTCGCCAAGAAGTACGACCTCAAAACCATCTCTGACTTGCGTGAAATTGCGACCAAGCTGCACGCAGGCTTTGACCCCGACTTTGACCACCAAAAAGACGGGTACCCCGGATTACAGAAGGCTTATAACCTGCAGATGGGTTCCATTCGAACGATGGAGCCAAGCATTCGGTACAAAGCACTGGTTAACGGTAAGGTCAACGTGGTCGATGGTTACACAACGGATGCTGAAATTCAGCAGTATCACCTGGTGGTTCTAAAAGACGATCTCCATTATTTCCCACCGTATCAGGGAGCCCCACTGTTAAAAACCTCTACACTTAAAAAGTACCCGGCTTTAAAACCGGCCTTAAACAAACTGGCCAATCAGATTACCGAGAAGGACATGCAAACCATGAACTATGACGTTCAAGTCAAGCACGAAAAGGCGTCAACGGTGGCGCACCATTACCTTCTCACCCACCACTTACTCAAGTAAAGGGTAAGAATATAAGACGTTCAGACATGCCAAATAAGGCGGCTGACCAGGTTAATCGAACTTGGTCAGCCGCCTTATTTAGTCGGGTTCCACTTCTCAACTTCCTGCGGTTAACCAAGCACACAAATAATACTAAAGCCCAGTATTTTTTTGTGTGCACCGTTAATCCTCAGAAGTAAGCGAGAAGTTCCACACCCTTTTTAGTTGGGTTCCACTACTCAGATCCCTCCGGATAACCCAGGCAATGAATAATGCCCAAAACCAGCATTTTTCACTGCCTCAGTTATTCCTCGAGATCTACCCGAGTGACTCCACACCCTTTTCCTACTTCATTTCCGCCATCACATTTTTAATAAACTCGACTGGAGCGGCCTGGTCGAACTGAATGTTGATCCGTTTTTGACCGGTCATATACCCCGCTGTATTAGCTTGGGTAATTGTTAGTGGCGAAAGGTCTTCGCTGCTCATAAAACTGACGTGATCCTGATACGTATCGAAGCTAACCCGTAGTTTTCCCCGAAGGTAGGTGGGCATCCCGTACTTAATCGTCTCGGTGGCGTCGGGCCACGTTTCTAAAATAATCTGTCGGAGGGTGGTGACGATGTTAGTCGCCATGGGAGTGACCTTCATCACATATTCATCCACCGTTTTGACAGCTGGTCTAATGGGCATTTTTAATCACCGCCTTATAGTTCCGTTAAGAGGTTCCGCATCATATTTAGGGGCACTGGCTGGTTATAACCCACATAAAGATGCTGGGCATCCGTCTCATATCCCATGCGATCGGCCTCGCTGATCACCTTATCGGGTAACGTCTCAGACAGTGTGACCACTACCCGCTCCTTATCGTTATCAACCCCGTATGCCACCGACTTATCCTGCAATTGGTAGGTGGGGACCTCGTTCACCACCGTCTCGTTTGCGTCTGGCCACGTATCCTTTAGTAGTTGACGCAACGTCATCTCAATCGGTCTGGCAATGGGCGTTGACCCGGCAATATAATCATCGACTTCTTTAGCACCTGGCATTTCTGGCATCCTCATCGCTCCCTTAATTTAATACCTCTAGTGTAATCCTTTTCACATTTAACCCTAAACGAAAACCCTCAATTTCTAACCTTTTTCTGTGTTCATTTCGGTAAATTGGCTTAAACTTAGACTTAACTTATACAGTAAGGAAGGCTTTTTTATGACATCCATTTTAGTTCTGCTTGGCAGTATCCGAACCGTGTCAAACGGCGAACACCTCTACCGATACCTAGCCAACAATGCGGACCGGTACACTGATTTAACGCATACCGAGTTTCAGTTCAAGAACCTTCGGGATTACCAGCTGACTGGGTTTGACGAACCATTACCACCCTTAGCCAACAAGAACCGCCAGCTTGCGCCAAACACGAAGCGGTGGCTCGCTGATCTGGGAGCGGCTGACGGCTACTTAATCATGACTCCAGAATACGATCACACCATGCCCGGCGCCCTGAAGAACGCCTTAGATTACGTGGCGGATGAATTTATGGGGAAACCAGCTAAGGTCTTAACCTATGCTAATAATTCTAGGGGTGGCCGGCTCGGTGGTATCGGACTGCTGGCCCCGCTCAGCCGGTTAGGCGCCTTTACCCTACCCGCCCAAATTGCGGTCCCAAACGTGGACCAATACTTTAATGAATCTGGCGTTCTGGACGTTAGCAGCGATGGAGCCGATGCCGTAGTCCGTCACCTGGATAAAGCCATTCGCGAACTTGCGTTTTACACGGAGCTCCTAAAGAACCACCCGTTTAACTAACGGCTAGCCCACTTGGTCTTGGTCAAACACCTTGCCGTTAACCGTTATCGGGCAGTTAGGTACGTCACAGTCACCGTCAATTCCGGCCTCGGTCCCTTCGTAAACAGCGGCCGTATAGTAGCGGACCTTAAAGTCCAGCTTGCTTAAGTTCTTTTTCTGTCGTTCAAGCTGCTCCAAGGCGTTTTCCTGCTGCTGCTTAAAGAAGGCGAGCCGGTCTTCTAAGGTGTCGTCCCCCGCCATGAGCATGTCCACAAAGTGGTGGATTTCCGAAATTTTCACCCCGCATTCCTTGAGGCAAACAATAATGTTAATCGTCTTGAGATCGTCGTCGGTAAATTCACGCCGCCCCGCAGCATTCCGTTTAACAAACGGTAACAGCCCCTGTTTGTCGTAAAATCGAATAGTGTACTCTGACAAGCCAAAGCGTTCAGCGACTTGTCCAATGGTGTAGGTCATTTTCTTCCTCCCCAAATTTTTGATTGAATAGGACCATTATAGCTTTACTTAGACTAATGTCTAGGTGCTACACTAAGTTCACTTACCAATTAAAGGAGATTTGATTATGAAAAAACTCGTTGTCATTACCGGGGCCAGCTCAGGCTTCGGGGCTGAAACGGCCAAAATTTTTAACGCTAACGGCTATCCTACACTGTTGTTAGGCCGAAACACAGCCAAAATCAAGACTCTGCCACTCGACTTTACGAACGTCCTCGTTGACCAAGTGGACGTTACCAATTACGCTGAATTTAAGGCGGCCGTCAGAAAAGCCGAAGATCAGTTTGGTCAAACGGACCTCCTCGTCAATAATGCCGGCGTCATGTTGCTTGGCAACGTCTGGCGTCAGGATCCAAGCGAATGGCAAACCATGTTGAACACCAACGTGATGGGCGTCTTAAACGGCATGCAGATTGTCCTAGATGATATGATGGCACGGGAGGGCGGCACCATTATCAACATGTCCTCCATTGCTGGGCGAAAAGAATTCGCCAACCATGCCGCCTACGTTGCCACTAAGATGGGCGTTCATGGCCTTAGTGAAACCGTTCGTGGCGAGGTCGCCGCTAAGAATGTCCGGGTTGCCGTTGTAGCACCTGGGGCTGCGGATACCGAGCTGCTCACCCACGTCACCGATGAAGAAGCCCTAGCCACCTATAACGACTGGAAACAAAGCATGGGTGACGGTGGCAAGACCCTCGATCCCAAGTACGTTGCCCAGGTGGTCTACCAGATGTACCAGATGCCGCAGGAAGTCAACATCAGGGAAGTAGTCATTGCTGCTACCAAGCAGGATTCCTAGCAATTAGGCCACTAACCACTAATTTTAATAAGCGTTAAACCGCCCCCTTTCATTGGCCTATGCTACGATTAAGATAGAACAATGAGGGGGTTTTCATATGGCAAAGTATGAAGCAAATATTCAACCACTAAACGAAGATAAAATTGGCACTGCACCACACGGAAAAGCCACGTTTGAGTTAGACGAAAAACGGCTCCGGATTTCCATCGAAATGGAAGGCGTTCCCGCCAACATGATGCACTGGGAACACTTCCACGGCTTCGTTGACGGCAAGGACGCCCAACCCGCTACCATGGCACAGGATACCAACCACGACGGGTTTGTTGACTTAGTTGAGACCGAACCCGTCTCAGGGACGACCATGGTTCCGTTTGACTCGGCACCCCAACAGCTTGACATTGCCAACAGCAACTATCCCGTTGCAAACGAACACGGCAACTTCGACTACTTCAAGGAAGTCGGGATCGACGAACTCGTTCGCAACTTTAAGAAGGCATTCAACGACGCCAACCTCGACCTTGATAAGCGGGTCGTCTATATTCATGGCGTTCCGGACGACATGCAGCTCCCTGACACCGTTCAAGGCATGGCCGGTGAATACGATCAGCACGTCACTCTGCCAATTGCCTGCGGAAAAATCGTTAAGGTGAGCGACTAGTCTCAACGACATGACGATGTTTAGACCAAAAATGGACGGTGACCAGGTTCGATTATTTTTAATCGGATTTGGTCACCGTCTTTATTTAGTTGCCACCAGAGGGCCCTTATAGCTATCGATTGCAGGACAAAGTTTGCTTAAGTATATCCACTGGATTGATTTGGTGTTACTATGGCCACGAGGTGAAGACAATGCTTAATACTGAAAAAAAGAAAGTTTCAATTTCAGTCAAGACGAGTCCCGAAGATAAGCAGCAAGCAGCAGAACTATTTGACCGCTTGGGCCTTAACCTTTCAACGGCTATTAATATTTTTATAAAGAAAAGCATTGCTGAAGGCGGCCTGCCTTTCGAGGTCAAAGATCCGTTTTACAGCGAAGCCAACCAAGCCGAACTAAATCGGCGCTTTAAAAAGTTAGCCAACGAGCAGGATGTTAATCCTCACACCCTCATTGACGATGGAGACTAATTGACAATGACCATTGAATTTCTAGATGAAGCATGGCAAGCCTATTTAGCTTGGCAAACGGAAGATCGTAAAACTCTAAAACGAATCAATAATTTAATTAAGTCAATTCAACGCGATGGGCTGGGAAAACCAGAACGATTAAGATATCAAGATGGGTGGTCAAGGTGAATCAACCGTAAGGACCGCTTAGTTTATACACCCCAAAATGGTCACATGGGTATTGTCGCCTGCAAGAATTATTATTAATAGCGTGGCCCCTAGCCCAAACTCAAAAGTAGAAGTTCCCCAAATAAAACAACGACGGATTTCCCCGAGCCACAACTGCTCAACGAGGAAATCCGTCGTTATTTTATTTATTCGGAATTCAAATTAATTGTAAGGCTGATCTTATACGAGCTTAATCATGACGACACCCGCAACCATAATTAATACGCCCACGATTTGAATGAGCACCACTGGCCGGCGGTTAGCCCGGAACCAGCCGAACTGATCAATGAGCATACTGCCAATAATTTGACCCAGCAACACAATGACGACGGCCAGACCCGTTCCAATTTTAGGAACCAAGTAGGCATTACCAACGACAAAGGCCGCCCCAATGATGCCTCCGCTCCAAATCCACCACGGCCAGTGACCGGTTACCGCACTTTTAAAGCTAAAGGACCGATCTCCGACCCCGACGATCACAATTAGCAACAGGGTTCCCACCACAAATGAAATCAGGGAGGCTTTAACGGCGGAGCCCAGGACGGTTCCGAGGTGGCCATTAATCGCCGTTTGCGTGGCACTTAACATTCCCGCCAAGATGCCCGCAATCCGCCAAAGCCAAATTCCACTTCCCCGAACACTCTTTTTGGCTTCGGCATCCAACGGATGGTTTCGGTTTTGCACCCAGCTTTCAACGGCAACGGCCAAAATCACGCCGATAATCACAAGGATGGCCCCGACAAACCGACTCCAGCCCAAATCGTGTTTGGGCGAATAAAACCAGCCGTAGTTATCAACCAGCATACTCATCAGAATTTGCCCCATGATTGGCATAATGACGGTCTGAACACTCCCCAGGCGGGGAAACAGGACCACGTTGGCGGTGAGGTAAAAAACGCCTAAGACCCCACCAATCCAGATCCACCAGGGTTCCGTCGTGATAAAATTAGCGGGTAGCAGCAACGTGGCCCCGGTTGCCACCGTCATGATGACTAAAAAGACCGTCCCAATGGCAAACGACACCAGTGAGGATCCAAAGGGCGACCGAACGGCATCCCTGAGTTGTGAATTTACTGCCGTCTGCATGGGTAATCCAATCCCAATCGTCAAACCAATCAAAATGGCTAACATAATTTTCCCTCTTTCGTTTTTTACTTAGCAAAAAAGGAACGCCTGACCCGTTCCTTTTGATATCAAACATTAAGTTGAGCTGCGGAATACTGGCTTAGATTGACTAACCAATCCCGGGTCCCCGAATCGACATCCGGAGCGACCGCGAACGGCGTTGCCAAAAAGACGGCGGTAACCGCCTGCCAGTCAACCTGTTGGTCGCGTAAAAAGCTTGCGGTCATCTGCATCATTTGCACGGCGGCCACCGCTTGCAACCGGTCATCGTCACCCTTAAAGGTGGTTAAAAAGACGTTGGCAGCCAGCTGCTGGGCTACCATTCGACTGACTTCAGCTGAAGTTAGTGGATCGGTAACAATCTGCTGCTGATCTAACGGGACGGCAGGAATCTCTTTCAGCAGAAACTTCTGGAATTGATTCCACTGCCCCACGATAAAGGCGTAAAACTGCCACGGGACCTGAATGTTCGCTGACTGTAACGCCTGTTTCGTAACATTCCGAACTGACCATTCACCCTCATGCTTTTCCGCCGTTTCCAACCATAACATGAGAAACCGCTGGAGGGTTTCGTGCGCTATTTCGGCCTGCTTTTCAGTCACTAACTGGTACCGAACCACCAAGAAGTCTGAGAGATCCGCCCGATCAATGGCGTGATCATGATGGGCCTGCTGCTTACGCTTAATGTTTCGAATCCGCTTCAGCGAGCTGGCCTTCGCGTACTTCCCCTGTTTTGGCATAAGATCGCCCTTTCGATATTAATAAGACTATCATACGGCGAAACGTCACCTACCGCAAGCTTTCGTTAACCCTTTTTTCGATTAAACTTATGAAAGTAAATTCCCGTCATGACGGCGAGGAACACCACGCCGACCATAATTGAAACCCGGGTTGTCGGGTTAATAAACATAAAGGCGAGGGTAATGAAAAGGTAAAGCAAGGTGATGTAATTCATGATGGGCGATAGCGGCATTTTAAAGGGGTGGTTCACCATTTCAGCCGCATGCTCCCGGCGAAACCGAATTTCACTGATTAAAATAACGACCCAGGGGACCATCCCCGGAAGGACACTTGAGCTATAGATCATCACAAAGATATCACTCGCATTTTTATAGAACAACGGGAGAACCACGTTAGCAACCACTCCCAGGGCGATCCCACACGAGATCGCAATGACGGAGTAAAATGGAACGCCGTGCCGGTTCAGTTTGGTCCACTTATTGGACAGCTGCTTTTGGTGTGCAAGGGTGAAGGACATCCGGCTGGCGCTATATATCCCGGAGTTTGACCCCGAGAGTGCCGCCGTGATGACCACAAAGTTGATTAGTGACGCTGCTCCGGTAATTCCCACCTTAGTGAACGTTTGAACGAATGGTGATCCCAGTTGGCTAAGCTGATCCCAGGGATAAATGGACACAATCACAAAAATGGCGCCCACGTAAAAAATGAGAATTCGGCCAATCGTTGAACGAATCGCACGCACTAAGGTGTGCTGTGGATCTTCGGCTTCACCAGCCGTTACACCGATCAACTCGATCCCCTGGTAGGAAGCTAGTACGATTGCTAACGCATAGATAAACCCTTTAATGCCGTGGGTGAAAAAGCCACCGTGGGCCCATAAGTTACTTATTCCAACCGGGTGACCGTGATTTCCAATCCCGATAAAAATGACGCCGAGGCCCAGAATAATCATTAGGATAATGGTCACGACCTTAATTAGGGCGAACCAAAATTCGAGTTCCCCAAACATTTTCACGGAGGCTAAGTTGGCCAGACATAAAAAGATCACGGAAATTAAACCGGGAACCCAAACCAGCAAGTGAGGCCACCAAAACTGAAAGTAACCGCCCATCGCAATCATTTCCGACATCCCTACCACCACGTACTGAAAGATATTACTCCACGCCGTCAAGAAACCAAAAACCGGATGAATGTAGTCGGTGGCGAACTTGGCAAATGAACCGGTGGTGGGCTCAATGTACAGCATCTCACCGAGGGCCCGCATAATCATGTATAAAAAGAACCCCGAAATAATGTAAGCCAATAGCACTGAGGGGCCCGTCCACCGAATGGTTGAGCTGGACCCCATAAAAAGTCCCACTCCGATTGTCCCCCCGAGGGCAATCATTTGCATTTGCCGTGCGTTTAACTTTCGTTGCATCTTCATCTCTCCTACTCCTAACCCTTACCGCGGAATGATTTGACCGTTTTGGTAAACCCAGTATAAATTCGTTTGGATGAGCCGGCCATCCGAATTCCGTTTGACCGCCTCCACTTCGTAGTATTGGTCACCCGCTTGATCAGTTCCATCCCCATTGTTTGCGATGATCACCCGTTGCTTAATGTGAAGCGTATCCTTAACGGCCTTAATGGCTTGTGAACGTCCAGTAATGTGGTCGTTATCGGCCTGATACGTTTTCACCTGATTTGACGAACTCTCAGACTTTGAGTGCTGACTAACTCGGGTTTGCGACACCGCGATCGCCTCATGCCGGCTTTGATTTTGCCGTTGGTCATGAAACTCTAACAACCCGAACCCGCCAAAAATAACGATGGCCGCAGCCACCCATCCTCTATACCGCATCTTCATCCCCCGTTTCAAACACCGATCAGTTACATATTTTGCTAGTATATCATGTGACAACGAAAACGGTAAGTCGCCGTTAAATTCCACTAAAAAAGAGGCTAGAGATAGTAAGTCCGCTTCACTTAAAAAGGCGATTCTTGCAGCATGGTCCGAAAGCCCTTCATCCTTAGTCGGATGCTTTCGGACCCGTAGTTACGGGATATAAGACAGACCACAACCCAATAAAACAAAGGACCAAATTCGATAAAAAAACAATCGAATCTGGTCCTTCGCTTTATTTGGCATGGTCTAAACGTCTTATCTCCCAGCCTTGTTTATTAGTTTAATCTGCCGCAAGGGCATCAATTGGATTCAGTTTTGAAGCGTGCCGTGCGGGTAGGACTGCGGCTAGGAGGGAAATCACGATGGCAATCACAAAGGTCGTGATCACATCACCCGCCGTAATTTGAATGAAACTGTATGAGGCAATTTTAGCCAGCAACGCATTGGCGCCAGCACCGACCCCGTAGGCTAAGGCCGTGGCAAGAACGGCACTGAGGACCCCCATAATCAGGGATTCACTCACAAAGAGCCGCCGAATATCCTTCTTACTCTCACCTAACGCCCGAAGCACCCCAATTTCTTTGGTCCGTGCACTCACCGACATGTACATTGTCACGATAATCATAAGGGCCGAAACCACTAATGAAATGGCCGCAATCACCGCTAAAATAGTGGAAGCCAAGTGAATGTAAGTTTGAACGGTATCAATCATTGATGCAATTGAAGTTGACGTAAACTGCCGTTTACCATCAATCTTAATCTTGTTAATCTGCTTGCTAACCGTCTTAGCATTGTCGAGGGTATTCACGCTCACGATCATGGCCTGAGGATTCGTATCAACGTTCTTGGCCTTCATTGCGTCTGCCAGGGTCTCCGTATTGACTCCGTTAACGGCAGAGGCTCCCGTTTGGTTCTTCCCAATTCCGGAAACCTTGGCGTTAAACTTAACGGTTACGATCTGGCCCGACTTGCTTTGAGCTTTATAGGATAACGTAACGGTCTTTCCAATTAGGGCCTTCCAGTCCTGCTTGTCTAACTTCTTAGCCACGGAAGTCTTATCAAGCAGCACCTCACCCTTCTTAGGGGCGTGACCAGCTTCAATGGATGACTTCGGGTAGAGGGCCGTCCAGTTGGTTAAGTTGGAAATGCTGGCCGATTTGCCATCCCGTTTGACGGTAACACTATTTGCCGTGTACATCTTTTCCACCTTATCAACGTGGTCCAGATCCTTCAGCTTATTAATCTGCTTAGTGTCGAAAGTTGGTACCTTGGTCAAACTGGCCTGCTGCATCATGCCAGCACCGCCCTGCTGATCATTGTCGCTCTTCTTTTGGTAGCGTGAAACCGAAATAACCTTCGGGTTTGCCACGTCCGTAATTTGTTTATTAATGTAGCCGCTAATTCCGTTACCCAGTCCCGAAAATAAAATGACGGCAAACAGACCAATGGCGGTCCCCAGCACGATCAGGAAGTTTCGGCCGAAGTTGTACTTAAAGTGTTTCCAAGCGGTCCGGTAGCTCACGCTCGCTGGCAGCAGCCGTGATTTAAATCCCGGATCCTTCGTGTCCACCACATAGGGTTCACGAACCTGTTCATCACTCGCAATTTTACCGTCCACTAACTTGACGATCCGAGTTCCTGAATCAGCAACATCCTGTGAGTGCGTTACCGTAATGACTAACCGGCCTTCGGAAGCGATCCTGTTTAAGATCTCCAAGACTTCCTTCGTGTTTTGGGAATCCAACGCACCAGTGGGTTCATCAGCGATTATGACCTTCGGGTTGCTAGCTAACGCCCGGGCAATGGCCACCCGCTGTTTTTGACCCCCGGAAAGCTGGTTCGGGTATTTCTTTTCCTGCCCGGTTAACCCAACTTCGGCCAATAGTTCTTTGGCCCGCGTCTTTTTGGCCTCCCCGCTAAGGGACGTCATATCAAGTGAAATTAAAACGTTATCTAACACAGTGAGGTGGCTAATTAAATTATAGGATTGGTAAATGTAGCCAATCGTCTCGCGCCGGTAACGGTCCATGTCCTTTTCGTTTGTATGGTCTAACTTCTTACCGTCAACTAGGATACTTCCCTTAAAGTTACGGTCCAGCCCCCCAATGATGTTCATTAAGGTGGACTTACCGCCTCCGGATTCACCAAGGATTGACACAAACTCACCCAAATTAAAATCGAGCGAAATTCCCTTTAATACCGGAAACTCTTCTTTACCTAAATAGTAAGACTTATAAACGTCTCGGACTTCCAAAAAGGCCATCTACCATTCCTCCTGTTACCTCTAATTTTTTACTGGCTCCTAGGATACGCATTCGTTGTATCAATGTCAACTTAATTAACAAAAGAGGGCTATAAAATAAAAAGGTTGGCTTCAAAAGCCAACCTTGCCATCATATCGAGTTTAATTTATAAACGCAAGCCGTTGCACTTAAAAACCGATGCATCCACCAAAGTTTTCGAGGAGTTCGACACCCTTTAGTCGGGTTCCACCGCTCAGATCTCTGCGGTTAACCCAGGCATCGAATAATGCCTAAAACCAGCATTTTCCGATGCCTCAGTTATTCCTCAAGATCTACCGAGCTGCTCTACACCCTGTTAGTCGGGTTCCATCCCTCAACTTCTTGTGGCTAACTCCGTCACCGAATAATACCCTAGACCGGGATTTTTCGGTGACGGAGTTAGCCACAAGAATAATACCCTAGACCGGGATTTTTCGGTGACGCCCTTAGTCCTCAGAAGTTAATCGAGGGATTCCACACCCTTTTAGTCAGGCCTCTCTCCTCAACTCCTTCCCGTTAACCCAAGAATCAAATTATGCTAAGGACCAGCATATTTTGATTCTTACGTTAATCCTCGGGAGTTACCGAGGAGTTCGGCACCCTATCCAAACGTCATCTCCGTCTTTTTTTCGCCTAGACCGGCGTCCACCGTGACGGTATGGAGCTTAATTTCATAAACCACTAGGGACTTTCCGATCATGTCGTATACTTTTTGGTATCCGGGCACCGTTTCAAGGTATCGTGGCAACAAGTCGTCAATCGTTTTAGTCGATTTTTGAACCGTAACGTGTTGGCCGCGCACAAACGGATTGGTTTTTTCACTATCGTAGGGCACCGTAATAAACGCTACATCCGGATTTTGGTCGTAAATTTTAACGGCGTCCGTATCCTTAACGGATGAAAAGTACAGGGTATCTGGTTCATCAGGGTACCACACATAGTTGACGATTTTGACATCGGCATCATGATCGAGTGATGTACTTAACGCAATCTTATCGGCAGTCCCTAACACTTGTTGCAAAAAATTCGTATCCATGATTAATCCCTCGCTTATCTCATTTATGGTACCTTTAGTGTACCATAAAGTGGGAACGTACATTCGTTTTTTACCCTTAAAAACGAGCTGTACAGAGATGATTTTAGTATAAATTAAGTATTAAGTCTGCTCAATTTCCTGATTTGGCACGAGAATCTTACTTAATATTCTAAAGAAGATAATAATTGAAATGATAGACGTTACACCGTCACATAGTGGTTGAGCAAAAAATGCTGCCTGAGGTGTGAATAAAAACGGTAGAATCAAAACGCCGGCTATGTATAGTGCTTTCCGTAATAAAGAACAGAATAAGGCCATTTTCATCTGGCCCATGGCTATTCCCATATCGGTAACAGTCCATTGAGCGGCCATACATAAAACTGCAGCAAGATAAATTTTGAGTGCTGTGACAGTTTGAGTAATTAATGGCGAATCATTGGTAAACAAACGGACAAAATAAGGTGAAGCAAAAATTGTAATCAAAAATATGATACTGCAAAAACTAAGGCAGACTAGATAAACACACCATAATGCATTTTTAACGCGTTTAAAATCCTTGGCCCCAAAGTTGAAGCTAACAATTCCTTGGCATCCCAACGTAATACCACTTAATGGGGAAGTTACCAGTAAGAGATAACTTTGAATAATAGTTGCCGTAGTGACCAATCGATCACCCAATCCTACGCCACCGGTTCTTTGCAAAGTAGTGTTTAATAAAATGAGTAGGCAACTATCCAACGCATAGGTTAGAAAAGGTGCTAAGCCTAATCCGATAATTTTTATACAAAGATCTGGTCTAAAGTGGCCCCATGTTAGGTTAACAGGTAGATCCCAAAAGCATAGACAAAATAATGCAAATAAAGCTGAAATTATTTGTGAAAAAATGGTCGAATAAGCGGCACCTGCAACTCCAAGATGACAAACAAAAATAAGAATTGGATCAAGACTAACATTTAAGAGGGCACCAATTAAAACGGTTGTTACGCCAAGCCCCGAGTGACCTTGAGCAATCAAAAAGCTATTTAATCCACCAGAAATAAGTGCAAAGACGGTTCCGTAAATATAAATTGTCAAAAAAGATAAGGCATATGGATAGGTAGCCGAACTAACACCGAACCACCATAGAAATCGTTTACGAAAAATGAGAAATAAAATGGTTAGTGATAGTCCTAAAACCAGTAAAATTCGAAAGCAATTAGAGAGGATTTCTTTAGCTGATTTTAAATTACCAGCGCCCATTTGCATGGCCATTAGTGGCGTGCCACCTTGACCTACCAGATAAGCAAATGCATATAAAACTGAAATGATTGGGCCACAGACACCAACACCAGCAAGCGATAAAGTGCCAATTCCTGGAATATGGCCGATAAACATTCGATCAACTATTGTATATAACACATTGACAAACTGGGCCAACATAGTGGGTAATGCTAACTTTAAAACAAGTGGTAGTACTTGATCTTTGCCAAGATCGACACTTTTCATAAAAACAAACCTCTTTAATTTGCTTCATATAGTTGAAGTATTTTTTTTGCGGTTTGAAGGAGTTCAATTTTAATCGATTGAGGTTCCAGTATTTCAACATCGTTACCAAAAGTCAGGAGCCATTGATACAAACTCTCTGAATTGCTGTAATCACCTTGGAGCAGCAAACGGCCATCAGTTTGTTTGGCTAAGTTATCAGTGCCAAATTCTTCAACGACCCGCCAAGCAACTTTGTTGTTAAATAAAGCTTTGAATTTAATATGATTGGTCTGGGTTTTACGAACTGCTGGATCAGGAATGGGCGCCGGACGAGGTTGAAATATTTCATCCATTAATTTGAGTTGGGAAATTCGCATTAGTTTAAACAAACGAAAGTCCTGTTTTTCAGTACTCCAACCCCATAAATACCAATTGGACCATTTGAACACGAGATAATACGGCTCCACTTGACGCTGACTTTTACCAGCTTGCGCAAAATAAGCAAAACTGATTTTTTGGTTTGTTTCAATCGCATTTTGAATTAATTGAAATTTTGGAACAAGGGTAGGCTGATACCATGAAGCTAAATCTATCAAAATATTTTCTTGACCATTAATTAATTCCGAAGAGCCTGCCTGGATTTTTTCCATTAATTGTCGATAATAATGACTGCCACTGACACTATCTATCCCCCTTAACCCTGTTAAAATCCCTTGCATTTCTTTGGATGTCAGTAAAGTCCGATCTATTCGATAATCATCTATGATTCGAATGCCACCACCTGAACCACGAGTTGTATAAATTGGGATTCCGGCTTCTGCCAAACTATCAATATCACGATAGATTGTTCGTTGAGACACTTCGAATTTCTGCGCCAACTTAACTGCAGTTGTTTCATTTTCTTGCAATAACACTGATAAAATCCCGACTAACCGATTGATTTTCATATGAACTCCTTCAACAAATGCCATCTTAGCAAAGTGAATATGACAACTAGCTGTCATATTTGTCCAAAAAATAGTTTAACAAATTTTGAAAAGGACAAAAGGTTAAATGTAGTGTCAAAGCAAAGTTTAGATATC
Organism: Levilactobacillus bambusae; assembly: GCF_003124125.1. Taxonomy (GTDB): domain Bacteria; phylum Bacillota; class Bacilli; order Lactobacillales; family Lactobacillaceae; genus Levilactobacillus; species Levilactobacillus bambusae. The sequence continues at coordinate 470,560 of NZ_QCXQ01000002.1, forward strand.
AAAATAAAAGAGGCCGTCTCCGTGGCGAGAGGGAACTGTAACCAGTTTTTGAAACAAATAAATATCGGAACAGATTTGGACACAACTATTAATACCTTTCAAAAAACCTAAAATATAGTCAAAATTCTTTAAGTTGCCAGTATTCGAATGGTCCACTCAAAGGCCTAATTCGAAAAATAGAACAAATTCGCAGAACTGAATACGGTTATCGCAACATGCAAAGTTTATTTACCAGAATTCGGCTTGAAATTGCATCAAAAAGAATCCGAATCATAGATCTGAGTTCAATATATTAATCCATCACACTATTTAACATAGAACCAAAAAACGGACAGCGGTCATTGGCCGCTATCCGTTCCAATATTTCTCTATTAGTGGTTAATGGAAAACCATTCCACCGTCAACCGTAATCGTTTGACCCGTGACGTAATCTGAATCGGGACCCGCAAGGAACGAAACCACTGCGGAAACGTCCTCTGGCTTAGAAACTCGGCCTAGAGTGATGTCCTTAGCGAAGGTTTGCATTCCCCATTCGTCATCCTTACCAGCGTTTTTCCCGACTTCATGGGCAATGTCTTCCATCATCGGAGTAATCACAATTCCAGGTGCATAGGCATTTACCGTAATGTCATCAACCGCAAGTTCTTTAGCCGTCGTTTGCGTAATACCACGAATCGCAAACTTCGTTGATCCGTACACCGTCAAGTTAGGGTTCCCGACTTCACCGGCCTGGGAAGTAGCGTTAATAATCTTACCGCCGTGGCCTAACTTCTTCATGGCAGCGTGGGCCGCCTGAATTCCCCAAACAACACCGCCCGTGTTGATCATCGTCACCTTCTGTAATTGATCCGGAGTCACTTCATCAATCGGCGTTGTCGGTGCCACACCTGCATTATTGACAACGACATTTAAGTCGCCTAATTCATCAACCGTTTGGTTAACGGCTGCAAACACTTCGTCACGATCGGCAACGTCAGCGGCAATTGAAATTGCCTGGCCGCCGTTTTGGTTAATCTTGTCGGCAACCTTATCCGTCTTTTCCTTGTGACGACCGACTAGGGCCACCGCAAAACCATCATTTGATAGCCGTTCAGCAATACTCTGTCCGATTCCTTGACCGGCACCGGTAATAAAAGCAACTTTTTTTGACATCTACGTTTTCTCCTTGTGAATAAAATAACTAATGGTGTTATTTTACCACTCTAATCCCTCTTTGCCCATTAAAATTTTTAATAGCGGCGATAGAGATAACTGCCAATTGCCTTATCAACCCGCTGATTTTCGTGCAACCGGCTGTGTTGTGCCGAGGGCCCGTTAAACTGCAGCTCCGTGTAACTCTTTGCACGTTTTCCCACCAAGTAGTAAAGCGAGCGGGAAGACACGTTGGTGACGTCACCGTCTGAATTGGTTCCGTTTCGGAGATTTCCGTACACGTTCAAGATATCAACCTGATTTTTAGGAAACTGATTTTGGTTAGCCAACAGTTCCCGGTAGGTACTATCCATTATTTTGGGTTTCCCGTTAGCGGCTAAGGAATTCTGGTTGGGCCGGTCATCCAGCTGCACGATTCCGTCGAAGTGGCCCGCAATATTGACCTCCTTTTGAAGCTGTGGCATCCCGGATTCATGGCTGTCAAACAGGGTTTCATACATCAGCGACATGTTCCCCATGGAATGAGCAACCGCGTTAAACCGGGAAAACGAATGCTGCTTCTTAACGGCCAGTAAGACGTTTCTAAACCACCGGCCGTCCGTTTTAAAGTTTCGCTGGCGTGGATTTTGGTAGACCACCTGAACAATGGGATGGGTAACTTGGCCGGTCCACCTACCACGCAGCGTGACCTTTCCGTTGGGAGCCACGACGGCTTGAATAACTTTAGTGGCCCCATTATGCTGAACCGCATAGTCAATCATGCCGTTCGTCGAATTAGCCGAGCCCCCGTACCCGTGCAGGTAAAACGTCGGCACCCCATCCGCACTTGGTTGCACTGAATTTGACTCCCGGCGGCCAAGTTGAAAACATATCGCACTGACCATTGCAACGATCAGCACAACTAGACCAATCCACCATTTTCTTTGTTTCACAAACCTCAACCTCCTCCTGATTAGTCCACATTATAGCCGTAAGCGCGCCTAACTTAAAGCAAAGGCTCCGGCCAAAAAACGGCGAACCCTAACTCCCAATCCACAAGCGCTTGGGTGAGAATCCGTCGTTTATTTGCGGGCTGATCCACCGCAGTTTCATCTGGAACTAATCGGCATAAATTTCTTTCGCTCGACTAAACGCCGACCAGGCTTTGGGCCAGCCAACGTAAAAGGCCAGGTGGGTGATTTCAGCCACAATTTCATCCTGGGTAATACCATTTTGTTTGCCAATCTTTAAGTGGGCGTCTAACTGTTCTAAGTTCCCCCCTGAAATGAGGGCCGCAACGGTAATCATACTTCGATCGTGGGCGGACAGGGCCGCCTCGTTTGACCAAACTTCACCAAACAGAACATCATCATTTAAAGTCGCAAACTGGGGAGCAAAGTCACCCAACTGATCCCGACCAGCCGTTTGTTTTTCTGCCATTTTGACGCCTCCTATTCCTTAGGCAATGCGTCATAATCGGCGGCGCTAACGGGTTCTAACCATTCAGCCGTTCCCGCTGTAATTGCAATATGACTAAACCAACTGTCCCTGGTTGCACCATGCCAATGTTTGATGCCATCCTTAGTAACGACCACGTCGCCGACCCGCAGTTTACGTGGCGCTTGACCCCATTCTTGGTACCAGCCCTCGCCCGCCGTCACGAGTAAAATTTGAAACCCATCGTGGTGGATATGCCAGTCATTTCGGCAGGCCGGTTCAAACGAAACGTTGCCCACGTTAACGCTTACGTCGGGATCCGCCACCAACGTTTTTAAGAAGCTTTGACCCTGAAAGAATTGGGCGTATTCGGTATTCAGTTCACCGAACCCAAAGGGATTATTTTTTACAATCATCTGATTATCATTCATGAATGGTCCCTCCTATCCTTGCTTAGTGGGGTAAATGGTTAAGTCGTGCATTTCGACGTCATCGGGTGGATCAATCGCAAAGTTGACGGCCCGCGCCACGGCATCCGGAGAGATCCCGACCTGATCGTAGAACTGATCCATTCCGGCCTTAGCATTTTGATCGGTAATGTGATCAACTAACTCCGTATTAATGGCACCGGGGTACAAACTGGTGGTCCGGATATTAGTTCCCTCCTGGGCGCTTTCCATCCGCAGAATCTCCATCATATCCCGAACCGCAAACTTCGTGGCCCCGTATACGCCGGCTCCGAGGTAGGGATTTAAGCCAGCCACGGAGGACGTCGTAATCACGTGCCCGTGTTTCTGGGCGGTAAAGGTAGGTAAAACGGCTGCGACCCCGTTTAAGACCCCCTTTAAGTTAATATCAACCATTTGATCCCATTCATCGGTTTTTAGCTCGCTAAGCGGGGACGTCAGCATGACGCCGGCGTTATTAAATATCACGTCAATGCCGCCGAAGTGATCCTTGGCAAGTTCAACTAACGCCTTAACGTCCGCCATCTTAGTGACATCGGTGACCCGGTAAATGGCTTCGCCCCCGTCAGCCTTAATTTGGTCAACTAAAGCCTGTAGTTTAGCTTCCCGCCGAGCCCCTAAGACGACCCGTGCTCCATTTTTAGCCAGTAATTCAGCGGTTGCCTCGCCAATTCCGGACGAGGCTCCCGTAATGACGACAATTTTATTCTTCACTGTCAATGCTGTTCGCTCCTTTAATCTTGATCGCTAAACTGGCTCAGGTACTCTGCAAAACTTTCGTTATCCGCAATTTGATGGTCCAGTTTACCGTCGTACCAATCAATCTTATGGGACAGTACCTTTAGACTGGCCTCCCGTTCCCGAATTTCTGCCAAACTGGCTTCACGAACCTGTTCTAAAAGGTCCCGCCGTTGGGGAATGGTTTGATCCCCCTGTGCCCGCCACTTCACGTACTGCTTTAACTCCGTCAGCTTCATTCCGGTGCCCTTTAGGTGAAGGAGAAACCCAATCCAGCCAATATCATTTACCGTGTAGTAACGTTGGTCGTTTTCATCCCGCCGAGCGCGAATAAGGCCTTCGTCTTCGTAGTAACGTAGGGTGTAGGTTGATAAACCGACTAATGCGCCAAACTCTCCAATTCGATACCGTTTTTCTGGATCTAACGCCGTCATACTGTCACCTCCTGATTTGATTGTGCCCCTACTGTAACCCTTCGAGTCGACTCTAAGGCAAGCCAAAACTTTAAAAAATTTCAGTGTAGCCGTTGAACCGCTGTCCTTACTGACTCCCCGCGGGGTTATCGGAGTTTGCATCCTGGTTATCAGTTGATCCCTGTGACTGATTTTGATCGCTCGATCCGTTATCGTTAAACGGTGACTGTTCGGTTGAATTATGGTTCGTATCCCCGTTGTTATTAGAATTGCCGTTATTAATATCATCCAAGATTCGCGATTGAATGGAGGAGTTTGTGGGATTCGTCACCGTATTAACACTGTTGTTAATGTTCGTTTGGTTCACCGGTGGCTGCTGTAATTGATGAGCAAATTGGCCGTTATGCTTTAGGTTCTGGGCCAGCTGGCTAAACTGGTTTTGCAAGACAACCTTCGCGGTACTCGTATTAAGTTGATTGAGCTGCTGTAAAATTTGGGAAACATCCGGGGTTTTCACCGCCGTACTATGCTGGGGATCCAGCGCTAAATTAAATCCCGGCACTGGCTGGCCTTGATCGTCGAAGGTCGTCGCGGGGGATAAGTGTAAGTGCTGGTCCTGTGAATCATTAGGCGTTAACCCCGATAGGGACTGCTGGTTGAGGGCCGCCGTTAGCAACTGTTTTACCCGGGCAACGTTACTCGCCGTCACCATAAACCGGGCAAACCCATCACCCTGGTTATCTGGCACCCTGAACTCTACTTGCACGTTTGGTACGAGCGTCACCTGACCAGGCTCCGTCATTTGGACGTTGGGAGCCTTAACTTCGTACCCTAACTGTCCCGTTCCAAACCCCAGCAAACTAAAAAATAGTGATTGTAAATCCTGCGTCATCTTAATCGCTCCTTTTAGCCCACCGTACCAAATATTAGCGAAAAAAGTAAAAAGCCCGCTCAGAAATATTTCTGAACGAGCTTATAGTGAAGATTAGATTCGATAGACTATTCGGTCTTAGGCAGGTTAATTCCGACGTTGGCCCGGTTATCTAACTGATCGTCCTGGCTTAAGGCCAATACGTACGCTGCAATGCTTTCCCTCGAGGTTGTTGGGCCACCAAACGGTTCATTTCGCTGGGTGATTTGGTAGTTTGTCACCTTCATAACTGGTTCCCGATACCAGCCTGGTCGGATAATGGTATAGTTCAAATCCGAGGCTTCGATTTCATCCGCTGCCACCCGAAACGGTGCTAAAATTGGGTCGTTATAGGGATCATCTAACTGACTACCCATCCATTCGGCGGGCGCCTCGTTGTAAATCCCCATGGCATCGATAAACACCAGCCGACTCACTGCCTCCTCATCCATCGCTTGAATAATGGCTGAAGCAAAGGCGGGCATATCCCCCTTGAGGGCCACAAACACCAAGTCCTGCCCCTTAACCGCTCCCCGCAACGCCGATGGATCGGTAGCGTCTCCCGAAACGTGAGTTTCCCGGCTTTGATCAATGGCTAGCTGACCCGCGGACCGAGAAAACAGGGTCAGTTGGTCGTCTGTTTGGTCTAAAAGGGTTTGGCGCACCACTTGCCCCACCGAACCCGTAGCACCAATAATTAAAACGTTTTTCATTATAACCTCCTACTCATCGTCCCGAGCAACCGTGAGCAAAAGGTGTTCCGGCGCCGCTTTGAGAACCGTCGTTAATTCCGTATCCTTAAAGTGGCCAATCTCAATGTAATCATCCGCGCCGTCAACATCCTTTAACTGAAAAATCAAACGGTGACTAACGATTCCATAGTAAAGTTTGTTATCTAATAGGTGGTGAGTATGATCGGTATCCGCATTGGTTAAAGCAACAGGAAGTGAAGCGTAATAGGCTTCGCCGTTACTCTGGAAGTCTAAATCAAGCGGCAGGTGCTGGTCTAAATCCGTGGCCGTCACGTTACCGTTTAAAATCATTCCGTATCGTTGACCGTTAATCATAATATTAATGTTATTATCCATTTGAAATCGCCCCCAATTTTTCTGTTGCACCCCTAATTCTCGCTAAAACGGGGGCAAAATCAAGTATTTGGCTTAGTAGCTTTAGCTACTCGGCCCGCGTCCGCCGCCATTTATCGAGCTGCGGTCGAATTACCGGCCGCCATAGGGCTCGCAGTAACCCATATCCGATGATGGTCCCAACTAGGGCGCTCATAAAAAAGCTGGGGATGAATAACCACAGGGCACCCTTGCTCCCCAAGAACCACGCTGCAACGGGATAGGCCGCCAATGCACCAATAATCCCATCACCCACAAGTTCGCCAACCGCAGTGCTTATAAGGGAGCCGGTCCACCGAAAGACCCAACCCGCAATAAACGCCCCAAAGAGGCTGCCCGGAAAGGCCAGCACGGTTCCCGTTCCCATAACGTTACGTAACACTGAAGTTGCTAGCGCTTGGCCAAGCGCCCACCACGGACCCAGCAGGACGGCACTCACCAAGTTAATTAAGTGCTGCATGGGCGCTACCTTAGCCACCCCGATTGTAAAGGAAAACAGACTTCCACCGATGACCCCTAAGGCCACTAACAGGGATGCTAGCGTTAACCGTCGAACAGAATTTGACATAAAAAAGCCTCCAATTGTGCACGACAAAAGGAGGCTCACTTTCCTACGCCGGAATTATCCGGATCAGGTTCGAGGGTACTTCTCAGCCAAATGGCGCCCCTAGTGTCATACGCTTATTTTTTTAACCCCCTTAGCTTATCAGACAATCAGCCGTTGCGCAATCGATTGTCGGTTGCGTTTCCCCGCAAATCCCGTTAAGCTGGACTTACTCATCACTTAGGAGGTTATACCATGGGGACTAAATTTAGAACGACGGGCGTTCCGCTAATTATCAGCCCCTTTGCTTCCCAGCTGGGGACTGCTGTCTACTTAATCGGCTTAGACTGGCTGCTCGTTCAAGCCACCGGAACCACGAAACTGCTCGGAATCATTCAAGGAATTGGCGGGATTTCCTTCTTATTCGGGGATATTCTGGTGGGCGGATTGGTTGACCACTATAACCGTAAACGGGTCCTCGTTTGGACCGACATCATTTCGGCACTGGCCTGCATTTTAGGCGGCCTACTGGTTAATAATGCGGCCCCGCAGACCGGTTTATTGATTATGATTACCCTCGTTCTCAACCTAATGGTGGCCATTAACTTTCCAGCGGCCAAATCAATTATTCCGGAGGTCATCCCCAGTGACCGACTCCAGCGGTTTAACGCCGCTTCGAACACCCTCTTTAGTCTGGCCAACATCTTTTCGCCCATCGTCGGCGGGACCCTCTTAGCGATTAAGCAAATCGATTTTACGGACTTCATGCTGTTTAACGCCACCTCCTTTATTCTGGCAGCCGTGTTAAATAGCCTGATCATTTATCCCCATCCTCACTCTCAGCCGAGTTCCAAAGCCTGGTACCGAGGACTTCTCACCGATACCATCGAGGGCCTCAAATACGTTTTTCGGCACGGCAAACTCGTTCAGTTCATGTTTGCCATGGGGATCTTTAACTTTATTTATGCTGGCTTTCTGCTGCTATCACCGTACGTCGGCAAACACAATTTTGGCGGGCATTCCATCAATTACAGCCTCTTTTTAACGGTAAGCGCCATCGGTGGCATCATTGGCGGCCTCCGCCTTATGTTTCAAACGAACCGGGTCAAACCGGTTAGCGTCTACCGGGAACAATTAATCTACGCTGCCGTTCTGATTCTGGGCGGGACCCTCTTTAACTTCTGGACGTGGCTGCTAATTGGATTAACTTACGGCATCGTTCAGTCCCGCCTGTTTGGCAGCATCACGACCTTTATCCAGGATGCTACGGATGACGCCTACATGGGCCGAATTTTTGGGTTGATGTTCCTTTGTTACGATGGCATTCAACCCGTTGGCAGCCTCCTCTTTGGGGGCGTTATTCCAATCCTCCACCACTGGACCTACATCGTTCTTGGCTTACTCGCCCTCGTGGCCTTCTCCGTACTGATTCGACTGGACAAAAAAACGGGGTAGGATGTGGAACCACTTTGCTCACTAAATAAGGACCCATACCAGATTCGGTTTTCAATCGAATTTGGTATGGGTCCTTATTTTTGGAGTTGGAGCTTCTTACTCATACCTACTTAAACTGAGCGTTATACAACTTAGCGTACGCCCCGTTTTGATCAAGCAAGGCTTGGTGGGTCCCCTTCTCGACAACCCGGCCATTATCAATCACCACAATTTGATCTGCATTGTATATGGTCGAAAGCCGGTGGGCAATGACCAAGGTGGTCCGGGTCTGGGTGAGGTTATCTAGGGCGTGCTGGATCTGTTTTTCCGCTTCGTTATCGAGGCTAGCAGTCGCTTCGTCCAAGATCACAATTGGGGCATCCTTCAACAGTGCCCGGGCAATGGACAGCCGCTGTTTCTGGCCACCCGACAGTTTCACCCCGCGTTCACCGACCTGGGTTTCAATCCCGTCGGGCAAGCTGGCAACAAACTGGGTGAGATCCGCCATTTCAATCACCCGCTGAATTTGCTCATCCGTGGCCTCTTGCCGCCCGTAAACGATGTTATCCCGCAGCGTTCCGTCCAGAATAAACATGTCCTGCGAGACGATCGAAATATGGCGACGAAGATCCTCCAGCCGAAAGTCCGTAATATCAATGCCGTTAATCGCAATCTCACCGCTCTCAATGTCATATAACCGGTCAATCAGTTTGGTAATGGTCGTCTTTCCGGATCCGGAATGGCCCACTAGCGCCGTCGTTTTCCCGCCTAGGACATCAAACGTCACGTCTTTTAGCGTGGATTCATTGGCCTCCACTTGGTACGCAAAATTCACGTGGTCCAGCTGAATCCCTAAGTTTCCCGTCGGAAAGGCAACGGGATGAGCCGGTTCCTCAATGGTTGGCCGCACCTGAGAAATTTCATTAATCCGCCCGTAGGAAACGAGGGACTGCTGAATTTGGTTTAGGAGCTGGGTAAACGACCGAATCGGGCTTTGGAGCATCCCCACGTAGGTGAGGTAAGCCACCAGCGTCCCGACCGTCATCTGTTTCTGCATCACAAAGTAGGCACCCAGGGCTAAAATGATGGCGACCTCCAAATAGTTGACCCCGTCGATCAGCGGGGAGAAAAGAGCGCCGTTTTGGGTGGCCCGGATCATATCCTGTTTATTCTGCTCTGACGTTTCGTTAAAGTGGTCCTGAGCCAGATCTTCATTTGTATAACTTTTAATGAGGTCGATTTGGGTCAGCGTATTCTGCATTTGGTTGGACATCTTCGTTTGCGACAACCTAGCGGCCCGGTAAGCCTTGTGAATCCGATCCCGAAAGACCCGGTAGATGATAAACATGAGCGGGAAGGTCACACTGACCGCTAGCGCCATCTGCCAATTCACGATGAAAATGAACACGAGGACCCCCACAAATGTGAACATGTTGCCCACCATCGAGAGCATGTTTGCTGAAATCATACTTTGGAGGTTATTGATATCGCTCGTCAAACGGACCATTAAGTCCCCCGTCTTACTCGTTTCAAAAAACTGGGTATCCTGGGTGAGCAGGTCATGATAGAGGTCATTTCGCAGATCGGTAATGGCTGACTGGCTCATGACCCCCATGTAGTAAGTCGAGACGTAGTTCAAAATCCCTAGCACGACAGCAGTTAATAATAACCCGCCAATGACTAACGCTAGCCACTGAAAATTATGCGTTGGAATCACCTGGTCAATAATCAGCTTTTCAAATTGCGGCATCACAAATTGCAGCGCCGTGATTAACGTCAGTGCCAAAACGTTCAGCACTAAAATCCAGCGCTGGTTCAAAACCTTATTAAAGACAAACCCCAGCATGTCCTTAGTGGTTACCTGTTGCAATGGTTCTTGCTGCATAAAACAGCCCCCTTACTCGTTGATTTGTTGCATGGCTTTCAAGAAATGATAGATCGTCTGTTGTTCCCGGTCGGAAAATTGGCTTAGCTGATCTGCTTGCTGATCAAACCGTAGCTGCAGTTGCTGTATCATAGTCGTATAAAACTGCTGGCCCATTGGCGTTAACTGGTACCAGTGCTCCCGTTTATTATCCGGGTTAATCATTTCCTGAACGATCCCGTGCTTCATTAAGTGATGAAGCCGCTTTGAGAGGGTTCCCGGGAGACAGTCCAGGGTCTGGCTAACCGCTTTGGCGTTAGTCTGCGGGTAGGCCGCTAAATAGTCCAGAAGCTGCCGCAGTCCTGCGTTCGCCTGGTAATGGTGCTGAAAATGATTAAAGTGCCGGTTTAATTCGGGTGTCGCTAAAGTACCCGCCGGTTCGGCCACTTGGTTTCCCTGCTGAAGCAAGCTCTGGTACAACCGAATAATTTCTTCTTCACTCATGCGCAAATCTCCTAATTAGTTTCTGACGGAAAATATCATAGCACAGATTGTTTCCAATGGAAAATATTTGAATAAAATAAATAGGCTGGAACATAAGACGTTTAGACCATGCCAAATAGGGGCGATGACCAGGTTCGATTGTTTTTTAATCGGATTTGGTTATCGCCCCTATTTGGTTGTGGTCTGTCTTTAGTCGGGTTCCGCTTCTCAACTTCCTGCGGTTAACCAAGCTCACAAATAATACTAAAACCCAGTATTTTTTGTGAGCTCCGTTAATCCTCAAAAGTGAGCGAGAAGTTCCACACCCTATCCCGTCACTACTGACCCGAAAGCATCCTGTTAAGGATGAAAGACTTTCGGACCATGTTGCAAGAGTCGAATTTCTAAGCGACGCGGGCCTAATGTCCTAAACTTGAGTATTCATAGTGCTGTCAATTTTCACTTTGCCGTGTTGAACGGCGTCTTAGGCAGAACCAGACTGCTGAGCCAGACACAGAGGCTGAGGCCCACCAGTAAGATGAGAGTTGGCCCGCACACAAAGTTATAGTGCTGAATCCAACTATAGGCAAACACGCCAATGATCCACCATAAAAAGTTAACGATCATTGGCAAACGCCCGTGCATGATAAAGTAGCTCACGAACAGAATGGCAAACAGCGGTGCAAAGACCGCCCCAATGGCGTATAAAAAGTTTTCGTAGTAACTCATGGAAATCCCCAGTGCAATCAGCGTTCCCAGTCCGGTGATGATCACCGCAATCCAATTGACGTTGCGCTGTCCCGTGATGTTGGTGATGTTAGTTGCGGCCGAATAGGCATCCATAAACGTAGTGGTGACGGTCGAAAACACAATAATGAACAAGGCCACCAGCCCCAGTTTGGAGTGGGTCAATACCGTGGCAAAGTCACTTTCATGGGTCAACACCACCGTCAGCAGCCCAATTGAAAACATCGTGACGCTCCCAATGAAGTAGCCCAGCACACTCACCACGCTGATGGCTACGGGGCGCTTAGTCTGTTTTGTATAGTCCCCAATCAGTGGCAGCCAAGACAGCGCCATGGTAACGTTTAATTCAACGGCTGCTCCAAACGTCATGCTGCCGCTTGGTCCGCCAGCCCTCAGAATGCCAACGTGTGTCACGGCCCACAGCATGAGCATCGTGCCTAACGCCAACAGCAGCACTACGCCATTGTTAATCCGAAATAACCAATCATGATCTAAAATCAGCCAAACAATGATTAGTACGGCAACAATCAGCGTCATCACCCACTTCGATTCATACCCGAATAGCTTACTCGTAATCCCATTCATGGCAATTTGAGCGTTCACCAGCATTACCGCCGTCCATCCCAATAGTTGAAGGGCGTTTAATCCGGAAAATAAAATTTTCCCGGGGGTGCCGAAAACCATCCCCGTCGTTTGAATGGCCGTCTGCGACTGGTTCGCCGATATGTAGGCTGCCGGCAGTAAAAAGAGGCCGCACCCAATTAAATGGCCGATAATAATTGCTAACATCCCCTGCTTCAGGCCGAGGGGACCTAGCAGCGTCCCCGTCACAATTTCTGCGATGGAAATCGCTGCACCTAACCATAGCAGGAATAAACTGCTCAATTTCGTTTTCTCCATGTCACCATTCCTCTCTATAAGTCATTATACTTCATCTTTCCCGCCCCTTGGCCCTATACTAGGATTAAGAAAAGAAAGGTGGTTATTTTATGACACAGGAAGCTGACGTCCTCTCGGTTTACCATCAATTTATGCAGGGACTTCTTGATGGCGATACCACAAAGCTGGGCAAACTCATTCGTTCTGATGCAATGATGCAGGACGTTACCGGTCTGGATCAAACTAAATCCGAATGGTTGGATTCCATCAATAGCAATAAACGCCGGTACAAAAAGATTTCGGAAACCTCCCATGAATTAGACATTCAGAACAACCACGCCAAACTCATTGCCACTAACGACATTACGAGTGAATTGAACGGCCACCAAGCAACCCTGCCCGTCCGCGGGGCCTTTGAAATGGACGATGACGGCCAAGGCTGGCTAATCACCCGCACGGTTGCCACCAGTGACGCTAAACTCGATGATTTGCGCTTAAAGTGAACTTGAAGCGGTCCTAACACTTACCCTCAGCGGGCAAAGTTGGGATCGCTTTTTTAGATCGACGCCTCGATCCCCAATGTTTAATCCCCTCAATTCGTTATTGACAAGCCAACTAAAACCGACTAAGATGAATCTCGTTGCATTTATGTGCAATAACACATAAATTAAGGAGATGAACGTGATGGCAAATCAATGGACGGAAGATGAAACCCAGGGACTGGGGATGCTAAGTCGCATTATGCGTAACGACCTCAACCGGGCGTTAAGACCAATGGGGCTCAACGACAGTAACTACTTTTTCATTTTCTTTATTGCTGATCACCCGGGGGCCTCACAAGATGACCTCGTCCGAGCTGTTATTTTAGATCACAGTACCATTGCCCGATCGGTGGCCAAACTCGTTAAAATTGGTTATTTGGTTCGGCAGCCAGATCCAGTCGACGGGCGGGCCAGCCGATTATTTCTAACCCCCAGGGGTGAAGAAATTAAGTATCAGCTCATCCCCATCACCCAGCATGCCATGAGCCTCGTGTTTGACAATTTAACGCCAACCGAGCAGGAAACGGTTCAGGCCCTCCTCACCAAATCCGCCCATCGGCATGAGAAAGAGAGAGAAAATCTATGACTCATCAACCATCTGATTCAATTTCACGACGTGGGATGCTTGCGATTATCGCCGCTGCCATTATGGCCTTCGTAGGGGTCCTGATTGAAACATCAATGAACGTTACTTTTCCAACCTTAACCCAGCAGTTTCACGTTTCCCTGGCCACCGTCCAGTGGGTCACAACGGGCTACCTCTTAATGGTCTCCTTAGTGATCGTGTGCTCCTCCTACATTAAGAGCCGGTTCAACGAACGCCATATTTTTATGGCCGGCGTGCTCTTTTCAATTGTCGGCGATCTGCTCTGTGCCCTTGCCCCCAGCTTTAGTGTACTGCTTTTGGGCCGGTTAGTTCAGGCCGTTGGCACGGGAATTGTGCTTCCCCTTCTGCTTAACATTATTTTAGAGCGGGCCCCCATGGCTAAACGGGGACTCTTCATGGGACTTGGCGGCCTTATCGTCTCCCTTGCTCCTGCACTGGGGCCCACATTTGGCGGGATTGTCGTCTACTTTTTGAGTTGGCGGGACATCTTTTGGATTGTTCTACCCATTATGATTCTGGGGTTTTTCCTCGGTTTCTCAATCGATCAATTAGCCCCACTGTCAAAGCCTAAGTTTGATTGGCTCCGGCTTATCCTCTTAGCCGTTGTCTTTACAAGCTTAACCCTTGGATTTAACACGGTTAGTACCTATGGATGGTTAAACGGTCGGTTTGGTCTCAGCCTGCTCGTCATGGTGGCCGCACTCTGGGCCTTCATTGCGGTTTCCAAGAAGTCGACCCGGATGTTAGTCAACATCCAAATTTTCAAAAATCCCGTTTTTACCCTGTCCCTATTAGCCTACGTGTTCATCCAGTTTACAAACATCGGCATGAACTTCATTCTCCCGAACTACGCCCAAATTGTGGACCACGCTACCTCCCTGATTGCAGGGTTGATCTTACTCCCTGGGAGCCTGATTTCCGGCCTACTAAGCCCGCTTTGGGGCCGGCTCTACGATAACCTCGGGGCTAAACGGCCCATTACGACTGGCAACGCCATTTTCTTTTTGGCCATCGTTCTGTTTGCCTGCTTCAGTCTGAATATGTCACCCTTAATGATTATGGGGATGTACTTCTTATTCGCCATTGGGATGACGATCTCCTTCTCAAACACCATGACGTACGCCCTGACCATTGTGGGACCGCAGTCAGAAGCTGACGCTAACGCTATCTTTAACACCCTGCAGCAGTTTGGGGGTTCCATCGGGACCGCCGTAGCTTCCAGCTTTTTAGCCTCTGGAACGGGCGCAACCGCCGGGGCAGTAATGAAGTCGGGGACTCAGCATGCCTTCACCTTCGTTGGTATTCTCATCTTCGTAAACTTTATTTTTTACCACTACGCCTTCAAACTGGGGGCTGCTAAACAACCCGTTAAATCGCATTAAATTCGCTAAAAAGCGCTAACCTACTCCGCTGATCGGATCAGGTTAGCGCTTTTTAGTTAGTCTTCTTCGATAACGAATCGAGTTTGATCATCCCTGACTTCACCGTACAGGTGCTGGTGGGGATGTGAGTCAATGACCCCGAAATCAATTCGGCCGGTCCCTTGATGATCGTCATCTAATTCAATACTTTGGATGTTTTGCGATAAAAAGCGTTTGAGCAGGGGCATGACGGCTTCTAGTGCGTGGGCCCGTTTGACGGCCGCCTGTAAGGTATAACCCGCATCAATAAATTGGGCGATCCCCATCACCGTCATGAGATTTTTGAGATCAAACTGTCGGGTACCGCCCTGACTGTTGTCAATGCTGGCAATATACCCCTGCTGCTCCCAGTACCGCAGCTTTCGGGGCGACACACCCGTGATTTTGCTCACCTGTCCGATCCCAAAAATCAAATTCAAATGATTAAACCGATCTAAAAACTCTACCTTTAGTTCCGCCATTGTGATCCTCCTGTTCTCCTTGAAATTATATCAGTGAACGAAAATCCTCACAAGGCGGTTCTGAACAGAAACCCGTTATTTTTCGTACGCCCGCAAAGCTAAGGCGAAGTTTCCTAACGTGGCGGAACCGTTATTTTTCACCAGCGGCATCACTAAATAATCGTTTAAGTCCCCAACGGCCACGTAGTCGTTCATTAACTCGCCGAACTGCTCCCGAATTTTAGCCAGAAACGGTTCAGAAATAACGCCCCCGCCAAACACAATTTTATTTGGCCGCAGCGTTAACGTCGTTTGCATGGCGGCTTGGGCAATATAGTACGCCATAATGTCCCAAACGTGATCCGTCAACGGAACATCTTGTCCCTTTTTATGGAGCCGGGCTTCAAAGGTGGGGCCTGATACTAACCCTTCCAAACAGTCCCCATGGTAGGGACAAATCCCCGCAAAGTTCAGGTCGTCGGGATGCCGTTTTAAGGCGACGTGGCCCATCTCGGGATGACCCAACGTCCCCACAAACTGACCGTTAATGACGGTCCCCGCGCCCACACCGGTGCCAATGGTATAGTACGTGAGAGAATCAATTTTTTCATTAAACAGGGTTGAAACAACGTATTCCCCGAACGCAGATCCATTCACATCGGTCGTCCAGCAAATCGGAACGTCCAGTTCTGCCTTCAAGCGCCCCACAAAATCAGTATTGGCCCACCCCACCTTGGGGGTATTCGTAATGTAACCGTAGCGGTCAGAATTATGGCGCAGTTCAATCGGACCAAAGGATGCCACCCCAATGGCCTTCAAGTCATCAAATTGTTTAAAGTAATCAACCGTTTTTTGCAAGGTCTCAGCCGGAGTAGTGGTTGGAAACACCGTTTCATCCTCCGTCCGGTAGTCCTCATTGCCAACGGCACACACAAACTTCGTTCCACCGGCTTCTACGCTGCCCAATCTCATCTAAAACATCTCCCTTATCTTTTTAAAGCGCTTTCAGTATATCATCATTTTGCTCCCTTCCAGGAGCTTAAAACGGGACGCCTTGCTACCCTAACGGCTAACAAATCGCGTCCCGATCAACATACAATCGTTTGTATTAATTTTGGGCAGCAAACCGCCGTTTGGACCAAGCATTAATCAAAAACGCCACCACTAACACAACTAATGATGTCACCATGATGTTATGCAAGCCGCTGTGTAGAATTGTCCGCATGGCTGGGATTAACCGCTGGGGCAACGTCTTCACACTGCTGGCATCGCTCAGCTGATTCATCATTTTCATCGTAATGGTCCCGTGGGAAGTCGCCACGCCATGATAGAGGGCCTGATTTAAGATGAGACTGAGAATGGACGCCATAAACGTCTGGCTTAGCATTCGAACGAGATAGCTAAATGATGTCGCGGCCGCAACATCCTGACTATCCGCATTTTGCTGAACCTGAATCTGCAGAACGTTAAAACAGATTCCAACCCCGAAGCCTTCAAAGATTCCCGCCACCAAAAGCAGCCAGTACGGCATTGTTTGGCTGAGGCTGACCATCACCACAAAGGCAATCATGATACTCACAATCCCAATGCCAATGACGGTCTGGGTCGTCATCTTCGCCCGTAAGGCTACTACCCGTTCCGAGCCGATAAAATTGGTCACCGCCCCCGGAATCTGGGTCACCCCACCGATCACCGCTGAGGTTCCCATAATTCCCTGAGCCCACATCGGAACGTAGGTATTAAACCCTGAAAAAGCCCCCCATATGAGAGCAAACAGTGCAAAATCAACGAGTAGGTGGGCATTCTTAAACAGACTGCCCGGAATAATTGGATCAACCGCCAGACGTTCGACGTAGATTAGGGCCGCTAAAAACAGCAGGGCTGCCAAAAGGGTCAAAATAACGAGCAGTGGCGCAACCGTTCCGATCATTTCAATCCCGATCAGCAAGCAAATGAGGCCGGCGCTCAAAAGCAGGCCGCCCAAGTAATCAACGGGCTGGCTAGCAGTTTCTTCGTGTGCCGGCGTCTTAAAGAAGACCTGAATGATAGCAATGGATAACAGTCCTAATGGAACGTTAACGTAAAATACCCAGTGCCAGCTGAAGTTATCGACGATCCAGCCCCCGAATAACGGGCCAATAATGGTGGCAAAGCTAAAGGCCGCCGTCACAAACCCAAAAATCTTCGTCCGCTGCTTCGGGTCCTGATATAACTTAGCGTAAATAATATAGGGAATGGACGTCATTCCACCGCCGCCAATTCCCATAACAGCCCGGGCTGCAATCAGAAAGACCATGTTGGGGGCTAACCCTTCTAGAAGCGAGCCAATGACGAAGAAAATCGTGGCTAACTGGTACGCCGTTTTATTTCCAATGTGTTCGCCCAATTTACTCCATAGGGGCGTCGTCACCGCTAATCCCAGCAGGTAGACGGCAATGACCCATCCAATCAGGTTAATTCCGTGCAGGTCACTGGTAATGGCGGGTAAAGCTGTGGTAATGATGGTACTGTCGAGGCCGCTCATGGCGTTAGACATTAGTAGGGCTAACGTCACAATAATCGTGCTTCGTTTTGACAAATTGGTTCCCCTTCTCTAAACATTAGTGTCCACCTGAATCCAAGGTGGCCGGTGGTAGCCATTGCATCTCCCTATGCTATACTAAACGTAAACTAGATAAAGTTAAAGGGGACGATTAGGTTGGTAAAAATTAATATTAATGAACATGTACGTCAATACTTTGATGATCATCATGTTTCGTTTGGCGGTCAACTAGTAGACGGTTTTCAAATTATTAGTGCCGATAACGTTCAAATTGAAACAGATACTGGTTTCTGGTTTGGAGCTGCGACTAAGCTTCTAACTAATATTGGTTGCCACAGTTACACAAACAGTGAACTTTCCCTAACCTCAAAAATCGGTCGCTATTCTTCAGTGGGACCGCATGTTCAAATTATGGGTTCCCAGCATGCTGTCAATCGGTTTTCCGTTTCTCCTTTAACCTACTGGGACGTCAAACCTGAGTATGGCAAAGATTCCGAAAACCAATTTAATCCCGTCCCCTTTAACGACTTAGGGGGCGATGACAAGCGCAAGGTCACCATCGGAAACGATGTTTGGGTGGGCCAGGACGTCCTCTTCAAAGCGGGAGTGACGGTCGGGGACGGTGCGATCATTGGCGCCAGAGCTGTGGTAACCAAGAACGTTCCACCCTACGCCATTATTGGTGGCGTCCCCGCAAAGGTTATTCGGTACCGTTATCCCCGATACATAATCGATAAGCTGCTTGAACTCCAGTGGTGGAATTATTCCATTCGGGACTTTAAGGGGATTTACGGCGACGACCTAATCGATAACTTCATCGACAAATTGGCCACCCTAATTCGTAACGGTGAGATTGAGGAGTTCCATCCAACAGTGATTACCGCATCGGATTTGGACGAACTAAATTAAATTCTAATCATTAAAAACGAGGCTGCGACATTAGTCGTTTAAGCCTGGCAAAATAAGGATTCTCCCGTAAGACGAACGTCCTTTGTTCGTGTTTTGGGAGGATCCTTATTTTGATTTGGCTTGACTAATGTCACGTAACTATTGGCACGAAGGCATCCGTACTTTGGATGTTGGGCTTCGTGCCAAGCTGCAGACTTGTGTTTTCTGAGCGAAGCGGACTTATATCACAGCGTCATTTTTCCAAACGTCATGAACAGAATAATTAATCACTGCTTAATTAAACTCGGCGTGCGCCAGCAAGAGCTCACCCTGCATCTTAAACACCGCCTGCTTTAAAAAGTAGCCGGAGCGAATCACATTTCCGATACGATGGGTGTTGCTTAAAATGGCGTGGTACTCTTCCGGTGTCAGTGCTGCCAGTCGAGGTGCCAAATCCGTTAAGGAATCAATCACTAACCCAACGTGGTTTTCTCGAACAAAGTTGGCGACCCCAGCCCCCGACCACACAATAACGGGTTCGTTAGCTGATAAATAAAGCGACAGTTTGCTTGGCGTGTTATACCTCGTATATTCCGCAAACTTACCAGTCACATCGGTGTAGGACTCCGAATCCCAAACGAGGCCGAAGCTCCCATCAATAATGTGGGGAATAACGTCTGGATCATAGGTTCCCTTGACGTTGATTCCCTCCGGAACTGGTGCACCGTCATCCACGTTGGCATAGATATTCACCGGAACTTGGGTAGCGAGCTCCGCTAAGAAGGGCGCCTTATGTAGTCCCCCTGCATAGTCAATCGGAGTCCCAAGGGTGCGGTCTTTTTGGTCGTATAGACTCGTCACGTATCCCCCGGGTCCCCGGACAACCATAGCCTGATTATCAGCCAAGTTGAGTTGTTGCCGTAACTGGGCGGCCATTTTGGGGGTTTGGGCAATGATCCCGTCACTATCCGTTAGAAATGGTTCGTCAAACGGCTGATCATAGTCCCCGTTTATTTGCCACTGTTTAACGTCATCAATGTGGGTGACAACCCTTGCTCCCCGGTTATGGACCTGCGCAATAAATTGGCGTTGGGTTGCCTTATCAAACATAAGGATCGGATAGTGGATAATTACGATATCATCCCACTTCAATCCGCCAAGCATGCCATCAAACCGGATTCGCCGCTGATCGGCGTCTTCAGTGTCGTCCCGGTACACAAAGTAATTCAAGGTTTTTCCACCAATTTGATTGACAAACTGAATGGCGTCAGCCGCCGCTTTACCCATCACTCCGGTGGTCCACTGGCTATAAAACGTGTCGTCGAAGTTCCCGTTCTGTTGGACGATATAAATTGAAATTTGATCTCAGCTCTTTTCTATTAGATGTTCCCATTCTCTTCACACTATGAAGTATATCACACGGGACCCCAATTCCTGTTAAGGTCATTAAAAAATCCCCCAAGATATCGGTCATGAACCGGTTTCTTGGGGGATTTCATTACTTCAGGTTAACCGCCGTTCCCGCTAGATCAACGGTAAGGGGGGCACCACTAATCAGGTGTAACGTCGTCCCGGTTTCATCAACGTGAACGTCAATGACCCGGCCCCGGAACAGCTGCCGGAACTGGTAACTGGTCCACTTCTTCGGTAGGAACGGAGCAAAGTGCAGGCGGTCATTGCGGACTCGCATCCCGGCAAACCCCTGAACAACAGCAATCCATCCTCCAGTCATCGCGGTAATGTGCAAGCCGTCGACCGTATCGCCGTTATAGTTATCCAGGTCCAATCGGGCCGTCCGTTCGTACAACTCATAAGCTTTATCTTCGTACCCAATATCCGAGGCTAAAACGGAATAGATCGCAGGCGATAAGCTGGATTCATGAACGGTTAATGGTTCGTAGAAGTCGAAGTTTGCCTTCTTTTCGCCGGGGGTAAAATCATCGATGAAGTCCCATAGCCCCTGAATCACATCCCCCTGCTTAATGTACGGCGACCGTAAAATTTTATCCCACGACCAGTGTTGGTTAAGGGGGAGCTCCTCAGCCGGAATTTCAGTAGCGGGCTTTAGTTCCTTGTCTAAAAAGCCGTCCTGTTGCAGGATAATGTGCCGGTCAGAATCGGTTGGCAGGTACATTTTATTAACGATCGTCTGCCACTGCAGCTTTTCAGCGTCACTAACGGCTAAGTCATTGGCGACTTCTGCGTCCACCCCATCAAGAATTTGCAGGGTATACTTTAACGTCCACTGGGCTAAGTAGTTGGTGTACCAATTATTATCAACGTTATTTTCATACTCGTCAGGTCCCGTTACTCCGCCCATCATATAGCAGTCTTTAATGGCATTGTAGTGAACCCGGTCAGCCCAAAACCGCGAAATTTCGGTAAGCACCTTGGCGCCCTCATGATGAACGTACTGGTCATCACCGGTATAACGCGTGTAGTTATAGATGGCGAACGCAATATCACCGTTCCGGTGGATCTCTTCGAACGTAATTTCCCATTCGTTATGGCACTCAATTCCGTTAAACGTCACCATTGGGAAGAGGGCCCCCTTTAGACCCTGTTCCTGCGCATTATGGTAGGCCCCGTCTAATTGGTTATACCGGTATAATAAGAGGTTTTTAACCACGCCCGGGTCAGCAACCCCAAGGTAGACGGGAACGCAGAAGGCTTCGGTATCCCAGTAGGTTCCCCCACCGTACTTTTCACCGGTAAAGCCCTTCGGCCCAATATTCAACCGGGAGTCATCCCCGTAATACGTGGAAAAGAGGTTAAACAGGTTAAACCGAATCCCCTGCTGCGATTCATCATCGCCCTCAATCGTCACATCGGAGCGGGTCCAACGTTTGGCCCACGCATCCGTATGGGCTTTAAATAACGTTGCGTAACTTTGTTGTTCAACCTGAGCCATTAAGCTTTGCATCCCGGATTCCAGATCGGCGGTCGTTTCATAATCCCTTGACGTCACCACGATCACCCGTTTTTCGAGGTGGGCACTTTGCCGGGGCGCTAAGGTACCAACAAAGGAATTCGCAATGGCGCTAGTCGTTGGCTGGGCAATCGGTTGGGCCGTCAGGTTGGTGGCGTGATTGTGCATTAACATGTCCGATGTAAACTGTGGGGTACCGAACGTGTTCGGTGTGGTTTGAGCCATCACGGAGCCAGAGTCCAACTGCTGATCCGTCTTTAAAATCTCCCAAAACGTTTCATCGTAGTTCGCGTCTTCATTCTTTACGTTGCCATCAATGGCTGGCAGTAACTGAACGTTCAGTTGGTCATCAGCCAAATTGGTCACCGTTACCCGCTGAACCGAGAGCTGCGGGGTCGCAATGCTTAAAAACCGATCAAACACCACGTTAGCCTTGGCGTGTGGCGTTGTTACCGTAAACGTCCGGGTTAACCGCGCCTGTTTCATATCTAAATCTAGTTCAAAATCACTAATATCATCCCGGTTAAGGTCAACTTGGTCGCCGTTTAACACCACGTTCAGCTTGATAAAATTGACGGCATTAATCACCTTGCCAAAGTAGAGGGGGTAGCCGTTTTTCCACCAGCCCACCCGGGTTTTATCGGGGTACCAAACCCCGCCCAGGTAAACACCCGGCAGCGTATCACCGGAGTAATCTTCCTCATAAAACCCGCGCATCCCCATGTAGCCATTGCCCAGACTGGTCATGGACTCTTGGAGCCGTTTATCGTCCTTATCCATGCGGTGCGTCGTCACATGCCAGGGCGCAATTTCAAATGTTCGTTTCATCATTCAAATTCCTTTCATTTTTACGGTTAAGCCCGGTAGGTTTCCTTAATGGTTCCCACGCTAAATGCCCCTAACAGCATAACAATTCCAGCTAGCAGGAACATGTTGATCTGACTGCTGCCGAGGAGTGGAAAGAGGGCAAAACTAGCTAATGAGGCCACAATCTGTGGCAAACAAATCGACCCGTTAAAGAGGCCTAGGTACGTCCCCATGTGGGCTCCCGTTAAGGCGTTCGTCACCATGGTCAGCGGGTAGGTGTTCATTGCGGCCCACGCCATTCCAATTAGGGCAAAGGCAATAATCAGCGTGTATTGAGAATGAATAAAGAACACGGCGATAAACCCGACCGACCCCAATAGAAGACTGAAGGCGTAGTCAAACTTATGGTGGGAATTCGGCAGTTTGGCCAGGACGTAGGACCAAATGACAGCGGCAATGGATTGGACGGCCGCTAACACACCGTACCAGTTCCCCGCCGCTTGGTACCCAGCACTCGCTGCGTTGGTGGTATGCCAAACGTTAGAAGCAATGGCGCCCGCGGAATAAGTCCAGAGATACTGAAAGGCCATCCAGCAGAAGAATTGAACCAGGGTCACCGTCCAAAAGACCTTGGGTGCCGATTTCAAGAGGGTCCACCAGTTACCTCCCGTACTATTGGCTTCCTCGGAAATTCCGTGGTACAGGGCGTAATGTTCTGGATCGTATTCCTTAACCTTTAACAGGGTAAATAAACTCGTTACCACAAGAATGGCTGCCCCCACGTAAAAGGAAATCACAACGGATTGTGGGACGACCCCTTTCTTGGCGGTATTGCTAATTCCCCACCAAGCAAACAGGAAGGGTAAGATCGCCGCTAGCACGGCACCCGTATTGGATAAGAAACTTTGAATTCCGTATGCGTAACTCTTTTGATTATCATTTACCATGTCGCCGACCATCATTTTAAACGGCTGCATCGCAATGTTGGATGATAAGTCCAGCAGGGCCACGGTTACCGCACCAAACATCAGGGCGGCAAAGGAACCGTAACCGAACCCAAGACTGCCCGAGTTTGGAAGCAGACACATGACAATCACAGCAATAATGGTACCTAAAGCTAAGTAGGGTAACCGGCGGCCGCCAAACTTCGGCGACCACGTTCTGTCGGAGTAATACCCGACAATGGGCTGAACAATTAGTCCAGCTAGGGGTGGCAAAATAAAAAACCACCCTAAGTTATTGGGGTTGGCCCCAATCGTTTGAAAGATCCGACTCATTTGAGAACTCTGCAGTGTAAAGGCCGTCTGAACCCCTAGGAACCCAAGGTTAATCATCCAAATCATACTTGGCGTTAACTTGGGCAGCCCTGATTGAGACTCTAAAACGACCTGACCGTTATCTGGTTGTACGGTGTCAGCCATGCTATTTTCCTCCTTAAGCAATATAACTTTAACGTCCACGGTGCTTGTTCAATCAAAATGATCATTTATGATTGGCTCCATTATGAAACCGTTTGCAAAATAATGCAACCGTTTGCGTAAAAATAATTTAATTACCTTTGCAACCGTTTACAAACGTGATATATTAATCATTGTTCGTTATCTTGTGAAATTAACGGTTCATTAATCCCAATCCTACCGGGGGCATAGCGAAGTTCATGGATCTCCTGCACGTCATGGCCATTGCAAAACAAAAAGGGATTATGATCAAATCCGATTACGACTAACCGAATCCGGTAACAATCCCTGTCAAAATGGTCTGGATGCTTGAGGTTCCCACTCCAACATCAATTTTTAATTAATTTCAAACGGAATCAGCCGGTGCCGGGCCCTTGTCGATTCATCGGACTGAAACAGCAATTGAGCTGCAGCCTCCCCCATCCGTTCCGGAAACAGATTAATGGAGTGAAATTCATTATCCACCAACTGTTTGGCGACCGTCTGGTTAAAACTAATGAAGGGAATGGTTTCCGTCTGGGTCAGGTGCCATAGGCGGTAGAATTCCATTGCTCGATCATCATCGGTGGCAATCACCCCGTCGATGGCCGGATTATTCTCAATGGCGTGAATGGTTTCTGTATTTGAAGTCTCGGCCGTGATCGAAATAATCCGAACCGGAATGTGGTAAGCTGCCATGACCCGTTCGAATCCCTCCCGCCGGTTCATTTCATACTCCCAACCTTGATTAGACTCCACAAAGACGGGGTGTTTCACGTGATAGTGGGTGAGGAGATACCGTGCGGCAGCGGCACCCGCTTCAAAGTTATCATTATCCACAAAGAGGTCGTCCCCGTGGTCAATTGGATGGCCCACGATTACAAAGGGAATGTCTTGATCCCTTAACCATTGAGCGACTTCATCATTAACATCTGAGTAAAGAAAAATAAACTTCTTAATGTGACTTTGCTGAACCATTGCCCGCACGTTCTGCAGCAGCATTTCGGGCGTGCTGCCAATCGCAATGGATAACACAGCGTGGTGGGCCACTAATTCTAAGTTGATGCCTCGCAATAGGTCAATGTAAAATGGATTGGCTTGTGCCACCCGATCACTCGTTGGAAAAATAACGCCAACGGCATTCGCTTCACCGTTCGTCAGGTTTTTAGCGTTCAAATTGGGGACGTACCCCATTTGTTCCGCCAGCTGCTGCACCCGCTGCCGGGTAGCTTGGGAGACATGTGGATTATCATTTAATGCTCTGGACGCTGTCGATACTGATACACCGGCTTCTTTAGCGATGTCCCGAATCGTTACCATAAATATTCCCTCTTACTTAATCTTGGCTTAAGCCTAAAGAATCCGTTTTCCTCATCATACCAATCCCCTAATCTGATAGCAACGCAAATTTATCCGGTCGTCATTCAAAATAGTCATAATTTTCTGCATCATAAAACTAGTCGAAACTGATAGGCTTAAACAACGATAGGGGGAACCGAACGTCATGACCAGTTTACTGTTAATTTTTATTTACCTTGCCTTTGTCAGCTTAGGCCTGCCTGACTCCCTGTTAGGCTCCGCCTGGCCCGCCATGCACCAATCATTAAACGTCCCCCTGGCGAGCGCCGGTCTTATTACAATGATTATTTCAATCGGCACCATCCTATCCAGTCTCTTTGCGAACCGATTAATCCGTAAAAGGGGGACCGCAGCCGTCACTACCTGGAGTGTTTTTCTAACCGCCCTAGCTTTGCTGGGGTTTGCCCTCTCCCCCACATTTTGGGGGTTATGCCTGTTAGCCATTCCATATGGGCTCGGCGCCGGGGCCATTGATACCGCCCTAAACAACTTTGTCGCCCTGCATTTTTCCTCGCGCCACATGAACTGGCTGCACTGCATGTGGGGTGTTGGCGCCACGCTAAGCCCCATCTTAATGGGCACCAGTCTTAGAAATGGCTTCGGGTGGCGGGGCGGCTACCTCTTGGTGGCTGGGATTCAAGCCATAATCTGGATTGCCCTCATCATCAGTCTGCCCCTTTGGCACCGTTTTGCCGAGGTCACTCCTACCGATGCGGAACCTCTGATCACCGACCGGGAACCCCTTTGGCACATCAAGGGATTTAAAGCGGCAACTCTCAGTTTCTTTGTTTATAACGCCCTGGAACAAACAACGGGATTATGGACCAGTAGTTTTCTCGTTAAGGGGCGGGCGATCTCCGTAGCGAGTGCCGCTCAATACACCGCCTTTTTCTACATGGGCATTATGACGGGCCGGTTCTTCGCCGGGGTCTTGGCCAATCGAGTTAGCGACCGACGCTTAATTCAAACGGGACTGGGTTGCTTGGCCCTAGGAACCCTTCTGCTTCTCATCCCAACCTCAGGTACCGCCATTCTCGCTCTCCCCCTGATGGGACTAGGGTGTGCCCCCATTTACCCCTCTCTCATCCACGAAACGCCAACCACCTTTGGTCCCGCTCGATCGCAGGCCATGATCGGGTATCAAATGGCCAGCGCCTACACGGGTACGACCCTTTTGCCGCCCCTATTTGGCTGGCTCACGCAAACCATCGGAATCCAACTTTTCCCGCTCTTATTGGCGGGACTCGTTTTGATTCTTACTAGTGCCATTTACCGAATCCACCACCTCTAGTGCGGCTGCCAGACCACTGCCCGGATATCAGTGAGACTCAGCAGTGCTGATCCAACATAGCATTCTGAATCGCAAACCTAGTCGACGATTCCGGTCGCAAAGTTGTGGGCGTTTGTTTGGCCGTCAATGGACAGCTGTTGAACTAAAACGGGCCGCTGCTTATGGACCGCCTGAACCAGCCGCCGCTTAATTTCTGGTTGGGATTGGCGGGGCAGCGGCTGGGTTTTCCATTGGTTATCTGACTGTGCCTCCTTGATTGCTGACGTGTGATCAGAGAGAAAATATCCCTGCCACTTCATTAATCCCCGGTCGTGATAATCAACGTCAAAAAAATGCTGGACGTCCGCATCCGTAAATGGCGGTCGCTTCATTTTAATCCCACCTCCGTTCAAAAATAAGGGTTTATCGTTGCGTTTTGATCCTGATTAGGAGATAAAAGAAGTAACTATTTTTAATTTTAGGGGGTCGTTTTATGGTTAAAAAAATTGCGCTGGAAGAACATTTTTCTTCCCCAATGAACACAAAGCTTTGGCAGGACGTTGATACCGCCGCTGTTTTTGGTCCCACTGATGCCCAATTCATCCGGGAAAACCTCTGGGGTAACCAAAAAAATTACGTTCAGGAATTAAACGGAATGGCCATAGATCAGGTCGTCTTGTCCCTGAATTCCCCCGGCGTCCAAGGAATTAGCGACAAGCAGCAGGCGATTGCACTGGCAAAGGAAAGCAACGATGCCGTGACGGAAGCCTATGTTAACGCTTATCCCGGCCGGTTTAGTGCTTTCGCCGCCGTGGCGCTCCAAGATCCGCAGGCTGCCGCTGACGAATTAGAACGGGCGGTAACCCAGTTAGGGATGAAAGGCGCTTTAATTAATGGCTATACCAATTTAGCCGACCCCGACGAAGTGGTTTACTTGGACGATCCCTCAATGGCCGTTTTTTGGGCAAAGGTTAACGAACTAAACGTCCCCGTCTACCTTCATCCTAGAAATCCTCAACCGTCACAACAACGCATTTATGCGGGCTATCCGGGGTTAATCGGTTCAGCTTGGGGCTACACCCAAGAGACCGCCGTGCATACCGTTCGACTGATGATGAGCGGGCTTTTCGATCAGTATCCGAACTTGCACCTCATTCTGGGTCACCTGGGCGAAGGCCTCTCCCAAACACTACCCCGGACGCAGGCCCGCCTATACAAACAGCGGCACGGTCAGACGGGGGCCAAGAACCTTCGACCCCTGACGGATTACTTGCGCACAAACGTCTTTGCTACTACCAGCGGCCACTTTTCAACGGCCGCGTTTCTGGCGGCCCTAGAAGCATTTGGCCCCGATCACATGTTATTTTCGCTAGATTTTCCCTACGTGACTAATGAAGAGGGTGCAAACTGGTTTGATCAGCTGCCAATTGACGACTCGCTCAAGGAACAAATTGGTTACCAAAACGCCGCTCACCTCTTAAACCTGCCATTAAGTGATTAACTGGTTTGAACTCGGCCACCGCAACCCGTCAAACCCGGCGTAAACCACGGAAATCTGGGTTGCACCCTTAATTTCGGTCATGATGGTTTCAAAATCCGCCAACTCCGTCGTTTTAACGGTATGGAGTGGAATGGAGCGCTGCCGGTGACCTAGTTTGTGAATTAAAATAAAGAAATTAATCCCGCCTTCATAGGGATCCCAGGCCACGGACAGTTGATAGATTGTTCGTGGCCGTTTTTTAAAGTGGTCGGCTAAGCGATCTAGAATAATAGCCGTTTCTCGGTGGCAATCAATCATAAGCGTTCCCCCCGTTATGTCCGCCCACAAGGCTGGCCCGCTGAATGGCCGTGGCCCCAGTCCGTAGGCTGCTCGCCTTAACGATGGCACTTGAGCCGTACCGCCGGCGAATTTGGTCGAGGGTCCGATTAATGGTGTTGGTCTGAATCTGCTGGTCAACCGGGTGAAAAAGATCCAGTTGCTGATGATTATCCGGGCTTAACCGGCCGAGCTGGACCGCAATATTGCGGACCGCCTGGCCCTCCCAGTATTTTTCAAAGAGAAACCGGAGCTGCCTGGCCACTTCCCGATTATCGTTGGTGGGTTCAAGCCTCATCCGGTGGCTAAACCCCGGGGTGCCCGTTTGGGTTATCGCCGGGTGGGCAAATCCAATCGATAACCCAATCTCTCCCGCAAGCTTGCCGTGCGCCCGAACCCGGGAAGCAACCTGCTCCCCAATTTCACGGATCACCACTTCAATTTCTTCTAACCGGTTGTAATCCCGGGCTAGAACCTGTGAATTACTAAAGCTGACGTCCCGAATCTTAAGGGGCTCCGTTAGTTGGCTTCGATCAACACCCCACGCCAGGGCAAACAATTGGAACCCCATCACACCAAACTCCGCCTTAAGGTCGTACGGGTTGGCCCGCGCTAAATCCGCCATTGAGTCAATATGTAATTGATTTAGTCGCTTTGCGGTCCGCCGCCCAATGCTCCATACATCCGTTAGCTGGGTCACCGGCCAGAGTCGTTCGGCCACCGTATCGTATTTGATCTGCCCAATTCGGTTAGGATCGTGTTTGGCATATAAGTCGAGCGCTAACTTGGCTTGAACCGGATTTTCGCCCACGCCAACGGTAGTGTAGAGACCAAGTTCCTGATAAATCTGCTGCTGGATTTGCTGAGCCACTTCTAACAGGTCATGGCCAAATAGGAACCAGCTCTTCGTCACATCCAGGAGGGATTCATCAATTGAATACGGTAGAAGATCCGCCTTTGCCACGTACCGGTTGTAAATAGCGTTGATTTCCAGGTTCTTTCTAATGTATAAATTCATTCGAGGCGGCACCACTATCAGTCGTTCATCATCGGGCAGATCCCGTTGACGCGAGACGTTCGTGATGTGAAACAACTGCTTAGCCATGGGTGAAGCAGCTAAAATCAGTCCCCCGTTTGTATTTTCCTGTTCAGACATCACCACTAAAATCGATTCTAGGGGGTCAATCCGCCGGGCCACACTCTCGCAGCTTGCATAAAAGGATTTGTTATCAATAAAAAAATAGACCCCGTGCGGCTCATTTGAATAGTCCATTTGATCACTTCCAAACCGTGTTTATTCGTCATCCGAACGTACGTTCTCGTTTTACTCTATCACACGAACATACGTTTGAAAAGCAAAAGCTACATCAGTATTTAATTCACAATCTTCAAATAGTCTGTCCCGGGAATGAAACAGATAACCTTAAAGTTCCTCCTTCGTATATTTAATACTGTGAATTATTTACTTCGTGTGCTAGTCTGAATATGATGGTTGACGGTCGTGCCAACCAACTTCAGAGACGAAAGAAGAGGAAAGAAATATGGGATCGCAAAATCATAACGGGGTAAAAAAGACCGTTCGTTATAAAATGTATAAATCCAAGAAAAATTGGATGGTTGCTGGAATTGCCTTATTTTCATTTGGCTTAGCTACCTTCCAGGCACCTACCGCTCATGCCGACACGACAAATGTGAAAACGGTTGCTGTTTCAAGTTCAGCGCCGACTTCTAGTGCGGCGTCAAGTACCCCAGCCAGCTCTAGTGTAGCAGCTAGTGATGCCAAGGCAGCAACCGCTAGCTCAGCTGCCTCAAGTGCTTCGGTTACAAAGACATCTGAATCAACGGTTAAGACGACTTCGTCAGCTGCTTCAAGTTCGGCAAGTTCCGAATCCTCAGCAGCGGCTAAACAAACGGTCGCTTCATCAGCCGCTAAGTCATCCTCCTCGGCTGCGACCCCAACTTCGAGTGCCGCCTCTAAGTCGACTAGCAAGACGACCCAGTCATCGGCCGCTAAGACAAGCACCGTTACGGCTTCATCTTCATCCGCAGCATCTAAATCTGCTGCCGCTGATGAAGTCTACGATGGCCAAGGCTACTGGGATGGTTACAATAACTCCGGCAATATGGCCAGTCATTACTCGGATTCCGATTTTGACCAATACAATTCTGATTACAACCGGGGCGTTAAAGATTCCAGCGTTGGCCCAGCTAACTTGGGTGGTAACCCCCACGTCGATGGAAAGGGAGTTATTGATGATGGAACCTTTAACAACTACCAAATCATTGATAACACCGGGAACGGCAAGCCAAGCCTCTCCCTTTCTAATTCCAATACTTCTAAACAACAAAACCAAGAAACCTTAAACACCATTAAGGATAATGCGGGTAAGAGCGTTTACGTCACCAACTGGGGCAACCCATTAGTTGGTAACGTCTACGGGACCATTAAGAAGCAAAAGCCATTAATTGTTAGTGGCGGGGTCATCCATATTTCGTCAGACGGCCGCGTTTTAAACGCCCCAGCTGACCTTGATTTATCCTCAATCCTACCGTACATCCGGACCATTAACGGTTACACACTGAACGAGACGATTGCCCAGTTAACGAGTAACTCTTACTACATTGGCAAGGATGGTCAGAAGCACGTCGTTGGCTTTACCTATGACCCTAAGACTCAAAAGCTCACGCTATCCATTGCTCAAATGCAAGCCTGGTTTGACGCTCAGGGTCGGTCCCTTTACTACTACAGTCCAATTGGGATTAACATCGTGGATCCTGCAAACGGCGTTAACACCGTGGAATCCTTTAACGCCCTCTACGCCTTTGAATACGATCAACCCGTTGTCTTAAACGTAACGGGAACCCAAACGATCACCGAAGGCACCAAGTGGACCAACGATGAAGGTTACGTTTCGGGAACGGATGAACATGGGGACAACTTAAGTTACTCCCAATTAACTTCCGTTACCGGGGACGTTGATTACAACACCCCAGGAACTTACCACGTCACCTATTCTTACACTGATGACGCAAACAACTTCACCTCCAAGGTCGTTGAAGTTATCGTAACAGCAGCTGACGAATCCGTTACCGTTAACTACGTTGATCAAGACGGCAACGTTTTGAAGTCAACCACGTTAACCGGTAAGGATGGCGAAACCGTCGATATTCCAAGTCAGTCCTTTGACGGGTACGACTTAAAGGATGGTCAGCCAACCACTTACACGTACAACAAGGATGCCAACCAAACCGTAACGGTGAGTTACATTCAAAAGGCTTCCGTCGTTGTAAACTACGTCGACCAAGATGGCAACGTCTTAGGCACCAAGACCATTAACGGCCACGTTAATGATCAAGTCAGCATTCCCGATGAAACCTTCGCTGGTTACACTAAGGAAGCTAACCAGCCTAACTCATACACGTTAACTAAGGATGCTAACCAAACTGTAACGGTGAAGTACGATAAGAACGCCGAACCCGATCACGATGCTTCCGTCGTTGTCAACTACGTGGATGAAGATGGCAACGTCTTAGGTACTGAAACCATTAAGGGCCACGTTGGCGACAAGGTTAACATTCCAGGCAAGTCATTTACTGGCTACACCTTAGATGCCGACCAACCAACTTCATATACCCTTACCGATGCAGCTAACCAAACTGTAACGGTGAAGTATTCGAAGAAGGCCACTGAACCAACCAATCCAGATCCAGATATCACGGTTACCATTCACTACGTTGACCATGACGGCAACGTCTTAGCCACTCGAACGGTAACGGGGAAGGCTGGGGAACAAATCCAGATTCCTAGTGTAACCATCGATGGTTACACCTTAGACCCTGATCAAGCAACGACGTACACCATTACGGACGCTGATAACCAGGTGGTAACAGTATCCTACAGTAAGAACGAAGATGGATCCACCACGACCCCAGGGAACAACGGTGACAATAATACCGATAACTCTGGCGATAATAGCACCGATAATGGAAATCACCAAACTGGTAGCGACAACAACACCAGTAAGGATGACAACCAAACGAACACTAACCCATCCGATCACAATAACAACGGTGGGGTAACGGATGTTGCCACGGGATCGGTTACCGGTAACGGAAGTCAAACGGTGATCACCACCCCAACCGTTTCCAATAAGAAAGCGGACGCTAACACAACCACCACTCTGCCACAAACGGGCGAAGCCGAAAACCATGCTCAATCATTCGGACTGGTTGCTGCCGCACTCTCAATTCTAGGCCTCTTTGGTTTAGGCGTAGACCGGAAGCGGAAAAACGACTAATTACCTCCACTCGTTTCTCACTCTGCGAAATTAAATCGGCTAATCTTAGTCCCGCTTAAACGGCGACCTTCCAAAACTTGACGTGCTTTCAGTCAAGTTTTGGGGGTCGCCGTTTCGGTTTATTTTTAACTTCCCATTTCAGTTTGCCCCACAATTAGTTACACTAGACACATCCACAAAATTGTCGATTGAAAGTTGGGAGAACATGCAGACTCATTCACGGGGAATTTGGCTAGCCGTTATTGGTACAACGTTATGGGGGGTATCGGGCACCGTCGCTCAGGCCCTCTTTGACCATTTTGCCGTCAACACCAGCTGGATGATTGTTGCCCGGATGTTAACAGCGGGAGGATTAATCCTGTTATTAGGCGCCCTTCAGGAAGGCCGCCACCTATTTGATATTTGGCGGGATTCCCATGATGCCTGGCTGCTTTTGGCCTTCAGTATCTTTGGTATGTTAGGTGTTCAATCTACCTATTTCTTTGCCATTCAGGCGGGAAACAGCGCTACGGCAACCGTACTTCAGTTTTTAAACCCCACCCTCATTATCATTGTCATGGCCATCTATCAACGAATTTGGCCCCGGCGGGTTGACACCCTATCCGTCATCATGGCAACCGTGGGGACCTTCTTAGTGGTGACTTCGGGGCACTTAAACACCCTCTCCGTTCCTCTCATGGCAGTCTTTTGGGGCCTGCTATCAGCGATCGGTGCTATGCTGTATACGATTTTGCCCGTGCGGCTCATTAAGGTGTACGGTGCCATTCCGGTTGTGGGTTGGTCCATGCTTATCGGAGGCATAATTTTTAACTGCTACCATCCCATTTGGCGTAGTGTCCCAGCGGCCCAGCCTCTTACCTGGGGGCTGATTGCCTTTGTCATTATCGGTGGGACCCTCCTGGGGTATTTACTCTACCTTGCCAGCCTACGCGACATTACCCCCACCACAGCGGGAGTAATTGATGCCTGTGAGCCCCTATCCGCAACGATTCTATCCGTGCTATTCTTAAACGTTCACCTCACATCCGCCGCAATTGTTGGGACCCTGCTGATTATCTCAACGGTCTTTGTACAAGCGTGGGGAACGCAGCGAACCGCAACTAAATAAAAATCATGCCCAATAGGGGCGCTAACCAAAATTTGGTTAGCGCCCCTATTGGGTTGTAGTCCGTTAATCCTCCAGGTCTACCGAGTGGCTCCACACCCTAAAGGTCCTGTTCACTTTCAATTTTAACGACTTGATCAAACAGGGGAAACTGTCCCTGCTTTAATGATACCCAGTAAATACGCTGGTTAATCTTCATTGGGTAGTATGAAATATCCGCACTGCCTTGATCATCCGCTTGAACGGATACCTTAATCGGGTGCTTCAGTCGCTTTAATTGATGGTACGTTCGCTGTGAGCCGCTCACCCGTTTTAGTTTCGGTGCCTCCTGGGTTCTTAACTCCCGGGATAAGAACCGCTGCGTCACAAATCCGTCCTGCAAGTCAGCCGTGACCCAAATTGTCACGTAGGCTGCCCCGCAGACTAAGAGGCCAATAACGACTGATTTCACCAGTTGTCTCTTCCTCCATGCCATCTTAACGCCCCCACTTCATTCTGATTATCCGATCTACATTCTATACAAACACTTATGTCTCAATTGTTCAACCCCGTTCAAACATAATTCCCAAACAAATGAGGCAGACACCCCCATTCGATCAGAGAATCGTCGAATTCCAGGGCGTCTGCCTCATTTAGTTGTCTGCCAGGTTGGTGATAGTCCCCCTGGTTAACGTGATTGGACTTGCGCGTTCACGTCCATCATTTCCAGCAGGTCCTCTGCCACCGCACTACCTTCATTACCCGCTTTGCCACCGGCCCGCGCCTGGGCCTGTTCAACAGTATCCGTTGTCAAAACCCCAAAGACGACGGGAACCGAACTGGTCAGGGCAAGCTGGCTAATTCCCTTAACGGTCTCACCACTAATGTATTGGTAATGGTCAGTTTCGCCCCGGATAACCGCTCCCAAGGTAATCACCCCATCATATTTATTCAGGGCCAGTAATCGGTGGACCATTCCCGGAATTTCAAAGGCGCCAGGGACCCATACCACGTCGATTTGCTCGGATGAAACATTGTGACGTAACAGCGTATCTTGAGCTCCCGCAACTAAGTTCGTGGTTATTTCAGCGTTAAACCGGCTAACGATAATGGCAATTCTGCCCGTCGTCGCATTGTAGTGTCCTGTATATACTGTCATTATTAATCCTCCAAGTGTAGGTGATGGTGAAACTTTTGCTGTTTGGTTTTCAAGTAGCCGCGATCCTCCGGAAAAACTTCGGCTTCAAGCGGGACTAAGTCGTCCACCACGATCCCATACTGCGCTAATCCCTCAGCCTTAGCCGGGTTATTGGTCAGCAGCCGAACGTGTGTCAAGCCCCGTTCGTGTAAGATAGCGGCTGCCAGCCCATAGTCCCGTTCATCCGGAGCAAAGCCTAAGTATTCGTTAGCTTCGACCGTATCGTACCCCTGCTCTTGTAAGGCATACGCCCGCAGCTTCTGTTTCAGACCAATGCCCCGGCCTTCCTGCCGGAGATAAAGGACGTAGCCCCCCTCCTGGTTAATCCGGTCCAAGGCCATTTGCAGTTGTTGCCCACAGTCACACCGCTTGGAGCCGAACACATCACCCGTTAAGCATTCTGAATGCAACCGAACTAGGGGGGCTCCTGTGGGGATTGGCGTCTGGCTTTCAATTAAAAGCTGGAGGCGATTATCCACCACGCTCGTATAATCCGTTAGGGTAAACCGGCCGTACCGGCTCGGAAGGGCCACGGTACGATCCGCCGTGACTACCCCCTGATCGTGTGCATAACGGTAAGCCGCTAACTCTGCGATGGTTAACCTGGGCATGCCTAACTTGTCAGCTAGCCTTTTCAACCCATCGGTTCGCTGCATGTGGCCGTCAGGCGCCAGCGTTTCACAAATATACGCTGACGTCGATTTGGCTCCGGCTAACCGCGCCAAATCAACGGCAGCTTCCGTATGACCCGGACGCGTTAAGACACCCCCGGGCTGGGCGATAAGAGGAAAGACGTGGCCGGGGCGGTTAAAATCGGTCGGCTGAGCAGCTGGATTGGCTAACTGCCGAATGGTTGCGGCGCGCTCGAAAGCGGAAATCCCCGTCGTAGTCGTTCGAGCATCAACACTAACGGTAAACGCCGTTCCGAAGTGTTCCGTATTCTGATTCGTCATGGATTCTAAGTGCAAGAGCTTGGCCCGGTCGGCGGTGATGGGGACACAGATAAGGCCCCGCCCGTACTGGGTCATCAGGTTAACCGTTTCGGGAGTTGCCAGTTCGCTTAACCCGATTAAATCCCCCTCGGCTTCCCGATGGTCATCATCGACGACTAACACTAATTGGCCGGCCCGCAATGCGGTAAGTGCGGCCTCAATATTGGTTGATTTCATTTTGCTGATTCCTCCCTAGGTGGGCTAAGTACCGAAAAACCAAATCAATTTCTAGATTAACCAGCTGCCCAACCCGGACGTTTGCTAACGTGGTTCGGGCTTGAGTTTCCGGAATTAATCCGATGCTAAACTGGGTGGGGCGAGCTTCAATGACGGTGAGACTGGCCCCGTCTACCGTAATGGCCCCCTTCGTAACCAACTGATTTCGAAGTTGGGGCGGTAGACTAATCGTCACAATCTGAGCGTTTTCGACCCGGTGGTTCGCCGTTACCCGTCCCGTACCATCAACATGTCCGGTAACTAGGTGACCGTCAAACCGGCCGGTAACGGGGAGGGCCCGTTCCAAGTTAACCACGGCCCCAACGTCGAGTTTTCCTAACGTGGTCTTTTCATACGTTTCTGGCATCACATCCGCCGTAAATTCACCGTCGGCTAGGTTAGTAGCCGTTAAACAGATTCCGTTCACGGCTAGGCTTTCCCCAACTTTCATCCCGGTAAATTCTTGGGGCGTTTGGAGGGTAATCCGCATGGCGTTCCCCCTGCGCTGTAATCGGCTAATCCGACCTGAAGCTTGTATAATTCCCGTAAACATCGTTATTGCCTCCCCGCTAAAATTCGAAGGGCGTTGCCCACCTGCATAATGTTTCTTGGGCTAAACTTCTGCCGGCGATCCTCGGGGCCCGTAAAGGCGGGTAATGAAAGTCTGCCAAACACTTCAAACACTTGATAAATCAACAGCTGATCCACTAAGTCAGCCGCCAAGAAGGCGTTCTGGATGTGCGCTCCGCCTTCCACCATCAGTGACTGGATCCCTAATTGACCCAATTGCTGCACCACTGCCGCAACAGGCCACCGTTTGGCAACGAAAATGCGGACCTGCGGGTAGGCCGAGAACCGTTCGGCCACGTGGCAATTAGTGGTAAACAGCCAGATGGGCACGTCGCACTTAAGAAGTCGCAGCGGAGGTACAAGCCGGCCCCGCCGATCCAAAATCACCCGGACTGGTGCGTATTCTAACGGCTGACGAACCAAAAGCTGCGGGTCATCATCTAATACCGTTTGACTGCCCACTAAAATAGCTTGCTGTTCCGCCCGGTCATCATCAATCATAACGTTAGCTTCCGCATCCGTTAGGTACGTGCGGGCCGCGTACGGAAGGGCAATCTTTCCGTCTAAGCTCTGGGCCGTTTTGACCGTCACTAGTGGGCGTTTGTGGCGGTAATAAAAGTTGTAGGTCTCGTTAAGCTGTTCAGCTTCCGTGCTTAAGACCCCCATTTTTACGGTTACCCCGTGGGCTTCCAAGTATGAAATGCCCTGACCCTTCACCAACGGATTCGGATCCATCTGAGCCACCACCACCTCTTTAACCCCCCAATCCACAATTTGGTGCGCACACGGTGGCGTTTTACCCGTGTGGCAGCAGGGCTCAAGGGTCACGTAGAGGGTTGAATTTTTCACATCTTCGGGATGTTGAACCTGATTAAAGGCATCCACTTCGGCATGGGATTGACCAAAATGGACGTGATGACCGGCACCTAATACTTGATCGTCTTTCACAAGCACGGCGCCTACAAGCGGATTCCGGTAAGTTAATCCCCGACCCCTCTGTGCTTCATGAAGGGCTAGTCGCATGTAAGCTTCATCATTCATTCTTTCCACCCCATTTCTTAAATAACAGACTAAAAACGCCCCGTGACTTCCATCACGGGGCGTTACATCATCATGAGTAGACGGCACAAAAAAACGTGCCAAAGAAGCGACTGGTAGAACCCACCAGTCAACTTCATTTCTTCTCCCATCCAGACTTTCACTGTCGGTTGCAGAATTTCACTGCATCCACCGCATAATGCGGGTCACGGACTGTCGCGTTAACGAATCACCGTCGGTCGGGAGTTTCACCCTGCCCCGAAGAAATGGTTATATTCAACTACTTTTAAATTAGCTAATTTATTCACGATTGTCAAGATAGAATTAATTAACTTCCAAAAACTAACGCTGGCATTGCTCGGCAGTCCATTAAACAAAATCACCTGAGGGTCGACACTTTCAAGGGACGCCCCAAGACCCGGGTCGCTACCCCTGTGACGTTTGCTAGCCACACGTATAGTAATGCAAAAATCCCACCAAAAACACAGGCAAATAGAAAGGCCGTGAGTTTCGTTTCCGGCTGAAGCCATGCGTTGAATCCTAAACTCACACTAAACGTCACAACACCATAACCCAGATTCATCCCCAGCAAACGGCCAAACTGGCGGAGCCGAAGATGGTACTGGCCAAAGATCTTGGTCATCCACAACAGGTCAACGACCCCAAATCCAATCGCGGTGGCAGCAATGGCACCAAATCCCTGCCACAGATAGACCATGGGGAATTGTAGCAGCAATTTGACGACCAACCCAATACTAAGGTACACCATTGCCCGCTTGCTTTCATGCAGAGCTTGTAGCAGCGTTAGGCCGTCGATGGCAATTCCCAAAATAATGCTCTGAAAAATATTAGCCACTAGGTAGTGAGTCCCTAACGGATTAAACGAAAAGAAGATGCCATAAATTTCTGGCGCTAGTGCCCCTAAAATAGTGACGGAGGGTAGAAGTGTAAACAGCAGTAAATTAAGGTTTTGGCTAATGATATTCGCTGTCCCGCCCTTTCCCGCGGCCTTATTGGTCGCTAACAACGGCAGCGTCGTTTCCGCAATGGCAATAGCCAGGGAAACAATCACCGTGGTAATTTTCGTGGGGTTCGCAGAAAACAGCGTATAAATATATTGTGCAGTCGCCACAGTCTGATGTCGTACGCCCACCATCACCTGTTTGAAAAATAGCTGGTCAATCAGCTGGGTGAGCGTAATCCCAGCCCCCACAAATACAAACGGAATGGATTCATACGCAATCATCAGTAGGGAGTGGCCGACCCCGTGCAAATCAAACGGCTGACTTTGTTCGGCCTGCAACCGGTACGTGGGCTCCTGCTTCCGGTAATACCACCAGAGGTAAACGTAACTAGCTACGGCACCGACGAACGCCCCGAAAACACTGTAGTAGACCGCTAAAACAAAGTCTAAGTGATAAACGTCAATGATGAGGTAGGTGGCCGCTAAGATAAAGGTAATTCGGAGCAGCTGTTCCCAAAGCTGGGAAATTCCGAAGGGTTTGAGATCTTGGTTACCCTGGAACCACCCCCGTAAAATGCTCATCGACGGCAAAATAATAATGGCGGGCACGAGGACCCGAATCGCAATTACCGCGTCGTGAACGGAAACGACCGCACTATTTTTAGCAAGTGTGGGAGCTAATAAATACAGCAGTAGACCGCAGAGGGCACCCGATCCTGCCATAACGGCAAACCCCATCTTAGCGAGGTAGCGGCTGTTTAAAAACTTATCTTCCCCATTATAAATTGCAATCCGCCGGGCAATCGCCGACGGAAAGCCCGCCGTTCCCAGCGAAATAAACAGCGCATAGGGCTGATAAGCCACATTAAACAGCGCCTGGGCCGCTTCCTTGTGGGCCGGGGCCCCCATCATGACTAACCAGGGAATTAAGTAAACAATTCCCAGCACCCGGGACATGATGCTACCAAATGATAGCCAAAACGAGCCCGAAACCATTTTACGATTCATTCTCTTCTTCTCTCTTCCGTTTCAATGTCTTCCACCCATTGTACGTGAAGAAGTGGGTAAAGACGAGGCCAAACACCAGGCCGTTTTTTCAATCCGTCTCATTAATGACCTGTAAAAAGGCCCTCACAGCGTTCAAATCCCCATCAGAAAACTGGTTTAAGGCGGCAGCCATTCGTTGATCCATGTCACGGTGGTAGCGCCGGTGCAGCTCATGGATCAGCTCTCCGTTCGGTAATAACCGTAAGTAGGTCGTTTTTTGGTTGCCAGGTTCGTGAAATTTCTCTAAGAAGCCAGCCTGATCGAGCTTTGCCGCAATCTTAGAAATCGTTCCCTGTCGAATCGTGGTGTACTTCGTAAAATCACTCAACCGTTCATCGGGATGGTTCGCAACCAGATCAATAATATCTAAATCATTTAACGTCATTTTTTGGACGGCATCCTTCAATTCATTCGGGCTGTTTTTGAGGTACCAGGTCATGGTTTCTTCATCAATTTGGCGGTTTCTAAACTCGGCTAATTCCGTTCGAATCGTATCCGATAACTCTTTTCGGGATAGTTCACTCATTTTTTATTCCTCCGAATATACTTGACATCTTGTCATAATGACTTTATACTCCATGATATATTCTCGAGAATAAATAATCAAGACCCAACGGAAAAATAGCGGACTAGTTTTACTGGTTCCTATTCATTCCTAAGAATAAATATCAGAAAGAAGTCTTCCTATGAAAACCGTTATTGTTTTTGATCACCCCTACACCATTAAGGCCAGTGAAAACCAGCCCCACTTCCGCAGTTATAGTGCGGCGATCGCTAAGGAAGCCAGCACGTCTATCACGGCACACGGCGGTGAAGTTGACCTAATTGACCTGCACGCCGATCACTTCGATCCCGTTATGCACCAAGCCGACCTCGAAAATTGGCGGACGAAGCGGCCGATTAACGCCCAAGCGGAGGATTACTATCAGCGATTAGCCTCGGCCGACCGAATTATCTTTATTTTCCCGATTTGGTGGGAAGTGATGCCGGCCATGACTAAGGGGTTCATTGATAAAGTCTTAACCAAATACCACTACGCCAAAAAATCGCCCCACGTTTTACCCCGCAACCCCGAAATTGACGTTTTAACCGTCTCTGGCACGCCTACGCCACTCTACCGGCTAATCTTCGGAAATCCCGTCACAAAGGCGCTCAAACGCGGAACGTTCGGTAAGCTAGGGTTACGGCACTACCACTGGCAAAACTTTAATCCTGAACACCAAACTGAAATCCAGCGGCAAAAAGCCCTAAAAAAGGTGGATCGGCTCTTAAAGGCCTAACCTCCCCTTACTTCTGTTGGGTAATATCCAGCGGTAACACGAGCACCCGATCGGTAATTTCCGGCCGGTGCCGGTAGCTACCTTCCTCGCGGTACTTCTTTGCCCCGCTTTCAAACAGGAGGGCCACACGGGAATTCGTGGGCTTATTAATGCTAATTTGTTCCACGGACGGTGGAACAATGAGGCTGGTGCTCCCCGAAATATTCTTCGTAGAAAAGGTAAATTCAGGGCCGGCAGTGAGATTTGACTGCCTGACAATCAGTTTAGAATCCCGGTTGCCGTTGGACTGCGAAATGATTGTAATCCCGTCACGGGTAATCGCAATTCCCTGCATCCGATCGTAACCGTTAGCTACGGACATAAGCTGCCCCTGTTTGAACAACGCGTCTAAGTAACCGTACAGCGATAGGTTGCCCTGCAAGGCCGGAATTTGGCTAATATTTTTAGCCGGCAGTCCCGTTTGGGCGTTTAAACCAACGAAGATGACCTGCCGATTAGCTTTATTGGCCCCATACTGGATGATGGCCATTTTATTATTATAGAATTCAATGCCCGAAGTTCGGTTGGCCCAGGGAATGCTAATGGACTTGGTCTGAATCGGACGATGGACTTTTTGGGCATCGTAACTTTGAATCGTTGACATAGAGGCATAGGAAAGACCAGCAAACTGGGTATGGTCGGTGGACCACCATAACCGGTGGTGACCTTGATCGTACGTGATTCCACCCACGTGTGACTTAGTGGGTAACAAAAGGGATTTTTCATACTTTCCCGTTCGCTTACTGACCATAAAAATTAGCGAATTGAGCCGGTGACTCCCGTCGTAGGCGCTAATATAATAGTCCTTTGGCGTTTCGGTAATTCCCTGCGGTACCCAATCCGTCCCGAACGCCAACCGTTTTGTCTGATGATTAATGGACCAAGCGCCCCGGAGACCCGGAATGACAAAGGACTTTGCTGCCTGGTTCTTTTTAACCGCTTTAACCCCTTTATTTCGGTTCAACGTCTCGTGAACGTCCTTTTGAAACTGGGAGTGCGAAATTAACGGGTGATCATCGGCCGACCATTTTGCCACTTCACTGGGTTTAGCCACCATTGCCCGGTAAGTTTGCCGGTCCTGAAGGTAGGCGTGCAGGTTAACGCCCCCTACACCCAAACCAAACAGAATGACAAGCCCCAATATAAAAATCCCGATTCGTTTTCGCATATCCCAATCCCCCAGCTTAATTTTTCCGTTTAGGCCGCTCCCCGTTAGCGTTTCAATCACGTTCATTGTACCAAAAACTAGTCATTTGAGTGGCGATAAGGCCCTCAGCATCTACTATCATTAGCCATTTTGACAATGCCAAATAAGGCGAATGACCAGATCAGGTCATCCGCCTTATTTAGATGTAGTCAGTCGGGTTCCACACCCTTTCAGTCGGGTTGTAAGCCTCAACTCTTTCCGGTTAACCCAAGAAGCAAATAATACTAAAACCCAGTATTTTTTGCTTCCTACGTTAATCCTCGAGTGTTACCGAGGCTCTCCACACCCTTTAGTCGGGTTCCTCCACTCAGATCCCTCCGGATAACCCAAGAAACAAATGATGCTAAGGCCCAGCATATTTTGTTTCTTACGTTACTCCTCAGGATCTACCGAGTGGCTCCACACCCTTCATCTCTATTGCGCGAGGTAACCTCCGTCAACCACAAATTCAGATCCCGTGGCAAACTTAGATTCATTTGAGGCTAAGTAAACGCACATGTAGGCAATGTCATCAGGTTCACCAATGTGGCCCATTGGCGTCTTATCCCGTTGTGACATAGCCGCTTCGGCTCCCGGTAAATCATCCACTAACGGTGTCTTAATATAGCCGGGGTGCACAGTGTTCACCCGGACATCGTAATCATTCAACGCACAGTGAAGGGCTGCCGACTTTGAGAAAATCCGAACCGCACCCTTAGAAGCATTGTAGGCCGCTAAGTTAGGATCGCCCACAAAACCTTCAATGGAAGACATGTTAATGATGGAGGCCCCCAAGTTCTTGTTCTTCATTCGAATAATTCCCAGTTTCGTTCCGTAGAAGACCCCATCCAAGTTAACGGACATCAATTTGTGCCAGTCCTCAGCGGTCGTTTCCTCGATGTTCTTATTGATCGCAATTCCAGCGTTGTTTACGATCGTTGTTACAGGACCAAATGCCTCTTCTGTAGCATCAAAGACTTCGTCCCAGCGGGCTTCATCAGAAGTATCCTGTTGGACAAACCGAATCACATCTGGGCCGCCAATTTTCTTGGCGGCTGCTTCACCAACGTCAGAATGCCGGCCAGTAATCACGACCTTAGCGCCCTCATCCACAAATCGGTGCGCAATGGCTTCCCCGATTCCTAGTGTTCCACCCGTCACAATCGCAACTTTTCCGTCTAATCGATGACTCATCTGAATCCCTCCATATTTTAAGATATGTTCATTATGTCACAATAAAGCTGATTTAGAAAGCCTTTTCATCAATCTTAAATCTAAAAAAACACCCGAAAAACTTACCTTTGACCGGTAAGTTCAGGTGTTCTTGGTTAGTCATTAGTTATCAAAATCTTGAACTGCTTTATCGTAGT
Organism: Levilactobacillus bambusae; assembly: GCF_003124125.1. Lineage (GTDB taxonomy): Bacteria > Bacillota > Bacilli > Lactobacillales > Lactobacillaceae > Levilactobacillus > Levilactobacillus bambusae. The sequence goes on from NZ_QCXQ01000002.1 coordinate 514,070, forward strand.
CCTTAACGAATTGGTTGTATGCATCTTCATCGTAATCGTCGTACTTGCCGACTTCATGAAGGGCCTTCTTGATTTCATGAATGGCACGGTGTTCTTCGAACCATGCCCGCGTCCGATAATCCTTATCTACATCAGTGTCTTCTTTACCAAGTGTGGTATCTAACTTACTCAATGTATTGCTGATTCGATCCAATGTTTCGTCTTCACGCTTATCATAATTTTCTGCCATAATACAAAACTCCCTTCGTTTATCTGAATTCATCTTAACACGCCAACCAAGTTAGGGTGTTGATTTAGCTTGAGGAATTTTAGGGGAAGATGCGCCATCCCTCGGGTAACTTCCGAGGACTAACATAGTAACTGGAAAATGCTGGGCTTTAGCATTATTTGCCTCTTGGGTTAACCGCAGAAAGCTGAGGAGCGAAACCCAACTGAGGGTGCGCCACCCCTCGGGTAACTTCTGAGGATTAACATAGCAACTGGAAAATGCTGGGCTTTAGCATTATTCAGTTGCTGAGTTAACCGAAAGAAGTTGAGGGATGAAGCCCGACTATGGGTGCGCCGATCCTCGGGCTGATTAATCTTCCCTCACCTACCAGTACCAACATCAACCAGGCCACAACCAAATAAAGCCCCGGACCAAATCCGATCAAAATACAATCGAATCTGATCCGGGGCCCTATTTAGCATGGCCTGAACGTTTTATGCCCCTGCCACACTGCGCTAGGAAGACTTTCGGTTATTTCTGTAATGGCTTCATTTCATCTTGGAGGAACCAACGGTGATTGTTCATCGCTGGCTGTCCATCATAAGGAGGAACATCCACGATGTAGACGTTGCCGGCTTGAGAGGAAACAATCGTCCCGGTTGCACCCTTCATACCAGCCATGTGGTTGGCTTCCATCGTGATTTCCGTTCCGTTAGCTAACGGTGCAGAATCATCCGTCTGGCCCTTAATTTCCCGTTGAATGACCCACTTGTGATCCTTAACGTAGGTGTGGTCGTTCGTGGTGTAAAAGTCGACGGCGTATGCCCGAGTATTGTAACCTGCTACGATAGTTGCAGGAGCCCCCTTCATCTTCATAATCATATGTGCCATCACATGGTCAACCAGTAATGTCACCTGATCGCCCTTTTTGTAGCAGGGTTCTTGAGCGGGTTTTAAACCGTCCAAGGATACCTGATCATTCGGATTATAATTCGGGTCTGAAGCACCCATGTTCATACCATTCATGTTCATTGAAACTCCCCCTTCCAAGCATTACAGTCTAATGCTTACCCACATTATACGGCGAGTTTCAAAAATAGGTTTAGATTTAGTTTTGTTGTTTAGAACCGGGCATTGCCTAATGCGTTTTGCGCAGCCAAGTTTAGCAGGCTCCACTGCCGATCAAAGCCGGGTTGAAAGAAGAAATCGGCTTCCGCTAAATCTTCAATCGTCATCCGTTGGGCCACAGCTAAGGCCAAGACATTTCCTTGCGCCGTAATATCATAGGTGGACATGACTGCCCCGCCTAAGATCTGGTGGCTTTCCGGTGCATACGTCAAACTAACGCAGACTTTCGCGTTATCCTGATCCGGAATGTAAGCGGGCCGGAGCCGATCTTCATAAAAGCTCGTAGTTGAAGCAACGTTCGCTTTCTTAGCTGTAACGGCGTTCAACCCAGCGGTCGCAAAGTGCTGGTCAAAGACGCTGAGGGCAGATGCCCCAACAATCCCCTTAAATGGCCGGGATGGTCGTTTTTCAAAGAGGTGGTTAACCACGTACTGGGCTTCACGCCGGGCGGTAGTGGCAAGTGCCACTGGCATTGGCTGGTTGGCCGGAATGTCGAACGGTTTAATGGCGTCGCCAATGGCAGAAACGTTCTTAATGTTGGTGTGCAAATAAGCATCCGTTTCAATAAATCCACGGCTATCTAACGCCACGGTGCCCTTTAACCAATCGGTCGCTGGCGTCACGCCCGTTGCACAAATCACTAAATCAGCCGGCACAGTTTCATCCGCGGTCGTTACGGCCGTCACACTGCCGTTTCCTTCAAAACCGGTAACGGAGACGCCCATTTTAACGTTCACCCCGTGATCCACTAACGTTTTAGTAATGAGATCCGCCATTTCATCGTTTAAGTAAGTCATGAGGGGTTTGGGAGTCACATCCATCAAGGTCACGTTCTTGCCGGCCTTCGTAAAGGCTTCGGTCGCTTCAATCCCGATGTAGCCGGCCCCAATCACCACCACATTTTTTACTTGCTCGTTATCAATGGCTGCCTTAAGTTTAGTCGCCCAATCGTAGCCCCGCATATCATCCACGTTTTCGAGGTTGCTGCCGGGAACGTTCAACGCGTGGGGGGTAACCCCAGAACTCAAGATCAGCTTATCGTAAGCCACTTGCTGAGTCGTCTGATCCTGGGTATTCTTAACCGTTACCTGCTGGTTATCGGTATCAATGCTTGTGACCAAGGAGTTATTGTAGACGTGGCCCCCCTTTTCGGTGATCTCTTCTGGCCGGAAATTGCGAACATCATTTTGAGCCGTCACTTGATTTTCCAAGAACAGTTCCATCCCACAAGACATGAACGAAACGAAATTGCCGGCTTCAAAAATGGTAACATCCACATCATCATACTTATCTAATAGTTCAATGGCTGATTCATGCCCGCCATGTGAAGCCCCAACAATAACAATTTTACTCTGTTGCATTTTAATCCCCTCCTGATTTATTAGAATCATTCTAACCAACAACTTAAGTATAACGGTTCTAAACTAAAAAACAACCTTAAAAAATGGTTTGGAACATTAGGCTCGCTTCGCTTAAAATTGCCGACTCTTGCAACATGGTCCGAAAGCTTTTCATCCTTGAATAGGATGCTTTCGGACCAGATAGTTACGGGATATAAGACAGACCATAACCCTAAAAAAAGAATGACCAAATTCGATCAAAAGACAATCGAACCTGGTCATTCTCCTTTTTTGGCAGGGTCTGAACGTCTTATATCCCAGCCTCATTATTTCACATTCACTTAATTTGTCACCTGATATGCTTAGTGTTCTGCCACTAAGTCAGGGTTCTTCTTATCATAACGGTATTCAATTAACCAGTAAACCGTTAGGAAGAGGAAGCAGAGCATTGGCACGAAGAAGGACCACTGCATAGATCCCGTTGCATCCGACATTAAACCTTGGATAGCTGGAACAAAGGCACCCCCAACAATTCCCATAACCACAATGGCACCAGCCGTTTCATTGTACTTCTTATCTTGGACCGTATCCAAGGCGTGAGAGTAAATTGTTGGCCATTCGGGGCCGAAGAAGAAACTGGTGGCAATTGCCATGTAAATTGCCGTAATGTTGGGAATGGTCATCGTCAAAATCAAAGCAACCGTCCCTAACAGGGAGTAAATCGTCAGAACTAAGGTGATGGAGAATCGGTTCATAAGAAAGTTGGCGACGACCTTACCAGCAAACCAAGCGATATAACTGTAAATCATGAACGTTGATGCAGCACTATCCGTTAAACTGTGGTCGAGGTTTAACGCTAACCGAATGGTAAATGACCACACCGTTGTCTGCATCCCAACGTAGATGAACTGAGCTAAGACCGCCTTTTTAAACCGGGTGTTTTTGGCTAAGTAACGGACGGTTTCGCGCAGCGTTGGTTTTTCAACGACTTCCCCGTTCTTGGTGTCAGCCATGGCTTTAGCGGACGGCATCTTCGTGAAGGCTAAGATAACAAGCATCACAATTAAAACGATCAAGATGTACTTGTATGGCCGCAGGGTTAATTGCAGCATCTTTTCCCCGTAAGCAATCCGTTCTGCACCATGCATGTGGCTCATTTTTTCGGATAGGTTGCCCACGGAACCAAAAATCAGGTACTTCCCAAGGACAATTCCTAAGATGTCACCAATTGGCACTAGGGTTCCGGCAAAGTTGATCCGGAAATTGGCGCTCTTCTTCGGCCCAAGCATGGAACTGTAGGTTTCACAGGAGGTTTCCAGGAAGCTTAGTCCAATCGCAATGGCGAAGATTGCGGCCAAGAACATACCGTAAGTGGCAACGCGGGAGGCAGGGAAGAATAATGCACACCCAATAATGTAGGCAATCAGCCCAATCATAATGGCAAATTTATAGCTAAACTTTTTGATGACTAATGATGCGGGGATGGCAATTAAGAAGTAACCCCCGTAAAATGCACTTTGAACGAAGGCAGTGGCCGCATCGTTCAACATAAAGACTGACTTAAACTGCGTAATTAAAATATCATTTAGACTGGCAGCCGCCCCCCAGAGAGGGAACATTAAGCAAACTAACAGGAACTGAAACACGGGAGTTTTACTTAAGTATCCGTCAGAAAGCTGCACGTAACCGTGCGACTCAGTAGTTGAATTTGTATCCAAAATCGTCACTCCAATCGTTAATTAAAAGGTTACGCCGCTCTCTAAAATAATGTTTGAGTACGGCGTCATTTCACCCGTCCGCACAAAAGCGTGGGTTTGACTCAGATCCTTCTTTAGTTCACTATGCGGCACGTAGGTGATTTCAACGCCCGGCATTAAATCCTTGATGGCTTGGAGTTGCTCAGGGTTCTGGTCAACGATTTCTTCGGCCAGGTAGATCCGTTGAACTTCAAGTTCCGCTAAGACGTTCTTTAGGACGTCGATAAAGCTAGGCAGTTGTTTCGTCACCGCCAAGTCAATCTTTTGGGTTCCCATGGGAACGGGCATTCCAGCATCCCCAATGGATAACCAGTCCATGTGCCCCATTCCGGCAATTACCGTTGATAATTCTGAATTAATAACCGTTGTCTTTTTCACGCTACTTCTCCTCGTCTTTCTCCTGGGCCGCATTAATTTCAGCCAGCGTAGGAATTGATGGCATCGCCCCAAGTTTTTGCACCGTTAGCGAACTTGCACGCTGGGCAAACATGAGGGCTTCTTTGACGTTGCTTAAATCCGGTTTTAGCTGGGACGATAGGGCGCCAATAAAGGTATCGCCAGCGGCCGTTGGGTCCACTGCATGTACTTTATAGGCTGGTACAAAACCGTGGCCCGCACTTTCCGTATTGTAGTAGGCACCCTTATCCCCAATCGTAATAATGAGGTTTTTAACGCCCATTTCCCGGAACTTGGCGGCGTTGGCGTCCATTGACGCTTCATCCGTAACTTCAATCCCCGTTAACGTCGCGCTTTCCGTCTCATTTGGAATAATGAGATCCGTTACCTTTAAGAGATCGGGACTAATTTCACTGGCCGGCGCCGGGTTTAAAATGGTGGTGACGTGATTTTCCTTTGCAATCTGAAACGCTAAAACGGCGTCTTCCTGTGGGGTTTCAAACTGGGTAATTAAGAAGTCGGACGCCGCAATTTGGCTTTTGGCAGCCTTAACTTCCGTCAACGTCACTTCCTGGTTGGCCCCACCGTAAACTAAAATATTATTCTGACCGTCGCCGTAGACCAAGATCGTGGCACTCCCGGTCCCATGCTTCTTGTCCTCGGCAATGTGCGTTGTATCAATGTTATTTTTTTGCAGGGTTTTCAGCATCTTGTTTCCAAGATCATCCTTCCCTACCTTTCCGATAAAGGCTGTGTCCGCACCGGCCCGGGCAGCAGCAACCGCTTGATTGGCGCCCTTCCCTCCAGCCGCATTGGATTTTTCGTTCACAGCTAGCGTTTCTCCCGGAACCGCAACCCGTGATAACTGTAAAATCGTGTCCACGTTAATACTGCCCAATACCATGACTTTAACCATGTTCCACACTCCTCAAACGTGTCCTGAGTGGCTACAAATTAAAACTCGTAAAACGTTTTACATTTTGGCAAAAGAACATCTCTGCACTCGATTAATTAATCAACAGGATTAATCATAAAGGAATTTGAAACCGATTTCAATACCTAATTTAATTTTTATGTGATTAATTTCTCATGACTTATTATAAGAAAAAAACTTTTCTAAAAAAGTTTTTGAAATTAATTTCAAAAACATTATTTACATCTGACAATCGATTTGGTATGCTGTGGGTATTCAATATTGTAAGCGATTACATTACGTTTTTAAGGAGGTTCCTTACCTTGTCGAATTCACTCTTTTTAACCCCCCGTCAGTTCACGGAAGCACCGCACCTCATCTTTGAAAATGATCAATTTTCCGTAACGGCGTTTACCTATCCTTCAGGCGTTCGGGCCCTGAAGTTGACTAATTCCCGGGGCTACCTGACTGTTTTACCATATATGGGGCTCATGATTTGGGACGCCGTTTTTGACGGTCAATCCCTCAAAATGAAGGATATGTTTTCCCAACCCCTCCCGGGAACCGGAATTGTTGACACTTACGGCTGTTTTCAATTTTCATCCGGCCTGTTAGCCAACGGAACGCCGGGGCCAGAAGATGACTACCAACTCCATGGTGAATTTCCCACCTCCGAAATGACCCGGGCCACCATCAAATTTACGACGTCATCGCTCACCCTGACCAGTGAATTTGAATACGTCAAGGGGTTTGGCCACCACTACTTAGCCCGGCCAGCCGTTACCCTGCACCCTAACAGCGGATTATTTGACATTCAAATGACCGTAAAAAACCTCTCTCACGCCCAAGACATGCCCTTGCAGTATATGTGCCACATGAATTATGCCTACGTTGATGATGCCACGCTGACCCAAAACATTCCGGACGGTGCGTTTCACCTGCGTGAATCCGTCCCCGACCACGTCCATCCCACGGCAGATTGGCTGGCTTATAACGCCGAACTATTAAAAAATCAGACGCTCATCAGTCAACTATCCGACCCCAACCACTACGATCCCGAAATTGTTTACTGCACGGATGATCTCAGTACCATAACACCGGAAGCCGTTTTTCAAATGCACCTGCCAACTGGAGCGACCTTCGAAACCCGGTTCAAGACGGCCGATTTTCCGATTGTTACTCGGTGGATTTTGCATAACCCTGATCAACAGGTGGGCGCCTTTGCGCTGCCGGGAACTAGTCGGCCAGAGGGTTACCACGCCGCCGAACAGGCTGGCACACTCATTTTCTTAGCTCCCCAAGCCGAAAAATCCTTTACCGTAACAACAGGCATAACTGAATAGGAGGACAATTCCATGACTGATATTACCGTGATCGGATCCAACATGATTGATTTAATCACCTACCTCGACCGTATGCCGGTTGAGGGCGAAACCATTGAGGCCCCAAGCTTTGAAATGGGGTTTGGTGGTAAGGGAGCCAATCAAGCGGTTGCCGCCGCCCGTTTGGGTTCAGACGTTGCCATGATCACCATGGTTGGCAACGATGAGTTTGGCAAACAGCAACTCCAAAATTTTAAAACTAACCAGATTAATACAGCCGGCGTTGGCATCGGTTCCTGCAGCAGCGGGACGGCCCCCATCTTCGTTGATCCCACGTCCGACAACCGGATTTTAATCATTAAGGGTGCCAACGCTGAACTTACACCAGCTGTTCTGGATCAGCACCAGGATCTCATTCGTCAGACCAAGCTCATCGTTTTACAGCAGGAAGTTCCCCTTGAAACGAACTATCACGCCATTGACCTGGCCCAACAATTCGGGATTCCCGTATTGCTTAACCCCGCTCCGGCCAACCGGGAATTGAACGTCGATTACGTTTCAAAGGTGCAGTTCTTTACCCCTAATGAAACCGAATTGGCCACCTTAACCGGCATGCCAACCACTAATTTAATGGAAATCGAAGCGGCCGCTCAGCACCTGATTTCCCGTGGGGTTAGCAATATCATTGTGACGGTAGGATCAAAGGGCGCCCTCTGGGTGACAGTCAACGGGAGCCAGCTCATTCCCGGCCAGCACGTCCACGCCGTTGATACAACCGGTGCCGGCGACTCCTTCATTGGTTCGTTTGCCCACTACTTTGCAGCCGGTGAACCCATCCCCGTCGCCCTCCGGCACGCCAACGAGTACGCATCCGTTACCGTAACACGTTACGGAACGCAAAAATCATACCCCACCCTTGCTGAACTCGATCAAGTTCAAACTGCGCCGGTTCGTCGATAGTAAAAAACGGCTCTGTAACCATTTTCCGTTACAGAGCCGCTTAAGTTAGCCATTCAGTTTTTAGAAGGTCACCACTTCCGTCTTAAAGCCGGCCGTAACCGTTACTGAGGTAAAATCGATAACGTACATGGCCGCATTCTCAATCATTTTCGCAGCGTCCGGAAACTTTGCCGTGTAGGTGGCCCGCAGCTCAGCAGTATTTTCAACGGGGTTAGCGGTAGCCGCCACAATTCGAACGGCATCCGTTCCCTTAACCGCTTGGGTGGTGACCGCCACTTGAGGATGGGCCTTTAGCTCGACAACCTTCTCGGTTTTCTCACCCGTAATGAACAGAATTTGGTGACTTTCGGGCAGGTATGTAAAGTGAACGATTCGAACGTCCGGGTGCCCGTCCTCCGTTACGGTTGCCAGCGATAAATCCGTTGCATTTGTCATAATATCATTAAAAACTGCCATTGTATCCATCATAACGACCTCCTTATTGTTACGTTCACTATAGCACAATTTCGCAAAATAATGAAAGCGTTTAACAAGCCTAACCTTTAGGTGTACTTCTTGCTATACTTAGAACAATAACAATTCAGGAGGTGCCAGATGTTTCAATTAATCGGAGAAGCTCAAAACCAGGTTCCCATGGCAAAGTACATGAAGGATCAGTTTCCCTTTGTGGGAGTCAAATCCGTTTCACGTCGGCAACAGTCTAAGCCGCTGATTACCAAAAGCAAGACGTTGCCCATCGCTGACCTGCAGCAACTGATTGCTGACCTCTACGCCCGAACCGAACGAGAGTACCAGTACGTTGCCATTGACATGGCCCTAGCTAACGTTCGCCGTTTCACGCTCGACAACATGTGGGAGTTAAAGCCCTACGTCACCACTAAAGCATGGTGGGACAGCGTGGACAGTTGGCGAAAGGTATACACCCAGTTTATTCTGCGCCACCCAGAAAGTACCCGGGAAGTCTTTGACTGGTTCTTTCACCCGGGCGCTGACTCATCAGCCGTTAACCTGTGGGAACGCCGGGTGGCCATCACCCTTCAGCTGCTTATGAAGGATCAATTGAACCGGCACTTACTCACGACCGCCATTGAGGCGGAGCGCCTACACGATGAGTTTTTCATTCAAAAGGCCATCGGTTGGTCCCTTCGTGACTACAGTAAAACGGATCCAGCTTGGGTTCGCCAATTCATTGTTGACCACCAGCTTAGTCCCCTGGCAGTTAAAGAGGGGTCTAAATACCTGTAATTTTTCCCCAACTCCGCCAAAAACCCGATATAATAATGGAAGGAGTTTTTACAGAAAGTGGGGGTTTTTTTGAAAAACGATAATCAACAAGATCAGGGCAGCTTCATTGGCTTAATTCCCCTTATCTTCTTTTTAGTGCTTTACATTAGCTGTGGGGTAATTAGCGGCAACTTCGAGGCGATGCCCCTCTTGATCGCAATGAGTCTAGCAACCATGGTTGCCTTAGCCATTCCGCATCATCATGAAACATTAGAGGAGAAACTGACCATCTTTTTTAAGGGCGCGGGACAAGAGACCATGATGCTCATGATCGTTATTTTTATGTTGGCAGGTGCCTTTTACTACGTCACCAAATCCATGCATGCGGTTGATGCAGTCACCACCTTAGGGTTAACCTTTCTGCCCAAACAATTCATCATTCCAGGGGTCTTCGTCCTCGGCTGCCTCATCAGTTTTGCCATGGGAACGTCGATGGGAACCGTAGCGGCTTTAATGCCGATTGCCGCTAATATTGGTCAACTCGCTCACATTAACTTGGCACTTCTGGCGGGGGTTGTGGTGAGTGGTGCGATGTTTGGGGATGACCTATCCTTAATCTCGGCCTCCGCCATTATTTCAGCTAAAACTCAGGGCGTCACCATCTTTGAAAAGTTTAAAACCAACGCCATTATGGTCCTGCCAGCCTTCCTCTTAACCACCGTGGCGCTTGCCTTCGTGCCCGTTGCCACCGTGAGTTTGGGCCACCTGGCACCCCTGCAGTGGTTGAACCTTCTCCCCTACGTGGTGGTCATTGTGCTCTCGTTTCTAAACATCAACGTGCTCATTGTGTTGCTGCTCGGAATTGTCACCGCCATTTTAATCGGGCTCAGCCACGGAGATTTTACGCTATTTCAGTCCCTTACCCTGTTAAACAAGGGGATTTTATCCATGGCGGACGTATCCTTCATTTCCATTGTGGTGGGGGGTCTCGCAGAGTTAATGACCCATATGGGTGGCATTCAATGGTTGTTAACCAAGCTCACCCAACACGCCCGGGGCAAAATTGGGGGCAAGTTTTCCATCGCCTTTTTAGTCCTACTTTTGGACGTGATTACCACTAACAATACTGTTTCCATTATGATTGCCGGCCCCATATCCGAACGGCTTAGCAAAACCTACCAGATTTCCCCGTCCTACACCGCCAGTATTTTAGATATTTACTCCTGCGTGGGTCAGGGGTTAATTCCGTACGGCGCCCAGCTGCTGATGGCGGGTTCCATCGTGGGCGTTTCGGCGACGGCCATCGTCCCGTATAGCTGGTACTGTATGAGTTTATTCGTCATCTCAAGTCTCTTTTTACTCTCACCATATTCACCTAAGGTTTCCACCAATTCAAATCCTACGTAAAGAGGGCTAGCCCAATGGATAGTACCAAACGGATTCAGCAAGCACTTGAAGCTTCCCGGTATTACTATCAAGATAACTACGATCAGAGCAAAATTGCCCGGGTGATGTCGCTTTCCCGGCCCACGATTTCGCGCCTGCTTCAGTTTGCCCGGGACAACGGTTACGTGACCATTCAAATTAACGATCCCTATGCGGACGTCACGGACTTAGAGGCCCAGCTCAAACAAAAGTACGGCCTCGCGAACGTTGCCATTGCCTACGTGCCAACCGGTGACTACGACCATATCATTGACAAACTCGGTCAGGCAGCCGCTGACTACCTGCAGCGGACCGTTACCGACAACACCCTCATCGGCGTCACCTGGGGTAAAACCATGCAGCAGGTGGCGGCCCATTTAGATCCAGCGCAAAACGAACAGCAGGGTGTCAAAATGGTTCAGCTAAAGGGCAGCGTTACTCACGCTCAGACCAGCAACTTCGCTAACGAAATTATTAACCAATTTACCCAGGCCTTTCACGCTGAAACGGAAATGTTGCCCCTGCCCGTTATTTTTGATAACGCCAAAACCCACGATTTGGTGCTTGAGGATCGGCACATTCAATATATTATTGATGAGGGCCGCCGGGCGGACGTTGCCATTTTTACGGTTGGAACGGTCAGGGACGATGCCCTGCTCTTTAAACTGGGCTACCTGAATTCCGATGAAATTTTGCGGCTCCAACGTCAGGCGGTGGGCGACATTAATTCCCGGTTTATCACCGCTACCGGTGAGATCGCCGACGAACCCATCAATGCCCGAACCATCGGGGTCGACCTCAATGAACTACAGCACAAACGGGACTCCATCTTGGTTGCGGGGGGTGCCCGTAAGCTGGCCGCCATCCGGGGCGCCTTGGCCGGACACTACGCTACCACTTTAATTACGGATGAAAAAACGGCGAAGGCCCTCCTCGCCGACTAACTGGAGAGCCAAAAAATTAGGCTGATAACCCGGGTTCGATTAAATCGAATCGGGGTTATCAGCCTAATTTTGTTTCTTACGTTACTCCTCAAGATCTACCAAGCGGTTCCACACCCTTAATCTGGTTCCGTCTCATTCCGAATCGTTTCTTTGATGGCATTCATTTCGGTGTCTAATTGACTGACTAAGCCCGCCTTAGCCGTTAACGACCGGCGTAGTTGACCTTGATGGGGGACGTTCTTCTTATAATTGAGTTCATGTTCTAAGGAGGCCCAGAAGTTCATGGCGATCGTTCGAATTTGAATTTCGACCTCGACTTGCTCCTTGCCGGCAGACAGGTAAATGGGGACCGTGACAATCAAGTGTAGGCTCCGGTACCCGTTGGCCTTAGGGTGGCGAACGTAATCCTTTACCCGCACGATTTCCATATCATCCTGCTTGTCTAAGAAGGCCTTAACCTTCCAAATATCATCCAAAAACCGGACGATTAACCGCACCCCTGCAATATCATGAAGGTTGGTCGTTAAACTCTCAAAGGTGCGGGGAATACCCTTTCGTTCCGCCTTTTCTAGGATACTTCGGGGCTGTTTGATCCTTGACTGAAAACTATCAATGAGGGAATCGCCGTATAAAATTTTATTCTCATCGTTTAAATACCGAACCTTATTTTGAACGGTTCGCGTCGCACTTTCGTACATCAGCATAATATTCTGAAACGTTTTTGCGTGTTCGGGGACGTTGATTAGTTCATCTAAGTTATGGGCTGCCAGCCACTGCTTGGTTGGCAGGGGAAACTCGTGGTCGCTGTTACTCAATATGATCCCCTCCTATCTCAATTCCATTGTAGGTAGTTCCACCAACCGCTTCAAGTACTTTTTCTAGGCCGCAACGAACCCTCAATGTGACTAAAATGAGAAAATTAACATTTACCCTTGTTAATTCTCATTTTTATTGCTACACTACAGTTATTCAATTTAAGGAGTGGTTTCTTATGATTTCCATTAACCAACAACCACAATTGAATCTTTATTTTTGGTTTAGCTTTTAGAAGACGTTCGGACCTGTCAAAGATGCGAACGTCGTGAACGCAACGTTCGTATCTATTAAGCTGACCATCTTTATGCTGTCGCCTAGTAGATCGTTTATCAAATCTATTAGGCATGAAGCTTTCAGCTGATTAAAAAAGACCTTTACTTTATGCCGCTAGATTTGACCGTTGTGTCGAATTCTAACGGCTTTTTTATTTTATCAACTGGAGGTTTCAAGCATATGGAAGAACAAGCAAACGAGTCAGATATTAAAACCCAGCCTAAACCGGCCCGGACCTTTTTCGGTCAGCCCGTGGCTTTAAAGACCCTGTTTATGACCGAATTTTGGGAACGATTCAGTTACTATGGCATGCGGGCAATTCTGTTGTACTACATGTACGACGCCACCGTTCGGGGCGGCCTAGGAATGTCCGTCCAGTTAGCGACATCCATTATGGCCATCTACGGTGCCCTCGTTTTCATGACGAGTGTCATTGGCGGATTTATCAGTGATCGTTTAATCGGGAGCGCACGATCTGTCCTATACGGAGGCCTACTCATCATGTTCGGCCACATCCTATTGTCAATGCCCTTCAAGATTGCCGGCCTATATGGATCGATTTTACTCATCACCTTAGGAACCGGGCTTTTAAAGCCCAACGTTTCCGAAACCGTTGGTGCCCTGTACGCGCCAGACGATCCCCGGCGTGATTCAGCTTACAGCATTTTCGTCATGGGAATTAACCTGGGATCATTAATGGCGCCCCTACTCGTGTCCTGGGTCGGTCAGAGCTATAACTATCACGCCGGGTTCTCATTAGCCGCCTTAGGAATGGCGTTGGGACTCGTTGGCTACATTCGCAAGATGAAGTCACTGCCAGCGGCATCCCAGGTGGCGCCCGACCCCCTGCCAAAGGCCTTGCGCCAGCGTTACTTAAAACGAACTGGTTGGGGACTGGTTGGTCTAGGACTTGTCTTAGGCGGATTCGCTCTAACCCATCACCTCACCGCAAACGGGATCGTTCTCGGCCTAACCATCCTTGGCGTTTGCTTGCCCATTTACTACTTCATCGTTATGCTAACAAGCCCAAAGGTTTCCGCCGTTGAACGGCGGCACCTTAAGGCGTACATCCCGTTATTTATCTGTGAAGTCCTTTTCTGCCTCATTTTAGAGCAGGGCGGCGTTGTCCTAGCGCTGTTTGCCCAGGATCAAACTCAACTGCAAGTCGGCAGCTGGCACTTACAGGCGGGCCAATTTCAATCCCTGAACCCCCTCTTTATCATTCTCTACTCCCCCATTTTTGCGTGGTTATGGACCAAACTGGGGACCAAACAGCCAACTGCCGCCACCAAGTTTGCTTGGAGCCTTATCTTTAGCGGGCTTTCCTTCTTAATCATGGCCATTCCCGTTCTAATGGTCGGGACCGCCCGGGTTAGTCCCCTGTGGTTAGTCGCAAGCTGGGCCATTCTCGAAATTGGCGAACTGCTTCTCTCGCCAATTGGCCTCTCCGTGACGTCAACGTTGGCCCCGACCGCCTACAAATCACAGATGATGAGTATGTGGTTTTTGGGCAACGCTGCCGCCCAGGCTTTAAATTCACAAATCGTTCGATTCTACACCCCGCAAAACGAGGTGGCTTACTTCACCATAATCGGTGGAATTACCATTGTAGCAGCCATCATCATGTTTGCACTCGTACCCGCCATTAACCGGCAAATGCAGGACGCTTAGCGTTGCCAGTGCATCGTTAAGTCCGCTTCCCCCGTCAGCGGATCAATCCCTCGAGATTGCATTAAAAAGTTGGCCCGGCGATAAAACTGAACGGCCCGCTCGTTTTTTTCGTAAACGTGCAGCGTTAAACTCGGATGTTGCTCCTTAACCGTATCTAACAGGGCCGAACCAACCCCCTGATGCTGGCTTGCTGGCAGGACAAAGAGGCCTTCAATGTTGCCAGCTTCACAGCCAAGAAACCCGTCAATGGTACCAGATTGGTTTCGATGGACAACCACCGTGAACCCCGTCAGCATTTGCCGCACCTGAGGTAGGGCGTGAAGCCAAACCGATTGATCAACAAAGGGATGCCCATCAAAATTTCCCTTTAACCAGACTTCCAACACTTGATTCAGATCAGAACCCGTTAATTTTTCAATCGTTTCAATCATCATGAACTCCATTTCGTTTTCTACTAGTGTACAACAATATAACAGGGCGTGATATCCCTCGCTTTATCCCCCGAGGATTAACGGAGCTATCAAAAAATACTGGGTTTTAGTATTATTTGATAGCTTGGTTAACCACAAGGGGTTGAGGGACTGAACCCAACTATAACAGGGTGTGAAGTCCCCCGCTTTATCCCCCGAGGATTAACGGAGCTATCAAAAATACTGGGTTTTAGTATTATTTGATAGCTTGGTTAACCACAAGGGGTTGAGGGACTGAACCCAACTATAACAGGGTGTGAAATCCCTCGGTTTTTCTCTACACAACAAAAAGTGCACCCCGCTTGGAAATAGTTCCAAGCGGGGTGCACTTTTATTTCAGTAATTCACTATCGGTTTTATCACACGTGAACAACCGTTATTTATCGCGTGGCGCTAACTTGTTGTCCAAGGGGTAAGTTAGCCGGATAAAGCTAGAGATTACCGTTGGCAGCATGAAGATTAAGAGGACAAGCCCAATAATCACAACCATGGCAACTTGAATTAAGGTGAGGACACCCGATGGCATTAATGCGGCAAAGGTTCCGCCTAAAATAATGGCGGCCGAGAGAACAACCGCACCAATCACTCCCGAAGCCTTCACAATTCGTTCGGTTGGTACCCCATCTGGACCGTATTCCCGGTACTTCATCATTAAGAAAATACTGTAATCAATTCCCAGCGTCACTAACATGATGAAGGAGAAGAATGGCGTATTCCAGGTCAGAACCGACTGACCAGTGGTGAGACCGCTAACCCACTGCGTCAAGCCGAGTGACGTCATGTAGGCCAACAGTAAGGTCCCGAGAATGTACATCGGTTGAAGGACGGAGCGGGTAACGAAGAGAAGGCAGATAAACAGCCCGATCATCATAATTGCAGCCGTCCGAATGAAATCAGAACTGGCAATCCGGTGCGTATCAGAAATGGTAGCCGTTTGGCCCCCAATGGCAACGGTCGCGTTCTTTAGGTCCGTTCCCTTTAAGTTATCAATGACTTGCGTCTGCATCTTATCCACCTTCGACATGGAAGCCATCGAGCTTGGGTTGCTATCTAAGACAACCGTAATCTTGGCCACCTTCTTGTCGGAGGACAGGTAAGCTTTTTCAGAATCCTTGAACTCTGAGCTATTTAACACGTTATCAGGGATGTAGAACGTATCAGAAGCCGATGAGTTTTGTAACCCAGAGAGGTATTGGTTAGCCGCAACCGTCCCCTGGTTAATCTTCGTTAACCCATCGTTTGCTTCCTTCAAGCTTCCTTGAGCAGCCTGAAGTTCGCTAGCGACACTCTGCGTGTTCGTCCCAATACTTTGGGTGTCACTCGCAATCTGTTCCAAACTGCTTTGGAGGGTTGCGAGTGAACTTTGCTGACTCGAGCTGGCCTGTTGCAAAGCAGCCGCCAACACCTGTGATTGAGAGGCTGATAGCGGCTGGCCTGTTGCGGCCATTGCCTGCTGCAGCTGGCTCATCATCTGACTCTGCCCGTTGCTGCTTGAACCGGTTGCGGACTGAATGGCCTTTAACTGGCTGGCAATATCTTTGGCTGAGTTTCCGATGGATTTCAACCCGTTAGCGGTAGTTGTGCCGTTACTGCTGCTCAACCCATTCGAAATTTTCGTTAACCCATCTTGGGTTTTGCCTAGCTGACCGTTCAGCGTGCTTAATTGATCGTTCACGTAAAGTTTGTTAATCGGGGTCCCACCCGGTTGAGTAACCGATGCGACCGTCTTAACGCCCTTTTCGTCCTTCAACTGTTTGGTAATCCGATCAATTTGTTGGTAGTCCTTTTCGTTGTCTAACTTATGGTTCGACTTGATGTAGATCGTGGAAGGTTCTGCAGTTCCCTCCGAGAAGTGTTTTTCGACAATCCGGAAACCCTTCTTGGCGGGTAACTGATCACTCAGTTCTACCATCGTATCGTAATTTAAGTTATTGTGGAACGTTAAGGCGACTGGAATCGTTAGGATGGCGACAAGAGCCAACGCAATGAAGGGGTGAAGAACTGAGCTAGCGGATAAGCCATGCCACAGTTTATTCTCCCGGGCCCCGTCAAAGTTCTTGCTTGGCCAAAACATTTTCTTACCTAACAGAGCCATAAAGAACGGATTCAAGGTCAGTAAGACCACCAGCAGAACCGCAACCCCAACGGCAACTCCTAGAGCAGATTGGTAAATGGAGAACTTGGCTAACCCTAACGTGGTAAACCCAATTAACACGGATAAGCCACTGTAGAGAATGGTTTTTCCCGCAACCTTGCGGGCATCGATGGTTGCTTGGATTTTATCCTTGCCCTTCGATAGTTCTTCCTTAAATTGATCGTAAAGCAGAATATTGTAGTCCGTTCCAATCCCGAAGAGAACCACGACCATAAAGACCTGGGTAAAGTTCGACAGCGGGAAGTTCATGAACTTGACGAGGTTCATGACGATGCTTAATGACGTGATAAAACTGACGCCAACCGTTAACAATGAAATTAGCGGAACCACCGGGGAACGGAAAACGAGAATCAACACAATCAAGATGAAAATGACGGCAATAACCTCCGTCTTTTGAATCCCCTGTTCCGTGGAAAGCCGGAAATCATCGTTTAAAACGTCGCTTCCCGTAACGTAGGTCTTAACCCCGTGTGTCTTAACGGCGCTAGATAACTGTTCGTTCATCTTTTGAACGGATTGATCCTTAGAAATGTTCAGCTGAACCAGTTGGGTAGTTTTATCCTTTGAGATCAACTGCTTCTTGGTTGCTGAATTATCGTTTGGAGCCGTAATGCCCTTGATGTTGTAGCGGGACTTATGGTCCTGCAGCTTCGTAATGGTATCGTTGATATCATCCTGCTGACTCGTTGTAATCTTGTGGTCCCCGTTGTTGAATACCACCACAACTTGGCGGGTGTTACTGATGTTATGCCCCCAATGTTTCTGAATGGTATCCGCTACTTGGCTCTGTGCGGAGGCTGGAATCTTGGTCTGACCCTTGTCAGCCACTAATTGTGACATATTTGGCAGGGCCACCACACTAAGAATAACAACAACCAGCCAGGCAATGAGGCTCAACGTTGTTTTGTTTCTGAACTTCATTTCGTCTCTTCCTCTCTAACACTTAATTATCTTCGTGCAGCACATCATTGGGCGCCACAAATTGGGAGTCCCAGATGATCTGCGCAATTTGTTTGGGTGATTCTGGATCAGGTTTCGATAACCAATGCATCACAATCGCCATCACACTACCCATAATCATTTCCTCGGTATACTCTTCGGGAATTTTCTGGTTATTAAAGAATCGGCTGCCACTTTCCTTTAAAGTGTGGTGCAACTTACTTCTAAATAGGGTCTCGATTCGATTGCGCAGCGTTAAATCACCCTGCTCACTCAACAGAGTCGAAATCATATCACGCTCTTCATCAAACCGGTTCAAAACCTTTAACACCACTCCATACAGGGAGTCGGCATGCCGTTCCGACTGACCCGTTAAATGGAGGAAGTCCTCCGACATGACTTGATCTAAGTCTTCTTCCAGAATTGCCATCAGCCGATCCTCAAGCTTGGCTAATAGATCGTTAATGTCTAAATAGTGAAGGTAAAAGGTTCCTCGTCCCACACCCGCTTCCCGCGTAATATCGGTGACCTTGATGTTTTTCAAGCCCTTTTCCTTCATTAACCTCACGAAGGCGTGAATAATGTCATGTTCCGTCTTAGCATTTCGCTCTTCCTGTTTCACAAAATCACCCCTTTCTAATGCAACGGTGATTATTATACTGACAAAATTAAAATAGTCAACACGGTGTTCAGCGTTTTTGAAAACAATCGTGACAGGCCATAAACCAATCGAACAATTTATGAAAGCAAGGCAGCATTACACGTATATGAACAAGCAACGTTTTGACCGTAAAACTCATTCGTGCGTTTATATGCCGTTAACACTCTAGTTAAATTTAGGCGCTAAAACTGAGGGTTGACAAAATTTATAAACAACATTATTGTATGTACAATCAACAGATACGGAAAGAAGTGTTCTTCATGACTAAAAATATCGTCATAACGGGTGGGACTTCTGGAATCGGGTTAGCCACCGCCAAACTACTCGCAAATGAACAGACAAACGTTATTATAATTGGTAAAAATTCTGAAAATAATCGAGCGGTTCAAGTGGCAAACCCCAACCTACACGTTTACACCGCTGATCTCGGTCGACTTAATGACATTAAACAAGTATTTACCAAAATTCACAAAACCTTTAATACTATTGATAGTCTATTTATTAACGCTGGCTTCGGACTCTTTAAACCCTTTACTGAAATCACAGAACAGGATTTCGACCGCTCCGTGGATTTAAACTATAAGGGCGCCTTTTTCACCGCACAATCCGCTCTTCAATATATGCCAAATGGCTCCAATATGGTCTTTAATTTATCTTGGACCCATCACCGTGGTCTTGCAACCTCAACCCTCTATTCCTCCACGAAGGCCGCTACTTCCTATCTTATTAAGTCACTGGCATTGGAACTTTCAGATCGTCAAATTCGAATAAATGCCGTTAGTCCAGGCTACACAAATACTAGTCAATTCAATGAGCAAAGCATTGAAACTGACCGTCTTAAGCAGATGCTGTCGGATGTTCCAGAGGGTCGGTTTGGCAGCGCCGAAGAAATCGGCAACGTCGTGAAATTTTTAATGTCTGATGAAGCCAGCTACGTCAATGGTCAAGAGGTCATTGTTGATGGTGGGCTAACCAGCGTTCAAGCTGGGGTATAGGAGGTTAATAATGAGTAATATCAATTTTGAAGACTGTCTTTATTTTTCGAGTGCCAGATTTAACCGCATCGTTACACAGATGAGCGACCAAGAATTCAAACGATTGGGGCTGTCATCAACATCTGCTTTTATTTTAATGGCATTGAATGCAGATGATGTTGTTTCCCCATCCGAAATTGCGGATCAACTGTACCTTGATCGTTCCACTATCACCCGGTTTCTCGACAAACTTGAACGTGATGGCTACCTCACACGAACAGCTGACGGTCGGCGCGTTCATGTTCAATTAACCTCCGCAGGTAAACTTCTGCAACCCCAACTAAAAATAATTTGGTCGGCTTTAAACGAAGCCTACCAGCAATTATTAGGAAAGCCATCAGAAGAACGAATCCGCACCCTGCTAAATACAACGTATAATCATATCACTAAAAAATAATTCAACTGTGCGTAACACTATTTAGGCGATACAACTAGTAGAAGTAAAATTAATTTATTAATCTTCATCTGGCTTGCCTCGACCAGACCGGTAATCAGGCCTTAGCTGCTTCAAATATTCCAGTGCCATCTTAATCGATGCATCAGTATTCGGTAATTCATGGGTCATAAGGAAGCGATACCCCATTTCCTGCAGCTGATCATTATCACCATTAACCAGCATATCATCGATAATAGTTGCTGCTTGAGTACGAACACTCGGTATTTCCCGGGCAATAATAAACTTCCGAACAATATTCTTGAAAAGCTGTTCGTGTGAGATATTTCCCGGGTTATGGTAAATAGCCCGTTTAACATCAATCAGCATCAACGCCATTTCAATTTGCAGTTTCTTCTCATTTAATGTTGCCTCGTGCTTGTCTAGAAGTGCATCCTTCTGGGTTAATTGAGCTTGGTCCTTGTTCCCCAGTGGCTCCATAATCGTAGCTATTTCATCCAATTCGATCCCAATTTGTCGAAAGCAAAGAACGGTTTCCAAATCACGAATATCTGTAGGTTGATAAACACGATACCCGCTAGCATTCCGTTTTAATCGAGGAAAGAGTCCCTTCTTATCCCAAAAACGCAATGTTTGAACGGGCAAGTTATAGGCCTCCGCTACCTCTTTAATGGATTTACCAGTCATTCTATCACCCTCCTTAACGAGCTGATTAATTTGTTTACATCATAAACCCTATTGTCAACTTTAACGCAAATAATATCAAAATCGAGAACTAACTCGACTGGCTATAAATCGAGTTAGTTCTTTCTTATTAGTCACGGGTTATGTTACGTTGCTCATCATTAATATCACATCAATCAAGTTATACACATTATGAAACCCGTTAAAAATTGACGGCATTTGCTCAAGTTGCCCTACTTCTTGCGACTCGTCGAGATTAACCACAAAACACTATCCGTAACCAGGCTAATTAAAATCACTGGTGGCCAGAGAAAAATTAATAGGCACCCTACTCCGTTAATCCCCAAGGATAACCACTCCAACCGCTGCATTTCACGATTAATGTGATTCGTCCGTTGTAAGGTGCTACGTAACCCTAAGAGCGCCCCATTAACTAATAAAATATTAATTCCATATAGCAGTGCCGGAACCATCCCTTGAATATCCGAGCCAAACCATGCAGTCGTCGCTGGAAAAAGGGACAAGAAAAAGAGAAAGAGAATATTAGCCCATATAGACCCCATTTCTATATACTGGACCTCATGAAATAGCTGCATGTGGCTGACCCAAAACGCTGCAATAATTAAAAAGCTTGCCATGTAGGCAATAAACACTGGGATCTGGGGAACTAAATTAATTAGTTGATGACTTCTTTCGGGTAAATGAATATCCAATACTAAAATAGTCAAAATAATGGCAATTACCGCATCGGTAAACGCTACAAGACGTTCCTTAAACATAACGATCAGTCCGTTTCATCTTTTTTACTAAGCATACACTAAACCAACTAAATTGAATCCAACATACTTCCGTAACAAATCAACAAGAAATGCCAAGAATTGGGATGAACGAATCATCCTAACTCTTGGCATTTCTTTGAATGTCCTAATTAGCCCTAATTATTTTTTAAATGGTCAACGTTTGCTGGACTTGATAAAAACGTCGTCATGTCCTCAACCAGCGTTGGGTGCGTGGGATTCCACCCTAGAGCAGCCTGAGTCTTAGCACTCGACGTTGGGTTATTAATTTGCAGGGTGGGGCCAAAGTAAGGACCCGCGTAGGCCTTCGCTTCGTCAGCAGCCAGTGACTTTAAGGGTATCCCCACCGTCTGACTGATTGTTTCGGCAATCACTTTAAACGGAATTCCCTCTTCCGCTGCCGCATTATAAACGGTTCCAGCAACGCCCCGTTCAAACGCCTTTACAAACAGATCGGCTGCATCCAACCGGTGAACGGACGGCCATTCATTTTGACCAGCACCAAAGTAAGCTGAATAACCGTTGTTTACCGCAATACTAGCGGCAATTGTTCCAAATCCCTGCCGGGTTTCATCGTGGACCGTTGGTGATAAACGAATAGCTGTGGCTCGAACGGCCTGGCCGGCATAGTTTAATGATGTTACTTCTGATTCCGTTCGGAGCTGACTGGGATCGCCTGCGTCATCCTCCGTAGCAGGCCGACCCGTAAAGGCGACCATGAGGGTTCCTGAGGTATTGACAAACGGTTTGTTAGTCCCTACCAACGCGTCCCCCATTGCTTCTATAGCTGCAACGTCTTGTTTTACGGCTTGATCCATATGGTTAAAATCATTTGTAAAACCTAAGTGGATTACGCCGTCACTCTGTTTGGCAGCTTCAGCTAGGACGTCAAGGTCGGTTAGGGACCCCGAAACAGCTTCCGCTCCCTTATCCGTTAATTGTTTAGCGGACCGATCAGACCGGGCTAACCCGGTAACTTGATAACCACGTTGTAAAAGTTCATCAACAACCGCTGATCCAATAAATCCGGTGGCTCCCGTTACAAATACCTTCGTCATATTAAGAACTCCCTTTAATTAAATTCATCGTCATTTAAAGATAACATTATCTTTAATGCATCCGATTATAAAAGATAATGTTATCTTTTGTCAAGAAAGTTAACGTCTATTACGGGTACCATACACCGAAACTTCTACGCACACACCTATTAAGCCTCCATAATTTTTGATAAACTAAGGATATTATGAAGAAAAAAAGTCAACTAAAATACGAACAGATCCTTGCTGAAACGGTCAACCTCATCAACGAAAAGGATGTTGCCATGGTTTCTACTAACCAGGTCGCCAAAAAGGTTGGGATCTCTCAATCTAACATTTACATCTACTTTAAAAACCGGGACGATCTCATTAGCCAGGTGTTTACGACCGAGGTCAATAAAATGAGTGCCTTCGTTATCGAACGGATCGAAACGCGCCCAACGGACAACCTCAAAGCTAAATTTGAATTAACGTTTACCGTCCTGTTTCAATACGCCCTTAAGTTTCCTAAAAGTATGACGGTGATTCAAAAAATCCTTCAATCCTACGCTTATACCCATATGCAGGATCAATCGGCTGCCTATAGCAAAGCTAACGGTATGTTAGTCGCCAGCCTCGATGCCGGGATCGCTACGGGACTCTTAAAACCAATTGACCGGACGTTGTTGCAAAACATTATTTTTTCAACCATTAAGCTCCACGCCGATAATTTGCACCGTGGGCGCTATACTGAACGGGACGTTCCGTTTGATCAGGTGGCCGCCATGATATGGGACGCAATTTCGGCCTAGAACTGTATTTGACAAGGATAATGAGCCATTTAAAAGCCGTGCTTCCCCAGTTGATGCCATCAACTGGGGAAGCACGGCTTTTAAATTATAATTTTTTAATACCAGCTTGGTTTTGGCCCATCCGTATGAGGTTTATTAACCCCAATGGAGTACCGCACATCTTTATCAGGATTGAGGACATGGTCCGTTACTACGGCCGCAATACTTTCCCGGGAGACCTCGGTCCCCTTGAAAGGATCGCCCTTATGGGTGACTTCATAATCAATTTCATCATTATCGGTTAGCCATGCTGGCCGAATAATGGTGTAGCCAAGGTCGGAGTCTTCAATGACCTCGGCCGCAGTTGCGTATGTCTCGAGGTAGCCACCATCAAGCATCTTGTGGTTCCACTGGCCAAATTCACCCGGAACTTCATCGTAAATCCCAAGGGTCGAAATCCAAATTAACCGTTTCACCCCGCAGCGATCCATGCTAGCGACGACAGCCTTGGCCTCTTCCACAATGTTGTGGCCGCTTAAATTTGCGTAGACCACGTCAATATCCTGCATCGCAAGATCCAGATCCGCCGCGCTCGTTGCGTCGCCCTCAATAATCGTTTCCTTATTTTTATCCGTCACCTTAAGCCGGTTGGCATCCCGCAAAAATAACGTCAAGTGAACAGGCTTTTCAAGTAGTTGTTGAGTGGCTAACCGCGCGATTTTTCCGTGGGCGCCTAAAATTAAGACATTGGTCATGAGATAGTTCCTCCGTTTAATTTATTTAACTTTAAATTCAGTATAGCAAACCAGCTTACTTAATGAAACCGATTTCAACAAGTGATAATTTTCACTGCTTATCCATGCCAAAACAACCAAAATTCCTGCTGTAATTTATGATACTAATGTTAACTAATAATAACTATGTCTTCCAAAAAGGGGTTGGAACCAATTGGTCCGTTCCGCTCAGAAACATGACGCTTTCACCGGGACCAAAAGTTTTATATGCCATCCTCTTTTTAGACCTCCTGACACCTTAAAAGCGTACGGCCCAAATGGGTACCTTCCCGCAAAGCTCGAACCGTTTCAGACAGTTCAGCCGGACTAATTTCATTAACGAGAACGGTGCCAGTGACGTTCCACTCCGTAGCTAATTTTTGCCACACGGGTAGTCGGTCCTTCATCGGAACGTTCACGGAATCAATCCCTAGCAGATTAACCCCCCGAAGAATAAACGGCAACACGGTCGTTGTCAATACGGCGCCGCCGGCATTACCGCAGGTGCTGACCCAGCCGGCGTAGGCGACCTGGGTTAAGGCCTGCGCAAGAGTGTCGCCGCCCACCGTATCCACTATGAAATCGAATGCGGCACTCTGGAGCGGTTTCCGGGAGGCAAACTGCGTAGTAGACGTGACGACTTGGGGGGCGCCTAACTGCTTGGCCACCTGAATTTGGTTGTCGCGGTGAACTAACGCCGTCACATTGCGGTATCCGGCTTTCAACAGGATTTTAAGTGCCACGCTGCCAACGCCGCCTGTGGCTCCGGTCACTAGAATACGGGGCTGCTGAGCAACCGTCATGCCCGCTTGCTCCAGCCGTTGAATTGACAAGGCTGCGGTAAACCCTGCCGTTCCCAGCACCATGGCCTCCCGGCTAGTTAACCCGGTTGGCAGCGGAACCACCCAATCCGCAGGAACCCGGGCATACTGGGCGTAACCACCAGTGTGGGACATCCCCATTTGAAACCCGGTCACTAAAACCTTCTGACCGACCAGTAACTGGTCCGACTCTGACGCAACCACCGTCCCGCTCAGGTCGATTCCCGGAATAAACGGGTAGTGGCGAACCACACCACCGTGCGCCGATAAAGCTAACATATCCTTATAATTGACGTCCGAGTAGGCCACCTTGATCAGAACACTCCCCTGAGACAGATCGGCTAAGGTGACCTGTTCGCGTTGATAAGTAACGGTATCCTCAAACTCACGGGCAACGATTGCATTAAATGGTCCCATCTCATGACTTCCCTTCGTAATCTCTACCTACAGGATAGCGCTGGCCCGCATAAAAATATAGTTTCTCCGTAAACTTCACTAAATTGTTATGGTTAAGGACCATTTTGTTACCCTTTTAAGGCGCCCCGACCTACAGGGGGGTGAGATATTAGGTCCGCTCCGCTTAAAAAATGTGAAGCTTTCGGACCAGTAGTTACGGAACATAAGACAGACCACAACAAAATAGGGTAAGGGACCAAATCCGATCAAAATACAATCGAACCTGGTCCCTTACCCTATTTGGAATGGCCTGAACGTCTTATGTTCCAGCCTCTTATCGTTAACTTTACTTGGACCGATCAGATCGGTTTCTAAACAAATACATAATGGCCGGTAAAATCGTCAATGCACTTATCAATGAGTAGGCGGTATCCAACACCGTGATTAATCCAAACGAATTCAATACGGGGAAGTTGACAAACATCAGCGTGCTAAATCCGCCAATCACGGTAAGGCCCGAAACGGTAATCGCTTGACCAACTGAACCAACCGCCGTTTGAATGGCTTGTAGGGTACCAGACCCGGCTTTCTGTTCCTCAATGAAGCGCTCTAGGATGAGAATGGTAAACTCGGTCCCAATCCCTAAGACAAGGGAACTTAAGGCTACCGTGACGGGATTATAACTAATTCCTAACAGCATTAGGGTCATCGGTGATAAACCTAGCACAATCATAATTGGAACGAGGGGGTACAACGCATCCCGCAGGTTACGATAAACCAAGAGCAGCACCATAAAGATAATTAATAATCCGGCAATGATAATCAACCCGTGGTTAGCCGTCATATTATCGATCCCCTGCAGCATCATTGCCTGGCTCCCCGCAGCGACAATGGTCATTCCAGCCGGTTTTGCCGTCCGGTTTGCGTCCGCTGAAATTTGATTCATCAGTTTTAGCATTTGCCCGGAATCGAGATCGGGATTAATCCGAAAGGAGATGGTCGCATACTTCTGGTTCGAACTCATAAGGGTAGTTTTCATGACTTCCGGCGTTTTCTTAATGGTCCGGTTAATCACCCCTTGCGATTGTGTCAACGTTCCAGACTGACTCAGACTACTTCCTAGGGAGGTCACCGCCTGAATCTTATGATGACCATACTTTTTGACCTCGGCCCGACCAAATTGGTTCATCGTCTTTAGGACGGCTTGATCTTGAACGTTATCCGCTGATACCAAGTACGTCAGGTTAGTCGTTGAACCCACTAAGTGACTGAGATGCTTGGTCTGCTTGAGGGCCGGACTATCCTGGGGTACCATCTTCATCATGTCCGTTTCAACGCTAATCCGGCTTTCAAAGAAGAATCCTACTCCGCCAAGAACGACACCCACAATGACAATTGGCAAGGCGTGCTTAGCCACCCAAGTGGCATAAGCCGTCAATCCTCGGGATAACCGGGATGGTTTTTCGGGTTCATCCGAAGCGGATAAGGGGGATGCCTGACGATCCCGGACAGAAAGAACGGAAAACATTAATAGGAGTTCGACAATGTAGCACACGATGACCCCAATGGCTAACGTCACCCCAAAGTTCTGCATCATCGGGGCCTTTGAAATTAACATCGTCAGAAAACTGAGGGCCATCACGACGACGGCCGTTAAAACGGCTGGCCCCGTGTGCGTCATGGTCGTGGTAATTGCCCGTGAAACATGATGGTCACGCCGGTATTCTTCTTCGTACCGGTTCAGGAATTGAACCCCAAAGTCGGTCCCAAGTCCAATGATGATGGGCAACGTTGCCATGGTCGCCATGGTCAGCTTAATATTGAGCCAGCCCATAAGACCAAACGTCCACACTAACCCCACAAGTACGAAGAGTAACGGGAGCAACCGACGCCGAACCGGGAAAACGATCCCTAAAATAACGACCATTAAAATGACACCCGCTACCAGCATGATCATCATACTCTTCATCATTAAGGACATAATTTCAACTGATACCGCTGGGTTACCATCAATATTCGTATGGTAGCCGTTAGAAGTTAATCCGGCTGCTTTCAAGGCAGCCTTAATCTGAGTTTCCTTAGCAGCATAATCGTTCTGATTAACGTTGCCCTTTAACGTGATCGTCACTAACAGGTGCTGCCCATTTTCTGGTAGTAACTGTTTTAACGCACCTGGAACCCGACCATGATCAGAATAGACCAACTCATGCAGTAGATCGGCATGCATATGTTGAGCCTTAGGCAGCATCTGCAGCATCGTGGCGGCTAACTGGCCCTGCTGTTGTTTGGTCAATAACGCCATCGTATAGGACTGCACGGCTGCCTGCTGCTTTTTGGTCAGCATCTGAGCTAATCCAGCATTGACGTTGCCACTCGGATTGCCACCCGATGCCATTGCCACTTCTAATTGGGCTTTCTGCGTCGACGTCAGCAGCGACTCGGTGTACGCTGACATTTTTTGCTGCTGGGCGGCCGTTAAACTGGCTGTCGTTTGTTTCTGCAAGCTCGCCTGCTGCTCGGCCGATAACTGTTTCATCATGGCAGCCTGCAACTTCGGATTTACCGCCCCATCAGACTGCTGTCCCGTTTCACTAGACAGCTGGGCATTCAGGGCGTCAACAACACTTGTCGTCGCCATAACACCAGAAATCTGCTGGGCGCGTTGCGTAAACTTGGTCACTTTCTTGAACGTATCTGGGGTAACCATACTTTTTTGACCATCCGTAACGTCCATTAAAAATGTGTCGCTACCAAAATTACGACTATAAATTTTTGAGTCTCGACTTAATTTAGTCCGACTGGAAACAAACGTCCCGTTACTGGTATCCATCGTAATTCGGGGCAGTCCCAGCCCCACTAAAACGGTTAAAATCAGCGTCACAATAATTGTCAGTGTCGCATGCTTGTGAATTAACTGACCCAACCGGGTGAACCACTTTGCCATCTTCTCCACTCCTTTGGTCTAAAATCCTTGACCACTATAGCGGGGAAACGGTGGCAACACTAGCACGCATTCGCGGAACTGTTGCAGGCCGCAACAGTTTTAACAGAATGTCTCATCCTTCTTCTGGCTAATGAACGTTTCCATTTGTTCAAAGGTAATTTCTGGGTGGTCAATCCACGCTAGCATAATCCCCACGATGGAATTGCAGAACGCCTCAATGGCAAATTCCGGGTTAGGTGACTGCGCCACTAAGGCATTGATTTGCAGACTCATCGTATCCTGCTTACCACCACAGGGAGCCAATTCATCGTTCAAATGCTGACGCATAATCGACATTGCCACCCGAATAATTTCTTGGTAGAGGTTAAAATTTTGGTTATTGGCGATCACGTTTTTTAAAACCATTCGATGCTGGTCAACCCATTCCAAAATATGGTGGAAGTCCCCGTCAAACGAGGTTGCTTGTGCGGTTGACGTATCCAGCGACGAACTAATGGCATCCCCTAAAAGATCAAATTTATTGGGGTAATACCGGTAAAAGGTACTCCGGTTAATTTTAGCGGCCCCGGCAATGTCGCTGATACTAATACTTTCAAAGGACTGATGGGATAGTAGATCAAACAGCGTTAGTTGGAGGTGCCGCTGCATGCGCACTACCGTTTGGGTTTCAGACAACGTGAGGACTCCTTTGTTTTTTCTCGAGTGTATCGAACCCCTGCAACAATCTCAATTAATGCGTTGAAGAATGCAACAGTTTTAACAAAGTGTCTTAGTCTATCAAACACCCGTGGGTCCCTGCGTTTACTTAACCTGAGCCAGCAAACCTTCCAAAAATTCGGTAGCATCGCCCACATAGCCGTAATCGGAGTCCGCAAAGATTGGCGCGGTTGCATCCGTGTTGACAGAAACGATTCGGTTAGCATTTTGGATTCCCACCGTATACTGAACGGCACCTGAAATCCCTAAGTTAATGAGCAGATCAGGGGCAACCGTCTGTCCACTCTGCCCAATTTGTTGGTCGTGGGTAAATTGGGGGTCATCAGTCAGCGGCCGGGTTACCCCGACGACGCCACCCATTTTGGCCGCTAACTGCCGGGCAAGCTCAATGGTCTTGGGCTGGTTAGCTCCCCGCCCCAGCGCAATAACGGTTTGGGCGTCAGAAAGACTCGCCGTCTGACTGATCAACCGGGTCGTATTTAAAATCGTCATCGTTGTTTCGGGGTGAAACGTAAAGGTAGCGGAGACGACTTCCGTTTGAGAATTAGGCACCCGCACGGCCTTAAAGATGTTGGGCCGAACCGTTGCCATCTGGGGCCGGCGATCGGGACAGATAATATCGCACATGATGTTATCCCCGTAAGTCGGTTTAACCTGAACTAACGTGTCCCCATCGAAGGCGAGGTCTAAACAATCGGCGGTGAGTCCCGTCTGCAGTTTGGCCTGGAGCCGGGGGGCTAACGAACGGCCGGCGGTTGTCGCAGGGAATAGGAAACTGTTCGGATTATACTGGGTCACGACTTGCTCTAGCGCATCGGCTAACTCTTCGTCCGTTGCGGCGGCAAACCGATCGTCCCTTAATCGTAAAATATTGTCGGGGCCGTACTGTTGGATCGTTGCTTCGGCAGTCAACGTTGTCGGTTCTAAGAGGATGGCCCAAACGGGTTTATCTTCCGCAATCTGTTTGGCCTTGGTTAGGAGTTGGAGGCTGGTCGGCTCAATTTTGTCTTGATTTAGTTGAATATAAACCCAAATACTTTCATTCGTCATCAGATGTCCCTCCTATAGTGATTGAAGTAATTCTTGTACGGCATGTTCAGGGGTCCCCGTTAGCATAGTGACCCGTTTTTTGGCGGCAGCTGGCGCATATACCTGGGTCACCTGGGTAGGAGAACCGGCGAGCCCAATGCGTTCAGGGTCTAAATCAAGGTCCTGTTCCGTCCAAACGGTTAGCGGCTTTTCAAAGCTCTTTTGAATCTGACGGGGAGTGGCATAGCGGGGCTGGTTCATTTCACTTCGAACGGTCACCGCTGCCGGCAGTTCCACTTCAACTTCCTGTTCAGCCGCATCCAACCGGCGTTTGCCAATTAGGTGGTGGTCCTCCGTCAAGTCAATGGCTTCGGCAAAGGTCACCTGAGGCACATTCAGGTATTCCGCTACGATCGGCCCCACCTGACCCGTATCGGCATCCACAGACTGGCGGCCAAATAAAACGAGTTCAACATCGCCAATTTTCTGAATGGCTTGGCTCAACGGATAGCCGGTCGCCAAGGTATCGGCCCCGCCTAACGCCCGTGAACTGAGCAAGTAGGCTGAATCGGCACCCATTGCCAGCCCCTCCAGCAGGGATTCGCGGTAACTCTCGGGCCCCATGCTGAGTAAAATCACTTCCCCATTTGTTTGATCGCGCAGCTTTAACGCCGCTTCAATGGCGTTTTTATCAAACGGATTAATCACTCCATCGGCTGACCTCACCAGATTATGCGTTTGGGGATCAATTTTGACATCGTTAGTGCTAGGAACCTGTTTAATACAAACCACAATTTTCATTTTTTCACCTACTTATTAATTTCTGCCTTAGTGATTTCAAGGTTCATTTTTTCAATACTGCCTTCCGCAAGCTCCATGGCCCGGGCATCCCGAATCAGATGTTCAATGGGATAATCCCGGCTGTAACCATAACCGCCAAGAATCTGCAGGGTTTCATCCCCAACCTTCACCGCGGAGCGGCTCCCATACGACTTGGCCATCGCCGCAATCTCAGCGTAGGGCTGTCCCTGGACCTTAAGTTTGGCGGCCTGTTGATACAGCAACTCAGTATTCTGTTTGGCAATGGCAATATCCGCAATCTTTTGCTGGGTCACTTGAAGCTGGTAGAGCGGCGTCGTTAGCGCCTTGCGTTCCTTGGCGTAATCCACCGCAATTTGCAGCTCGTGGGTCATGATTCCCGCTAGTACAGCGCCCATCAAGACCCGGGCATCAGCATGGGCCTGATCCCCAATTTCTAACCCTTGGCCAACCTGACCCAGTAGGTGGTAATCAGGAACTACAATGTGATCCATCACGATTTCAGCAACCGGCGTACCCTTAAGGCCAATGAAGTCCTCCCGCTTGCCAAACGAAAATCCTGGCATGTCCTGGTCAACGACAAAGACCGCCAATTGATCATCCTCCGTCTTGGCTAGCACGCAGTAAACGGACGCCAGGCCCCCGTTCGTAATCATAATTTTATCCCCGGTAATCACCCAGTTATCCCCCTGCTTCACGGCTCGTGTCGTAATGCCAGTGGGATTGGATCCTCCAGAGGGTTCCGTCTGGGAAAAGGCCAGAATTTGGTGGGTTGCCAGGGGTAAATAATGGTCGTTCAATTCCGGATTCCCGTACTTCATAAATTGTTCAATCGTTTTGAAGTGGCCCTCTAACGTGACGGCTAAACTGGCATTGCCGGCTGCCATAATCTGAAGAGCCTGGGCCGTAGCGGCATAATCAAACCCGGCCCCACCGTATTGCTGGGGCAGCGTGATCCCCAACAGTCCGGTCTGCACCGCCAACTCAAATAATCCCTCCGGGTAGTCGCCTTGTTTGTCAATTAACATATCTACCGGTGCTAGTTCATTATTGGTAAAATCGCTTATCATATGCATTAACATCTGATTCGCCAGTTTTTGGTTCTTATCAGTCACTCCACACACCTCATTTTTATAATTATTTCACAATATTTATTCCATTATTATATATTCAGTTATTCTAAATAGCAATATTATTTTCTGTTATACTAGGATCAATCATTCTTAACGAGGGGGCACCAGCATGAACGTGCAACGGTTTATCGACCGGCGAAAGGAACTCGGGCTTTCCCAAAGTGAATTAGCCCGGGGAATTTGCACCCAAACGACCATCAGTAAATTTGAAAATCAAAGCCAAATGATGTCGACTAAGATTTTATCCCGGTTGTGCAACCGCCTGGGATTAACGCTGAACGACCTCTTTTCGGATCAACTGCCCGATGAACAGCAGCTAAAGGCCAGCCTGAACCAGGCGGAATTTGACCTCATCACGAGTGAATACGATCAAGCTCTCGTTAAACTTGACCAGTTGGATCTCACCCACCACCAAACGGGTAATTTGCAAATGGACTACCTCTTTATCAAGGGGTTCGCCCTTGCCTTGAGTCGGACAAACCTGACGGACGCCATCTTCTGCTTTGACCAAATTCTTAACGGTCTTGATGAAACCCACCAGACCATTTATTCCCAACTCGCCTACGTTGGCCTAGGCGTAGCATACGAACAAACGGGCAATATCCAACAGGCCGATTTTTACTTTGGTAAAATGCCGGAACGTCTAATGAAAGTTCAGGGCGACTCCCCTGATAAGACTTGGAAGATGATTACCATGCTATTTTACACGGGGGAATTTTACGCTGGCCAAGCCGACTACGAAACCAGCAACGCCCTCTTAAACACCGTCTTAACCATCTGTTCCAATCAGCACATGACGTTTTACGTCGCCCGGGCACAGTACCAGCTCGCCCTTAACCTAGTGCATACCGGTGCCCACAGAGATACCATCGAACCGGTTCTAGCCGAAGCAGCCGTTTTCGCCCGGTTTAACCAAAATGCAAAACTGTTGAAAAAAATTGCGGCCCTTACCCAGCAGTTGGACCTCTAAGAGGAACCGCAGTGAATTCACGCACCACCCAAAAAAACTTAACCCCGATTTAACGGTTCCCTAATATCTGGGGGCCGTTAAATCGGGGTTTATGTTTCACGTGAAACATTACTAATGTGATTGGTGGACTTTTACGGGCGTTTACCGTAGAGTACAGGCTATAAAAGATAAAGGGGCGGTAAAAATGGACTTACAGTTAAAGGGTAAAACGGCACTCATTACCGGATCAACGAAGGGAATTGGCAAGGCAATCGCCCAGTCCATGGCGGGCGAAGGAGTCAACGTGATTATTAACGGTCGCCAACCAGACGTTGTTTCACAGGTTGTCACGGACCTCCAAAGCCAGTATCCACACGTTACGGTCAGTGGCGCCCCGTTTGACATCACCAGTGATTTAAAGGCGCGTGAACTCATGGCTAAGTTCCCCCACGTTGACATCTTAGTGAATAATATGGGGATTTTTAAACCGATGGCCTACCAAAACATTGACGATGCCACATGGAAGAAATTTTTCGACGTCAACGTCCTTTCGGGCAACCGATTGGCTAAATACTACCTCCCCAAAATGATCAGCCAAAACTTTGGGCGCATCATTTTTATTGCTAGTGAGGAAGCGGTAATGCCGTCCGGTGAAATGCCACAGTACAGCATGACCAAATCCATGAACCTCTCGCTTGCTAAGAGCCTGTCTAAATTAACGGTTGGAACAAACGTGACCGTCAACACCGTCATGCCTGGATCCACCTTAACGGAGGGTGTGCAAACCATGTTGGACGACATGTACGCAGATACCGATTTAACGGCATCGGAACGGGAAGCCGACTTTATGAAAAACCACCGGCCCCTCTCGCAAATTCAGCGGCTAATCCGCCCAGAAGAAATCGGTGCCTTTGTCACATTCGTCGCCAGCCCACTAGCCGGTGGCTTTTCAGGCGAAGCTCTCCGCATGGACGGTGGCATGGTCCCAACGATTTTTTAAAGGGTGTGGAACCGCTCGGTAGATCTCGAGGATTAACTGAGGCATCGGAAAATGCTGGTTTTGAGCATTATTCGATGCCTTGGTTAACCGCAGAGATCTGAGCGGTGGAACCCGACTAAAGGGTGTGGAATCACTCGGTAGATCCCGAGGAATAACGTCAGAAACAAAATATGCTGGGCTTTAGCATAATTTGTTTCTTGGGTTATCCGGAGGGATCTGAGTGATGGAACCCGACTAAAGGGTGTGTAGCATTTCGGGAGCTTCTGAGAATTAACGGAGAAAGGAAAAATGCCGGGCTTTGGCATTCTTTTCTTTCTTGGTTAACCGCAGGAAGCTGAAATGCGGAACCCGACTAGGGTGTAGAATTACTCGGTAGATCCTGAAACCTACCGTCTCCGCCAAGCCCAATCCATTGAGTTTACCACCAAACCGTTTTACACTAGCCGTAAGCAAAACAACTAATTTAATGATGGGGGCATTAGTATGAAAGCAGTTGGTTACACTAAAACGGGTGATCCATCCGTGCTTGAACTTATCGAAACGCCAAACCTCCGCGCCAAGCGCTGGGAGCTAGTCGTTGAGGTTGATTCAGTAGGACTCAATAACTTTGAGCAGGCCCAACGTAACGGGTCCATTCCAGCTAGCGACCGAACGCCAGCGCCCACAGATACCCATCCGGCCGTGATCGGATCCGACATTGTCGGTAAAATCACCGAAGTTGGGGCGGGCGTAACCGGGTTTGAAGTTGGCCAGACGATCATCGGGCACACCCAACGGGGTTACGCCGAACAGGCAATTGTTCGTCAGGATGATGCCGTGCTGCTTCCCCCTAACCTTTCCCCAGACCTTGCGGCGGCTAGTATAACGCCGGGTATTACCGCCTACAATGCCGTCCACTATCAAGCGCAGGTCAAAATAAACGATGTGGTTGTTATTCGGGGAGCGGCCGGCGGGGTCGGTTCCATTGCACTACAGCTCGTCCACACGATTGGAGCCAAGGTCATTGCAATTGTCGGTCGGCATTCGATTGATGCCGTTAAACGGATGGGAGCGGATGACGTCATTGCCTACGATGACCCCAACCTGGATTTAACTGCGTATAATCAGTCAGCGGATATCGTCTTGAACTTTGCGATGAACGGGGCCGGGGGCGACCAAGACGTTAAATTTTTGCGGGATGGTGGCCGACTAGTGAGCGTTGCCATGAAGGAACCCTTGGACGGCCGGGCCGTTGAATTTCAACACATTCACCCCCAACCTAACCACGTTATGTCATCATATAAACACGTGTTAGACCTCATGGAAGCCGGGAAAGTGACAATCAAAATCGGAGCCAAGTTTCCGTTTACCCTCCAGGGCTTTATTGATGGTCACAAACTATTAGACCAAAAACACGACGGTCGAATCGTTGTTACCCATAGCGTGTGATACCCGATTCAAATCTAAATGAGCACCGGTTGATTTGCGTTAGACAGGCAATCAACCGGTGCTCATTTACTTTTAATGGTTTAACCACTTCTCAATTGCGGGCAAAAAGGCTTCTGCCACCCGTTTCCCAGCGGCGGGATTTAAATGCAGCTGATCACCGAAATCATTATTAGGGTCCAGATACCCCGTCTGATCGGCTAAAAAGTCAGTGGTTGCCTGTACATGAGGGTCGGCCAGCAACTGCTGATTAATTTGAGCACCTGTCCACATAATTTCCGCTGCGTTAGCGTACTCTTGACCAATAACCGGCAGCGTTCCTAAAATTAAATGGCTATCAGAGTCGGCCACCCTTTGCGTCAACTCATGAATTGCCGTCATAAACTGATCGGCCGTTACGGGGGGTGCGTCCTGACTTTGGTGCGGTAAGATTAAATCATTTCCCCCAATGGTCGCCACCACTACCCTGGGCTTTAATGCCATAACCCCGTCAATTCGCTTTAACAACCCGGGGCCAAACGTTCGGTATACCGGCTGATCTTGTGGCGCATCGCCAATCAATTGATTCCCTGATATTGCCGTATTCGCAAACGTGACCTGGTTGGGGAATCGGTCTAACAACGTCTGAATGATGGGGGTGGTAATCATCCCCATTTCCATCAGAGAATCCCCGGTAAAGGCAACCATTTGTGGCTTAGCGACCGTCCATACTGCAAGCTGTTCCACGCTAAACCACCCCTTGCTAACCTTCCAGGAAGTGGAAAAGTGCGGCACCGTTTTAACCTGTGGCGAACTCACCGCATTAGTTAATGTTGGTTCATAAACACTGTTGAAATCCGCGTACGTCTGGACTCGTGTTGCACGGGTCATAATGTAGATTGGCCGCCCCACCTTAGCGGACAAGGTAACGGGATCCAGCCAGACCCTCTGTCCCTGCGGCACCCGGATCTGCTGGCTGCCGTGCTGCATCATCGGAATCATATCCGTCATTTTTTCGGTCAGGCTTACCCCGACTAAGTCAAATTCGAGGTCGGTTGGCCCATACCGATTTGAAAGTGCCAGTCGAATCCGATTACCACTTAAGGCACTCGTAACCTTAATGAGTTGCGTGAATCGGTTGCGCGGTTTGGCTAAGCCGGAAAAATCATGCATTTCCCGGTACCAAGCATTTTGCCAAGTTGGCATTTTAAATTCCCCCCTGAACAAAGGCTTAACCCCTACCATACCAATAGGAGTTAAGCCTTTGTTGACTCGTTTTGAATTCCACCACCTGACAGGTATTACTCCCAACCATCCGGTTTCATTTAACCTAGTTTGCAAGAAGTTCCACGACATCATCCTGTGCAATTCCCGCAAAATAACTGTTTAGATCAATATTGGTTAGAACCTCTTCGAGAACGTCGCCAGTATAGGGTAGCCCCTTCAGTGATTCTTCTAGTTGGGCGACATCGGCCGTGCCAAAGAAGTCGCCGTATAGTTTAACCTCGCTAATTCGGCCGTTATCCACTTGGAACCGGGCATCGATGGTCCCGTTCGTAAAGTGCTTCCGTTTTTGGACCGTAAACTCCGGTGACTTACCGTAAACCCAGTCCCAATTCCGGTAGAGGTCGTCCTCAATCGCCTTGATTGCGGCCCGGTCCTCATCGTCTAACTGGTATTCATGGGTTTCAGCCTCTGCCATCGTCGTCACACCGAGAACCCGCTTTGTGAGTTCATCACGGAACCCTTCCGTCGTCAAATCCTGGTACTCCGGCTTTAAGTAGGGTTTCAGATTTGTCACCCGGCTTCTAACCGACTTGATTCCCTTGGATTCAATCTTGTCCTTGGGGACGTGCAAAGCATTTGCAACGTCACTCGTATCCACGTCAAACATCAGTGTCCCGTGTGAGAAGGTTTTTCCATCCCGGGTGTACATCGCGTTGCCTGAGAACTTTTTCCCGTCAACCGTTAAATCATTGCGGCCATTGACTTCGGCCCCGGTAACCCCCATCTCATGCAGTGCATCGACAATGGGCGCCGCTAGCTTTCCGAAGTCGCCAAACCGTTGATCCTTGGCGGGCACAATAAAACTGAAGCAGAGGTTGCCTAAGTCTTGGTACATGGCTCCGCCACCGGATAACCGTCGGGTGATCGTAATGTGATGTTCCCGGCAATAATCCTCGTTAATCTCTTCTAACGTGTTTTGATTTCGCCCGACAATGATACACGGTTCCTCAATGTAAAACAGCATGAAGGGCACGGAAACTTTGCCGCTGTTCATTAAATACTGTTCCGTTGCTAGGTTCGTTCGAATATCATGGGTTTTCATTGCGATATATTGCATGATGCCATCTCCATTAAATGTTTGTTGGGAAACCAATTCCGACGTCTGCGGTATCACCAATGGCCTCGCTTAACGTTGGGTGCGGGTGAATGGTTAACGCAATGTCATCAATCGTGACGCCCGCTTCAATGGCCAGGGTAATTTCAGAAATCAAATCGCTGGTATCTGGTCCGACCATCTGGGCCCCGATAACGACCCCGCTATCCTTCATGTAAACAATCCGGATAAACCCGTCCGTCGAGTTTAACGTAATTGCTCGACCGTTTGCCATGAACGGGAACTGGGCCTTCTTAACGTCTAAGCCCCGATCCTTAGCTTCGGCAACCGTTAATCCGGTGGTGGCAATCTCACTATCCGTGTAGCAAACCGCCGGCATTGCCCGGTAATCAACCGTTGATGACTGACCTGAGATAGCTTCTGCGGCGACCTTGCCTTCATACATCGCTTTGTGGGCTAGGGCTAATCCGGCTACGATATCACCAATCGCATAGATGTTTGAAACGTTGGTCCGTCCCTGAGCATCCACCGGAATCAACCCGTGATCATCCACCTTAACCCCGGTTTTATCCAGGCCCATGTCTGCCGTATTCGCCCGCCGACCGACGCTCACAATGCAGTCGTCGGCCTTGATCGTTTGATCCTTGCCATCGACGGTGAACGTGACGTTTACCGCATCCGCCGTCTGTTCGGCATTCTTCGCCATGGCACTGGTATAAATAGCCACGTTTTGTTCCTTGAAATGTTTCTTAATAACCTTTACTAGGTCGGCTTCGTAGTTAGACAGGATGCTATCCTTACCTTCCACAATGGTGACGTGGGCCCCTAAGTTTGCGTACGCTGAAGCTAATTCACAGCCGATGTAGCCGCCGCCAATGACAACGAGCTCCTTAGGAAATTCCTTGAATGATAAGGCTCCCGTTGAATCCACGACCCGGCCGTTGAACTTAAAGTTAGGGATTTCGATGGGGTGACTCCCCGTTGCAATAATTAAGTTCTTAAAGGTGTACGTTTGGGCATGATCAGAATTCATGACCCGCAAACTGTGGTTATCCTTCATGTAGGCGTTTCCCCAAACGACGTCAATACCGTGTTTTTTGAACAAGCTGGCCACACCGCTGGTTAGCTGATGCACCACCTTGTCCTTCCATTCGATGGTTTTAGTAAAGTCTAAGCTAGTTTGACCGACCGACAACCCCATGTAACTGGAGTTCGTGGCATCCTGATAGACGTGGCCCGCTTGAATCATAGCCTTCGATGGGATACAACCTACATTGAGGCAGACTCCCCCGATAAATTCACGTTCAATCACGGTAACCTTCTGGCCGAGTTCGGCGGCGTGAATGGCAGCCACGTAGCCCCCGGGGCCAGCACCAATAACAACCGTCTCTAAATCAATTGCAAAATCTCCGACTACCATACGTGATCATCCTTCCATCAACAATAATTCTGGGTCGCTCAAGAGTTCCTTTAACCGGTTCATGGCCCGCTGAGCGGTTGCACCGTCAATTACCCGGTGGTCAACGGCGAGGGACAGTTTCAGTACCCGGCCAATTTGTAACTCCTCATCAATGACAACGGGCTCCTTCGTAATCCGGCCCATCCCTAAGATGGCAACTTCCGGCCAGTTAATGAGCGGTGTGAAGAATCCGCCGCCAACGGAACCAATGTTAGTAATCGACATGCCGGTGTGGGCCATATCAGCAGGGCTCAGCTGATTATCCTGAGCCTTTGCCGTATTTTCCGTAATGGCATTAGCAATGCTAAAC
Source organism: Levilactobacillus bambusae (assembly GCF_003124125.1). Classification (GTDB taxonomy): domain Bacteria; phylum Bacillota; class Bacilli; order Lactobacillales; family Lactobacillaceae; genus Levilactobacillus; species Levilactobacillus bambusae. Next base: position 553,483 of record NZ_QCXQ01000002.1, read on the forward strand.
AGGCTCATTTGATCAGCGTGTTTCAGGTTAGGCACGTATAAGCCATGATCCGTATCCGTGGCAATACCCACGTTGATGTAATCTTTATGACTGATCTGGAGGTTTTCCATGTCGACGCTGGAGTTGAACTCTGGAAATTCCTTCATGACGACGGCTAACGCCTTAACCACGTAAGCTAAGAAGGTTAAGTGAACGCCACGGTCCGCAGCCATTTCCTTGTACTTTGCCCGGTGAGCCCACAGTTTATCCACGGGAACATCGTCAAAGATGTGAATACTTGGAATTTCTGAGGCACTCTTAGCCATTGCTTTGGCCGTTGCTTTCCGAACGGGTGACATCTTTTCGGTCGTTTCGGGCCAGTCAGTACTGGATGAAGCAGCTGGCGTGGCGCTCTTGTCTGCTGGTTGAGCGGTCTGAACGGCACCCCCGTTTGCTGCAAACCCGTCAACATCGGCTTTCACCACTTGACCATGGCGGCCGGATCCCTGAATCTGGCTAATGTCGACGTTCTTTTCGCGGGCGTAGGCCCGAACGGACGGCATAGCTAAGACGGGCAGACTATGGTCGGCTTTGGCAGTGACGGGTGCTGGTTGTGCTGGCGTTGCAACTGGGGCGGGCGCTGGTTTTTCAGCCGCTGGAACGGGCGTTGGCTCCGGGGCTGCAGCTGGCGCCGCACTCTCATCCGGTTGAAACTCTTCGGGTACGTCACCCTCAACTTCTAGTTCTACGAGTGGTTGGCCCACCGTAGCTTCATCGCCCTCTGGGACCAAAATTGTAGTTACTGTTCCGGCCACGGGAGAGGGGATTTCTTCAACGGATTTATCGTTTTCGATTTGAACCAGATCACCATCAGCTTCAACGGTATCGCCGGGTTTAACGTGCCATTCGCCAACGGTTCCTTCGGTGATACCTTCGCCTAGGGCTGGTAATTTAAATTGATATTTACTCATGTCAGTTAAACTCCTATCCTAAAAATTGACGATTTCCTTCACTTTATTAATAATATCCGTTTGGTTAGGCAGCCAAGCGTCTTCGGCCATTGAGAATGGGTACGGTGTATCCGGTGCGCTAACCCGGCCGATTGGGGCATCCAGTGAAAGAATTCCCTCTTCAGCAATTAAGGCTGCCACTTGACCACTAACCCCCGCCTGCTTTTGGGCTTCTTGAACGAGCACAACGTGGCCGGTCTTCTTTACGGAGTTTAAAATGGTTTCGTGATCGAGGGGCGAAATGGTCCGTAAATCAACCACTTCGGTATCGATTCCTTCCTTAGCCAGTTCATCGGCAGCGGCTAAACTGTCCCGAACCATGGCACCATAGGTAATAATCGTGACGTCTTGGCCATCCCGCTTAACATCAGCCTTATCCAACGGGACGGTGTAGGCTTCATCCGGAACCTCTTCCTTAAAGGACCGGTACAACTTCATGTGTTCCAGGAACAGTACGGGATCGTCCGAACGAATGGCAGAAATCATGAGGCCCTTAGCGTCGTAAGGATTGCTAGGAACCACTACCCGAATTCCCGGCGTTTGGGTAATTAAACCTTCCAAACTGTCGGAGTGGAGTTCTGGCGTATGAACCCCGCCACCAAAAGCAGCCCGAATGGTAATTGGCATTTTACGGGTGCCGCCCATCCGGAACGGTTCACGGGAAATTTGGCCGGCAATTTCATCCATGGCTTCAAAAACGAACCCGAAGAATTGCAATTCTGGAACTGGCCGGAAACCTTCCAAAGCTAGCCCGGTTGCTAACCCAATAATGCCAGATTCAGCAAGGGGAGTATCAAAAACCCGGTCCTCACCGTTGTTCGCTTGGAGGTCTTCAGTTGCCCGGAACACCCCACCATTTTTACCAACGTCTTCACCAAAAACGAGGACTTTATCATCGCGTTTAATTTCTTCATCTAAGGCGGCATTGATCGCCTTAATCATCGTCATTTTAGCCATAATTAGTCGTTCTCCTTTGCCGTGTATTCATCGATTTCTTCTTGAATTGCAGGTGGTGCATCAACATAGGTTGTTTTAAGGAAGTCGCTAACCTTTTGTTCTTCGGCCTTTTCAGCTTCTTCAATGGCAGCATCGATTTGTTGGTTCACGTCATCTGTCCAAGCCTTTTCTTGGTCGTCATCCCAGAGTTTCTTCTTCTCTAAGAAGTTCCGCATCCGGGTTAACGGATCCTTTGCGTGCCATTCTTCTTCCTCATCCTTGGTCCGGTAACGTTTCGGGTCATCCCCGGATAACGTATGTGGACCGTACCGGTAAGTCAACGTTTCAATGAGCACCGGTCCGTTGCCAGCGGTAATCCAGTCCCGGGACTGCTTAGCAGCAGAATAAACGGCTAAGGCGTCCATCCCATCAACTTGAATTCCAGGAATACCGGCAGCCACTGCCTTTTGGGCTAAGGTTGGAGCCGCTGTTTGAACCTTCCGGGGAACGGAAATGGCATATTTATTGTTTTGAACCATGAAGAGGGCCGGTGCTTTGTATGCGCCGGTAAAGTTAATGCCTTCGTAGAAGTCACCCTGCGAAGTTCCCCCATCACCGGTATAGGTGTAAGCCACGTTCTTGCTGCCCTTAATCTTCAAACCGAGGGCTACCCCAGCCGTTTGAACGTACTGAGCGCCAATGATAATTTGTGGTGGCATCGCCTGAAATTCGTCAGGGTATTTGTTCCCGTCTACGTGACCTAACGACCACAAAAAGGCCTTGGAGAGTGGTAAGCCATGTAAGATTAATTGAGGTACGTCCCGGTAAGCGGGTAACAGAAAGTCATCCTTCTCCATCGCGAAGTTGGAACCAATTTGGCTCGCTTCCTCACCCGCAGTTGGGGCAAAAAATCCTAACCGGCCTTGACGATTCAACTTAGTCGACCGGTCGTTTAAGATCCGGGCCCATAGCATCTGTTTGAATAGTTCAACTAACTGGTCATTATCTAAATCCGGCATTAAATCTGGATTTACCACGTTACCCTCGGGGTCTAGGACGTTCAGAGGGGCTTTATCAGGTGAGTATAATAAACTGTTAAAATCAATCTTTTCTGACATGATGACATCTCCTCAATTCTTCAGATGGTGTGACTAATCAATTCCCACGCTTTACTAAATATTTTAGCGAGACTAACTCGTTTATTTAAAAGCGCTTTCATTGTGAGTATAAGCCATCCTTTCGCAGATGTAAATATTGTTTCCCATTGAACATAATCCCTAAAAATCCGAGAAAGCTTTAATTTTTGTGAAATTAATAAACCCTTGATACTGAAATAATGTTCAGTTTAATTTAGTGTTATCAGAAACAGTTTATATCATATACAAAATCGTTAAAAAAATCACATGACTTGATTTTGAGTAAAATCTGCCGATTTTTTCTAAAAAAAGTGGGACTGGAAACAAATAGGGGCGATGCCCAATCCGATCAAAAACTCGATCGAATCTGGTCATCGCCCCTACTTGGCGGGATCTGAACGTCTTACGCCCCCGCCCCCACCTTTTTACATTAATCCCAACTTTTTTATTCCCTCAGCGACACCGTCTTCATAGTCGGCATCAGTCACTAGCTTTGCGGCCTGCTGCACCTCGGGAATTCCGTTGGCCACCGAGACAGGCATCCCCACCTGCGTTAACATGGCCAGATCATTTGAATTATCGCCGAACGCCACGATCTCATCGGGGGTGATTCCCAGCCGCTCACCCAGTTCAATCACGGCTTGGCCCTTGTCGACCCCGGCGTGGTTGACTTCCACGTAAATGCCGGAGGAGTACGTGACGTTAATTCCGCCGTTAAATGCCTCTTCGATCGCCGCAAACATTTGGTGGCGCACCGTTTCATCGGGGTTCATCGCAATCACCTTCATGATCGTTTGGTCCTTAAAAATTGAAAAATCCGGGGTAGCCATCGGAATGTAGGTCACGTTCCGCGTTTTAAAGTAGGCCTCATCATCAGCCCGAACCCGGTAAATGTAGAGTTGGTCGGTGGTATAGACGTGAACATCAGCCGTTTCAAACTGACGAAGCGTATCAAACGCTAACTTTGCCTCATCATATGGCATGGCATGGCTAATCACAATTTGGTTGCCCGCATTTTCCACTACCACGCCACCGTTATAAGAAATAACGTATTCGTCAGCGGTCTGATACAGACCCAACTGTTTTAACAGCGCCTGCACCGTTAAGTAGCTCCGCCCGGTATTGGGGACGAACTTCACGCCCCGGCTTACAGCCGCCTCAATGGCGTCAACGTTGGCCTGTGAAATACTACCGTCCGCCCGCAAAAGTGTTTCATCTAGATCGCTGGTGATCATTTTGTACATGTTGATTTCCCCCACTGGTAATTTGTCCCAAATCAAGAGACAACGGGGTCCCGCCAGATAAGGAACGCTTTCCTTATCCGCAGGACCCCGTTTATCAGATCCGAGCAAGAATCAATTCCTACCCCTCATTTTAGGACTCTTCAATTCCGGAAATCAATGATAAATTGTGCATATCATCGCCTAAGTCGTTGTAAAGGTCCCGGTAAAGCTGATAGTACTGGTTATAAATTTCGTGTTGGTTACTTCGGGGCTGCACGGTCTCACCGAGAACCTGCCACTTTTGAACTTGCTCCACCGTCAAAGTATCCGTGGCTAGCCCGGCCAGCATGACGTCGCCTAAGTTGGCTTCGGCATCCTCAATCGGTGTCCGAACGGCATAACCCGTGACGTCCGCAAACATTTGAACCCAGTCGGCCGACTGAGTGACACCCCCGGCAATCACAATGTAATCGCCAAGGTCCTGACCCGTACTTTCAATACTGTGCCGAAGAGCGTAGCAGACAGCTTCTTGAAAGGCGTGGTAGACATCCGCTTTCGTGTGCACGAGGGACAGTCCGAAGACCATTCCCTTAGCATCCGAATTCCAGACGGGCGCCCGTTCTCCCATGAAGTAGGGCAAAACGACTAAGCCCCGGCTCCCCGCAGGGACATCCTTCGCTTCCTCACCCAAAGCAACGTAGGCATTTTGGCCTCCCGCACGTTGTACGGCCATTTCGGCCTGGGCAAAGTTATTTCTAAACCACTTCGTAATTGCGCCAGCAGTTGCTGACCCGCTAAAATTATACACGAGGTTTCGTGACTGATACGGATAGGGCCAAACAATGAGACCCTTGCCCTTAATCGGTTTGTCGCTCACTAACGCTGCATTCATAGAGGAACCGATCGCAGCCACGTACCGGCCGGGTTCAAAAACTCCCATGCCAACGTTAGCGGCCCCAACGTCCACTCCGCCAGCGATAACTGGTGTCCCGACCTCAAGGCCAAGGTCAGCGGCGACGTCCGCCGTTAACCGCCCGGCAATTTCAGTGGCATCCACAAATTTTTCGGGCATCTTGCTAACGGGAACACCCATGGCATCCATCAATTCTTTGGACCAGGTCCCGTTATTGATGTCGTAGAATCCGCCGATGTTACCGGCAGCGGAGTAGTCGATGGAGATATCGCCCGTCAACTTATAAATGACGTAGTTGTTTGGCGGCAGGAACATCTGAATCCGGTTCCAATTTTCGGGTTCATGATTCTTGATCCAGAGAACCTTGGTGTAGCCGTAGTAGGGGTCAACCACGTCGTTCCCCGTAATTTCGGATAACCGATCGAGGTCCACGTTATTCTTCACCCAATCCGTTTCCTCGGCTGCCCGCCGATCCATCCAAATCAGGTCGGGCCGAACCGGGTTCATGTCCTTATCAACTGGTACCCCAGAACCACCGTACAGGCCGCTAATGCCAATTCCCTTAATATCCTTGGGGTTAACCCCACTCTGTTTGACCACGGCCCGAATCGACTCTTTGACCCCGTTTAACCAGACATCGGGCCATTGTTCGGCCCACAGCGGCCGGGGCGTTAAAACATCGTATTCCTCTAAATCATGCGCAATCAGTTTGCCATTGGTATCCATCAAAATGCTTTTAGTTCCCGACGTACCGATGTCCGTCCCAATTAAGTAATCCATCTCATCCCATCCTCTTTTCAACTATTATCGTTCGGTTGCCCCATTAGTCTACCAAGCCGTGAAGGCCCCATCAATCAGGTAGTCATCACCGGTTGAGAAGCTGCTGGCATCGCTAGCTAAGTAAACGGCCATTCCCTGTAATTCCTCAGGCTTGCCTAACCGACCCAGCGGAGCCCAGTCATTCCAAGTCTTAATCAGCGGCTTCAAGTCGGGTGAGCTTAAGGTTAAGTCGGTTCCCATGTAACCTGGGCTCATCGTGTTGACCCGAACTCCCTTCTTTGCCCATTCAATGGCTAAGGACTTCGATAATTGGATAACACCAGCCTTCGTTGCGTTGTACGAACACTGCGGCTGCGGCCGGTTAACGATATGGGCTGACATAGAGGCCGTGTTGATAATGGATCCCTTCCCCTGTTCAATCATGTAGCGCCCGGCAGCGGTTGAACATAAGAAGACGGAATTCAAGTTGAGGTTGACCACCTTTAGCCACTGGTCGTACGTCATTTCAGCTGCGGGTACGTTTAAACACATTCCAGCGTTGTTGAAGGCTGCATCCAAACCTCCTAATTCCTTAACGACGGTCTTTACCATGGCCTCAACTTCGTCCTGGTTCGTGACGTCCGTTTTTACCGAGATCGTTTTTTGTCCGGTGGCAGCCGCAATTTCCTGAGCGGCTTCAGCGGCCTTATCCCCGTTAATATCAACAATGGCAACGTCAGCCCCCGCTTCGGCCAATCCTAGAGCCATCGCCTTACCTAACCCTTGGGCACCCCCAGTCACGTACGCTTTCTTACCCTTGAGACTCATTCGTTCTAAAATTGTACTCATTGTGTGTTCCTCCAATTTCTAATCCGCCATTTTATTTTAATTAGTTTTATAAAACGACTTTATTTAATTCGACATCAGCATACCGCCGACATTTTGACTTGTCAATCATTTTTTGTAATCGATTTCATCGTTTGTCGCCAATCTTTCTATTTACCCAGATTGTGCTAAACTAAATTTATGATCTTTTCAAGTTAAGGAGGCTTCATCACCATGGGCGTCAGCAATATGCAGTCGATCCAACAATCGAACTATTCGGATATTTATCATTTCATGTACCTACACGACCGCTTGTCCAAACAGGATATTGCCGATGAATTAGGCCTTAGCCTGCCTACCGTCACATCCAACTTAAACAAGCTGCTCAACCAACAGTTAATTATGAAAAACGGCCAGTTAAAATCCCACATTGGTCGCCGGGCCACCGCTTATTCTATTGATGCCAACGTTAAGCTAAGTGTCGGGGTCGAAATTTTTCACCACGAAGCCACCTTCGCGATCCTTAACCTCCACCACGACGTCTTAATCACCCACACCGTTCCCCTGACGTTTGAGAAAACGAGTTCATACTGCCAGACCTTAAGCACGAAATTACTCAACCTGCTTAAAGGAAGGGGGCTCAGTCTAAACCAAGTGATCGGCGTGAGCATTGGGGTCCAAGGCCTGATTTCAAACGATGGGACCACCATCCTCTACGGTAAAATTTTAGACTGTACCGGAATGACCACCCAGGACTTCGCCCAGTTTTTACCGTTTCCCGTTACGTTCTATCACGACGCCGACTGTGTGGCGGCCGCCGAAAATACGGCCGTCCCAAAGGATGGGATCTACCTTTCCATCGGGGAACATTTGGGAACCGCCATTATCATTAACGGGCACCTCTTCAAAAGTCCCCACGGTAGGGACGGCACAATGGAACACATTTCCTTAGATCCCGTTAACGGCCGGCAATGCTACTGCGGCCGGCGCGGATGCATCGAGACGTACAGTTCCTTAAGTTCTCTACTGGAACCCGGTGAAACAACCACCAGCTTCTTTGCCGGGTTAAAGGCGGCCAACCCTGCCATTGCCGATCGCTTTGACCGCTACTTAAACGACCTGGCTGAAGCCGTCTATAACCTACACATGTTTGTCGACCTATCCATCATCGTTGCGGGTGAAATTGCGTCGTTTCTCACCCCCGCAATGATTGAAGAACTCGCCAACCGGTTCAGCCAGCTCGCTGTCTTTCCGGAAGACGGTGCCGATATCCGGTTAGGCCGGGTTACCCACCACGCCGTTGCGATTGGGGCGGCGATTCCAGCCATTCAGGACTACTTAACTCAAATCTAGCCGAAAAAGAAACCATTTAGGTGAAATTCCCGGTGGTTTCTTTTTTTGTGATCTCATAACCAAAGTTTAAAATTAATGCCCGATTTGATCATTAAAAGTTTGAATATAAGCGATATTATAATTGTGAAATTAATATTTAGTGGTGTTAGGGTTGAAATTTGAAATCGGTTACATTTATAATTGCCGTATTAAATAAAGTCGATTTACAAATCGTTATTTTAATTAATATGGAATCAGGAAGGGACATGACAATATGAAACGATATCTCTCTTACGCCTTGGGAGCGTTCGGCCACGATGCCTTTTACCAGACGCTAAGTATGTACTTTATGATTTTTGTGACCAGCGAGCTATTCGTATCCAGCGATAAGGCCTGGAACACGAAGATGATCGGAATTGTGACCACGTTAATGGTCGTGATTCGGGTGGGCGAAATTATGTTTGATCCCGTCATTGGTGGGGTGGTTGATAATACGCAAACCCGATTTGGTAAGTTTAAACCGTGGATTTTATCCGGATCCATCATTGCTTCCCTCGGGTTAGTCACCATCTTTTCCGATTTTGGCGGTCTCACCTATTCGAATCCGCTCCTCTACTTAATTCTCTTCGGAATCACATTCTTAATCCTGGACATTTTCTACTCGTTCAGTGATATTTCATTTTGGTCCATGTTACCCGCCCTTAGTTTAGATCCTAAGGAACGTACAACGTACGCCACGGCCGGCCGATTTGGCTCAACCTTAGGAGCCCAAGGGGTCATTATTATTATCACCCCCGCCATCCTACTTTGTTCCCGACTGTTTGGCGGTAAACCTGGTCAGGAGACCCAACCTGGTTGGATGGGGTACGCCGTTGTTGTCGGTCTGCTTTGTACCGGGGGTGCCATCTTAACCTGCCTCAACACCAACGAATCGCATAACATCATTCGGAAAAACACCGTTCACACCCGGTTAATTGACGTCTTTAAGGTCATTGCTTCAAACGACCAGTTACTTTGGATTGCCCTTTCCTACATTCTCTTTGCCTTTAGCTACGTCGTCACCAATTCCCTGATGATGTACTACTTCCGGTACCGGGTGGGTAACGTTGGTGCCTTCACCTGGGTCGGGGTCATTACTTGTATTATCGGGGTCATATCCGTTGCCGTCTTTCCCGCACTAGAAATGAAGTTCCACAGAAAAGCCATCTACGTTGGTGGGATCGTTGTGATGTTAGGCGGGTACAGCCTCTTTCTGGCAGCCGGAACAAACTTGGTCTGGGCACTGGCAGGGATCGGCCTTCTATTTGCCCCCTATCCCCTCATCTTCTTAGCCACCCTCATGGCTATCACTGACTGCGTCGAATACGGCCAGCTAAAGAGCGGGGTCAGAAACGAATCCGTAACCCTCTCCGTTCGGCCGTTGCTGGATAAACTGGCAGGGGCGGCCTCAAACGCCGTCGTGGGCGTCGTTGCTGTAGCTGCCGGGATGACCGGTTCTGCAACCCCCAGCGATATCACCCGCGCCGGGGTCACCCAGTTCAACACGTTTATGTTCTACATCCCCATGGCATTACTCGTCGTTGCCGCCCTCCTCTTTCTTTGGAAGGTTAAGATTTCAGAGAGTGCCCACAAGCAAATCGTTCAACAGTTAAACGCTCGATTAAGCCAGCAGGAATCCCCATCAACATCTGCCGGTTCCCTGACTGAAACGGACCTGAATTCCGCTAAACTGTAAACCAAGTTAGACAGAGGCTGTAACATTAGTCGTTTAAGCCTAGCAAAATAAGGATCATCCCGTAATGCGAACGTCCTTTGTTCGTGTTTTGGGCTGATCCTTATTTTGATTGGGATTGACTAATGTCACGTAACTACTGGCACGAAGGCATCCATACTTTGGTGGGGGGCTTCGTGCCAAGTTGCAGATTTGTGTTTTCTGAGCGAAGCGGACTTATGTCCCGGACCTTTTTATGGATAACTAATTTGACTGAGTGGGGTTGCTGACCATCTTCGAGGCACATCTCACCTTATTTTTACCCGCCAAAACAGCTGAGCAAACAGCACCGCTTGCGATTCATTAAGGGTACAGCCGCTGAGTTGATTGGGTTGAATTTGCAGGTTATCAAACTGGCTAGAACTTAAATTCAGGCGTTTGAGAGTGGCTTCCTCGAAGCTCGTATCCGTTAATTGACAGTCATCAAAGGTTAACCGGTCTACTTTAGCGTAGCCAAAATCAGCGCTTACTATCTGACATCCGGTCAAAACGAGTTGGGTCAATCGGCCGTCACTAAAATCAGCAAAATCCATTTTGCACCCCTGAAACGTTACCTGGTTAACATACGATTCATGAAAATTGGTTCCCACAAGTTTGCAGTTGATAAATTTCACCCGGAGTAACGATGCTCCCTCAAACCGACAATTGGATAAATCACACTGATCAAAGACCACATCCGTGAGTTCGATGCGATCCCATGTCACGCCTGCAAATACCGTGTTGGTGAACTGAGATTGCTCCACGAAGGGATGGTCTAAATCGACTCCCGTTACCGTCTCATCATGAATCAACGTCCGTTTTAACAGGTGGTCTTCGTCCTCTAAAATAGCCGTAAACGGTACCGATCGTAATTGGTCCATTTGAATTCGAGGTTCCTGCCGGGCGGTTACCATAAGTAATCGACCGGATCCTTGATGTATTGATCGTAGACGTCCCGAACAATGGCCATTTGTTCCTTGGAAAAGGCTGGCAATTCCGCTGCGGCCGCATTGGCAGTGATCTGTTCAGGCTTGCTAGCACCTGGGATCACGGCGGAAACGGCATCGTACATGAGAATGTAGCGTAAGGCCATCCCCGCTAAATCCTCCGTGCCAAGCCGCCGTTTTAATTCCGAAACAGCAGTAATTCCCGTTTCATAGTTAACCCCCGAGAAAGTTTCTCCCTTATCAAAGGCTTCCCCGTTCCGGTTGAACGAGCGGTGATCACCCTTCCCAAACTGGGTCGTAGCGGTATACTTGCCGCTTAATAGTCCGCTAGCAAGTGGGACGCGAGCCAAAATGCCCACGTTAGCTGCCTGAGCCTCAGCAAAAAACTGTTCTTCTGGCCGTAACCGGAACATATTAAAGATAATTTCAACCGCCGAAATATCAAATTGGAGGGCCTTCATCGCTTCCTCAACCCGTTCCACGCTAACCCCGTAGTTTTGAATCTTCCCGGCCCGCTTCATTTCATCCAGGGTAAAGAACACCTCAGGATCGTAGTACACACTGGTAGGTGGGCAATGCAGCAGTACCAAGTCTAAGGACTCAACGCCCATGTTGCTTAACGAACTGTCCACAAAGTCCGTTAAGTTGGCCTTTGAGTAGTTGGCTGCCGTGTGAGGTTCAAGCTTGCGGCCCATTTTGGTGGAGTAGTGCACGTCAGGATGCTGCTTAATGAATTCACCCACGGCATGTTCACTGTGACCATCCTGATAAATGTCCGCCGTATCAAAGTAGTTCACGCCAGACTCATAAGCGGCCGCCAAGGTGTCCGCCGCATCCCGTGGATCGAAGGGATCGCCCCACTTCGAGCCCAATTGCCAAGTTCCTAATGATACTTCACTAACCTTAAAACCCGTTTTACCTAACGTTCGAAAATCCATAGTGTCCTCCTTGAAATTCTAATTACTGTCATCTTAGCCGTTTCAGCTGGGCCGCGCAACCGGCCATGATTAGACCAATTCCGACAAATGATTATCCACCTTTTTGAAAACCGTCTGAAAACTTGTGCTATAGTGAATATAGCGTGAATTATGAACGAGGAGTTGATCAATTGCCAGTCGGACCATTTGTTGACTGTGCCTTAACGTTTTTAGGAGTTGTCGTCGGTACCCTTCTCAGGGATCGGGTGCCCCATGACATTAAGGAAGAGATGCCGCTGATCTTAGGGCTAATCTCGATGGCGTTAGGAATTGTCATGTTATTTAAAATGAAACAAACCCCAATCGTAGTGCTCTCAACCGTTATTGGGAGTGCCATTGGAATTAGCTGCCACTTAGAAGACAACATTAAAAAGGGCCTGTTCTGGCTTCTTCGGGGTGGCAAAAAGGCCGATCAAAGTTTTGAAGCGAAGGCCCTGGAAAAAAACCGGGATGAAATTGTTAATAACAACCGGTTGGAGCAGTTAATTGCTTTACTCGTGCTCTTCAGTGTTAGCGGGATGGGCATTTTTGGTGCCTTAAACGAAGGCATGACCCATAATGCCGATATGCTGATCAGTAAGGGAATCCTCGATTTTGTTAGCGGCATGATTTTTGCAACGCTGCTTGGAATGTTAGTTGCCGTAGCGGTGATTCCCCAGGCCATTGTCTTGTTCGGGCTCTTTTACTCGGCGGTCCTCATCATGCCCCTCATGACCCCCGATATGATCGGTAACCTCTCCGCAGCGGGCGGAATTTTAATGTTGGCCACGGGAATGCGGCTCAGCAACATTAAAACATTTCCGATTGCTGATATGGTTCCCATCTTAATTATCGTCATGCCACTTACTTGGCTGTTAAAACCTATATTTGGCTAATCCATCATCACCCCATCGGTTTGCTTCATGAATCGAGCGAGGTGTTTTTTTAAGCCTTTTTTCTGACAATAAGTTAGAACCGTGTTAACCTGATCGGCATAGTTTAATGAATTGGAGGTCAATGTAAATGGTAGATATGATCGAAACAAAGGACGTTCTATTTGATGAAATTCATCAATTAAAGTTAGATGTTTATCAACCCAACCCATCAAGTATTAAGGCTAACGGTGCCGCAATAATTGATATTCATGGGGGCGGGTGGTTTAAAGGCGATAAATCTTCTGAAGGAAATCTCGCTTCCCATTTAGTTGGCCAAGGTTACTTAGTCATTGTGCCAAACTACCGGTTAGCACCGGATAACCCTTACCCAGCGGCCGTCGAGGATATTGAGACCGCTTATCAATGGCTAAAGGCCTCAGATTATGCCTTTGACCGCAGTAAAATTGGGGCGATGGGCATGTCCTCCGGCGGTAACTTATCGGTTGAAATGGCCATTTCCGAACACATTCCCGTTGCATCCTGGTCGGGAATTATTGACTTGGATGAATGGGTCGATTCCCATCCAACGGTAAAACCCAGTCCAAATTCAGCACCGGCCCCAAACACTAACCCGGATCAAATTGACCAGGGCGGCGATGATGATGCCTACTATAAGTGGTTCGTCTTAAACTACGTCAAGGGTGATTTGAATTTGTTGCACGATGCTTCGTTATTGCACCGGGTTACAGAGAGTACCGCACCCGTTTTAATGTGTAACTCGCTTGATGAATTGGCTCCCGTTTCCGGAGTTCAAAAGTTACAGACCCAACTCCTCGCTCATAATGTTCCATGTGAAACAATTTTCTACGCCGGATCCCGGCACGGTGAAGCCTACTTAAACGACGCCATGCAGCCCACCTTCGATTTCTTCAACCAATATTTAAAGTTGAATAATTAAATAAAACACAAAAGTTCCCCGAATCCAGACGTCAGACAAGACCGTCAGGATTCGGGGAACTTTTGAATACCCAATTTTTTTATGTTTTAATCGTTCCAACCGCTCAACATAATGGCGACGATTCCGCCACAAAATAACCACCAAATTGCCATAAACATGACCTCATCCTCCTCATCCCCTACTAGTATAGCAAACTAGCGGCACTAAAAGCTGTTTTCCGAGAATAGTCGCTTTTTCCCGTTGAATAGCCTACAATGAAAGCAATCGTAGGAAAGGATGACGACAAATGACAAAACGTGTTAAAGGTTCTTGTACGACCATCTTAGTCGGCAAGAATGCTTCCATTGATGGCTCCACCATGATTGCAAGAAACGAAGACGGTGAGGGACCTTTAAACCCACAGAAATTTGTACTCGTACAACCCGAAGACCAAGAACGCCACTATCAATCGGTTTTAAGCAAGTTTGAAATCGACTTGCCGGATAACCCGCTCCGCTACTCGAGTGCCCCCGATGCTACCGGTAAAAACGGTATCTGGGCCGCCGCAGGGATTAACAGTGAGAACGTGGCAATGACCGCAACCGAAACGATTACCACTAACGAACGAATTCTAGGGGTTGACCCATTAGTTGATGATGGTATTGGTGAAGAGGATTTAACGTACATCACCCTGCCTTACATCCACTCCGCCCGTGAAGGTGTCAAACGTTTGGGCGCCCTGCACGAAAAGTACGGGACATACGAAACCAACGGCGTCGCCTTCTCAGATAAGGACGAAGTTTGGTACTTCGAAACTATCGGTGGACACCACTGGGCGGCCATTCGAATTCCAGACGACGCTTACGTTGTTGCCCCAAACCGGTTCAACATTACCGACTTTGATTTTGATTCCGACGACACTATGTACGCCGCGGATCTGCCTGAACTTATTGAAACTTACCACTTAAACCCAGATTCCGAAGGCGTCAACTTACGCCACATTTTTGGCAGTCATACCATCAAGGACACCCGGTACAATAACCCACGGACCTGGTACGGCCAAATGTACTTCAATCCTGAAATTGTTCAGGATCCGTTGGACCAAGACTTACCGTTCATTTGCTACACGGACAAAAAGATTAGTCCTGACGACATTAAATGGGTCCTAAGTTCCCACTACCAAAATACGCCCTATGATGTGTACGGTGCCTTAGGAACTCCAGCCGAAAAGAAACTATTCCGGCCAATCGGTATCAACCGGAACGAAGAATGCCACATCTTACAAATTCGAAACGATGTCCCAGCCGCAATTGCCGGTATCCACTGGTTAGGGTTTGGACCAAATACGTTTAACGCCTTCGTTCCTTTCTATGCCAACGTTAACGACACGCCAGAAAGTTTCAAGGGCACAACCGGCGACCAAGATCCAACTAAGGCTTACTGGTTAAACAACATCATGGGCGTCTTAGGCGACACCGATTACGACCTTTACGACGATTCCGAAAGCGACTTTGAACAGTCCACCATCGCCAGCTGCAATAACATGCGAATTAAGGCCGATAAGGAAGCCGTCAACCAAAAGGATGTCACCGCCTACCTAACCCAAGTCAACCAAAACATGGCCGACCTCTACATGAAAAATGCCAACGAACTCTTAGGCAAAATGCTCATGCTCGGTCGTCCAAAAATGAAGCTGGCGTATAATTTAACGGATTAGGAAGTGTAGACTTCCGCGGGAAATTCTGAGAATTTGCGGAATGGAACACGTTATTCGTTTAAGGATTAACCTCTTCATACACTAGCGCAAAAGTCTGTTAATGCTTGATCTTGAGCATTGACAGGCTTTTTTCTACCAGAAAAATTCAATCACAAGTTAAAGTGTCGTGATTTGATGTTTATTTGGCACTGTTTGGTGTTCGAAGCCACGAGAGGACTTGGTATACTTAGTTCATCAGTTAAGGAAATAAACATTTAAAATAAATGGTCGAGGAGAATTTTAAAATGACAAAGACCGGATTAATTACAGGTGCAACAGGCGGATTAGGAAGCGAATTTGTAAAATTATTTGCTGCAAAAGGTAATGATTTAGTGGTAGTTGGCCGCAATCCACAAAAGCTAACTACTTTAAAAAAAGATACAGAAAATGATTATGGCGTTCGGGTGTATACAATTGCTGTTGATTTCTCTGATGAAACAGCTGCCGAACAGATTTATGAACAAGTAAAAAAAGATCAACTTCAAATTGATTACTTGGTTAACAATGCCGGCTTAGGTGGCCAAGGCTCATTTATTGAACGGACGATGGATCAAGATATTTCGATGATGCGAGTTAACATGTTGGTACCAACTAAATTAATGAAATTATTTATTCCAGAATTTGTTAAACGTGGGTCTGGTAAGGTACTAAACGTTTCTTCATCGGCAGCTTTAATTCCCGGGCCGTTGCAAGCGGAATACTATGCAACTAAGGCTTATTTAACCTCTTTAAGCAATGCCATTGCCTATGAGGTTAAAGATACTGGCGTAACAGTTACAACTTTAATGCCAGGAGCGATTGAGACAGGTTTTGCAAAAGCCGGTGGCTTAACTCAGACCAAGATGTTTGCCCATGGTGCCGAGGCAGCCGACGTAGCTTTAGAAGGATATAAGGCGATGCAAGCTGGTAAATTAAATGTTTTTGCGGGTTTATCATCAATTCAACGTCCATTTGTTGGCTTAATGCCACTGATGCCGAAAAAAGCTATCATGGGATTTGTGGCTAGTCAGCAATCTAATTCAAATTAAAGGATAGGAATATGAAAAAATTTATTGTCGATGGGCAGTATGCTCAATTGCTGCAACATAACCATTTTGCCGTGGATAAGGTGTTAAAACGAGCAAAGTTACCTGAAAACCTATTTACCCAACATACAATCAGGTTAACTGAACCAGAATATTATTCACTGATGAATGCCATTGAAGCGCAGGCTCCAGATCAACAAGCCTTGCTTCAATTAGCAACGTATAGTGGGATTGAAACCTTTGCGGCTCCTATTTTAGCAGCATATTGTAGTGAAAATGGCCTTAAATTCATCAAACGTTTAGGCCAGTATAAGCAATTGATCGGCCCCATTGTCTATCAAATCAAGGCAGACCAAGAGACTGTTACAGTAACTTTGCAATCATTGAATGATTTACCAATTGAATCTAAATTCTATGTTACTAGTGAATTATTATTTTTAGTTAATTTACTATCTCAGGGAACCGAAACTAAAATTAAACCGCTCAAAATAACGTCAACGTTTAAAATATTGGAACCAAGTTTAATCTCTGACTTAGGCATTGAACCAACTGTAGGAACCACCAACAGGATTACATTTAAAACTGTTGATTTGGAACTGCCTTTTTTAACTAATAATGAAGCCTTAAGAGATTACCTAACGCCAGAATTAAAGCGCCGTTTGTCTGAATTAGAAGTAGATGAATCTTTCGGCGCGCAAGTTCGAAGTGCGTTAGTTGATTTATTACCAACTGGGGAATGTACGATTGATGACGTAGCTATCAAATTAAATATTAGTAAACGAACTTTACAACGTAAACTAAAAGCAGAGAAGACTAGTTTTCAAAAACAAATTAACAGTGTTCGCGAAATGTTAGCGAAGAATTATTTGAAAAATACAACCCTAGCTTCAGATGAAATTGCCTATTTATTAGGTTACTTAGAAGTAAATTCTTTTTTACGTGCCTTTACGATTTGGACAGGAATGAGTCTCAGCGAGTACCGCAAACAACTGGCACCAACTGATAAATAACTGACACAAATTATATGCAAAATAATCCTCTTCAAGCTAACCTATCTTGAGAGGGATTCTTTTTATTATTGCATCTCATTAAACGATCTCATTGAGAAGAAATCAATGGGTAAGGCTTAATAACCCAATTAAAACGTTCATTCCCCTTAACAAGACAGTAGGTTGATAAATGGGCACTGTTTTAAACCTAGTTAAAATTCCTTTAGTGCTCATTGCGGTTGCAAACGCTAGCTTAAGTAATACTCTTCGTTCAGGTTTGGCATCCACCGCAATAGCTGGTGAGCAGAACTGATTGCTTGGATCGTGAGTGGACATCTAGGGTCTTATTAAATTTATTTTTTTAAATGGACCATAAAGATTGGGCAGTCCGATTCCTCAGCATCGTAATTATCCGCTTTAATTTGTTAGACGGAAAAAGCGGGGGTGGGGAGATCTTGAGGATTTACCTAACTGACACATCCTCTAAGTAACAGTGCTAGCTTTTTAGGGTTTAAAGCTCTATGATGACCCTAGTTACAGATGATAAAGTTCGCAAACGACTTGGAGGGATTTAGTATGAATCTACTTATTTTGGGTGCCAACGGGCAAATTGCTCAGATTATCGAACATCGAATTCTAACGGAAGATCAATTTAAGGACGTTAATTTGACGCTGTTTCTTCGTGACCGCTCACGGCTGAGCCAGCTAGACAATAATCCTCGGGTTACTTTAATCGAAGGGGATTTAAAGGATGCGGCCGTCGTTCAATCAGCCATGGCAAATCAACAGATGGTTCTATTAGCAACGGTAGATACCGATCCTAAAAACACCCTAACTAAGAACGTCATTACGGGGATGCAGCAGGCCAAGGTTGACCGGCTCTTAGCGGCTAGCTCAATTGGAATCTACGGCGAAGAACCCAACCCTCAGTTCCACTCTTGGAACCAAACGACGTTGAGCGGGGCTCTAAAACCCATGCGTCAAGCTGCCGAACTCATTGAAAATTCCGGCTTAACTTACACCATTATGCGGTTTGCCTGGTTAAACGATCGGGATCAAATCCAATACCAAGTGACTAAACGGGGCGAAAAATTTGCGGGCGGTTCTGGTTCCCGTCAGAGTATGGCCGACGCCGCCCTAAAGATTATCGCTGACCCAGCCCTCGGTGCTGATGACGTCATTGGCATCGCAGATCCCGAAACTAAGGATGCACCGTCAGTCGTTTATTAATTAAAATTATTTTTATGAACCCACAACAAAATAAGCAGCGTAGCCAATTCCGATTACAACGAATCGAATTCAGCCACGCTGCTTATTTGTCAGGTCTAAACATCTTATCGTTCAGCCTTTATTTACTCATTATTCTTCAAATCTTCAATTGAATTAATATTGGTCATATACTTTGGCACCGCTAATCCCACACGGGCACCCTTTAAATTTGTGCCAAGGTCAACGAACTTACCCTGATAATCGTGGTAGTATTTCGCTGACGTTGTAGGAAGCCAAGCCGCAACCTGAGCGTCGGCAACGTTGGTCGCAATCGAAGCCCACATGGGTTGCATTTCCATGGCTTGAATCGTCACCTTATAGCCTAAGCCCCGGAGAACTTCTGCAACGACATTGGTCGAGGCAATCTCTGAATCCCAAGCCACATAGGTCATCTTAAGCGTGGGATGCCCCGAGACCTTCTTAATCCCCTTCGTCCACGACTTCACCTGGTCCGGGTGGGCCTGAATCCATTCCTTAGCCGCCCGCTCAGGATCCTTACCGTTATTAACCTGAATCATCACCTGAGACATTTCAGTGGGAGTCCAGTGAAACCGGTCTAGCATTTCATAGGCCTCAGGCTTATCCTGCTTTAACCCCTTCCGAACAATGGTATGAATGTTTTCCGATTTCCCGTAAACGTGTTTAGGATCCTTCAAGAACTTAATCGGGTACTTGGTAAACATCCAGTGCGGCTGCCAACCCGTGATGACGATTGGTTCATGGTGACGGATGGCCTTGTCGAGGGTGCTGGTCATGGCGGCCGTCGAACTCGTTTGCAACTGCCAATTATCCTTGGTCAAGCCGTACTCTGTTAACGCTTTTTGGGTGGTCGCCATAATTCCGGCTCCAGCATCAATCCCCGTAATCGTATAGTTAATTTGCGGCCCCAACGGTTTCTTAGCGTTGTACTCGGGAGCCTTCGTACTACAGCCACTCAGTAGTAGGCCCAGCAGGAGCGCCACCGGGAGAAGAAAACGCAGCTTCTTTTTCATCGTCATCCCCCCTACTTGTTCTTTGACTGGTTAAACGCCTGGGTCACCCGATCCAAGATGATCGCTAAAATCACAATGGCAAACCCAGCGGTAAACCCGCTTCCGGCGTCATTCCGACCCACGGCAAAGTAAACCTTGGTTCCGAGTCCCATTGCCCCAATCATGGAAGCAATCACGACCATGGAGAGCGACAGCATCATGCTTTGGTTCACCCCCGCCATAATGGTTGACTTGGCGATCGGAAGCTGAACCTGCGTCAGTTTTTGCCAACTGGTGGAGCCAAAGGAATTAGCGGCTTCGATCAGATCATAAGGGACCTGACGAATCCCTAAGTTCGTCATCCGGACGGTTGGCGGCATCGCAAAAATCACGGAGGCGACGACCCCCGGAGCCATCCCAATCCCAAAGAATGCGACGGCTGGAATCAGGTAAACAAAGGCGGGCATCGTCTGCATGAAGTCCAAGATCGGGTTCACAACGGTGCGTACCTTATCGCTCTTCGCCATCCAGATCCCCAGTGGAATTCCAATTACTATGGCAATCAAGCTGGATGTTAAGACCAGCGTCAGCGTTTGGGTCATATCCCGCCAGTAGCCCTGGTTAGAAATGTACCAAAAGCCAAAGAATTCCAGCAGGAGCAAACTCCATTTCTGTTTTTTCCGGTTTAAATAAAGGGTGAGGCCCATAATAATGGCAACAAATAACCATTGGGGCAGTAAATCAAATAGCCATTGAAACGAGTTAATGATGGCGTTTAAAAAGTTCGTTATGGCTTGAAAAAAGCCCTCAAACTGCGTCAACCAGCTAACAAACTCGTTGACCCACTTCGCTAACGGCAGCTTTGGCAGACTAGTCATGGCTGTCACCTCCATTCCCGTTTAACGCATCCAGTACGGCTCCCCGAATAATAATGCCTTGAAGTCGGTTTCGATCGTCCAACACGGCAATGGGCAGCGGAGAATGCGACGCTTCATCCATCATACTCTTTAGGGGCGTGTCCATTTCGACCGTTGGCACATCATGATTAATGATGCTGGACAGATCCCGGTTATTATCCTTGATGAGCTGAATGACGTCGCGGGCATCTACTAACCCGACCATGTGGTGCTGATTATCAATGACGTACAGACTGGAAATTTCATTTTCCCGCATCCGCCGAAGCGTAATCCGGGGCCCGTCCTTGTCAATGTTAACCGTTACGGGCCGGATCATTACCCGACTGGCGGTTAAGACCTTGCTTCGGTCCACGTCCTCAATAAACCGTTCCACATAATCGTTAGCGGGGTGCGTTAAGATTTCTTCCGGAGAGCCGATTTGAACGATTTCACCGTCCCGCATGATCATAATGTGGTCCCCAATTCGCAGGGCCTCGTTTAAGTCGTGGGAAATAAAAATAATCGTTTTTTGCATGTTTTCCTGTAAATCCAGCAGTTCATTCTGCATTTCCTTCCGGTTCAATGGATCAAGGGCCGAAAATGCTTCATCCATGAGCAGAATTTCTGGGTCGTTGGCTAACGCCCGGGCGAGCCCAACCCGCTGCTGCATACCCCCAGAAAGCTGGGTTGGGTACTGATCGTTATAACCCGTTAACCCCACCATTTCGAGTGCGTCATTGGCCTGTTTTTCCCGGGTGGCCTTATCAACTCCCTGGATTTCCAAACCGTATTCCGCGTTTTCCAGGACCGTTCGATTAGGTAATAGGGCAAAATTTTGGAAAACCATACTCATCTTATGCCGCCGTATTTCACGCAGCTCATCCTTTGACATGGCCATGACGTCTTGACCATCCAAAATCACCTGACCGTTTGTCGGTTCAATTAACCGGTTCAGCATTCGAATCGTCGTGGATTTTCCGCTTCCGGACAACCCCATGATGACGAAAATCTCACCTTCATCAACCGTGAAGTTAGCCCGGTCAACACCCACTGTGGCGCCGGTTTCCTTTAAAATATCCGCTTTGCTGGCTCCTGCCATGAGGAGCTCCTTTGCTTTGTTGACCCGTTTTCCAAAAATTTTAGTCAAATTTTTGACTTCTACTTTGGTAGTCAAGCAACACCCTCCTTTGGTTTCTTAAATTTGTCCGAATCGGACCCTAATATGCAAAAAAAGAACCTATCTAAGCGATAAGTTCTTTTTTCAACCGTATATCAAAGCCTAACATAAATTGAAAATGATGTAAAATTGACCCCATAAAGTTACCTTTTTTCTTGCCCTATGGTTAACTATAGGGTTTAAACTGAACCTAATCAAAATTGAGGAGGAGTCACCATGTCAATTAATCCACAGCAGCATCCCATTCAAAGTCCCTTTAACCAAACGTCAACCGCCAAGCAGGTCATGGCGGGAATTGACTTAGCCGGTAAGTCCGTGGTGATTACCGGCGGATACAGTGGGCTGGGGTTAGTAACCACAAAGGCTTTGTTATCAGCCGGGGCGGCCGTTACGGTTCTCGCCCATTCCGTTACTAAGGCTCAACGGGCCCTGAAACCCGATCCCCGGCTAAGCTTTGCTCAGGTGGATTTAATGTCCCCGAGTTCCATCGCTAACTTTGCGAACCAATATTTACAGAGGCATTCTTCGGTAGACCTATTGATTGAAGACGCCGGGATTATGTTTGCACCCCTCATGCGGGATAGTCGGGGAAACGAAGGCCACCTATCCACTAATTACCTCGGCCACTTTCAGTTAGCAACCGCCCTAATGCCTGCGTTAGCTGCAGCAAACGGCCGGATCGTCATCTTGACTTCACGGGCGGCCGCTTGGAACGGCGTTGATTTTGACGACCCTAATTTCAACCAGCGGCCCTACGACGACCACGTTGCCTATGCCCAATCCAAAACGGCGGATATTCTTTTAGCGGTCGAACTCGATCGCCGGTATCAAAACCAAGGCGTGCGCGCCTACGCGGTCCATCCTGGTTTAGTGCCAGGGACCGGACTAGGTCGGTTTGTTACCCACAGTAAAACGGTGTCTAACGTCAGTGCCTTCATCATGAATAACCTCCAAGCAACCCGATTGATCAACCTGCGCAACCATTGGTCAGCCCACCGGCACCATCAAACTGAGTTCGACTACTTTAAGACGGTTCAGCAGGGCGCTGCCAGCACACTTTGGGCGGCAACTTCTCCCCTGCTCAGCACAATCGGCGGGGTCTTTATTGAGGACTGTAACGTTGGTACCGTTGTTCCCGCTGATAGCAAGTCCATCTACGGGGTTCGTCCCTGGGCCGTCGAGTCACAGCTGTCTGCCCGGCTTTGGCCCCTCGGTGAGGAACTGATTCACCGGCCCGTGAAAAAACGTTGATTTTATTATTAATAATCATTAATAATAAAATCAGGAGTAAAGATCGGGGATTTTCTTTTAGGCTCCGTTTAGCTACAATAAGGGAACATTAAAAAAACGAGGTTCTTACGCCATGATAAAACCGATTAATCACGATCTCAAAACGTTATCCATCCCCGCATCACCCGCCACGCCAAGCGACAAAGCCGTTATATCAGACTTACTGGACACCTTACAGGCCAACAGCGCAACCTGCGTGGGAATGGCCGCGAACATGATTGGGGTGAACAAACAAATTATCGTGGTACAGATTGGCCCGTTTGCCGTTCCCATGGTCAATCCCAAGGTGGTCAAACGGTCGGATCCTTACCTAACCAGCGAAGGATGCTTATCCCTCAGCGGTGAACGGCCAACCACCCGATATCACCACGTTACCGTTCAGTACCTAGATCGGCAGTTCCAGCCCCAAGAACAAGCCTTTGATGACTTTGCGGCCCAGATTATCCAGCACGAGGTCGATCACTGCAACGGCATTTTAATTTAATCTAACAAAAGCCACCGACCTAATGCTGCTGGGGTTCGGTCATTCGGCACTTCGCTCAAAAAACGACTCTTGCAACGTAGTCCGAAAGCCCTTCATCCTTAACAGGATACTTTCGGACCAGGAATTACGGGATATAAGACAGACCACAACTAAATAGGGAGGATGGTCTGAACGTCTTATCTCCCAGCCCGTTTATTTAGGCACCTAACAAAATCCTTGCATTCTGATGTCAGGTGCGTATACTTAGGATCTTGTTAGGTACCTAAATAAATTTTAAGGAAGTCGACAAAATGACTGAAAAATCAAACGAAGTCATGCAGAACATGATGCGGATTATCAACGCCATCCGAAAAAACGGCGCCCGTCATTACCATTACCAATATAGTAGTCAAACCCGGGTGTTGGCCCTCATTGCGCAGCATCAGGATATCACCCAGAGTGAATTAAGCGAATTACTGGATATTCGCCCCTCATCCACCAGTGAACTGTTGAAAAAGCTGGAATCAAAGGGATTAGTGACCCGAAGTGCGGATCCTAACGATGGCCGGGTCTCCCACTTCACCCTCACGGACGCGGGCCAAAAGATTGCGAAGGAATTTCACGGGGATGCCATTAACGACCTGACGGAAAATCTCACCCAGAACCTCACTTCAGATGAGGTGGATCAGTTAAACCACCTCTTAGAAAAGGTCCTTGACGGATTCGAAACGGACGACGAGGACTTTAACGGTTGGTCCAGTGATGATTTTCGCCGGACGTTTAACCGCCACCGGGGTGGCCACGGATTTGGATTTCCACACGGCGACCGTCCCCGCGGCTTCTTTAACCCATTTCAATAGGAGGTGGCCACAATGCGAAATATGCCAAATCTTGAAGCAGATGAATCACTGAACCACCTCTTTACGTGGAAAAAATTCATGGATTTACTCAATAAATCCAAACCGAAAATGACGCTATTAATCGTGGGATTTATCATCAGTCTCATTTCCACCGGAATTAGCCTGATGATTCCCCTCTTCACCAAAAACTTAGTGGATGGGTTTTCCCTTAAGAATCTCAACGCTGGGTTCATCGCAATCATTGTGGCGGCCTTTCTCATTCAAGCCCTCACCAGTGCCATTTCGAGTTACATGATGGGCGTCATGGGTGAACAAACCGTTGCCAACCTGCGGCAGCTAGTCTGGCATAAGATCGTTGATCTGAAGGTTGCTTACTTTGACGACCACCAAACGGGTGAAACCACCAGCCGGCTAACCAATGATACAACGGTGGTCAAATCCCTCGTGGCCGATCAGCTGCCCTCCTTTATTAGCGGTATCCTCTCCATGGTGGGGGCCTTCATCGTGCTCTTTCTCATGGATTGGAAAATGACCCTGGTTATTCTAGTAGCCGTTCCCATCGTTGCCCTATTAATGATTCCAATCGGTAACTGGATGCGGAAAATTTCCATTCGCTTACAGCGTCAGACGGCCGAGTTCAACAGTTTATCAACGGAGACCCTCAGCGAGGCCCGTCTAGTTAAGGCCTCAAACGGCGAAACCACTGAAATCAAGAACGGGGACAATGGCATTCAGAACCTCTACCAAACCGGGGTTCAAGAAGCCAAAATCATGGCCATTATCAGCCCAATTATGCTGCTTGCCATGATGGGGATCCTCGTTGCCGTCATTGGTTACGGCGGAGTTCGGGTCCAGAACGGAACACTAACCATCGGAACCCTAGTGGCTTTCTTGCTGTACCTCTTCCAAATTATCGCACCCGCAACCCAATTCTCCCAGTTCTTTACCCAGCTCCAAAAGACCAAGGGCGCCACGGCTAGGTTGAACGATATTTTGGAACAGCCCGTTGAAGATTTATCCGCGGGTAAAGCAGTTGACGTTTCCGGCCAAACAATTGCCGTTCACGACGTTAGTTTTAACTACGAAGCGGATAAACCGGTTCTAAAGCACATTAGTTTTGAAGCGCACCCGAATTCCATCGTGGCATTTGCCGGCCCCAGCGGTTCCGGGAAGTCCACCCTCTTTAGCCTGCTGGAACGGTTCTACCAGCCAACGTCGGGGGAAATCACACTGGGAACACATCCTATTAACGACATTGCGTTAGAGTCCTGGCGGGGGCAGATTGGCTACGTGGCCCAAGATAGTGCCTTGTTCACCGGCACAATTCGGCATAACCTTACCTACGGCCTCGACCGGGACGTTTCAGACGATGAACTTTGGCAGGTGTTAAAACTGGCGTTTGCCGATCAATTCGTCCGGGACATGCCCGACCAGTTAAACACTCAGGTGGGTGAACGCGGGGTTAAGGTATCTGGCGGGCAGCGGCAACGCTTATCCATCGCCCGGGCCTTTCTCCGGGACCCTAAAATTTTGATGCTGGATGAAGCAACGGCCAGCTTAGATAGTCAATCCGAAGAGATGGTTCAACGAGCCTTAAATAACCTGATGGCCCACCGGACCACGCTCGTCATTGCCCACCGTTTATCAACCATAGTGGACGCAGATAAAATTATTTTCATCGAAAATGGTGAAATTACGGGTCAAGGCACGCACAAAGAACTATTAGCCACCCACGACCTCTACCGTCAATACGTGGACGAACAATTTAATAACTAAGGGTTTAAACCCCCGTATCCGACCTAGAAATGCAATTCTGCCAGCATTTTAGGTGATACGGGGGTTTTTAATTTGCGGTTATGCGTCGGGTTGTTGTTTTAGCTGCTTTAGGTGGGTCAGCTTTTGCTTTAAAAACTGTTTTTGCTGCTCGATGTCTGCAATCCGTTTATCCAGTTCGACGTCTAAATGGGTCAGAAAGGTTAGGGCCTCATCCACTTTAGCGGGCGTGAAATCCGTTTCACTCAGCTGAACAAAGTTTTTCGTTTCCTTCACGGTCGCACCTAGCCGACGAAAATGCACTACCTTATTAACGGCTTCAACGTCCGAATCCGAGTAGTGCCGAATTCCCTGCTGATCCCGTGTAATAGGCGGCAAAAGGCCTTCGCTTTCATAGTATCGGAGGGTGTTTTTAGAAACCCCGAACCGATCGGCCACTTCTTTAATTGAGTACATAGTAAACTCCCTTCAACTTTTCACTTGCGTTAGTGTAACATGAACGTGCTAGACTTGCCATCAACAACTTGAAGGGAAGTTTTATCATGACAAATACTGAAACCATTACGTTAATCACCGGGGCCAACCGAGGCATGGGTTATGAACTTGCTAAAGCTCTAGGGCAGGCTGGGCAGCACGTCCTCGTCGGTTCCCGCCGCTTCGATAAGGGCCAGGCTGCCGTTCAGCAGCTCCAAGAAGAAGGCATCACCGCAGACGCCATTCAGCTTGATGCGACAGACCACGATTCCATTACCCGGGCCGTTCAACGGGTAAGCGATGAATTTGGCTACCTCACCATCCTCATTAATAATGCCGGGGCTGCCTTCGACAGTCATCACGCCCCATCTGATTTACCACTTAATATTATTCGCCAAGACTTTGATCTGAACCTCTTCGGGTTAATTGACGTGACCCAGCAGTTCTTACCCCTCCTGAAAAAGAGCCCGTCCGCTAAAATCATCAATATCTCGAGCATGATGGGATCCATTACTGCCGCACTGGATCCAAATTCAGCCGTTTATCGGGCTAGTGCAGCGGGTTACCAGGCCTCAAAATCGGCTGTTAACATGTACTCCGTTCAACTCGCAAAGGAGCTTCAGCGGGACAACCTTCCCATTACGGTCAACCTAATTGATCCCGGGATGGTTGCCACCCACTTTGGCGGAGTAACACCGGAACAGGCCAAACAAATGGGGGCTCAGCCGCTCGAAGTCGGGATTGCAAGAACGGTTGAACTAGCAACGAGCTCCGATAATAACACCTCCGCAACGTTCAGCAACGTTAACGGTCCGGTAGGCTGGTAATTTTCCCGTTGGAATTGGGGGCCGTTCATGATACGGTAAACCTAAATAAACCTTTTTAGGAGGCCCCACCATGCAGATTATTCCAGTTACACCTGATGAATACAAAACCACCGAGCACCTCGTGCAAACTGCCTTTGCGCCCGTTGAACTATCCGACCACGATGAGCATCGATTGATTAACCGGCTCCGAAACGAGCCCCACTACCACCCGGAATTTGACTTAGTGGCTAAGGATGAGAATGGGCAAATCATCGGCCATGCGATGCTGTCTGAAATTCAGATTCAGTCCAACTCTCAATCCGTTACGGCCCTTGCTCTCGCTCCCTTAGCCGTCCTGCCAGAGGCCCAAGGTCAGGGCGTTGGGGGAAGACTCATTGCGGCGCTTGAAACCGCAGCGCGAGAAGCCGACTATCCCGCCATCAGCATCCTCGGTGATCCCCACTATTACGGTCGGTTTGGGTACGTTCCCGCTAGTCAGTATCAAATTCACGCAAGCTTTGCCGTCCCCGCCGAGTTTTACATGGTTAAACCACTCACTCCTCGGGCCCTGGCAGGCGTTACGGGTACCATTTCTTATTTACCCGCGTTTGGGATTGACTAATTTTCCGGATAAATTAACCCGTTCATAAATTTATTGATAAATTATGCTATGATAATCACATCAATAAAAATTGGAGTGATTATTTTGTCAAATCGACCCGCCGATCCAAATATTGAAGCCCTTTCAAAAAAGGACATTTTTGATCGAGTTCGGGATGGTGATTGGTATCAGTTCAAACACGAACCCGCCATGCAAAAAATCGTTACCGAGAGTGCCATTCAAATTCAAAAAATTAACGACGTGGCTAAAACTGATCCGGATCAGGCACTAACTATGCTGCACGACATCGTCCCCCATTTAGCGGACGATGTCGCCATCCTGTTTCCGATTGCCACGATTGAGCACCCTGCCTGTTTAACCGTTGGCCCCGGGACCTTCTTTAACACGGGATTGCAAATTCTCAGTGCTGGCCAGGTGACCATCGGCAGCAACTGCTTTATTGGCCCGAACTGTCAGCTGTATACCCCCAACCACCATCCATCGGATAAGCTGCTGCGCCGAGATGGTTGGCAGTATGACCTGCCCATTACCATCGGGGATGACTGCTGGTTTGGAGGGTCAGTCATTGTGCTTCCCGGGGTTACACTCGGGGATAACGTGGTCGTTGGGGCTGGCAGCGTCATTACCAAGGACGTTCCAAGTGATACCGTGGTTGCAGGGAACCCCGCCCGGCCGATTCAGCACCACGAAAATTCCCCGGCATCTTAATCGTTGCATCTCCACCCAATTTCAACTAGACTCTGCGTAAAGCAGAGGAGGTTTTGCCAATGAAACGCCAGGTGATTTTGTTCATCGCCCAGAGCTTGGACGGTTACATTGCCAAACCAGATTTTTCCGTTGATTTTTTGATGACGGGCGACCCCATCGAACCAGACCACGAATACGATAAACTCATGGCCCAAGTCGATACCGTTATCATGGGAAAAACGACCTATGATCAACTCGTCACCGAGTTATCACCCACGCATTATCCCTACGCCAACCAGGAAAGTTATGTTCTAACGTCCCACCCGGAAGACGTCGAAGCAACGGGTAACCGGCACTTCATGAATACGGATCCCGTTGCCTTAGTTCAACAACTAAAAAGTCAACCCGGACGCAGCATCTGGATTGTCGGGGGCAGCAGTTTAATTACGCCGCTCGTCAATGCGGGCCTCATTGACCGCTACCAAATTGCCGTGGTTCCCGTTATCCTAGGTGACGGAATTCCCCTTTTTTCATTGGGCATTCAACCGACAACGCTCAACCTAGTCGACGCATTTAAAATTAACGAAATTGCCTATTTAACGTACCAAAAAAAGGGTGTGGAATCACTCGGGAGATCTTGAGGATTAACGTAAGAAACAAAATATGCTGGGCTTTAGCATAATTTGTTTCTTGGGTTATCCGGAGGGATCTGAGTGATGGAACCCGACTATAAGGTGTGGAAAGCCTCGGTAACTCTCGAGGATTAACGTAAGCAGCAAATAATACTAAAGCCCAGTATTTTTTGCTGCTTGGGTTAACCGGAAAGAGTTGAGGTTTGGAACCCAACTATAGGGTGTGGAACCACTCGGGAGATCGTGAGGAATAATGTAAGAAGTAAAATTGGAACCTGACTATATTAAAACCCTCCAAAAACACACCAAGATTAGATNNTCTAATCTTGGTGTGTTTTTTGGAATTAACTTAACAACGAGGCAAATGCCGTGGTGGTCATCCCTGGGGTTACCCGTTGACGCTTCAAGTTATACCATCCCTGATCCTTAACGCTGCCCATCCCGGGAGCGGTCGTTAACCCAATTTGGTAGCCAGCCTGTTTAGCCAGCTTAGCTGTAGCGTCATTTGCTCGGCCCGCTGGGTAGCAAATCATCTGAGTATCCTGGTGCAGTTTCTCATCTAACCACCGTTTTGACTGCACTAACTCCGTCTTTTGCTGGGCATCCGACAGTTCATTGAGGTCTAAATGCTGAACCGTATGGCTTTGAAAATCTACCCACCCCGTTTTTTTCATGCGTTCCATGTCGCGCAACGATAGGTGGTTTTTATGCGTCGTATAATCCGTGATGACGTTAATGGTGGCGTGCACGTGATTTCGCTGTAGAATTGGCAGCCCCTTCGTTAAATTATCTCGGTAGGCGTCATCTAAGGTCACCCAGACCACTTTTTTGGCCGGCAGCGAATTCGTTTTAAACGCTCGAATGGCTTCCGCCGTTGTTAACGTATAGTAGTGATGTTTATGTAGGTAGGCCATTTCCTGCTGAAACTGGCTAGCGGGAACGCGTAAATCGTTTCCCGATGAAATACTGTGATACATCAAAATCGGAATTTTAACGGCGTTTTGAACGGGCTGCCATTTCACCTTTGCGGGCGCCCTTTTCTTTTGGCTAACCGCTGATGATTGCGACGATTGCCCCGTCTTAGTCCGTGACTGGCAGCCGCTTAGGCCCCCAATTCCCATTAGTATTAATAATAACCCCACAATAACTTTTCGTTTTTTCATTCGACCATCCCCGATTCTTGCATTGAATTTAAGTATACCAAACTCGACTAAAATCTTGTTTTGTGGTGCTCAAGGTTAAGCGATACGCCTATAATGAAATTAATTAAACCTTCACATTTGGAGATGATGCTACTTTGTTGATTACAACGTTAATTATTGTAGGAATCCTAGCCGGACTCTGCCAAACGGTAGCTGGCCTGGCGTCATTAGTTTCCTACCCAGCCTTACTAGCACTGGGATTACCACCCATCACGGCTAACGTTACGAATACGGTTTCCCTGGTCTTTTCCGGGGTGAGCTCTACCCTCTCCTCACAGCGCGAGCTTCGGACTCCCACTGCCAAACGGGAACTATTTTCCATCCTTCCCGTGATGTTATTAGGGTGCATCTGCGGAGCACTCCTTTTGTTCGTAATTCCCGCTAAGGCCTTCACCCGGGTGGTGCCGTTCTTTATCCTGTTCGCGGCCTTTGCTGAACTGTTGCCCCAACCGAGCCGGCCGGATCACGTTTCCTGGCCCCGCCGGTGGCTTGCGTTTACCGGAATCTTTTTTGTCGGGATGTATTCCGGTTACTTTGGCGCGGCAGCCGGCGTTTTAATGCTGGCCCTATTGGGGATCATAAGCACATCCGATTTTCCCACCTATAATGCCGAAAAAAACGTTGTCTTTGCCATCACCAACGTCCTATCTTCGATCATTTACGCCGCCCATACTAAACTGCTATGGCGTTGGATTTTACCGTTAGGGTGCGGCTTCTTAATTGGGGGCTACCTCGGTCCCATTATTGTCCGCCACGCCCCGGTGGCCCTCCTAAAGGTCATCATTTGTTTTGGGGCGGTTGTCTTAGCCGTTACCCTATTCATTCAGGCCTACTTTTAAGCGCGCTCCCTTAAAAAGGGATCACGATAGCTTTAAATCGGCGTCAGCGTTCTGGAATGAGCGGCACTTACTCGTTATTAATTCGTCACTTCAGTTATAAATGGTCACTGACCAACCTGACAAATAGGCAGCGGATCGACTTCGATAAAAAATTATCGAAATCGATCACGCTGCCTATTTGTTGTAAACGAGTTTAGTTGCGCATATTCCTTAACGTTACAACAATGCTAACAACGCTAAGATGGCTGGAAGCCCCTGCGTCCAAATAATTTGGCGACTGACCGTGATCATCCCGAAAACGGCGGCCACAATAATAAAAATCAAAAAGACCCGCTGCATAAGCAACGAAGCAGCCCCAACCAGCGCAAACTCGGCAACGAGTAAGCCAACCCCAAGAAAACCGTTGTAGAGCCCCTGATTAGCAAACGCCACCCTTGCCTCAGGCTGGGCTAAGAAGTCAGCCGACAGACCAAACGCCCGCTGCGCCGCCTTGGTTTGGGAACCAAACATTTCAAATAGCATGATCCCAAGGGCTTCCACGGCGACTAAAGTAACTAAAATCAATCGTAATTGAACCATTTTCTCATCTCCCTACCCTCAATTTACTGTATTTTTGTTTTTTCCACCACCATTCGACTTTTATGGCGTTGACTAACAATTGTTTAAACCGTTTTACGTCTTATGAAAATACGAACTTTATTTAAGATAAAATAATTTATATTCCTAACATTTACGAACATTAATCGAAAAAAAGAGTTAAAACAGCATTGACTTACCGAACAAACAGATGCTATCTTATAACCAACGCAAACGTCAAAACCACTTTTGGGAGGAATTCAAGTTGAAAAAAGCACTTGCAACAAGCGCGACAGCATTAGCCATTATCGGGTTAGGGATAACACTTACCGGTTGTGGTCATCAGTCAACTGCCAACGGAGAAAAAACTAAGTCCACTACGCATACCGTTGCCTTAGTCACCGATGGCGGTGGAATAGACGATAAATCGTTTAACCAATCCGCTTGGGAAGGCATGAAGGCCTGGGGGAAAGAACACGGCCTAAGTAAGGGCGTTCACGGTTATAACTACGCTCAATCAACTTCAAATTCTGACTTTGCTCCTAACATTAATAAGTTAATTAAGGCCAACTACAAGACCATCTTCGGGATCGGATTTAATCTCCAACAAACCGTTTCGGATGCCGCTCAGGCGAACCCAAAGACGAACTTTGCCATCGTTGACGCAGTCGTCCCTAACCGAAAGAACGTCGCCTCAGCCACCTTCCAGACCGAACAGTCCAGTTACCTAGCTGGGGTAGCAACGGCCCTCTCCACTAAAACGAACCGGGTCGGTTTTATTGGGGGCCAGAAGAGTGCGGTCATTAGCACCTTCCAAGCCGGTTTTACGGAGGGAGTCCACGCCGTTAACCCTAAAATCAAGGTTGACGTTAAGTACGCTGGTTCCTTCACCGCACCAGACAAGGGTCAATCCCTCGCCACCGCAATGTATAACAACCAAGAAGACGTGATTATGACGGCCGCCGGCGGGACCGGAAACGGCGTGTTCACGGCGGCTAAAAACCTAGCCAAGGACGGTAAAAAGGTATGGGTCATCGGGGCGGACCGGGACCAAAAGTCCGATGGCGCCTACAAGGGGGGTAACGTCACCCTGACATCGACCATCAAAAACGTTGGCAGCGCCGTTGAAGACCTCTCTAACCGGGCCATGAAGGATCAATTCCCCGGGGGAGAAGTTCTCAAATATAACCTCAAAAACCACGGGGTTGATATTAGTCGTGATGGACTATCAGCCCAGACGTGGCAAAAGGTTCAGGCCGCTAAGGAAGCTATTATTTCGGGTAAAACGAAGGTATCCGACACAGTTAAATAACGAATTTGAGCTAGGAATCATGGGTCCCCACCATGATTCCTTTTCAAACCTAGGAGGCAGCTAAATGGCTCAAGTACTCGTTTCCATGCAGCACATCACTAAACGGTTTGGTGACTTTTACGCCAATCAAGACGTTAATTTATCGGTTCATGCCGGAGAAGTTCTCGCCCTGCTAGGGGAAAACGGTGCTGGTAAATCAACGCTTATGAGTATCCTGTCCGGTTTGCGGCAGCCCACAAGCGGGACCTTAATGATTAAGGGGCAGCCCGTATCGTTCCGAAGTCCCCGCGATGCCACCTTAGCGGGCATTGGCATGGTCCACCAGCACTTCATGCTCGTTCAAGCCTTCACCGGACTCGAAAACGTTCTGCTCGGCGATGAATTAGTTCACCACGGCGTCTTAGCCGAAAAACGGGCGCAAACCCGCATACAAGCGTTAGCGGATACCTACCACCTCAACGTTAATCTCAATCAGCGGGTGGCGGAAATGTCCGTGGGGATGCAACAACGGTTAGAAATCCTGAAAACCCTCTACCGTAACGCCGATATTGTGATTCTCGACGAACCCACGGCCGTTCTAACACCCCAAGAAATTACGAGTTTAATGGAAATTATTCATCAACTTACCCAGGAGGGCAAAGCGGTTATTTTTATCAGCCATAAGCTGAGTGAGATTAAAGCCATTGCGGATCAGTGTGTCGTCATCCGCCACGGTCAGGTGATTCAAACGCTTGCGGTCAATACCACGGATGAATCGACCCTCGCCGATTTAATGGTCGGGCGGCACGTTTCCCGGTCGCTAGCCAAACCGGCACCTCAATTAGGAACGGTAAGCTTGGCACTACGCCACTTATCCGTCAAGGATCACCGGGGTATCGAGCGCGTACATCAATTAGATTTAGACGTTAGCGAAGGCGAAATTGTGGGCGTAGCCGGCATTGATGGCAACGGTCAGAGCGAACTGCTGAGTGCACTCACGGGCATGCTGCCTGCGTCTGCCGATCAATTTACGTTAAACGGCCAGGATATGCGCCATCGTTCGCCGCGGCAATTCACACAACAGGGTCAAGCCTACATCCCCGAAGACCGCCAAACCGTGGGCTTAATCCTCCCCTTTACGTTAGCCGAAAATCTGATGGGCCAGGGATTCATGGCGGCCCAAAATTACCGTTTCGGTCTACTCAACTACCCCTTAATTCGGGCTAAGGCCCGGCAGTTAATCCAAAAATTTGATATTCGAACGGTCAGTGAACAGGTCCCAGCAGCCTCCCTATCCGGTGGAAATCAACAAAAACTCATTATTGCCCGGGAGTTAAGCCGTCATCCGAACCTATTAATTGCGGCAAATCCCACCCGGGGGCTCGACGTCGGTGCCATTGAATACGTCCATCAGAGTATTTTGGATCAGCGGAACCAAGGAAAGGCCGTCTTGCTTGTTAGTTTTGAATTAGATGAAATTCTGCAGTTAGCCGATCGCATTGTGGTGATGCACGATGGTGAAATTATTGGCGCTGCCAACCCAGCTAAAATTACCCGACAGGAACTCGGCCTCTTGATGGCGGGTTCCCCCGTTGAGCGTCCCGAAGCCCAAAGTTACGTTACCGTTTCAGAAAGGAGTCCCCGTTCAAAATGAAAACCGCCCGTTTATGGAACATTTGGATTCCCACGTTTGCCATCCTTGCGGGATTACTCATTGGTGCATTCATCATGGTCATTTTTGGCTACAATCCCGTCGACAATTACTTGAGTATGTTTCAGGGAGCCTTTGGCGACATTAATTCATGGGGTGCCACGCTAAGCGACATGACTCCCCTTATTTTTACGGCCCTCGGGTTCTCCATTGCAGATTCCGCCGGTTTCTTTAACATCGGCAGCCCAGGCCAGGCCTTAGTTGGTTGGCTAGCCGCAGTGTGGTTTGCCCTTGCTAACAGTTCCCTCCCTGGCTGGCTCCTAATTCCCGGGGCCTTACTAATGGGTGGCGTGGCCGGTGCCCTCCTATCGGGTCTAGCCGGAGTTCTGCGGGCCTACTTCGGAACGAACGAAGTCATTTCAACGATTATGCTGAACTACGTCGCCTTATACGTCGTCAACTACCTCGTTCAAACCCAGTTGGCGATTCACCATAATGATTATTCTAAAACCATCCCGGCGGCGGCCCGGTTAAGAACCCCGTTTTTGGAACAGTTAACCCGCAACTCGACGTTTAGCTACGGTTTCTTTATGGCTCTTGCAGCAGCCATCATTATTTTTATCGTCATGCGTTTTAGTCGAATCGGGTTTGAAATCCGGGCCGTTGGTTTAAATCCAACGGGTGCCGCTTACCTAGGGATTAATTCCAAGGCGGTTATTATTCGATCCATGGCCCTCTCCGGCTTTTTGTCTGGGTTAGGGGGCGCCATTAACGGACTCGGCAATTACGAAAATATTACCGTTAGTTCCGCCCTTCCAACCATTGGCTTCAACGGAATGGCCGTTTCCCTGCTGGCTGGTGGTAATCCCCTCGGCATTCTTCCGGCCGCCCTTCTCTTCTCGGGGTTAAGCATTGGGGGCCTCAATATGTCCGTGGTCTCAAATACCCCGCCAGAAATCGTCAACGTGATTATTCCAACCATTATTTTCTTCGTTGGTTGTAACTACGCCATTCGCTACCTATTGAATCACCAGATTTGGCGAAAACGAGCTGCCGACCATCCAGCCGAAGCAGCTCAAACCACAACGTTTAAACGGGAGGTCGACTAGCATGTCAACGATCATTCTATTAATGACCATTGTTTCAACCACCTTAATTTACGCGGCCCCCCTGATGTTTGCGGCCTTGGGCGGGACATTTTCTGAACGCGGTGGCATCGTCAACGTGGGTCTTGAAGGCATTATGGTTGTCGGCGCTTTTTCCGGGGCCGTCTTCAACCTTAGTTTTGCAAAAGTACTCGGTCCGAATGCCCTTTGGCTGGCCATCTTAGTGGGGGGCCTTGCGGGAGGCGGTTTTTCCCTCTTGCACGCCGTTGCAACCATTAACTTTCGCTCCGATCACATTATCAGCGGGACCGTTCTAAACATGTTGGCTCCGGCCCTGTGCATCTTTTTAACGCGGGTGCTTTACAATCAAGGCCAGACCCCTAGCTTATCGGTTTCATTAGGAACGACAACCGTACCCGGGCTCTCCCAGCTGCCTGTTTTGGGCCCCGTTTTCTTTACAAAAACCTCCCCGAGCGGGTACTTCGCTATCGGAGTTGGCATCCTCTGTTGGCTCTTGCTTTATCGGACCCGTTTCGGTCTGCGCTTACGCTCCGTGGGGGAAAATCCCGAAGCCGCCGCAACCTTAGGCATTAACGTTGTCGCGCTCCGGTATAGCGGCGTCATCCTCTCCGGTCTGCTCGGCGGGATGGGCGGTGCCATCATGGCGGAATCCATTACGCTGAATTTTAGTGCGACAACCATTGTCGGCCAGGGCTTTATGGCGCTGGCAGTCATGATTTTCGGGAAGTGGAATCCGCTGGGGGCCATTGGTGCCAGCCTCTTTTTCGGCTTAGCCCAAAGCCTTGCCATTGTCGGCGACTACATTCCAGTTTTAAGCCACCTGAACCAAGTCTGGTTTCAAATTGCCCCCTACCTCATAACGTTAGTGGTCCTCGTTCTCTTCTTTGGTCAATCCACGGCGCCGGCAGCGGATGGCTCAACCTACATTAAGTCTAAGTAATCAGCATCCCTTCGTTTTTCAACTCGGTTCGACCTAAAAAAGAGTAGAATAATAAGGATTGGATTAAAGTATACGGAGGGATCACATGCTGACCAACCTTATTCCAGCGACGTTTGCCTTTTTGGCAACGGACATGGACGATTTATTCTTACTCGTTACCTTCTTAATGGTTGCGGCAAACGAGACCGGTGTCAAACAGCAGCGCGACCTCATTAAGGTTTTTGCGGGCCAAATTTTAGCTTTTGCGGTCATTCTATTAGTGAGTGACCTCGGTAGTTTAGGAATCCGGCTGCTTCCCACCCGCTTCATCGCTGGATTAGGTGCCATTCCCTTATTTATGGGCTGCCAGATCTTCTGGAGCGAGCACCGGGCCAAACGGGAGCACCAAAAACAAGTCATCAACCAACACGTGGTTTCCGTCGGGTTCGTTTTTATCACCATTTTAGCTGACGGTGGCGATAACCTTGGGGTGTATATTCCTTACTTCTCACTCCTAAATAACACCCGCTTAATCGAAACCAATCTGTATCTGCTCCTGTTGATTTGTATTTGGTGTGGAATTGGCCTTGCCCTCACCCACGTTAAAAGCTTCGAGACCTTCTTCCACCGGCACGGCGAAAACTTAACCGGGGTGATCTTAATTGTATTGGGATTAATATTGATTTATAAGGGACTCAGCTAGATATATATCCCTACCAAGGATTTCATGTGTGTCAATCAAACAAACGCTATTTAAATTAGTGAACGCCTTTTGTTTCACGTGAAACAGCCAAGCCCTTACGTGGAGTTAGACTAACGAAAAAAGATCGGATAACCATATCTGGTTATCCGATCTTTTTTGTATTTTTTTGTAAGCAACACCACTGTTTTATTGATCGTCGGATGCTCCACTATCGCCTAAGACTTGTTTCAGGTTCGCAATCCGTTCGTCCAACGGTGGATGATCATCCATCATCCGGGACCACCAGGAACGTTTATGTTCCTTACCAAATAGTGGTTCCGTGATATACAAGCCCGCGGCCTGCGGGGATAACGTCGTCGCAGCCGGTTGGGGTTCCTGCAGCTTTTCAAGGGCGCTGATTAATCCCTGCGGATCACTTGTCAGCTCCGCCCCAGAAACGTCGGCAAGGGCCTCCCGCCGCCGCGATAAGAACTTCTCCAGTAGGTAACTTAGCGGCAAACCTACTACCAAGATGACAACTCCGATTAGCATGAAGGCTAACCCGATGTACTGGGAATTATCCCGACTATCACTATCACGGTAGTAAGTCATTGATTGACCCACCCGCATCAAGCCGTAGCCCATCAGACTAATAAACCCAACTAGGGCAATCGACAGGGTAGTGACCCGAATATCATAGTTTTTAATGTGGCTCATTTCGTGGGCGATGACGCCCTCTAATTCTTCCCGGTTCATAATGTCTAATAAACCCTGAGTCACCGAGATGCTCGCCTTTTCAGGTTTCATTCCCGTCGCAAAAGCGTTTGGTGATGGATCAGGAACAATGTAAACCCGCGGCATGGGTAACCCGGCGGCCAAGCTCAGTTCCGTCACAATGTTATAAACCTGTTGGTACTTCGGATTGGATGTGTTCTCGGTGATTTCCTGACCCTTGTTCATTCGAACAATTTCTTGGCCTCCCTGCCAGTAGCGGTACAAGATATATAAAATCAAGAACCCCTCTAGCCAGAGCATGGCCTGACCAAACGCCATTAGATTGTCACCCGTAAAGAAATAGGCCAGCACTCCAAAGATAATATTAATTAGGAGCAAAAAACTGGCAACGGCCCAGACAGACCGCTTTTTATTCGCATTGACCTGGGCCCCAAGCGTATCCAATTTAGCCATTGGTCTCACCTCAGAACTTGACTTCTGGTACGGTCTCCGTTGCAGGATCGGTTGGTAACTGATCGCGCTTCGTGAAGTGGAACATTCCGGCTAAAATATTTGCTGGGAACGACTGAATCCGGGTATTGTAGTCCCGCACCACTCGGTTAAAGTTGGTCCGGCTTGCTGCAACCCGGTTTTCCGTCGTCGTTAGCTCTTCTTGTAACTGACTAAAGTTTTGGGATGCCTGAAGGTTGGGGTAGTCTTCGGCAATGGCAAATAACCGGCCTAAGCCCGCAGTGGCAGCATCGTTAGCCTGCACCCGCTTAGCTAAATCCGCGTTATTATCGGCCATTGTTGCCGCATCGGCTTCCAAGCTATCAAGGGTCGTGCTGCTTTGGCCATCGTTTCTGGCCGCAATCGTATCCATAAACGTATCGTGTTCATGTTTTGCATAACCCTTAACTGTATTAACCAAGTTTGGGATTAAATCGGCCCGCCGTTTGAGTTGAACCCCGATTTGGCTTTCGGCTTCATCGACTGAGTTTCTCGCCCCAACCATTCCGTTGTAAATAAAAATCCCTAAAACAATTAAGATCACAATAACAACAATTGTAATAATCAATTAAATCCCTCTTTCTGTGAACGATATCGTTCCATCTCATTATTTATACTTACGCAAACCCGGTCCGATCCCACGTCGATTATGGGCTGAACTGTCCCCGTAAGTGTAACAATGGATTGAGCTCGATGCAAGGGGATTACAGGCAAACCAACACCCGATGACTTAAAGATTATCAAATAATTTAGAAACGGGTTCGTTACCGCTAAAGAGGTCAAACGCTTGATGATAGGTCCGTTCATCTGAAATAGCCGCAATAACAACAGCCGCCACATCCGCCCGGGAGATCACCGCATTATGCCCCGTTGCTTCCAGTGATCCCCGACCCGTCCTAGGTCCGTTAGATAACAGCGGGGGGCGAACAACCGTATACGTTAATCCACTCCGACTTAATTCTCGTTCAGCGTAGTACTTCGCCAAATAGTATTGGGGAATATCATAAATATCCCACGTACTGCGATCTGATGCACCCGCTGCTGAAACCATTAAAAAGCGACTCACTCCCGCTAGTTTTGCCGCATCCATTAACTTAACGGCTCCGTCTAGATCTAACCACTCAGCTAAGTCAGGGCGGCTTTGACTGGCCCCAGCAGCAAACACAATCGTCTCCACCCCGGCCAGTTGATCCCTTAGCTGGGTTATCCCATCTTGAATTAAATCCACATGACGTACCTGAACCCCAAGTTCCGCTAACTGACGATCCAACTTGTGACTATGCACACCGGCAACCACCGCTTGTGATGCAGCCACTAACTGCTCAATAATTTCAAATCCCGTTCGGCCGGTAGCACCGATCACTAATACCGCCATTTTTCTCATTTCCCCTCACAAATTTATTTCTCATCGGTTGAATCTTTACCAGCGTACAACTCTGGTAGTTCACGCAAAAACTTATTTCGAACTGCATCGGTAGTGACGTTAGCTTCACCAAGATGAATCCAACGGGTGGTTTTTGGATCAATCCCTAAGTCCGCAAAAACCCGGTTAATGAGAACGCCCTGAATGGGATCGCCGGCCTCCGTCGTTAAGTAATCCTTCGTAACCGTAGCCGTTGAAATAACCGTGGTCCGTTGAATATTCGCCAATAATCCCCGCCAGGGTTCTTCATACGCAAAGTTTTTGAGCATCACCTTATCCAAGAACCCTTTCACAATTGCCGGCAAGTAAAACCACCAAATTGGGAAAATGAAGATTAATTCGTCACTAGCTAAGATCATCTCCTGATACTTTTTAACGAGTGGGTCCACTGACTCTCCCCGGCTGAATAACCGTAATTCTTCCTTCGTGTAAGCCGGATTAAAGTGGTCGGCGTACAAATCAATGATTTGGTAAGCCTCATTTTGGCTGTCAAACTGATCCCTCAACCGGTTTAAAATCGCGTGGTTCAAACTCCCATCATAGGGATGAGCGTAAATAAGGGTCTTCATGTGTGGTTCCTCCTTAGTTAATCTGCCACCAGTTTATGGTATACTAGTCGCTCGAACAAGTACGGTAATTAAAGTGTGATACTATCCTAAAGGAGAGTGTTAAATGGCAGATTCAGAAGATTTATCCTACGTTCATAATGCCGACCTTAAGACAACGGGCTTTGGCCATACCTTGGCGCTCCTCGGCGGTAAATACAAAATGTTGATTTTATACGCCCTTACGCTTAACCAAGATCCCATCCGCTATAACGCACTTAAACGGCTGCTGGGAAATATTTCGTTTAAAACGCTCACTAATACGCTGCGTGAACTGGAGGCCGATGGACTTGTCGCCCGTAAAGAATACCCCCAGATCCCACCAAAGGTAGAGTACAGTCTAACCGATCTCGGTCAATCTCTCATTCCCGTCATTGACGTGATGTGTGACTGGGGCGAGGCCCACGGTGCTTAAAAAAGGAATCATCCGTCTCACAGCGGATGATTCCTTTTTATTTCATCAAAGTCTCAAAGCTAGGTGCAATCAACTGCCAAATGGCCTCAAACTGGTCCCTTGTATGTTCACCCCAATCGGTGGCAAATGCGGGAGTAGTAAAGTAGGTAAACGCCTGCAGTAAGGCTTGGACATGGATAAGGTCGTCCGTCTTTAACGCCGCTGCCAAGCTACTTGTGAGATCCTGCAGGTGAATGGCGAGGACTTCTGGATTTCCATCAATGTAGTCCGTATATAATTTGAACATCTGCGGATCATTTTGGTTGGTCTGAATTTTAGCGTTCGCCAGCGCCCACAACCAATCATGGGCAATATCTGCCTGACTCGAATAACCGGACGTGTCAAACGGAAAAATAACGGCTAACACTTGATCCAACCAATACAACGATAGGGATGTCCACAAATCCTGTTTATTTTTAAAGTGCTTATATAGCGCAGCCCGGCTTGTCCCCAACGCTTCACCGACATCGGCCAATGTAACGTCAGCGGCCCCGTGCTGTTCGACCAGTTGAGCGGCCGTATCTAAAATTAGGGTATTTGTTAGTTTTGTCATAGCTTCATTATAACACCAAAGTTACTTTATTTGACATTAGTAACTTTGGTGTTAAACTGATCAAAAGTTACGTTTATTTATTTTTGCAACTTTTTCAAAAAACATTGGAGGCTCTTACTATGAAATTAACTCATCAAACCATTTTAATTACCGGTGGAACATCCGGTATCGGTCTAGGACTAGCCCGTCAGCTGCAGCAAATGACTAATACAGTGATTATTACGGGCCGCTCTCAATCTACGGTAACCGCGCTTGCTGACTCGGATCCCAATCTGATTGGCCGAACGGTTGATGTCAGCAGCCTTGAGTCCGTAAAGTCACTTAAGACCTGGGTAACGGCTAACTACCCCAACTTAAACGTTGTTATTAATTCAGCGGGTATTATGCGGCCCTACGATCTACTCGACGATCAACTCGATGCGAACAACTTAACCGCTGAAATCCAAACTAACCTCATTGGGACAATTAACATGGATAAAACCTTCCTCACCCAACTCATTGCCCAGCCGGAATCCCTTATTGTTAACGTCAGTTCCGGACTAGCAAACTTGAGCGCAGCATCCCATCCCATTTACTCCGCCACAAAGGCTGGTGTCCACATGTTTACCGATGCTCTCCGTGAGCAGTTAGACTATGCGGGTGATACCCACGTTCATGTGATGGAATTAGTACCGCCATTAGTTGCTGAAACTAACTTAGAGTCTAGTATAACGGCCGACGCTCCTAACAACATGAAATTAACGGATCTCGTGGATGAAGCCGTTAAAGGAATCGAATCTGACAGTATTCGAGTGAACGCTGGGTTTGCCGCACAAATGCGTCAAGCTGGCCAAACTAATCCGGATGAAGCAGAGCACCAAATGGCTCGTCAGATGCTATCAACTTACTTTCCCGAGGGACTTTAAATTCTCATTTCAATAGTGGCTGAATGGGTGTTAACCCAACCAAAAAAGCATAAAATGACCTTACACTAAAACTGGAGATGAGTTCATGAAAGCCATTGTTGTGAGTCACGCCGGAAATTCAGACGTTTTAGAGGAACGGGAAGTCCCGACCCCCGCCGTTAAACCAGGTTGGTCCCTCATTCAAATTAAGGGGTTCGGAATTAACCGGTCCGAAATTTTTACGCGTAACGGTTGGTCACCTAGCGTTCAGTTTCCCCGAATCTTAGGAATTGAAGGGGTAGGCGTCATTTCCGAAACAACCGACCCTGATCGATTACCGGTGGGGCAAAAAGTGGTGACCTTAATGGGAGAAATGGGCCGGGCATTTGATGGCAGCTACGCCGAGTTCGCCCTCATTCCTAACCGGCAGATTTATCCCGTCACCACCGAGTTGAGTTGGGCGGAACTCGCCGCAATTCCTGAAACGTACGCCACCGCTTACGGATCCCTGCTTACCTTACAGTTGCAGGATCACGATCATTTATTGATTCGGGGCGCCTCCAGTGGAGTTGGGGTAGCTGCGGCAAAACTGGCTAAGGCTCTGCATCCCGAGATCACGATTACGGGGGCCACCCGTAAAAAGGCCAAGCGGCAAGCCCTCTTAGACGCTGGTTTCGACCACGTTATTTTTGAACAGGATGGTACCCTGCTAACTGACGCCACCTACGATAAACTCTTAGAATTGGTCGGTCCCGCCACCCTATTAGATTCCGCCTAACACCTTCACCTGGACAGTCTCCTATGCGTAACCGGTGAATTAGGGGGGATCTGGACGGTTCCAGAATTTAACCCCATTGGCGATTTCCCTTCCGGTTCCTACCTCACTAGCTTTTCCTCAGATACCGTCAACGAAACCATGGTTAATGATCTGCTTCGCCTCATTGAAACGGCACCCGTTGATGTCACCCCCACAAAGTTTTTCCCTTTGAACCAAACCGCGGCCGCCCAAGATTTCTTGGATAGCAGCCAAAGCTTTGGAAAAGTTGTGGTTTTAAATCAAGATGAATAAAGTTCTTAGACAAAGGCTGTGACATTAGCCGTTTGAGCCTTGCAAAATAAAGATCATCCCGTAAGACGAACGTCCGTTGTTCGTGCTTTGGGATGATCTTTATTTTAATTTGACTTGCCTAATGTCACGTCACTACTGGCACGAAGGCATCCGTACTTTAGATGAGGGGTTTCGGACGAAGAGGACTTATAGCACGGTTCCTTTTGTTTTTAATAACATATTGTATCTAAATTAGTATCAACACGTTGATTTATTTCAAAAAAGCGTGTATAGTTCCACCTTGAATTAATTTTTCAGCACTCTCGCACCCTTTAAGGAGAACCATATGCAATCCATTATCCAAACTAACTTTACCGGCATTGACGGGCTAGAACTTGTTTCTATGCCCCAACCCACCCTCACGGACGACGGCGTTCTTATCCAGATGCAGACCCTACCCGTTGTTCCCACCGATTGGAAAAGGGAATCTAACAGTCATGCGACTAACGAACAAGCCGCCCAACTTCCGAGGGTCATTGGGATTGGCGGAGTGGGTACTATCATCCAAGTTGGCAAAAACCGGGACCAAGCCCTCTTAAATCAGCGCGTTTTAGTCATGAACCCAGCGGGCTCCTACAGTGAAATCATCTTATCGGAAAATCC
The DNA here is from genome assembly GCF_003124125.1 of Levilactobacillus bambusae. Classification (GTDB taxonomy): domain Bacteria; phylum Bacillota; class Bacilli; order Lactobacillales; family Lactobacillaceae; genus Levilactobacillus; species Levilactobacillus bambusae. The sequence goes on from NZ_QCXQ01000002.1 coordinate 597,892, forward strand.
CGACTTTATTTTTCCCCTCCCCGATACCGTTGATGATGCCAGTGCGGCAGCCCTCACCGCTGGTCCCGGAACTGCCTTAGCCCTTAAACATGAAATTGATCAAAGTTCGGCTGACAACATTATCATTACGGGAGCCAATTCCGTGATTGGTCTTTACCTGATTCAACTGTTAGGTGAACCCAATCAAACACTTTGGCCCATTGTTTCACCCCAGAGCCAGGCCTATTTTCATCGTCAGCTACCCGGTCAACCGGCCTACCAAGTGGAAGATCTGCCCCAACTCTCGGGATATAGTTTAATCATTGATATTGCCGGAAGCCGCCCCTTAATTGACCAGCTGCTATCCCGTTGTCCAAACCCAAGCCTTATCTCCATTGTCCTGATGGCCTATGAAGGACCCGAGCCCTTCAAGTTTGTTCACGAAGAATTTGACGCTGACCAGTACCGCCAGTTTATTACCCAGCTGGCGACGCAAAAACTCTGGGCCCCGATCGACCGAACTTTTCCCGTTCAGGACATAAAGCAGGCTCAGCACTACGCTAAAGACTCTCATAGCCGGGGCCGGGTCCTTGTTTCCTTTTAATTTAAATTTGGAGGTACATTATGACACCATTTACCACATTATTTCAGCTCAACTGTTTTTCATCGGACCCCAATGCCCGCCAGTTGGCCGCTGATCAGCTTCAAAGCTTATATAATTGTGAAATCAACTGTCTTCAAATGGATCCTAGCGTTCAGTTTGCCCACAACGGTAAGGGCTGCACCATTGCAGCATCTAAGATTAGTGCCCACGCCGTCATTTTCCAAAACGTAACCATCGGTGCCAACCAAACGTTTAACCACACTACCCAACAATGGGAAAACCTAGGCAATCCCGTCATTGGGCGTAACGTTATCATCGCGGACGGTGCAAAAGTTGTTGGCCCCATCATTATTGGCGACAATAGCGTTATCGGCACCGGCGCCATCATAACCAAGGATGTGCCCGCCAACAGCATTGCGTACGGTGTTAACCAAGTAAAACCCCGGGACCCCAACTACTCCCCGATCTTCTATTCTCAAATGCCGGACCGAGAGGAAATTACTTCGGCGTGTCAGGAAGTGATTGAGCGATACAAACGGGAACTTGAGGAATAAAACCCAGTTGTCATTTAAAACCCCATCGTGTATAGTGAAGTTAGTTTCACGTGAAGCTAACTTCACTTTTTTATCCAATTCATTTTAGAAGGATGACCTTTTATGCCGAACCTAGTCAAACAGTTACGGTTAGAACGCCAACTAACTCAGAAATCGGTTGCAGAAACCATTGGTGTGACAACGCGAACTATTATTTCTATTGAGAGGGGCCAATATAAGCCCTCAATTTTATTGGCTTATAAATTAGCCCAATTTTTTAACACAACCATCGAGACCTTATTTTGTCTTAGTAACTACCAGGAGGACGAACAATGAAACGATCTTTGCTACAACTAGTTTTAGGCGGTTTATTTATTACCTTACTTATTTTGGCACTGCTGGATTGGCCTCATTGGTTCCGTAGCATTAGCGAACTATTATTAGCTGCTCTATGTTTATTCACGCTGTTAGGAGTTCATTCAGATCAAGCCAGTGAAAGATCCCAGAAGATTCTAGCTGATGAACGGGACGAATTTTTAACTTATAAAACTGATCATGATGTAGTGACTATAATGGAGCCCACTTGTCTACTGCTTTTCCTGATTTTTATGTTGCTTTATCACCTTCAAAACAACAATTTATACGTTGGACTCATTGCCATATGCTGCTTAATTTTTTGGCTGATGTTGATTTTACTAGGGAAAATTTTTGGCCTAATTGAGAACAAGAGCAACTAGAAAATGGCTGAATATTATGATAACTGCGGATGCCCAAGAGCAATCTGATCTCACTCCTCCAGGCTGCCGGTTAATCAATAAAAGCTTCTGGAGAAGGTTAGAATCTGACCTGCTTCGGAAGCTTTTTTAACTATTTCCCGGGTTATATTTCCAAAGCACACAAAAAAAGCCAGCCAAAATCATTTGGCTGGCCCTCTCTTAAGAAGTGATCAGAACTTGTCTCCGCTAAGGGGCAAGACTGACACTTTAAGATTACGATTCGTACTCAAAAAGTATCACCCCCTTTCATATTGTTGCCCATATCATAACCGGTTTTAACCGCAATTGCAACGAATTTATCAGACTTTTAGCGTGGGTTTAAAACTCGCTAAGTTGCTTGTATTTTAACTGATTTGCGACTACAATACGCTGATCAATTAATCAATGAATCGGAGGAATTTGAATTGGCAATTCGCCTAATTTTACGTCGTGCTTGGCACCTTGTAGCATCTCTTTTGATTTTTGCAGTTGTGTTATTTCTCGCATGGCATATCCTGCCGTTAGCCCTTGCAGCCACCATTATCGGTGGGATCTTTGCACTCTTCGTTTCCAACCGTCGCACCAAACATAGTAATAAAGAAGAGGATCGACCTCACGTTTATCGGTCAAGTTCAGATCCTTACCATTCAAACCCTAACCGCCGGATCCTAACAGATGTGAAGGAAAGCCGACCAAATTAACGATTTTTAAGCCGTGGCGCACTTCGGTCACGGTTTTTTATTGTCTCATTACAATTCATAAATTCGGTTGCACTTTTCCCCGTAGTTCACTACCATAATTAATGTAACCGATTACATGATTTATTGGAGGTAAACGCGATGTCAATTGAAATCAATCATCAGACGCAGTTGTTTCATTTACAGACGGATCACCTCAGCGATATTTTTCAAGTTATGGAAAACGGCGAGCTAGGCCAGCTTTACTTTGGTGCTCGGGTTCATCACCAAAAATCCTACCCCAACTTGACCCACCAAGAACGTCGTGAAGTCACACCTTACCTAGACCAAAATCACCGGAACTTTCAGCCGGAACTATTAAAACAGGAGTATAGTTCGCTTGGCACGGGCGATTTTCGAAACCCCGCCTACCAAGTGGAACAACCAACCGGAAGCCGAATCACCCAGCTTCAGTTTCAAAAGGCCCAGGTGATTACGGGGAAGGCCCGGTTGACGGGACTGCCCTCTAGCTTTGAGGACGGCCGAGACGACGTGGAGACGTTAGTCGTGACCATGGCTGATGACGCCATCGGACTCATTGTAAAATTGAACTATACCGTATTCCCCCACCAAGATGTGATTGTTCGAAGTGCCCGATTTATCAATCATGGTGAGGACACTTTGCGACTGTTAAACGCTCAAAGCAGTCAGCTAGATCTGCCGGACCACGAGTACGACCTCATTCAATTTTCCGGCGCGTGGGCGCGCGAGCGTCATTTTAACCGCCACCCCTTACATGTGGGGACCCAGCGAATCGAGAGCTTGCGCGCAGCTTCCAGTCCCCAACAAAATCCGTTCATTTTGCTAGCCCGCCCCCAAACCACCGAACAAGCGGGTGAAGCCATTAGTGTTAACCTCATTTACTCCGGTAATTTCCAGCAAAGTATCGAGGTCGATCATTACGGGGCGACCCGGATTTTGACGGGAATTAATTCAACTGAGTTTGCCTGGGAGCTAACCCCGCACACCGAATTCCAAACTCCCGAAGCTGTGATCAGCTACACCCCCAACGGGTTAAACACAATGACCCACCAGCTGACCGAATTTTACGCAAAGCACTTGGTTAACCCCCACTTTGCCACGCAGGAACGGCCGATCTTGATTAATAACTGGGAGGCAACCTACTTTAACTTTAACGAGGAAAAGCTCCTCCAATTTGCTCGGGAAGCCAAAGATCTAGGGATTGAACTCTTCGTTTTAGACGACGGCTGGTTCGGTCACAGAAACGATGACACAACGTCACTAGGTGACTGGACCAGTGATCCCCATAAGTTACCTCAAGGCGTTGGTCACCTGGCGCAACAGATTCATAGTCTGGGGCTCCAATTTGGCCTGTGGTTTGAACCCGAAATGGTTTCCTTAGACAGTGAGTTATATCGAACCCATCCCGACTGGACCATTCACGTTCCAAACCGTCACATGACGCCAATGCGAAACCAGTATGTCCTGGATATGTCCCGCCAAGAAGTCGTGGATTACCTCTTTAGCGCCATGAGTACCATTATTTCAGATACCCAGTTGGACTACATCAAATGGGATATGAACCGCAACATCACGGAAATGTTCAGTACGGCGCTAACGCCAACCCAGCAAATGGAGCTGCCGCACCGCTACATTTTAGGGGTCTACCAACTGTACCAACGGTTAATTGATGCCTTTCCGAACGTCCTCTTTGAATCCTGTGCTTCCGGTGGCGGTCGGTTTGACCTCGGTATGATGGCTTACGCGCCACAAGCATGGGCATCGGATGACACTGATGCCTTAGAGCGGCTGAAAATTCAAACGGGTACTTCCTACGGGTACGCCATTAGTATGATGGGCGCCCACGTTTCCGCCGTGCCAAACTACCAAACGGGACGCGTCACGTCCTTAACCACCCGTGCTAACGCCGCCTACTTCGGTGATTTTGGTTACGAGCTGGACATTACCCAACTCTCACGTACCGAGCTCGTTCAAATTCGGGATCAGGTTAAGTTTTATAAACACTACCGGCGTCTCTTTCAATTTGGTCAATTTTACCGGCTCAGCGACCCCACGGATCCCAACGTCACCGCATGGGAGAGTGTCAGTCCCGACCAACAAACGGCCATTGCCGTGCGGTTTCAAGCGTTGAACCAACCTAATCCAGCATACTTACGGTTGCGCCTCGAAGGATTAGATCCCAACCAAACTTATCGGGTCAACCAAAGTTCGGAAACGTTCTACGGTGATGAACTGATGAACGCCGGACTGGTGCTAGATCAGGTACTCGATATTAACGAACCCATTACGGAATCAGCAGACTTTAGTTCCCGGTTGTTGGTCGTGGAAGCCGCCCACTAAGTGACGGTAAACCTGATACAGGATCTCATTCAGATCTCTTTAAGTCATAAAACAGCTAGAAGTAAAACGATGCCCCTAATCAATTTTGATTAGGGGCATCGTTTTACATTTGGCTATTAATATTTCATCACGAGTCGTCCCTAAAGGCCAAACTTCTCTGACAATGCCTCCGTTAGGACCTGGGAAACATTAACTTTTTGTTGCTTAGCCAATTTGTTGAGGTAGGCAGGAATCGTGACGTTCTTACGAACTCGTTTAGCATATTTTAGCCGAAACAAATTAAGGTCGGTATTAATGTAAACAACTTTTTCATCGGTGTTTAACTCCCAATTCATGGGGTCGGTGGGGGTTGGATAATGGATTTCATCCATTAATAAGTTGCCAATTAAATCTTGTGCCATCTTGACCGCATCCAATAGATCATTCCCTTGGGTATAACCCCCCTCCAAATCTGGGATTTGGACCAAAATATAATCCCCATCCCGGGTAAAAATTGCTGGATAAATGACCGTGTCACTTGCCATCGTATTCCCCCCTTATTTTTAATGACCATCACGTCAACTTTTAGTTTTACTTATTTTAGCCCAGCTTCACGCAAAATACGTTGTTCAAGACCCTTTCCTAATTCTTTTGCATGGATTGGGATCGGGATCATCCAATGAGTTGTGGGATTAACCATGATTAAATGGGAGGACCCATTTTGTCTTTTTTTAACAAACCCATGTCGCTTCAATAATCGGACCATTTCACGTGGTTTCATTGTCATGCCTGGGCCTCCTGAATGATGAGGCAGATTCATTGTACATACTTAATGCGCATAAATCAACGATCTATCTCAGAACTTTATTTCCTCGCTCCTAAAATAAATCCGGTTTTCCGCCTTAGTCTGACTAAAATTTTAACCATCATAATCAGACCGGTTTTCCCATTCAAATACTGAAATGAGTGACCGGTCTGATTAGTGATCATTGAATTTTGAGGCTTACTTTCCTAACAGGTTCTTGTGTGATCCAGCCCTAACCAGGGTTAAAATTAAGTTTTTCTGCTCAATTTTATAACTAAGTAACCATTCACCTAGCAATGACCACGGTTTGGGCAATCCCTTTTACTTCTAACTCTTAGTCACGCTATTGCTAACCATGCCATTTGCCACCATTGCATCCACCGTATCCAATACAATTTCAGCGTTATCATGTTGCGGCTGCCAGCCTAATAACCGCTTGGCTTTCTGATTGCTAACGTTGCGGTTCATCCGTAACAGCAGTCTGCCTTCCTTAGCCCGTTCGTTAAACGGAGCCGCTAAACTAATCAGCCAATTTGGAAGGATTTTAGTTGCCACCTGATTGGCTAATGCGGGCCGCTTTTGCTGCACAAGCCGCCCAATTTCCGGTAGCGAAATTTTACCATCGGCGCTGGCAATAAACCGCTCACCGGCTGCCTTCGGGTTGGTCATTGCCCGGACGTGAAGATCCGCAACGTCCCGGACATCCACTAAGTTTAATTCTAAATTAACGGTCCGTTTGGATGAACCATCGACGACGCCCTTAACCACGCCAAAACTGCCTGAGACGTGGTGATCTAAGGCCGGTCCCAAAATTGCGACCGGGTTGACGGTGGTCAGTTCCATGTTGCTCGGTGACTGCTGAATATAGTGCCAAGCGGCCTGTTCCGCTAAGAGTTTTGATTTTTCATAGGGTGATAATCCCGGTTCATCGGGATTAGTCCAGTCCGCTTCATCGGTTATAGAATGGTGGTCAAAGTTGCTAAACCCGACCGCGCCAAAGTTGGCAGTCATCACCACCCGTTTGACATGGGCGTTATCCGCTGCCTTTAAAATCCAGAGAGTCCCATCTTTAGCAGCCCGTTCCATTTCTGCCGGATGGTCAGCATTCATAAACACTGGTGAAGCCACACTGAGGACATAGGTGATCCCCTGCATCGCTTCATCCCACCCGGCGTCCTTCGATAAATCCGCCTGCGCAAAGCTTAATCGGTCAAGGTTCGGTACGTGGCTTTGTTGCAAGGTCTCCACGACACCCCCCTGTTTATCCAAGTTACGCAAAGTGGACCGGACCTCAAACCCCTGCGTTAATAATTCGGCTAAGATATTTAACCCTAAAAATCCGTTTCCACCCGTTACCAATACTTTTTCGGTCATTTCATTACCCCCATGAATGAGTTGCGTTTCAAATCAATTTCATTTATGGTGTTAGCATAAACCCTCGACAATACTCTAGGGCAACTCAAACACTTAAAAAAGGGTGATTAATTTTGACTTATACCATCAAACAGGCGGCCGAGAAGTCTGGCCTATCCATCTATACCCTCCGCTTTTATGATAAGGAGGGGCTTCTTCCCTTCGTTGCGCGTAACCAGTCCGGTTACCGGGAATTTACCGACGGCGACTTGAACCTCATTCACACCATTTGCTGTTTAAAAAACACCGGGATGAAAATCAGCGCCATCCGCACCTACATTGATGACGTCATGGCGGGGCCACAAACGGTCGATCACCGGCGGGAGCTGCTGACTGCCCATCGCGACGCCGTTTTAGAAAACCAGCGGCAAGTCGCCGAAAACCTTAAGGGCATTGATTTCAAACTGGCGTTGTATGAGGATCCAAACGCCCTGGCCCTCGTTCAAGCGGAACGTGACTTAGCGGAACAGGAAAAGCGCGCTAACCACTTAGAGAACCCCTACGCCGTTCACTGAACGTAGGCCGTTTTATAGTTCCACTGGGTTCCAGCAGTATTATGCACAATGCCTTTCACGTTATTGGCCTGTAAATAGGAAGTGCCATCTTGAAATAACGGGGTAAAACTTTGATCCCGGTTCAACCGCTGACTAGATTGGGCCAAGTCCTGCCACCGCTTCTCTGGATGGTTGGCGTCCTGGCCCTGGGCCCGTTTAATCAAGCTGTCGTACACGGGATCGCTAAATTTGCCGTAGTTGTACGATGTACCCGTCATCGGTAAGCTCAAGAAGGTCATCGGATCGTTAAAATCGGCGCCCCAACTCGATAGGGAAATATCAAAGTTCCCCTTCATTTGTTCCTGATCCTGCGTTTTACCCGGTAGGTCCCGTAGATTAATGGTTAATCCCGGCAAGTTCTTTTCTAGCTGGGCCTTCAAGTATTGGCCAACCGTCTTAGAATTAGTGTCATCGTTCGCTGTGACCAACGTTAAACTGACCTTGCTTTCCCCAATCTGTTTCATCCCCTTAGCAAACTTCTGCTTGGCTAATTGCGGGTCGAAATCAACCGCGTTTTCCACCCGTTGTGCGTTAGAGAAATCCTCGTGGGTTTTCGGTGCGTAGGCTAACTTATTCGGGACAAATCCGGTTGGCACCGCCGACTTAATCCCTAGCACCTTCTTAGAAAGCTGGGATCGATTAACCGCAAGCGAAATCGCCTGCCGAACGTTCTGGTTATTGGTTGCTTGATGGGCAGCTGAATTCGAATTCTTGAAGTTGTACTTCAAGTAGGTCATCATCGCGTACGGATATTCCTTAAAGTCCGGGTTCGTCTGGTAATTGCGGGCCTGTTCAGTCGAAAGCTGCGCAAGACTGAGCTTCTTTTGTTGGAATAATTCTAGGGCCGTAGTTGGGTTAGCCACCACGGAGTAGTTAATCTTCTGCAGTTTGACCTGGTTCTTATCCCAGTACTGATTATTTTTAACGTAGCGCCAACTATTATTGGTTCCCGACCAGCCCTCAAGCTTAAACGGACCGTTATAGACGGTGTACTGGGACTTAGTGGCGTACTTGTCCCCGTATTTTTCCGCTACCTTCTGATCCTGGGGCGCAAACAGCGGGTAAGCCATCAACAGCTTAAAGTAGGCGATGGGCCGCTCCAATTGAACGACCACCGTCCGCTTATTCGGGGCACTAATTCCTAAGGTTTCAGGAGCCCGCTTTCCCGCGTTAATGGCGTCCGCGTTTTTAATGCCCGAAAACAGATAGGCGTACTGAGCCTTAGTTTTGGGCGTCAAAGTTCGCCGCCACGAGTAAACGAAGTCCTGGGCGGTTAACTCGTCCCCGTTACTCCATTTAAGGTTCGATCGCAGCCTAAACGTATAGGTCTTGCCCCCGTTGGTTGTAGATTCAGATTGAGCCAACCCGGGATCTAAGCGGCCGTTCTTCCCTAGCCGGTAGAACGCCTCATAGAGGTTTCCCGATTGGCCGTACCCCGTAGACTTTGATAAATCAATCGTACTTAATGGCGTTTGTTCGGCCAAGTTAAGCTCCTGTTTTTGTCCCCCGTTAGACTGTGATTGGCCACATGCTGCTAGAACCCCCGTTAACACAGCAATAATGGCACCTAACGCAATCTTATTCTTCATTTGAACCCGCTCCTTAAAATGGTTTGCTATCCACGAAAAAAGACCCTACCCCGCAACTGTTTGGTTGCAGAGATAGGGTCTTTCACTAGACTAATTAATTCGGCCGATCCTTAATTAGCTTACTGAGTTAACCTGATCTGATGCAACGCAAAATAGACATGCTGAACAAAGACAGCATGCCAAGGTGTTCTTCATGTTGTGGTTCATTTGCGTCATCATGATCAGGTCAACTCCTCTCGTTTTTAGCTTAAACTAAAAATAACGGGTTTGGTTCAGGTTGTCAACCCAAACCCAAAATGGATCACCGGGCACGCAGAAAATGGTGGGCTAACTGGGACACTAAAATAATGACAACCACGCCGACAATTGCGGACCATACCGAGGTTTGACCCCAAAATAGCCACAGCAAAATGGCCACGACTTCGATTCCAAAAATTAAGCTTGCCATTAAATGACCTCCCCATCCTCAACCTCATTATCTCATATCCCCCCAACAATTTATAGTCTAGAACTTAGGCGAACCCCTGCTATACTTAGCTTCAGAGGTGATCAGATGGAAAATTTGGAACAAACTCACCTAACCAAAGTCGTGGCCTTTTTAAGTTCTGAACTCGACCGGTTAGACCAGTTAATCAATACCATTGAACAAGAGGGCCGTGAAACAAAGGCCAACTTAGCCCAGGATACCCGACTAAACTTCGATTCCTTCGCTGATAACGTTGATACCTTTGCCAACATCGAGAGCGGCAACCGGCAGATTGATGCGTTAAACGCTAAAGTTGACCGGGCCAGAAGTCAACAACGCAAAGCTAACCTGCTGCTTCCACAAGCCTACTTTGCCCGGATCGACCTTGACTTCGGCGATGCCGTTTCTGAACCCTTCTATTTGGGAAAGGTGGGCTACGCCAAACCCGATGAAGAAAATATCGTTTACGATTGGCGAACGCCCCTGGCTGACGTCTACTACGCCGGCAAGCAGGGCCCCACCTCTTACGTCGCCAACGGCCGAACAATTTCCGTTAATCTTACCCTGCGGCGCCAGTTTCAAATTCAAAATAATCACCTGCTAGGAGTCATGGATACGACGGCGGCGATCAACGATCCCGTCTTACTCGAAATTCTGGCCGCCCCGCACTCCGATTCCCTAAAAGACATTACCACCACCATTCAAGCGGAGCAAAACGCCGTCATCCGGAATCTAAGCGCCGATGTCTTACTAGTCGATGGGGTCGCCGGAAGTGGCAAAACCTCCGTGTTACTGCAGCGAATTGCTTACTTACGCTACGTTCACCGCGAAGACTGGCAACCTGATGACTTTTTACTACTAACGCCCAACACCATCTTTGCACAGTACATCAAGGACGTTTTACCTGCATTAGGTGAACAAAATCCCAGCGCATTGACGTTTAATAATTATTTAGTAAAACTAAGCCATTATTTCGGGGTATCACTTTCAGAAACCGATTTAAGTTATAATCAATACTTATCAAAAATCAACGCGATTCTGGACCAACCCGCCCCCAAAAGTCTGGATCGATTCATCCCCGGAATTTCCCAAACGGATGACGCCGAACCCATCATCGCAAGACTGCAGCTGCTTTGGCGCCGCCAAGTTGCCGGGGACGATATCCCGGATGACTTCAGCTCCTGGTTGCCATGGGATCCTATTTTTCGTTGCCTTGGTTTAGCTGCACCCTCCCCACTTCAATTGCTCTACACCGTGCTTTTGATCACCCAGTTTCGTCAAGACAACATCAAAGCCCTCTTCGTTGACGAAGTCCAAGACTATTCCGAGGATCAGATGTTACTCATGATGACGGTTTTTAAAGCCAGTCACCTAACCCTCGTGGGCGACCACAACCAAACGCTGGACGGTCACAGTTTTGATCCCCAATCCTTACAGCACCAATTTGCGGTCCACAACCGGAAAGTAACCGCCGTTTCCTTATTAACGAGTTACCGGTCAACCGGCGCCATTACCCGTTACTTCGGCCAGTTCAGCGGGCTGCCAAACGGCTCATTCATTCGCCCGATCCAGCCCGAGGGAAATGCGCCCCTAATCCTAGACCACTATTCAGTCTCCGACCTTGCCAGTCTAATTCGCCAGCAAGCAACTGAAACTACCGGAACGTTCGCTATTCTCGTATCTGACGCTTCATCCGCCCAAGCGCTTTACGACCTGCTAGGCGATCGATTATCTCTATCCATAGCGGTTATTTCTGCGCAAGACCGTGATCGGCCGGAAACCAACGTCCAAATTATTCCCCTAGCAATCGCTAAAGGCCTAGAATTCGATCGCGTCATCATCGTCAACTTCCAGGATCGTTACTTCTCTGACGCTGAGTTTGGCCCCCACCGCAAGTACGTGGCCGCATCACGCGCCACCCAGACCCTAACCATTATTAATAAGTTAACCACCGATGAATGAGTTTATTGAGGCTGAGATATAAGAAATTAGACCATGCCAAATAGGGGGGTGGCCAGATTCGATTGTTGTTTAATCGGATTCGGTCATCCCCCCTATTTGGTTGTGGTTTTCTTTAGTTGGGTTACACTTCTCAGATCTCTGCGGTTAACCAAGTCATCGAATAATGCCCAAGACCAGCATTTTTCGATAACTCAGTTACTCCTCAAGATCTACCCGAGAAGTTCCACACCCTTTAGTTGGGTTACACTTCTCAGATCTCTGCGGTTAACCAAGTCATCGAATAATGCCCAAGACCAGCATTTTTCGATAACTCAGTTACTCCTCAAGATCTACCCGAGAAGTTCCATACCCTTTAGTTGGGTTACACTTCTCAGACCTCTGTGCGGTTAACCAAGTTATCGAATAATGCCTAAGACCAGCACTTTTCATCTCTTACGTTATTCCTCGAGATCTACCGAGTGCTTTCACACCCTTTTTCCTATCGCCACCGTTTTAATCGTTTCAGCATTGGGCCGTACGTGAGCTTAATCATGAACTTTTTTATACCATTCATCTTAGGGTCTTTATTAATTCCAGCTAGCCCTTCCCGTTTCATTTCGGCCAAGGTGATTTGAGGTTGAGTAAACGCACCCCGTTGATAACAGAGGTGACAATACTCGCTTGACAAACTCCCATCCGCATTCGTTCCCCGGTTAGTCGCCGTCAGCGGCATGCCGCAGCTTTGACAAAACTTTTCCATAGTTCTAACGACCTCCTTAATAGTCATGTTCCACATGAAACAAAATTTCATTAGTAGCCCATACGTTTACCAATTTCAGCTGCATTTTCTTCGGAGGTTAACCGAGCTAATGCGCGTAACGCCACAGGGACCGCCGTGCTCGGGTTCCAACTGGTGATCAAGTTATCCGATTCTACAATGGGTTGCTGTAGCAGCTCAGCACCGAAGTTAGCAAGTTGCCGTTGACGAGCACTGATCATCCCACCATAGGTATATGTAGTCGCCTTTACCCCGTTCAAAATTCCCGCTTTACCTAAGGTCAGCGCACCAACACAGATCGTTGCAATCAGTTTATGGGCCTGGTTAAACTGCTGAATCACCTCTGAAAATTCTGGTGAAAATGCGTCCTGATAGAAATTCCCTTCCTCAAAGCCACCTGGAATCAGGAGGGCATCGTAGTCAGCGACATTAACCTCCGCTAAAATGTGATCTACGGTAATCTTATAGTTCCACGTAGCCTTAATTTCAGGCCGCAATCCCACAATGTCTAGCCCAGATGAACCATCGCCTTCAATTCGGTTCCAACCAAACACATCGGTAAAGGCACTGGCCTCCAAGGCTTCAAAGCCTTCTGCCAGCAAAAGCATACTCCTCGTCATACCCAACCTCCTAATTGTTTCAACTAGTGTGCCAGAAATCCGAGAATGGGTCAACTCAAGTTTAATAACTCCGATTGATAATCCATATTAACTTACTGGGTCATTTTTTATGGAGTAGATTATTTACTTGCATTCTATTTTTTCATGAGTATACTACTTGTATATTAACTGATCGATCAATCAATTAAACGCTTTTCAATTCAATATGGAGGTCTTAACTATGCCCAAATTAAAAGCTGCTCAGCTCAACACTGTGTCACCCGAAGCTGCTGCCATCCTCAAAACCTTTAAATTCATTGATATTCCTAACTTTATTCCCATTACCAACCGCATGATTATCAAGATGCGGGATCAATTCTAGACTGGCGAAGATTCTGTGGAAGAGGCCTTAATTTCGAAGCACCACCTCACCACCCAGCCAATTCAGTTTAACGGAGTTGATGGTCTACTCATTGAATCCCCAAACGTACAGAAAGATCGCGGCGCCCTCCTCAACGTACATGGAGGTGGGTTTACCATGGGAACGGCTCGTGAGCGAACGGCTCTATTAGCCGCTGCTGAAACAAACCTGCCTGTCTACTCCATTAACTATTCCCGCGCACCCGAAGCGGCCGTACCGGTTGCTTTAAACGAAGTTGTGGCGTTTTACCAAGGATTTCTGGATCAAGTTGGGGATCAACCAACCTTCATGATGGGAAGTTCAGCGGGATCAAACCTAGTGGTGGCCGCCCAACTTAAACTTCATGCCCTCGGCCTTCCCCTCCCTGCAGCAAATATTATCTTTTGCCCAGCATTAGACATCAGCGGCAATGGCGACAGTGCCGTCTTCAATAATCGCCGCGATGTCATGTCCGCCCACCTCGCGTTACGAATTGCACAACGTTACATTCAGGGGGCGGATCCAACCTCACCCGAAGTATCGCCATTGTATGGTGAACTGGGTCCATGGTTTCCACCAACCTTTATGAGTTCCGGTACCCGTGATATTATGCTAAGTAACGTAGTCAGATTTTCGGCTAAGCTTAAAGATGCTAATATCCCCTTTCAAGCAGTGATAAAAGAGGGGATGTGGCACGGGTTCAACTGGGAAGCAACCCTCCCAGAAGCCATCGATACCCGTCAACAAGCCTGGCAGTTTATCTTGCCCTACCAAAATTATTAACTCGAGGTCATTGATATGCGCGGATTAGATAGCGAAAAAGAACAGCGAATTTTAGACAGTACCAGTGACATCATCATGACTCAGGGGATAGCGGCGGTTTCCCTGAGTAAAATCGCCCAACAGGCTCATATCGCTTCCGGCACGTTATATACGTACTTTAAAGATAAGGATGACATGTTAAGGTCCCTTTATTTGAACCGAAAAACAAAGTTAGCTCAGGCCATCACTCAATTTGACGTTCATGGCGACCCAAAAACCGAGTTAGGTCACTTCATGGACCTCGTCTACCAATACGGCCAAACGCATTTTGATGACCTCATGCTCATCCGAGAATTTAATCAGGCCCCAATTCTTAACCAGTTGCAAATTTCCAAAACGGAGGCTTATTCCGGTTTTGAACGGTTGGCAATCTTCGTTGACCATGGCGTCACAACCGGCGCCTTTGTTGACATTAACGCTCAAATCCTTATGGCCTACGCATACACGCCGGTCGTCGAATATTTAATCGCCAGCAAAAATCAAACGATTGAAGCCCCCTTCAGTCAGATCAAGTGGTTATCAGAGCGAGCCGTTCTAAAATAGGACTCACTCAACTTCTCCTTTCATCTGTTCCCCAGACCGGTATACTAAGACTACGGGATTTATCAGACGAACCGAGGAGGAGAGTTTCACATGATGTGGATTGAGTTTTTAGAAATCACCCTATTTTTAATGTCAGCATGGATATTATTATTAATAACTACCTTATTATTACCAAAGCGAATCATCACCAGCGGGATCAAACGCCGGTTTTCCCAAGCAACCTTGGTAGCCGTGATTTTAGGTTACCTCTTAATCTATTGGTGGTTGCCGTCACTAGCCCTTCCCAACGTCATCTTCACCATTACAACGATTGGCGTCATTGGCGCGGGAATTTTCTTACTGCTATTCGGGGCCGATACCATTACCGATAGCTTAGCCAACGGTCGGTTTAGCCGGTTTTTCAACGAATCATCCACTCAAGGACGCCACGACGTTACCAATCACCAGACTAAGCGGGGCCGCTCCCTTAAATTAGGGTTATGGTGGATCGTAGCCTGTTTAGTCATTGGAATTGGAACGTGGTTAGGTGCGAGTGCCATGTCGCTAGACGTCCACCAAATGGTTAACAGTATTCCAACCACCATTAAATCTAATTCTAAGTCGGCTCCGATGCCCGTTTTAAAGAGCAACGAAGACCTGCCGGTGGTTAACGCTCCCGCAACCGTTCGGGCAGACATGAACAACTCGCTCAACAGCTTTAAGAATTCCAACGTTTACGACCTCGACCATCTTCGAGTCCAAATGTACCACGGAAAAATGGTCTACGTTGCGCCAGTGGAATTTGACGGCGGTTTTTTCCGGTACCTGAACTACCGGAAAACTCCCGGGTACTTTATGGTGAGTGCCACGGATAAATCAGCCACCCCGAAGTTTGTTAATCGCCCGATGACTTACACACCGAGTGCCTACTTTAATTCTGATGCCATTCGGCGGATTTACGCTCAGTCGATCGGGTACTATATGAGTAAATCGGCACCCCAATTAGAAATCGACGAGCACGGGACCCCCTACTACGTTAAAACCCTGACGCGCCGGTTTGACTGGAGCTTTAACACGAACTTCAGCAAGTACAAAGTCGCCGTTTTAAACGCTGTAACCGGTCAGGTAAAGGTCTATAACCGAAAGGACGTCCCGAGTTTTGTGGACGTCAGCGTTGAACCGAACTACGTTGCCAAGGAAGTTGAAGCGTTTGGTCACTACCGTAACGGATTTTGGAACGCCTCTATTATCGGTGGTCACCGACAGGTCATGAAATCAGCGGGCCACGGAACGGAAGGTACCAATGATTCCCTGACGCCATACGCATACAAGGGGCGCATTTACTACTTTACGGGTATGACCAGCTGGTCGGAAAAACAAACGACGTTACTGGGGTACGTCTTCGTGGATGCCCATACCAACGAGTTTAAATACTTCCAAGAAAAGGGTAGTATTATGACGCCGGGACGGGCCATTTCCTACGCAGAACAGGATATCAACCCGCAAAATTACAAGGGAACGATTCCCCTGCTGTACCGGGTAAACGGTCAGCCAACCTGGGTCATTTCAATGCTAGACGGCAAGAACTACTCCTTTATGAAGTACGTCTACCTACTAGCAAACGGCAGCAATCAGGCGGGAACCTTCGCGATCGGAACGAACGCCAAGGATACCTTAACCAGCCTGACCCAAAACATGCAGTCGGGCGCTGGTACCATCACCGACAGCAGCAAACGGGTGACTAAATCCACCCGTGGAACCATTTTCCGGTTTGCCGCCACGAGCGACGGTCAATACTGGTTCATGCTGAAGGGCGACCCGCACGTCTACAACCTAAATCCTAAGGATACCGGCTTTGCGGCCAGTGCCCGCCTCGTCCAATCCGGGGACCGGGTCAGTTTCAAGTACCAACAGCCCACAACTAAAACGGGGGTGGCTGCAGTGGATGCCGCTTCGTTTAAGGATGACGAATTAAACCAAAATCAATCACGGTAAAAACTGGGTTCCAATCTGAACGTGTCACGTTCGGGTTGGAACCCAGTTTTTTTGATAGTAAAGGGGATGGGGTCAATCAATTCCCCTATTTGAATTTCACTGGATATTGGTACGGATAATGGGCCGCTTCCGGGACCTCATTCCACGGGACCGGATATCCGGCGCCGTGCGCACAGAATACGGACCCCGTCTGGTTATCATAGTCCGTAATTGGATCATATTGCTGAGTTTCGACTACTTCGGCTTCATCATGACACGGTAAGTATCCCAAAAAGAAGCACTCGAGTTGGCCCTGACCGTGGGTATACGCATGAACCTCCTGGGCGTAAGTGCGCATTTCAGAAACGGGGGCGGACCCCGTTAAAGTTACTAACCCGTCTACTGCACCCTCACCGGCTCCGGCGGGATCAAGGGTGCCGTGCATTCGCTGAACATCAGTCATTGCCCGACCGACCTGATCCAGACCAATTTCTAACCTAAACTGGTACCAGGGTTCCAGTAATTGGCAATAGCCCTGCTGTCTGAGCACCATTAGGCCCTGCCGCATGGCCCGCCAGGTTGCTTCCCGAAAGTCACCGCCAACGGTGTGGACGAGACTACCCCGACCCCCAATTAACGTGATTTTAACATCCGTAAGGGGCACCCCGATTAAGACTCCCCGGTGTTCCTTGGCACTTAAATTAGCCGAGACTTGATGCTGCCAATTTTTATCGAGGACTTCAAGTGAGCAATCCGTTGTAAACGTTAGCCCACTACCCCGGGGTGCCGGCTCCAGCAATAAATGAACCTCCGCGTAGTGCCTTAAGGGCTCAAAGTGCCCGACCCCTTCAACGGGGGCCGTGATTGTTTCCCGGTAGAGAATGCCGCCTTCATCAAAGGCCACGGTTAATCCAAACCGGTCTAGTAATAGTTGTTGAAGCACTTCCAACTGGATTTCACCCATAATTTGGACCCGAATTTCTTGGAGCTGTTCGGACCAGCTAACGTGGAGGAGCGGATCTTCATCCTCCAGCTGGCGCAAAGCAGCTAGGCAGACGTGCAGGTCATGATCCAACGGGTCTAACGCATACGTCAAGACCGGCTGCAAAACGGGCGTTCCAGCTGCCGGTTCACTGCCAAGCCCCATCCCCGCTTGGGTATCCGCCAGGCCCGTCACCGCGCAAACGGTTCCCGCTTCAACTTCGGAAACCACCTGATACCTTTCCCCGTTGTACAGCCGGATTTGGTTGGCTTTTTGATCGCCAATAAGCTGATCCTTCGTTCTCAAGGTTCCCCCGGTTACCCGAAGCCAAGTGAGTCGTTCTCCCTTTTCATCGTGGGTAATCTTAAATACCCGGGCGCCAAATTCAGGCTCGGGCTGCATTGGCGTTGCCCATCGCTCTAGACCCGTCATCATTGAATCAACTCCAGTTAATTTAAGGGCTGATCCAAAATAACACGGAAAAATCTGCCGGTGCTTGATCATTTGCTGAACCGTTGAACCGGCCAGCTCACCGGTGGCTAAAAACTGGTCCAGAACGGCCTCATCCTGTAAAGCAATGGTTTCCTGTGCCGCCTCGGATAATTCCGGTTCAAATGCAACACATCCCTGTGACAATCCCTGCTGCAGCTGGTCCAGAAGTTCTCCCTGGCTAAGATCCGGGGCATCCATTTTATTAACAAAAATGAACGTAGGAATCCCGTACCGGTCTAGTAACCGCCATAGGGTTCGGGTATACCCTTGAATCCCATCGGTTGCCGAGATGACTAAAATTGCGACGTCCAGCACGCTTAACACCTGTTCCGTTTGACTGGCAAAGTCGGCATGCCCCGGTGTGTCTAATAACGTTAAATCTAAGTTTTGGTAAGTCAAAGTCGCTTCGTGCGAAAAAATGGTAATCCCGCGCTGCTTTTCGAGTTGGTCGGGATCTAGAAAGGCATCCCCTTTATCCACCCGGCCCAGTTTGCGCAGGGCCCCCGCCTGATAAAGCATGGCTTCAGACAGAGTCGTTTTACCCGCATCGACGTGCGCAATGATGCCAGCAACGAGGTGCTTCTTCATGGTTCATCGTCCTCTCTAATCACTTTGACTCCAGTGTACCAAACAAATTTCAACCGTACCGTTATTTTCGCAAACTGCCGTGCTAAAATGGGCCTAACTATTTTATCCGATTGGAAGATGACCCATGAAAATAATCATTGCCCCCGCGAAAAAAATGCAGGTAGATGGCGACAGTTTTGCCCCCGAATCAACTCCCGCTTACTTAGCCGAAACGAACCAACTGTTAGCCGCCATGCACCAGCTTAATTACGCCGAATTAAAGACGTTATGGCACTGCAGCGACAAACTGGCCCAAACCAATTATCAATCCTTACAACAACTAGACCTTGAGCAAGGGATTACCCCGGCTTTAATGGCCTTTGTCGGGATTCAGTACCAATATATGGCCCCCGACTTATTTACGACTCCCGCCTTAGATTATGTTAAAACCAACTTACGAATTCTATCCGGATTTTACGGCATCCTGCGTCCGTTTGACGGAATTGTTCCCTACCGTTTAGAAATGCAGGCCCCCTTGCAGGTTAATCAGCATCGAAATTTATATGACTTTTGGTCTGACAAACTATACGCCGCCTTAGCTACCCCAGGCGAGCCGATCATTAACCTCGCATCGCAGGAGTACGCTAAGGCGATTCGGCGGTACCTAACGCCAACCGACCATTTTGTTGACGTGATCTTCGGTCACCTCGTTGACGGCAAAGTGAAAACCCGGGCAACCCTTGCTAAAATGGCTCGGGGTGAAATGGTCCGGTTTATGGCCGAAAACAACGTCCAGACGCTGGCAGAACTAACCCAGTTTAACCACCTTGACTACCATTACGATGCTCAACGGTCCACCGATCATCAATTAGTCTTTCTTCACTAGCTGCCGCTCTAAAACCATGTCCACGTGGGGGATGCCGTCTTCCAAGTACACGTTCGACACGGGCCGAAATCCAAACGACCCGTAAAATCGCTGTAGGTAACTTTGGGCCGCAATCTTCACGGGCTGCGGCCCATATTCCCGCGCAATTTCATCCAGGGTTGCCTGGACCAATTGGGACGCCAAGTGCTGGCCCCGAAATTGTTGAACCACTAATACCCGGCCAAAACTAATGTAGTCGGGATCCTCATTGGGAACAATCCGGGCATAAGCTACTAATTGAGCACCCCGGGTGATCAGGACATGTTGGGCCTTAAAGTCTAACTGATCGACTTCTTGATAGGCACATTCCTGTTCCACCACAAAAACTTTAACCCGTTCCGCCATAATCTTAATCAGTTCTTGGCTGGTTAACTCATCAGTCGTTCTAATTGTCACCGTTGTTTCCATCACAAATCCCTCCTAGAAAAAATTGGACGTTAGCTGGATTTCTCACCGTTTCGGTGCCCTAGTGAAATCCAGCCAACGTCCAATTGGGTTCATCCGGGGACGAACCTAACATTAAATTTAATTTAGTAGGGTCAGTATACCGCTTTCAGCAGCAAAATTCAATCGGCCCCGGCCACTTACCCCACCAGTTGAATCATCCGACCCGTCATTTTAATGTGGTTTTCTTGCACCAGCTTAGCCAGCTGACGGCTCAACGTTTCCGGTGTAATACTCAACCAATTCGCTAAATCCCGCTTGCTGAGGGGCAGCTTAAAGTACTGGCTGCCAATTTGCCCGGCAGTGTCTTCTAGGTATTGAAGCAATCGATCATGAGCGGTTAACGTCCCGTAACGGGCGTTATGATTTTCTAAGTCGGTCAAGCGATTACCAAACGCGTTCATCATGCTAATTGCCAACGAGGGCGTATTAGCCAGCAACCGTTGAAAATCCGTTTTACGAATGGAGCAAACCAGTGAATCCTCCACCGTTTCCGCAAAGTTGTGGTGGATGGAATCGGTAAACAACGCAGCTTCACTATCCACGGAATGCCCGCTTAAGAAGTAAAGAATTTGTTCCTGGCCCGCCTCATCCAACCGGTAAACTTTAATTCGCCCCTGATCCACAACTAACAACCGGTCCACATCTGATCCCGCTTCATAAAGGGTCGTCCCCGCAGGCAAACGCTCTTGGTGGGTTGAAATCGTGGTGAGTTTAGTAATGGTCGCTTCGTCCAGCCCGATAAAAATGGGGGCGGAACGAACACATTCAAAGGCTGAGTGCATCGGTTTTCTCCTTCAATTGACATATATCAAATTTATTTTATGCCGCTTATTATACACTAATTCTTGTCAAAACAAGGAGGATCATGACATGATTAAATATGAAGCAGCCTTAACTCCGCTAAACGCGGCTAAATTAGGAACGAACGCCCACGGAACAGCCACCCTCGTTGAGGAAGGGGACCAGTTAACGATTACCATCGAAATGTTTGATACCCCGGCAAACACAGAACACTGGGAACATTTCCATGGCTTTCCAGACGGTCAAGCAGCCCTAGCTGCGACCAGCGAACAAGATGTCAACCACGACGGTTTTGTCGATTTAATGGAGACGGAAACCGTCTCTGGGACCACCATGGTTCCTTTTGACGACGCACCCGAAAAAATGGACGTCCCACACGACCGCTATCCGGTTGCCGATGACCAGGGGCACTTTGCTTACACTAAGGTGGTTCCCCTAACTGAATTACGGGCCAACTTTGCGGCGGCCTTTGGCAGTTCAGATTTACAACTTGAAAAACGGGTCATTTATATCCATGGGGTTCCCGCCAACCTTGATCTCCCAGATACGGTAGCTGGAATGGTCGGCCACTTTGACGCCCACGTTACGCTGCCCATTGCCGTGGGTGAAATTCACCGGGTAAACTAGCCGATGCTTATGCGGATGATCCACATCGTTGAGCTGCTGTGTTACTTAATTAGCGGAGTGGGATTATTGTGGATGAATATGGATTTCGCTATGACCATGATGCTGGCTGGAATGATCATCAGCTGTTCGGCTAACCTACTGCTTAACGCCTAAAATGGGCATAAAAAAACGGCCGCCCATAAGGACGGTCGTTTTCTTGGTAAATTGCAAAATATCCGATTGCAGGATTTACCTCTTTAGCCAGACTGCTTATAGTAGTCGAAAGCAGCTGGCAGCGCTGATTGGCGCAGCATGACCGAAATCATGCAGGTTTGGCACCATATGCGTATTTTACCATGAAATGTCCTCATCTTAAAGTAAAAGATATCCAATAGTTCTCACTGTTAGATTTTTCATAAATTCCGAAGTCAAAAGTTAACCAATGATTAGGTTTTTGATTTAAAATGGGGATTGAGCGTTGTTGGAACCGATCAGCAGTAACGTTAATTACTGATGTTCACTGAGAAAACGGGATAGAGTTTCCGTTTTGTCATGTAAATGTCACATTTGACTCAATGTTGTAAATTCACCAACAACCTCTCGTAACATTGTCGCTCTACAATGGAATCATCAAATAAAATAAATTATATATGAAATGAGGAACTAACCTTGAAACTTCCAGTACATACTGTTTTATTAGCCTCACTTAGCCTTATCGGTGCAAGTTTATCATCAACTACTATTGCCAGTGCCAATGCTAACGGTGCCCCACGTCCCCACTACACGGCATCCCAGAAGGCACAAAACACGAACACTATTAACCAAATGAAGTCTAGCAGCCACTCAACTAGCACGAACACTTCATACACTACTAGTACTTCAAACAACAATGTATCAAACAACAACGTTAATGTTTCGAACAACATTAACAATGATAACAATGACTACTCTTCAGCTGATGAAGCCACTGGCAACTCTTCTAGTGTCTCATCAAATAACGAGAATGTCAGTTCAGACAATGGTTCTAGTGATACAACTTACAACCACACTAGTGATAACTCAACTGCTGACACTTCGAACTCATCTTCGACTAACAGCAGCTCATCAACTACTTCAACTTCAAACAGTTCCGTTGTTAACGCAGCCCTAGCCTTGACTTCACAAAATATTCCTTACGTCTGGGGCGGTTCTAGCTTAAGCGGGATGGACTGTTCTGGTATGGTGGCTTACGTCTACCAACAAGCAGCTGGCGTTAGCTTAGCTCACTACACTGTAGCCCAAGAAAGCCAAGTTTCATACGAAAGTGTCAGCGACGCACAACCTGGCGATATTCTTTTCTGGGGTGACAAGGGTTCTACTTATCACGAAGGAATCTACATTGGTAACGGTCAATACGTTGCTGCTGCTACTCCTGGTACTAACGTTGCCGTTTACAGCATTAGCTCATACTTCATGCCTAGCTTTGCTGGTCACGTTAACTAAATTTAACTTTGAAAAAGCCGTTAATAACGGCTTTTTTTGTGTCCTCTTTTGTGAGTTGACAGGTCCTGCTCCCCTGCTGTATGATAATGCCAACTTAAAAATCGTCCTTAAAACCGATGAAGTGGAGATCAAGATTATTGTGCCCGCACAGAGAGCCATCGTTGCTGAGAATATGGCCGAACGCAGATAGTTAAATGGACCACTGAGGGCTCTTCCGAAATGATGAAAGTACGAAGAGACGTGTGACATACGTCAGTTGTCAGGGGAATGTTGGTTCCCTGTGGAGTTGGAGGACGCCTAGAGTTCTTTTTAGTGGACTTAGGCGCCTCAATTAAGGTGGCACCGCGGTAAAAAACCGTCCTTAACGCATTGGCTGTTAAGGACGGTTTTTTTGATTTCTCTAACGGGAGGTAACGCGGCATGAAGCAACTACGATGGCAAAACTCAATGATTTTTTAAACCCAACCTTAAATCAACTGGAGGAAAAATCATGAGTTTACTAACAAACAAAAAGGTCTTATTACTAGGTGGATTAACCTTGGCAATCGGGATTGGCGTCGCTATTCACGCCACCAGCGCTCCCGCTCGAACATCGCAGGCTCAAACCCTTAACCTATATGAAAGCACTAATTTAATTAGTCTGGATGCATCAAAAATTACGGATAGCGTTTCTAGCGCCCAACTTAGCCAGGTTGGCGAAGGATTATACCGTTTGAATGCGGATAGTCAGCCCCAAAATGCCCTCGCAACTCATACAGCTGTCACCAATCAAGGGACAACCTATACCATTAATTTGCGGCACGATGGCAAATGGAGTAACGGTCAGCCCGTCACTGCTTCCGACTTTGTTTATTCGTGGGAACGAACGTTAGACCCCAAAACCAAATCCGAATTCACCTATTTGTTTGCGAATATCCAAAACGCTAAAGCTATCGTTGCCGGTCAAAAACAGCCCCGGACCCTCGGCGTCCAAGCCACCGGAAAATTTCAATTACAAATTAATTTAACCAAACCGGTGCCCTACTTCAAAAAATTATTAGCCGGAACCACTTTTTACCCGCTGAATGAAACGGCGGTCAAGGAGTACGGTAAACGATATGGTACTTCCGCTCAAACGACGGTGTATAATGGGCCCTTCAAATTAGTCGGCTGGAACGGGACCAACAATAATTGGCAGTTAACAAAGAACCCCGCTTACTGGGGTAAAAAAGCCGTTAAACTTCACCAAATTAACTACCAGGTCATCAAATCAGAATCGACAGCCTACAACCTCTACCAGTCTAACCAACTTGATATGGTAACCCTATCCGGGCAAGCCAACCTGCAAAATCAACATAATCCCAACCTAAAAACGTTACCGACGGGTCGCATTGGGTTTATTCAGTACAACCAAAAGGATAAACTAGCCGCCAATCAAAATTTAAGAACCGCGATTTCGCTAGCGATTAATCGGCAGCAGCTGGTTCATAATGTCTTGCAAGACGGATCCGTTGCTGCTTCCACTTTTGGCGTCCATCAAATGCTAAAGAACCCAAAATCCGGGCAAGATTTTGTGGCGGATACTAAGATCAGTCAAACAGCCAGCTATAACCTATCAGCTGCTCAAGCTCGGTTCAAACAGGCTCAAAGGGAATTGGGACATCACCAGCTAACCCTCACCATAACGTGCGGCGATGATGAAACCAGCCAAAAATTAGCAACGTTCATTCAGGGCCAACTGACTAGTCACCTCAGCGGTCTGCGAGTGACCATCCGCCCGATGCCGTTTACCGCCATGCTAACCAAAGTTTCTCAAGGCAACTTTCAGCTTAACCTAACAAGCTGGGGAATGGACTTTGCCGATCCCAGCCAGGCCCTTACTATCCTAACCTCTGATAGCAACTCAAATATGGGCCACTATTCCAGTCAGACCTATGATGCTGATATGGCTAAAGCCGATGGAAGCGACGCTAACAACGCCCCCGCTCGTTACCAAGACCTAATAACGGCCGAGAAGACCGCGTTAAAGGATCAAGCCGTTACCCCACTTTATGAGGGAGGATCCCATATTTTAGTTAAGCCAACCGTTCACGGTGTTGTATCCAATAAATTTAACGGAAATCTCGATTTCCGAACGGCCTATATGAAGTAGATTAAACCCGATTCCTCAAATTACTCATTGAGGAGTTGGGTTTTCATGTTTCATGTGAAACATGCGCTTAGCGAAGTTAAATCCCCAAATGGAATTGTTTCAACTTCATTTCCATTGTATCCTGCGTAATCCCAATGTATCGTCGGGTGGTTTTTTCGGATGCCTGGTTAAAAAGGGTCATCAGCGTTGTCAGATCCTGATTTTGGAGGTAGTAATGGTAGCCAAACGTTTTTCTTAGCGTTTGGATGCCAATATCGTTACGATGCAGAATCACCGCAGTCCGCTGAAAAAGATTAGAAACCCCTTTGACGGTCAACCGGTTGCCCCGAATGCCCATAAATATTGGTTCATCCGGTTCCATCGTCTGAGTATAGTCCCAAATATCTGATCGGATATTTTTAAGGTAGAGCCAGCGTTTTCTGCCGGTCTTTTGCTCTGTAACTAGTGTTTGGTCCTTATTCCGAACGTCTTTAACGTTTAGCGCTAAGAGATCGCTCATATTTAATCCAGTATTAATTCCCATTAAGACAATTAAACGATTTCGTTTTCCAAACTTCAACTGTGACACCGCGGAAATGAAATCCCTAATTTCTCTCTGGGTTCGTAGCGGTTCCACGTTATTATGCATTTTTTAGCCTTCAATTCTATTCATAATCATTACTGCAAGCAAAACACTTTACATTTGTATTATAGCGGTTCCACCCCAAGAATCACAATTTTTTCGTTTCCGGTCCGGAACAGCAAACTGTTTAGTAAAAAAGGAGGGCTGCTAGCCCTCCTTTTTCCGTTTAACCCGGAATCGATTATAAACATGAATCCCCGCTAAAATAAATTCCGATAAAAACCATAGACTGACTGCACTGACCGTCAACACATCCACTAACTTCGTCATCATAATAAACTCCCCATCCCCGTAGCTGGTCTATAATCATTCATTATAATTATCTAGATTTATCATTATAACAGTAACCTTACTTGAATAGAATCCTTTTTTTATGTTTATTATTAAGAATTCCGTGATCAATTCAAGCACAATCAGCTATGTTTCATGTGA
Organism: Levilactobacillus bambusae; assembly: GCF_003124125.1. Taxonomy (GTDB): domain Bacteria; phylum Bacillota; class Bacilli; order Lactobacillales; family Lactobacillaceae; genus Levilactobacillus; species Levilactobacillus bambusae. The sequence continues at coordinate 624,151 of NZ_QCXQ01000002.1, forward strand.
AACATAGCTGATTGTGTCTTTTGATCGTAGGTGGCCACTTTATCTAACGGACCTTAGCAGTCAGTTATGCTACCTTTTTATTTTCCCGTAATAACATGAAAATTAGTGGGCTGCTTAGCTATAACTGGGTCGTGGGTGGTGAAGTAGTCCGTAATCAGTTCACTCATATCCAGGTTAACTTCCCGGACTACTTTATCCACGCCAAACATGGGGTACTCGCCACCGCCATTGCCCCGGTATTGATTCATCGCTACCTGTAGGAGCTGATCTTCTTCCACGGGTTGACCGTGATAATCCAGTTGGTCGACTCGTGATCCCACCGGGAGACGTAAGTCAAAGGTATAATCAATTCCCGAATAAAAGTCGTAGTTATAGTGCTGTACCTTGGGGTGAATAAAAGCATCGCCAACCGTCACTTGGCCATCCCGGCGTTCAAAATAACTTGCGCACCGTTCCAGGGCCGCCCGCAGCTCAGTTCCACTGATCTCCTCAACCACTAATGTATTCGGGTACACGTAGCTATTCAAAACTTGCCGGATGGTAACCGTTGATTGGTACCCCCTCACTTCATCATTAAAGAGTGCCGTTGCTGCAATATCCGTACCCGTTGCAGCCATTTGAACCCGATTAATAAAGTCCAGGTAGGGGTGTCCGGATAAACGCGCCAAAAACGGATTTTCCACCGTCATTTCGACACCGTTTACCCGGCCAAGCGGCTGATCCAACCATTCCTGTACCCTGGCTTGCAGGTGGCCCGTTAACGAAATCAGGTTAACGGCTGGCGCCGCCGTCGCCGTTGACAGTAAGCTAGCAGTCGCCGTGACAACCGTTTTATCCTCTGCCAGTTCCAGGTCAATACATCCCACAAAACGTCCCCGATCCCCGGGTTGGGTAACGGGAACCCCGTGAACCACCGAAGCAAGCTGCTGGTGCTGATGACCGGTCACCAACGCATCAATACCTGGCACCTGATTCAAAATTCGCAGCCCCTCATTTTCTATGGTCAGCGGTTCGGCTAGTTCATCCGCTGCCAGATCACCTTCAAACCCACCGTGGTAAGCAACAACCACGACATCCGCAAGTTCCCTTAATTTTGGGACCCAACGTTTAGCCGTCGTCAGCGCCGATTCAAATGTTAAGCCAGTTAAATGATCCGCGCGTTCCCAGACTGGCACATACGCAGTTGTCAGACCTAAAATCGCAATTTTAACGCCCTGCTGGTCAATGATTTGGTAGGGGGCATCCACAATATGCTGATCTTTCCCACCTAAAATATTAGCCCCTAAAATTGGATAATTTCGGCCGCTTTCCCCCGCCCGCAAGTAATCTAACCCATAGTTAAACTCATGGTTACCAAGGATCCCAGCATCCATTGCCATGCGAGCGGTAATTTCCGTCATGATCCTCTGATCAGCAGGCGGCATTTTTTTTGCAACGTAGCTGGTTAGGGGCGAGCCCTGCAACCAATCGCCGTTTTCAATTGCAATGACCACCTCGTCATCAGCGGCCGTTGTTTTAAGCCGGTTAATAATCGTTGCCGCCTTTAACATCCCGTAATCCGTCACGTTATCGGGAGTACTGTAATTGGTAGGGTACAAGTATCCATGAACGTCACTCGTTGATAAAATTTTAATTTTCATGGCTATACCAGCTTCTTTCGCAACTGACCAGAAAGACTGTCAATCATCAAAACCATAATGACAATCCCGAGTAGAATAATTCCGACCCGCGGCCAGTTTCTGGTTTGGATGGCAAACAACATGGGGGTTCCTATTCCTCCGGCTCCTACCATCCCTAGAATCGTCGCTGAACGAACCGCTATCTCAAACCGGTATAGGGTATAGGAAATGAACTCAGGCATAATCGTTGGCAGCGTAGCCAGCATAAAAACCTGACTGGCGTTGCCACCCACACTCACGATGGCCTCTTCGGCACCGTTATCCATGTTCTCGATGGCCTCGCTGAATAGCTTGCCCAGCATCCCGACAGAGTGAACACTGACTGCTAACACTCCCGCATAGGATCCGGGACCAACCGCTTTAATGAACATAATAGCGAGCACAATCTCGGGAAACGTCCGAATCAGCGTCAGCACTAACTTGCCGCTACCAGAACGCAAGCGCCACTTCTCGTGACCGCCACGTGCCGCCCAGAAGGCAAACGGCACGCTAATAAACGCAGAGATAATGGTGCCTAAAAAGGCAATTGCGAGCGTTTGAAGAATTAAAGAAACTAAATCTTCACCACTACCGTTATACACGTAAGCCCAGTCCGGGTGAAAAATTCCCGCTAGAATCGACTTTGAAACGGATCCGGCGGAGGCTTGAATTCCGCTTAGTTTGAGGCCCTTTAGTGCCCAACCATAGACAACTAAAATGATTAGCGCCCAAACTAACCAGCCGTACCGGTCGTAATAACCCTTTTTAATTTCTAATTCAGGTGATTTTTCCATTAAACTAACCGCTCCCTCAAGTAATCGCTCAGAACATTAATAACTAGGACGACCACTAACGTCATGATAATAATGGCGGCGGTCTGGCTATAATCAAATTCATTTAGCGACCGCTGGAGGTAAACCCCAATTCCGCCGGCCCCTAAATACCCTAACACCGTCGATGCCCGGACGTTAATTTCGAGCGTGTACAAAAAATAACTAATGAAGGGATTTAAAACCTGTGGCAGAACCGCCATGTGGACAACTTGCAGTTTATTCGCCCCGACGGATTCCATGGCTTCAATGGGCCCATCATCAATGGTCTCAATCACTTCATAAAACAGCTTCGAAATCATCCCGAAGGAAAAGATAGCTAAGGTTACCACCCCCGCCGTGGAACCAATCCCAAAAACAGCCACAAAGATTGCGGCTAATAGCAGATCCGGTAGCGTCCGAACTAAATCTAGAAAGAACCGCACCAATCCATGCAGCCAGGAATTTTTAACGATATTACTTGCAGCTAGGAAGGCAAACGGAACCGCAAATAATGTTCCAATGGTGGTCCCAATAATCGCCATCTGGAGGGTTTCCAAAATCGGCTGCCAGATGATCGTAACGTAGGCCCAATCGGGGTGGGACATTCGTACCAGTAAATTAGTAAATTGATCAATATTGGTAAAGAACATCGCCAGGTCCACCCCGGAGACTTGTGCGGATAAAAGGACCAAACCCACGGTTAGTAAAACTAGGCTGAGGGTTTTGATATGGTATTTCTGCCCCCACGATTGGTGGGGCATCTTTGTCGTTATGTCCATAGTTTCCTCCTATACGGATTGATAAATCGCGTTCAAGTCCGACTCGGTTACCCGGTTAATGGGTTCATCGTAGACCAGCTGACCGGCTCGCATCCCCACAATTCGATCCGCATATTCTAAAGCCAATGGAACTGAATGCAGGTTTACCACCACCGTTATCCCATCCTCCTGGTTCAACTTTTTCAGGTCATTCATAACGGCCCGGGTCGTCAGCGGGTCTAACGAGGCAATGGGTTCATCGGCCAAAATAATCTTTGGGTCCTGCATTAACGTGCGGGCAATCGCCACCCGTTGTTGCTGTCCGCCTGACAATTGATCCGCACGCATGTACAATTTTTCAAGCAGGTTCACCCGATCTAATGCTTCGGCCGCCTGCAGCTTATCCGCCTTGGTATAGAGGTTTAAAAGGCTTTTCCAGGTAGGGTAATAACTAATCTTGCCCGATAAGACGTTATGCTCAACGGTGGTTCGTTTGACCAAGTTAAAATTTTGAAAGATCATCCCAACCTTTCGTCGTAGTTCACGCAGCGCCCGGCCCTTTAAGTCGGTAACTTCAACGCCGTCTACGAGCACACTGCCAGAACTCGGGCGGTGCATTTGGTTAATGGTTCGCATCAGCGTACTTTTACCGGCACCTGATAAACCCACCACGACTAAAAACTCTCCGGGTTGGACGGTGAGATTAATATCTTTTAACCCAACTGTCCCATTGTCATAAATTTTATTAACGTCCTTAAACTCAATGATTGATTTGGCTTCCATTCGGGTTATCCCTCCAAAAAAATGGCTGGAAATAATCAGAAACAGACTATTTCGACAGCCATTTTTATTCATTTATACTTCCAAAAATTATTTATCTAATTGTGCCGCTTCCTTATCGTACTTCCGAATGATATCGAAATTACTATCCTTGGAGTCGACGTAACCTTCATGACTGTAAACGCTAGAAATAATTTGGTGACCCTTCTTCGTCTTCGCGATGTCCTTAAAGGCCTTCGAGATCTTCTTTTGCCACTTCGAACTCATATCACCACGAACGGTAATTGTGTCATTAGGGATCTTAGCCGTGGTATAAATTGGGACCACCTTTTGCATAATGTCCGGTTCATCCTTCAGAACTAACTTCCGGGCTCCCTGGAAGACAAAGGCGGCATCGGTATTCTTGTTGTAAACCGACAGAACCCCTTGGTCATGCCCCTTAACCTGAACGGTCTTAATTCCATCCTTATTGATATTGACACCATGGTTCAACATTTCGACTGCGGGATAAATCCAGCCAGCGGTTGACGTCGTATCCTGTGTAGCAATGGTCTTATTCTTAAGATCCTGGATGTTCTTAATCCCACTGTCCTTGCGCACTAAAATTTGTGATCGGTAGTAGTCCACTAACTTCTTAGTCGATTGATCATTCGGTTCCTTGACACCATAACGTTCGGCTTGGAGGAGCACCTTCGCGTTATATTGCTTGTGCGCCAACACGTAAGCATCAGGTGGTAAATAACCAACGTCAACCTTCTTAGAACCCATCGCTTCAACGATCGTGTTGTAGTCTGTAGACACCGCAACCTTAACCGGGATCCCCAGTTCCTTCTTTAACAGACCTTCTAACGGCTTCGCCTTCGCTTCAATCGTTCCGGCATTTGACGACGGAACAAATTCAACCGTTAACTGCTTAGGCGTGTAATCGTGACTCTTCTTGCTTGAACTAGCGGTTTTCCCACATCCCGCTAAACCAACGGCCAGTAACATGATCGAAGCAGCCGCAATTTTGTACTTCCCATGGTGTTCGAATTTCATCAGTTGGTTCCTCCCAAAATAATAGTCGTTCGTGATTCACCATCATCTTATCGCATAAACACGAACTTAGTCAACTTTGTTTTTTATAATGTTTGTTATATATAAAAATATTGATATTTTTACCTTATTTTTACACGTTTAATACATTAAATACGAACTATATGTAAAATGATAAATAAAAAAGCCTCCCGGTAAATTGACCGGAAGGCTAGCTTTTAGGTGGTTTAAAATCTACGGCCCAGTGAAAAAGGGCGTAGTCATTAAAACATCCGACTTGCTAGCCTCACGGGACTAATTTAAAGTGACGTTCTTCGATTTAATTGTTAACTCATCCTAACATGGATGGCTGATTCTGACTAGGTCTAATTTCTTATTGTTCATTAACTTACACCTTTACCGGCCAAATTTTGATCACGAGGTTGCCAAACGCTAGGGCCAAGCAAACCCCTAAACCGAGCGGCAATAGGGCAGAATAGTTCAAGTGACAAATTTCAAATAGCATAAACAGGGCCATTAACGGCGCTTGCTGGGAGGTTGCGAGCAACGCACTTGCCCCAATGACAGCGTACTGCCAAATTTGAATTCCCGGGAAGAACAGACTGGCGACAAAACCAATGACGCCCCCAATAACGGCCCCAATGGAAATCGATGGCGTCAAGGTTCCCCCCGCTGCTCCTGACTTTAACGTCAGTACCGTTACCGTTCCCTTCGCTAACGCCCCAATCAATAGCGCCGTGGCAGTAGTCGACAGATGCATATGAATAGCGGCCTCAGCTAACGAGCGCCCGTTACCCATGACTTCTGGAAACGACATGGCAATCAGCCCGGTAACCAGACTAATTAACGGTAACTGCCACAAAATGGTCGCTTTTTGGGCTTTATGCCGGCCGGCCCACTGAAATGATCGCCGAAACAACGCCCCAACAATCCCGCAAACCGGGGCAATAACCAAAACTAGCAGGAGCGAATCAACCGAGAATTTGCCGCTTCCCACTAGGTAGTACGGGTTGAAGCCCCGGAGAATGGACCCCACTAACATGGCAATAATTGACATCGTCAAACTAACGGCAACGGTCCGCTTAGTGGCCTTTTTCAACAGAATTTCAACGCAGAACATCATCCCCGTAATGGGAGCTAAGTAGATTCCCGCAAAGCCGGCACCCGCAGCCGAGGCAATCAATAATTTCCGGTCGTCTTCGGTTATTTTAATACTGCGGACCCGGTTCAATAAATCCACCCACGACTGAGCAATGAGCGCCCCTAATTGCCGGGGAGCAACCTCACGACCAACGGGGCCCCCAGTCCCAACGTAGAATATCTGGGTGATCACATCCACTAAGGTCGACCCCACTGGCATTCGTTTGCCTGCTACCGCACTGTTAACGCTGCCGGACGGTTTTAAACGGGCACTAATCCACCACCATAGGACGGCCGCAATGAGCCCCCCCACCACTAGCGAAAGTAACCGATGAACCGGAGAAATCATGCTGGGAGCCGGTCGAAATGCACTTTCCTCAAAATTCAGAAAAAGCTGTTCAATTAAATCTAAAAATGATCCCAGTACCAAGGCTCCCGCTCCAACGAAGACCCCCAGCACCACCGTGGAGAGAATCAACGTCAGATTGCTCCGCCGGTTTAACATACTCATCACTACTTCCTTTATCTAACTTATGTCAACACATTAAAATAGCCACTCAGCAAGCCAAGTCGCCTGTCCGCTTCTATCTTATCATGCGAGGAGCAATTCAAACCTTAAAAAACACCAGGGATTAACCTGGGCACAACCAAAATAGGCAGCACAACTAATTTCGATCAACGAATAATCGAAGCCAGTCGAGCTACCTAATTTATTAATAATAACTAAATGTAATACAGCATTGTCACTAACCAATCCGGAACCAACCTGAACGGAATAATTTCGAAGGTTAGCACAGCTAAACTAATTAGTACCAGTAACCAAAAGCCATAAAAAATGGTTAATCCCTTCACTAGGCTGGATGTTTCCCGGCCCTCTTGTAACCACTGGTGAAGGTACGTTGGAAAGGCTACAAGGCTCATTAACCCGTACAGACAGTTGCCAATTAAGATTAAACCATCTGGTTGATTGAACGGATTCGTTTTTAATCCAATCCACCCCGAAATAATTAAAAGCCACGGAATGATTGAGATTCCTAAGTTAATCAGTAACGTTTTGCGCGTGGTGCTGGTTGACATATTTTTCCCCTTATCCCCTTTAAAGTTAAATGATACTTAACCACCCTAACATCTTTCAGCGCTAAAGACTAGGGGAATTAAAATAAAATTAAACCATTAAATTTCCTGGTCCACGTCCACCGGCTGGCCATCGTGCGCCCGGCCCTGTAAAACATGGTCGGTATGCGCTAAAATGGCATCCATTGTCGCTAGAATGTGTGGATCGGTCAGCTGATAATAGACGGATTTACCAACTCGCTGCTGACTAATGAGTTGGTAGTCCCGAAGTTCCTTTAATTGGTGGGAAAGTGACGATTGTTCAACGTGCAGAATTTCTTGGAGTTCTGTCACGTTGAACTGCTGCTGTTCCAATAAGTACAAAATTTGAATTCGGGTTTTGTTTCCCAATAGTTTGGCAATTTTCACCGCCTCATCCAGTTTTGCCGGATGAATTAAACGAGTGGTCATGTTGTCCCTCCTATAGCAAGGATACCAAGTGTGAAATCGTCCCCGAGTCAATCAAAACGTACAGCCCTAAAACAATGTAGATGAGGGACGTGGCCGTCTGCCCAAACTTTTCAAAGAAGGCGTGCACGAGCGGCATGAGCGTCAAATAGTAGGCCGCAAAGATAATGACGGTCAGGACTAGTACGAATAAGAGTAAAATAGCGGGAACGTACGCGGTCTTCGTGGTAGCAAAAAACGGAATGTACATCGCCATATTATCCGCTCCGCAGGTGGCAACGGTAATCAAGATGACGTTAGAAATAATTCGGTTGGGGTTCGCCTTAGCTAAAGTCTCGGCCGCCTTTTCCTCCTCATCATCGGTGGAAAAGAACCCGGTAATTCCCATGTAGATGGGAATCACTCCCAACAACCCTAATAACCATTCCTCAGGTACCAACTTTAACACATCCGCAATAATTAATGATACGGCCACTAAAATAAAGTTCCCCAGGTAGGCGCCTACGAACACCGGCCGAGCCAACCGCCCCCGGTAAAGTCCAAACACCAGAAGCAAAATGACAAAGTAATCCGAAGTGGTACCTAGGTACGATAATAATGCCGTTCCTAACGCCGTTAACATCAGGACCCCTCCTTTTTATATGAAATTAAATTCATATGATTTCTTTTTCATATTACCATATCGCCCGCTAAATAAACACCCCCCTGCGCCCAAACTGGTAAATGTATGCTACTGTAACAGTAACTAATCCAAATAACTTGGGGATGATCACTATGTCACTTGCTTTTTCACTGCTTCTCTTAATCTTTGCCGTCGTTATCGGCAATCTCCTAGCCGCCAAAATCCGGCTAATTCCCGCCGCCTTTTGGGATATTGCGGTGGGACTATTATTTTCCTTGCTCCCCTGGTTTCATAACTTTGAAATGGTACCTGAAGTGTTCTTATTCGTCATCATTTCCATGCTCATGTTTAACGAAGGGCAGCACACCAACGTTCGAAAGCTCGTTCAAAACCTGGGGGCCACACTTTCAATGTCCGTGTGGCTCTCACTCGCAACGATCGTGGTTGTGGGTCTGATCACCCACCTCTTTTTGCCGGCCCTATCCTGGCCGCTTGCCTTTGTACTGGGAGCGATCATTACGCCAACTGATTCCGTTGCCGTGACCTCCATTACGTCAGATTTAAAGGTTCCCGCTCCCGTCATGGAAACGTTAGAGACCGAATCCCTGTTTAACGACGCATCCGGGCTTGTAGTTTTTAATCTCTGCATTGCCGCCATCACCACCGGTTATTTTTCGGTCACCCATGCCGTGGCCAACTTTATTTATGTTTTTGGGGGCGGCATTTTACTAGGGGGTATTTTAGGCTGGTTCCTCATCATGATTCGGCTCTGGATGATCCGGCAGCGGTTAAACGGACCTCAAATTATCATTCCCTATAAGCTGCTCATTCCCTTTATCATCTATGTCACTGCTGAATTAATTGGCGTTTCTGGTATCTTAGCCGTTGTGGCAGCCGGAATCGTTCACGGTTGGCAGCAGAACTTGCTTAAGCTATCATCGTCCCGGCTCCAAATTACAACCAACTCAGCTTGGGAATTAGTCACAAGTATCCTCAACGGCATTGTTTTTGTCCTCCTAGGAATCAGTTTTCCCGAGGTCTGGCACCAACTTCAAGAACACAGCGTCCATAACCTTGCCCTCCTGGTGGGGCTCGGCCTCGTTCTATATGTCGTCATGTTAGTCGTGCGCTTCCTCTGGGTCCGGCTGCGATTCGTCAAAATCCCCCATCAGCGAAAGAAAAACCGGTTCACGGATAGTGCCCTCATTGCGGTTAACGGGGTTCATGGAACCATTACCCTCGCCATGGCCTTTTCTCTGCCCCTAACCTTAAATCACCGGCCCTTTTCAGACCGGACCGACCTGATTTTCGTCTCAGCCGTTGTGATTGTCCTGAGTTTGCTGGTTCCCACCATCGTGTTAAAACTGACTCTCCCGGCTAAGGAAGAGCCGGTGACGTTAGCGGAACTGGATCAGGCTAAGAGTGAGACCATTAATTCAGCCATTACCCTGGTTCAACAGCAGCCCACCACCAACACGACCATTGCCGTCATCGAAACTTTGAATTCACAGCGGGCCGAACCCGTTCGGTCAGACCCAAAAAAGGTGAACGCCCTTATGGACCAAACCCGGCAGATTGATCACGACACCATTCAGCAAATGTTAGCGGACGGAGAAATTTCCGTTCAAGATGCAGATACGTACAACCAAATGGCCGCTATGATGTACCGCCGGCAGGACCAATCCTTCTGGCAGGTCACAAAAGACTGGTGGGACCGGTTAATTCCCTTTACTAAGATTCACCGCGAACATCGCCGCCGGAAGAAGGCCTACTTAAACCAGCCGGCCAGCGCCCGTAAGACGGATCGCAAGGAATGGATTACCAACATGCGCCGGATCGAAGCGAAGCCTTACGCCGTCATTAGTGACTTTCTGACTAACCTACCGGACGCCTTCAACCACCCAGAAATTATGGCCGTTCGGTCCTTCTATGATCAACGACACCGGGCCTGGAACCGGACCCGCGACGAACAATCCGCCCAAAATCAATTGCTGACCAGTGCCTTTCAGGAAGAGTACTCTTACATTCAGAACCGGGTTCAGGACGGCGGCTTCTCAAAGGCCCTCGGGACAAAACTGTTTGATGAAATTGCTAACGACCAAATGTTATATATTCAACAGAGTTCCGCAATGGCGGATGCGCAATAAACGCTCCACTAACTTAAGCAATCCATTATAACGATGAATCACAAAAACCGGTTCACCCGACCAAGTTTTTAGTCGGGTGAACCGGTTTTTGGAGTGAACTCAGCGGTCAAGAAATTCAATAGTCAAGAAGGGGCTAATCATGATCCCGAGCCGAGTAAATATAAATTTTTTGATCATCAACCCGGTAAATCAACCGGTGTTCTGCATTTATCCGCCGCGACCACTTACCAGACAGTTCATGCTTTAACGGTTCCGGTTTGCCAATTCCATCGTAGGGGGTTCGTTCAATATTTTTAATTAGCCGGTTAATTTTCTTCACCATGGCTTTGTCATTTTGATCATGCCAATACATATAATCAGACCAGGCTGCATCAGACCAAGCCTTAATCATTAGTGGCATCCTCAATGAGATCATGCGCTTTAAATTGACCTTGTTCTAACTCTCGATCACCTAACCGAATCTTCTCCATCAAATAGTCATTAGATAATATTCGCATTGTTTCTTGCATGGCATCATAATCACGTTTACTCATGACCACAATTTCCTCATCAGGCTCCTTGCTCGTCACAATCAAAGCGTCCGAATTATCATTGACTTGCCGCATATAACTCTTTAGTTTTTGCCGGAAATTAGAGTATGCAACTGCATCCATCCGATCAGCTCCTTTATTTTAAAATAAAGGAGCTGATCAATAATTTTACTTTGTTTCACGTGAAACATATCTCCCATCACTAGCTTACCAAATACTCCGTTTACCGTTTGCTAACGTTTTAAACCTGGTAACGACATCATCGTCATAAAACTAATGAGGTATAGGACTGATAAAGCGGCCATAACAATCGTCAATGAATAATGGTCCATTAAGATCCCGATGGCCACGGACGAAAAACCCCCAATGGCCCGACCCACGTTAACAATAATATTATTCGCCGTGGACCGGATTTCCGTGGGGTACAACCGCGAAATAACGGCCCCGTAGCCTCCGAACATCCCGTTAGAGAAGAAACCGACAACCGCGCCAATAATAATCAGCATGACCAAGCTGTTAGCTAACGTAATCGTGTAGACCATTAGCGCAGACGCTAAGAGGAACACGCCAAACGCCCGCCGGGGGCCAAAGTAATCCAGGACGGTCCCGAAGGTTAGCATTCCCAGACTCATCCCGATGATGGTCGCAATCATCCACAGAGATGAACCGGAGACATTTAACCCCAGCTGCTTTTGCACGATGATGGGCAACCAATTCATTAGACCGAAGTAGCCCGCAATTTGAACGGTCGTCATGACCATTAAGCCCCCACTTTGGTAGGCCGCCCGGGGTGAACTGAACATCTCTCGAAATACCGTCCTAACCGTTGACCCCTGCCGCGTCCGTTTGGCGACTAAAAATTCGTCAGTTTCATTGAGGTGCCGCCGAATGAAAAAGGTTAGACCAACGGGAATAATTCCGAGTAAAAACAGCCCGTGCCACCCCATGCGGGGAATAATAAAGGCGGCGGCCACAGCAGCTAGAATGGCCCCCACCTGACCCCCGATTGCGGCTAAGGACGTCATTTTACCAATTTGATTTTGATCAAAGGTCTCTGCGATGAGGGAAATCCCCACCCCGTATTCTCCTCCGGCGCCAATCCCCGCCAAAAACCGCAAGCAATAGATTTCGGTAATATTATTGGCGAAGGCCATCATTGCGGTTGCGAAGGCAAAGATAAAAATGGTATAGGTAAAGGTTCTGACCCGCCCAAATTTATCACCCACCAGCCCAAACAGAACGCCGCCAAACAGCATTCCAAGGTTGGTAACGGAGCCAATCAATCCTGCTGCGCCTCCACTTAAATGAAGTTGGCTAATCATTGAACTCATCGCAAACGATAAAAAAAGCACATCCATGTTTTCTAAGGCAAATCCAGAACTGGTTGACGCAATTGTCCATTTCTGATTTGTCGAGAGACCATGGGTGTGTGAGATTGTTGTTGTTTTCATATTCAATTCCTCCAAATGAATGCTCACGGACATTCGTTATTTTTAGTTGTTTTGATTATTCCACGAATAAAGATTGAAATCAAGGAGAAATTGTTTGTCCTTTTAACTGTTGCATTAGGCCGCAAATGATTAGTTTCTAATAAATTTTCTGCGGTGAAGCCCTTCGGTTAACAAAGTCAGCTAAACTATGCTAATCTGCAGGTAACAGACTGCATTGCATAGAAAGGGAGTCTCCGCATGATATCATTGGCAATTGCAGCCGCAATGAGCAACAACGCTCAAATTGGCATTGCGGTTGGGGTTATTATCTTTATCATCTTGTTTTTCAAACTCATCATTGCGTTTATCAAGTTCTGCTTTCGGCACCCGATCCTTTTCATTATCCTCCTGCTCTGTGGGGGGCTCGGGTTTGCCTTTAACTTTCTCCTCGGTGGCGCGGTTATCCTGGCCGCATTAGTGGGCGGTGTCGTGTTCATGCTGTTGAATGGATTTGATAATTAACGGGCATTGGAAACTAAATAACCAAAAAAGGAGGCAGGGACATAAGACGTTCAGGCCATGCCAAATAGGGCAAAGGACCAGGTTCGATTGTTTTTTGATCGGATTTGGTCCTTTGCCCTATTTGGTTGTGGTCTGTCTTATGTCCCGTAACTACTGGTCCGAAAGCATCCTGTTAAGGATAAAAGGCTTTCGGACCAAGCTGCAAGAGTCGAATTTCTAAGCGAAGCGGGCCTAATGTCCCAATCTCCTTTTAGGTCTTGGTTCCCTTACTGGGCATTACGGTCCAAGAAGCGGGCCAACGCCTCAGGACTTTCCGGTTGATCGTGACTGATCCAGTCAATGATCACGTTCATTAATCCGGCCGTATGATACTCAACGTAATACTTAACCTCCCGTTCGCTGAGGCCCGTTAGAATCGGTTTGCCATGGGATAATTCGTTCATCACTTGATAAATATTAACCCGCAGCAGATCCAGTTGGTTCGCCCGAATCAAAACCTTAATAAACGGACTGTGTCGCTGAAAAAACATCACCATTTGTAAAATATAATGATAATTATCTTGATACTCAATCGTTTGCTGAAACTCAACTAAGAGACGCTTAACCTCGACCTCAAGGACTTCCACAAGGTTGCGGTAAGACCTATAAAACGTCATCCGTGAAATTCCGGCAACCCGGGTCAATTCACTAACCGTAATATCATCGAGCGACTTTTCTTGTAATAGCCGTTCAATTGCTCCCAGCAGGGATTCCTGCGTTAATTCCGTTCGCTTCGTCATTTGACAACTTTCCCCCTTTTGTCACAGTTTGCGTTCGTTTGATTGTCTTTTTGGTTTCTACCGGTTACACTTGTCACATTCATTGAGATTGATACAACTGTAACACTAACAGGGAGGAAATTAAACATGTCAAACTTAAAGGTTGTTGCCATTACCGGAGCCAGCAGTGGAATGGGCAAAGCCACCGCAGAGTTATTCGCCGCTAAGAACTGGGTCGTTTACGGGGGCGCACGTCATCTTGAAAACATCCCTACCGCCGCCAATATTCATCCCGTCCAGTTGGACGTTACGGACTCCGAATCAAACCACCACTTCATCCAAACCGTTCTGGCCGAGCAGCACCACATCGACGTTTTAATTAACGATGCCGGTTACGGTGAAAACGGTCCGGTAGAAGATATTTCCATGGAAAAGGCCCACAAACAGTTTGACACCAACTTTTTCGGTGCCGCTGAATTAGCAAAACTGGTTCTGCCAACCATGCGGCAACAGGGTTTCGGCCGAATCGTCAACGTCTCCTCAATTGGCGGTGACATCTACTCCCCGTTGGCCGCCTACTACCACGCTTCAAAGGCTGCGCTGCAACAATGGAGTGACACCTTGGACCTAGAAGTTCGCCAATTTGGAATTCGATCGGTTATCGTTCAGCCCGGCGGCACACAGTCGGCTTGGGGTGCTACCGCCATGGCTAACGTCCGTCAGAATTTAAAGTCGGATTCAGCCTACGCCAAGTTCGCTGATTTATTGGGTAACGCCTTAGATAGCGGATCACGGGGAATGACGGCCACTTCAGGCGACCTCGCCCAAGTCATCTACGCCGCTGCCACCGATCCCACTCCGAAACGGCGCTACTTTAATTCAATGAGTGACCACCTGACCGTGATTGTTGCCCGGGCCTTCCCAAACGTTTTTCGGGCAACCCTCCTCAGATCGTTAAAACGACTGGGCAAGAGGGCCTAAGGGGGCAAGGGTGTGAAAGCACTCGGTAGGTCTCAAGGAGTAACGTAAGAAACAAAATAAAAAGGGTGACCATGTTCGATCGAAAAATCGAACCCGGTCACCCTTTTTATTTGACATGGTCTGGACGTCTTATGTCCATTCTAATTTTGATTATTATAAGTTATCATTAATAAAATCTAAAGCTACCGTGTGCAAGTCGTCCAAAGCGGTTGCTTCAATTGGGTAGTGGCCCCCGTTGCGTAATGTTGTCTTCGTAACTTTAACCTGAGTCAGTTTATCCAAGAAGGGGTCACTCAGACGTTCCGGCGTCCAACGGTCAGTATCCGGCTGCGTTAACAGAACGGGACAAACCGTGAAGTTTTCGGGTTCAACGTCTGGAGCGTAGGTCATGTAGGTATTCATGAACTTCATGGTCACCTTGTTCCCGCCGGAAGTTGGATCGTTTAACATCACCTTCAAGCATTGAGGATCATTAACGAGCGCCCGCATCTTTGACGGAATACTCATTTTCATCTTAAATCCTGATAAACCAATGTGAGTGGCAATTCCCGTCAAAGGCACCCCAAATTCACCCCAGAACCAGTTGTTCGTGGTTGTCATTTGAACGTCCTTGCTCCGTTGGTCGAGGAAGGTCATTCCAATGATTCCCTTCACCTTCTTATTTCGGGCAGCGACGTGGTAGGTTTCCATCCCACCGGCTGATAACCCGTACAGGAAGATTGGCCGGTCATCCTTAGTTAGTTCAACGTCAATCAAGTCGCTGCCGCATTGAACCCAGTCATCGTAACTGATCAAAGCGTGGGGATCAACATCCGTAACCCCATAGGTTGGCATATCCACACAGATCGTTTCAAAGTTTTCTAGGGCCATGGGGCCGCCCATGATCATTGAGATTTGCCGGCCGTTCGTCCCAACACCGTGGAACATAATGATTTTAGCCTTAGCGTCAGGATTACGGAACGTATCCAAGTGAACGGTATTATTGTGCCAGTCCCAATCCTCTTCCGTTGGGTGGTAGTGAGTCGTGTAATGGTATTTTTCTGGTAAGAATGATTCGACTTCGCGCCATGCGCGTTGGTTTTGGTAAGTTGTCATTATAAAATGCCTCCTGATTAATGCTAGTTTATCAGCAGACAATCATGTGGGCATTGATCTATGTTAACAGCTCATCATCTTTTTTCGAATTCGGCTCAAACTTTCCTTGGTAATCCCAATGTAAGATGCAATTTGATTTTGGGGAATCCGTTTTTCCACGGCCCCAAATTGTTTCTGAAATTCTTCGTAGCGCTGCTGGGCACTCAAACTCTGAAACGCATATTCACGCTGCATTTTGTAGCGTAAGGTGGCCTCCAGCTGCCCAATGTAGAACTGGGTCAGGGGAGCACTACCTAAAATAATGGCCTTCATTTTAGCGGCATTAAACCGGAGACACTGACAGTCCTCGACGGCATCGAAGGCCTCTGTGCTCGTATCCGCAAACAAACTTTCCCCAATTAAAAACTCGCCCGCCACCATAAAATTCTTAGTCACGTTTCGCCCATTTTGATCAATGTAGAAGCTGCGCGCAATTCCATCGATAATCAAGTACACAGATTGCTGGGGTTGATGGGTATTTAACACCAAACTCCCGTGCGGAAAGTACGCTTGCTCAGCAATCACGGCCAGACGATGGACGTCTAAATCGGATATGGTAACGTGGTACTGATCCATGGCGGTACTGATCAAGTCTTCCTTAGTTGCAATGTCCATTTGGGCACCCCCCTACGTTTTACTCCCTTTTATTATAAGAAATTCCAGCGTCATTTACAAAAATAGCATAAGCTAACTTTGTGCCATGCCAAATAAGGAACGCTCAGCCAATGGGTCTGGTTGAGCGTTCCTTATTTGGATCACAGGGACTAATCGACGGATTATTCCCCGAAAACTAGTTTTTAATTTGTAAAATTTGATCTAAATCGGTTCGTGTCGTCCGCAGATCGTTTAATTTATCGTCTTTGGCATAGCCTAACGCAATTCCCATAAAGATTGCTTCATCCTCCGGAATATCAAATTCTTCCCGAATTTCTGCTGGGTATCGGATTAATTCGTAGGCGGGTAAACTACCAACCCCATGATCTGCAGCCGCTAGCAAAATCCCGTACCCAAATGCTCCAACGTCGTAGGCCGAATATGCCGATGATCCCTTAGGCATGGTTAGGTAAAGGATCGCCGGGGCATTAAACAGGTCATTTTCCGATGCCATCATTTGGTCGCTTTCATCAGGCGAGTAAAATTCTGCCATATTTGACATCCAACGGTTCAAATTGGCCTGTGGCATTGGGGCCCACGTTCTAGGTGGTGTGACCTCCGTATGACTCCTGGTGCGCTGCACAGCCAGTTTTTTATGGTGACCCCGGATTTGCTTAGCAGTTTTTCCAACGGCCAAGTAGGCCTTCCATGGCTGCGTATTTTCCCAGGAGGGAGCTAGCTGAGCCTCCGAAACAATTGCTTTTAATGTATCTAAGTCGACTTCCCGGTCACTAAACTCATGGGCTGAATGGCGCATGGCTTGAATACTTTGGTTTGTCATCATGGTAACTTCCCATCTAATTTTACTAACTATTTGTAACTATATTGTATAGTCAGTAAAATAGAAAACAAGGACGCAGTTTTTTCTTACCTACTCAAGGAGGTCCCGCCCATGGATTATTTAAACCCTAACGTTCCACTCGACTACTACCACGATAATTGCCCCACCCTCATGGCGTTGAAACTGGTTAACCAAAAGTGGAAACTCCCCATTCTATGGCAGATTGGCCTTCACCAGGAGCTACATTATAACCAGCTCAAACGACAATTAATCGGAATTACTAATACGATGCTCGCCAAAAGCTTAAGGGAATTAGACGGTGACGGCCTAGTTTTACGCCACCAATTCGATACAACTCCGCCAACGGTCACCTATGCACTAACGGACCAAGGGAAGCAGCTTCTGATCACGTTAGAAGGTTTACGTGAGTTTGGGGAAATCGGTTAGATAACACACACTAATCGTTTGATGCCTCATCATCTCGTTTCCGATCAACACCCAATCCTAACAAACCGACAAATACTAGCCCAAGTACTGCTAAACCAATTGGTTCAACCGCACGATTAAATCGTTCACCCGTTTGTGGGAGAGTTTGTTGATTCACCTTCTGATGGGTAGTTGTAGACCGTTCATGACGTGCAGTTACACGTGGACTCGTCCGGTTAACTGAAGATTTAGTAACCTCATGGGCCATCGGCTGACTCGCATTTGAGTGAGCATCGTGACTAGTTTGCCCCGACTGACTCGGATCCATTGATGATCCGGTTGGATGATCCCCATGATTATTAGGTTGACTTGGTTGCGTGGGGATTGTTGGTTCCACGTTATTGCCATTGCCAGACTGTCCCGGTGTATGCGACTTTTCCTTTACCATAACCGTCACAATATCCTCAACAACGTTTCCTTGACTATCGGTATAACGATAAACGATATCGTAATGTCCAGGTACATTGGAATTAACCGTCCCTGACACTGATACTTGATCAAATGAAACTGGCTTTCCGTTCGCATCCGTGGCCCCCACAAAATTATCCTTAGGGTTCCAAGCCGATCCAGAGTTAATCGTTGAGTTTTTCCCCGTCACTGAGGCCTGAGAAGCGATCACATGTACCGTAATTGTCTTTGAAACCGTCTTACCAAAAGCATCCATGTAACTGTACGTTATTTGATAATCACCTGGGCGACCAGTATTCACAACTCCGCTCACTTTAACCTTGGAAAAATCAATTGGGTTCCCGTTAGCATCCGTGGCATTAGTAAAGTTGTCACTAGCCTTCCAGTTGGTATCCGGTCCCGCAATTAAGGTCGAATCATGGGCTGAAATAGTGGTTTGATCATCCGTTGGTGGTGTGACCACCGGTTTTTTGACGGTAACCGTTACCGTTTTGGTCACAACGTTTCCGGCCGCATCCGTATAAGTGTACGTCACGTCATAGTTCCCCGCCTTAGCGGTGTTCACGTCCCCGCTAACTTTAACCTTGGAAAAATCAACAGAATTCCCGTTCTCATCAATAGCGCCATCGAAGTTATCTTGAGCGTTCCATGTGGAACCAGCATCAATAGTACTATCATGATCAAAAATATTAGCCTTAGAATTGATGACTTGTACGATAATCGTAGCAGAATGAGTTTCTCCCCGCGAATCGGTATAAGTATAGGTTACCTGATAGCTGCCAGATTTGGTTGTATCTACTGATCCACTAACCTTAACCTTCGCAAAATCAACCGGGTTACCATTTTCATCAGTTGCGCCATTAAAGTTATCTTTGGCATTCCATACAGTATCTGGACCCGCAACCAGCGTTGAATCATGGGCCGTCACACTGCCCTTATCCGCAGACTGACCGACAGTTACCGTCACTGTCTTTGTGATCGTCTTGCCGGTGGCATCTTGATAACTATAGGTGACTTGGTACTGACCTGCCTTGGACGTATTAACCGACCCGCTGACCGTTACATCATCAAACGAAATAGGATTTCCCTCTGCATCAATGGCGCCATCAAAGTTATCCTGTGCGTTCCACGTGGAACCATTCGCAATCTGGCTATCGTGACCATAGATGTTGGCTTTAGAAGCTAAGACGGTAACGGTAAAGGTCTTAGTCACAGTATTTCCAGCTGAATCAACGTAGGTATACGTAATCTCATAGTTACCGGGAACATTAGTGTTGACCGAACCCGAAACTGACGTTAAATTGCTCAAACTAATTTGATTACCGTTAGCATCCGTTGCACCATCAAAGTTATCCGCTATGTTCCACGTGGAACCAGCTGATACGGTACTATCATGCCCATAAATGTTCGCTAGTGATCCCTTCACGATAACGGTAACTGTTGTCGTATGCTGAATTCCTCGTCCGTCGGTATACGTGTAAGTTACGTTATACGTTCCTGGTGTGGACGGGTCAACCGTCCCCGATACCGTAATATCACTAGAACTTAGATCAACGGGGTTGCCGTTTTCATCATAGACAGCCGTTAAGTTATCCTCTGGGTTCCATGTTCCGTTAGGACCAGCAACAATGGTTGAATCATGCCCGGTAATCCTCCCTTTATCAACCGTTTCATCGACCGTTACTTGAACGGTTTTTGAAACGGTCTCACCCGTACTATCCGTATAGGAATAGGTAACGTAATATGTTCCAGCCTGAGTGGTATCAATGGTAGACAGGATCGTTCCATTCGCATCCTTAATGGTTGTTGACGTTAAATTACCGTAAGAAACGTTATTACCGTTTTCATCAACGGCACCATCGAAGTTATCCTGCGGATTCCACGTAGAACCATTTGCAATTTCACTATTATGCGCATAAATGTTACTCCGAGAATCAAGGATCGTGACCGTAATCGTCTTAGTTACAGTCTTCCCGCTAGCATCCACAAAACTATACGTAATATTGTAAGTTCCCGCCTTGGATGAATCCACATCTCCAGTGACCGTTACATCCGAAAAATCAACGGGATTACCATTGGCGTCCACAGCACCATCAAAATTATCTTCACTGCTCCACTCTGATCCAATCCCTAGCGTACTATTATGAGCATAAATATTTGACCGTGAATTAGCCACGGTAACCGTAATCTGCTTAGACACTGAATTACCATTAGCGTCCGTGTAAGTATACGTCACTGTATAGGTCCCTGCAGTTTTAGGATCAACAGAACCATTTACCGTGATTTGGCTAAAATCAACGGGATCTCCGTCCACATCAGTTGCACCGTCAAAGTTATCCTCTGGCGACCACGTTGAACCAACTGGGATTTGACTATTATGAGCATAAATATTGATTTGTGATTCACCCACGGTTACCGTTATGGTCTTTGAAACGGGGTTGCCAGAGACATCGGTAAAACTGTAAGTAATCTGATATTCCCCCGCTTTTGATGTATCCACCGATCCCGAAACGGTAACGTTACTAAACGATACCGCATTGCCGTTAGCATCTGTTGCGCCGTCAAAGTTATCTTCCGGCGACCACGTTGAACCGCTCTCGATCTCGCTATTATGAGCATAAATATTCGCCTGAGAATTCGAAACGGTAACGGTGTAGGACTTAGTAATCACGTTGCCGACTCCATCCGTATAGGTATAGGTAACCGTATAATTACCCGCTACCTTCGGATTAACGTTATTCGTAGATGAGATTAAGGAAGGGTTAATGGCGTTCCCATTCATATCGGTTGCACCATCCAAGTTATCTTGGGGTGACCATGCGGATCCGTTAGCAATCGTTGAATTATGGCCGTAAATGTTTGCCTTAGACTGAACAACGTGAACAGTAACCGTCTTGGTAATGGTATTACCAGCAGGATCCTTATAGCTATAAGTAACCTTATAATCTCCCGCAACTTTAACGTTCGGGGTTCCCGTAGTATAGGTAACCTTAATGTTTGATAGTGGAATTGAATTCCCGTATTGATCGGTAGCACCATCAAAATTATCCTGAGCATTCCACGCGGGGGTATTCGGTCCCATAATAACGGTTGAGTCGTGCCCGTTAATAACCGTATTATCAACCGCTAAGACGTAAGTATCAGCCATTGAACTATTATACAAACTCATTAGTTGCCCCGATGTATACGTGGCATTTCCTTGTGGTGCCGTTTCTGTTCCACCTGCAACTGCGCGCCACTGATTCAATGTTCCAGGGACATGAGGCTCCGGCAAGCCCGCATCAGAAATCCGGGTGTTCGCTCCCAGTTTTAAAACTCGTAGGCCGCTACATTCAACCAGCATCCCCGTTCCAATTGGTACGTTGCCCATATTGAAGTTTGAAATATCTAGCCGGGTCAAACTATTGTCCCCATTAAACATAAACGTCATATCAGTAACTTTGCTGGTGTTGAAACTGGAAACGTTCACCGTCTTTAAATTATGCGCCGTGTAGAACATCCAGTGCATGTTGGTCACGTTGCTTGTATCAAAATTGGATAGATCTAGCGACGTTACACCAGTCCCACTAAACATTTGGCCCATATTAGTTACTTTACTGGTGTTGAAGTTCGAAACGTTAAGGCTTTTTAGTGACGTTGTATTTTCAAACATGTGCTGCATCGTTGTTACGTTACTCGTATCAAAGCTGGAAACATCCAGGTTAGTGTAACTTGAAGTTTGCGGGTTAAAAAACATGTACGACATATCCGTTACTTTGCTGGTGTTAAAGTTGGAAATATTTAACGTTTTTAACGATGAGTTACCGTAAAACATGCTTTGCATGGTCGTAACATTACTCGTATCAAAACTGGATAGATCCAAACTAGTAAGTGAACTATCCGACAAAAACATGTTGGACATATTCGTAACGTTATTGGAGTTCAACTGGGTCGACCCATTGATTGCCGTTAACTGCGTCATCCCACTAAATAAGTAGGAAGAGTTCGGTGGCAAAGTAACGGCCCCCTCAATACTAATTTGGGTAATTGTGGTCTTATATTTCTGCCACTGCGAATGATCCCCATTTAGCGTCCCAGCCTGAAAGTGAAGAACATTATTACTGTCAATGTTCCAAATGACTGAACCGTCCTGCCCGCTAGCCACGTCAGCTGCCTTGGGCCGATTTGTGACCGTTTTTTTCACAATTTCCTTATCCGCAGCTGTGGTAGATCCCTTGCTACTAGCAGAATTGACCCCATTCACCTGAGAGACAGGTTGGGGAGCCACTGAGGATCCAGCTGAACTAGCGGAAATCGACTTGGTGTTGGATACCGAGTTTGTCTCACTATTCGAAGCCGAACTAGAATTACCCGCTGACTTAGTCGGACTAGTTACAGCCTGCGAACTCGGTGCCTCACTAGCAGAGGATGGCGTTGTTAATGCCGGGTTAAAGGCTCCAGACGTCGTAGAATTACTATTGGTCGAATGGTTAGTAGTTGCGGTCCCTTTTACTTGAGCAGAGGATCCTGCCGAACTAGCCGATTTAGTTTGACTAGATGCCGACTCTGACTGAGGGACCGAGCTGGCTGACTTAACTGCTGCTGACGAGGAAGCCACCGTACTCTTCTTGGTTGACGATGAAGAAACCGCTGATGAACTGGCCGAGCTCGTCGGGGTGGTAGCTGATTGTGAGGATGTACTGCTGGCTGTAGCACTTGTTGAGCTAGCCGGCTTTAACGTCACGGTTTTTTCTGCCGATGATGCGGGGGTGGTTGCTCCCGATTTAGAGGTGGTTGACGTTGTATCCGCATGAGCTGTCTCGGCTTGTGTTAAGCTAACCGCTCCTAAAGAAAAGAGCGTCATTCCGGCAACAACCCACTGTTTTTTAGCTTTATACAATTTAAAACGGGTCTTTTCTGGTGAGTGAATTAATCGATGCTGCTTCATCATTAAATGCCTCCTAAGTACTAATTTAACGTCTTAATCAATCGTTTTGGTTGAACTATTTAGTGATTAAAATGGACTTATCAAATAAAACTGACTTTAATCAGGCCGATCTGCCTCCTTATAATGTTCTATCATAAATAATTTACCATATAACTTTATTTATCTGGTTAATATTGCTCACTTTTCCATAAATAATTTCTAATAATATGTATTCAATAAATTTAATTAACATTTAAATGCATAACTATCAGGTAATTTGCCTTCTTTGACTAACACCCAAATATTGTAAAAGCCCCGCTAAATTCAGTTAAAAACTGAATTTAGCGGGGCTTTTTGCGGCCAATATACGGCTCATTTACTTAAAATCAGTTGTGTCATGCCGCTTCAGTACCCCATCCACAATATCTTGAATGGTAATCGTCTGCATCCGTTGAAAGGCAGCGGCTTGTACCTCCTCGTAAGCAGCATCTAGCGTGGCCTGAATGTTTCCCCCCACAATACACTGTGGGTTAGTTTTAGGGTCAACGTGGAGTAAATCATGGTCCATATTAATCGCCTGGTAGACGTCTAGCAGCGTGATTTGATCCGGTGAAGCTCCCAGGGTGGGCGCTGAAACCCCCTGCTGGCTGCGAATTAAGCCGGCTCGCTTCAGGTCGGCCATTAAACTGCGGACCGTACTGGGATTTGTCTCAATGCTGGCCGCAATTGCCTTGCTCGACAGGTCCTCATTAGGGGCCACAATCAAGTACGTCAAAATATGGATCGCATCACTCAGTTTATAAGAATACTTCACCTTTTCACCCTAGTTTCATTTTAAAATTTCCTGAATGGCCTCAGGAAGGCTAACTAAATTGTGACCTAAAACATCAGGTAAATCAACCGTTTCCTCCGATAACGCTCCATCGTCAATTGGCTGTTGGACTAGGGTTACCATGTTAGCAATAAATTCATCCATCCCCGTTGCAATTAATTCGTTATAGAAGGTAGTCCGGCTGACCTGACCTACTTCAAAGTTCTTTTGGGTTGCCTGTTTTAACGCCTCGCCCAGGTCAGAGTAAGTCTTTTTGGGGCCGCCAAATTCATAGATGGTCTGTGGATCCGTCATCGTTAAGACCTTAGCGGCAGCCTCGGCGTACTCGCGTTCTAACGCCCATCCAGCACTATTACTAGGGTTGGCCCAGTAAGTAGCCGTCTGACCATGAGCACCCTTCTGTAAAAAGTCCATTTCATTTTCGAGGTACCAATTATTGCGCAAAAAGGCGTGGGCCACTCCGCTGGCCTGAATTAAATCTTCCGTCAGTTTGTGATCGCTGGCTAGGGGATCCGTTGAGGCCTGGGCGTGGGGGAAACTCGTATAGGCCACAAACTTTACGTCGGCTTTTGATAGCGCCGTCACCATATTTTGATGTTGTTCACTGCGCGGAAGCTCACCACCGGGCTGCGATGAAATAAAGAGGACTCGGTCGACATCCGAAAGTGCCCGTTCCATCGATGTTTCATCGTCGTAGGTCCCCTCCCGAAGCGTAACGGATTTGGGTAACTTTTGGCTTGCCCGATCTCGATCCCGAACAATCGCGATGACTTCATCATCCGGTCCAACCAACTGTAATAACTGGTTAACGGCAGTTTGACCAAACTTACCGGTTGCGGCTGTAATTGCGTATTTCATCGTCGTTATCTCCCATCACTAACACATGTACTTTTATTTTAAACAAGTTCAGTTTACCACCTGTTGTTTTAAAGTCAACAACAAAATAGGGATGACGATCAAATTCGATCATCATCCCTATTTAACGTCGCCTAACCGGCTTATGTCCCTGACTGCCATGGTTATTCCGTTTCAATTCGGTCACTATCCCTTGGTACCAACACGGCATAACTCACGGATAGCAGTGAGGTGATGACTAAACACATTGGGGGCCAAAAGTAGATCCCGACCATCCCGATTAGCAGGAGCGGAATATCCAACCCAAAGTGCTTCTTGGGGCTGATGGCCTGCGCCAGCTGGTGGTTATCGTTATCGGCAACGAGAACCGCTGCCAACAGATAGTACGCCACCATCCAGCAGAAGTAGATCCCAAAGTAAAAGTAACTAGGATCCCTGTCGTTAGGAAATTCACTGACCCTGGCCGTGGCGACGGGGAAAAAGGCCATAACGAGCAGCCATAGTAGGTTAGCCCAAAACGCCCTACGCGACACCCACTTCGTTTTCGCAAAGATGTAGTGCTGGTTATACCAGGAAACGCTGATAATTAAAAAACTAACAATGAAGGCAATAAAATACGGATATTCCCGTAATAGTGCGCTAAAGTGCGGAACTTCCGGCACCTTAATTTCTAACACCATAATAGTCATCAGGATGGCAATTATGGCCTCGCTAAAAGCAAGAACCCGGTCTTTTCTCATGTTAACCACCTCGAACTTATTATACGGGATATGGGGTAAGGATACCCGCCCAGGGACTCTTGCTTGACTTAAAGTGGGCTTTAAGGTTTACACTCAAGTCATCTTAACGTTAAGGAGTGTTGACTTTTGAAAGCAGCAATATTTGTAAAACCCGGTAAAATGGAAATGACAGAAATTGATAAACCCACCATCGAAACCCCCGATGACGCCATTATCCGCGTGGTGCGGGCCAGCGTTTGCGGGTCGGACCTCTGGTGGTTTCGCGGTTTAACCCCAAGGGACCCCAACACCCAAGCCGGCCACGAAGCCATCGGTGTGGTCGAAGAAGTTGGTCAGGACGTCACGAACGTTCACCCCGGCGATTTTGTGATCGTTCCCTTCACCAATGGTTGTGGCCACTGTGCGGCTTGTCGGGCTGGTTTTGACGGCAACTGCTTGAATCATCAATCTGGGGCCAGCTCCTATCAAGCCGAATACGTCCGCTACCCAAGCGCTAATTGGGGCTTAGTGAAAGTTCCCGGTAAGCCCGAGGACTACACGGACGACATGCTCAATTCATTGGTTACCCTAGCCGACGTCATGGCAACGGGTTACCACGCCGCCTTTACTGCCGAAGTCAAACCCGGGAGTTCCGTAGTCGTAATGGGCGACGGCGCCGTTGGACTCTGTGGCGTTATCGCCGCCAAATTAATGGGGGCAAAGCAAATTATCGCGATGAGTCGGCACGAAGACCGGCAAAAACTGGCACTCGAATTTGGGGCGACCGACATTGTTGCTGAACGGGGCGATGAAGCGGTTGATCACGTCATGACCATCACCGATCACGGTGCTGACGCCGTCTTAGAGTGTGTCGGAACGGAACAATCCGTTGATACTGCCGTAAAGGTTGGGCGTCCCGGCGCCGTTGTTGGCCGGGTTGGCATTCCCCAAAATCCTAATATGAACACCAATAACCTGTTCTGGAATAACACCGGTTTACGGGGTGGGATTGCGGCCGTCACTACCTACGATAGAGCCACCCTACTGGATGCCGTCTTATCCGGTAAGATTCAACCCGGCAAGGTCTTTACTCAACGGTTCACGTTAGACCAAATTCAGGAAGCTTACGATGCCATGGACCAGCGAAAAGCAATTAAGTCACTGTTAGTTTTTGATTAATCTTAGTGGTAGGGACATAAGACGTTCAGGCCATGCCAAATAGGGTAAAGGACCAGGTTCGATTGTATTTTGATCGGATTTGGTCCTTTGCCCTATTTGGTTGTGGTCTGTCTTTAGTCAGGTTCCGCTTCTCAACTTTCTGCGGTTAACCAAGCTCACAAATAATACTAAAACCCAGTATTTTTTATGAGCTCCGTTAATCCTCAAAAGTAAACGAGAATCTCCACACCCTTTTAGTCGGGCTCCACCGCTCAGATCTCTGCGTTTAACCAGGTCATCGAATAATGCCTAAGATCAGCATTTTTCGATGCCCCCGTTAAGCCTCAAGATCTACCGAGCGGTTCCACACCCTGTCCCGTAACTACTGGTCCGAAAGCATCCTATTAAGGATAAAAGGCTTTCGGACCAAGCAGCAAGAGTCGAATTTCTAAGCGAAGCGGGCCTAATGTCCCAACCTCGACTTAGGTCAGCTAGCTTTAGTTTTCGTCTCCACCCCGTTCACCTTTTTCCTCGTGTTGTTTTTCCAGCTGGCGCAACTCTGCTTCGGCATTTTCCATGTGGGCCCTGTTTTCTAACTTAAAGGTCAGGTGATCGATAGCAAACTGAAGGTCGTCCCGCTTTTCTTCCATGATCGCCAGCTGCTCCTGAAGCAACTCTCGCTGCTGAACTTCATTATCTTCCTTAGCGTCAAACAGTTGAATGTAACGCCGCAGAATATCAATCCCCATTCCCGCAGCCCGCATCGTTTTAACAAAGTTGATTCGCCGGATGATCCGGTCGTCAATCTGGCGCACCCCCACTTCGTTTCGATCAATGGCGGGAATCAACCCTTCCTTTTCGTAGTACCGAATGGTGGCTGACGGAACTCCCGTTAGTTCACTAGCCTCTTTAATAGTCATCTACAATCGCTCCCTCGTTTCATTACTGGTTAATAAAGTCAGTCTAACCCTTAAAGTTCACTTTAAGGCAAGTGAACCCCCAAATTTTATTCGGGTAAACAACTTGACTTGAAGTCCACTCGAACGTTTATGCTAATCCCAATTAACCTTAAGGAGGATTTTTGATGAACGTTTTAATTATTGGGGCGACCGGAACCATTGGGGATGCCGTGCACCAAACCTTACTGTCTAAAACGGATGACTACCTGACCCTCTTTTCACGGCGGGCCACACAACTTACGATTGATCCAACGCGTGAAACAGCGATTAACGGCAATGTTCTCCAGCCAGCCGAATTAGCGGTGGCCCTAAAGAATCAGGATGCGGTATTTGTTGCCTTGAGCGGCCCCATGGACCAGTTTGCCCAATCAATCGTTACCGCCATGGAACAAACAAATGTGACCCGCTTGATCTTTATTACCTCCATGGGGATTTACAATGAAATTCCCGCTTCGGTGGGTGCGAACGGGAATCTTGAACACAATCCCATGTTACAGCCCTACCGGACCGCTGCCGATCTCATTGAGGCTTCCAACCTTGATTACACGATTCTTCGGCCCGGCTGGTTTGATAACGGCAGCAATAATTATGAAGTGACCCATAAAGGTGACCCCTTTGGCGGCCACGATGTCTCCATCAATAGCATTGCCGACCTGGTTAACCGATTATTAGCCGACAAACAACTTGGGGCCCGGGAAAGTCTGGGAATTAATCGGGTGGGATCCTAACATCCCGATAATTAAAGTAAGGGCGATGAAATGCATTCAATTTCATCGCCCTTGCTTATTTATTCGACACACCAGCGTCGTTGTGGCCGCCCTTAATGACGTAGTTGTTTTAAACTGGAACCAAAAATTTGTTCAATTGCAGCGGGGTCACGGTGGTCAAAGAACTGACTTTCTTCCCTATCTAACTTACCAATGGCTGCCATATCGGCCACACTTAGCTTAAAGTCAAACACGTCCATGTTTTCCGCCATCCGATTCCGGTGGACCGACTTAGGAATGACCGTAATCCCCCGTTGAAGCAACCAGCGTAAGATAACCTGACCAGTAGTTTTACCATATTTTTGGCCAATTTGGGTGAGGACCGCATTTTTAAAAATCTCGTGTTTTCCCTCCGCAAACGGAGCCCAAGCCTCCACCCGAACGTTCTCGCTTTGGTTAAACTCAACGGCTTGTGGCTGCTGATGCCATGGATTGACTTCAATTTGGTTAACAGCCGGTTTTACCGTCATCGTCAGTTCAAGGTTTTTTAATTGATCCGGCGCAAAATTCGACACTCCAATGGCCCGAATTTTACCGTCATGATAGGCTTCTTCTAATGCCCGCCAAGCACCCATCGTATCACCAAAGGGCTGATGCAACAGGTACAAGTCAATATAATCTAATCCCAACCGTCGTAAGGAAGCATTAATCCCGGCCTTGGCCCGGTCGTAGGTGAAATCTGATACCCACAGCTTAGATGTCACAAAAATCTCTTCCCGGTTAACGTTACTTTTACTAATGGCGCGACCAACCGCTTCCTCATTTTGGTAGGCCGCTGCCGTATCAATTAACCGGTAACCTACCTCCAGGACCGCGGAAACGGCCGACTCACACTCAGCTAAATCTGGGACTTGGAATACCCCAAAGCCTAATTGTGGCATGTCAGTCCCGTTATTTAATTGAATCGTTGGAATAGTTGTCATTGTTAAAGATCTCCTTTGTTAGATAAGTTTATTTATTGATGGATTCATTATGGGGCCAAGGTCCCCACTTGAAAATGACTATTTACGCATGCTAGTATACTCACAACGTATACTGAGGAGTTGAAACCATGATCGATAATTACCTATGGGAAGAACTGGCTGTATTTGCCCAAAGCCAAACGTTGGTTAAAACGGCTGACAAACTGCACGTCACTCAGCCGACCCTAACACGCGGAATGAAAAAGTTAGAAGCCGACTTAGGCGTTCAACTGTTTAACCGCCATCCTAACCGAATTAGTCTAACCGAGACCGGAAAACTCGCAGCCAAAGAAGCTGCGGCAATCCTTGCGGCCAACCAGTACGCCGTTGACAAGATTCAAAACTTTGCCCAAAGTCAGCGGGTCATTCAAGTTGGCGCAACCATTCCCGGCCCATTGGTCATGCTGAAGCGCTTTCGTTCCCAGCTGCCCGAATCGATCCGATTGGACACACACTTACAAACCCAATCCATCCCAGACTTGCTGAATAACCGTGAATTAACACTGGTCCTATCCAATCAAGAAATTTTAACTGCCGAAGTCGATTCGCGCTACGTTGGCGTTGAATCCCTATCCGTTAACCTCAACCAATTTATGTACCAGGCCAACCAACCAGACGTGACCTTTTCAGATCTAACCGGTTTGAGTTTTCTCGTCCTAGCTGATATTGGACCGTGGATAATGCTAATTGAGCACCACATTCCTAACGCTAAATTTCTCTACCAACAACAACCCGATTCCTTTTCAGAAATTACCCGGTATTCTGACTTTCCCTTTTTTAGTACCAACCTGTCTAAGTTTTCCCCAGAGTTTAAGCATCGGATCACCCAGGATGATAGCCGCGTTGAAGTCCCCATCAGTGATTCGGCTGCCCATATGGTGGTCTACGCTAACTATCTCAAATCTCAAGCGGCCGTGGTAACACCAATTATTGAGCAAATGGTTCAAAAATGGCCCAATAATCCTGACTAATCAGGCCTGCCACTGTTTTGTTTCACATGAAACATTAGCAACGGATAAAAAACGGGTTCCGACCAGTTATTGATCGGAATCCGTTTTATTGGTTAACACAATTTCCGCCCGCCGTTCTGGTATAACCCAAATACTCATGGCGATGATCGTGCTTAATAAGATTGCCGGTGGGAACCAGAACCCAATGATGATTCCCACAATTTTAATGGTAAAGTCGAGCACAATTTTACGGTGCCGGTTAACGGCGTACCGGAGGGAATTATTTTGCGGATCCGCCTTAATTAGGGCGTAATAGACCGCAAAGTATCCCAGCGACAGGAACATAAAGACTAGTCCGTAGACCAGTTCCGCAACAAACGAATAGAAATGTTCCTCAACGAACCTGGTGGTGTAGGGAAACAGCGACGCCGCAAAGAGCATCCACGTGTTGGCCCACAGGACCCGACCGTTGATGTGATGTACCAATTGAAAGATATTATGATGATTATTCCACATAATGGTCAAACCAAAAAACGAAATCACGTACGCAAGGTAGCTTTCCCGTAAATCCCATATGGCTTCCCACGTTGCCTGATTCGGCTGGGGCAAGTCGAGGACTAAGATGGTCATGACAATCGCCAACACGGCATCCGTAAAGGCTAATAATCGTTCCTTACTCATAACGTCAACCTCCAAAACTATTAATTTCAGCGTACCACTTAGGCGCCACTCCCGCTTGCTTCTTGCTTATTAAAAATCAAATGCAGGCCGCCGTCCGCCAACTTTTTGACGTCTTCAATGGCAAACCGATCATTAACGAACTCACCCGCCGTATCAAACGCCGATTTGACCGGGTTATCTCCGTTCACGTATGGGGCGATCACGAGCGAAATCTGATCAACTAGGTGGGCCGCTAAAAACGCCCCGTTAATTCGGGCGCCCCCGCATAACGCTAAGGTGTCAATTCCAAAGTCGTTCTTCAACTTAATGAGGACCTCGTTTAAATCAAAATCTTGATCGCCGGATACCAGGTACGGGATGTTCATCGACCGCAAAAACGCTAGGTATTCGCGCTTGACCTGCTTGGTAACAACTTCGATCGCCCGCATTTGATGGCCGTTGTACTCAAAGTAATTTTGTTCCCAACCACAGACACCCTTTCGATCGAACGCCACCGACCACGTTTCTGCTTGAACGTCTGGAATCCAATCGGTCTTTTCAATCCCCGTGGCGTCATACGCCGTTAAATCAATCTGGGCCGGTGCCGCATATAGTTGAATCGTCTGTCGGCCGTTACCATCCGCATGACTTAACCGAAACAGCTCGTCTGAATAGTAGGCCCCAGAGGCTGAGCTCCCATATTCACCATCAATTTTACCGTCAATGGAGACATACATATGGACGATGACTTTTGCGCGTTCCATCAAATTCCTCCTCAATAATTCCTGTTTTATTAAATGGTACACGTTCGAGTGAACTCGAAGTCAAGTGATTGTGGTTTAAAAAAACGGGGTTGCCTTAAAGTGAACTTTAAGGATTATGCTTCCCTTTGTCATTTTTATAAGAGGAGGTCATTCATTTGACAACAAAGAAATCACAAGGCTTTGGCATCGTCCTGCCCATCATTTTGCTTAGTTACTTCATGATTCTATTAGATAATTCTGTTGTTTTCACGGGAACCGTTAAAATTGCTCAGGAGCTTAACCTCACTCAGACCGAACTTTCTTGGGTTACCAACGCTTACTCACTCACCTTTGGCGGCTTTTTACTCTTCGGTGGTCGAGCCGGTGATATTTTTGGGCGAAAACGACTATTCAATATTGGCCTAATAATTTTTGGTCTCGGATCACTCCTTGTTGGGTTGGCCCAATCTGACCTATGGATCATTGCCGCTCGGGCGTTTCAGGGAATTGGTTCCGCCATTCTGGCCCCTACTACCCTGGCACTGCTCATGGATACTTATTCCGGTTTCCAACGAACCAAGGCAATTGCCTATTATGGGGCAACCGCCGGAATTGGTGCCAGTCTGGGCCTAGTCATCGGTGGGCTTTTTGCCAGTCTCCTAACTTGGCGGGTTGGGTTTCTCATTAACGTTCCAATTGCCGTTTTAATGCTAATTGGTTCATCCCAATTCCTTCACCAAACCCCAACCCAAATGGGCTCATTGGATCTAATCGGCGTTTTACTGTCCGTAACGGGGATGCTGGCGCTTGTCTACAGTTTAGTCGGTAGAAATCACCAGTTAATTATTTTTATGATGGCTGTCATTTTAATCGGTCTATTTATCATTCGTGAGGCAACCGCAAAGTCACCGTTAATGCCACTGCGCTTATTTACCGATCGAGAACGCCTCGGTGGTTACATCGCACGCTTCTTCTACTTGGGCGCCATGATTACCTTTTGGTATTTCACACCCCAAATTTTACAGCGGCTTTTAGCCTTTACCCCCTTAGAGGCTGGGTTATCTTTCTTCCCGTTAACCATTTTCAACTTTATTGTGGCACTGCGTGTGGCATCGCTCACCCAAAAATGGGGAAACACTAAATTGCTGGTGATTGGTGTCTCAACCACGTTGATTGGACTACTCTCCCTTCAGCTATTTCGCGTTTGGCCCAACTATTGGCTGGGAATTGCCATCCCCATGGTCATCATCGGGATTGGTCAGGGTCTGTCCCTGAGTCCGCTGACGGTTGCCGGGGTTGCCAACACCCCGGCACAGGATACTGGTGCCGCTTCGGGAGTCGTCAACATGGTTCATCAAATTGGCGGATCCATTGGATTATCACTAACAATCGCTTTAACGGGAACCCTACGCCCCTTTGTGGTTCAATACGATGCCAGCATGTTAGTGGTCGCCGGACTAATGTTAATTGCACTAGTTGCCGTCCTCTGCTTGGTAGTCCCCGGCACCAAATCATCTCACTAATGAATAATGGTTAAGGGCACCTCAAAGTGCGTACTTGTTTCCCCAAATCCTTACTTTATACTAGTGGCATCAATCAAAGTTAAGGAGCGATACCATGTCAGAATACCAATTTTTAAAACCATTTCAGTTTGCCAACGGGGTAACCCTGAAAAACCGGATTGTGATGTCACCAATGACGACCATGACCAGTTTTTATAACGGCATGATTTCCACGGATGAAATCAACTACTACGCCGCCCGGGCTGCCGGCCCTGGAATGGTCATTACGGGCGTTGCCAACGTTAGTGACTCTGGAAAGGGATTTGAAGGTGAACTGTCCATTGCGAGCGACGCCATGCTTCCCGGCATGACCAAACTCGCTTCAGCAATCCACCAAAACGGAACGAAGGCCGTCCTGCAGATTTTCCACGCGGGGCGCAAGTCAAACCACAAAATTTTACGGGGAGAGCAGCCCGTCAGTGCCAGCGCAATTGCAGCCGTTTACCCACCCGATTCAGAGGAGCCCCGGGCCCTCACCGATCCGGAAATCCGCCAAATTATTACTGACTTTGGTGACGCAACCCGACGTGCCATTCTCGCTGGGTTTGACGGGGTCGAGCTTCACGGTGCCAACACCTACCTGCTCCAACAGTTCTTCTCCGAGAACTCTAACCAACGGACAGATGGTTGGGGCGGCGACCGGGATCAACGAATGACATTTGCCCGCGAAGTCTTGAGGGCCGTTCATACCGCCGTTGCCCAGTACGCCAACGCCGAATTTTTAGTGGGCTACCGAATCTCCCCTGAGGAAAT
This sequence comes from Levilactobacillus bambusae, assembly GCF_003124125.1. Lineage (GTDB taxonomy): Bacteria > Bacillota > Bacilli > Lactobacillales > Lactobacillaceae > Levilactobacillus > Levilactobacillus bambusae. Next base: position 658,134 of record NZ_QCXQ01000002.1, read on the forward strand.
TGAAACCCCTGGAATTCGACTGGAAGACTCCCTTTACTTTGTCGATCAAATTAAGGATCAGGTTAGTTACATCCACCTCTCCATGGGCAGCTACCAGCGGACATCGTTAAACGATAAAACGAACACCAAGACGCTGATCTCCCAGTTTGCCGCCGTCACTAAGGATGTGGTTCCGTTAATCGGCGTGGGTTCGGTGGAACGCCCAAGTGACGCTGAGTCCGTTCTAGCGGATGGCGCCAACCTAGTGGCCGTCGGACGCGAACTTATCCGGGAACCTCAGTGGGTCCAAAAGATCGCTGCCGGTGACGTTGAAAGCATCCGTACCAAGTTAAGTCCCGCGGACATGGACGAACTCGCGATTCCATCCGTTATGCAGGTCTACCTTACGACGTCCTTTAAATCCGTCATGCACTTTACGACGGATGATGATCCCGTTCAAACGTACCAAAACACCCTCGCACCAATGGAAGGCGTAGAAAAGAAACTTTAACCATAAAATAAGCTCCAGANNTCTGGAGCTTATTTTATGGTTGTCCTTGCCAAAACCGGTTTATGTTTGCCACTAATGACCGAATCCCTTTACTCCCAAATTAGAATCCAAACAGTGAGTTATCTGGTAGAATAAGCTACGTAAGAAATAACTAGACGTTGGTCAAAATTTGCTACTAAAGGAGCCGTTATAATGACAAACCAAACTAAAATGGAAGATATTTTAAAAAATCCTGAACGGCAAGACTTACAAGACCTATTCGAAAAATCACTATATGATCCTGATCCCGATAAGCGTAAGGTTTATAACGCCCTGTATACTTACGTTTTAGATAAACGGCAGGAGGAATTACTCAAACAACCAGGATTTAACATTTAAAATGACTAAGACCGAATATATTATTATTGCCGGAGTAAATGGAGCGGGTAAAAGTACCCTATTTCAAATTCAGCCAAATTTATTTGCTCATACCAAACGAATTAATGCTGACGAAATCTTACATCAAATGCATGGTGATTGGCGAAAAAATAGTGATAACTTTAAAGCAATGCGTGAAGAAGTAAAGCAATTGCATGCCGCATTAGCTGAAAAACTAAGTATTCATCAAGAAACGACCCTTTCTGGTACCGGAAAAGCCCAACTTAATTTAATCAACCAGGCTCATAAAAATGGATTTAAAGTGACCCTACTCTATGTTGCACTGGACAGTGCCAACACCGCAATTGAACGCGTTCAAAATCGAGTTAGTCGAGGTGGTCACGGGATTCCGACAAAAACAATTGCATTGCGTTATCAACAATCTAATCGTAATTTATTCACCATTGCTTCGAAAGCCGATAAAGTCATTATTTATGATAATACAGATAGATTTGTTAAAGTTTACGCTCGTGAGAACGGACAAACGATTCAAGATGATCTAAAAAATTTCCCTTGGATCGATCAAAGATTATCACATCTAAATTAACCATACGTCAATAATCCTAACCATAAAAACTTGATTCTTTAATCAGTTTTTATGGTTAGGGTTATTTTTTTACTAGTCTTGCATGTAAATAAATTTATACATTTTTACGGTTGTCCTTGCCAAAACCGGTTTATGTTTGCCACTAACTGTTGTCCCATTGCGTCAATTGATATGTGATGCCGATCAGCTAAAGTTTGAATCATCTTGATCATGAATGGTTGATAGTCATTAATATCAACCGGTTGATCCAGCGCCCACGCAAGACTTTCAAGACCGTCAGATTCCACAAGAACTTTTTCCCGTGGCACCAGTTGGATCAGCTGTTTCACACTTGCTTCGGTTGCAAATGAGGGCCCAATACTAAAGTAACAACCCAACTTTAAGAATTCTGAAACGTAAGCCGGGCTAGAATACCAGTGGATGAAATAAGTATTCGGATATTTTCTCAGGAGTTTCAAGGTTTCCAGCTCGAGGCCCTTCGTATGAATAATAACCGGTTTACTTACTTCACGTGCATAGGCCAATTGATGTTCAAACACGTTTTTTTGCTGCACAACGGAATTTTTAGTCCAAACGTTATCTAACCCAACTTCACCAATTACGGGAACTTGAGCCATGATCGGTTGCATTGCCGACCAGGTAACAGACTCTACGCTCCAAGGATGAATTCCTGCGCTCAATTTTATCCGGTCGTATCCCAGCGTCCAACTGAGATTCCGTTTAAACTCAACTGGTGACGCACAATTCAGGGTTGCATAACTGTTAGTTTGCTGCAATTGGTTCACCATATCGTCGGTTTCAATGTGCGTGTGAGCATCAATAAGTAGCATGATGCATTCCTCCCCCCTGGCTCATGCAAATCATCCAAGAATCCGGCTCAGTCCAGATTTCATTTCATCCATTTTTACTCGTTTGATTAAACTAATAACCAGTCGACCGCTAATAAAGCAACGTCATCAACCGATAGTTCCCTTGATTTTAATTCATCTAATGAGATTGCTAACAAATAATTATTTACAATTGAAAAAACACCTTCCATTAAAAATTCAGCAGCAACTGGTTTAACAATTTTTTCTTGCTGATACTGCTGCATCAAGCGAAAGAGCTCATTAAAAAAGGGATCATCAGACACCTTGGGAAGAACCGGCCGTATCGCTGGCTGCGCCCGAAAAATAGCAATAATTCGCATCGTATCAAAGTGGGTCTGTCCAAATTGTAGGAGGCCCAAAATCAGCTGGTTAATTTGTTCCACGGGAGCTAGGGAACTGGTTAAGTTGGGGGCTAGTGCCTCAATTAACAGGTGCTGATGGTAGTCGAACACCGCAAGCAATAATTGTTGCCGATTCTTAAAGTAGGAATAGATATTTGATTGCGACATCTCAATCTTTTTAGCCACCTTCACCGTTGAGGTTCCCTCAATCCCCTCTGCAATAATGAGGGTAGTTGCTGCCAGTAAGATTTTCTGTCGTAACTGTTCATTTTTTAATTTCATAGTTCACCTCTAAGTAGATTATACCCGGTTTTTGCTTGACAGGCGATAGAACTATCGCTTATAATTCGTCCCGTGTTATTAGCGATAGTTCTATCGATAAAAAGGAGACCAATATTAATGAAAAAAATTGCAGTCGTTACCGGTGCTTCATCAGGCATAGGCAAGCAAACGGCATTCCAACTTCAACGTGCTGGCTACCAGGTCATTGGCGGGGCCCGGCACATCAATGATTCTGAGCTTAATTCAATGGGGATAATTACCCGTTCGCTAGATATTACGGACCCGGAAAGTAACCAGGCGTTTGCCAATGCTGTTTTATCTCGGTTTCACCGGATCGATCTGATCGTGAATTCGGCGGGTTACGGTCTATTTGGGGCTCTTGAAGAAGTGGATTCCGATGCGGCCAAACACCAACTGGATGTGAACGTATTCGGAACGATGGATCTGACTAGACGTTTCATCCCCACAATGCGTTCTCAGGGATTCGGGCGAATCATTAATGTGTCTTCATTAGCCGGTCAAAGTTACACGCAACTTGCAGGATGGTACCACGTCTCAAAGCACGCACTGGAAACGATGAGCGACGTTCTTCGATTAGAGCTGGCTCCGTTTGGCCTTCAAGTCGTTATTGTAGAGCCCGGGATTACCAAAACAAACTGGGCCAACGTGACTAACCAACTGCTTTTAAAGACGACAAAGCCTGATTCTCCCTACCGCCGGCTAGCTGAAAAGCAGGCCCAAACGATCACTCAGGCCTCCCAAACCGCTGAAGAAGTCGCCCAAATCATTACTAAGGCTGCCTTGTCTAAACACCCAAAAATTCGCTACCAAATTACCCGGACGGATCGGATAATGATGCATCTATCGTCCCCCAAGCTTGGGTACCGACTTCAAGATTGGTTTGCAAAGCGAATGATGAATTAAGGTAAACCACACCTTTAACAACCGAATTTATACCCAATCGAGTTTGTTAATCACCGTCAATGATCGTCCTTAAGACAGTGACGCTAGTGGACTGCTCCTAAATCTAAAAGCGCAAGTTCAAGAATCCCTCCCTTGAGGAAAATAAGTTGAACTTGCGCTAGTTAATAAACGATTTAGTTTAGCAAACTTGATTGTTCCTTCAACGTTTCGCTACTTTACAGCCTGATCCTGCTTCGTCAAAATCTGACTTAGGTCCTGATACTGCGACATCATCCATGACTTATACGTCATCCCCTTCGGCAACGTTTCCGTCACCTTTAACACGGGAACGTTGCTGGCCTGAGCCGTTTTAACCAGTGCCTCGACGTTCTGATTTGAAACCTGTTTATTATCCACGAAGAAGGCAATCTGCCGGTGCTTAATGCCATTCTGCATTGCCACAATCTCCTTAGGGGCCGGATCCGTTCCCCGTTCAACGGCCGCCTCAAAGTTTTTATCGCCCACTTTATACCCCAGGGCGTTAATCGCATAGTCAAACACTGGCTCGCTGACGTAAACTTGGTTCGTAGTTTTTCGATGAGCGGCCTGCTGCTTTAACTGCGCCATTAGTGTCTTAATTGGCTTTAATGATTGAACGTACTTCTGAGCGTTTTTGTGGAAGTAAGCCTTATTTTGAGGTTGAATTTTACCGAGTTGATCGGCTAAGTAATTGGCGTACTTCGGCATCGTTGTCGGATCATACCAGATATGGGGGTTATCACCCGCTTTTTTATGCATGACGGTTTCCCCAATTTTAACGTAGCGGCCTTTGCCATCCTTGGCTAGCCGGTTCATCCAGGAATCGTACCCTAGCCCATTAGCGACAACCACGTTAGCGTCACTAACTTCACTGGCAATTTTCGACGTGGGTTCATAATCATGGGGGTCCACCGCTGGATTATTAATCACGGCCGTCACCGTCCCCTTATTGCCCGCAACCGCTCTAGCGGCTTCACCGTAAAAATCGGTTGTCGTGATAATTTTAAGTTTGTCCTTCGTCGCCGCTTGATTGGTTCGTTTACCATTTTGGCACGCCGTTAATAGCGCACCGATTAAAACAACCAAACCTATAAGTCCTAACCACCGCAGTCCACTTCGTCTATTCTTCAAGATTCTAACCTCTCCTATGTGTTTAAATCCAAGTTAACCCACCAATTAACGTTGTAAGGCGCATCACCTACTATCGATTTAAATAGTAATCATTACTATTTAAATTTACCGGTCATTCTTGCCCCTGTCAATCTTTTTTTAAAACCGGAGACTAAGTTAATGATTCTTTGATCATTTTTGGGCCTTCAAGATAGCTTGATTAGTCGGTCTTCACATTCACCATTCCCGCTTAGCGAGAACTGCTATAATAGACCATGACTGTTTTACGGGATCGAAACTAACTTATGAGGTGACCCACATGAAAGAAATGAACAAAGTTTTAAAGGCCCAGTTTTTTGTTGATGACCTATCTGACGATCAAAAGGCGGTCATTACAGACATCAACGGGTACATTAAACAGGGGCTGAACCAGAAGGAACACTCTGTCGCCATCATTGAAGGCGCCGCGGGAACCGGAAAGTCCGTTGTTTTAATGGAACTCGTTCGTCAATACATGACGGATAGCCGCTACGAAACGGCCTTGGTGGTGAACCACCCCGAACTGTATAAGGCCTACCGGGAAATGGGTTCGGCCATCCCAAACATGAACGTCAAATCCATTTTGCGGCCGACCGCCCTTATTAACCACGCCCAGAAGGATCACAAGAAATACGACATTATTTTTGTGGATGAGGCCCACTTATTGTATTCAAAATCGGAACCCTATGCGCACTACCGCGGTCAAAATCAGCTCACTGATTTGATGGATCTCGCAAAAGTCGTAGTCGTCGTTTATGATTTTGAACAGGTCTTCCAATCTAAAATGTACTGGGATAAGGACTTGCTGTTTAAAACGATTGGCAAGCACCCCTACCACCTGTTTAAAATGGATTTCCAATATCGGATGGTCGCCAGCGACGATCAAGTCGACTGGATGAACGACCTCACCGCGGAAAAACCGATGACTCCCTTCCCCTACGACAGCGACTTTGAGTTTAAGGTGTTTGATAAAGCCGGGGATATGTTTGACGCAATTAAAAGCCGCAACCAAGAAGTCGGCATGAGTCGGATGGTCGCCACGTCTGGGTTCCCCCGAATTGACGGCCGCCACAACGTTGAGATGGATACCTTCAGCCTCCCCTGGGATGAATGGGATCCCCAACGTACCCCATGGGCTAAACGGGAAGGTTCCATCACCCAAGTCGGTACCATCTACACCCTTCAAGGTTTTGACTTAAACTACGTCGGCATGATCATCGGCCCATCGTTTGGTTACGATGCCAAAACAGATACCATGACCATCATTCCTGAAAAATACTCCCACAAGGAAATTTTCAAGAAGCGGAAGGACCGGAAGTTCACCGAGGAAGAATATAAAGTCTTCATCGCTAACGTCCTAAACGTTCTCATGAAGCGCGGTAAATATGGGCTCTATTTGACAGCGTACGATGACGCACTGCGTAAGCGACTGCTGGAGTTAGGGAAACACGGCGATTAATACAGAATGTAAAAAAGCGACTTTCCATTTGGTGGTGGAAAGTCGCTTTTTTTGGTGATGTTTCATGTGAAACATTCTTGAAATTGGCCCCATGGATATGGGGAATACAAGTCGCGCTGTGTGTATGTGTAAGGATCACCCCCATATTTATGGGGAATACTAGCTATTCTTCGCTGACAACGTTTCCGTTGCGATTGACCTCAACATCGCCACCGTGATCTCCTGTAACTGTCACAGTACCATTGTGGTCACTATCAGCCTTGGCAAAATCATCCTCCGAAGAAGATGATGAGTCGGTATCGTTAGAATCATCAGTTCCATCAGTATCATAGCCATGTGTCAAGGCATACTCTGTTTGCTTCTCTCCAGAGGTCTCCAGGTAGTCTGGGGTAGCTATTAGGGCATCCTTGATTGACATACCGTAATGTTCTGACTTATAAAGGGCAGGTGACTCACCGTATTCATTAAGGAATGCTGTTAATGTTGTTGGCCCATTAGATGGATCAGAACTTGTGCTGGATGAGACAGTACTGGAGCTAGAAGTGCTACTTGCCGTTTCACTTTGAGATGTAACCTCTTTAGTTGCCATCTTACTACTTTCTTTAGCCTTAGATTCTGACTCACCTTTACTCTTTTTCTTAGAGTCCTTTTTGACCTGTTTTTTGTTAGATAATGATGCCTCGCTGTATTTCTTGCTACTACTATCATTTTTTGATGATGTGGTTGAGTTTCCACACCCCCCTAAAATAAGCACTATGGTAAGTGAAACTACGATAACTGATATTTTTTTCATACTTTCCACTCCTGATATGTACAGCTTTTTTGTCATCAGTGTTTGGACAGTTAGAACCGACTAGGAATCATCTCCATATGTATGGGGAATACCTATGCGGGTTATTTGAGTTGAACTCACTGACGGGACCATCCCCATATGCATGGGGAATACAGCAGACCGCCCGCAAAAGCAGCGAGAGCGTTAGGATCATCCCCATATGCATGGGGAATACGCTATCATCTTCGTAGATGAAGCCCACCACGCGGGATCATCCCCATATGCATGGGGAATACTTCAATGGCCTCATACACTAGTTCTTTAAAGGCGGGATCATCCCCATATGCATGGGGAATACTAAAGGAGGGACTCATCATGACCGAAACCACTAGGATCATCCCCATATGCATGGGGAATACCGGTCCAGTTCAAACTCAACGTGCGTTCTAATAGGATCATCCCCATATGCATGGGGAATACATTACTTGAAGTTGGCTCCAGATAAACAGGCTAGGATCATCCCCATATGCATGGGGAATACACTAAATAAATCCCGTGGTTAAGCTGTTTCAAAAATCATAATGTCCCGTTTTCCATGAGTTTGATTGCTAATGCAAGAGTTGCTTCTGCATCTGAAAGAGCATGGTGAGGATTTTTATTAACAACTTGGTAGTCAGCCAATACTGTTTCTAACCGGTAATTAGATAAAAATAAATTCGTTTTCTTAACGAGGGGCATTAAATCTTTAATCGACTGAGACAAAGCCGGTTGATGGGTTGCTCTAAATCCAACCGATAAAAATAGTTCATCAAAGCGACTATTATAACCAACCAACGAAGACGAACCCACAAATTCTTTTAATTCTAGTAAGGCATCGGCTAGGTCGACCCCCTGCTCAATTAATTGGGGTGTTGAAATTCCGGTTAGCTGACTGATCGCTTCCGGAACCTCACCCTGAATTTTAATTAGCCGGTAAAATTCTTGTGTTTCATCACCTAGGCTTTTCACGGCCCCGATGGAGATAATTTGGTCTTGATCCGCCTTTAACCCCGTCGTTTCTAAATCAATGGCAACTAATTCGTTGGTGACGTCAACAGACTTTTTGCTAGTAACCTTTTTCGACATCACTTTAGCCCGGTGAAACTTGGCCATGTCACTAAAACCATGTTTAGGTGGTGTGGGAGAATGTTTGAGATGCATCATGAGGGGAATTCCATCAAAATCCACGACTTCCCGATCTTTTCTCGTCGTGCGAAACTGATACCCAACTTCATTTTTGGCATTATAAACCATGGTGGCTTCCCCACTACCAATGTTTTTCATGATTCTTTCCCAAACTAATTCACGGACCCGAGCACTAACATTACCAACGTATACGCCCGTTTGGATTTCTTGGTACCACTTCGTGAGGTCACCCCTAAGCGACCTTGGTACCTTCGTTAAAGTAATGACAATCATTCCATGCCATCCCCTAATTCATTATATTGAACCCCAAACTTTTGCATTCCCAGTTTGTCATCCCATAAATTCAAGACGTTAACCGTGGCATCCGCCTCTTCCATCCTTAAAATGGACTTTAAATCTTTAACCATGCGAACCACTAACTTCGTTTCAGCAAAAACGTCTCGCATGGCTAACCGGGTCATACTGCCAATATCGTCACTATCACCATACTTAGCGGTTACTTCAAACGCCACTGGAATTGAAACCTCAGCTTTATATAGATCCGCAAAATCATAAACAAAGGCTAAGTCATGTCCTGTATGGACAAAGCCTAACCCCGCCGAAACGCCAAGTGCCACAATGACACTGTAACTTAACCCATATAGAGCTTGGTGAGCCGCCGTTAGCGCCTTATTAATCGGCGTACTTGATTCAAAGTTATCTGGATTATACTCCCGTCTAGTCCATGGAACCTTGGTTTCTAGTGACTGCTCCCGATAAATTCGGCGAACGCGTGCGCCCTCTTTTCCACGTAATTCTTGCATGGTCAGGTCAGAGACATCGTCATCCGGAAACCTCATTTGATACATTTGCCGTGCGACCGCAACCCGGGATCGGGTATTGGAGACTAACTTAGCCTGCTTTTCTAACAAAGCTGAAGAATGATTTAGTGACCGGCCGTGTGCGTATTGCCGGACACCTTGTTCGCCAACCCAAATGACGGCCATGCCTGAATCCCCCATTAATTCCATGGCTCGGTGTGAAACATCGACGCCGGGGCCTAACATGAGCACACTAATAATGGCGGTCGGAATTAAAACAATGCCCCGGCTATCGGTTACCTGGATCGCACTGTCCTGACGATTTAATTTAGCATGTTCCAAGTAAAGAAAGGAAATTCGATCGCTAATCCGGCTGAGTTCATTTAATTCCGGCTTCTTAGCTCCAAACTTTTTTGCCATTCATTTAGCCCTCCGGTATGACCGTCATCATTCCCATTCCAAAGGCTTTTTCACGTCCAATTCCATGGGTTAATGCGTTCCTAAAAACGTCCGCATCCGTTACTTGGAGGAGGCCCTCAAACGTTACCTGACTCAGCTTAACTTGCCGGCCACTTTTGTTTTTATTTCGATGTAGGATCTGATACTGGCGGTCAACAATGTCAAACGCCAACGGACTAAAAATACCGTCATCCGTATCAACGGCTGGATTAGTAACTATCGCAAACCCATTTTTATCCGCCTTTTTCATCAGCCACCCCCGTTGCTGTTCAACCGTCACATGGGGGAAAATTTGGTGCTTCGTTTCCCCCGCCTTCGTCACGGCATAAGTGGGGTTGGCAACCAACCGAAACTGGAACACTTGCCCCGTTTGAATACGATCTAAAAATTGATCATACGATTTCACCATAGCGGTCCCAGCGACCCCATAATGTTCTAGTCTTTCCTTATCCGGCTGGTTTTCGCTTAAAACGAGCAGGTATTTCTTACCACCCAGTTGATCAATTCGCCAAAGATGGCGGGTTCGCTGGTTAGCCGCAATTTCATCAGGAAAACTTTGTTCAACCCAGTTGTGATAAGCACCAAGGTGGGTTAAATCCTTAATCTTGGCGCGATTATTAGTATCAACTTCAACTCTTGATAAATACATCGTCATACCTCCCTTAAAGTGCGTCCATAGCATCGTGCTGAGTTGATTGTTTTGGGGTATAACTGGGATTTTCGACCTTAATCCGTTCGCTGGCTACGGAACGGAACCCATACTGTCGGTCACGTTGATCAAAGGACTTCACTTGATCCTTAACTAACCGAGTCACATTAATGGGATGGTCGTCATCAAATAAATTAGCATCAGCAACTAAGCCAACGGAAACTTGATTTTCATCCCGATGTTTTTTCTGATACCACTCTGAAGCGGCCCACTCGTTGTTTTCTAATACCTCTAATGGATTGCCATCTACTACCCTAATTTCAAGCGGACCGGCTGGAGCGTTCGAACGCCGTCCCAAAAACAACGGAAAGTACGGATGTTTTAGGGCATCAGCAATTTCGTTAATTAGTGGTTCATTTTCACTCCCAATGGCCACCAAAAAGACGGCATCCTGAATGTAGTCCCGGTAGGTCACTTTTCGTTTATCTTTAGCCCACTCCACCGTTTGGTAATCTTGTAAAACCGTTCCCGGTTGATCTAACCGGACGGCAAAGGCTAAGTTATTGAGGTCCAGAATTCGGGCATCTTCTCGGGCATAGCCAAGGGCAGCAGCAATCATGCCAATAATGGCACTCTTTGAGGGGTAACGACTCGTTGTTCGGCGGTCAAAATTAGCTTCATTTCCGTAAGATTGAAGCGGTGCCGTTAATCTAATCGTTAGTGTTTTCATCCTGCACCGCCTTTGTTAATGCGTCACTAACCTGGTTCAGTAAGTCAGTGAAACTCGTGGCTTGTTCTCCTAACTTTTGGTCATCCAAATCCTCGTCATTTGCACTCAAGACGATATTAAATACGGGAGCTTCAACAAATTTCTCTGCGGCTTCATATCCCTTATTAAGTCGCTTAATGGATGTGCTCGTGTAACCTTCACCAGCTTTAACCGGATTTTCAAACGCCGATGCCAGGTTAACGGGGGTGTCTTGCCGGATAGTAACCATCACGTAATTGGGGAGGGTCTTATTGGCAAACGTATTTTGTTTCCCCGTTGGCATCGTCAGGATAAATTCCTTAATAAAGGCCACAGCACCCTTAATTGCATCTTGGTCGCCTAGGTTATGAATTAATTCATTCACGTTTAGATTTGCATAACGGTACAGTGTAGCCGAATTAAATTCGATCGTGCCAATCATAGACGAACCCGTTTGATCATCTGGTTGTTCGTCATCAACCGCCGTATAGTAATCAAATTCTGGCACAATTTCATGGGTTGAAATGGCATGAGCCACTTGGGCAGAACCTTCAACGTTTAATTCTGGACTATCCGCCACCATTCGTCCAAATAGTGCTAGATCAAGGGAATGATCTGCGTTAAAAGCTTTCTTAAGTTCTTTACTATCTAGTTCTTCGTTGTCTAGGACATACTGAGCAATCTTTTCAATTTGACCGGGACTCACAAAAAGTAACGCCTTTGTATTATTGTCTTTATCTAGCCCGATTTTAACCGTCTTAAACACCTCAACAGCTTTTTCTGTTGCGGCTTCCTCATCCAGTGACGAGTCTAAATCTCTTAATTTTTGACTTAGCAGTTGGACAGCATCTGTGGTCCGCGAACCATTTTTAATTCCATCATTTTCAAATCCCTTGCGGACCGCGCGCTTCCAACTTTGCGAGGAAACCCGTGATCGGGTCACTCCTCCATAAACGGCGGTCTTGGGTGCCCCGGTGTCATCTCGGTTGATATTTGATGATGGAACGGTTTGGATCACATTGAGGTCGATGTATAAGTTTTGTTTAGTCATTAGTCTGGCTTCCTTTCAATTTGTCACTGTTAAATTGCCGAAAATATTGTTGGCCCCACCGAATCCGAACCCGATTGGCCGCCTCATAACCAAATTGGAAATTGTAAAGGTCACTTGCGAGTTGGGCATAGTCAATGGGAGACTTTAAGTTAGAGGCTTTCACCATTGAAACAAGATGGGACATTTCATTAATCACTCGATCAGCGTTAGTAGATTCTAAGAGGATTCGAACCCGGCGATTAAGTCGTTTGCGATCCTTTTCCTTTGCTCGCATGAGTGCCAACGTGTGAAATAACGTTTCTCCTGGTGCCTCTTCACCTTTTGGCGCCCAAGACGTTGCATAAGTTAAGTGATCATAGTTTCCCTGTTGTGAAACAGCATAGAATCGCAACGCCGCATAAATTGCTGTTTCTGCGTAAGTTGGTTCACCCGTGGTACTTAACATTTCTGGGGTTAAATGGTTGAACATGATTGGCCACACTTTTTGAGCCTGGGGACTCGCAAATGAAGCCGCATTCCGAATGCTAGCTAATACCGCTGCGTTAGGTTTCCCGTTCCCGTAAAGTTCCCGGATTATCGTAGCGGTGATTGTTCTGATGTCTAAACTGTTAACCGTCATCTTAATTCGTTCCTTTCTGGCCTAAATTCAAATGATTCTTGACGTAATAGGCGAGTCGGTTTCGCAAAGTGAAAACATTAATCAACTGTTCTGTTCCGCCGCGATTCTCTGTAATAACGCCACTAATATCCCGTGGAGAGCTGACTTTCATCACCTTATCTGCAGCCGCAAGTACAATTTGCTGAAGCTGAATTTTCCATTCATTGACCTTATCATCACGATCATCGTCATTTGATAGTCCAGCCAACCACGCGGTAAAGGGCTCGTTCAGTTGGTCGTACAGTTGTGCCACCCTTTTGCTAGTTTCACCGTCTTGTTTACGATTTCGGACCGCAGCAATGCCATCAATGAACTGTTTGTAATCACTACCCACCATTTGGGTTAACTTAATGGTCTCTTCAATTCTAGTCGGCCAATGATTAGCATTATTTTCATCAAATAAAACATCCGCCTTAATCTGCATGTCATCGTAGACTTCCGCTGCTGGTAACCGTGAGGACGCATTGTCATCATGAATCATCGTAGCTGAGGCTAGCGTAATGTTCATTTGTTCTGGAAGGGCGTGTTCAGTCCGCTTGAGATACCTTAACCAGGTTACAATTCCTGCTTCGCGCTTGTCATCCTCATCCGAACTAGTTCGGACGTAGTTGCCAAAATCGCGCCACATTGCGCGATCAAGGGAGCTTAACCACCGGGTTGCTGGTCGGAAACGATCCGTCTTCTTATCGAATCGCCACGTTGTCATGGGCTCTAAGAAAACGTCATCGGCGGCAAAAATAGGCAGGGCTGCACTAAACACAATGGGTTGGTCGTGACTATCCCACTCAACGTGTAATAATCTTGCCCACGTCGTATACAGTTCGGCTAAGTTATCCGGCACTAACTGGTCCTTTCGTTCGTTAATATAAGTCATATCATTCTTAAATTCCCACACGGGTTTTTGATTCTGATAGATCTGTTCATTATTAGGTACGGGGTCTACTAAAACCAGGTTGAGCATCAAAGTTTCAAACAGGTTGCGCCCCTTTGCGTAGACCGAGTTTAAACTGTATAGCCACCCCAAGGGATCAGTAAATTTACTATCTGCCTCAATCTTAGTTTTATCGGTCACCCCCGCAAAATCTTGATACGTTAGAATCCACCGCGCTAATTCATCTAGCGTCAGTTTATTCTTGGCCTCGCCCACCTTGGGTGAAAAAAGGGAGACCGAGTTCCCGCTTTCTGAAATTCGCCGGTTAATTTGTTTAATTCCGACGGCTCCCTTAGGCTTATCCACCGAAATCTGTTTATTATCAGGCACAAAAAAATTATAGTCAGTCTGATTAACCTGGTAAAACGGATGAATTCCCAGTAAATCAAACCGATCCTGATAGTGTTCTAAGTATTGGACAATAATGTTAGAAAACTGACCAGCTTGATAAAGCTGCTTCCAGGTTTCCATTAGGCTATCTCGTCCCTCACCCTGATAGTCGTATTCATCCACCTCTTCAGCCAATTGCATGGTTGCGGGATCCAGTTCTAACCAGTCATAAGCCTCGTCATTAGCATCAAACCGCGAATAAACGGTTGTCAAAATGGCCAGCAAGAGCCGCAGCACCGCTAAATCTTGGGCGTGCATGTCTCCAGCTAACTGACGGTAACTTTGGGCGTTTTGAAACAGATCAATTAATGACACCGTTTTTTCCTGGTTAGTCGCTGACTCAATGACCTTAATCCATGGTTCCGTCGTTAAGTTAAACGTTGATTCAATCACGTTCATCCTCCTTTACATAACTTAAACCTAAATGTAATGAATAATGAAGCTGCCACTTTCCGAGCGTGGCTTCATTATTCTCGTCTAACGTCAAGGCAAGCGCCCCCTTTAGCCATACGCTATCTTGCCAGTCAGGGTAATTAGAATAGGTGGATTTTTCTAACTCTTTAATCGTCCGATCAATCGCCCCATCAAAATTTGGTGTCACAGCTGAAGGAATGCGAATTGTCTGCTGTGCAATGACTTTAGGCGACACAGTGCTTAATTCTCGCCCGTCCACTAAATAATCTTTTCCATCAATTTGCTGCGTTAAAACTACTTCGATGGTTTCTTTAATGTCACGAACAGCCGCAGCGGCACGTGAGTCACTGTTACTAACATCACTATGATTGCGACTCAACCAACCATGAATGGACCTATCACCAGTCAATAGTGGGGGGCCAATTTGAAATCCCTTTGCTTTTTGTTCCTCTTTCTTCTGATCCCGCTGAAATGTAGCCCAGCATTGGTCAATCCCATCAATCTCATCGTTGGTTTTTGGATCATATACCGCTTGAACTAGCGGCGAAATATCATCCGGCAACTTAATCTGATCCGGTAGGAAGTGATCCGTCTTCATTAATAAATAATCACCATAAACCGCTGTGCTACCCTCGTCATAACCCTCTTCATTGATCCCCAAAACAAATAGTTGGGGGTCTTGAAGGCCGCTTGGTCGGACAATATCATGCCGGTGTAGCCGACCAATCCGCTGCAGAATTAAATCCATGGGGGCAATATCTGTATACATCACATCGAAATCAACGTCTAATGACTGTTCCAAAACTTGGGTTCCAATGACGATCATCTTAGTTGGTCGATCAGCATGTTTCCCAATTTTGGCCATTAACTCGCTTTCCCGGCGCGCCCGATCTGGTGCTAAAAAGGCCGAATGGAGCACCATTAATTCAACATCATCCGGGACTAATTTGGCTAGTTTCTGCGCCCGTTTGACCGTGTTAACAATAAGTCCGGCAACGCCCCCATTTTTGATTTGATGTAGGACGTGTTGGATTAATTCGGAATCATCTAAGGTGAGTCGACTAACCTGAACTTCGGTAGTTGATTGATCCCCTAAGCCATCAAAATCAGAAACCTGCGTCAGCGTTAAACCATCCAACAAACTCAACAGCGGGTAAGCCTGGGTCGTTTCCCAACCATCAGGAGCAATTAACCGTTTGCGACTCTTAGTGTATTTGCCCGCTTGGTAGGCCATCAACAGCCGCTTCCGCTTTTCTGCTGGCAAAGTGGCGGATAACACGACTACTGGCACGTGGTAAGCCCCCAACCAATTTAAAACTTTATATAAATATTTATTCATATAGGCATCATATCCATGGGCTTCATCAATAATGACGACCTTGCCACTAAAACCTAAGTGGCGAAGAAAAAGATGCTTTTGTTTTAATCCCATCAGTAAGAGATGATCAATTGTGCCCACCGTAAACTTCGTTAAGATCGATTTTTTCCCGGAGAACCAACTATTAACGGTTACCGCATCGGGCGCCACGTCGGGATCACCAATGTTGCCTGCCTGGGGGAGCTCCTGATACGTCTTATTGAACTGCGCCTTACCGTGCATCAGATTTATGGAATAGCTAGCCTCGTTATCACCCGCCGTTTTTTCCAACCAGGTCTCCGCCCGATCAAACATGGCGTTAGTCGTTGCTTGGGTTGGGAGGCCAATAAAGACACCGTCGCGGCCCGTTGCATAAGCCATCTGTTCCGCTGCCAGTAACGCAATCTCAGTTTTACCAATTCCCATTGGAGCTTCAATAATGGCCATTCCTGGATCAATCGCCTGCCCGATCGTTTCAGACATTTTAGCTTGCACGGGACGAGCCTTAAATCCCCACCGTTCTTGGTAAGGATCCGTTTGTTCATCAACCTTAGCGGGAGCCCATTCATCATCAAGTGTCCAGGTTTGAATGGCATTTTGAAACCGACCCTGTCGATCAATATCCGCAACCGTTTGATCTAAACGAATTAACGGAAATAAGGGTTTAGCCGGATCATCATTAAAATACTCACTAGATGCCAACCAGTCGGCCATTATTAATAACCCTTCTAATAGCACGGCTTGAGGCTGTAAAATTGATGGCACTTCTTCAACACTTTGATAGCCAGAAGATTGGAGTGCTTCATCAAATAATTCCCGCTGGACAGCCCTCCAAATTTCTTGGGTTTCAGAATCACTATTTTCACTCTGATAATAGTTTTTGGTATGTATCTCTAGATCCGTTTGAACCCCGTCGTCATTTTCCGGTTTGCCATGATGACCACCTATGATAGCGCATACAGTTTCTGGGACCTTAAAATTTCCGAGTAAAGCTTCACCTGCTTTAGCGTGGGGTGATTCATTACTGGATGATAAATTAAGGCAATCCAAATCCTGGAATCCATTTCGAACCAAAGTTTCCATTAAGTCATGGTCTAATGATAGGTCGCCGTTGTAAGACGTCTTCACCTGAAACGCCGGCGTAGCCTTTCCTAAATCATGACTAAACCCCACAAACTTAACGAGTCGGTGGGCATCTTCATCCGATAAATCTCCAGCAATTGCTTGACGTTGCCCATCGCTTAACCAATGGTCATACAAATGATTAATAACAGCCTGGGCATCCCTTAAATGAGTCACTAATGGTAACCATAACTGGTCACCGTCTTCGGAGCGTTTCTTTGCCCATAGGGCGTTCACTTCGTCTGTAACCAACCATTACCACCCCTTCTTAACCTTTTATTTATTACACTCGTTACAAACTTACCATAATACGTACCGTGATTCATCCATAATTTGTAAAAATGGTCTTGTTATTATTAACTTTTCAAAACTTCCCCCATGTATATGGGGAATATCATATCAGATTAAGTGTTAATTAGGATCAACCCCATAAATTTGGGGAATAAAGAACTCTTTGTAAATCTAGGCCAGGAGCATCCCCATATACATGGGGAGTACTGCTGGTTCATGACGTCCCGGGCATAGCCGGAAGGATCATCCCCATATACATGGGGAGTACGAAAAATCGGCCTTGTTTGAAATAGCGAATAAAGGATCATCCCCATATACATGGGGAGTACTAGCGTTGTTGATCGCCTTGCTCGTGTACTGCTGGGATCATCCCCATATACATGGGGAGTACGCAAACGTTAGTGTATGTGCACTATTCGAACCAGGATCATCCCCATATACATGGGGAGTACCACAAAGTCAACTGGCTATTGCAAGATATAATGCAGGATCATCCCCATATACATGGGGAGTACTGCCTCAACATTAGTATGTAAAGCTTCATGATAGGATCATCCCCATATACATGGGGAGTACTTTTATTTCCATATCCAGCGGTAGTCCTCTTTGGGATCATCCCCATATACATGGGGAGTACCATGTTGTCCAACAGTGCATGATAAACTTTTTGGGATCATCCCCATATACATGGGGAGTACTACATGAAACTGCTTAGCGCAATCGATAATTCCGGGATCATCCCCATATACATGGGGAGTACCCTTGAGCAATTCAAGAGCGGTGGTAATGCTGGGGATCATCCCCATATACATGGGGAGTACACTAAAAAAATCCCGTCACTAAGCTCTTTTGAAAATACCAATGGTCAGTTTTACATGAGTTTGGTTTCTAATAACTTATCAAACTGCCCAACTTTTTCATTGATCACATTATATCCTTAAATACTTTAGCACACTATATTTTTATAAACTATCACTCCACAATATTAGTGATCATTTTTCATATCATTTAGTTTCTTTCTTAATGCGGGATCATGGGCATAAATATATAGTCCATGTACACCACGTTTCATCAAAACATTAATGGAGTTTAAAATAATTCTTTCTTTTTCCAAATCAATATCATTAGCTAAATCTTGCCGACCCTTAAAGGCCTCACTATCCTGATACGCCTGCAGCTCCAATTCAATTTGATTGGTTGCTGGATTGAATTTTACTGATGGCCCTAAAATGACCCCAACGTAGTTTAGGTCAAAACCCTGAATGGTATAAATGGAACCCACTTCGTTAATTGTTTCTGGTCGTTCAGCCCACGTTTCTTTTGAGTTCGTCGTATTCCAAACATGTTTAAAACTTCCCTCCTGAATATAATGAGGGGATGAATCCACGGTACTATAGGCGTAGTCAAACGTAGCAACTATCCGAGACAATTGACTCTCCTGATCCCGTTTTCGAATTAATTGATCCATCTCTTCTGCATGCTCAAATACCCTAAAATCAAACTTAGCATCCTTGGGAATGGCATCAACCTGCCGCCTTTTTGTAAAATCATCAATCCATTGCAAGGTGGCTTTACCACCTTGAATACGAAACTGATCTTCCAACTCAAATTTAGTTGATGGATGATTTAGTAATAATTGATTTAACATCCCTTGATCCCAGTGACTTTTTAGCTTCAGTACTTGGTTAGGATCAAATACAGCAATTACAATTTTCCCAAGCTTCATCAGGTCCTCTAACTGATTTGTCCCCCGGTAATTGTTGTATGGATCGGACTTTGATAATAAAAGATGTGCCTCATCTACTAAAATAATATCAGCTTGTTGTTCTTCCTTTGTCATCTTATTAATGAAAGGGGTAGGTTTATTAAAGTCCCCCACTTTTAACGTTGGTAACTTTTTCGCCAATGTGCGGTAAGTTTTCAACATCTCCGGATGATTAACCAGTAGGTAGTTATGCGTCCCCTGCAAGGGATCGGATTCCACATCCCGAGCCTTACTGCGGGCAATCGTTTGAATAGTATTAAAAATCGAACTAAGGACAACGCTTTTGCCTGTCCCTGCATCTCCTTCAATAAGGAAAAGTGACGATTCCTTATTGGAGATATTGGCTCGACAAAATTCTAGCACTTGCTCCTTTAACTGACTTTGACTCTTACTCAGTGATTTAAACGGTGAAACCTTATAAATATCATTGTTCTCAATCTGTTCCAAAGATTGGTTGGCTAAACCCCGATCAATTAATTCTTGCCACAGTGTCTGAAAAACTTCTTGGTCGTAATATTGTTTATCATAGTAATCATTAGTGGTGTTCATCATCGTTTGTGACTTGTTCAAAATTTTATTAAACCGATTATCACCGATAAAGTTATTAATCAGATTAGTTTCAATGTTATATGTCGCAGACTGATTAAATTTTTCCTGCCCAATAACGGTTATTTTAGTCATATTTCGGCCAACGTCTTCACTTTTTAAGTGTTCCTTTGTCCGTCGTTCAATTGAAATGGTTTCACCAATATAGGCCGAATCACGTCCATTATGAATGATGTAGTCTACAGGCCAATCAGTTAAAATCGCCTCTGCCCGATCATCTGATACACAATGTAAATTCACCATTCCTTCTAGTGAATAATCGACTTCTTCTATGTAAATTCCAACATTACTCATTATTATCCAACTTCCACGTTCGACCTTGGTTAATGGTCATTTTTTTCCCGGCAAGTTCTAGGGGCGTAACGTGCAGCTTCTCACACATATAAGCCAAATAAATAAACACATCCGCCAGTTCCATTTCTAAATCATTGGTTTCCCGATTAGTTAACGGCTGTTTTTCATCCTTCCACTGGAAAACTTCTGACACTTCACTAGCTTCAAGATTTAATGACAACGCTAAGTCCTTGAGATTATGGTACTGATCCCAATTACGTTGATAAGTAAAGTCCATAATCATCTGTTCAAAGTTTTGATAGTCCATTATTTCACCTCAATATTGTTTAGGATAATTATACCAAAGTGCTATTTCGGCAAAAAAAGGCATAAAAGCATCAATATCCTGCTTTTATGCCTAAAATAATTACCCCCATATATATATGGGGAATAAGCTGAGTGATAAATACAACAAAAAAGCACTCTTTGGATCACCCCTTATGTATCAAGGGAATATGTTTCTTACATCTATCTTTTCTATACTAACACAAATGTAAAAAACAGATTTACAAGAAAGTATCGAGTGTTTTTATAACATCTCGTAATTTATACGCTATAACATCTTAATTAATTTTAAAAATCAATTATAAATTAACCTTATAACATATAATTTAAGCAATAATCGTTCCATTAACTTTTTCGTTCTTTATTTTTTCTTATTTAACATATACCAAACATGCCTTAGACGAATTAGTGACCAAGTTAACGCGGCTAGAGATTGTATAGTCATTGTGATCCACAAAATAACTCTATTGAGTAAGAACAAATCAAAAATAATTATTGATACAGTCCCAATAATATAGTTTTCCAAATGTAATAAGCCCCTCGTCTAAAATTTTTAGCCCCTGCAAAATAGTCACAAAAAACACAGTAAACTACTGAAGAGTAAGTTACTAACATACATAAAAAAATAAAACACTCTTATTCATAAAAAAATTATCGTTGAATCTAGTTTATCACAAACATAGTTATGTATCCCTATTTATTTTAATTAAAAGTGGAAAATGATCTGAATTATTTTATCATTTATAAGAATCACCAATTTTTAAGGTTTATTGCTTTGCGAGATTATTGGGCATATAACAATAATCAATATGATAAAAGTGATCAATACCCTATCTTTTCATAACTCCCAAAAATTTCACGTCATCAGCACTAAAGGAAATAAAATATTGCAAATAATAATTTTTTCAAAAACATGATTCTTTCTACATAATGCTAATAATCCATTTTTACTTCCCAAGATACTTCATTAAACGGAACTACGCCCGTACGAAGCAAAAGTATTTTTATTTAAATAGGTCAGAACTAGGTTGTTTCACATGAAACAATTGTTAAAAAATAACCTTCAAAAACGCGGTATACTCAAAATTTGTGTGAATTTTGAGTATACCGCGTTTAAGTTGACGCTAATTATATTTTCTAACTACCGGCCTAACTTCCACTTACCAAGCAACAATTCCTAGTGTCCCGGTAAATATCCCTTCACCTTGCGGATCATTTCGGCGACGGATGTCGTTTCTGACGCCACTCACTGAAGCCCAACGGCGGTCAATCCCGCGTTAGCTAAATGAGCCACGTAGAAGTTGTTTGCCATTAAAATCCGATAGTGGTCCCGTTTATTCGCCAAGTGGGCAAAGTATTGTTGCAGGAAAACGGTCGACTTTTCGGGTTGCTGCCGATGTTCTAATTGCCGAATGAGGCGGCTAAAACCGTAGTCAAAGTACTGGGCAATCACGTCAACCTTCGAACTAAAGTGCCGGTAAAAATAGTTCCGCGAAATACCGCTACGGGCCGTCAACTCTGAAACGGTCACCTCAGCAATCGTTTCCGTTCGCAAGAGTTCAATTAACGTTTGGTATCATTTTTCTAACTTTGGCTGAGGACTAGCGTCAAACATGGTACAAATTACCCCAATGTGTTTCAGTATACTGGGGTCAACTGGATTGACCCCATGTATCCCATGGTCCAAAGCATCTTCCACACCCACTACCAGGTTGGCACCGACCAAGCCAACTTTATTCAATTAGGTTTAATTAGCCTAGTTGGCCTTCTCATCCTTTTGCTAATCGTCAAAATTAAATTTCGTATTAGTATTGGCCAACCGGACCAAAACCGTTAATCAATTTAATCGGGTAATGCTAGCGCCCTAAGTTCTTCGCTCCCCTGTTGTGCTACACTAGATAAATGTTTAATTAACCACTAGATCAACCCAAAACACCATAAGCTGATCTGAAAACGAGGGGCTAGAGAATGCAGCACTTATTAATTATTGCCATTATTTTAATTAACTCACTTTTTATCTTAGTTTTTATCCGCGACCTGATTCGGCACCGCACGGAAGTTATGGCAGAACCCGCCAATCCAGTTTGGACACCAATTGCCCAAATCGGGATTTTCTTCCTGTCGACGTTTGGCGTTTCGGACTTTGCCATCTCGACGGCCATTTATTCAAAGGCGAAGTGGGTCTCCATGAAAAAGTTGCCGGGAACCCTTAACGCTCAGGACGTTATCCCCGTGTTCGTCATGTCGCTCGCCTACATTTCCAGCGTCAAAGTCGGGATCACAACCCTGCTGGTTTGCATCATCTGTCAGGCCCTCGGTGCGTTTCTGGGTCCCTACGTGGTCATCCGCTTACCTGAAAAGCGGATTCGTCAATTTGTCATTATTGGTCTACTGGTCGCAACCGGCTTAATCCTCGGTGGCAAACTAGGTTGGATCCCCGATGGCGGGACTGCGACTGAACTATACGGTTGGAAACTGTGGCTGACTGGCGTTTTGATGTTCGTCTTCGGCGCCCTTAACAACGTTGGAATTGGATCTTTTTCCCTCACGATGGCCACCGTTTACGCTATGGGCATGAACCCCATCGCCGCTTTCCCCATCATGATGGGCGGCTGCACGGTCTCCCTCCCCATTGGCAGCATGCAATTTATCCGGCTCAACGATTACTCCCGAAAAATTACCCTGTTTTCCATTTTTGGGATTATCGGCGTTTTAATTGCCGTTTTCCTCGTCAAAAGCCTCAATACCAGCCTCATTCAATGGGTCGTCATTGTGGTCCTCCTCTACTCCGCGTTTGGGTTGTACCAGGAAAACCGAAAGCACGAATGGATGGCCTAAAAAACGGCCAAGCTATATCAATTCCTGATTTGGCTTGGCCGTTTTTATGAGGTAGCTCAAAATTATTCCCTTTTATTCCCCGTTTAAGCTATGATAGGGATGATATCAGAAAACGTTTTCAATAAATAATCACTGCTTTCCGGGGAGGAATTGAAATGTCCATTACCATTCGCCAAGTTCAACTCAGTGAACTTGCGGTGCTCCAAGCCATTAGTCGCGAAACCTTTGCGGACACGTTTGGCCCGTTTAATACCGCTAGGAATATCCAAGCCTACCTGAACCGCGCCTATTCATCTGAACAACTGACCACGGAATTACAAACTGAGAACTCAAAATTCTACTTTTTATTCGTCAATCACCAGCTGGCCGGCTACCTTAAGTTGAACGTTGAGACCGCCCAATCTGAACCAATGCCGGCAACCCATCTTGAAGTTGAACGGATTTATATTCGCCAACCCTTTAAACGCCAGGGGT
This sequence comes from Levilactobacillus bambusae, assembly GCF_003124125.1. Lineage (GTDB taxonomy): Bacteria > Bacillota > Bacilli > Lactobacillales > Lactobacillaceae > Levilactobacillus > Levilactobacillus bambusae. Next base: position 681,758 of record NZ_QCXQ01000002.1, read on the forward strand.
TGGGAACCCGGTTAATTGATTTTGCCGTATTAGAAGCGACTAACCAGGCGAAAACTCACCTTTGGCTTGGCGTTTGGGAACACAATGATGCCGCGCAACAGTTTTACCGGCGCATGGGTTTTCAGCCGTTTAGTGAGCACGTCTTTCATATTGGGCAGGCCTCCCAAAGGGACCTCCTAATGAGCCGACGCCTCGCAAAGTAAGGATCAACACGAAAAAGAGGTTGGAACATTAGGCCCGCTTCGCTTAGAAATGCGACTCTTGCAACATGGCCCGAAAGCCTTTCATCCTTAACAGGATGCTTTCGGACCTGTAGTTACGGGACATAAGACAGACCACAGCCAAATAGGGCAACGGACCAAATCCGATCAAAATACAATCGAACCTGGTCCGTTGCCCTATTTGGCATGGCCTGAACGTCTTATGTCCCTGCCTTTTTAATTAGTTTTCACCCAAGGTCGCAACCATAACGGATTTAATGGTGTGCATCCGATTTTCGGCTTCCCGGAAGACAACTGACTGTTTGCTTTCGAAGACTTCGTCCGTGACTTCCATTTCAGTAATCCCGTACTTATCAGCAATTTCCTTCCCCACTTCGGTATCATCGTTGTGGAAGGCTGGTAAACAGTGTTCAAAAATGGCGTTCGGATTTTGAGTTGCTTGCATCACGTGCGAGTTAACTTGGTAAGGCTTCAACAACTTAATCCGTTGTTCCCAAATGCTGTCAGGTTCGCCCATGGAAACCCAGACATCGGTATAAACAACGTCGGCGCCCTTTACACCTTCATCAACATCGTTGAAGACCTTGATTTCAGCGCCCGTTTCCTTAGCGATGGCGTTACACTTGTCTAACAGGTCCTGGTTCGGGTTCAATTCCTTAGGGCAAACAACGTGGTAGCTCATCCCTAACTTAGCGGCTCCGATCATCAAAGCGTTTGAAACGTTATCTTGACCGTCACCAACGAAGGCGTACTTGATATCCTTGTATTCCTTCTTCAAAACTTCCTTAGCGGTTAAGAAGTCCGCTAAGACTTGAGTTGGGTGATCTTCATCCGTTAACCCATTCCATACGGGAACACCTGAGTATTCAGCTAACGTTTCAGCGGTCCGTTGGGAGAACCCCCGGTATTCGATTCCGTCGTACATGCCACCGAGTACCCGGGCCGTATCCTTAGCGGTTTCTTTATGTCCCATGTGGGAACCCGAAGGCCCTAAGTACGTAATATGGGCACCCTGATCCTGCGCCCCAACTTGGAACGCACAACGGGTTCTCGTAGAAGCCTTTTCAAAGATTAAGACAATCTCTTTACCCTTAAGTGTTTGCTGTTCCGTCCCATCGTACTTGGCCTTCTTTAAATCTTCGGCTAAGTCCAATAAATATTCGATTTGACGTGGTGTCCAGTCCATGAGCGTTAAAAAGTCTTTATTACGTACATTAAACATAGCTGATTACCCCTTTATAAGTTTTGAGATTACCTTCCATGGTACATACTTATTATAGTAAACGGTTTCATTTAGATTTGCAAGGATCCGCAATTTTTATGTCAGCTTATTTTTAGCAACTAAAATTTTAATTAATCGATTGGGAACCGTTGTGGATAATCGAACTGTTTCACACAGAAAACATAATTTTTACCATCCTATTTAAAATAGTCTAAACATCCTATATCAAACGGTTAATCCAACCAATCCAAAATATCATAGGCGCGGTTGCCATTATAGAACCGATGCTTACCATTATGCGTAATCTCAACAACGGGTTCTTCCTTAGAAAATTTAGGGGCAATCTTCTTATCAAACCAGGCCTGCCAGTCTTGATCCGTTCCCCCGTTTTCTAACCGATCTGTGAGCAGATCGACCGGTCGGCGCCAAATTTCAATCTCCACCTGGGCGTCCTTAAGAAATTGGGGGTCATTCATATAGGCCCGAACCCCATCCAGCCGGTTCAATAACTTGTTGATGCGATGGCGTTCCTTGATAAGCGCTTCGAATTCCACCAAATCGGCTTCAGTTGCATAGCTCCGAATAAAGGTCCGGGCTGAATTACGGTATGAGGTGACCTTACGCTTCTCTTTGTTTTTCGCGTTATATTTCTGTTGCGCCCGTTTTTGGGCTTCCGTTTGAGCCATTCTAATTCCTCATTTCTGCATGCTTTTAATTGTCGCAGTTAGACCAATCTGCCACGGCGTTGCTGGTACCGGACCAAATTGCGCCTCGTACTTGTGGTGACTGAGATATAGTGGGCGCCGAGTTAAATAGTACATCTCCGCAATCTCACCGACGTTGGCATCCCGGAGGCCAACTATCCGGATCAACGGTTTGGTTAAGGTCAGGACTGGCTTCGTGTCCCCCGAAATCTGTTTAGCGATTTTAATCAGGTCATTTCCAGTGATCGTTTGACCCGGAATATTCCAAACCTGATTATAAGCACGACTCGCTAGCGCAATGTTAACAACCATTTTAGCTGCATCAGGCAGGTAGACGTATTCACGAACCCTATTCTTCGGTCCAACGTAAAAGGTTAACTGCCGGTTAGCGATTCCATCCAGTGTCATCCCTAAGTAGGTTGCGGACCGCATACTTGGCCCGTAGTAGTCGGGCAGGCGCAGCAACGTTTTATCAATATCCTCATATTGCGGACTAAAAATCAGTTCAGACAATGCTTTCTTCGCTTTGCCCTTGCGACTATTAGGCACTAACGGTGAGTTTTCATCCACCAGGCCGTTAGCGTCACCGTAAGCATAGATGCCATCAAGAAAAACAACCTTTGTCCTTGATTGTAAAGCAGCTTCCATCACATTTCTACCCAGTGGCACCTATTTTATCGCTGTCTGACTGTAAGGGATGGCCGCGCATTGGATAACCACATCCACAGCCTGCATCGCTCTAATTAGATCAGCTAAATTAAAAATGTCGCCCATAACAGTCTCAACGTTCGGCCACAAAGATTCAAGCCGCTGACGGTTACGCCCAAATACCCGTACCTTCACGTCTCGCATAAGAAGTTCGTGGACAATGGCCTGCCCCGTACCCCCGGTCGCACCTAAAACCAAAACGGTTTGTGTCATCGTTTCAGCCCCCTTCTAAATACTGAGCCAAATAATTAAACTTGCAACGGTTTCAATCAGAGCAATGCGCCCAATGTTAGCCAGCTGATCCGGTTTATTCCCATAAACAACGTAAATAAAAATGGTTAAAATAACTAAGATAATAACGGCAATACTAGTAATCATTAATCCTGATTTCATAATCCAATCCCCTTTTTGGTTTTCTTTATATAACATGTGCTATAATTCCTATTAAGGCATCTCTGTTTCTAAATAAGCTTATTTTAAAACGGTATGTTAAGAACAATGTCTTTAATATAGTACATGTACTATATAACGTCAACTATTTCATTAAATTAATTAACTAAGGCCAACTAAAAAAGCAGTCGAATCCGTGATATGACACGGACTCGGCTGCTTTTTTAGTTTTTTTATTTTCATTTAAAACTCACCACACTTATTATGGTTCATAGCACTGGGATTTAAACCAACCACTTATTTTGCTGCGCTAAATTAATCGCTTCAGTTCGGCTATGAATGCCCAATTTACTAAAGATTGCAGAAAGATAATTGCGAACGGTGCCATCCGAGAGATAAAGCTCAGCCGCAATTTTTTTATTCGATGCCCCCTGTGCTACCCATTTCAAAATGTCCATCTCACGGTCGGTTAAAGGATTATTTTCTTCTGTTACCATATTCCGAACTAGTTCAGGTGCATAAATAACCTCACCGGTTTGAACACGACGAATGACGGCAACAAGTTCGTCAGTTGGACTATCCTTAAGCAAATAAGCAGCTACGTCAGCTTTGACCGCTTGATTAAAATAAGTCCGTTGGGCAAACGTTGTTAGGATAATCGCTCGTGTCGGTAATGCTTCATTTTTCATCTTGGCGGCCACTGTCAACCCAGACTGGTATGGCATTTCGATATCTAAAATTGCAATATCGGGCTTTACTGCTTGAATTTCCTGCCAGGCTTGCCGGCCATCCGTTGCACTGCCAACAACCTTCATATCATCTTCCAGATTCAATAATTGTTGCATCGCAGTGTTGAGTAATTCCTGATCTTCCGCTAAATAAAGTGTAATCATCCGTTCTCCTTTGGCTGTAAAAGTATAATCAACGTACCATTATTATTGCCTTGAATAGTAAACTGACCACCAGCAGCCTGCATCCGCGATTGCATTCCGGTCATCCCATTAGAACCAGACCGGGTATATTGGCCACCGTGCCCGTCATCACTTAGTTGAACACGGTAACCAACATCTGTTTCTTCAAAAACAATCCTAACTTCTTGCGCATGTGCATGCCGGATAACGTTAGTGGTCGCTTCAGTAATCACAGCGGCTAACTGTGCTTGAGTTTTACTCGGCCAATTATTGGCACGATCTTCGTTCACCGTTTGCAGTTCCACACCTGCATCCTCTAATTGTTGATCCTGATTAAGTAGTACTTCGCTAATGGATTGATCATGTAAATCATTCACGATTTGACGCACTAGTTGCAGGTTTTTGCGACTAACGGCCGCAATATCATCCAGCTCTGCAGGGACTTGTTTTGGGGCTTTGGTCAATAACTTTTTAGCTAATTCCGTTTTGATCGTAATCATTGAGAAACTCTGGCCAAGTGTATCATGAAGATCCCGGGCAATTCGTTCGCGTTCATCACGTTGAATAATGGCTTCTAGCCGCCGATTCGTTTGATTTAACGAACGTCTTTGCCACATGGATCGTGAAAATACATAGGCTAAGAACGGTGAAGCGACCGGGAAAAACAGCCCTTCAATATCAGGATTGCTCATTGTCAAAACGCCCGGATGATAACTGTTAAACCGAATTAAACCGCCGATCAAAATAAGTTCATAGGCCATCGCAAACACGATAAAATGACGTTTTGTCCGTCTACCAAGTAAAAATGACACCTGCCATGCTGGAAAAATAATCATATAGTTGTTAAATCCAAAAATTGAAAACGCACCTGTAACGATAAGCTCTAATGGAATTGTCACGGACCACCAACGTGGAATTTCAGCCACTAACACATAAATAATGAAGAAAACGGCAATCATCCCCAACCAAAACCAATCAGAGGGCCGATGTGCTGGTAAATAAATTAGCATATTAAATGGTAAATAGAAAAGCCAAACATAATTGGTCCACTTTAAGTTTTCAAGTTTCGCTTGCCATTTAGGCTTTGCCAAGCACACCACCCCACTTCATTTTGATCCGAAGAACACTATATAGTATCCCAATAATCAGAAGAAACCAACCTAGTAACCCCCAGATATAACTCATTGATAGTGTACCATTGTCCGCCACCGCATTTAATAACTGGTTAGTAAAATAAGGCGGTAACCACTTACCGATGTGTTGCACCCACGTTGGCAGCATAGAGATCGGCCACCAAAGACCACTAATAATTGCCAACGGAAAGGTAATCAGATTACTCAAAAGACTGAGTGTTTCTTCCCGCGATACAAATGAAATCAAGGCACTAACACCAAGGATAGGGAGCTGGCCCAATAATGATAGACTACCAATTGCCAACCAGTCACCAACCGAAAGTGAGACCTGATTTACCGTCACCGCTAAAACACCAATGAGAATGACAGCCGCTAAGTTCATCAAAAGTGCCCAACAAAAGATAATCGTGTAGTAAATTCCTAGTCCGGATGGTGATTGCGACAACAGTTGTGTAAAGCCTGCTTTCCGATCATGCATCAAAACGCTGGCAATACTAAATAGACCATTTATCAACCCACTGTAAACAATCATATTTCCCATATAACTAAGGTAAAAATGGCTCATCTGAGATTGATCACCAGTAATCAGGATCTTAGTAAATAAAAGATAAAATCCGGCCGGCATCAAAAGTGAAAAAAATAGGAATGAGCCGTTGCGCAGGACTAACCGTTTACCGTCAAAACTAAATTCTTGCTTGAGTCGCTTCATTAGCTTTCTCCCTCTTAGATAATGTTATAAATAATTCTTCAAGCGACTCCTTCATAATGACTAAGTTTGAAATATAGGCTAATTTAGGCACCAGTGCTCGAACTGTCGCATCACTGTCCCGACTTGATAATACAATTCGACCGCCCACGTACGTTGCATCAATTACCTGATCAAGACGATCAAAATCCGCTAATGGCAGAGTCGTTTTAAAACTGATTTGTGTTTGCTGGTATCTTTCCTGTAGTTGAGCAAAACTCCCCTGAAAAATGAACCGTCCCTTTTGTAAAATCATCAGACGATCCGCAACTGATTGAATCTCTTCTAAATAGTGAGACGTAATGACGATGGTTTTGCCTTGGTCTCGCATTGCGGTGATTCGCTTCCAAAATCATTGTCGAGCAGTCACATCCATCCCCACAGTAGGTTCATCTAAAAATAACAAGTCTGGATTACCAACTAAGGTCAACGCAAAAGTCACTTGCCGTAATTGACCACCAGACAATGTCGTGAGGGCCTTGTGCTGAATAGCTGTAAGATTGAGGCTCTGCAAAATTGCAGTTATTTCATTTGGGTTTTGGTAAGCTGATGCCATTTCCTGCAAAAAATCACTAACTGTTATCCCTTGTAGAACGACATCCCCCTGTAACATCGATCCAGTTTTCTTCCTGGCAATTTTATTACCGGGTTGCCCACCAAAAATACATATCTCTCCTTGTGCCGGTAATACACCAAGCAAACTATTTAATAACGTCGTTTTACCCGCTCCATTTTACCCAATCAATCCAATAATTTCTCCCTGATTAATTGTAAAATTCAACTTGCTAAATACTTTATTTTGCCCATAACTCACGGTTACATTTCGTGCTGAAATAATCTGCATCATTATCACCTCTAATTACCATCGTAATTGAGTTTGACTAGTAGTTATAGTCACGGTTGTCATGAAGTTAGCGTGACATTTGTCATCAATTAGTATGGATATAAAAAAGAGGCAGGGACTTAAGACGTTCAGACCATGCCAAATAGGCAAAAGGACCAGGTTCGATTGTCATTTGATCGGATTTGGTCCCTTTGCTTATTTGGTTGTGGTCCCCGTAACTACTGGCCCAATCTCCGCCAAACTAAATCAGCTTAGTTAAAAAATGGGTATCAATTGTCTTCAACAGTACTGGGATAGTTCTATTACCTATGATAAGGTAGAGCCGTTTTAGTTTTTCGATAAACCATTCATGATTATCAAAAAGGAAAAAGTCATCTATACTTTACTTAACAATAAATTTACTCAAGGAGAAAGTTTTGGATCACGTTAAATCAGACAAGCGAACACAACGTTCCGCACTAAAAATATATCGGAGTCTAGTAAGTTGCTTACATAAAAAAGACTTTTCAGAAATCACTGTGACCGATATTCAAAGAGATTCAGGTATTGCCAGATCTACGTTTTATCGTAGTTTTGATAATCTCCTTGATGTCCTAACGTGGTACTGTAACCTCTGCTTTCAACAGATTCTATCTCAACTAACACAGGATATGTTTTTTGATGAAATAAGGTTTTTGCCAACCTATTTTAGTTTTTGGCTAACTAGAAGTGACGTTCTAGAGACCCTTCTCGCAATCAACCGTCCAGACATTATTTATGCTAGTCACTTAAAAAACGCTGAACTGTTATGGGATAAATTTCCTTACCCAAAGGTTATCCCACAAAACGCTGAGTATTTCATGGCAATTCGCACCGGTGTCACAATCAGCATTTTACTAACTTGGATTAAAAATGGAAAACAAGAGACTCCCGAAGAACTAACTAAAATTGTTAAAAACCAACTTAAAATTCTGTCCCAAAACACTGTCGATTAGTCATTTTTTAAATTGTTGATACCAACCTTGATTATCAAAAGCATACGGATTAATTGGGTTCTTCAGCACTTTCTCGGGTAATTGAACAATAAAAAAGGTCATCAATAATAGGATTAATACTCCCTGGCTAAATATTTTCAATGATGGCTGATGCTGATTAAAATAAACCACAAAACCAATATCCAGTGGTAACCAACATAAAGTCGCCGTTATCAATCCTGGCGCATAATATACATTTTGACCAACCCTTCCAAATGCAGCTAAGGACTGGAGGGCTAGAAAATTATGAATAATGAATTCAAAGAAGCTAAACAATGCCGTTGCCACCCCCATTCTGGGGTCAAAATGTTTTGTTTCCGTCAGGCTAAACCATAGCAAACCACCTAAAAAGTTAGTTAACATATCTGTTAATTCACTCATTGGATAACGATCAGGAAACTGAGAATGAAGATTATAAATAACATGAAAGCCACCTGGAATAACCCATTCTTCCCAAACGTGCAAAGTCAGTACAATCACAGTAAACGCCCCTAGCTTAGTTAACGTATTCCAGGACCGCCAATTAAGAATTAGTTGAACACTCAAAAGGATACTCATTGCTAGCATGCAGTATAACCATCCCCACCGCACGAACCACAACCAAATTGTCATTGAACCTACCTCCTAAACTTAACTTACTGACAATAGTAATTGCAGTCCACAATGCTTTTCAATCCAATAATGTAGTTTCGCTACATTATTGGAAAAAGTTGGAGTGCATTGGAAAATTTACTCTTTAACTTTATTTTTTAGTTGTTTTATCCATGTAAACCCAATCTCACGACAAGCAAAAAGAGGAAGTCCATTTTGGAACGCTTCCTCTTTTTGCTTGTCGATTATTCTCTAGCTTTTTATATGTCCATGACTTCGTCACTTATGGTACGGACTTCCGTATCGATTCTCACTGCAGCTAATTCAAGTACCTAAATCACATTGAAACAACTTTATAGTACGAAAATTTCATTTCCAATACTAGAAGGTCATCTTAATCTATTCTTTTTTAGAAAATTCCCCCACCCTGTTGATCGGGATATTCCATAGTAATGTAAATTTGAGTTCCATCCTTCGGCTTTAAAGACTCAATAATTATTGAGACGTAAAGATCACACTGTTCAGAATAGTAATAATATTTATACACGGAATCTTTATTAAGCTCCGGAGCTAGTCTAACATCATTTGGTAAGTATGGTTGGACAATATTATGAAGCGTCTCAACATCTAGTCCAGGTGTCAAAATAACTTTGGTCGTTATACAAATTTGCTGAATAATTCTAGTATCTTTCTCAAGATTATAAGTAACAGCGTCATTACTTTTTCTATCATTCACGATATAGTCATTATCACGTGCAAGTTCGAAACCATTCTTCATTTTAATATGGGAACCAATTATATTATCCTTCGTTCCCTTAGTTGAAAAAAACAGCTCCAGTAGCATATTACAGATAGCGGTCGATGTTGTTGCAATAAATTCAGCCTGAACTTCAGAGTGTCGTACCTTACGACTAGCTTGCCCATGAGATTCTGAAGTGTTATTGCGTATCTTTCCAATTTTTAAAGACATGTCTTGAATCATCTGCTTAAACAGTTTATCATCTGCTGATTGCACTTCTAAAGTATCTATAGCCCCCATAACTTTTTGTTTCAACTCCATGTTCTTAGGCAAATCACGACCGATCTTCTGTTTATAAATCCACCGACTACAAGCCTCAAGCATACTTTTACTATAATTTATTGCACTATCATATCGTCCATCACTAAGCGCGGCCACTACATCATCAAAGCTTTCATTAACTGTAATAACATCGTACTGCTTCAATTCTGGCAACATAAGCCGTCTTTCAATTTCTTGTTTCTGTAACATATTTTCGATATGGTACGTCTCCTTTTCTGTAATCGGTTACATTTATTTTTAAAAAAATATGTTCCGATTCACTTTTATTTAATATGTATTATAACATAAAATGAAATTAATTTCAACAAAATTTTCATTGTTATTATTATTTTATGAAAGCTTTGTTTCATTAGATAAATGTTAATATTTATTCACATAACTCCGCTAACATTACCTGTTTAGATTCTTAGAATGCCAGGGTGCTAGTAATTACAGCCCTAATTAGTTAGGTGGAATTAGTATTAACTCCCACATTTTCCCGTCCTTTTTGCGTATGAAATTAGCACTTATTAGAATTAATTTATATTTTTTTCTTTTGCATTTTACTAGTTAATAGAATATCTTTTTACATTTGTTGATTTGACAGTATTTGAATTTCTGTTTTATGACTTTTATTTCGATTTTTGGGTCTAATAGTGCACCTCAAATACCCACGAGTTCATTTATTATGTAGGTTTAGATTAATTTATGATTTTCACAACTATAGATAAGTACTATTAAGATAAAGTGATCCAATTTCTATATTAAGTTAATTATTTAGACAAATAAAAACCCATTCAGTTCTCTGGATGAGTTTCATAGTTAGAATATATATATTTATAGAATTGACTAGAACTCTATTCTAGATAAATTGTAGTGTGAAGTTCCTTAATTATTTCACCCCCGTCACTTATGGTACGGACTCCCCTCATTAATCATAAACGCCCGGTAAATCTGCTCCGTCAGCACCAGCCGCATTAATTGATGCGGAAGCGTGAACTTGCCGAATGAAATTTGGGTGTTTGCCCGCTTTAAAACTTCTGGTGCGAGTCCAAGGGATCCGCCGATGACAAACGTGAGGTCGGAATGGCCGTACGTTGTAAGGTCCTTAATTTCCTTAGCAAACGCCTCGGAAGTCCGTTCCTGACCTAAGATGGCGAGGGCAAACACGTACTCGCGGTCCTTAATCTTGCTGAGGATGCGATCCCCCTCAGCCTGCATTACTTGATCCATCTGCGCCGAAGAAAGCGATTCAGGCGCTTTTTCATCCGGAACTTCGACAATGGTGAACTTGCAGAAGCGGGAGAGGCGCTTAGCGTATTCAGCGATTCCCTGTTTGTAATACTTTTCCTTTAACTTACCGACAACGACTAATTTAATGTTCATAACTACTCCTTAATTCACAGGTTATCCACAAAGTTTTCCACAGGTACTTGTAAGAGGCAAAATCCTTGCATTTTCTGGATTTACGGCTAAAACTTCTATTTTGAGATCGATTTCAGACCAAAAATAAAGTTATCCACAGTTACCAACAGAACGTGCATTCGTGACACACACGGAAAAATACGATGATATCAGCATTTGAAGCGGATTATTTTGTTCGATTTTAAAGTTTTGCACAGTTACCAACATATCCTGTGGATAACTTTAATTTTGTAACAAATGCCCATTTTACTTTGTTTCTTTTCTTATTTTACCGAAGTCACAAGTTATCCACAACGTTATCCACAGATTAATCCACTAAAAGTTTTCCTTTACTTTTTCGGTCTGAATGGTCACGTTTTATTATCTCATCTTTGTTCGCATTCTTAAATGGCAATTGCCCGTTTAGTGGTAGCAAGCAACCACTGGACCGGTCCAATATTCGGATTTTTAAATGAAACCGTCAAAAAACGGGACACCCTCAAATGAGCGACCCGTTTTTTGATGTAAACACCTGTTTTTAACTTTCGGCACTTGATTTACTGGAACTCGACATCTGTGACGTTGTTTCAGTCAGTTTGACATCGGCCGTTTTCTTAGAACCGTTCCGATAATACGTCAGCTTGATCGTATCCCCAACGTCGTACTTATAGAGGAGGTCCTGCAAGGTCGACGTATCGGAAATCTTCTTGCCGTTCATTTCGGTAATGACGTCGTACTTCTTCAATCCGGCCGCCCGAGCTGGTGAGTTAGATGAGCTGGTTCCCATCACAACGACCCCGGAACTGACGTCTGACGGCAGCTTTAGAATGGACTTCTGCTGGCTCGTGGAAACATTCGTTAAGTCAACGTATGTAATTCCTAACGCGGGCCGTTCAACCTTTCCCTTAGATACCAGTTGATTAATGATCTTGACCACTTCGTTACTTGGGATGGCAAACCCGATCCCTTCCACGCTGGTCCCGTCGTCGTCACTGGCAATCTTGCTCGAGTTTATCCCGATCACCTGACCGGCAATATTCGTCAAGGGGCCCCCAGAGTTGCCGGGATTAATGGCGGCATCCGTTTGAATGGCCGTGGCGTTCCCCGTTTGGGCGCCGGATGAATTCGTTGTTTGAACGGTCCGTTTCTTAGCGGAAATAATCCCTTCCGTTAGCGTTGAAGCGTACTGGGTCCCGAGTGGCGAACCAATGGCTAAGGCCGTTTCGCCCACCTTAATATCATCGGAATTACCAAACGACGCAACCGTCTTAACGTCGGCGCCGTTAATTTTCAGGACGGCGAGGTCGGTAACGGAATCCTTCCCAACGAGGTCGGCGTCAATTTTCTTGCCGTTGCTTAAGACCACTTCGAGACTGTTAGCTCCCGAGACCACATGGTTATTCGTGACGATATAAGCCACGTTCTTACTCTTCTTATAAATTACCCCTGAACCCTCTGAGGCGGCCTGTAAGGCCCCTGATTTAGAGCTAGAGGAGCTGCCATTCCCAAAGATCGCTTCTAATCCGTTTGAGCTGCTCGTATTTTCCCGTTGCAGGTTAATGACGGAAACGACGGCCCCCTTAATGGAGTTGTAGGCCTTATTGGCTTGAGTCGAAACGTTCACCGTGACATTGGACGTCTTGGTGTTGCCCGACTTGTTGCTGCTGACGGGAACCGCCGTATCGGAAGCCTCGTTGGCGTTCGCAAAGTAGTTCGCACCACCGTAAGCAATCCCCCCGCCGAGTAACCCGGCTAACAGTGCCACTCCAGCTACCTTACCAAGTGAAAACGACCCGTGTTGTTTTGGCCGTTGATTATTATTTTGTTGATTATCGTTATTATCCATACCTAATCACGCAATTAAGCGTTCTTCCCTCCTTCGTAAGATCGAAAGGACCCCACTGCAGTTTATATTATCTATCATATAGTGAGAATATGAAAATTTCTTGAATTTAGTCTCAAGATTATTAAAAGGTCTTAAATAACGATCAAATTCGAAGCCTGCTCAGCCTCGGTGTCCAGCAGTTCGAAATCGTGTCCCACCCCGTAGTCGTTGTCTTCCATCATGGAAGCAACCGTTAAGTGAGCGAGCGACTTCATGTTATTATGCTGGCTGCGGTGACCCAAAAAAATATGTTTCGTGTGGTTACCCATGACATCCATTAAAACGTTGGCACCGTCCACGTTGGATAAATGCCCGTGGTCACTCATGATCCGTTGTTGCAGCGACCACGAGTAGTCCCCGTTTTCTAACATTTGAATGTCGTGGTTGCACTCTACGAGGTAGCCATCCGCGTCCGAAATGACCCCCTCCATGTGATCCGTCACCTGACCCGTATCCGTTAAGATAACGAAGGTCTTATTATGGTGGTGGAGGGCGTAAAACTGGGGTTCGGCGGCATCATGCGACACCGCAAAACTTTCCACGTCGATGTCGCCCAACGTCTGGACGGTTCCGGGTGCAAACAGATTTTCCTGTTCCAAGCTGACCTTCCCGATCCGGGGGGCCATCGCATCCCACGTTCCCTTATTGGCATACACGTTTAACTTCGGGTAGCGACGGGCAAGAATTCCGACGCTTTTGCGGTGATCACTGTGTTCGTGGGTCACCAGTAGACTATCAACGTCGTTCATGGTGCGCCCAATTGAAGCCATTAAGCCCTCAATTTTCTTGCCGCTGAGGCCAGCGTCCACCAGAATCCGTTCCTGGTCCGTTTCAATGTAACACGCGTTACCCGTACTTCCACTGGCTAACACGCTTACCCTCATTGTATCGTCTGAATTCATGTCGTCCTATCCTTTCAAAATCATAAGACCATTCTAGCGCATCGCTTGCCCGTTGCCAATTATTCGCGGAAAAATTAGCCTAAAAAAGTCCCCACTAACAAACCAGGCAGCCTAACCAACTTCGATTACGATTTTAATCGGAGTTGGTTAGGCTGCCTGATTGCAGTGCCATAACTCTATTTCGTTCAGTCTAAGAGGTTGTTGTATCCGTTGTTTTGGCGTCACCGTCTGAACTATCGGACATAATGGCCCCGGTAAAGGCGTTCACCTTTTTAAGGGTGGTTGAGCCGCTTTCCATTTTAATTTCAACCATCCACGTTGGAATATAGATGCTAGCGTTTTTTAACGTAAAGTACTGGGTATAACCTAGCTTTGCCCACTTGACCTTGGCGTTATTCGGAATTTGATTATACTGGTACAGCCAGGAGAGGGCCTTTTCCTGCGAAATGATCGTTGCCCGTTCCCGCAGCGTCTTCACGTTGGCGAGGTACCCCTGAGAATACCCTAAAACATTTCCGTTATCATTAAGGGAAAACCGAATCTCACCGGCCCGTGACATCACGTTGCCGCCCGTGACTTGTTGGACGTACACCACGGTATTCGTCGATGACAGCTGTTGACTGTACTGGTACTCATCACCGTGTAGAATATTGACCGGATTATCAACGACCGTATCCAGCACCTTTTCCGGTGATTTTCGGTTAACCGTAATATTGTTTTTAAACGTACTGATGATGTTTTTGGCGTCGTCTAGGCGGGCTGTCTGACCCTGGAGTGTCCCGAGTTCAGACCGCAAATCTGGATCCGCCGTGGCCGAAATATAGTAACCGTCATCTTCCTCGGTAGACAGCTTCGGCAGGGAAATACTATCGTTTTTCATTTCCCTAACCACTGTGATATTTGCGTTCGAACTTTTTGACGTTTGAGACGTCAATTGCGATGTCCGATCGTGTTGAAACGCCACGAATAAAAAAATATCAATCATGATGAACCCCACTAAGAAGATCCATTCAATCCGGCGAAAGTTCATGCCGTTTCTCCTTTCTTACATCACTCACCCATGAGATCCTGGTAGGTCTCCCAGCGACCATCGTAGTTAATATACCAAGTTGGCGCCAGGTTCACAACCTTATCCGAGGAACTTGATTCCGACCATTTATAGCCCAGCTGCAGACCGTTAATCTTAGCCTTATCAAGTCCCGCTGCGGTTAAGCGATTCAAAACGGTATCGGTCGAAGCCAGGGTTTTATCGGCTTCGTCAGCGGGTACCGGAACTTGTAAACTGTATAACGAAAAGTTGAAACGGTGAACGTTTCCGGATAGGGCCGAAATTTGGACGGCCCCGTAATTCGTTTGGTTAAAGATGGGGAATCCTTCCACGTAACTGCGGTAGGTTAACTTTTTCCCCCGGGCGTTATAGTCAAAGAACCGAACGTTTTCCATCGGCACCCCAGTTGAAACGAGGCTTTGGTAACCATACTGCAGCCGATCCGTGTAGGTCGTCAGCGACTTCATGGTCCCATAATCCTCAAAAATTGCGGTATTATCCCGGTTGACGATGGTCAGGTTCCGGGTTGATCCGTCAGAATAGGTCACACTATCCTTATTTCGTTTGACGTTAATATTTGTATTTTCGCCGGAATTCATCAGTCGGTTAACGAAGTAATCGGCCGACTGATGATTCATTAGGTAGCTGTACGACGCCATCTTCACGCTGGACGTGTAGTATGTCATCGCCTGGTTGTTTAACCAATCCCACCGAACGGGTAACCGGACGAGGTCCCCCTTTAAGAGCATCGTCAACGCTTCCGGATTAGACCGTTTAATCTGAATCCGGTAAACATGATACCCGCTGTCGCTAAGGAAGTAGAACGTGTCCGGTTCCGTCTGAGGGATCATAATCCGGTTAACCTCCGTATTCGGTGCGAGCCGCACGTTAAACTTAAACACCTTATTCAAGGTTTTAACGGTAACCGCCGACGGGTAGGACAGCGTCAAGCTATCCTTTTGCTTCAGGTAAGCCATGTACGTCCGCCGGCTCACCTGGCTTTCTTTGACCGTCGTATGGTCCTGCCACCCCTGAATTTGGGATCGAATTTCAGACATTAAATTAACTTTTCGGTTGCTGAGCTGTTCAGCGTGACCCGCCTCCGTGGTGTAAACGGCCTGGGTCGGCAAGTAAATATCCTGCATTGGGCGCGAGTTCAAATTGGTTGAAGTACTCGTTCCGCTGCTCTGGTGGTTACGTTCTAAGTGGGCTGGGTTAGTCCAGATCAGCCCGGAAAGAATGATACTGATGATCACCGTAATCCCTAACGTAATTGGCAGCAAGGATTTAGTCAGTTTCATCCCATAAATCCTCCTCATAAGGTTGGTACGGTAACGAAATGTAGAAGGTTGAGCCGCGGCCTTCACGACTATCAACCCAAATTTTTCCGCCTAGCATTTGAATGACTTCTCGGGAAATTGCGAGTCCTAATCCCGTTCCACCTTGAGCCCGTGACCGCGCCTTATCCACCCGGTAGAACCGGTCGAAAATGTGCGGAACATCTGCCCGGGGAATGCCAAGGCCTTGGTCTGATACGCTTAAAATCACATTGTTATGCGTTTCAATCAACCGGCAAGTAATGACACTGCCGTCTGGGGAATACTTGATGGCGTTATTCATTAAATTATCAAGCACCTGGGTAAACCGGTCGGTATCTAAGTCAACCCATAGATCCCGCTGGGTAAACTCCCGTTTGATGGTGTATTTCTTACCGACCCCCTCTTTATTCGGGTCATCTAACCGGGTGTTCTGATGCTCCGGACTATCATCCTGTTTCAGCATCATGTCGTACCGGTCTAACACGTAGTTAAAGAGTTCGTTAATGTTCGTTAACTCAATATCCAGCTTTTGGGTACCAGAATCCATCCGGGATAGCGTTAAAAGATCATTAATCATCCGAATCATCCGGTCCGTTTCATCCTGGGCAACCTTTAAGAATTGGGGCGCCACTTCGGGATCCTGCCAAGCCCCCTCGGATAAGGCTTCAACGTAGGAATGCACGCTCGTTAACGGCGTCCGTAATTCATGGGACACGTTAGAAACGAACTGCTTTCGGTCAGCGTCAATCTTTTGCTGTTCCGTAACATCATGCAGGACACACACTAACCCGGAAATAAAACCGGATTCCCGTTGAATCAGCGAGAAGTAAGCTTGAAGGATCAAATCATGCCGATCAGACGAAAAGTCCAAGATCAGATCGTCTGGGTTCTCTAATAGATCCCGCAACGTATGATCGGAGCGGATTTTTAGAATATCTAGGATGGATTTACCAACGGCTTCGTCGGTTTCGGTATCTAAGTAGTCAACAGCCGTTTCATTAATGATTGTCACGTTACCCCGTCGGTCGGTCGCAATCACCCCATCACTCATGTGGGACATCACGGAATCCAACCGCCGACGTTCCGATTCGGTCGACTCCTGGGCTTCTTCCACCCGGACGGATAGGTTGTTAATGGCGCTCCCTAGTTGGCCTAATTCATCTTGACCGTAAACGTGGACTTGACCGGAGTAGTCGCCCCGGGCAATCCGCATCGTTTGTTTCTTCATTTCATCGATTGGGCGGGTTATTGCCCGGGAAATAACGATCGCCATAATTAACCCTAACGCAATGGCCACGAGGGCTGCGGACAGGTAAATCAGCGTCACACTATTAATCGTCTGGTACACGGAATCTAAGTTGGCCCGCTGGTAAATAACCCCCACTAAGGTACTATTATTTCCCTGGGTCTTAATCAACCGGGTAATGGTGACGTAGTACCGGCTGTTATTGTTGCTGACGGTCGTTTTTGAAACGTCACGGTTATTGTAAATGGCGTTTTTAATCGCCGTATCCGTCGTCTTTTGTCCAATAATCCCTTGGTTTTCCGCTTGATTCGTGCCCCGAATGGTTCCCTTATTGTCAATAATCTGAATTTGGGCGCTGGAAGTATTATTAATTTCGGATAACGTACTATTAATTTGTTTGTTGGCCTGGGTGGTACTCGTCTCCGTTAACTCATCAGCTAACCGATTATCAATGTAGGTTGGCACCTCCATCGTTGATTTGAAAGTGTTAAGGCTTTGTCGTTCAAGTTGGCGGACAAACACGGCCCCCACAATCTCTAACGTCAACAACAATAAGAGTGCAAAAACCAGCGCAATTTTGAAGTGAATTGACTGGTACCATTTAATTTTACTTTTCACGCTGCACGAACTCCTAGTCTCCGATTGAATCTAATTCGAATTATTTTGCTTCGTCACTTTCGGGGTTACGCAAATAGTATCCGACACCCCGCCGTGTGATCAGCCATTCTGGGTGGCTGGGGTTATCCTCAATTTTTTCACGCAGCCGCCGAACCGTAACATCTACCGTCCGGACGTCACCAAAGTAATCGTAGCCCCAAACGGTTTGTAACAAGTGTTCTCGCGTCATTACCTGCCCAATATGTTGAGCCAAATAATGCAGGAGTTCAAACTCACGGTGCGTGAGGTCGATGTTCTTCCCCCGTTTTGAAACGGAATAAGCTTCTGGGTGAATTACAAGGTCACCGATAACAATATCCTTGTTTTCTGGCTGATCGTCATCATTCTGCGCTGCAGACGGTGAATCTTCCCGGCGTAAGTTAGCCTTGACCCGGGCCACCAGTTCCCGGTTAGAGAAGGGCTTTGTCACGTAATCATCTGCGCCCAGTTCCAATCCCAGAACCTTATCTAACTCGGAATCCTTGGCCGTTACCATAATAATTGGCATGCTATGGTTGCGCCGAATTTGGCGGGCCACTTCTAACCCGTCAACTTTGGGCAGCATTAAATCAAGAATCACTAAATCAGGATCAACTTCATCGACCTGTTTGATGGCTTCTTCACCATCGTAAGCGGTATAGACTTCATACCCTTCCTTGGTCAGGTTAAACTTAATAATGTCACTAATTGGTTTTTCATCGTCAACAACAAGAATTTTTTTCATAATCTTTAATTTCCTCCTTAAGGAAGTCCAGTAACGACGATATTTCGTCGCGGGCCAGCCAATGGACGTTAACATACCGCCTAGCATTGGGGCACTCTTTACGTATAAGTGGCGAGCCGGTTGGTTTGATTGGCTCGGCTAATTTTATTATTTTAGGCGCATTAAACGGTTCGCGCTGAATCAATTATAACACATGAAAGCTAGAGTTCTAGGGGATTGGACCGCACTTTAGAAATGGTTAATCAGTCAAAAAATGAATAAAAAATGACTTTCTCGCCTAAAAAAGGTTGCGTGATCAGTATCCACATGATATTATATTAAAGTTGATTCATGACATGGGCAGTTAGCTCAGCTGGCAGAGCAACGGACTCTTAATCCGTGGGTCCAGGGTTCGATCCCCTGACTGCCCATCCTTAACCCGAAACCATCAATTTGGTGCATGATGTATGCATTGAATTGATGGTTTTTTATTTTTAATGTTCCCTATTATCTCATATTCATTGTGTGGCCTGGCCATGCAAGACAAAAAAGTGATTTTTATGTTGCACCGGTGTAACATTCATGATATTATAATATAGTTGATTCATGACATGGGCAGTTAGCTCAGCTGGCAGAGCAACGGACTCTTAATCCGTGGGTCCAGGGTTCGATCCCCTGACTGCCCATCCTTAACCCACCACTAGTTGGTGGGTTTTTTTGTATGACTATATAGATTAGGACCCCAACTAGATATCAAGTTGGGGTCCTATTTTTGATAAACACTTATTGATTAACGTCATGGGTGGGTACGTGGCCCGTATCGTGCTTCGGTTGATCCTCCGGTGGGTTTACGGAAACCCGCCCCTTATGGTTATGGAGCGTCGTTTCCCCTCTTCCGGGTTGGATCACCGTAATCCAATTCCCAAACGTTTGCCCCTCACTAACGGGTAGTGGCAGCATCCCCAGAATAAAACCTGCCACTACAAATAACCCAATTCGAAACTTCTTCATGTGACTCTCCCCTTTAAATCCATCGTTCCCCTAGTATCTGCGATCAGTATAGCACTAATGTCAGTTAGTTGATGGGCTTTTTTCAATTTTATGTGATTCCGATTGGTAGTCATTTATAATTGATCATGCTAGAATGATCGCATAATGAGTTGACAGGAAAATTCCAAAGGGGGAAACGTCATATGTTAGCAGAAACATCGTTGATTCTAAAAGCCGTTGACCGTTTGAATGCCGGCTACGAAGTTACCATTACCACCACTAATCACGATCAAATTCACGTTATGCCGTTACTGGTGAACGGGCAGATTACGGGGAATTATGCTAGTTCTGCACTACCAGGGATTACGTACGATGATTCTCGCATCATTATGAAGGAAACCATTGACGACCTCGATAACAAGGGACTTCAAATCGAGTCCATTAAGTAAAGTAATGTCTAAGAGGCTGGAACATAAAACGTTCAAGCCGTGCTAAAAAACAAGGGACCAGGTTCGATTGTGTTTTGATCGGAGTTGGTCCCTTGCTTTTTTAGTCGGGTTCCTCCGTTCAACCCTCTGCGGTTCTGTTGCCTGCTACGTTGTCGAAATGAACTCTGGCAGTCAAACCTCTGCGGCTACTACGCAATAGGGACTATGCTCCAACCCAAGCACACTCCCTATTGCTAGGTAGTCCTCGAGGTTTAATCGACTGCCTCCGTTCTCTCCACACAAAAAAGGCCACCGCTCGGGGAAGCGGTGACCATCGGAGTAGGGGTAACGTCATATAAGAATGACGTTATATTTTTTCATTATTCCAGGGGAGGAGGAGTACATGAAAAAAGATTTTAATCTTTGCAAGAAATCATTAACTGATTTCTATGTTGACTATATTAACCATTAAATATGACGAAAGTATGAAGATTCTGTCATAAAACATAAAAAAAGTTTCAAAAGTCAAACTTTTTGCATTTTTTCGTCAATTTAAGCCGGTTGACCCGGATCATAGGCAATTGATGAGAACTTGTTATAGGATTTAACGAAGAGCAGCTTAACGGTTCCCCGGGCCCCGGACCGGTTCTTTTCAATAATGACTTCAACGGGACCCACGTTTTCGTCGCCTTCATCCTGCTGAGGCGTGCTGCCTCCGCCGTCTTCGTCATCGCCATCACGTTCGTAATAGTCATCCCGATAAAGGAAGGCCACGATATCCGCATCTTGTTCAATGGATCCAGATTCCCGGATATCCGATAGGACGGGCCGCTTATCCTGACGTTGTTCCACTCCCCGGGACAGTTGGGAAAGCGCAATTACGGGAACGTGCAGTTCCTTAGCGAGCTTTTTTAACTGCCGGGAAATGTCAGACACTTCCTGCTGCCGGTTTTCCTTATTATTACCTTCAATTAATTGAAGATAATCGATAATGACCAGACCTAGGTTGCCCGTTTCCTTTGCCAATCGCCGGCACTTAGCCCGAATTTCGGTAATTTTATTTCCAGCCGTATCATCAATGTACACACTCGCTTGACTAAGGCTTCCCATGGCAACCATGAGGTTATTCCACTCTTCTTGGTTAAGCTGACCCGTTCTTAAGTGATTGGCATCAATGGAGCCTTCTGAACACAGCATCCGATCGACCAAGGACTCTGCGGACATTTCCAGACTAAAAATTGCCACCGTCGTATCCGTCTTGGTCCCCACATTTTGAGCGATATTTAGTGCAAACGCGGTCTTACCCACCCCGGGCCGGGCCGCTAGAATGACTAATTCATCGTCGTGAAAACCGGTGGTCATTTTATCTAACTCAGGGTAGCCCGTGGCCAAACCCGTGACAACATCGTCGTTTTGAGACAGCTGATCAATTTCAGCTAAGGCGGAGCTTAGGGCTTCTTGGATGTTAATAAACCCTGATTGACTGCGACTTTGTGCCACGTTCATCACGTCGCGTTCGGCACCATCCAACATGTCTTCCACGGAGTCCTCTCCCGTATAAGCCGTTGTGACGATGTTAGTGGCCGTTTGAATTAACCGCCGCCGAACCGACATATCCTGCACAATTTTAGCGTAGTAAACGATGTTGGCCGCCGTTGGGACGGACGTTGCTAACTCACCAATGTAGGCAATTCCACCCACGTCATCTAGCTGATTTCGCTGGGTTAACTGGTTGGTTACCGTCACGGCATCAATCGCTTCATCCTGATTATTTAAGTCCATCATGACTTGGAAGATAATCTGGTGGGCGCGCCGGTAAAAATCATCCGGCTCCAAAATTTCCATGGCATCCACAATCGCTTCAGCGTTCAAAAAAATAGCCCCTAAAACGGCCTTTTCGGCGTCCAGGTTCTGTGGTGGGGTCTGATCAATTGGGACGTTATCCAATTGGAAGTCCCTCCTTTCATCTCATTGAATATTAGGTCTATTCTAACAGAAATTGATCCCCTCGAATACTAATTTTAGGCAGGCAAATGAAATAAGGGTGGTAACCAAATCCGATCAAAATCGAATCCGGTCACCACCCTTACTAACACGGCCTGAACGTCTTATGCTCCTGCCTAATTATCCCTGTTCAATCACGTGGACCCGAATCTTAGCCGTCACGTCCTTGTGGAGTTTGACGGGAACGTTCGTGTAACCGAGTGACCGAATGGGTTGTGGCAGTTCAATTTTGTGTTTATCAAGCTTTAAGCCAAACTGTTTATTAAGTGCCGTTGCAATCTGCTTTGATGGGATGGAACCGAATAACCGGCTGTCTGTGCCCGCTTTAGCTTGGATTTGAACGACCGTTTTATCGTCCTCTAACTTAGTCTTTAATGCTTCCGCATCGGCTAATTCTTCGGCTTCTTCACGTGCCTCTGCCCGTTGTTGACCCTTTAGTTGACTCATGGCTTTCGCATCAGCGGCCTTAGCAAGGCCCTTTTTAATTAAGAAGTTTTGGGCGTATCCATCGGGCACGTTCTTGACTTCGCCCCGTTTGCCCTTACCACGAACATCCTGCGTAAAAATTACTTTCACTGTGAGTCACTCCTCGCTAATTTCTACCCTCTATCCTACCCTAGATTCGGGTGGGTTTCAAACTAATCCGCAGAGGGTTCGCTAGGTTCATCACCGTCCTGCTTGGCAATTTCATCCAGCAGCTGCTGTTTGACTTCACCAACGGTTTGGCCCTCAATTTGGGTGGCCGCATTCGACAGGTGGCCGCCACCGCCCATAGCTTCCATCACTAATTGGACGTTGACATCACCAGTACTTCTGGCGCTAATTCCGATCTTACCGTCGTTTCGTTTAGTAATGACAAACGACGCATCCACGCCGGACATCCCCAGTAAGCTGTCCGCCGCCTGAGCTGCCGTAACGTTATCGTACGTTTTATCTTCTTCCCCGGTAATCAACGCCATATTTTGGTTAATAAACTCAACTAACCCGATTAAATGGTTGCGCTGAAGGAAACTGTCCACGTTTTCCTTCATAAACTGCTGCATTTCTTCTGGATCGGCACCCGCAGACCGCAAGTAACTTGCCGCATCAAACGTCCGGGTCCCGGTCCGCAGTGAAAATTCTTTGGTATCAATTGTGATTCCCGTCAGCATAGCCGTTGCTTCAATTCGCGTAATGGGCTCGCTTTGGGACTGGTATTCAAACATTTCCGTAATGAGTTCACAGGTTGAACTGGCGTAGGGTTCGATGTAAACCAGAATTGGATTTTCAGGGAACTCCTCACCGCGCCGGTGGTGGTCAATGATCATCACCCGGTTTTCCAGCCGCTTATAGAGCTCTGGTGACATGGAAAGGGATGGTTTAGAGTGGTCCACCATAATGAGCAGACTCTGATCCGTCGCCTTTTCTAAGGCCTCAGCGGGCGTAATAATGGCGTCCCGGATTTCGGGATCGTCCTTCACCGCATCCAGCAACCGCTGAATATCGGAGTGGAGATTCTCACTATCGAGGACAATCCAACACTGCTTATGGTTCATTTGGGCAATCCGTCGAATCCCCAAGCAGGCACCTACGGCATCCATATCAGGCCGAACGTGGCCCATAACAAAGACCTGGTCGGAATCGTTCATCAATTCCTGAAGCGCCTGGGAGATCATCCGGGCCCGGACCCGCGTCCGTTTTTCCATCGGATTCGTTCGTCCACCGTAGAACCGGGCTTCCCCGTCCTGCGATTTGACCACAACTTGGTCTCCCCCGCGCCCTAGAGCGAGGTCTAGGTTACTCTGGGCCAGATCAGCTAACGTATTGAGATCGGGATCCCCGTATGCGATCCCAACGCTCAGCGTTAACGGGAAATTTTGTTTCGACGTGGTTTCCCGGATCGCATCCAAGATTTTAAACTTGTCGCTTTCAATGGCTCTTAGTGACCGAGCGTAGGCAATCAAGAAGTAATGGTCGTCGTCCAGGCGCTTAATGTACATATCAAACCGTTGGGCCCACGTTGATAACTCATTCGTCACGTAGTTTCTGAGGTTAGAAATGTCCTTATCCGTCATGGACTGGGTAATTTCATCATAGTTATCCAAGAAAACCTGACCAATGGCCACTTTTTCAGCATCGTACTGCTCCTGAATGAGTTGGTAGTGGGTCACGTCCATTAGATAAACGGTATGCTGTTCCGGTTGAACCAACAGGGAAAACCGGTAACTGCGCCAGCGAACGTTGACGGGCCGATCATCATCTCTGTGGGCCTTAATCAGTTCCGTTAATTCCGGGTCTAAATCTGATAGGCGGCGTCCCAACACCTCAGTATCGCCAAAGTACCGCTGAAGGTAGGGATTTACCCAGTCAATCACGTGATCGTCGCTTAGCACCATGACGCCCAGTGGCATGTGAAGAAGCGCCGCCTGTTCGCCGTGCCGCACGTAAAAGGATAGGTCGGTAATGTACTGATTAGTATCGGCGCTAATCGCCGCCATCATGTTGAAGATGACGACCATTGCAACGCCCACAACAATGAGCACCCCTAGCCCAAAAATCCAGTTCACCACAAAGGCCAGGACAATGCCTAAAATCGCCAGAACTGAATTGAAGGCCGCGATCCACCGCAGCCGTTTATTCCTTAAAAACTCTGGAATCGTTTCTCTCGAAAAGAATCTTTTCATTTTAATGCCTCATCTGACTTTCACGACTTAAATTTCGTTCAATCATGAAGATAGTCTACTAGTGTTATTTTAGCACACCTAGCGGGAATCCGCTTCTGATGACCAGCCGGTGAATTTCCCCCGCTCCCCCCGCCTAAATCTGCTATGATAGAAGCCATTAATGGAGGTTTCAATCATGAAAAAACTAAAGGAACGCCTTGATGCGTTCAGTGACGCCATCATCGCAATTATTATCACAATTATGGTATTAGAGCTCCCCGTGACCGTCCATAACGGCAACGTTAATTTCGTCCAGCTCTTTCAATCAATTGGGATTTACATCGTCAGTTTCTGTTTCGTTGCGGACTTATGGTACCAGCATGCCATCGCCTTTGACGCCGTGGATGAGGTCCCAAACAAAATTGTGATTAAAGATCTGATCTTCCTACTGCTTCTTTCATTAACCCCAACGTTAACCCGCCTAATGACGCAGGATACGGTTCGGCAAACGGTCATGTTATATGGTACCCTCTACCTTCTGATCGAGGGAGTATTCCGGTCGCTCGCCCAAGATCTGGTTCACCTCAAGTTTACGGATAAGGCGAACATGAAAAAAATGTACCAATCGATTTATGGCAACCGTGACATGGGCCGAATGTTTGGCATGATCTTAACCATTATCGTTCTAGCTTACTTTTATCCCAAAATCGCCCTTGTCTTTTTCTTAATTATTCCCATCCGGTCCTTCTTCACCAACGCCTTAAATAGCGAGGAAATGCAGGATCTTTCACAGATGCCAATTGAAGGTCAGAAAAGCTTCGATCAAATGTCTGGCGCAGACAAACGCAAGTACAGCCAAATGATTCGCCGCTACATTCAGCGGGTTCACCGCATTGGTCACGACCAAGAAAAGCAGCAGGCCGCCTGGAATGAATTTGCCAAACGGGCCCAACAGGAATTCAACATCTCGGAATCCCAATCCAACGCTTGGTTTCGACAGTACCAAAAATACCGGCAGCCCAATCAGCGTAATCGGTCTTCCCGTCACTCCCAAAGCTAGGCCAATCTGACAGCATGTCACCCCTTGACAACTGAATTACAGGCTCTACGGCGGTCCGATCCCTTCCGAATATCTTCGGGTGGATCGGACCGCCTTTTGTCGATGGCATAAAAAGACTGGGTCATTAGGTCCGCTTCGCTAAAAAATGTGTCTCTTGCAACATGGTCCGAAAGTATCCTTAACAGGATGCTTTCGGACCAGTAGTTACAGGACAGGGTGTGGAACTTCTCGCTTACTTTCGAGGATTAACGGTGCTCACAAAAAAAGGGACCCGGATTTTCATCCGAATCCCTCACCGAAACTAAAGACTAGTCTTCAGTAACGAATGGCATTAAGCCCATGATACGTGAACGCTTGATAGCGATCGTTAACTTACGTTGGTTCTTAGCGCTAGTGCCCGTAACACGACGAGGTAAAATCTTACCACGTTCTGAAACGAACCGCTTTAATAAGTCAGTATCTTTGTAATCGATGTAATCGATGTGGTTGGCTGCAATAAAGTCAACCTTACGACGGCGACGGCCGCCACGACGTTGGTTAGCCATAGTTGTCCCTCCTCAGATTAATTAGAATGGTAAATCATCATCAGAGATATCAATCTGGTCACCAGAGTTAGCAAATGGATCGGCTGGGGCATTCCCACCGTTATTGTTGCTTGGTGCGGAATTTCCACCGCGGTTACCGCCATTATTGCTGCCTCCAGCAAATGGATTTACGTCTCCTTGAGGAGCGTTGTAGTTATTGTTGTTATTGGTATTACCACCATTATTGTTACCATAGTTGCCGTTATTTCCAGAGTTGGAATTAGCGGACCGGGGTTCCAAGAATGACCAGTTATCAACCACAACTTCAGTGACGTATACGCGCTGACCCTGTTGGTTTTCGTAGTTCCGGGTTTGGAGCCGGCCTTCGAGTCCAACGAGGGATCCCTTATGCATGTAGTTTGCAAAGGTTTCCGCTGGTTTACGCCAAATAACACAACTGATGAAGTCAGCTCCGCGTTCACCGCTTGAGTTGGTGAAACGCTGATCGACGGCTAACGTAAATGTTGCTACGGCAGCACCGCTTTGTGTGTATCGCAATTCCACATCCCGCGTAAGGCGTCCAGTAAGTACGACTCGGTTGATCATAGCTGAAATCTCCTCTCAATTAAAACAGTTTAGTGATTAGTTTTTGTCATCGCGCTTAACGATCATGTGACGTAAAATGCCATCATTGATCTTTGAAAGACGGTCAAATTCGTTTAGGGCTTCATCGTTAGATGCAGTCACATTAGTAATGTGGTATACACCTTCGTTGTAGCCTCCAATTTCGTAAGCAAACTTACGCTTAGACCAGTCTTTGGAATCAACAATTGTTGCACCATTGTCAGACAAGATCTTGTCAAAACGGTCGATCAAGGCCGTCTTGTCGTCATCGTTTAAGTCTGGACGAACGATGTAAGTAATTTCGTAATTAGTCGTTTCCATGAATGTTACACCTCCTTATGGACTTTAGGCTCCCTCCCAATGAAGGGAGCAAGGAGAGTTATCTATCAAATGATAGATACTCACGAATTAATAGTATAGCAGAATATTAAGGTTAAGGCAAGGCCGTCTTGGGATGTTAGAATTGCGATCTATCATATAGGTTCGCACCGAATCCCTAATTTGACGAAAAAAACGCAAAAAAAAGCAATCAGCTCCCCCCGGACACTGATTGCTTTTACGCCGTAAATTGGTTTGCCATTTGATTCCCGCTCAGGAATCAAAGTAACGTTAAGATACGATTAAGAGGTTAAGAAATTAAGATTAAATTATCAATTACGATAATTACCCAACCACGGCTTGATAATAGGACATGGGAATTTGAGTAGAAACAGTGAACAACTCCATCTACAAGTATTATATTAACAAATATTTGCAGGGTCGCTGAACACTTCAGCCGTTCGTTGTCCAATTTTCACGAACGTTTTTCTAACATAGTGTTCTTTTTACGTGAACAATACAAAACACTGTGACAAGTTTCACTGAACATTTATGTGCATTTATGTCCAGTTCACCCTTGTTTACGCCTTCTGCATATCGGAAATAATCCGCCGGAGCATCTTTGTTTCGCTTATTGCTAGCTCTTCTGGCGTATGCCGGCGTTCCTTAGGCATTAAAAGCCAATAGTAAATCGCATTATAAATTCCGCCAACGTAAAATTGTAAATAGAAATCATCTTCGGTAACTTCGCGGTGAATCTGACGACCGACGAATGACGCACAGGACGCCCCGAGCACCGTTGTAAACTTTTGCCGGAACATCATGGACCCGTGCATCCCCATGAACGCTGCATATAACGACTCATGAAGTAAAATATACCGGTGCATTTTGAGCAGTGGTGTAAAGGGTTCGTTCGGACTAAACGCCCGAAAATCCAGGTAGCGCCAGTCGTTTAATATTGATTCCATCCCGCCAAGCGCAATTTCTTCCAGATACCGATACAAGCCATCAATATCGGAAAAATAAGTGTAGAAGGTAGTTCGCGAGATATGCGCGGAATCACAAATTTTACGAACCGTAATTTGACTGGCATCCATTTGCTGTAACAGAGTTGAAAACGCTGTTTGAATCTTCTGTTCCGTATCTGTATTCAAGTTCAAGCACCCCAAGTTCTATAACCAAATTGGTCGTTCAAGATAGCGTTCTGACGCCTAGACTTGTTCCCTCTTAATCTCTAACAACAGAGCTTACCAAATTAAAATGGGAACGTCTACAAGTTTTTCACCTGCAGCGTTCCCATTGAGTCATTCTTTAACGATCGAGGTCGGAACCATCAGACTGGTTTTCCGCTTCCTCTTCTTCATGTTTAATTTCACGATCCGCAAGTGCCTGAATGTCGCTAGGATCGGCGGCATTCGCAGCGGGCGCAACTGGTCGGGCAGCATCCGAAACAGCCTCACGGGTCATTTCTTCGGCACTCAACTCTGCATCCACGGCATCCACAGGCTGATCATCTTCCTTATCAACCTTGGCCATTGTGGCAACCTTAGACTCTTCGTTCATCCGCATCAGATGAACCCCGACGGTTGCCCGACCCGTGGTTGAGACATCGTTCACGTCAAACCGAATCATGACCCCGGAATCGGTGACCAGCATAATATCTTCGTCACCGCGAACGGTTGTTAACCCGGCTAACGGTCCGTTCTTTTCAACGATATTCGCCGTCTTAATCCCTTTACCACCCCGACCCTTAATTGGGTATTCGGTCGCAGGGGTCTGTTTGCCATAACCCTTTTCGGAGATGACAAAGACGTTATCATCCGGGTGCAGAACGCTCGCGCCAATTACATAGTCGTTATCGCGCAGGCGAATTCCGCGAACCCCTGAGGCACTCCGGCCCATGGACCGAACGGCACCTACGTTAAAACTAACGGCGTAACCTTCGTGGGTCCCGATAATCATGTTCATTTCCTTCGTGACGATGGAAACGTCGATGAGTTCGTCACCCTCCTTGAGGTTGATGGCCTTCAGTCCGTTACTCCGGATGTTTTCAAACTCAGCAACTGCCGTCCGCTTAACCGTCCCGTTTACCGTGGTAAAGAAGAGATCCCGGTCACCATTATCACCCGTTTGCTGAACATCAATCACGTCTTGAATATGTTCATCGTTATTAATGCCTAACAGGTTGATAATCGGAATTCCCTTGGCGGTCCGACCGTACTCAGGGATTTCGTACCCCTTCATCCGGTAAACCTTCCCGGTATTGGTAAAGAAGAGCAGGGCATCGTGCGTTGAGCCGGAAACGAGGTGTTCGATGAAGTCATCATCGTGCACCCCCATCCCCTGGACGCCCTTGCCACCCCGGTTTTGGGCCTTAAAATCAGACGTTTTTAACCGTTTAATGTAGCCGTTATGCGTCAGAGAAATCACAATGTCTTCCTGAGCAATGAGGTCTTCATCTTCTAGGCTAGTTACTTCACCCACCATAAGTTCGGTTCTGCGGTCGTCCCCGTATTTATCAGCAATTTCCATCAATTCGTTGTAGATGAGGGCCTGCTGCTTTTCGCGGGATGCCAGGATGGATTTGTACTCAGCGATGTCCTTTAACAGGCCTTCGTACTCCTTTTCCACCTTGTCACGTTCCAAACCGGTTAACCGAACCAGTCGCATGTCTAAGATGGCTTGCGCCTGTTTGTCAGATAAGCTGAACCGGCTCATTAATTCATTCTTGGCAATTTCAGAGGTTTGAGACTGCCGGATGAGGGTCACAATTTCATCAATGTGATCGAGGGCAATCTGTAACCCTTCCAAGATATGAGCCCGGGCTTCCGCCTTCTTTAAGTCAAACTGGGTCCGGCGAACAATGACCTCAAGTTGGAATTCCAAGTAATGCTGCAGGATTTCCTTTAGCCCCATCACTTTCGGTGCACCGTTGACAATTGCCAGCATATTAATCCCAAAGGTGGTTTGCATCAAGGTTTCCTTGAACAGGTTGTTTAAAACGACTTCTGCGCTTGAGTCACGCCGAATGTCGATCACAACCCGTTCGCCATCCCGGTCAGACTCATCGTTAATGTCGGTGATTCCCTCTAACCGTTTGTCACGCACGAGCTCAGCAATGTGTTCGATTAACCGGGCCTTATTCACCATGTACGGTAATTCAGTCACGATTATCCGCTGTTTGCCGGTCTTACTGGTTTCAATCTCCGTCTTAGACCGTAAGATAATGGTTCCCCGACCCGTTTCATAGGCCTTCCGAATGGCGGATTTGCCCATCACAATGGCCCCAGTTGGGAAGTCTGGCCCAGGTAAAACATCCATCAAGTCAGCCGTAGTGGCATCGGGGTTATCCATTAACACGTGAATGGCGTTGATAACTTCCTGCAGGTTATGAGGCGGCACGTTCGTTGCCATCCCAACCGCAATTCCGGATGCTCCGTTAACCAATAAGTTAGGGAACCGGGACGGTAAAACAACGGGTTCGCGCTCCGTACCATCGTAGTTATCTTGGTAATCAATCGTATCTTTATTGATGTCCCGAATCATTTCCCGGGAAATTTTACTTAATCGGGCTTCGGTATACCGCATTGCGGCAGCCTTATCTCCATCAACCGACCCAAAGTTTCCGTGGCCGTCAACCAGCATATACCGGTAAGAAAAGTCCTGGGCCATCCGCACCATGGCTTCGTAAATCGACGAATCACCGTGGGGGTGGTACTTACCCATGACGTCCCCGACAATTCTGGCTGACTTACGGTACGGTTTATCAGGGGTAACCCCTAATTCATGCATATCATAGAGAATCCGGCGGTTAACCGGCTTCATCCCGTCCCGAACATCAGGCAAAGCCCGCGCCACAATAACACTCATAGCGTAGTCCAAGAAGGACGACTTCATCGTGTTCGAGAGGTTGACATTGGTAATCCGACCAGATGTGTTTTCATCTGCCAAACTGTTACCCTCCATTCATCAATTCCAAGCTTTAAACATCGAGATCCGCAAACCGTGCGTTGTCTTCGATGAATTGACGCCGTGGCGCCACTTTATCACCCATCAGCATTTGGAAAACGTCGTCCGCATCCTCAGCGTCGCGGGGATCAACCCGCAATAGCCGCCGGGTTTCCGGATCCATCGTGGTTTCCCACAGCTGTTCGGCATCCATTTCACCTAACCCCTTGTACCGTTGAATTTGGGGCTTAGGAGTTGGTGGCAGCTGACCCAGCAGTTCGCTTAACTCTTCGTCACTATCGACATACTTTTGCATTTTACCCTGCCGAACCCGGTATAGCGGTGGCTGAGCAATGTAAACAAATCCCGCTTCTAAGAGTGGCCGCATATAACGGTAAATGAGCGTCAAGAGCAGCGTCCGAATGTGGGCACCATCAACATCGGCATCGGTCATGATAATTAATTTATGGTAATTTGCCTTTTCAGCATCGAAGTCCTTGCCAAACCCGGTTCCCATCGCCGTAAATAACGACCGAATTTCTTCGTTGGCTAAGATCCGATCCATTGACGCCTTTTCGACGTTTAAGATCTTCCCCCGAATGGGTAGGATCGCCTGGGTCAATCGCGACCGACCCTGTTTTGCGGATCCGCCGGCGGAATCCCCCTCGACGATAAACAGTTCTGAAACGGCGGGATCCTTTGACGTATTATCGGCTAACTTACCGGGCAGGTTGCTAATTTCCAACCCGCTCTTCTTCCGGGTAACTTCACGCGCCCGCTTAGCTGCTACCCGCGCCTTGGAAGCCAACTGGCCCTTTTCAATGATGTCCTTTCCGACATCCGGGTGTTCGAGCAGAAACTTCTTAAAGTGCTCGGAGAAAATCCGGTCAACAGCGGTCCGAGCGTCAGAATTGCCTAACTTCGTCTTCGTTTGGCCCTCAAATTGGGGGTCCGGGTGCTTAATGGAAATGACGGCGGTCATTCCTTCCCGAACGTCATCCCCGCTCAAGTTAGGGTCCTTATCCTTCATGGCCCCAATCTGCCGGGCATAATCGTTAATGACCCGAGTAAGCGCCCGTTTAAACCCTTCTTCGTGGGTTCCACCTTCGTAGGTGTGAATGTTATTAGCAAACGTCAGCATGTGGCTCTGGTAGCCGGACGTGTACTGCAGGGACACTTCAACCGTGATGTCACTTTCTTGCCCCTCAACGTAAATTGGGGGTTCAAACAACGTTTCCTTGTCTTTATCGAGGTACTCAACGTAATGCCGAATTCCGCCTTCGTACAAGAAGTCCTCTTCCGTTGGTTCCTCCGGACGGTTATCCCGGATCGTAATCCGCAGTCCCTTGTTCAAGAAGGCAAGTTCCCGAATCCGGTTCGTTAACACCTTAATGTCGTAAGTGGTGGTTTCAAGGAAAATATCAGAATCTGGCTTAAAGTGAACCTTCGTTCCGTGCTCGGTTTCAGGGGCATTCTCATCAATAACCTTCATGCCCGTCTTCACGTGACCGCGTTCAAAGTCCATGTAATACGTTTTGCCGCCCCGGGTAACTGAAACGTCCAGTTCTTCCGAAAGAGCGTTCACAACGGACGCTCCGACCCCGTGGAGGCCCCCAGAAACCTTGTATCCGCCGCCGCCAAACTTACCGCCCGCATGCAGGACGGTATAAACCGTTTCTAGCGCCGACTTCCCGGTCTTTTTCTGAGTACCGACTGGGATTCCCCGACCATCATCGGTCACGGTAATACTATTATCCTTTTCAACGATGACGTGAATTTCGTCGGCAAACCCGGCCAACGCTTCATCAATCCCGTTATCCACGATTTCCCAAACCAAGTGGTGAAGGCCTTGGGAACTCGTTGTTCCAATGTACATCCCCGGCCGTTTACGAACGGCTTCTAGGCCTTCCAAAACTTGAATCTGGCTGGCATCGTATTCCGCTGCCCGCTCAGCCTTGGTTTCTTCCATCTTGTCTTCAGCCAATATTTTTCCTCCTTACAGTGCCAAACTTACTTTTCAGGTGTTAACTGTCCCCCGTCAATATTAAAAATCGTGGGGTCATGGACCAGTTTACGGGCAATGCCACTCAGGCTCGTCGTGGTTAAAAACGTCTGCACCTTATCCTGGATTGCCGTTAATAAGTGGGTTTGACGTGCATCATCCAGCTCGGACAGCACGTCATCCAGTAAGAGTACCGGATACTCCCCCGTTTCTTCCTTCATCAGATCAATTTCCGCCAGCTTCACGCTTAATGCGGTCGTCCGCTGTTGACCCTGCGAACCAAACGTCTGCACGTTTTTACCGTTTACGAAAAATTGAAGGTCATCACGGTGAGCTCCAAACAGCGTCGTTCCCCGTTCAATTTCCTTATCCTGGTTGTCCGCGTAGAGCTTTTGGAGCGCAGCGTAAATCGTCTCCGTATTGGTTAACTGATCCACGGGAATTTTGGTATCGTACTTAAAACTAAGCTGTTCACGCTCCTGTGAAATCTCAAAGTGCAGCTTCTGGGCCCACTTCTCAAGCTTTTTCAGCATATCTAGCCGTTGAAAAACGACTTCGGCGCCGTATGCCGCTAGCTGATCCGACAGGACGCCTAAATAAACCAAATCCTTAGCTCTGTGGTGCTGTAACAAACGCAAATAACGATTCCGCTGCTTTAAAACGTCCCGGTACTGGGCCAGGTTGTAGAGGTACCGGCTGCTCATTTGGCCAAACTCCATATCCACAAACCGGCGCCGAATTGCAGGCGCCCCCTTTACGAGGGATAGATCCTCCGGGGCAAACAAAATAACGTTGAACTGTCCCACATACTGTGAAAGCCTTGCCTGCTCTAAGTGATTGATCTTCGCCTTTTTTCCCCGGGCAGAAAAATCCAGCTCAATCGGTGTCGTCCCCGTTACCTTGACGATTTTGCCACGGACTTGAGCTGTCTTAGCTTCCCAGTTAATCAAATCATGATCATTATGGGTCCGATGACTTCGCGTCAACGCTAAAACGTAAATGGCTTCGAGGAGGTTGGTTTTTCCCTGGGCATTCTCACCCAGTAAAACATTTACTCCGCGACCAAACTGAACGTCAACGTCATCGTAATTTCGAAAATCATGTAACTGCAACTCCTGCAAATACATTATTCACCCTGCTTTGAGCGTATAAAAAATAATCCGACGTCTGGTACGTCGACTGTATCGCCAGGATACAGCTTCCGACCGCGGCGATCATCAGGTTCTGAGTTTACGTTAACAACGTGTTCCCTCAAATACCATTTCGCTTGGCCGCCCGTACTGACTACGGATTCTTCTTTAAGCAATTGACCTAACGTGATGTAGGGCGTGTCGATGAAAACCTCATTTTTCATGATTTCACCCCTCTTTTTTCTTATATTATAAGCTTTTTTTATGAAAAAGTACATGGATATCGCAATTTTAAGCACTTATAGCCCTTAAACAATTTTTTGATAAATTTATCGTTTTGCCCAAAAACGAGCTCAAACGGAAAATTAGCCCCTTTTACCCCGTTTTTAGCTTAAATTTAAGCTGCTCCCCCGTGCCCCTGCCAAGAATGGGGTAAACAGCCAGGGTAGACCAATTATAAAGTTCAGTTTCACAAGCGTAGTTCCGCTTGTTTCAGGCATCATAACAGTTATTTTCACAAACTCGATAAAACGAGCAAAATCGGCAAGTTTAGCTTCACAAACTTTGCCGGTTTCAAAAATTGGTATACATAAAAAAGCGGGTCCCAGAGGGGACCCGCTTGATTTTGATTACATTAAATTTAGTTTGTGAAATTAGAATGTCCGAACGGGCGTAATCAACTGAATAAAGTTCTCGGTATCCTCGGTTGGCACTAGGGTAAAGGGCCGAAGAGCAGAGGTAAACGAGACCTTAATTTCCGTTTGACCAAAGGAACGCAGGGCGTCCTTCATGTAATCAGGGTTGAAGGAAATTTCTAGGTCGTTCCCAGTAAGGTTCTGAGATTCCAACTCCTCTTCCACGTTCCCAACGTCTGGTGAATTTCCGAAGATGGTCACCGCACCATCCGATGGTTTCAACGTTAGTTTCACCACGTTGTTCCGGGATTCGTGGGATAACAGGGAGGCCCGTTCAATGGCGGCTAAAAGTTCCGGTGCATTGAAATCAACCGTCGTATCGCCGTCCTTTGGAATTAACCGGGACGTATCCGGGTAATTTCCCTCCAGTAACCGGGAGTAAAAGGACAGGTCGCCCAGTAAAAAGAGTACCTGGTTTTCCGAAAGCCGCATTTCAACGTCCGGATTGTCTTCACCGATCATCTTTGAAAGTTCGGTCAGACTCTTACCGGGAATAATGACGTCATACGTTTCACTGGTTGGGGCGGGCAGGGCCACTTTGCGTTGGCTCAGTCGGTGACTATCCGTCGCTACGG
The DNA here is from genome assembly GCF_003124125.1 of Levilactobacillus bambusae. Classification (GTDB taxonomy): domain Bacteria; phylum Bacillota; class Bacilli; order Lactobacillales; family Lactobacillaceae; genus Levilactobacillus; species Levilactobacillus bambusae. The sequence continues at coordinate 717,404 of NZ_QCXQ01000002.1, forward strand.
CCATGAACTGATCGCCGTCCAGTATAAAGTGGACTCCGGTTAAGATTGGTCGGCTTTCCTGGGTGGAAACGGCAATGACCGTTTGGCGAATAATTTCTTTAAAGACATCGCCAGACAGGGTGATGGAATCCGTGGTATCAATTTCTGGTAGGTGAGGGTAGTTATTGGCATCTAGTCCATTGATGGTAAAGGATGCCGTCCCCGAAGTAATTTCAGTTTGAAACCCATCCACAACGTTTAGGGTCATGGTATCCGTAGGTAATCGTTTGACAATTTCACTGAAAAACCGGGCGGGGAGCACAATGGCCCCCGTATCTTCAATGTCTAACTGGTTATCGGCATCATCCGTATGAATTAACGTTTCGATAGAAATGTCAGCGTTGGACCCCGTTAAGGTAAGGCCATTTTCAGCAGCAACAATCTTTAACCCCGTTAAAATCGGGATGGTCGTCTTAGACGAAATAGCACGCGACACGTTATTAAGCTCTTTAACAAATGAGGCTCGGTTAATGGAAAACTTCATGACGAAGGAACACTCCTTTATGACAGGTTAGGTTATTTAATTTAAGTAATTAAAAGATAGAAGCAGTAGTAGGGCGGTGGATAATGTGGATAACTATGGTTGATTAACGTCACATATGGGGTTGCAAGGTGTGGATAACTTGTGGATAACTTTTTGAGTTACGCACCTTTATCCACACCACCTTATTTCTCGCCGCCTCAATTTTACTTCAAATTCGGGTAAATTAAACCCAAAAAGAGCAGCCAAACCACTTTTTTCTGATCAAAATGGTTATTTTGGCTGCTTCGGGGTAAGAAAGGGCGGTACCCGAGTTAATTAATGCTGTAATTCACTCTTTAAATCGCCAATTTCTTTTTGCAACGCATCGTCGGATTTTAGCTGGTCGGCAATTTTATCGTACGCGTGAATAACCGTTGTATGGTCCTTTCCGCCAAACTCGTTGCCGATTTTAGGCAGGGATGAATCGGTTAGTTCTCGGGATAAGTACATCGCAATTTGCCGGGGCATAACGATGGTTTTGACCCGTTTTTTACCCTTCAGGTCCGCAACGGAAACGTGGTAGTAATTGGCGACCTTAGTCATAATGACGGGAATCGTCAGTTGAGTCACTTTATCCGTCAGGTTGAGACTTTGAAGGGCGTCCGCGACTAGATCCGTTGTAATTGGGGCGCTTTTAAGGCGGGAATAGGCCTGAACCCGGGCTAATGCCCCCTCGAGTTCACGCACGTTGGAATCAATTTGGCCCGCAATGTAACTGAGTGTGTCATCAGGGATGTCAATTCGGTCAGCATTGGCCTTGTTACGCAGAATGGCAATCCGGGTTTCTAAGTCGGGTGGGGTAATATCAACGGATAAGCCCCATGCGAACCGGGAAACGAGCCGGTCCTGCAGCTTAGGAATTTCGTTTGGCAACCGGTCAGACGTTAATACGATCTGCTTGTTGTCGTTATACAATGAATTGAAGGTATGGAAAAATTCTTCTTGGGTACCCTCTTTATCAGCAAAAAATTGAATATCATCAACCAGTAAAAGGTCGACGTTGCGGTATTCTTGACGAAATTCTTCCTGCGAGTGGGTTTGAATTGCATTAATAAAGTCATTTGTGAAGGCTTCGCTTGTCACGTACTTTACTTTAGTGCTTGGATTATCATCGATCATTTTGTTGCCAATCGCGTGCATCAAGTGGGTTTTCCCCAGTCCGACGCCTCCATAAAGCAAAAGCGGATTGTACATGGCGCCGGGTTCCTCGGAGACAACCAACGCCGCTGCGTGGGCCATCTGATTCCCCTTACCAATAACAAACGTGTCAAACGTATACTTTGAATTCAGCTGAATATCCTTACGGAAAGTTGGCGTGTCGCTGTTAGCTGTAGTCGAGGCTGGCGCTTTAGCAACAGGCCGCTTTAACTCTTCTTCGAGAACTAAAACCGGCTGAATGTCTTCGTGAGTGGCTTGGTATGCATATTCTACCAATTGCTGGTCCATCTTATTTGACTTCCAGTAATCACGATGCAGGGCTGACGGTAGTTCAATCGTCAGTTGATTTCCATCAAGTGCAACTGGCTTGGCAGTATTGACCCAGGTTTCGTAGGCAGTTGGCGCACTGCGCTTTTTAAACTGCTCAGCAACCTCGGCCCACAATGTTTCCATATCGAGCACTGATGAATCCCCCTAATTTGAAATGTAAGTTCAGTGTATCATGCGAAAAAAAAGTTTTCCACAGGCATTTTTAGACTGTGACTAATGTTTCACAGGGAGTGCACAAGTTATCCACAAGCGAAATTTACATGTGGATAACTAGAGACGAAAAAGAAGTTATGCCCAGTAACATGTGAATAAGTATCGTTGACGTACCAATCGATCAACATGTTTTCCACAAAAAAATGAAAGCTGTTTAAAAAATTGTTAACGGGGTGTGGAATGGTGGATAACTCTGTGGGTTACCTGTGATTTACGTTTGAAAGAATTTCGAGTTTTCCACAAGCATTGTTCATGAAACAAATTTTTACCCACAAGTTTTTTTCCGTTAAGCTTTAATTTCAGGTTTTCAGGGAGTAAGTTTTGTGATACTATATTCTAGAAATGCATTTCGTGAGAGATTCATTTGTTTAGAAAAAAGAATAAGGAGGTGTTTCAATAATGAAACGGACTTTCCAACCAAAGAAGCGTCACCGTTCACGTGTACACGGCTTCCGTAAGCGGATGAGCACCAGCAATGGTCGTAGTGTCTTAGCACGTCGTCGTCGCAAAGGACGCAAAGTTTTGTCTGCATAGGCCACTGACCGTCAGTGGTCTTTTTATTTTATCTGGGACGGTACTGGAACTCTAATGCCGCTCGGACTATAACTGATCATTCAGTTAAGCCGGGCGGATTTCTTGTTTATAAGGAATTTGCCCGGCATCGTACATGTTAATGTAAATAATAGAAGTTTTTCTATGTTGGAGATGTACCATGCGAAAATCTTACCGGATAAAGAAAGAGTCGGAATTCCAGGCGGTATTTAACCTCAAGAATTCGGTAGCTAACCGGATGTTTGTGGTTTATACGATGGAAAAGCCGGGCCAGCCGCATTTTCGGGTCGGAATCTCCGTTGGTAAGAAAATTGGTAACGCTGTCCACCGAAACTGGGTTAAACGCCGGATTCGGCAGTCTTTGTTAGAGTTAAAACCCTACATCAAGCCGGACGTTGATTTTCTGGTCATCGCTCGTAAGCGGGCCGATGGCATATCAATGGCGGATGCCAAACAAAATCTGATCCACGTGCTTAAGCTGGCACATTTGTTAGATCCTAACTACAGTGAGGAAGAAAAGTGAAAACGAAAAACAAAAAAACGCGAGCAATGCTTGCGATTTCTAGTTTAGCCTTCCTGCTAGCGGCCTGTGGAACCACGCCAATTACGAACCATAGCTCTGGATTATGGGACGGATTAATTGTCCTGAACTTCTCCCGGGCCATCATCTGGTTAGCAGATCTCTTTGGCGGGTCATATGGAATGGGAATTATCGTCTTCACGGTGATTGTGAAGATCCTTCTGTTGCCACTGATGATTTTCCAAACGCGCAGCATGCAAAAGACGCAGGAAATTCAGCCGCAGTTAAAGGCGTTACAGAAAAAGTATTCATCTCGTGACCGTGAAACGATGGCAAAATTACAAGAAGAACAGCAGAAGCTCTACTCCGAGTCAGGGGTGCATCCCTTAGCTGGATGTCTGCCATTAGTTGTTCAGCTTCCCATTATTTGGGCCTTGTATCAAGCTATTTCCCGGACACATGTGTTGAGAACAGGTTCGTTCTTATGGATGAACTTGGGACAACCTGATCCTTACTTCATCATGCCAATCTTGGCGGCGTTCTTCACGTTCGTGACCTCTTGGTTATCCATGAAGTCACAACCAGAATCAAACGCCATGAGCACGACGATGATCGTCTTTATGCCAATCGTGATCTTCTTTACGGCCCTCAATGTTCCTTCCGCTATCTCCCTTTACTGGGTGGTAACGAATGTGTTCCAAGCCTTCCAAACGTTATTGATTCAGAACCCTTGGAAGATTCAACGGGACCGGGACGAAAAAGCTCAGGAAGAGGAACGCCGGCAACGCGAAATTAGGAATGCCGTTCGGAAAGCTAAGCGAAGCAAACGGAAATAACCAGGAACGACGTTTTCTGATGACTGTCGAAACAGTCATTGGGAAATGTCGTTTTTTTTGATTATCTTTAGTTATAACTTTTAAACGAAACAATGATCATTATTGATAATAACTAAAAAGGCAAAGTGGCAGTCTATCTAGGGAATGGTATACTTAAGGAAGAAAATCAGCGGGTCCTCGTGGACGGCCCAAAAGGAGAATTGATAATGACACGGTTTAAAGGTGAAACAGTTGAGGCAGCAGTACAAAAAGGCCTAGCGGATTTTGCGACCCAAAGGGAAAACGTTAAAATAACGGTCGTTTCTGAACCGAAGAGGGGCTTTTTGGGGTTTGGCAAACGGCCGGCTGAGGTCGAGATAACTTTGATTTCTGCTCCTCAGTCAGAAGTTGCACCAGCTTTAACGACATCAGATCGAGCCCCTGAAACTATCACTCAACCTGGGGCGCCGAAGGAAGCAGATCAGACGTTATCTGAGGCCACCCAGCAAGTTACGAAAATTACGGGAGCCGCGACGGAGGTCACAGCATATTTAACCGATATTATTAGTCACTTGGGGATTCCGGTTGATCTCACGGATCAAACGACTCATCGACACATTAAAGTTGATATTCAAACGCCGCAAGAGGGGTTATTGATTGGCAAGCACGGACGGACCATTAACGCCCTACAAACGTTGGCCCAAATGTACCTTAATCACCATCGAGCTTCCCATTTTACGGTGGAACTGGATATTGCGGGGTACCGCGAACGACGGGAACAAACCCTAGAACAGCTAGCCGACCGGACGGCTCGAAGGGCAGTTGCGGATGGTAAGCCGGTTTATTTAGATCCCATGCCATCCTTTGAGCGCAAGGTGATTCACGCCACGCTAGCGGAAAATGAATTTGTCACCACTTATTCAGCTGGCCGCGAACCCCGTCGTTCCGTTGTTGTTGCCCCAAGGTAATTCTTCATTAAGCCGTTGTATATTAAGCTAGTCGTCGCGTTAATTGGACGGCTAGCTTTTTGTGTGGGCGTTATTAGTAGAAATAATTTAGGTGGGGGGAGTCTCACACATCCCATAACGTGCTCCGTCAAGTAGACTTCTGCGGCTAACAAGATGATGGAAAAAGGTTCTGAGAACCAAACCTCTCTCCATCATCACGTTAGTCCTCAAAGTCTGACCACTTGACACCACACTTCCCATAACGTGCTCGCCTTCCCAGATTTCTGCGGTTAACCAGATAAGAAGAAATTGGCAAAGAGCACCAACCTCTTCTTATCCCGTTAATCCTCAAAATCTAAGTGGGGGAGTCTCACACTTCCCATTGACAAAACACTCGTTTGCCTTTATATTAGAACCAATCATTCTTATCTTAATAGATAAAGTAGTGAAAGTGCTTTATCCGCGTCTTTTAGGTAGCGTGGAGCGGGCGCTTTTTTTGTTGCTTATTAAGACACGCCAGGAATGTTTAACTACTATTATCTGAAACTTCAAGGAGGTTTTCATATGACGACGACAACTGAATTTGATACCATTGCCGCAATTTCAACGCCACCTGGTGAGGGTGGAATTGCAATTATCCGTGTCAGCGGAGATGAGGTGTTTGACGTTGTTGAACCCCTGTTTCGTGGTAAGGACTTACGGCAGGTAGCTGCGAACACCATTAACTACGGTCACATTATTGATCCAGACAATCAAAATGAAGTGGTCGATGAAGTAATGGTTTCCGTTTACCGGGCGCCGCATACTTATACACGTGAAGACGTTGTTGAAATTAACTGTCATGGTGGACTGCTTTCCACCAACCGAATTTTACAGCTGACCTTAAGTCACGGGGCTCGAATGGCTGAACCTGGTGAATTTACCAAGCGGGCGTTTTTAAACGGGCGCCTTGATTTAACCCAGGCGGAATCCGTTATGGATTTGATCCGGGCTAAAACGGATCGGTCCATGAAGGTGGCTTTAAACCAACTGGATGGCAACCTATCCCACCTCATACGTAACTTGCGTCAGGACATCCTGGACGTTCTGGCCCAGGTGGAGGTCAACATTGATTACCCGGAGTATGATGACGCCGAAGTCATGACCACTAAGTTATTGATGGAAAAGGCGCAGGAAGTTAAGGGACAAATCACCCAACTATTGGCGACAGCCAAGGAGGGGAAGATTCTGCGCGATGGGTTGGCGACGGCCATTGTTGGGCGGCCAAACGTGGGGAAATCAAGCCTGCTTAACCACTTGCTGCACGAAGATAAAGCCATTGTCACGGATGTTCCAGGAACGACACGGGACTCAATTGAAGAGTACGTCAACGTTAAGAACGTTCCGCTTAAACTGGTTGATACGGCAGGAATCCGGGAAACGGCTGATAAGGTTGAAAAAATCGGGGTTGACCGAGCTAAAAAAGCGATTCAAACGGCGGATTTAATCTTAATGGTTTTAAACGCCAGCGAACCTTTATCTGCTGAGGATCAAGAACTTTTGGAAGCCACTAAGGGCAGCCAACGGATTGTGATTCTGAATAAGACGGATTTACCCATCCAATTGGATATGGCCCAGTTAACTAAGTTAGTCCCGGATGCTAAGATCATCCAAACGGCGGTCACGGCCGATCAAGGGCTAGATGAATTAGAAACGACGATTTCCAACATGTTCTTTAATGAAGGAATTGACCGGAATAATAGTGTCATGGTGACGAATTCCCGGCAAATTGGGCTGTTACACCAAGCTAATGATGCCCTGGATGATGTGATGTCTGGAATTGCGGCTGGAATGCCAGTGGACCTCGTGCAAATTGATATGACGCGTACTTGGAGTCTGCTGGGTGAAATAACCGGTGATAGCTACCAAGACGAATTAATTGATCAATTATTCTCCCAATTCTGTTTAGGAAAATAGGATGTTTCATGTGAAACACCGGATGAATTAGCGAAAGGAACGATTAGTTTAATGCCAGAAGTAGTACAATATGCGGCCGGCGACTTTGACGTGATTGTCGTTGGGGCGGGACATGCAGGTAGCGAAGCCGCGCTTGCAGCCGCACGCATGGGAAATAAAACCATGCTCATTACCATTAACCTGGATATGGTAGCGTTTATGCCGTGTAACCCGTCGGTCGGTGGGCCGGCGAAGGGAATTGTCGTCCGTGAAATCGATGCGCTTGGCGGCGAAATGGCCAAGAACATTGATAAAACGTACGTTCAAATGCGGATGCTGAATACCGGGAAGGGTCCGGCAGTTCGGGCACTTAGAGCCCAAGCTGATAAGCATGCCTACCACAATGAAATGAAGCACACCCTGGAAAAGGAACCGAACTTGACCCTGCGTCAGGGGATCGTGGATGATCTAGTGGTTGAAGACGGTGAGTGTAAGGGGATCGTGACGAATACGGGAGCCGTATATACGGCTAAGTCCGTGGTGATTGCAGCGGGAACGGCGGCGCGAGGCCGGATTATTATTGGTGAACTGATGTATTCAAGCGGCCCCAATAATTCACAACCCGCGCTCGAACTCACTAAGAACTTAAAGGATAAGTACGGGTTTAGGCTCGAACGGTTTAAGACGGGAACTCCGCCACGGGTGGATGGAACGACCATTCACTACGATGAAACGGAGGAACAGCCCGGGGATGCCGATGTCCATCATTTTAGTTATGAAACGAAGGATGAGGACTACCTGGACGTTAAGAACCAGCTTTCCTGCTGGTTAACCTACACCAACGAGAAAACGCATGATATTATCCGCGAAAACTTAGATCGGGCCCCCATGTTTACGGGTGTGATTGAGGGGGTTGGTCCCCGGTATTGCCCATCCATTGAGGACAAGATCGTTCGGTTTGCTGATAAGAAGCGCCACCAGCTATTCTTAGAGCCAGAGGGCCGGACAACGGAAGAATGGTACGTTCAGGGACTTTCCACTAGTCTGCCAGAGGAAGTTCAGCAGAAGATGGTCCGGTCAATTAAGGGGTTGGAAGACGCTCGGATGATGCGGCCGGGGTACGCTATTGAATACGACGTTGTTGCACCATACCAATTGCGACCAACCCTGGAGACCAAGTTGGTGAAGAACCTGTATACCGCCGGCCAAACGAACGGAACGTCCGGGTACGAGGAAGCTGCCGGTCAGGGACTGCTAGCCGGCATTAACGCTGGGTTACGCGCCCTAGGTAAGGCCCCCCTCGTGTTAAAACGGAGCGACGCCTACATTGGGGTGATGGTCGATGACTTAGTGACTAAGGGAACGAACGAGCCCTACCGGTTGTTAACCAGCCGGGCGGAGTACCGGTTAATTCTGCGTCACGATAACGCCGATTTACGCCTCACTGAAATCGGGCACGAAATTGGGCTGATTGATGATCGTCGCTACCAGGCGTTCTTAGACAAGAAGGCTCAGATTGCCGCTGAGATGACCCGGCTAGAGCAGATTCGCCTAAAGCCAGGGGATGCCGTTGATGATTTTATTGTTAGTCATGGTGACAAACCGCTAAAGGATAGTCTTACGGCGGCTGATTTTCTACGGCGTCCTTACGTAACATACGACGTTCTCCTTGATTTTATTCCAGCACCTGAGACGCCGTTGGATCATTGGCTGACGGAAGAAATCGAGATTCAAATGAAGTATGCCGGCTACATCAAGAAGGCGGAAGAGGGAGTTGCCAAGCTGAAAAAAGCGGAGGCTAAGAAAATCCCTGACAATATCGATTATCTGGCCATTGAAGGATTAGCGACCGAAGCCCGTCAAAAACTTCAGAAGATTAACCCAGAAACGGTCGCTCAGGCGAGCCGAATTAGCGGGGTTAATCCGGCCGACCTGGCAATTTTAAGTGTGTACATTAAGCACGGGCAAATTGCTAAGGTGACGGATCAAGCGCAGTAACCCAAATAAATTATTCCAAATAATAAAGCGGTTCGCCCGGTTGATCTCTACGTTGAGATTCCCAGGACGAGCCGCTTTATTTTGGTTGTTTCATATGAAACATTACGGATTTATAAAGGTCCAAACTTTTCGTTAAAATGAAGGCAGATTAATTGAAACTTTGATTCGAGGTTACGATAATAAGCATAGCACAGTAGTCGATTGGAGGGATCACCATGAATTTAATGGTTGCCGATTCAGCACGAAAAAAAATAGCTCCGCTTTTAGGGCCCCACACGCGGGTTCTACTAAGTTTAGATGACGGCGTAGGCCCCTATTCTCATCATGGCTTAGTCGCTTTAGAGGTGGATTTTATGTTGGTCATCATTCGGGATGATATGCCATTCGAAGATTATAATACCCCGATTGAAACGAATATGGGGACCTGGTACGCTAAGGATTATTCCGTTCGCCAGTTGGGTCAAAATATGACGCTTTCCCTGCAGCCGACGTATAACACATTGCAATTAAAGGCTGATGGTGAAATGATTGATGACAGCATCGGGATTGAAGATTTAACCGGACAGAAATAAAACTAAATTGTAATTAATAATTTAAATTAGTTGTTATTAATAATAAAAAGCGAGTTCTAAAGGGGTGACACAATGATTTATCGTGGTGAACCGTTAGATATTTTAAGCACGCTTGATTTTCAAGGCCGATATCCATTAATGGAGGCCGTTGTTCATTTGGCCCACCGCTTAAATATCCCACGGCTAAAGGCGGCGGTCACGGCAACGGCGAGCGTCGTACCAGAGATTTACGGGGGGTATAGTTTGAAACGAAACCGGTTTGACACCCCAAAGCGGGATGACTTAACGGTTGTACAAGAATACGCTAGTTTTCAGGACCCTGAGCGAGCCTCCCTTGACCTGTTAGCTGGTCCGCAGCTCCAGGTTCAAGTGATTCATCACGATGATGCGGATGTTCTTCGGATTTTTATAAGCCACCTCGTGACGGATGGCGTGGGATTTAAGAACTACCTTTACTTACTTGCAGCGGCGTATAACGGGGATGATATTTCCACCATCAGGAACGATCGCAGTGTGCGATCGATTCTGGCCGGCCTGAAAAAGCGGTCCCACGTTGAAGTGGATCAGGAAGAAACCGAGATTGCTTCGGACTGGCAGCCGATTCCCGGCGGGGTTCATTACCATAACGGTAAAATTACAATTGGTCAGCGCAGTTTTAAACGGATTGAGCAGGCCAGTCAAACCCATGATTTTAGCGTTGAAGAGGTTGTGTTAGCTGCATATGCGAAGGCTATTAACGTCCTAACGGGCAAGCAAAGGCTTCAAATACCATTCCCCGTGAATCTTCGGCAGTTTAATCCCGCACGTTTTTCGGATCAGACCGTTCAAATTGCGAATTTAACGGGACAGCTGCTTGTTTCCGTTCAAATTCATATTTACGATACCTTTGATACCATCTTACAGCGGGTTCATGACACGATTGAAACCATGATTGATCAGCAGCAGTACCTTAACGTTATTCCGGCTTTGCAGCGACTAAGCCGGTGGGCGACCCCGGATATGATGCGCCGGATGATTGCCAGAAACCAACCCCTGCGCCACGTTTCGTTCGAGGCGTTTGGGGAGGTTGATGCTAACCGGTTTATGTTTGACCAGATTCCGGTGGCGGGCGTTTACCTGACCGATTCGTTTCGAACGATGCCGGACTTCCGGCTGACGATGAGTTCGTTTAACGACAGCTGCACGCTATCGTTTCGGATGCTTGGATCAGAGCAGGATTACCAACAGGGGCTAAAAGTCCTGAACAATATGGAAAGTACGCTAACGATGTGGGCCCAAAAAATCTCACAGGATTAAATGAACTACCAGTAAGAAGCCGGTCCCTTTAATTGCCAAGACAATTGAATCGGGGCCCGCTTCTTATTTTGTCAGGTGGGAGTGCGTAACTAGCAAGGAGGAAAACATGAAGTTTATTGACCGAGAAGTCCCGTTTGTGGCGGCTCAAACCCAGTTTGTGAAACAGCAACAATTAAACCTTTCCTATGCCGAGGGTGACCGGCACCAATTAGACGTTTACTTGCCAAACGAAGGGGCGGGCCCGTTTCCGACCATCATTGATATATACGGGGGCGGCCTCTACTTTGGGGAGAAGAGTTCACATAAAATGGAAGGGGCCCTTCGGCTTTTAGAACGTGGGTTTGCGGTGGTTTCGCCAAATTATTCGCTGTCGTGGCAACGCCGGTACCCGGCCCAAATTTTTGAAATTAAGGCGGCCATTCGGTACGTCCGGGCCCACGCCAAGGGTCTGCAGCTTGATCCTGACAACTTCTTTTTAATGGGGGAATCCTCCGGGGCCCAGTTAGCCATGATGGTGGCAGCAACGGATGCCGTTTCTGAAATGCAAAACGACTTAGGCGGAAATTTGACGGTTGACAGCCGGGTCAACGCGGTGATTGCTTCGTACGGCCCCTATGACTTCCGGCTGATGCGGCCCCAGTTTGAAACATTAGGGATCACCCCGAAGTTTCCGGAGACCGGGGCGGCCGATTCGTTTGAAGGTATGATGTTTGGAAAAACGAAGCCAGCGAACGCAAAGGCCGCCGTGGCAAAGGCCAACCCAGCTAACTGGTTAACGCCACAGATGCCGCCGGTGCTCCTATACGCGGGTACGGCGGATGCCGTGGTTCCCTACATCCAAAGCGTTAACCTGGCGAGCGAACTCGTGAGTGTCCTAGGTGAACGAAAGGTGGAATGGCACTGGCTTGAAGGTGCCCACCACGGCCCAGCCGACTTTTTGACACCGGTGGTTTACGACCAAAAAGAAGCTTTCCTCCGGCGCTTTGAAACGGCAACGGAATGAAGGGTGTGGAAAGCCTCGCTAACTCTCGAGGATTAACGTAAGCAGAAAAAAATACTGGGCTTTAGTATTATTTGCTGCTTGGGTTAACCGGAAAGAGTTGAGGCTTGGAACCCGACTGAGGGTGTGGAACCGTTCGGTAGATCTTGAGGATTAACGGGGTCATCGAAAAATGCTGGGCTTGGGCATTATTCGATGACCTGGTTAAACGCAGAGATCTGAGCGGTGGAACCCAACTAAAGGGTGTGGAGTCACTCGGTAGAGCTTGAGGATTAACGTAAGAAACAAAATATGCTGGGCTTTAGCATAATTTGTTTCTTGGGTTATCCGCAGAGATCTGAGTGATGGAACCTAACTAAAGGGTATGGAGACCCTCGGTAGATCTTGAGGCTTGCACCCCGACTAACCACCCCAAATAAGGATGATGACCAAGATCGATCTTGGTCATCATCCTTATTTGGGGTGGTATAAATGTTTGATTTTAGTGTTCTTACGACGTTTAGGGCCTTAGACTGTGGGTTTTAATTCACTGGTATGGGTTAAACCGAGGGCTAATGCGGCCGAGATCAGCATCCAGATGGCCATCGAGGCGTATGATCCCGGCTTGCCTAGTCCGACGAGCGGCGAGGCTAAGCCGCCTAACCCATCCTGAGAAAGGCCGATGAGGGCTGAAACGCTGCCGGCGTTGGCCGTTGCGTTTTCGAGAATTAAGGATCCCGAGAGGGTTAATCCGGCGCCGTTCAATAATAAAATAATGAAGAGCAGGGATACCACTAACCATAACTGTTGGGGGAAGAACAGCGACAGCACTAAGCAGCCCGTGGCAAGCAGGGTCAGCCGCAGCACCCAGATGAGCTGCCGCCGGTTGTCTAAGCGACCCACTAACCGGGCAGGGATGGCACTCCCGAGCGCCATGGCAAGTCCGTTCATGGCGTATAACCAGCTAAAGGCCTGGGCGGACATGCCAAAACCGTGTTGAAAGACGAAGGAGGACGCCGAAATGTAGCAGAATAAAATGGCGTAGATGAGCCCGGTCACGAGGAGCATGGCGTCAAACCGGGGATGCGTTAACAGTTTTCCCATGGCGGCAAAGGAGCTCCGCAGGCTGCCCGTTGACCGTTTGTCCATCGGTAAGCTTTCGGGTAGCCCGATGGCGACGGCCAGGGTAATGAGAATCCCGATGAGGGTTAAGAGCCAGAAGATACCTTCCCACGGCACAACGGCGATGAGCATGCCACCAATGAGGGGGGCGATGATGGGGAAGAGGCCGTTCACCGCATTAAGCATGGCGTAAAACCGGGTTAATTGGTTGCCGGAAAAGAGGTCCGAGGTTACCGCCCGCGACAGAACCTGGCCGGCCGCTCCAGCCGCCCCCTGAATAAACCGGAGGGCGATTAAGACGCCGATGCTATGGGAAAGGGTAATGAGAAACGAGGCGATGGCAAACGTGGCAAAGCCGGCTAAGAGCATCTTCTTTCGGCCGTACCGATCCGATAACGGGCCCCAAAAAACCTGGCCTAACGCGAGGCCAACTAAGCAGGCGGTAATACTAAGCTGCATGAGTGAAGCGCTGGTATGAAACTGGGTCGTCATCTGCGGCAGAGCCGGCATGTAAAGGTCGATGGAGAGAGGGCCGGTTGCGCTGATCGTCCCTAAAAGCAGGGTGAGCCACGTTGCCCGTGAACGGTTTGTATGGGCCAAAAATTGTCAATCCTTTCATTCCCGGTCCGCTATTGTGAATAAGGAAGTGCGCCCGCAAATCACCGGGTGCACTTCCTTATTATTTAACGGGACTTAAGTTGATTAACCTTAGTGTAACAGTTTTACTGAAAAAATGGCTGGAAAGCTGGTAATTAAGTTGTCAGCCAGCGGAATTAAGGCGAACATGGTAAAATTAGAGGGTGAGAATTGATTTTTTTACCAAGGAGCCGACTCATGAAAATCATAAGAGAGATAGCAAGCTGGGTAATACCGGTCATCATTGGTTTATTAATCGCACTAGGTATTAAGGACTACGTCTTCGCGATGGTCCGGGTGGATGGTCCATCAATGACACCCAATTTAAAAAATGACGAGCGAGTACTGGTTGTTAAACCGCTATCCGTAAATCGCATGGGTGTGATTGTATTCGATGCCTACGGGGAGGACCCCGATGCCGCTCCGGGGACGGACTATGTCAAACGGGTGATTGGGTTGCCTGGTGATACGGTGGCCAGCAAGGATGGTCAGCTCTACGTTAACCAAAAACGGGTTTCGCAATCCTACATAAGTGAATCGGAACGAACGAAGGGAACGGGCAACTGGACGTTATCAAGCCTAGCCAAAACTAACGAATGGCCCCGGTCAGAACAGGTGGCTCGGGTCCCAAAGGGCAAGGTATTTGTTCTAGGCGATCACCGAAGTGTTTCAAACGACAGCCGGTATTGGGGATATGTGTCCCAGGATAAAATTATCGGGGTCGTTAAGGTGCCCTTCTGGATTTCGACCAAGTCCGCTAGGGACAATATCAATGATTTCAAGTAGGACAACGGCCATATTATCCGGACCGCTAACTAGATTCAACGGGAAGAACCTGAATTTAGTTAGCGGCCTTGTTTTTTACTTTGAATGAGTGTACACTCATTTTGAACGAAAGTGAGTGTACACTCACTAAAGGAGGAATGGAAATGACGTTAACGGTTAACGCTGAGAAAATTACGAAGCGATTTGGCTCAAAAACCGTTTTGGATCAGGTGGATTTGCAGTTAAGTCCGGGTGAAATTTTAGGTTTGATTGGACCCTCCGGGGCGGGCAAAACGACGCTGGTTAAGGCCATCTTAGGCATGGAAAAGTTAGATGGCGGGACCGCCCAGGTTTTTGAGCAGACGATGCCGAACCGGCCCGTCATGGCAGAAATTGGGTACATGGCACAGAGTGACGCCCTGTATCAGGATTTGACGGCGAAGGAAAACCTCCTCTTTTTTGCTCGATTGATGGGGGTTCCGCACGATCAACTAGCGCCTAATATGGCGTACGCCACGGAATTAGTGAATTTGACCGCCGATCTGAATAAGAAGGTCGTCGCCTACTCTGGGGGGATGAAGCGCCGGTTGTCCCTGGCGATTGCACTCATTCAGGATCCCGGTCTGCTCATCTTAGATGAACCCACCGTTGGAATTGATCCCGAACTGCGGCAGCAGATTTGGGCCGAATTAAAGCGGCTGAAGGATCAGGGCAAGGCGATTCTAATCACGACCCATGTGATGGATGAGGCTGAGCGATGTGACCAGCTCATGCTGATTCGGGAAGGGATTGACTTGGCCCATGGAACGCCGCAGGAACTAAAGGACCGGTACGGAGTCGCAACTATTGAACAGGTATTTTTAAAGGCGGGGAGGCTTCAAGATGAGAATCAAAGCAATCGTTAAGCGGGTCTTACTCCAAATGGTACGGGATAAACGAACGCTCGCCCTGCTATTTTTGGCCCCGCTGCTCGTGCTCTCGCTGATGTACGTTTTATTTCAGTCTAACCAAACGACGACGGCCACCATCGGGATTCGGTCAAACGTTGATGCCGACCTAGTGAAGGCCATTAAGTCAGACGATCTCACGGTCAAGACGTACGGTCGGCACGCGAACGCTAAAACGGAAATTCGCCGCCATGATTTGGCGGGCTTTATTACGCAGGACGGTGATAAACTAAGGGTGACCTACCAAAACAGTCAGCCAAGTCAGGCGGCTTTAATTCGGCAGTCGCTGATTCAGGGCCAGACCAAGCTGCAATTTAAAGCCCTAACGGCCGTCACCAAGGCCCAGCAAGCGGCTTTAAAACAGACGCAGAGTCAGCTGAACCAGTTAACGGCCAGTTTGCCCGCTAGTTCGCCCGCTAGTTCGCAGCAATCGGCGACTAACCAGCCCCCGACGAAGGTCCAGCAGCCGACCCGCTACCACGTAACCAGCCACTATCTGTATGGTAGCCAGGATTCAACCTTCTTCGTGGAGTTCTTGCCCATTCTCTTAGGGTTCTTTGTATTCTTCTTCGTCTTCCTGATTTCAGGGATGTCCCTGTTAAACGAGCGAACCTCCGGCACCCTCACCCGGCTGTTAGCGACTCCCGTTCGCCGGGGTGAAATTATTACCGGCTATATGATTGGTTACGGACTGTTTGCCATCGTCCAAACGCTGATCATCTGTACGTTCTCCATCTACGTCTTTAACGTGCATATTTTGGGGAGCTTTTGGCTGCTCGTCCTGATTAACCTGGTGCTCGCCTTAGTGGCACTATCCATGGGGATTTTTATTTCAACGTTTGCCAACACGGAGTTTCAGATGATCCAGTTCATTCCGCTGGTGGTGGTCCCCCAGGTGTTCTTTTCGGGGTTGGTTCCCGTTAGCGGAATGGCCACGTGGCTGCAGGTTCTCGCCCACGTTTTCCCCTTATACTACGGGGGCGCGGCCTTAACGGACGTGGCAACGAAGGGCTTCACGTTTGGCGATGTTGCGCCGGAACTAGGAATCTTACTGCTGTTCGTGATTATTTTGACGGGGTTAAATACGGTGGGATTAAGACGGTATCGGAGGGTTTAACGTGACACCAATTCAAGAATTTTTTAAGCAGGAAATGAGCCGCAGAGGGGATCTGACGTCGAAACAGAAACAGATTTTGGAGGCTAGCCTCACCCTGTTTGCGGAGAAGGGCTTTGAAAAAACGAGTACGGCTGATATTGCGGCCATGGCCGGGGTAGCCGAGGGTACGGTGTACCGGCACTATAAAACGAAGCGGGAGCTGTTGCTGGCAGTGCTAGCACCGTTGATGGCTGTGATGCCTAATATGGTGGCAGAATTCGATGAAAATACCGTCCGGAAACCCATTACGACGCTCCAAGAGTTCGTTCAGAATTTAGTGCGGGACCGCTTGGAGTTTCTGGATGTCAACTATAAGGAAGTCAAGGTGTTAGCGGGCGAACTGCTGTTTAACACGGATTTACGGCGGGAATTTATCAACAGCCTGTTAAGTAAGACGGAGGTCTTTTCCGACCTGACCAAAACGTTAGACCGGTTAAAGGCTGAGGGGAAAGTGGTGGACTGGCCAACCGATTTAATTCTGCAGTTTACCCTCTCAACGCTGATTGGATTTGTGGGCCGCCAATTTATTGAATTACCCTCGGAGTTAACGAAGGACCAGCGGGAAAAGATGACCGTGGCGTTTTTAGTCAAGGGACTAACCCCGTAAAAAAGAACTATTCCTTCAATTTTACCGGTTTAAATGAATCCGGTGAAAGCGAGGGAACTTAGACCATTTAAATTTGTGGGTCATCTCACTTGCGGAAATATTTCATAATGGTAGGATAAAGCTGTAATTAAATCGGCGATGGTGTTCGCCGCAATATTCGAAAGAATTGATGACGCCTACTCGATCCTTAGGGGTGGAGTAGGCGCTTTTTCTATATCTAGGAGGGATTTTTGTTATGTCAGTTTACATTGATAAGGTTAAAGCGCGCGAAGTATTTGATTCCCGGGGTAACCCAACTGTCGAAGTTGACGTTATTCTGTCAGATGGTGTCCGTGGCCGGGCCGAAGTACCATCAGGTGCCTCAACCGGTGAGAAAGAAGCCGTTGAACTCCGTGACGGTGGGTCACGTTTAGAGGGCAAGGGAGTTTTAAAGGCCGTCGACAATGTGAACACTGAAATTAACGATGCCCTACATGGCAAGGATCCATTCAACCAAGCCGACATCGATAACACGATGATTAAACTAGATGGCACACCAAACAAGAGTCGTCTGGGGGCCAACGCGATTTTAGGTGTTTCCATGGCGACCGCCCGGGCTGCTGCTAATGAACAGGGCGTTCCATTGTACCGGTACTTAGGCGGCACCGACCTTGAAATCCCACAAACGTTCCACAACGTCATCAATGGTGGGGTTCACGCTCAAAATGATATTGATACGCAAGAATTCTTAATTACCCCAATCAAGCGGACCACCACTCGTGAAGGAATTGAAATGATTGCCAACACCTACCACACCCTGAAGAAAGTTCTTCATGATGCTGGCTACGACACCGGTTTAGGTGATGAAGGTGGTTTTGCGCCTAACCTGAAGACCACTGAAGACGCCGTTAAGATGCTTTACAAGGCGATCGAAGAAGCCGGCTACAAGCCTGGTGTTGATATCGCCATTGCGATTGATCCCGCTTCCTCAGAATTTTACGATGAAAAGACCGGGAACTATAACTTCGAAGGCAGCGAAAAGACGCCTAAGGAAATGGCTGACTACTACGAAAACCTGGTTAAGGAATTCCCTGCCATCATTTCCATTGAAGATCCGTTCTCCGAAGACGACTGGGATAGTTTCGTTAAGTTTACAAAACGCATGGGCGGCAAGATTCAAATTGTCGACGATGACTTAGTGGTAACGAACCCTGAAATCATCCGGAAGGCCGTCAAGGACGGTGCTGGTAACGCCATCTTAATTAAGCTGAACCAAATTGGAACGGTAACTGAAACCCTTGAAGCCATGCGGGTTGCCCGTAAGAATAACTTCAAGACCATGATTTCCCACCGTTCAGGTGAAACGGGCGACACCTTCATTTCCGACTTCGCCGTTGCAACGAACGCTGGCGAAATGAAGTCCGGTGCCATGGCCCGCTCCGAACGGGTTGAAAAGTACAACCAACTTCTCCGAATCGAAGAAGAACTAGGAGAAGCCGGCGACCGCATCTCGGTGTACCCAAATGATGTGGATAAGGACTAGGTGCGAATCATTCCGTTTAGATTTTGAGGATTAACGTCAATACACGCGTATAGCCTGGGTTTGGGCTATGCGCGTGTATTTTTGTTAACCGGAGAAATCTGGGGTGAAGAGCCCGATATGACTAGGTGCTGACCCAACCGGTTAGAACTTGAGCACTAACGTAATAATCAGGATAATGCCTGAACTGTGGCATTATCCTGATTATTTTGTTAGGCGGAGAGGTCTGGTTGGGGAAGCCTGATAAAACTAGGTGCTGCCCCAGCCGGTTCCCCTAACGTCACTTTCTCCACGAAATCAATTGCGAAAATGGGGGGGAGGCGCTATGATAAGAACATTATTATGAGATTTCAATGAGATTAGAGGAGTGAGCGTATGAGTGAAAAAGCGTTAACGCAGCAGGATATCCAAGCGTTTCACCAGGACCTAGCAACTCAACCAGCCGCTGAGGTGATTGGGCGGGCGGTTCAAACGAACGGGGTTTTAAAGGCCTCGGAAGACCCTAAGGCTGCAACCCGGTTAAACCGGACCTTTTCGGTTGAACTGGATACCGGGACGGTTTCCAACCAAAAACACAGTGGTCGGTGCTGGTTGTTTTCAACGTTGAATACCTTACGGCACACGTTTGCGAAGGAAAATAACGTGAAGGACTTTGAGCTGTCTCAGAGTTACCTCTTTTTCTGGGATAAGGTGGAACGGGCCAACATGTTTTACCAACGAACCATCGACTTGGCTGACAAACCACTGAGTGACCGAGAAGTCAGCTTTTATATGGGGATGCCCGATGATGACGGCGGTCAGTGGGCCATGTGTGCGGCACTGATCCAGAAGTACGGGGTCGTTCCCTCATACGCCATGCCCGAAACGTTTAATACGGATAACACCACCGGATTTGCGGCGGCCTTAAATAGGAAGTTGCGCCGTGACGCATTGATTCTACGGCAAATGGTAGCGGACCGTGCGAGTGACGCCGAGATTGCGACTAAACGCCAAGGAATGATGACCGAAGTTTACCGGATGGCAGTCTATTCCATTGGGGAGCCCCCGACAACGTTTGACTTGGAGTTTAAGGATGACGATCACAAACTTCACCGGGACCGTCAGTTAACCCCACTCGACTTCTTCAACAAGTACTGGGACGTTGATCTTGATGACTACGTGGTGGTGACAAATTCCCCGGATAAGCCGTTTAACAAGCTTTATAGCTTGCCGAGCCAGGATAATGTTTTAGGCGGCAAACGCATTGAGTTTTTCAATACGGATATGGCTACGCTGAAGCAAACGGCCATTGATCAATTGAAGGATGGCGAATCCGTATGGTTTGGAAACGACATCATGCAAGAAATGAGCCGCGAAAAGGGCTACATGGATAGTCAGCTCTACCAACAAGCTAAGCTATTTAACGTTGAGATGACCATGAGTAAAGCGGAACGGTTTGAAACTCACGAGGCCGAAGTGACCCACGCGATGACCTTAACCGGGGTCGACCTAGTCGATAACCAACCACAGCGGTGGAAGGTAGAAAACAGTTGGGGAACCAAGGTCGGTGATAAGGGCTACTTTGTGATGACCGATGACTGGATGGATGACTTTGGTTACGAAGTTGTCGTTCATAAAAAGTACCTCACGCCAGAACAACAGGCCGTCTTAACCACTACCCCACAACCATTAGATGCCTGGGATCCGTTGATGTAGTCGGTGAAGGGTGAATTCTAACTAAGGACTTTATCAAGCACTTAGGGAAACGTTCGGGCCGTTAACCAGATCTAATCGTTACGATTAGATCTGGTTAGCGGCCCGAATTGTTTCTCGATCCGTTTCTCCGTGCCAAATCTGGTAAAATAGATGGGTTAGTATTTTGCGGAGGGAAGTCAAACCATGGTTAAACGACGAAAAAAACGGCGGCGAGGTCATTTTTGGACGTACGTCCTGACCTTCTTAGCGATTGTGGCAGGGGGAGCCATTGCTCAGGATCCCAGTGTCATTCAGCATCCCACCGCCGAAAATGCAACGGCGCTGGTCAAACAGGTCGTTCAAGCGGGCCAGCTGAAGACCAACCAAACGAATCAAGTGACGGCACCAAAACAATCGGTCGATGCCAAGCAGCTAGCAACCGAAACGTACCGGGGAACAGAGATTGTTGCGGTGAACCATAACCAGCCCACGTTTACTAAGGCGGACCTTTCACTAGGCAACGGAGCGTGGCAAAAGTACGGCAACCTTGACCGGCTCAACCGGGTTACCGCGGCGAATGCGATGTTGCAAAGGGACCTCATGCCAACGGCTAAGCGCGAGGCGTTAGTGGTGAGTCCGACGGGGTGGCATAATAAGGAATACACCGTGAACGGCAAACGGACGTACCTTTATAATCGTTCCCACCTCATTGGGTACCAACTGACGGGCCAGAATAATAACGTTAAAAATTTGATGACGGGGACCCGGGATCTGAACGCGCCAGACATGGAAAACTACGAATCAAAGGTGGCGGCCTACCTGAAGCAGACGGATAACCACGTGCGCTACCAAGTTGAGCCTGTGTTTCGAAACGATGAATTGGTGGCCCGGGGAGTTCATATGCAGGCCCAATCCATTGAAACGGGTGATATTAAGTTTAATATCTATATTTTTAACGTCCAACCCGGAATTACCATTAACTATCAAACGGGTTACAGTCAAAAGGAATGAGCAACCAACTAAAGAGAGCATCCCTAAGGTCGACCATTGTTGATCGACGTTGGGGATGCTCTTTTAGTTGGCAATTATAGGTTCTTAGTGAAGTTGAATTCCGTACACCTCTAAGTCCTCCCAGGCCCCTGCTTGATTGGCAATTCGTGGGAGGTGGCCCCAATGGTCGAATCCACCCGTTTCAAACAGGTGCCGGCTAGCGTGATTACTCCCGAAAACCCGGGAAATGAGGACCGTGAAGCCAAATTGAGGTGCCTGCTCCAACGCAAATTGTAGGCTTTGCCGCCCAAAGTGGTGCCCTTGCGCGGTCAAAGTTAAATAGAGGCTAATTTCGCTGGTTTGGCGGTAACCGGCCCGGTCGCTGTACGGCGATAAGCTGAGCCAGCCCACTAGCTGGGGGCCGGAATAGATGACCCACAGTGGATACTTGGCGGGGGAATGGGCGTCAAACCAGCTCTGGCGGTCCGATACGGTAACCGGGGCCAAGTCCGCCGTGATGTGGTGGTTGGGAATGGATTCGTTATAGATGGCCACAATATCGGGCAAGTCAGCCAGAGTGGCAATTTGAAACTGCAGGGTCAAATCAATCACGTCCTTTCCCACATTATGAGGATTGTTGCTAGGGTTCGTCAACTTCGAGCGGAATGAATTGTCCCCGTTCGACATCGTAGAGGCCTTGATCCGTCAGTTTTAACGTCGGAATGACCGGCAGGGTAAGAAACGACAGCGTAATAAAGGGATCAAACGGATCGGCGGTGCTCAGGGATTGGTAGGCGGCTGTGAGCGAGGTAAGCTGCTGCGAAACGGTGGCGTAGGGCTGGTCGGATAAGATTCCACCAATGGCTAGCGGCATTGAGGCTAAAACCTGCCCCTGATTAACGACCGCAATCCCTCCGTTGGTTGCGGTGATTTGTTGGATTGCCAGTAAGATATCCGCATCGGACGTCCCAAACGCCACGATATTATGGGCGTCGTGGGCAATTGACGTGGCAACGGCGCCCGACGTGAGTTGAAACCCGTGAACAAGTCCTAATCCAACGGTGCCGAGGCGGCGGTGCCGTTCGACAACGACCATTTTGAGCAGGTCGTTAGTCAGATCCGCCTCAAAGTTGGGTGTTTTGGGGAGGGCAGCAAGGTCGTGCCCAGTGGTAATGTGGTTAGGCTCAATGGTCATCACGTGAACGGGTTGCCCGTGCAACGGCAGTTGGAGGTCGGCTAATTGAACGTGGTGGTGCATGGTGTTTTGGGTAAAGGCCAGGGGCTTTGTGACTGATTCTGCTGTCACCCACTGCCCGTTTTTCATAACCCGGTTGATGGTGACGGCTTCCGGATTATCGAGGACAACGAGATCGGCTAAGTATCCCGCCGAAAGGGCGCCCCGGTTCCAGAGCCGGTGAATTTGGGCGGCGTTGTAACTTGCCAGCGTGTAAGCGAGGGCTGGACGCATCCCCGATTGAATGGCTAAGCGAACGTTATGGTCAATGGATCCTTCGTGAACCAAATCCGAAATGGTTTTATCATCGGTACAGAAGGCAAACCGGTGGGCATTGGCTTCGGTGACCGCCCCAATTGTGTTTAACAGGTCGTTCTCAACGCTGCCCTGCCGTAAAAAAACGGCCATCCCGGCCCGCAACCGGGCCTCTGCTTCTGCCACACTGACGCATTCGTGGTCCGTATCGATTCCTGCTCCTGCGAGTTGATTCAACATGGCTTCCGAATATCCGGCGGCGTGTCCATCCACGTGGTCACCGTGGCGGCGGGCGTCCTGGATCTTTTGAAGGAGGTCGGCATCGTGGCGGACGATTCCGGGGTAATCCATGACCTCAGCTAATCCGTTGACTTCGGGATAGGCGTAAAGATCTGCTAAGTCGGCTGCGGACAGGGTGGCCCCGTTATGGTCAAAGGGCACACAGGGTACGGATGATGGGAGCATAAATTGAACGTCCAGCGGAGTTTGGCGGGCGTCCTGTATGAGGTAGGTAATCCCGTCAATTCCCGTGACGTTAGCTAGTTCGTGGGGATCGGTAACAATGGTTGTCACCCCGTGGTTTAAGACAACTTGGCCAAACTCACTAGGTGAAACGAGGGCGCTTTCCATGTGGACGTGGGCGTCAATCAAACCAGGCACCACCCATTTTCCCGTTAAGTCAATGGTTTTGGTGGCTTCAAGGTTGGCGTCGAGTTGGTTGCTAATAATTTGACCGCCGGTAATCCAAAGGGTAAGTGGTTCAAATTGGCGGGAAAAGACGTTCAGAACTTGAGCGCCGGTTAGTTTTAAATCAACGGTGGTTGTCAAATGAGTTTTACTCCCTTGGGTTTACAAAAAAGAGCGCAAACCAACACAAAAAGTGTTGGCTTGCGCTCACTTTCTGCTTATAGTCCAACGTTTACGGCGTTGGGTAGAGACTGCCGTCCATATTACGGCCTTATATAAACAAATAATTAGGATTCTGGTTTGTAGTTAGGGGCTTGAGTGGTGATTTGAACGTCGTGGGGGTGGGATTCGCGCAGCCCGGCGTTAGAGATTCGGACAAACTGACCATGGTCAATTAAATCCTGAACGGTGGCGGAACCCGTGTAACCCATCCCGGATCGTACCCCGCCAATCATTTGGAAGAGGAGGTCCCGGACGCTGCCCTTGTAAGGAACTTGGCCTTCAATGCCCTCTGGCACCAGCTTATCGGCTTCGTTGACTCCGCTTTGGAAGTAGCGGTCCTTAGAACCGTGAGACATGGCGGCGACACTCCCCATCCCGCGGTAGCTCTTAAACTGCTGGCCTCCCAGGGTAATGATTTCACCCGGAGCTTCATCGGTTCCGGCGAGCATCCCGCCCAGCATAACGGCGTTACCGCCGGCTGCCAGAGCTTTAACAATATCGCCAGAGTATTGAATACCCCCGTCAGCAATGATGGATTTGCCAAATTCAGCGGCGACCTGTGCAGCGTCAAAGACCGCCGTGATCTGGGGAACTCCAACCCCGGCAACGACCCGGGTTGTGCAAATTGAACCGGGACCAATTCCGACTTTAACGACGTCAACTCCGGCTTCGAATAGCGCCCTGGTTCCGGCGCCCGTTGCGACGTTTCCGGCAATGAGCGTTTGGTTTGGAAACGCCTGACGGATTTCGCTAACCTTACGAAGGACCCCAGCGGAGTGGCCGTGGGCGGTATCGATAATGACGGCGTCAGCGCCCGCATTAAACAGCGCCGCCGTACGTTCTAACGTGTCTGAAGTGACGCCAACGGCCGCTGCCACAATCAGGTGGCCACTATTATCTATGGCAGCCATTGGGGTCAGCGTTAAATCAACGGGCAGCTGTTTGACTAAGGCCACCATTTGGGCTTGGGCTTCGACGGACATATTCTTATGAATGACGCCTAATCCCCCAGCTTCTGCCATTGCTTGGGCCATGGACGTCTCCGTCACGGTATCCATACTGGCACTTAAAAAGGGAACGTTAAGCTTTAAATTCTCCGCGAGCTGGACGCTTAAATCCACGTCGTTCGGTAACACGTGGCTCTCGGCCGGCAGCAGCAAGACGTCATCAAATGTAAGTCCTTCTTTAGCAAACTTGGTGTCCCAATTGGTCATCGGTCATAAACACTCCTTCGATTTGGCTAGTCAGTCATTTGAAATTAAGTTGATTGCTATTAAGAGTAGCCACCGGAGCCAAAACTGTCAAGAACGATTTTTTTATCAAAATTGGGTGAGAGACATTGAGGATGATAAATATAATTATTAATTACAATTAATAAAATCCCCAAGCCGGGGAATTAACCTCAGCTTGGGGATTATTAGGTTCCGGAATTTCCGGCCCCTTCATTACTTAGGAGTTGAAACCTAATCCTTAGGTTCCTTATCTGCGGTCCGGCGAGCCCGTAAAATTGCAACTGCGGGTTCATCTTTCCGGGCAGGGGTTTCGTCCTTTGGCAGAACGTAAACCTGACCGCCAAAACCAGCAACGGTAATGGCAAGGTCGTTTAGAAGGTTGTTGCGCTTGCCTTCTGGGGTGTTGGTATCGATGTGCAAGTCATCGGTCAACTTACCCGCGAGGTAGGCCCCTTCCGTAACAAATAACGTATCAACTTGACCTGAAATAGCTGCGTCCATAAGGGTTTCAAGGTCGGTAGCGTAACGCTTGCTTGATACGGCGTTATCGTACTTTGTCTTTAAGCCGGCAACGTCTGCCTTGGCGTAATCCGTGGCAATTTCGGAAGTGATTTCTTGCAGCTCATTGATTTGTGAGTGTTCGCTTGGAATCTTAGTGATTTCAATGTCCCGGTTCAAGTAGAGGTTCTTGCTTTGTTTGCGGAAAACCCCTTGGTCTTCAGTCACGGCTGCAACGATCAGTGGTAAGTGATCAACGTTGCTGTAGTTCTTGAAGATGTATTCATCAATGATACCGAAGTAGTGCTTCCGGTCATCCACCTTGGTTTCGTCACGTTGGTCCCGACCAGCGAAGTGGGTACCTGCGCCCATCCCTTCGGAACGTTCGCGTTGACGGCCACCGGTTAAATCGGTTCCTACGGCTTTACCCATGGTGGTAGGAGCGTCTTCTGGAAGGTGAATTTCTTCCATAATAAGATCCTTGATGTGGAATAATTGGAAAGTATTCCGACGGAGTAATAAAAGATCATATTCAACACTAAATTGGGAATCTTTAATTAAAGGCAAAATTTGAATGGTATTACTAATTGTGTAAAAACTTGAGACAGAGTCCCGAAGTGGGAAACTGTGAAGAGTGTTTGCACCGATATATAAGGCCAAACCGCTTGCACTCCGGTCACTGTTGACCCGGTCGCTGGAGATAAAAAGATCAATCTTATCCGCGTAGGGGTGCCAAGCTTTTTCGGAGTAGTCCTTTGTGAATTCACGTTTGGCTTCGCTAATTAAACTATTAAATTGCGAAGCATCTTCACTGCGATTTTGTGCCTTAGGGTTCAGGGGCATAAAGATCGAAACAAAGGGACCTGGATCCGATTCTAAAGTTAAAGCGTTCTGTAATTCAACGTTTGTTGCTGCCATACTAATCCCTCCAGACATGAGTACGTTTGAAAAAATCAAGCGCCTTCTTACCTTCTAAGCATAGCACTGCTGTGTCCCTAACTCTAGAAATTGGCTCACCGTTAATGCCGATTCATGTACCGGTAAAAGGCGTAGAGGGCCACGCCGATGATGAAGATTAGGCCAACCGTTTTATTATCGTTAAAGAGCAGGTGGAAAACGCGGTAAGTACTCACCCCATGGATCCCACCCAGAAGGGTAACCATTGATAGACTCATTCAGCAAACCTCCAATTCTCCTCCTATTTTAACGTCATTTTAGGACAAAATTAAGTAACTTGACGCATTTTACGGTATTATAGGACTATCGAAAAGGGGTGAATACAATGACCTGGCATCAGATCATTGAATTAATCGTCACGCTAAACGCCATATTAGCGATTATAACGGTGTTCCGTGAGAAACGGGATATCGCAGCAACGTGGGCATGGCTCCTGGTTTTAACCGTCTTTCCGGTTTTTGGGTTCATTATTTACGCCTTTATTGGGAGGCAAATGCCCCACAAGCAGTTAACTCGGGTGCAGCAGCAGGTTGCGGTAGCCCTCGATAAACGGTTGGATCAACAGCGCACTGAAAACGGCAGTGAGGCTAATCTGGCCGATGAAATTACGACCGGTGCAGCCACAATGGTCAATATGTTTATGGCAACGGATGAAGCGTTCTTAGCCCGAAAAAACCGGGTGAAGATTTTTACCAACGGTGATGACCTGTTTCATTCGCTGATTGAAGATATTGAAGCCGCTCAGTCCAGTATACATATTGAGTTTTACACCTTCTATGCGGATAACATTGGAACTGAAATTCGCGATTTGCTGGTGAAAAAAGCGAAGGAAGGGGTCGAAGTCCGGGTGATTTACGATCCATGGGGGTCCATGGGAACGAATACCCGGTTCTTTAAACCGCTATTAGATGCGGGGGGCTACGTGGAACGGTTCTTAGGAACCCGCCCCGCCTTTATTGATTTCCGGCTCAACTTTCGGGATCACAGAAAAATTGTGGTCATCGACGGTAAGGAAGGCTACATCGGGGGCTATAACATCGGGGACCAATACCTCGGCCGAAAACCCAAGTTTGGTTTCTGGCGTGATACCCATCTCCGGATTGTTGGCTCGGGTGTCTTTGCCCTTCAGCGCCATTTCATGATGGACTGGAACGCTACGGATCGGGCGCACCCGTTTTCCGAGGGGGAACTCGTAGATAAATATTTCCCGTTGATCAAGGTCAAGGGCGATACTACGATGCAAATCGTCTCCAGTGGACCAGATTCTGACATGCAGCAGATTAAGATGGGATATATGCGGATGATTCAGCAGGCCACTAAGACCCTATGGATTCAAACACCGTACCTCATTCCTGATGATAGTGTGTTAGATAGCTTGCGGTGTGCCGCTATGTCGGGGGTGGACGTTCGGATTATGGTACCGGATAAGCCGGACCACCCGTTTGTCTACCGGGCAACGCAGTACTACGCCCGGCAATTAGCCGACGATGGCGTAAAAATTTACTACTACCATAATGGCTTTATTCACGCCAAGACGATGGTGGTGGACGGCCGGATGGCATCCGTTGGCTCAGCCAACCTGGATTTTCGGAGCTTTAAACTCAACTTTGAAATTAATTCATTCCTGTATGATGAAAAACTAGCGAAGAAGCTGGAGGAAATTTACCAGGAAGATATTGATAAGTCAGAGTTGATTACCCCGCAGAAGTTTGCGGACCAGTCCCTCTACTTGAAATTTAAGCAGATGTTTTCCCGTCTGCTGTCACCAATTCTATAGGTTTAACGAAGTTGGATCGTTAGCTAGGTTTGATCAATTTGAGATCGAACCTAGCTGACGGTCCGTTTTTTATTGGGTGGGGATTGTATCAGGGCGGGTACTTGACTAAACGTGTTTTCTTTGATCGACAGATAAGGTATAACTAAAGGTAAAAGGAGGGGCAAAAATGTACTTAGCAACCCATGAACTAAAGGCAAATAAGGGGCGATACGGCCTAGTAATCCTGATCCTCTTTCTTATTGCCTACCTGATCTATTTTTTAACGGGCTTGGCATATGGCCTGGCGTCAGATAACCGGTTAGCGGTAGATCAGTGGCATGCGAATCGGATTGGTATTAGCCAGTACGCCAACTCGAACCTAGCAGCGTCCACCCTAGGACCGGATAAGATTAACCTTGCTAACTTGAAGCCAACCCAAGCACCCCTTGGGGAAATGGCGGCGGTCGTCAACAAGGTTGGGAGTCAGAAGGACCTGAATGCCACCATTTTTGGAATTCAGTTTGATAGCTTCATTAAACCCAAGCTGATTAAGGGGCACCAGGTAACCACCAATCATCAGGTCGTCGTTGATGAACGACTTGGCAACGGCACGGTGAAGGTGGGGGATCAGCTTCATATTAACGGGAGTCAGGCCTCCTACCATATTGTGGGGTTAACCCGGAATAACCTGTACGGAACGTTACCGGTCGTGTACACGACGTTAGGGACCTACGATCAATTGAGGTACGGGAGTGCCCGGGTTAAAAATGTGAGCGGAATTGTTTACCAGCGGGCGAGCGACGTTCAGCAGATTAAGGGTATTAAAAATTTGACCCCACAAGCGCTGATCACTCATATTCCTGGCTATAGCGCCCAAAATTCGACGTTTAGCCTCATGATTGGGGCACTGTTTATTATTGTGCTTTTTATTGTCGGGATTTTTATGTACATTCTGACCCTTCAAAACATTAGTGTATACGGGATTATGCGGGCCCAAGGGATTAGTAACCGAACGCTGATTACGAGCGTTCTTGATCAATCGTTAATCCTTGGGGTGATTGGAATTGGATTAGGACTGATCGCTAACCAGCTGACGGTGCTGATTTTACCGGCGGGAATACCGTATGCCAATAACCTCATGCTGGTCGCTTTATTTTCGATCGGATTACTAGCTATGGTCGTTTTGGGAGCTATTTTCTCAGTTCGACAAATTTTAAAGATTGATCCGATTCGTGCGATTGGAGGGACAGCCTAATGTCAGTATTAGAGTTAAAACGGGCCGCTAAAACGTTTAAATCCGGCGATACGGAAACGCAAGCGGTTCAGCCGCTCGACTTAACCGTTGATGCGGGGGAGTTTATTATTCTAACGGGTCCATCGGGGTCAGGTAAAACGACGCTCTTAACCATGATGGGCGGTCTATTGACCCCAACGAGCGGGCAAATTTTATTGAACGGTCAGGATTTAGGACGGATGAAGGAAAAGCAGCTGAGCCAAGTTCGGTTTGCGGACTATGGGTTCATCTTACAATCATCTAATTTAATCCCGTTTCTAACGGTGGACGAGCAGTTTCGGCTGGTCGATCGGTTAAATAAGAAATCTGACGAAGCCTATGAAGCTGAACTCTTGGCTGCCATGGGCATGGCCGGCGAGAAACAAAGCAAGCCAAATCAGCTTTCCGGTGGTCAAAAGCAGCGGGTTGCCATCGCCAGGGCACTTTACAATCATCCGGCGGTTATCTTTGCGGATGAACCCACCGCCGCCTTAGATTCTGAGCGGGCCGCTCAAGTGGTTCAAACTCTTCGGGACCAGGCCAAGGAACATCACGTTGCCGTCATTATGGTGACGCACGACGATGACCTCTTAAAGGCCGCCGACCGGATTTATAACATGGTGGATGGTAAATTAAAGGATGTGGAATCACTCGGTAGATCTTGAGGAGTAACTGAGTCATCGGAAAATGCTGGTTTTGGGCATTATTCGATGACTTGGTTAGCCGCAGAGATCTGAGTGGTGTAACCCAACTAAGATCTCCGCTACATCAAGCTGATGTTTCTTCCTAGACTTTTGCATAAGAAAACAGCTATCAGTCAACGGACTGGTAGCTGTTTTCTTATGCTCCCATGGAGCTCATAATCTAGCGGTATAAATCCACGAAGAAACTGAGTGAATAGATAATAGCCCCCCCAACGGCCATGGCGATAAATTCACCAATCCCGATGGTCAGCCAGTTCATCCAGAACGTAGGCCAAAAGGCAGTTGTTGCGGACATTAAGGTTACTTCTAACGCAATAATCCACATAAAGAAGGTTGCCACGAGGGTGTTAATGACCAACTTTAAAATTAGGTTTGAGTTATGACGGTTAAGCCACCTCATGGCGAGCAACGTGATCAGGGTTTGGAGCGTTCCGACAATGACATCTACCCAGCCAAAGCTTGAGGCCAGTAAGTTTGATAGAAATACCCCCATGGTCACGGCAGCCACGTAGCGTTTGTTGAAAACAACAAGGTGGTTAAAACCTTCGGAAAGGCGCACTTGGATTGCGCCAAAGCTAAAGGGTGCCAAGACTATCGTTATCACGACGTAGAGGGCAGTAATCAGGGCGGCCTTGACCATTCCGGCGGTGCCATCGATCCCTAAAAATGAAGTCTTAGAATGCAAAATGATTCCTTCCTTTGCTAAGTATTAAATTAATCTTCCTTAGCTTATCGCAATTGAACGGTCACCGTAAAGGGCAATCTTATCCAAATGATAAAAATTTGCAAAATAACTTTCTTAAAGTAACCGGATGGTGGTATACTACTCACCATATCATTTAAGGGGGTTCTTCAATGACTTACTCAGTACAGGAAGTAGCCAATCAGCTCGGGTTAACCAGCTATACCATTCGTTACTACGATGACCACGGCTTAATTCCAGGCATTTCACGTGATGCCAACAATAATCGAGTATTCGGCGATGAAGCCCTGCAGTGGACCCAATTAGTATCCTGTTTAAGGAAAACGGGGATGCCGCTTTCAGATATCAAACACTACGTTGACTTGGCTTTGGATGGAGACGACACCATTCCAGAGCGTTACAAAATCATGGTTACACAACAACAGCGGACAATGGATCAATTAAACGACCTTCAGGATCAACTCACGATTGTTAACCAAAAGGTCGATCACTATGCCCAAGCGTTGATTAATCACCATCCAGATAATTTTGTAAAGGGACCCCGCGACCGGGAGAGCGTCAATGCCTGAGGGCAGGGCGTGATTGAGTATGATAGACAGGGTTGGATCATCAGGTATCTAATCCAAACAGAAACGGCAGCGTAACGAATTCGATTGACGGTTAATCGAATTCGTTACGCTGCTTTTTTGTGGGTTTCGTTATGGCTTAGCTAAAAATGGGGATGTTTCACATGAAACATTTAGTGATGGCGCTTTCTATGGTACACTGATTGCAATAAGAAGAAAGCGAGTGACAGACATGCAAGGCTTTATTGGGGAATTATTAGGAACCTTCGTGTTAATAATTTTGGGGGTTGGCGCTAGTGCCAGCGTCAACTTAAACCGATCCTACGCTAAGGGTGTGGATTGGACGATGGTTTGTTTAGCGTGGGGACTAGCGGTAACGATGGGGGTTTACGTGGCTGGTTCGTTAGGGTCGGACGGGCATTTGAATCCAGCGGTAACGTTATCGTTCGCACTGTTTGGCTACTTCCCGTGGCAGCACGTGGGTGCCTACATTGCGGGCCAATTTATTGGGGCGTTTTTAGGGGCAACCCTCGTCATTATCCAGTTTTGGCCGTTGTTTCAAGCCACTAAAACAAAGGCCGAAGGAAACTCGGTCGGAATTTTTGCCACGGTGCCAGCGGTGCGGCATCCGTGGTTTGATTTCCTATCGGAAGTCATTGCCACCTTCATTTTTATTCTGGTCTTGTTAAACCTCGGCAACTTTACTCAGGGGTTAAAACCGTTTATCGTTGGGACTTTAATTACCGTGGTGGGGATGGGACTGGGATCCACCACCGGATTTGCTCTGAATCCTGCCCGGGATTGGGGACCCCGGTTGGCCTACACAATTATTCCGGTCCCTAATAAGGGAACGGCTGACTGGGGATACGCATGGGTTCCGATGGTGGGCCCCATTGTGGGTGCCTGCTTAGCAGCGGGGCTTCAAACCCTGGTTAAATAGCCAAGGATTATTCCGTCAAGTATCTTAGATGCGAAAAAATAGAGGGACTTACCGAATTCGATTTTTTTAATCGGAGCGGGTAAGTCCCTCTATTTTTACCTTAAATGATTTGATGCCGGGTGATGACCTAGCTAACCGAGGAGCCACCCTGAATTTTTGAGAAGCCTTCGTGGCCGTTTAAGAGTTGAATATCTTGGCCGTCTTGGTTAAGGTTGGCAACCCGCTGTTCGCCCCAGATGGACATTTGCATGAGAACATCGCCTAAGCTGGTCCCGTAGGAAGTCAGCTGGTATTCAACCTTACATGGCGCGGTGTTGACTAATACAATGCGGTTAATGATGCCATCGTTAATCAGATCCCGTAATTGATCAGTGAGGACCTTTTGTGTAATTCCCGGAATCGCCCGCCTTAAGTCACCCGTCCGTAAGGGTTGCACGGCTAAGTGACAAATAATCATGGGTTTCCATTTGCCGCCAATCACATCTAGGGTTGCTTCAACCCCGTTTTGATAGACCTTTTTCAATCCGGCGCCTCCTTTATTAATCAGCCAAATTATAGTGAGTTGGGCGCTGAAAGTAAAGCTAATGGTTAAAGGGGGCTTGACCTAGTCTAAACAATTGGCTATACTATCCATGAATCAATACTATACGACGTATAACATTAGAGGTGAACGTAAGATGGCAATTCCGATTAGTTCAGATTTGTTAGACGGGTGCGTTTTAGCCCTTTTAAAGCAGGAAGACTACTACGGCTATGCGCTGACTCGCCGCGTGAAAGAAGTTTTGCCAATCTCGGAATCAACGCTTTATCCGGTTTTACGGCGCCTCAAGAAAAACCAATGGCTGACAACGTACGATCAGCCTTATCAGGGGCGAAATCGCCGGTATTACCAATTAACGCCCGCTGGCAATGATCAGCTGCGTTTGATTCAACAGGAGTGGCACCAATACCGGCAAGCAATTGATCAGTTAATGGGAGGAGAAGAAGCATAATGGACACTTACTTAGCGGAACTTAAGCGGGCGTTGGCACCGCTGAATCCCGACGAACAGAGCGAAGTCTTGGCCTACTATAGCGAGTACCTGCAGGATGCCCAACTAAAGACCTATGACGAATGCGTCAAAGAGTTGGGCTCATCCCGCTCACTCGCGCGTAAAATTCTCGCCGATTACTCAATTAGAACGTCGGACGAAGAATGGGAGACGGAAACGGGATCGGGTTCAGGGGCAAAACGGGTTCGCCATCAGGTGAGCTCCGTCTGGCGTATGATTGTTCTGATTGGGTTGGCCATTTTGTCCAGTCCCGTTACCATTCCCGTTATTATTCTGGCAATTACCACGTTAATTGCCCTGGCAGGGGTCGCCGGTGCCATGGTGCTGACGTTAGCCGTATTAGTGGTTGCGGCCCTCCTAGTTGCGGTCGTTATGATTGTGGCAGGGGCGGGCGTCATCCTCACCACGCCTTTTACCGGTCTCTTTTACATTGGCGCCGGTTTGATTATTATTGGCGGTTTTATGATGGGCCTCCCCGTTTTAGAATGGGCCGTCATGTTAATTATTAGGGGCGTGTCAAAAGTGGTTAAACGGCTATACCGTAAAATTCGGCGGCCAGAAAAGGAGGGAACCCACCATGAAAAAAACGTTTAAATTCGGTTTATTTGTGGCCATCTTTGGTTTCATCCTACTGGTGCTAGGACTAGCCAACCACGGTCTTAAAGGAATTATCTGGCATGACAATCATTTTGTGACCGTTGAAGAAACGGCGGCTACCTATCAACCTCAGCACGTCACCAAACTCGTCTTGAAAACCAGCGATCCAGTAACCATTAAAACGGGAAATCGATTTCGGGTTAAGACGACCTCCGTCGTTGGAGAGAAAGTTCAGGTGATTAAAGAGGGTCACCAATTAACCATTAAGGATGGCCAAAATCAGGGGAACCAGGAGTCAGCGCTAGATGGATCCCCGGTTAATCTGGATCGAGTAGAGATTACGGTTCCGACAACCCAAAAATTAACGGCTGTTGAAGGCGATTCCCAGCTAAGTGACGTGACGATGACAGGGATTTCTGCTGCTAACATTCGCCTGCAAAATCGCGGCAACACCACGTTAACCAACGTGCAGGCCAAGACAATTCAAGTTCGGAATGGTAGGGATCTGTACTTGACTAACGTTACGGCTCCCGCAATGACGTTAAGTAGTGTATACGGCAACGTGCATTTGAATCGGAACCAGACCACTGCATTAACGGCTGAAGCCAAGCGGGGCGATGTCAACGTGATTACGAATCAACGGACGGGAATTCAGGCCGTTGGAAAAGAAGTTACCGTCTTTGGACACCATACCAACCGCGTGAATAATAGTGCAGACCAGCAGTATCGGTTGACCGCTAAGCGGGGTCACGTTCTCGTTGTAACCCATGCCCAGCAGTAAGTGAAAAAATAAAGGTAAGCAAAACAAAAGCCGGTCATCATCCTCGCTGTGATGATGTACCGACTTTTTTGCGTCATGAACTTTTGGTTAGCCCCTGAGGCCAACTTCTGTAAAACCGCTAATTAAAGCGGGTAAATGATCGTTTATAAAACGTCCCCCGAAGTCATGAAGCGTATCACTCTTTGATACGTTCATTATAGTATCAGAAATCGAATCAAAAGGGGTGGAAGAAGCTCACGACTTTTGGAATCCGTAACCTTCTTAATCAATGTTTAAAATGATCAGGAAGATGACAAATACCACGGCTAACCCGTACATCATGGCGCCGACTTCCTTACCGCGTTTAGCAGCAATCATGGTTAATGGGTAGGTAATAAAGCCTAAGGCAATTCCATCTGAAATACTGTAGGTGAGGGGCATGCCAATGACCATTAAAAAGGCGGGGGCTGCGATTTCAAAATCTTCCCAGTGGATTTGTTTTAGGGATTGGGCCATTAAAATTCCAACGATAATTAGGGCAGGAGCGGTCACCTGACTCGTCACAACGGTGAGCATAGGCGAGAAAAATGAACCAAGCAGGAAGAGCACGCCGACAACGATCGCGGTAAATCCGGTACGGCCACCAACGGCAATTCCGGCAGAGGATTCCACGAAGGCCCCCATGGGTGATGTTCCGAGGAGGGATCCCACAACCATCGTGGTGGAGTCCGCAGAGAGGGCCTTTCCGACGCGGGGAATTTTGTTATCTTTTACCAGACCAGCTTGGGTTGCTAAACCGACTAATGTCCCGGTTGTATCAAAGAAGGTCACAAGGAGGAACGTCAGCACCACTACGAGTAACTGAATGGTATCGATACTTCCGATATGAGTTAGACCAACTAAGAACGTTGATTTAATACTTGGGACTGCCGCTACCCAGTGGGTGGGCATTGGAATAATTCCGGTCACTAAACCTAAAATGACGTTGGCGACCATCCCAATGAAGATGGCTCCCGGGATTTTTCGTGCCATGAGGATTAACGTGAGGAGCAACCCAAAGATTGTCAGCCAGGTTGACTGAACGCCGAATGATCCTAATCCGACCACGGTGTCCTTGTTGGCAACGACTAGTCCTCCTTCGTTTAAGCCCAGAAAGGCAATGAACATCCCAATTCCGCCGCTAATCGCCATTTTAAGGTCGGCAGGAATTGCATCCACTACTTTTTCCCGAATCTTAAAGGCAGTTAAGATCATAAATAAAATTGAAGCGGCAAAAACGCCCGCTAAGGCCGTCTGCCATGGAACATGCATGCCAATTACTACGGAGTAAGAGAAAAAGGCGTTAATTCCAAGGCTGGCTGAAATGGCGATTGGATAATTGGCTAAGATCCCCATTAAGAAACAACCGAACGCACTTGCTAAGGCGGTGGCGGTAAAGACCGCACCCTTATCCATTCCGGACGCTCCTAAGACGTTAGGATTTACGAAGAGAATGTAGGCCATGGAAACGAACGTCGTTAAACCCGCAATGAATTCAATCCGAAAGCTGGTGCCCATCTCGTCAAAGTGAAAATAATCTGCAATCTTTTGCATTAAAGTATGCCCTCCAAATTAGCAAAACACGAACGTTTTTGGATATCGTTCGTGTTTTTATGCTTAAATCACTGTCTATAGTGTACGATATTTTATTGTTAAAATCAATAACCGAACTTAAAAAGAATTCAAAACCGAAAAGTTCGAAAAACCGAACATTTATGAAATTGGACGGGGGTTTGCATCCGGGGATTAACCGGGTTATATTTTAGGAAGAAATGAAAATGAGGAGATTGCTTGATGACAACGATTTTAGTTTTAGGTCAGGATCAAACGGCGTTAATGGTTGCCAAACAGTTAGCGTCATCATCCACAGTTAAGGTGCACTTAATGGTGGCTGAATCCAACGGGGTTCCTGATAATCTTCCCGACCAAATTACTATTTTTCAGGGTGATTTAACGCAGCCGGAGTCCTATGAACGAGTTTTAGATGGTGTTGGTTACTTGTATTCCGGGTTAGAGGGATCGGGAGTCGATCTAGCCCTGGAAGCCGTCTTTGATGAGCTAAGGATTCGTCGGCAGGCCCTTACCCGAACCGTCATGCTCACGACGCTTGGGGTTGATCAGGAACTTACTTCCCCCATGGCCTATCCGGGAATTTTAGACGTTTCAGGCTACCTAAACGAGCAGCGATTTGCGGCCAAGGTAATTGATGAGGCAGAATTTCCTTACACTCTATTACGTGCCGGTGAACTAGTAGATGGACCAGCCGAACGTCCCCGGCTAATTTCTGAGGGTACTCCCGTTCAACCAACCCCAGTTTCACGTGAAACAATTGCCACCCTTGCCACTCAAATCTTGTTAGGTGGAGGTTATGATTATCAATCACTGGGAGTTATTCAGGCGTAGTCCAGTCAAAAAACGAAATGTGAACTTAATGGGACAATGTGTCTGTCTTTTAGACCAAAATCTGGTAAAATTAAGCGTGTAGAGGTGAAAATACATGTCAATTAACGTCACTGCCGCACAACTTGAAATGATTAAGCAACAAATGAGCGAAGCAAATCAGCAATCCCACTTCGTCATTTTTAAAACGATTGAGAAAAAAACGGGTCGAATTCAGCGCCTAATTACGGATCATAGCAGTTATGAAATGATTCGTCGGGATCATGATGAGATGGAACTCGTTATTGAGCGCGATATTGTTCCCATTACGGACGCCCTCGCACGGTGGGCAGTTGCCGAAAATATGGCAGCTACCAACGGAGAACAAGCCCAAGTGGGTCGGGATTTAGAGGACTGTATGAATGCGGTTCTCGTTGAAAATAAATTACCGGCTAACGGGCCCGCAAGCTATTAAGTTAGCTGATTATGGAACAACTAAAACCCCCGGCTAAACCTGATTAAGCAGATCAGGTTTAGCCGGAGGTTTTTATGGCTTTTTACGTTAAGCCTTGAGAGTTAATCGAAATGCTCCACGTCCTTTTAATCGGGTTGCAAGCCTCAACTCTTTCCGGTTAACCCAAGAAACAAATAATACTAAAACCCAGTATTTTTTGCTTCTTACGTTAAGCCTCGAGAGTTACCGAGGCTTTCCACACTTTTTTAGTTGAGTTCCACCGCTCAGATCTCTGCGGATAACCAAGGTATTGAATAATGCTAAAGCCCAGCGTTTTTCAATACCTCAGTTATTCCTCAAGATCTACCGAGCGGTTCCACAACCTGTTAGTCCGCCAACTCCGCATAGTCAAAGTTATAGAAGTTGGCTTCTCGGTTATACCCGGCGTAGTCAACGGCTGCTAGGCCAACGAAGGCTCCGGTGAAGAAGCCGCCATAGGTTTGTAAGACGTAGTCGTCGGAGACAACCGCAGCGTCCAGTTCAACTGGAATATCCTGCCAGGTTTTGCCGTCCAACGAGTAGGCGTAGGAGTAGCTTGACGTCCGAACCTTTGTCTTAAACCAAACGGATTGGGTGCCCGCTGGGATTTGAATGGCGGCGTCCTTAAGGAAGGAGGTGTACTGGTTATTGTCGTTTTGGGCCACTTCAATCACATGACCTCGTTCTTCATCCCAGGTAATGAAGACCCAAGAATAGTGTTTGTCATTATAGAAATTCGTTAAGCCGGCCATTTGCTGGTAGGAGTAGGGGTCAAATTCAACCTTGACTTGGGCGTCAAAGTTGAAGGCTTGCCAGCGTAAGCCAACGAGGGATACGTCGAAGTTGCTGGCAAAGGATTCGTGGCCCACCAGCGTGAGTTTACCGTCACCAGTGCGGCCCATATGAGAAGTAAACGGAATTCGCAGGGTGTTCCACTGAGTGGTATCCAGATCACCCGTAAAGTTATCGTGGTAGGAATGATTATCCGGGGCATCCGTGTGAATAGCGTCCTTAGGGGCCTCAACAAACGTTTGCCCGCCGTGCCCGCCGACAATTCGAGGCCAGCCCTCGGCATCCCATTCAACCTTTTGGATGGCCGTTTCCCGGCCCAGAGTGCACCAGCCGCGGGGATCCCAGACGGATTCGGTATCGTGATGCCACGGACGACCAGTCAGGGAAGCATAGTACCATTCGCCGCCGGGGGTGCTAACTAGAGCGCCGTGCCCTTGTTTTTGAAGGTAGGAGTCGGGGGTATCAAAGTTGGTAATAAAAGGTTCACCAGGTTCGGTAACAAAGGACTCGGCAGTTAAGCTAGCTGAACGGGCCACCACTTCTTGGTGGGTCCAAACGGTCCCTCCCTGAGCGGCAAATAGATAGTACTGCCCCTTAATTTTATAAAGGTGGGGACCTTCCACTAACTTAACGTCCGTGCCCCGGTAAATTGTTCGTGCCGTTTCAGGTTTCACCCGTAAAGTTTCTGGATCAATTTCGGTCAGGGTAATGCCGTTAAACGGCTGTTTGTATTCCCGGTGGTCCCAAGTTTGCTGCACGAGGTACTTACGGCCATCGTCATCGTGAAAGAGGGATTCATCAAAGCCAACGCCGTTTAAGAGGGTTGGTTTCGTCCACGGGCCCCGAATGTCAGTCGCCGTGGTGACGTAGTTATGCATATCCTTGAAGGGTCCCTCAGTCACCTTGACGTCGGTAAAGACTAACCAAAATTTACCATCAGCGTAAGAGAGGTCGGGAGCCCAGATGCCACCCGATGCGGGATTACCCGCCATATCAAGCATGGTCACGCTGGCTAACGGTGAGGGTAGTTCGTTCCAGTGCACCATATCCTTGGATTCATGGAGGCGAACACCGGGAAACCATTCAAACGTGGAGTTAGCAATGTAGTAGGTATCACCAACCCGAATCATACTGGGATCGGGGTTAAAGCCGGGGAGTACCGGATTTTGAATTTTCATGGGAATCATCCTTTCGTTTTCAAAGTTAGGCGTTTTGTTTGGTCAGTTCGGCCTTCCGTTGGTCAGCTAATTCATGGTTCATCTTGTCAACGTCGGCATCGGTCAGGGGGTACTTGCTCATAATCCACATGGCGACGAAGGCGAGAATAATCGGAATCCAAATCATGGACCACGTGATTCCAGAAAGGGCAGTTGCAGTCTGAGTCGGCTTGTTTCCGTTGAATCCGACGAAAGCGTTCACATATCCGGGGATGATACCACCTAAGGCAAGCCCGATCTTAAAAAAGAGTCCCATCAGGGAGTTAATTAAGGCGGCTGACCGTTTATGGGAAGTATATTCACCGTATGTGACAACCTCGGGAACCATGGACCACATGTAGCCCGTAGCGGAGGTAATTCCCCACTGTTGGATGAACCGACCGGCGTAACCTAGGGCAATGTGGTTCTTGAATTGAGGGAAACCCCAGATCCACAGGAGGAGACTTCCGACGATGAAGAGGCCGAGGAATAAGTAGAAGAATCCTTTCTTCCCAATGACCTTTTTAACCTTAGGCCAGAGGAAGACCAGGAAAATGCCGGGAATGGAACCAATGAGGCCGATTGAAGCCATCCACTCGGAATGGCCGACGTTGTACTGCATAAAGAAGGGCCACACGGTGTTGCCAAAGAACATAAAGGTAAACCCAATGAGGAAGAATCCGCCAAGTACCCGGAGCGGTTTATTCCGTTTGAACTCCGTAATTAAATCGGAATACTTGACGTTTTCGGTCTCGGCTTTGGTGGCAACGACCCGTTCCTTAACCCCGAAGTAGGTGAGCATGAGGAGGCCAAACCCAATAACCATGTAAATCATCATGACCTTGAAGTAGGCGGGGCCGGCAGCCCGGGATGCATAATTTCCGAGGTTTAAGTGGATCCCGAACATCCCAATATCCTTATTGATTTTATCTGGGGATGCCATTTGAACGAATAAGGGCAAAAACGTGTAAACCATTAAGTTTCCGACGTTGGCTTCGGTCATCCGGATGGTGGTGATACTAGAGATTTCGTCCGTATCCCGGGTGAGAGAAGCGTTTAACGAACCGTAGGGAATGTTGACGAGGGAGTAAACCATCGCGGTCGCTAAGTATGAACAGAAGGCGTAGATGATACTGCCATGGACGGCCGGAATGGGGAGAAAGAGGAGCGCCGTTAATACGGTAAGGGGAATTCCAAACCAGAGCAGGTAGGGGCGGTATTTCCCCGCCTTGGGGTTTCGTTTATCCACGAAGGCCCCGACGAAGGGATCCCAAAAGACGTTAACCCACCGAACCACTAAGAAGATGGTAGCCCCGGCAGCAGCCGAAATGCCGTCGACGGTTGTTAAGTAGAAGAGCAACATGGAGCCAACGGTCCCGAAGATCAAGTTTTGGGCCAGGTCACCGGCACCATAAGAAATTTTTTCAAACAGCGTCAGTTTGGCAAACTCGTTTGACGGTTTGGTTTCCTTTGGGGTCTGAATTGTGGTATCTGCCATTCAATAAACTTCCTTTCTATTTGTGACGAAGGTGAAGCGGTGTACCATGAAAAACGGTCAAAATGTGCGCACATGAATGACGGTGGCTGATGCTAAAACCTAGCAGCTTGTTAAGTTGGTTTTGGCAACAAACTAACTACAAAGAGGATAACACATTTAATTTAACTTTGAAACCGGATTCACAAATGAAAAATAGTCATTTACGGGAATTTACCGAAAACTCATTGAAACCGATTTCTAAAATAATCCCTACACATCCGGCAAAGTGTTGGTAAACTCGCCGTTTGCCGGTAAATAAAAAACTCCGACTGCTTCTTCAGGATGAAGAGAAAAAGCAGACAGAGTTTTAAATTTGGATAAATTTCATTAGTGAGCGGAGTGGGTGACATCGGTTATCTCAACGTCTTTTTCAACTCCGGCCCGGTTTCTCAGGGTCATTTCAATTTCTTCGAGTGACCGGCCCCGGGTTTCAAACACATTAGAGTGAACGAACCAAATGGCCACGAAACAGATAATGCCATAGCCGATAAAGAGGCTGCCCGTACCAAAGAAGTTGAGTAGGGGTGGGAAGGTTAACGAAACGATCATGTTGGCGCCCCAGTTAATGATGCTGCTGAAGGAATTGCCAAGTCCCCGAATGTTTAACGGGAAGACTTCCCCAATCATTACCCACATAACGGGGCCCCAAGTGGCCGAGAAGAAAGCAATGTAAATGGTTAAGGCGAGCACACAGATAACGGCCGCCGTCGTAGATCCCTTAGAAAAGTGCATGGCAAAACTCATGATAAACAGGGAGATTCCCATGCCAATAGCACCCCCAATGAGCATCTTTTTCCGGTCAATTTTATCCATAATGGCTACTGCAACGGCCGTGACAATCACGTTGAAGATCCCAATCCCAATGTGGGCGATTAACGCGGCTGAAACTCCGAAACCGACGTCCGTAAAGATGGTTGGGGCGTAGTAAAGTACCGTATTACAGCCCATGATTTGCTGGAAGACGGCGAGACCGACCCCAATCAGTAAAGCGGGGTGAACCATCTTGCTAAATAGTTCGGTCCATCCGCCGCTTTGCAGCTTAGCCTGGGCTTCGATTTGGTTTAGCTCGGCGTTTGAAGCCACGGCATCGTTATGGTTCATCTGCATGATGACCCCTTCGGCTTCAGCGACCTTTCCCTGTTTGACGAGGAAGCGGGGACTTTCAGGAAGCAGCAGGCCGCCAAAGAAAAGGATGGCGGCGGGGAGGGCAGCGAACCCGAGCATCCAACGCCAACCGGTATAAATACCGGAAAAGCTGTAGTTGGTTATGTAAGCTAAGAGAATCCCAGTCATGACCATCAGCTGGAACAGACTGGAAACCGTGCCCCGTTTGTCGGCGGGAGCTAACTCTGCGAGGTAGGTGGGGATTAAAGCGGATGCGGCACCCACGCCCATTCCCAGGATAATCCGAGAAATAATCAGGGACCAAAATTCTGGGGAGAAGGCGGAACCTAACGCGCCGACGAAGAAGATAATGGCGGAGAGTAGGACTAGCTTCCGCCGACCGTAACGATCGGACATTGGGCCGATGATAGCGGCCCCTAACATGGCGCCCAGTAAGACGGCACTGACAACCCATCCCTGCTGCCACGATCCGAGGTTCAGCTGCTTTTGAATGAAGAGGATTGCCCCGGAGATTACCCCGGTGTCGTATCCAAATAGTAACCCGCCGAGTGCGCCAAAGAAATAGACGAACCCTGTTGAGACTTTATGCATGTGTTTCACGCTCCTTTTAAAATGGGGAATAGGGTTTATTGGTTGGTTCTTAAAACCAACCAACTTGAGACGAAGAAAGTATAGCTCTAAATAAATGATATTGCAACCGCTTTCTAAAAGGACTAGACACTCTCGACAAAAAGTCGAAACCGGAAATAATTAATATCGAACAGACATTCGGATTTATAGTGGGATATGTTAAAATAGGGAACATCAAAAGACGTTTGGAGGAAACAGCATGAGTTTGGAATTTGTGTTAGGGGCGGCCAGTCTGGATCATCGCTCGGTGTTAGTGGATGAATTAGCAACGGAACTAACGGAACATCCCAATGACCAGTTTTATTACTTGGTGCCCAACCACATTAAGTTTGAATCAGAGGTGGCGATTCTATCGCAGCTCAAACACCAATTGGCCCCTGATCAGGCCCTATTTGCTCAAACTCAGGTTCAGGTTTTCTCAATGAGTCGGTTGGCCTGGTACTTTATGAAGAACGAACCGGTCTACCAGGTCCCGCGACTATCAACGGCTGGGACGAACATGCTGTTGTATCAAATTATTAAGGCGCACCAAGCCGAATTGACCGTTTTCCGGGGTGAAGTCGAGCGGCCCGGATTTTTAACCCAGTTAACTCAGCAGCTCGGTCAGTTAAAGGTGGGGCGGATTACCGCGGCCGACCTAGTGGACGTGGTGAACGGGATGGACGACGACAATCCCGCGGCACTCCAAGGCAAGCTGCACGATTTACTCATTATTTATCAAGCCTTTGAAGAGGCGACGACGGGTCAATTTATTGATAACGCTGATATCCTAAATCAGCTTACGCGATTCCTGATCACGGAAGATCTCAGTCACGCGCACTTTTATATTGAAGGACTTTCACAAATGACCGCTCAGGAACGGCAGTTGGTGGACATGCTGGTGCAGCAGTCAGCCTCCGTTTCCGTGGCGTTAACGTTAGACAAACCGTACGTTTCAGCACGACCAGAAAAACAGAATTTGTTCTATCAATCTGGCAAACTGTACCACCAACTATACGTTAGCGCCCGGGCCGCCCACGTCAAAATCTTATTAGACCGGTATGCTAAACATCCGCGGGTATGTGCGGACTTAGTTACCCTCGATCGGTACTGGCAGGAGTCAACAAATATGACGCCCATAACGGCACCCCAGTTAGAGAATTCAGCAACCGTTCAAATTTTAGCGGCTGATAATCGGTACGTTGAAGTGGCTCAGGTGGCGACCAGGATTCGGCAGATGGTGGCCACCGGGAACTACCGGTACCAGGACTTTCTTGTGTTGACGCGGCATTTAGCCCCGTACCAAACGGTGATTGATCCCATCTTCCGCATGCAGCAGATTCCGTACTTTGATGATGCGGACGTGG
This sequence comes from Levilactobacillus bambusae, assembly GCF_003124125.1. Classification (GTDB taxonomy): domain Bacteria; phylum Bacillota; class Bacilli; order Lactobacillales; family Lactobacillaceae; genus Levilactobacillus; species Levilactobacillus bambusae. Next base: position 761,669 of record NZ_QCXQ01000002.1, read on the forward strand.
CCATGGCGGACCATCCCTTCGTGGAACTGATCAACGCCCTGTTTGACATGGATCGGCGGCATTACCGTTATGGTGACGTGATGCGGGTACTGAAAACGGAATTAATGTTGCCCGTTAACGATCAGAATCATCCCTTAGATATCCCGACTTACCGCCAAGATTTAGCGTTAGCCGAGAACCTCGTACTAAAAAACGGGTACGAGGGTGAACAAAAATGGACCCAGGATCAGGACTGGCAGTACGCCTGGTTTACCGAGGGTGACGATGGGATCGAAACCACCCGAAATCAAGAGTTAACGGCGAAAATCAACGTCATTCGTCACTTTGTCAAACAAACCTTTCCTCCGTTTTTCAAACGGCTGAACCGAGCAACGACGTACCGGGAGGCCCTCACCATTTTGTACCAATTTTTAGACCAGCATGGAGTGGTCGACCAACTGCAGGGCTGGCGAAATGAGGCCTTAGAAACGGGCGACTTAGTTCGGGCCGGTCAGCCTGAACAGACGTGGGCGACATTCTGCGACATGCTGGATGAATTTGTGGCAATCTTAGGGGATGAACCGTTTGACCTAGCGGACTTTCAGGCGCTGATGCAGGCGGGATTTGAGGGGGCGTCGTTCTCCCAAATTCCGTCCACGTTAGACCAAGTTTTAATCTCTGAAAGCGGGATTACCCAGGCTGGCAACCGAAAAATCACCTTTATGATTGGTTCCACGGATAACACGATGCCGGACAGCAACGTCAGCGAGGGTTTACTGTCCGACTTAGACAAGACCGTCATGATGAATCAACTGGATGAAACGGTCGAAGCTGACGAACCAGACCATTACCTGCCGGATGATGCGGCAACGCAGCTAGCGGGTGAACCCTACCTTAACTACTTGGCGTTTTTGGCCTCTAGCGAGCAGTTGATTTTTACGTATCCGTTAAGCACGGGGGATGACGCCGATGCCCGGCTATCCCCGTACGTTGCCCGGATTCAAAAGTACTTTAACTTGAAACCCCAGCATTGTCCGGCCAATCCAGCCCCTGACAGCGAGCAGATGTTAAGTTACGTGGGGACCCCCAGGGCAACGCTGCGGCATCTCGTTCAGGCTAGCCATCGAAGTGATCAAGATCAGCTGCCCCTGGCTGCCAGCTGGGTGTACGTTAACCATAAGCTCCGTAAAAACATTGATTTAGCGCCCTTAACTCAAACGCTGCTGGGGAGTTTATCGTATCAAAACGTCCCTCAGACCCTAAACCAGGACGTGGTGGCCTCCCTCTATGGATCGACAATTAACACGTCAATTTCCAAACTAGAGGAGTACTACCGGAATCCGTACGCCTACTTCTTAAAGTACGGTTTAAAACTTCAGGAACGGGACGTTTTTGAAATGTCGCCGGCGAATATCGGGGAATTCTTTCACGCCGTGATGGACCAACTGTTAAAGCTGATCCACGAACAACGGGTGAACCTCGCGGATTTAGATGAACAGCAAACAAACGAACTAGTGGATGAAGTCGTTTCAAAAACGTTAGACACCGAAGAAAACCCCCAATTTACCATTTTGGAGAGTTCGAACCGGATGGGGTATATCCGGGATCAGCTGATTCAAACCATTAAGCAGATGGCGGGTATCCTTCATAAGCAAAGCCAGCATACCCGGATGCGATCCCAGCAGACGGAAGTGATGTTTGGTCAGATAGGGGCCAAGCAGGGGCTAGCCTCCCTGGACTTTAAGCTGCCACAAGACCGGGAAGTTCGGGTCCGCGGGAAGATTGACCGGATTGATGCTCTCCGATTAGACGATAAGACCTATCTGGGGATTGTGGACTATAAATCAAGCGACCATAAGTTTGACTTTGGCCTCGCCTACTATGGGGCGGCCATGCAAATGATTACGTACCTAGACGCCGTTCGGCAAAACCTGGCCGAGTTAGCGGGGGATAGTAACGGAGACGTTCAATTGGCCGGAGCCGTGTATTTACACCTAAAAAACCCCGTGCTAAAACCCACCGATTTGCAGAAGGATGACTTTGCAACGGCCCTACTAAAGAACGATCAGTATAATGGGTTACTGTTGAACGATCCCGAATTTCTGGACGAAATTGACGATGCCTTTGCTAACGATAGGACGGGGTACTCGAAGTTGTATAAGGGGGTTCAAAAGAAGAAGGACGGATCCTATTCCATGAAGGACGTCTTAGTCACCCCCGAAGAATTAGACCTGCTGATTCACAATACGGAACGGCGAATTAAGGAAGCGGCCGCCGCTATTTTTAACGGTCGGATCGATTTAACGCCGCTACGGTTTGGCGGGGTCGATCTAGCGATGCCGTTTTCACCGTACAAAAGCATTATGCAGTTTGATCCGATGCTTCCCGAAAATAACTACCGGGATTTGAACCGGATGAAGAAACAGGACATCTTAGATCGACTACGGGAAGAACAGGAGGATCAGCATGGCGAAATTTAGTTTTACGGAAAATCAGGATAAGGCGATTCACCATTCCGGCCATAACCTGTTAGTTTCCGCATCCGCTGGGTCCGGTAAGACTCGGGTTTTAGTTCAGCGGGTGATTGAAAAGATTAAGGCGGGCACGTCCATCGATCAGTTATTGATCGTGACGTTTACCCGGGCTGCGGCAAAGGAAATGCGCGATCGCATTCAGCAGGCGCTCAGAAAGGAATTAGCGGACGCGGAAGGAGAGCCAGAGCGGCAACAATTCCTGCTGCAGCAGTTGAACCTACTTCCCGTAGCCGATATTAGTACCCTCGATTCCTTTTGTCAGCGGTTGATTAGCCGCTACTACTACGTCATCAACCGGGATCCCGTTTTCCGGCTGCTTGGTGATGAAACGGAACAGGCACTGCTTCAGGATGAGGTTTGGAATGACTTAAGGGAGCAGCTATATACCAAAGACCAAGATGGCACCTTTAGTGCGCTCACTGCTAATTTTTCGGATGATCGCAGCGACCAGGGATTAGCGAACTTAGTTTTACAAGTTTATGATTTTGCTAACGCTAACCCAGCGCCCGCCCAGTGGCTAGCGGATTTGCCCAAGCGCTATGAATTAGACGGTAAGTCATTAACCACCTCCACCTTTTACCAGGCGGAAGTCCTACCCGTTTTACAAGCCCAGCTGGATCAGATGATTCATGACTTGACGAGTGGCTACCAAACGGCTGCTACGGCAGGTTTGGATACCCGGGTTGACTATCTCAATGCCATGACCAGCCAACTAGTTGAGTTAAGGGAATCGTTGGGGGACCTGAGTTGGAATGACCTGCGCGACCGGGTGACCACGTTTGACTGGGGGAAGATCCCCACGAGTCGCAAAAAGGATGAGGCCTACGAAGCAGAGGTCCGGGTTAAGACTTACCGGGATACGGCTAAGGATGCCTTGAATAAACTGGGGGACCAATACTTTCAGTTTAATGAGGGCGACACGGTTGATCTGATGACCCATGCTCACGGATTAGTGGCCAAGTTAGCGGAGGTTGTCTCCCAGTACATTCAGGCCTACCGGGCGGAAAAGCAGCGACGGCACGTGCTGGACTTTTCTGATTTAGAGCACGATGCCCTCGCCATTGTGAGCGGCACCAGCGATGAATCCAGTCAGGTTCGGCAGCTGCTGACTCAGCACTACGCTGAAATTATGGTGGACGAGTACCAGGATACGAATGCGCTTCAGGAAGCTATTTTGACGAGCATTAGTCAGCCGGACCCGGGAAACCTTTTTATGGTGGGCGACGTTAAGCAGTCGATCTACCGGTTTCGGCAAGCGGATCCGACGCTATTCGTTTCCAAGTACGAACGGTACGGGGATGGGACAACTCATAACGAACTAGTGACACTGCCCGATAACTTTCGGTCGATGCGAAACGTTGACCAGTTTACCAACCTTGTCTTTACGCAGCTGATGAACCGGGACCTAGGGGAAGTCGACTACTCCGGGGATAACGAACTGGTTTTTGGGGCCACTTACTATCCGGACGACCTGCCCCCCGTTGCTAAACTCCTGGTCTATGAGTCCGAAGATGACCCGGATTCCCAACCCGATGGGGAACCGGTAAGTGAAACGGGATTGATTGATAATAAGGTAAAGGGTGAAATTGTGATGGCCGCCCGTCAAATTCAGCAGCTGATTGCCGATCAAACTCTAATTTACGACCGTCAGTTGAATGAGAAACGGCTGATTGAATACCGCGATATTACGCTGTTAACGCCCACCAAGGCGAATAACCTGACCATTACCGATCTCTTTCAGAAACTTGGCATTCCGGTTGCCGTGAATAATGCGCAAAGCTACTTTAAGACGACGGAAATTCAAACGATGATGGCGCTGTTAAGCGTCATCGATAATCCCTACCAGGACATTCCGTTAACGGCCGTCTTGCGGTCGCCCATCGTGGGGTTGGACGAAAATGAACTAGCCGCCCTCCGGCTCGTGAATAAAACGGGGAATTATTACCAGGCGGTTCTCGACTTTATGGACCAGTACCCCAAGGGCGATTTAACCATTGAGGCCCAACTGCCATCCGTAGATTGGATGACGTTATACCATAAATTGAAACGGTTCTTAGGGCAGCTGCACGGCTTTAAGGAAGTAGCACAGCAAAACGAGTTAGTGGCCTTGATTTGGAAGATTTACCAGGAAACGGGCTTCCTTGACTATGTCGGCGGGATGCCAGCGGGAGAACAACGGCAGGCTAATTTGCACGCCCTGTACGATCGGGCGAAGGCGTACGAACAAAGCAGCTTTAAGGGCCTATTCCAATTCGTTCGATTTGTTCAAAAAATGCAGGGCCGGGATAAAGATTTAGCCGTGGCCGAGACCCAATCAGCAACGAACGCCGTTTCCGTCATGACCATTCACGGAAGCAAGGGGTTGGAATTTCCGGTCGTCTTTCTCATAGATGCGTCCAAACGGTTTAACCAGCAGGATCAGCGGGGGAAATACGTCATGACGGCTAAGCAGGGCATTGGGATTGACTATTTGAACCCTCAAACCCGGGTGAAGGCCCCAACGTTGCAAAAGCAGATGGTGACGAACGCCATCCAAACTGCCAGTCTTTCGGAGGAAATGCGGAAGCTCTACGTGGCACTAACGCGGGCGGAACAACAGATTTACGTTGTGGGCACCCATAAATCGCAGGAAGAGGCCCTGTCCATTTGGCAGGATGCGGACCAAAGCGACGGCTTAGTCCTTAACGCCACCATTCGGGCTAAAAACGCGAACTACTTGGACTGGATTGGCCTTAGCCTTTACCGGCACCCCGAGTTTAGCGCCCAGTTTGATGGTGTGGGGGACTCGTTGGCTGAACTATCGGAAGACCAGACGAGTTTTAGTGTGGTATTTAAGACCAAGCAGGAGTTAGAGTTAGAGGCGGTTAACGATGACCATATGGGAGCAGACTGGTTAGCTGACTTAACTAAGAAAACGGCGGCCGCTAAGTTTGAGGCCGTGGACGTCGACCGGATTGACCAGATCATGGACTTTAAGTATCGCCACCAAGTGGCCACGGCCACCACGGCGTACCAATCCGTATCGGAAGCGAAGCGGCTGTTCGATGATCCGGATAATTTAGAACTTGGAAACTACCAGCCCGGCAGCCACGGCCACCTGGGTAACCGGTACGTTGAAACCGACTTTAAACGACCCCAATTCCTCCAGACGGTACGGGAACCACTAGCGACTGAAATCGGGAGTGCCACCCACTTGGTGCTTCAATCGGTTGATTTGACGGTCCCAGTGACCGCTGATTCCCTGCATGAAACGGTTACCCGGTTAGTAGCAGATCAGGTGATTTCTGCTGAAGTGGCAGATCGAATCGATGAAGTCGGCATCTTAACGTTCTTTAACAGTTCCTTAGGTCAGCAGCTGTTGGCCCATCCCAAGGACGTTCACCGGGAAGTTCCGTTTTCTCTCTTAATGCCCGCTAAGACGTTATTTGCTGATTTTGACGACGCCACATCGGAAATTTTGATTCACGGAATTATGGACGGTTATTTGGTGACGAAGGACGAGGTCATCCTGTTCGATTACAAGACGGACTACGTGGATGTCACTCAGCAGGAAGCCGCCGTTGACCAGATTGTCGAACGATATAGCGGCCAAGTTAACCTCTATGCGGCGGCCCTAGAACAGATTTTAAACCGGCCGGTGACCAAGCAGGGGCTTTACCTGCTGCGGACGGGTCAGCTAGTTGCCGTTCCAAAGCAGAAAGTCAGATTGTAAGACGCGGGCAAAGTGTAATTTGCTGATTCATAAGTCAAAAAAGGGGTCATAGCGAAATTCGATCAAATCGATCGGATCTCACTATGACCCCCTTTTGATGCGGGCTGAATTTTAACCGGGTAAGTTGACGGCCGAGATTAAAATAAAAATCATGGCGGCAATCACGGCTAGCAGTCCAGTGGTGAACCGCGTAAAAAGATGGTGGTCATGGCGGGTAAGCAATGCCACAATGGTGCTTAAGACGAGAATTCCCACGGTGGCCATGATAATTAGTTTGAGTTTGACATCGGCGTTAGCGGACACGTTCCCACCCCATTTCGGTTAGTTAAAGTTATTATACGCTGGTTGTTGGGGTCCGTTCAATCTGCATGGCCGTTCCCATGCCGCCTCCAACGCACATCGCGGCAACTCCGGTTGTTTCGTTATCGTGGATCAGGTCGTAGAGCAGCGTGACGATGAGCCGGGCCCCCGTCATGCCAATTGGGTGGCCTAGCGCAATGGCGCCCCCGTTGACGTTTAGTTTATCCGTTGGTAGGGCCAAGTCACGTTCAATCGCAACACTCTGGGAGGCGAAGGCTTCGTTGACTTCGAAGCGGCCCACTGCCTTTTGATCCGTTTGGGTCCGGGCCAGGAGGGCGGGAATGGTCTGGACGGGAGCATAACCCATGATGGCGGGGTCAATCCCCGTTTCCTGGTAGCCGCGAATAACAGCCTGGTAAGGAATATGGCGGGCATCAGCCAGTGAGCGGCGCATTAGAATTAATGCGGCAGCCCCGTCATTAATCCCCGCTGCGTTACCGGCGGTGACTGTGCCATCCGGTTTGAAGGAGGGCGAGAGTCGCGCCAATTTTTCTAAACTGGTATCGGGACGGATGGCCTCGTCGGTACTCACAATCACGGGTCCCTGCCGCGTTTGAACGGTGACGGGGACGATTTCGTCGGTAAAGCGGCCGCTTTCACGGGCCGCAGCGGCTTTCATATGGGACGCTAGCGCAAATTGATCCTGCTGATCACGGGAGACGTGAAATTGATCAGCAACGTTTTCAGCGGTGATCCCCATCGGATAGTGGTTAAACGCATCCGTGAGTCCATCGTGTTCCATACTATCTGTGAGTTCAAGGGAACCGAACTTATGGCCAGTGCGCATATCGGGGACAAGGTAGGGAGACTGTGACATACTTTCGGTGCCCCCAACTAGCACGACATCCGCATCCCCAACCTGAATGGCAGTTTGACCCAGGTGGATGGCCTTCATGCTGGATCCGCAGACCTGATTAATGGTCATGGCGGTACTCGTTACGGGAATTCCCGAGTTTAGTTCAATCTGTCGGGCAACGTTTTGACCTGATCCCGCTTGTAAGACGTTCCCAAAAATGACTTGATCCACCGATTGGGGATCGACGTGACCGCGTTTAAGGGCGGCCTGTGCGGCACGGGTGCCTAATTCGACGGCGGAAAGGGAGCTCAATGCACCGTTTAACTTTCCGATCGGGGTCCGAACCGCACTCACAATCACAACTTCATCTAACATTCAGGAAGTCTCCTTTTTCGTTTTATCGAATCCTAAGCATAACTTATTTTAAGCCGGTTGTGGAGCGAAATGGTTAAAACTTAAAAAACGTCAGGAAATTTTGCTTTTACGCAAGTTTCCTCTATAGTAGGTATCAGAAAAACGAGGGGGTCACATCATGGCAGCTGAATTCAATCAATCGGAATACTGGCGGGAACTAACACCTAACCAGCAGCGGTACGCTAAATCAATTGTTAGTCAATTTAGGTCGGCGGCAGAAGGAGCCGGATTGAACTGGGATCGCTTAACGTCAGGTGAAGTAGGAACGCTAATGGTGAACGAGTTTCCCCGTACCACTGATGAACCGCGTCACTTTTACGTGGCGGTAGTTCCCGTTATGACGGCCTACTTCACCTGGCGGAAACCCGAGCAAGCGGACGATTATGCGACCGTGCTGAAACGTACCCGGACGGCGATGCTGGCGGCAAGCGAAGAACCCGCTCCGGATGTAGCCATTGATCAACAGGAAGCCAAGGTTGATCGCTGGTTAGAGTTGTTGGACCAGGTGCCGATGATTGAGAATTTATCTGATCAGGACCAGCAGCGAGTCGTGACGATTTTGGATGCGTTTGGCGACCTAGCCTTAATTGGGTACCGCACACAACCGGTAGATTGGTCGCCGAAACTCTTTGAGGCCATCTTCTTTGGTCGGTTTACACAATTGTTAAGTCCAGATGAAAGAACCGCCGCCTTATTCCGGTTGCTACCCATGACGTTATCCGTACTGGTGGAGCAACTGAAAGCGACCCACCAACTCTCTGAGCAAACGGCGATGGATTTAACGGCGTGGGTTAAACTGAATCACGATAATTTGGTGCACCTTAGCGACCCGCAATTTGAGACTTACTTCCATAAACTGGCGTTACTAATGCAGCAAGCGGGGATTGACCCAACGGATACCACAGCGGTCGATGAATTTACAACCAATTATTTACATGAACATCCAAAGGAAGGGGTCAAGTTGTTTTCATCCCTAACAAAGGGGTTGAAACCATCTCGGTCCGACCGCAAGAGTTAGCGGCGGTCCAACGGCTTTTAAACGGGCCTGATTAAGAACTGCAGCGCAGGTTAACAAGGCTTCTTACAAAAATGAAAAAAAGTTTGAAAAAGTAGTTGACGGATTTGTAATTCGCGTGTATATTTAAACACGTTGTCATCGACAGACATCAACTAGACCAATTCAAATAAGTAAAAAAACTTGTTGACAGGTTGTTGATTAGATGATATAGTTATAAAGCTGTCACGAAGAAATGTTCGTTCAACGCAAACGTTGATAAATCAAAATTTGTTGTTGACATCATTTGAAAGACATGCTAAACTAATTAAGTTGCTTCG
>NZ_QCXQ01000019.1 GCF_003124125.1 Levilactobacillus bambusae
ACTCTTGTAAATTTTTAAGAAAGCAATAGAAGGGTTTTGTTCAACGTATAATATAGAGAATTGAAATAAGATATGAACAGCTCTATCAGGAAAGTTAAACCCAAATCATTCATACCTCTCTCAACTAGATGTAACTTACAAAACCCCTGACCTCATGAGCCACTTTCTTCCTCCTCATGAGGTCAGTTTTACTTTCTGCTGTTCCAGTATCGTTTTTCCTCGCTAGATTTCCTCAAAAGGGCAGACTCCTCCCTTGGTGCGTCACACGATTTTTTCATCTCGACTGTTCTTTAATGCATCATTAACGACGCTTTTTTTCTAGGTGGTTCATAAGGAACAGGAAGATTCAGGTTGACTTTTCTAATCCTAGAATAAAGTGCTGAAAACAATTCGGAATAGGCATAGAGACTAGACAATTTGAGGAGCTGCTTGCGTCCTGTTCGAACACATTTTCCCACCACGTGAAGAAAAAGATGGCGGAAGCGTTTGATTGTTAAAGTTTGGAAGTCACCTCCAGCTAGATGTTTGAGAAAAAGATAGAGATTGTAGGCGATACAGCTCATCATCATACGAACTTCGTTTTTGATTAAGGTTGAACTATCCGTTTTATCGCCAAAAAATCCCTCCTTCATCTCCTTGATGAAATTCTCGGCTTGACCACGTCCACGATAAAGCTGAAACTGGTCTTGGCTTGTTCCACTCGTCATATTTGTAACGAGAGAAATAACATCGTAGAACAAGTTTCCTTCTTTTCGTTCAGAGAACTGGCAGACACGACGCTTGTGCGACCAAGATCCTGCTTGATAGAGAGTTTCTGAGTAGGCGGAGTGGGGCAAGATGGTTAAGTCCTCATCCTGTGGGCAAGGGAGGGAAAGGTCTCCAAGACGGCTCAGAACAGTATTTTTCTTGAGTTTTATGAGGTAGTATTGCCCTGTTTTTTCAATTAAATCGTATAATTTTGGGGTCGCAAAGCCACTATCTATTCGAAAGAGAAGTTGATTAAACCGTTCTAAAACAGGTGTGATAAAGCTGTCTGCCTCTTCAGAACAATAACGATTACCAGGACGAAGCTGGGCATTGAAACAATAACCTGTCTTCCCCTCGAAAGCATAAAGAGGATGATAGCCATGAGCACGATAGTGGGCGTTATAAGCAACACCTTCTTGCTTGCCATAAGTTGTGAAATGGGTAGAATCGATATCTACAATGAGTTGGTTTAGCTGGTGAAACTGTAAAAAGAATTCGACCAATTCAAGGTTGAGGCATCGCAAACTATGGACTGTTTCCTCGTCAGTTCTGGAAAGAAAACGGGATAAGGTTGGCTGTGAAGCAAGCTGCCCTCCTTCCAACAATTTTGGAAAGTAGGCATCAGCTGACAATTCTTTACAAGCATAGTCCGTTCCATAACCTGTTAACAGTTGAAAGAGGAACTGGACAAGGATATCTGAATCCGAATAACGACAGTAGCGGCGTTGGTCATTCGTTGCTAAATACTTAGAAATCCGCTCTTTTAGTTTCAACTGGGAAAAAAGTTCCTGAAAAAAGATAAGACCACCATACTGGGTTAAATGACCTCCATCGAAAGATAGTTGGTAAAAAGACTTGTTTTGGAAGTGATGATTTGGTAAACTGTTCATGTGAGTTTCCTTTCTTTTTGTGTTTTTTTCTACACTTATACCATAAAGGGGAAACTCTTTTTTGTCTAGTAAAAAACACCCATTGGGTGAAAAAAGAAACCATCCAGGATCTAAGCTAAGGCAAGGATTCTGGATGGTTTTTAGATTAGGGGTGAATAATTGGGGTTAAATTAATTTATAGAAATATTTTAGTATTTAAGGCCTACTGTTATAGATTCAATACACTATA
>NZ_QCXQ01000020.1 GCF_003124125.1 Levilactobacillus bambusae
TCCCTGTGATTTCTGTGAAGGCACCCCGTGTTCCAGAGCCATTTTCTCGTGAAATCACCTCAATCGTTCCTGAAGCTGACTGTTTGGAAGCAGCTGACTGATTGCCACAGGCAACAAGCCCAAATCCTGATAAGCCAATGGCTGCAAGAGTAAGCATTTTTTTGAATTTCATAATAATCACCTTTATCCCTATGTATTTTTCTTGTGTAGGCTTACTACATTTATAGTCTAACAAGTCTTTGTAAAGGTTTATCCCTGATTCATGTAAAGATTGTGTAAAGAATCAAAAAAAGCCACTTTTGAAAAATGGCTGCTCCTAAAAATAGCTTAAAAAATTATTAGTCCTGTGCGAAAGATTGGTTAGGAAGAAAAATCGTGAAGCAACTGCCTCTGCCAAGCTGACTCGTCACCGTGACTTGGCCACCTAATAATTGACTGAGTTCTTTGACAATGGCAAGGCCAAGACCAGTGCCACCAGTTTGTCTGCTTCGACCTTTATTAACTCGGTAAAAACGTTCAAAAATACGATCCTGCTCTAATTGACTAATACCAATCCCTGTATCTGATACAGAAATCTTAATGCCTTCGTTCACCTTTTGGGTCTTGACCTCAATTTTTCCCCCTTGTTCAGTGTAACGGATGGCATTGGATAAAAGATTGAGTAAGATTTGGGAAAGTAATTGACTATCTGATACGAGGGTGACATCATCTGGCACCTGCACCTTTAGCTGTAAATCCTTCTTCTTGAGCTGAGGTTGCAAGCTTTGAGTCAAATCCTGTACAAATTCTGCCAAAGAAAGGGTCGTCCATTGTATAGGCATTTGTTGAGCCTTAGATAAGGTAAGAAGATGCTCAACAATATGCTCAAGACGCAAACTTTCTTTGTAAATAATGTCTAGAAAGTCATCCTTGAGCGCTTCTTCTTCAGCTGACATCCCCTTAATGGTTTCAGCAAAGCCCTTAATCGAAGTAACTGGTGTCCTCAATTCATGGGAGGCATTTGAGACAAAGGCTAAATTTAACTTTTCATAAGTTCTAATCGTTGTTAAATCATATAGCAAGACGAGCACAGCTTCCACAGATTGGGTGGGGCTAAAAACGGGAACTGCTGTCACTTCTAAAATCAAGTCACCCTCATGAAACCCACTTACTTCTTGTTTTAACCTTGTTTTTTGATCAAAGGCTTGGTGAACTAAATTCCGAATATCCATCCGTTTGAGGTCATCAAGTGAACTTATGTCGCCGTCCACATCGGGAAAATAATGAGGCAGAGAGCGACTGGATAATAACATCTGACCTTGAGCGGAAACTAAAAACGTCCCCATGGTTAGGTGCGACAGAAGAACCTCCATTGTTTCGGCTAGATCCTTGTATTGCTGATCCTGTTGGGAGACTTTGGTTTTTAGGCCAG
>NZ_QCXQ01000021.1 GCF_003124125.1 Levilactobacillus bambusae
CATTAGTCGTTCGAAAATGAGCCTTTGGAAGTGGCGCTGGTTGGGCATGTTCACCATGACCGATAGTTCGGTTAATCATCGCACCCTGTCCCAAACTACGGACGATAATTTCACGATAAATCTCTTCTTCCGGTTCGATATAGTGAACATTTCCCGTAGCCAGAACAGGCTTGCCAAGGCGATCTCCAACCTCTATCAAACTCTTGATAATGGTCTGGAGTTCCTCCATATCCTTGACCTGCTCTTTGGCAATCAAGGGCGCATAGATAGCCGGTGGCATGACCTCGATAAAGTCATAATACTTGGCCACCTCAACCGCCGCATCCACACCTTGAGAAACGACCACGTCAAAAACTTCACCCTCTGAACAGGCTGAACCTAAAATCAAGCCCTCTCGATGGGCATCTAGAACCGTTCTCGGAATCCGTGGCACTCCTTCAAAATACTTGGTATTAGACAAGGAAACCAGCTTAAAGATATTTTTTAGACCTACCTGATTCTTGACATAGATGGTCGCATGCTTGATCCGAGCTTTTTTGTAAGAATCTGGACTGATTAGATCAATGTTGAGTCTAGCTAAATCGGTCACACCATGTTTTTCTGCTACCTCTTTGATAAAGATGAAAAGCAGACGACCAGTCGCTTCCGCATCGTAGTTGGCCATGTGGTGATGTTCCAAGGCCACACCAAAACGCTTGGTCAAAGGCCCCAAACCATGGCGTTTATACTCAGGATAGAGGTTTCTAGCAAACTCCAGCGTATCAATAACTGGCTGACTAATCTTTGGAAGATCATGACGCTCATAATTAGCATTCATAAAGCCAACGTCAAAGGTAGCATTGTGTGCAACTAGGACCGTATCCTTGCAAAATTCTTGGAATTCTTGCAAAACTTGTTCTAGTGGTTTGGCATTTTTGACATGATCACCTGTAATTCCAGTTAACTCTGTAGTAAAAGCTGACAAGGGATGCCCAGGATTGATAAATTCATCAAATTCAGCAATAACATTCCCCTTGTACATCTTAGAGGCCGCAACCTGAATCAAGGCATTATAGATAGCTGAAAGTCCCGTCGTTTCCACGTCAAAGACCACGTAGGTTGCTTCTGATAAGTCCATCTCCACTTCGTTATAGACGATAGGGACACGGTCCTCCACGATATTGGCTTCCATCCCATAGATCAGCTGGATTCCCGCTTTCTTAGCCGCCTTATAGCCATGTGGAAAGGACTGGACATTCCCATGGTCTGTGATAGCAACCGCCTTGTGTCCCCACTTAGCA
>NZ_QCXQ01000022.1 GCF_003124125.1 Levilactobacillus bambusae
TTGCCTTTAACAACCAAGGTGTTCATGCAGAATCCACTAGTGGTTCTAAGATTGCTAACATTTATCCTTTAGATTCAAATGGAAATCCTCAAGATGCTCAACTAGAAAGAGGACTAACTCCATCTCCACTTGTTCTAAGAAGTGCAGAAGAAGGACTAATTTCAATTGTAAACACCAATAAAGAAGGAGAAAACCAAAAAGACCTTAAAGTTGTATCAAGAGAGCACTTCATAAGAGGAATTCTAAATTCTAAGGGAAATGACGCAAAGGGAATCAAATCATCCAAACTAAAAGTTTGGGGTGACTTGAAATGGGATGGACTCATCTATAACCCAAGAGGTAGAGAAGAAAATGCCCCAGAAAGTAAGGATAACCAAGATCCTGCTACTAAGATAAGAGGTCAATTTGAACCGATTGCAGAAGGTCAATATTTCTATAAATTTAAATATAGATTAACTAAAGATTACCCATGGCAGGTTTCCTATATTCCTGTAAAAATTGATAACACAGCCCCTAAGATTGTTTCGGTTGATTTTTCAAATCCTGAAAAAATTAAGCTAATCACAAAGGATACTTATCACAAGGTAAAAGATCAATACAAGAATGAAACTTTATTTGCTAGAGATCAAAAAGAACATCCTGAAAAATTTGATGAGATTGCAAATGAGGCGTGGTATGCAGGAGCTGCTCTTGTTAATGAAGATGGAGAGGTTGAGAAAAATCTTGAAGTAACTTATGCAGGTGAGGGTCAAGGAAGAAATAGGAAGCTTGATAAAGATGGGAATACTATCTATGAAATTAGCGGAGCAGGAGATCTAAGAGGAAAAATCATCGAAGTAATCGCCCTAGATGGAGCAAGCAACTTTACCAAAATCCATAGGATTAAATTTGCTAATCAAGCTGATGAAAAAGGGATGATTTCCTATTATCTAGTAGATCCTGATCAGGATTCATCTAAATACCAAAAGCTTGGCGAAATTCCTGAATCTAAATTTAAGAATTTAAAAAATGTTAAAGATGATAGCCTAAACAAAGAGACAGCTGAGGTGGAAAATAACCTTTTAGTAGATAATCAGTCTATCGAAGGAAAATCTCTCTTTAATATTCATAAAACTATTTCAACAATTAGAGACTTTGAAAATAAAGACCTAAAGAAACTCATTAAAAAGAAATATAAGCAAGAAGACGACTTTGTAAATGGTGGAACAAGAACAGTAGAGCGTGATTATAAATACGATGATAAAGGAAATATAATAGCCTACGATGATGGGACTGATCTAGAATATGAAACTGAGAAACTTGACGAAATCAAATCAAAAATTTATGGTGTTCTAAGTCCGTCTAAAGATGGACACTTTGAAATTCTTGGAAAGATAAGTAATGTTTCTAAAAATGCCAAGGTATATTATGGGAATAACTATAAATCTATAGAAATCAAAGCGACCAAGTATGATTTCCACTCAAAAACGATGACATTTGATCTA
>NZ_QCXQ01000023.1 GCF_003124125.1 Levilactobacillus bambusae
CTAACAGCTGGTGGAATATTTTCACCAAGGTTCATTTGTAAAGCTTTAACATTTGATAATTCAATGAATAATTCTGTTGCAATAATCGCTACGATAACCCCGGCGAACATTGCGCCTGTACCTGTGTTGTTGAATGAAAGAACACCTGAAATGTTTACAGCATCTTTTGCTCCGTCAGGAACTACAGAAACTGTATTTGGCATCATCACAATTAAAGAAACTAATGATAGCATTGATGCTGCTAACGGGTTTTCGAAATCTCTGTTTTTAGCTAAGAAATAACCAACCATTACAGCAATAATCATACCTGAAATACTTAAAGTACCGTTTGCAATTGTTATTCCCCAATATTGGAATCTTGTTAATGTATCCCCTTGGAAAATCCACTTAAATACCGTGTTGTTCAAAAGAACGATTAAACCTGCCAAAATATATAATGGCATTACTGTTACGAATGCATCTCTTAGGGTTTTTAAATGAATTTGGTTCCCTAGTTTACCAGCAAAGGTGGCAAATTGGTCTATAAATTTTGAGTTTTTCATATGAATATCTCCTCTCTTTACTCCTCAATTTCTACTTCAAAACCGTTATTGTCACTTACTTTGCGATACCATCTTCCTGAGCTCTTGATGGTTCTCTTTTGCGTTTCTAAATCAACGGAGATAAATCCGTAACGATTCTTATATGCATTATTCCAAGACCAGCAATCAAATGCGGTCCAAGCGTGGTATCCAAAACAGTGACTTCCCTCTTCAATGGCTTTATGTAGCCATCTTAAATGTTCTTCATAAAATTCAATACGATACACGTCATCGATAACTCCATTTTCATCGATAAACCGTGCTTCGTTTTCAACACCCATTCCGTTTTCACTGATAAACCATGGGATATTACCATATTCTTCCTTCACAATCATAGCAATATCATAAATGGATTTCGGAAAAATTTCCCAACCACGATATGGATTCATGCGACGCCCCGGCCATTCATACTCTTTGAAGTATTGATCTGGCATCCAGGGCGTCTGATATTCCTCAGGATTTGCTTGTGCTTGAACACGTTTTGGATGGTAGTAGTTTACTCCAAGAAAATCAACCGTATTTGATTTCATCAGTTGAAGCTCTTTTTCGGTATGACTCCATAACACGCCATCTCTCTATAGCTGTTTTACCAATCTTTCTGGG
>NZ_QCXQ01000024.1 GCF_003124125.1 Levilactobacillus bambusae
AATCCGCAGATTCAACTTCAAATACTGCAGATTATTTAAAACAGGATAGCCTACAAATTATCAGAGCCTTGGGTGGATCAAATAATATAGAAGATGTAGATGCTTGTGTGACACGTTTACGTGTAGCTGTAAAAGAAGTTAATCAAGTTGATAAAGCGCTTTTAAAACAAATTGGTGCAGTTGATGTCTTAGAAGTGAAGGGTGGCATTCAAGCAATCTATGGAGCAAAAG
The DNA here is from genome assembly GCF_003124125.1 of Levilactobacillus bambusae. GTDB lineage: Bacteria > Bacillota > Bacilli > Lactobacillales > Lactobacillaceae > Levilactobacillus > Levilactobacillus bambusae. Next base: position 232 of record NZ_QCXQ01000024.1, read on the forward strand.
CAATCTTATATAAAAATAGTATTAATGAAATTTTAGGTGTAGATGATTAAGTACTTACTGACTTAATAAAAAACAGAGGAGAGTGATGGATGAGTAGGATGAAATGAAATCGCATATAAGAAATAAAGAACTCATTATCCAAGTTGGATACGCTTATTACATAGGAGAATACAGATGAAATTTAGAAAATTAGCTTGTACAGTACTTGCGAGTGCTGCGGTTCTTGGTCTTGCTGCTTGTGGCAATTCTGGCGGAAGTAAAGATGCTGGCAAATCAGGTGGTGACGGTGCCAAAACAGAAATCACTTGGTGGGCATTCCCAGTATTTACCCAAGAAAAAACTGGTGACGGTGTTGGAACTTATGAAAAATCAATCATCGAAGCGTTTGAAAAAGCCAATCCAGATGTAAAAGTGAAATTGGAAACCATCGACTTCAAGTCAGGTCCTGAAAAAATCACAACAGCTATCGAAGCTGGAACAGCTCCAGACGTACTCTTTGATGCACCAGGACGTATCATCCAATACGGTAAAAACGGTAAATTGGCTGAGTTGAACGACCTCTTCACAGATGACTTTGTTAAAGATGTCAACAATGAAAACATCGTACAAGCAAGTAAAGCTGGAGACAAGGCTTACATGTATCCAATTAGTTCTGCCCCATTCTACATGGCAATGAACAAGAAAATGTTAGAAGATGCTGGAGTTGCAAACCTTGTAAAAGAAGGTTGGACAACTGATGATTTTGAAAAAGTATTGAAAGCACTTAAAGACAAGGGTTACACACCAGGTTCATTGTTCAGTTCTGGTCAAGGGGGAGACCAAGGAACACGTGCCTTTATCTCTAACCTTTATAGCGGTTCTGTAACAGATGAAAAAGTTAGCAAATATACAACTGATGATCCTAAATTCGTCAAAGGTCTTGAAAAAGCAACTGGCTGGATTAAAGACAATTTGCTCAATAATGGTTCACAATTTGACGGTGGGGCAGATATCCAAAACTTTGCCAA
>NZ_QCXQ01000025.1 GCF_003124125.1 Levilactobacillus bambusae
CATATCGCTATTTCCGAGGGCAGAGGATGGAACGTTTGCTCAATCAGGAAGTGTAGCTCTCGAACCGAAAACAGGGGGAGTTCGTGGAGTTGTCGGTCAAGTTGCTGACAATGATAAAACTGGATTCCGGAATTTCAACTATGCAACCCAATCAAAGCGTAGTCCTGGTTCTACAATTAAGCCTTTAGTTGTTTATACGCCAGCAGTTGAAGCAGGCTGGGCTTTGAATAAGCAGTTGGATAACCATACCATGCAGTATGACAGCTATAAGGTTGATAACTATGCAGGGATCAAAACGAGTCGAGAAGTTCCTATGTATCAAGCCTTGGCAGAATCGCTTAATCTACCTGCTGTTGCCACTGTTAATGATTTGGGTGTCGACAAGGCTTTTGAGGCAGGCGAAAAATTCGGACTCAACATGGAAAAGGTTGACCGTGTTCTTGGTGTCGCCTTGGGAAGCGGTGTTGAAACCAACCCTCTTCAAATGGCTCAAGCATACGCCGCCTTTGCAAATGAAGGTTTAATGCCTGAAGCTCATTTTATTAGTAGAATTGAAAATGCTAGTGGACAAGTTATTGCGAGTCATAAAAATTCACAAAAACGGGTGATTGATAAGTCTGTAGCTGACAAGATGACCAGTATGATGTTGGGGACTTTCACCAACGGTACCGGTATTAGTTCATCGCCTGCAGACTATATTATGGCAGGGAAAACTGGAACAACTGAAGCAGTTTTTAATCCGGAGTACACAAGTGACCAGTGGGTAATTGGTTATACTCCGGATGTAGTGATTAGCCACTGGCTTGGCTTTCCGACCACTGATGAAAACCACTATCTAGCTGGCTCTACTTCAAACGGTGCAGCTCATGTCTTTAGAAACATTGCCAATACCATTTTACCTTATACGTCAGGAAGTACCTTTACGGTTGAAAATGCTTATAAGCAAAATGGAATTGCACCAGCCAATACAAAAAGACAAGTACAAACCAATGATAATAGCCAGACAGATGATAATTTGTCTGATATTCGAGGGCGTGCGCAAAGTCTAGTAGATGAGGCTAGCCGGGCTATCTCAGATGCGAAGATTAAGGAAAAGGCTCAAACAATATGGGATTCGATAGTCAATCTATTTCGCTAAGATGCTTGTCAAAGCCTAGCTTTCTTGTTATAATGGATAAGATGGAGGCGTTATGGCACTAAAAAAAGCAAGCCTAGCTTGTGCGGTTTGTGGTTCGAGAAACTATTCAATCAAGATCAGCGGAAACCCCAAGCCTACACGACTAGAAGTAAATAAATTTTGTAAGCATTGTGGCAAGTACACTACACATAGAGAAACGAGATAGGAGAGAGCGATGCGTTTTATTGGAGATATTTTTAGACTTCTTAAAGACACAACGTGGCCAACTCGCAAGGAAAGCTGGAGAGATTTTCGTTCTATCATGGAATACACAGCTTTCTTTGTAGTAATTATTTACATTTTTGACCAGTTGATTGTTT
>NZ_QCXQ01000026.1 GCF_003124125.1 Levilactobacillus bambusae
TGATAGAGCTGATAGTGGTGTTTCAAGTCTTCCGAATAACTCAAAAGCTTGTTTAAAATCTCTTTATTGGTTAAGTGCATACGAAAAGTAGGACGATAAAATCGCTTATCACTCAGTTTACGGCTATCCTGTTGAATGAGCTTCCAGTAGCGCTTGATAGCCTTGTATTCATGGGATTTTCGATGAAACTGATTCATGATTTGAACACGCACACGACTCATAGCACGGCTAAGATGTTGTACAATGTGAAAGCGATCAAGAACGATTTTAGCATTCGGGAGTGAAACAGTCTAGGAGACTGTTTCAGCCTGAGCCTAGAAATTTGAAAGCGAAGCTGTTTAGCCAAGTCATAGTAAGGGCTAAACATATCCATAGTAATGATTTTGACGCGACATCGGACGGCTCTATCATAGCGAAGAAAGTGATCTCGGATGACAGCTTGTGTTCTACCTTCAAGAACAGTGATGATATCGAGCTTTTCAAAATCTTGCGCAATAAAGCTCATCTCCATCTCCCGATTGAAACAGTCACTCCCCGGACTGTTTCAACGTCCCAAGACATAATCTCAGGAAGACAAGAAAAATCATGCTCAAAGTGGAAGTCATTGAGCTTTCGAATGACAGTTGAAGTTGAAATGGCCAGCTGATGGGCAATATCAGTCATAGAAATCTTTTCAATTAACTTTTGAGCAATCTTTTGGTTGATGATACGAGGGATTTGGTGATTTTTCTTGACGATAGAAGTCTCAGCAACCATCATTTTTGAACAGTGATAGCACTTGAAACGGCGTTTTCTAAGGAGAATTCTAGAAGGCATACCAGTTGTTTCGAGGTAAGGGATCTTAGACGGTTTTTGAAAGTCATATTTCTTCATTTGACTTCCGCACTCAGGGCAAGATGGGGCGTCGTAGTCCAGTTTGGCGATGATTTCCTTGTGTGTATCCTTATTGATGATGTCTAAAATCTGGATATTAGGGTCTTTAATGTCTAGTAATTTTGTGATAAAATGTAATTGTTCCATATGATTCTTTCTAATGAGTTGTTTTGTCGCTTTTCATTATAGGTCATATGGGACTTTTTTTCTACACAAAATAGGCTCCATAATATCCATAGGGGGGTTACCCACTACAAATATTATA
>NZ_QCXQ01000027.1 GCF_003124125.1 Levilactobacillus bambusae
GTAGTTTTCAATCACCCCATTGTGAACCAAGACAAAACGTTCTGTCTCAGAGCGGTGTGGGTGAGCATTGTCTTCCGTTGGTTTCCCATGAGTTGCCCAACGAGTATGTCCGATACCAGTTGTTCCCTCAACACCAGCTGTCTTGGCAGACAATTCTGCGATACGACCAACAGCCTTCACCAAATGGTTATCAGCACCATCTAGGACAAAAATTCCCGCAGAATCATAGCCACGGTATTCAAGCTTTTCAAGCCCTTGAATCAAAATATCAGTTGCATTTGTGTTTCCAACAACACCAACAATTCCACACATAGTATATACGACACAGGCAAGCTGTGCTTTCTCCTTAAAATTGGTATAGTCTAATTCATCTTTTATAGAATCAGCAAAAACAGTATATACTTGTTTCTTTCACTTGTCAAGAGTAAAAATTGGTATAGTTCAAATTAAGCTCCTGTAAGCAAAAAACTCTGACCGATTGGGATAATCAGTCAGAGTCCTTTTTAAAATCCATTATTATCGCTTAATTCTTTGAACCAGTGGCCTGATTTCTTCAGACGACGTTCTTGCGTTTCCAAATCTAATTCGACCAAACCATAGCGATTTTTATAGCTGTTGAGCCATGACCAGCAGTCAATAAAGGTCCAAATCAAGTAGCCCTTACAGTTGGCACCATCTTCAATGGCACGGTGAAGTTCACGAAGATGACCTTTTACAAAGTCAATACGGTAATCATCTTGAATCATTCCATCTTGACGGAATTTTTCTTCCCCTTCAACACCCATACCATTCTCAGTCAACATCCATTCAATATTGCCATAATTTTCCTTGATATTTTGGGCGATGTCATAAATCCCTTGCTCATAAATCTCCCAACCACGGTGAGAATTGATTTTACGTCCAGGCATCACATAAGGCTCGTAAAAATGTTCTGGTAAGAGTGGACTATCTGGATGCTTAGCAAATCGAGGAGCCATAACACGCAAAGGTTGATAGTAGTTCACACCAAGGAAGTCCACCGTATTATCACGAATGAGTTCCAACTCTTCCTCTGT
>NZ_QCXQ01000028.1 GCF_003124125.1 Levilactobacillus bambusae
CGTCAGAAAAACTTGTGGAGTTAAAGCAGTTTTAATCAATTGAGCTCCAGCCAAGGTATTAAAACCAGCTGTAATCCCGATAGATTGCACAAAAGCGAGAACTAGAGCAATATAACGAGTAGCTTGATTCAATTTTCTTCGACCTACTTCCCCTTGTTTACCCCACTCTACAAACTTGGGTAAAATATCCATTTGCAAGAGTTGGACAACAATAGAAGCGGTGATATAGGGACTAACTCCTAGGGCAAAAATCGAAAAGTTTTTTAGGGCATTCCCCGACACCAAGCTCAACATGTTTAAGAAGGATAATCCACTTAAAGCATTCAAGCTATTGGCATTCACACCAGGAACTGTAATGCTAGTTCCGATACGAAAGACCAAAACGATAAAAATTGTAAATAAAATTTTTGATCGAACCTGCTTGACTTTAAGAGCTTCTCTTAATAATTTAAAAAACATAGGTCACCTCTCTTAGATGACTTCTACTGAACCACCTTTAGCAGTGATAGCTTCTTCAGCTGATTTAGAGAATTTAGCTGCTTTCACAGTCAATTTCTTAGTCAACTCACCGTTACCAAGAATTTTAATACCTGACTTTTCAGCTTTAACAATTCCTGCTTCGATAAGAACAACTGGAGTTACTTCAGCACCATCTTCAAAGACGTTCAATTGGTCAAGGTTCACAATTGCGTATTCTTTAGCGTTGATGTTAGTGAATCCACGTTTTGGAAGACGACGGAACAATGGAGTTTGTCCACCTTCAAAACCAAGGCGAACTCCGCCACCGCTACGAGCTTTTTGACCTTTTTGACCACGACCAGATGTTTTACCGTTACCTGATGAAGTACCACGACCAACGCGGTTACGTACTTTACGAGAACCTTCTGCAGGTTTCAATTCATGAAGTTTCATTTTTATTTTCTCCTCTTTTGTAAAATGCTAGCGCCGATAAGGGAGAAAAGGTTGTCTCCCCCATCAACTCGCCTATACGATGTCATCATAGATGACTATATCTAGTTTTAGGGGATGGTACAGTGCACATCCCCTAAAACTTCATTAGTTTACTTCTTCAACTGTTACTAAGTGAGATACTGCTGTGATCATACCACGGATAGCAGCGTTATCTTCTTTAATAACAGAGCTGTTCAATTTGCCAAGTCCAAGTGCTACAACAGTTTTACGTTGTGA
>NZ_QCXQ01000003.1:0-27137 GCF_003124125.1 Levilactobacillus bambusae
GGATTGACTCTGACTTGTTGAGTCAGAATCGGATTGACTTTGACTAGTTGATTGCGAATCGGATTGACTTTGACTTGTTGAGTCAGAATCAGATTGACTTTGACTAGTTGAATCGCTGCCTGACTCACTACTTGAGTTTGGATCCTTCTCATACTTAACATTAATATTCTTATCAGTTGGGACAGTTGTTGAAGTCGAGTCTCCTTCAGCAATTACCTTTTGACTTGGGTCAACCAATACATAACCCGGTACATCAGGTGAAGTTACCTCTGGATATGGCGTATCAGCTGTGTATACTCCTGTTGTGGTTGTTCCATCTTCTGCAACTAGGCCTGCGGCTGCAAGATCCGATCCAGTCGTTGTGTGATCACCAGTGGTTAAATCAACTTGACCCGTCCAAGTTGTCCCATTTGTAACGGTTTTAGAAACCTCATTACCATTTTCATCCGTATAAGTAATGGTTTCCGTGGTATCAATATGGACTGTTTCAATATCATGGATCAAGTAAATATAGTAATCCCCTGTTTCACCATCGACAAAGACGGTTGCGCCCTGCCCCCCGACTTGAATGTAATACTCGGGAATTCCTGGAATGGTAAGTGTATCGCTAGCATTACCAGAAGTTGTAAAGTTGTCCCCTGTTAACTCTGGAGCGTTGGCATAGTCATCAGGATCAAAGGTGCCATCCCAATCGTTTTGAACGTCAACGTAGTGTACGTTAATTTGGGAGTCGCTAATCAGATCTGACATTTTAATTCCAAGAGAAGACCCCAAACTCGATGGATTAAATGTATTAGACTTGCTTGGGGTAATATATATATACCCATTGATACTATTTTTATTAATAGTATCCGCAAATTTAAAGAAGTCAGAACCTTTAAACGTTAACGTCGATTTATTAAGATCAGAAGCTAACATGGTAAAGGTACTACCGTTACTGGTGTACGATAAGAAATATCGGACATAAGTATTGGGATCACTATAAGGAGCGTTCCATACAACTTTAATAGTACTGTTAGAGTTAATTTTTCCAGTGCTATTATTGACATACAGATAACCTAGGCCACCATTTTCGACCTGCGACCATCCCGTTTTATCAATGGCCGGATCGTTGGAGGTATACCAAGCGTTCACCGTTTGGTTATCACTACCCACAACAACAGTCTGAGCAGCTGGCGCAGAATTAATATTTTTATTTGCAGTATCCTTTGATGGAATAACGGTTAACCGATCACCCACATTTAAGCCGGTGATTGCTTGACCATAAGTCCCATTTTGGGCCTTTCCACCATTAACCGTGTAGGTAAACTGCGTCCCATCGCTCACATTAGCAGTAACCGTAACTGATCCACCAGCAGCCTTAGCCTTACTCTTAGTTTTACTCTTACTGGTTGTCTTCTTAGCCGTTTGGTCAGTAGCTGATGAGGACTTAGCATCTGACTTTGGCTTCGAAGCAGCTGAGGAATCACTACTGCTTGAGCCTGGCTTTACAGCACTGCTGCTGGTAGCTGAACTAGAACTAGATGGTGTTGCAGCGCTGCTTTCAGCACTTGAGCTGGCACTCGAAGACGTCGTAGCGTTACTTTCAGCACTTGAGCTGGCGCTGGAAGAGTTCGTCGCGTTGCTTTCAGCGCTTGAGCTGGCACTCGATGATGTCGTCGCACTACTTTCAGCACTTGAGCTGGCATTCGAGGTGCTTGATGCGGCACTGCTAGCTGCTTTAGAGCTAGCACTTGAAGTAGTAGCCGTCTTTGTAGCATCTGAACTCGCACTAATAGCGCTTGTTGCGTTGTCAGCTGCTTGAGCAGAGTCAGCGTCGCTAGCAGCACTGGACTTGTCGTTCGTGAACTTAGCGACCACACCGTTGTCCGTCCCGTAACTAGAAATCGCATTAATCAGTGAAGTCCGTGGCGATGTCGAATCATCCCGGCTAACGGTTAAGGCATTTCCGTTAACTCCTGCGGATTCCCCGGAGTTTAAGTAAGATGATAAATCACTCTGCGGGTTCTTGTTAGAACTTGAACTTTGGCTGGTAGCCGAAGACTTCAGAGCTGAGCTAGCACTAGAGCTGCTTGTCTGGGTTGAGCTAGATTTAGCAGCACTGGACTTAGCTGAACTGCTAGAGGTCTTGCTTGCCGAAGACTTTGCGGCACCGCTGCTAGTCTTCGATGAACTGCTAGAAGACTTTGCTGAGCTGCTGGCTGATTTTGCACTGGAGCTGCTTGATGAAGAAGCCGAACTCGAGGTTGCGGCTGAACTCGTGGCTTTCGCCTTGCTAGTCTTAGTTGAATCAGACGAAGCAGATGAGGCCGAGGTCTTAAGTGCCGAGGACTTACTCGTCGAACTAGCGGATGAACTCGTAGTAGACGAAGCAGTACTCTTAGTACTTGCTGAACTGTCGGTGGTTGATGTAGCTGGAATACTAGTGGACTGCTGGTTCGCCAGTACTTTACTGGTGACCTCTTTACTAGCGTTTGAAGCATCTGACGATGAATTTGAGGATGTGGTAGACGAAGCGGCTTTCGCTGAAGTCGTTACTCCGCCCAGAGCCCCCATTAAGCCCCCAAACATCGCAATTCCGGCATATACCCAATTTTTCCCGTCTTTATACATTTTATAATGCTCTTGGGCATTATTACGGAAAAGACTCCGGTAATGACGTATATTCTTATGTCCCAATGTCTTAAAATCCTCCTTATGAAATCTTTTATGGTCATTAAAGTTTAAACCCTTAATCATCAGTGTAAACTTTAATTAAAAGCAGCTTAAATCATCGTGATTGTGCTACTTCAACCTATACTAGGTTACCTCATCCAATGTATTGTTCATAGTGTGTTTTATCGAAGATTTTAAAATTGTACCGGCATTAAGACACGAATAACCGACTGTCCTAAATGCGGGACAGTCGGTTATTTAATTTGAATCATTCAGTTGAATATTAGCTTAATTGAGTTTGCCAATAGGCAGTCTCACCCTCGGGAATCACATCTTGATACCGTTCAATATAACCCCACAAATTTTGCCGGACGCGGTCAGACTCCTCGCCATTCTCAGCGTGAAAGCTGGCTAACAGGGTGTCAATAATTTGATTCGTATAGGTTGTTAAATAATGAGCTTCTGCTAGCACACTCATAAGACTGCCTAATAAGTGGACTGCCCGTCGTGTGCGCCGGTTAGCCTCCAGGGTATAGGCAAGGTCAATGGTAAATCCGATGAGGGCTTCCCGCATACTGTGCTTCTCAGTGACCACATGACGAATCAACCATAGTTCTAAGTCAGAAGTATCCGGAAAAAGGCTGAGGTCGCTTAGTTCCGTATGGATCTGAAGTAAAATGACGGTCAAAATTACGTCAAAAAGCGTCAGATTCTGAATCTCATTTTCTTCATCCGTCAATCGGCTTAACTCAACACTGTAATCTTGATGGAGATGTCTTTTTTGGTAGAGCTGATACAGCAACCGGACGTTACGGTATGGATTAGCCTTGCCCTCAGTCTCATCATGTTTTTGGAGTTCGTGATCTAGTTGCCGCTTGTGATCGGAGAGTTTTCCCTTCCCCTCCCAGTAATCCAATAAGCTTAATGCTTGGATGGGTTCACTGGTGCCGGGTTCAAGAAAGTCCCAGAATTCATCATTAGAGATACCGAACATCTTCTTCATCCCGAAGACGTACTCAGCTGGCAGGTCAATCTCATAGTTTAGCCAGCGGTAATACCGGGTTTTACTAAGCTGAATCTGTTCTTCAATGACCCGGACCGGAATGTTTTTGGCTTTTCGGACGTTATCTAGTCGTTCTCTATCAATCCCGACAGCAAATGTCACCGTCATCGGGAAGTTCTCCGATGCATAAAATTCAGCTATCATCCGATTAACCCCAAGACTGATCACATTAACTACCCCCATCCCATTACGGACATTAGACCAAAGATAAATCCTGCCAGCACGACGAGTGCCATCACAATCGAAACGGTCATTTGAATATGCTTATAGGGATTTTCCTCTTCCTGCGGCATAAACAATTTGTCTTCTTCTTTTTTAAAGCGTTTTTCGATATCTTTATCTAAGTCTTTTTTTCCGCTCATTTCATCGCCTTCTAGTCGGTCTGGCTATCCAATACTTCGGCCTTATCTAGCGGAATGTTTTGGAAGGCCAGTTGATTATAAGCTCCTTCGTCCATATAGACTTTACTAATCGTTTTATTCTCATCCGTTAAGATGTTTAGTAGGTACCCCTTCACCTGGTTATTATCGTCTAGCGGGCTCTCATCCAAGTAATAGGAGTTCGTTGAAGCGGCTTGCTGCAGTGCCGTTAGTTCAACTCCCAAGTAAGAAATATTAACGTTATCCGTCTTTTTAACAATCTTTGCGACCTGATCAATGTAAAAATCATTCAAAGTGTCGTACCGGTTTAAAACCCGGTGGGTAACAGGGCTTTCCACAGTGACCAGATTAATGAGTCCCTCGTAAAAGTAGAACCGAAGCACGGGTTTACCGCTGTTATTCATAAAATCAATTCGTTCTGCTTTATCCCGACTGTACCAAATTCGTGAGAATAGATTGCCATCCGTAGCGTATTCCTCAATAAAGTCCCGGGTTTTATCCGGATTATAATAGGTTACGCTCTTCACGTGCCGCCGGGTTCCCCCGTAAAGCTGAACGGTACCGATCTCAACACCGTCCTTAATAATTGAGATCGACCGATCGCCATTCATGAAAATCTCAGACCCTTTTACCGTTGGAATGCGGTTGAAAAATAATGTGGTATCGGGATCGTACGTCCGCTTAGTGACCACATCAATCACGTTAATGCCCTTTACGTGTTGACTTTGAAGCAGACCAGAAAAGTTAGGGGTCGGTGCTAATGACAGAACCCGGGTCTTAGGCTTTTGCAGCCGTTCTTGCTGGTGCTTCCAATTATCAGTATCTGGTTGAATTAAACGTACTAACTCATAGTCCATTGATCAGCGCCTCCCATTTATCAGCAATGACATGATCTTGGTAATTTGCGGTTGACTGACGCGTATGCTTTTGAAGTTCCGTATAGTTGTCGTGGGCTTTAATGATCCCCTTGGCTAACTCGGCAACATCGTAATCTTGGTCGTCCCGCTTAAAGTCGACTAGAACCCCATTTTCATCCTCGTGAATTAACTCAAGTGCCCCAAATCGAGCGTCAAAAGTAATTACAGGCAGGTCGGCATTTAACGCTTCGATGTAAGTTAGACCGAATCCTTCTGAGAATGACGCTGAAATAAAGGCATCGTACTGCGGGTAAATTTCGTTTGGATGGTTGGTGTGCCCCATTAAGTGAATGTAATCTTCGGCATCTAAATCCTTAATCGTTTGGGTGAGCTTGCCTAATTGGCTGCCCTGGCCGTAGATATCAAGTGAAACATCAATGGACTTCTTAGCCTCTGCAACCGCCTTAATAGCAATATCAATGTGTTTCTCATCGGCTAACCGGGATACCGTGACCAGCTTGAAGGCACCCTCTAACTTCTTTTCTTTTCCACCGGTAACATCCTGATTTCGGACCCCGCCCACTGGAATTGCGGTAATTTTCTGATCACTTTCAGGAAAATCCTTCAATAAGTCTTGGCGCTGCATTTCTGTGGCTACCACTAACCGGTCAATTTCATCTAAGTGGGTCAACGAGTATTCGTAGTGGTTATTCCATAAGGGATCCGTTGGAATTTTCCGATCTGATAAATGATCAGCATGGATGACTTCCATCACATGAACCCCCTTAGGCTTGTGATATAGCAAAGCGGCCTCAGATTCTTCACCTCGGTCAAGCATGAAGTTCGCCGGTGTCCCAAAGTGGGCCACTAACCGTTGAAAGAAGAATCGTTGCAGCTGCACTTCGTTGGGAAAGAATAATTGATCCCCAGATTCATCAAAGTTATACAGGTGAACATTATGTAAAATTCGACCACGCCGGGGATCTAAGGTATATTCGTATTCGACTTTCATTTCATCCGTTTGGGCGTTAAAGACTTGGACCCGAGAAATGCTAACCAAAAGATTATCCTTACCGGGCTCGTCATTCGGGTACTTTACCATATGCCGTTCAATTCGGATTCCAGATGAAGTGACATTGTCAACCCGGTGCTGAGTATTAGTTGAATCAAGAATGACCTCTTCCTTAGCCTTCATAATTTGGGGAGCACCATCATCTAAGTATGATTCACCAAAAACAAAATACTCCCACATATTAATAACCTGTTCTGGCCGAATATTCCAGTGATCCATTGCTTCATGCAAATTCTTTGTCATTTCAACAAAGACATACTTATACGGGATTTTTTTAGCGTCAAAGAGTTTAGCACGATAAAATTCGGCATGTTCCACACCTGAATTGCCAATCCCCATAGTTCGGTTAACAAAAAAATTCATTCTTCACTCACTCCTTCTTGGTCTATCGTCTGCAGCGACACGGGTTTTAGTAAGTTCTGCCGGGATTTTGGATTATCCTCAATTAATCTCTGTTGAAGGGTAGTTGGACTTACTTCAACGGGGAGATGACTCATCTCAACCTGTTGGAGCAGTTCCTGGATTGGCCGACCAGGCAGCCGCTTGCGAATATCCCCAATCACTAACGAAACCTTTTGGTAGAGGCTAGTTGAATCATCTAAGTAGTCATCCACGGTTATATAATATGTTGGAACCTTCACCTTCATGGCCAGCATAACCCCGTTGCGCTGCTGCTTTTGAAAGATAATCTGGTACCCCGATCGATTAATTTTCTTTGGCGCAACTAAGTAAATTCGTTGTGCCATATTGCAGAAAAAATCCACGTCATTGGCAGGCTCAACGGCATTAATCACTAATCCTTGAAAGACTAATTTTTCATGATCAATATTCATTAATCCAATGGTGTAGTCGGCTGCCTTCTTAGGCAACGTAAAGTTACCTTCTACTCCCTTGAACGTATCCACGCTTTCTCTGTCCCCCAGATGATCCGTGTAGGTAATCTGAAAGTAAATACCATCATGCGGCGTGACTGAGCCGATAAATTGAAAATGATACTGTTGGTTATGCCGTAAGATAGGCAGGCTGGGCGACTGTCGGTTTGCCGGAAAGAAGGGCTTCGATTCCCAACTATGGAGGGCTAGCCCTGGCGGTAGCATCGGAGCCGAATAATCAACCTGGCCCGATAGCCGGTAGTCAACAATGGCCCCAAAGTTATTGGTCATATTTAATTCCCGCGGCCAGGTTAAGATAACTAAATCGTGCATGCTAACTTCCTCCTATCGTCCAAATTCCTGCTTTAAGATCAACCGGTAGCAAGCCCGGAAATACTGGTTCACATCGCCAGCCTGATCGGTCTGCCTCCCGATAAATCCCTTATGCAAAAGCCGAACGCCAGGGTACCGGCCTCGCAGGTTTGCTTGCAGCTGACTAAAGGCCTCACCGTCGTAATCGTCCTGCATCATGTAGCCCACGGCAAAGATGGTGTTTTCAAAGTGACCCTGGTTAAAGACGGACCAAAACCGGTCATTCAAATTATCTACCCCAGCGACCGTATTGGTCCTGCCTAAGCTAATCATCATATCGAGTGACGTTGCGAACTCTCGAACCGGCCGTTTAACCCGTTCGTTGCGCGCAATCGAGCCGATATTAGTTAGGGGCTTAGAGACAATAATGGCCCGGGGATTAAGTCGGGCACCATAATATAACGCAGTAAATGCGCCTAAAGACGTACCGGACATAATCAGATCGTCAGGCGCAAACCCCAGCTTGTCTAAAGTATCCTGAATGACTGTAATAATTGCCTTTTCATATTCCTCTGACCCTAAGTAAAACTCGCCACCCTCAAGACGGGGATCATCAAAAAGCAGGTAGGGTGATTTGAAGCTATTCATCATGAAGAAGCCCTCAAACCCCTCCTGCCGGTACCCAGCGAAGTAGACATTTAGCGGCGGCTTCATGTCCCCGGGATTGAAGTAGGTCACAAATTCTTCCCCCCGATGGGTTGGATCAGCGTGAGTTTCCCCACCAACAAAAAACTCACCATATGGGCCCCGGTCCATACGAAAATGGACGGATCCTAGGGAGATGTGTCCCGTTCCCTTCGCTAACATTGTCAGGTAAATAAAGCTATCCTCTTTTGGACTCGCAAACGTCAATAAGTCATCCGGATCATCCCGCCGAAACGTATGGGTTTCACTAGGTCCCGATAACGGCACTAGTGTCACTTGAAATTCGACTTCGACACCGTCTGACGTTGCAATTTCGGGGTAAAATTTTTGGGTCCGCTGGTCATGGGTTGCAAAAGTTTCCTTCCACTCCACTAACTGGGTCAACTCGGTGCCGTAATTACCGTCAAATTCTAATGAATGGTGGCCATCTTGGTGAAAGTCCCCCTTAAATCTGGGGTTGATTTTGACGCTATTCAGAGCTAAATGATCCCCATACTGACCACCCAAAAAATTGTCATTAATTAACTTGCCGAGCTCAGCTGGGGTAATATCGGGTGCCACTAAATGAGCGCCCTTCAACTCAAAAATTTTCAGTTGGTCATCATTCAAGTCGCCGGCTAGGGGCGACTGGTAAATCAAGGTATGGGCCGGAAGCTGATCTAACATGTTGGCATCCATCCAAAGTTCAGAATCCTTTGGGACAAAGCAGACCGCAAACGTCAACCTAGGATAGATTTGTCCGTCCGGAAAGGCCTCCAGCGTGTTGTACTCCTGCGTTAAGGGATCGAGTTGAGCCTCTTCATACGTCGGATGATCTGCATCAGCGAAGGTAATATAGTCATACGTAAAGAGATCGGGATCTAAATAGGGCGCTAAATCTAGCTTTGCTCCACCCATTTGTACCACACTAGTGATGATCGCCATACGTCCATACCTCCTTTAATTTCGCTACTTGATCCTCCACCAAGTTTTCGTTCGTTAACCGGACGTTAGCAATTAAGCTGATATTCCAGTCGTTAAGGTGATTTAAAAACCGATCAAGAACGGGCTTTAAGTCCGCCGGTGACTCTCTGATGGCCCCATTTTGCTTTACAACATAGCCATTTCCATGTTGAACAATTTGAGGAATCCCCACACTAATTGCTTCCACCTGTAAAAACAAATTCGTTTTGGCACTCAAATCGAGTAAAATACGGGCCGCATGCAAGTTCTTAACGTAGTCGCTCTGACTCGGCCCCACCACCCAATTAAATCGCTCAAATAATTGAGCATAACCATTTAGCTGATCCCAATTAGGCAGGGTTCGAAGGTGAGCATACATCAGCATATCCGCTTTGTAGATTCGGTGAAGCCGCTGACGCTCCAAAAAGTCCTGTAATTGGCGGGCCTCCTTAGAATCTGGATCAATATGAAATACCGATTTCGCAATCCCCTTTAATACGTCTTCTACAAAGTGAACCTTATCCCAATTATCAAAGTCAGCTAGAATCGCCCAATCTTCGTTATTGACCAACCAGTTAGCGAGATAACCGGCAATTTCCGTGACCCGTTCACTATTTTCGTCCCCCACGTGCCAGTCAATAATCATTTGAGCCTCGTCATTACTCATCCCAAAGCTTAACTCAGCCGGATAAGGGGAGATTGGCGCAATATTCAGTTCGGGAGCAAACATTCGTTGCCGCTTGGAGAACCGGATCCAGCGATCCTTGATGGCATCCGACGGCGCAATTAAGATCGGAAAATCCAAGAAATCAGCCGTTAATTCCTGTCCCACGGAGAGAGCCACTTGATGATCCTTCATTAACCCTTGGGCGATGGGTTTTAAATTTAGACTGTCACTCATGATAAACCGATCTTCCGGGTCAATCCGGCGCAACGTGGCATCAATCAGGAGATCATCTAAGCTTGCGTAGTGGGTTTTTGCGGCCGGGTCTTTGGGCGCTAAAACGTCTACTTCGCCCTTTTCATCTACGTGATATAATAATCGGCCGTTATCGTTGTACCATCGTTGTTCTGTAATATTTCCGTAGGTATCAACCATTTTTTCGTTCGATTTAAAGCCCCGATCATCAAACAATTCGATTTTAGCAGCCTGACCAGCAACTAGATGCTCAACCACGGAAAGTTGGCCTGAGTCTCCCACACTGGCAATGGCTTGAATCTGATCGTTTTTCAATTGCAGGACATTTTGTGCCGTATACACTTCTTGAGTATCAGCCGGCCAATTTAAATCATCCACGTTATATGGCAAACCCGCGGTACGAGTTACCTGCTGAATAACATCAAACATGTTCACTAACGGTGTTTCCGTCAGATCATACTGATGCAACAAATACCGCAGCTGCGGAATCGATTGTAAAATCAATAGCCGGAAGGGCTCATGCTGCTGTGTGAGCATCCAGGCATAATTCATAATTGGATCATATTCTAATTGATTATTGGCCGACCAATCGGGCACAAGATATAACATGGGCTGACCTCCCTTCTAGAACAATCGATACTGGTTCTTATAGTAATAAGCAAAAAACTCTCGAATAATATTGTCGAAAATTAAGACGACAATCATGAGCATCCCCACGTAAAACGCCAAGTTGGCATACACTGGGTAGGCTAACCCGATTAATAACGGGGTTGCAGCAACTAAAACTAAGAAACTGTTATTGATAAAAATCATTCCCAGAAACTTACTGGTTATGTATTTTTCCGTTGGCACTCCAGGCGTAATGTTATAGATGTAGTCCCCGGACTTTTGCAAATTTCTAGCAATTTCCACCGGATTAAAGTAGAGAAAGCTAAATCCGTAACCCAGCAGAATGACAATTAAACAGTACATGCCAATCCCCGGAATCGTACTAAATGAGAACAAATCGGCTAAGATCGGGTGATCATCTGCGTTAAAGAAGTACTTTGGAATATTAAAGACCGACATCGCAAACATAAATGGCATCGCACCGGATGGCAACAATTTGAGTGGAATGTAAGAATCCGCTACCTTAGTATCAATTCCAGTCCGTTCAACGGGAATTCGGTATTCCGCTAAGTTCAGGTATATCAGTAATGCAATGAAAATTAAGGTTCCTAAAGCAAACCAAATTACGTGGGGCATCTCTAAAAAGTAATTTGCCGATGTTCCGGGCATACTCCCTAGGGATGCCGGTAAGTTCTGGACGAATCCCGGTAAAATCATCACGGTTGCTCCGCCGACCCCTAAATCCGTAATACAGTTAGCTAACCAAGAGGACAACATGGAACCCGCCACTAAAATCACAACGTAAATCCAAAAGTAGCGGGAGTAAATGGTCGGTGGAATAACCCCCTTCATACTTTTCATTGAGATGACCAACTCCACCGCCTGCACCCCCGCAAAAAGGAGGGTAAAACAATTCTGGGCAAACCCCATTTGGGCGGCTGATAAGCGGTCTAATGCCCGCCCCGCTAACAGGGTAAAGGCCTGCCACAGAATCATAGCTGACATGTAGGGACCTAACCCCAACGATAGGAGGGTTGGAACCGTCAGCTGTCCACCGATAGATGCGGAGAGAAAGTGAACGGCGAAGTTATTATTTTTAAGTGCAATGGCGTTATCAATATTAACGCCCGGCAGATAAATGTTACGACCAATCTCCATCACAATCAGGATGAAAATAGTCCAACCAATTTTTTTCAATAGTTCTTTATTTTTCATAATCGCCTTATTTCACCCTCCGAATCTTTATGGGAAATTCATTTTAACCGTGCCGTCTTTTTGCCGATACAACTTAGACAACATCAAATTGCGAAGAACCGTTTCCCACATATTCTGTCGCATGATTCGAAACGACTGCCGAGCTTCCTTTTGGTATTCATATAACGGTTCATGACCAGCCGATGAGCGTTCGCCCGTCACCGTCTTCAATTGCTGCAAATTATCCACCTGTTCAATCCAGCTTGCATCAATGGCCTTGATAAAGGCTACTTTCACAAAGTAGAGGAACTGATCATGCTCCTCAAATTCACCTTGTCGGGCCAACAGATCGTTCCACGCCTTGTCAAATAACTGTTGCTTCAACTCGCGAACCGGTAATGAGGCATCAAGCTGCAGGTCTGACAATTGTTCAACATTATTATCAATAAAATCCACTAGGTCTCCCGGTGTCGGCTTGGGATGCTCGATGAAAAAACTATCGATAGCATGCCGGATGGTTGTTTGGGTTAACTCAGATAGATCCGTCTGATCCATAATTTCATTCCGGGTGTCATAAATCATATTCCGCTGAATCCGCATAATTTCATCGTATTCCAACGTATTCCGGCGGCCTGACCGCTTGCTATTTTCCGCACTTTTCTGAGCCGAATTGATAATCCGTTTGGCGCTCCGTTGCGTTAAGGGATTCCCTAATGGTCGTTTGCCATCTCGCTGAGATCGACGCAGCTGCTGCCACATAAGCCGAATTCGCTTAGGGGCGTGTCGAATGACCACGTCATCTTCTAATGAGACATAGAAAATACTTTCCCCTGGCGAACCTTGACGGCCTGCCCGTCCCCGAAGCTGATTATCAATTCGGGCACTTTCCATCCGTTCCGTTCCTAAGATGAAGAGTCCGCCCAGTTCCTCAACGCCTTCACCCAGCTTAATATCGGTTCCCCGACCAGCCATGGACGTTGCTACAGTAACCACCTTTTTTTGCCCTGCTTCCGCAACAATTCGAGCTTCCTTCGCAGCACTCCCAGCATTCAGCAGGTTATGGGGAATCCCCTCCCGAATTAGAACGCGGGAGTAAAGTTCAGACATCGTAATGGACCCCGTCTCAATTAAGATGGGCCGACCAGCTTCATACGCCTTTTTCACCACATCGACGGACGCTTCAATTTTTTCCTCGTTAGAGACAAACAACTGGTCCTTTAAATCATCCCGAATCGTTGGTTTATGCGTTGGAATTACAAAGGTATCTAAGTTATAGGTTTCCGCAAATTCAGCGGCATCCGTCTTAGCGGTTCCTGACATTCCGCTTAATTTATGGAACATCCGGAACAGGTTTTGATAAGTAATGGAAGCCATCGCCCGGGTTTCAACCGAAACGTTAACCCCTTCCTTGGCTTCCAGCCCTTGGTGCATCCCAGATTGGAGTTTGGTCCCGGTCATTAGACGACCGTTGGTACGATCAAGCAAGACGACTTCCTTATCAGATACCACATAGTCGCGCCCCTTTAGATACAGAAAGTTCGCTTTGAGGGCGATTTCTAAGTGCCGGTAAAGATCATGCCACTCCTCGGACAACACGTTATCTATCCCGAAGTAATGTTCAGCATGTTTTAAGCCTTCTTCCGTGTACCAGACGTTCTGCATATCGTCACTGAGTTGATAATCCACCTTTTTGGTCAGTAATTTAACAAATTGATCGGTTGTAACAAATAAATCAGATTTCACTCGGGGGGAGCCAGAAATCACTAATGGTGTAGCTGCCATATCTAATAGAATGGCATCAATTTCGTCAATTAACGCAAACCCAAATTGGTGTAAGTACTGTTTTTCACGGGAAGCGGCTAAGTTGTCTAGCAGGTAGTCAAACCCAATCGCACTATTCGTCGTGTAAACAATGTCGCTATCATAAATCCGCTTCTTTTCGCTTTCCGCATTTTCCTGTCCCATTTCCGGGACGCCACTCGCAACGGTCAATCCCATCCATTCGTACACGCGGCCGATATCTTCGGCATCCCGCCGCGCTAGGTATTCGTTAGCGGTAATTAAGAAGTTGCCGGGACCAGTCAGCCCGTTCAAATACATCGGCATCGTTGCCGTCAGGGTCTTCCCTTCCCCGGTCTTCATTTCTGCGATACTTCCAATATGAAGCACAATCCCGCCTAAAATTTGTTCGTAGTAGGGCCGCAATCCCAATACCCGAAAGTCGGCTTCGCAAATGGCGGCAAAGGCTTCGGGCATTAGCGCCGTTAAGGAGCGTCCCTTTTGTATTTCATTGCGAAAGTACTGGGTTTGAGCCTGCAGGTCTTCGTCGGACATCGCTTGATATTTCGGGGCCAATTTTTCAATTCGGTTGGCAATCCGCCGGTATTTATGTAATTTCATACTATCAAAAACTGTCACAGAAATGCCTCCCAAATAATTTCAACCGCCTTATTCTTCGACGTGAAGCCCACCTGTCCGGATAATCGCCTCAGATTCCAACAATAACCGCTTCGTAAAGTAGCCCGTCCGAAGCAGCTGAGCAAAATTTTGGACCCGTTTTTGCAAGTCCCGGAGCTCATCATCATTAATTCCTTGAAGTAACGGCTTAATTTCATCCAACGAATTAATTCCAAACCCAATGCCATTTTCAGTGAGCAGCTTAGCAATGGCGGATTCACGCCATGCAATCACGGGCAGCCCACGGGCCAGATACATTCCGACCTTATAGGGATTGTTATACCGGGTATACTCACCATACATATCACCAGTATCCCAAGCTAACCCAAAGCAGCTCGGCAACCGGCGCATCACTTCCGGCTCCTTAAAAACTCCTCGGTATTCAACATTTTCACTAATTTCAGAATCGTCGTTATAGTCCCGCCGTTCTCCATAAGCAATCAGGGTCATCTCCTGATTCCACGTGCTCAAGAGATCCGATTTGATAAAGGATCCCGCCATCACCACGTCCCGTGTCAAAGGTTCCTCGTGGACTGGCGTTTCCGAGAGATAATCCCAACAGCGATGAAGGACAATCGGTTTGGTAACCCCCATTTCCCGCATCTTATCCCGTTGAGGGGCATTGGCCGCGATCACTACGTCCGCCGAGTTGTAATACCCGATTTCATCGTAGCCTTTATCCCCAAACCGTAAAATTTCAAAATCATGGACCATCATAATAATATGAACACCCCGACCCTTTAAGCGCCGAGCAAACTCAAAGTCAAATCTTGTGCCGCTATATGTAGGATATTGGTAGACCAATATATCTCCGTTATAGATCCCGCTAGTCATCCCATCAATTCGGGCATCCATCGCAACATCATCCTCAGTACTACTGTCGTACCGCTGAAGGTTTAGATATTCGTATCCCATTTCGTGTGCGTTATCCGCAAAGTCATTCCGCGATTTAGCTAGTGCATTCACCGTGTCTGGTTCAAAAACTCGTGCAACCCATCTTCTCATGTTTATATCCCTTCATTAACTTTTTTTAACCAGGATTCTGGCGAAATAATTCCCGGTTTTTCCGTCACCTGCCGACCATGGTAAAGTCGATCAGGAAAATATTGG
This sequence comes from Levilactobacillus bambusae, assembly GCF_003124125.1. Taxonomy (GTDB): domain Bacteria; phylum Bacillota; class Bacilli; order Lactobacillales; family Lactobacillaceae; genus Levilactobacillus; species Levilactobacillus bambusae. The sequence goes on from NZ_QCXQ01000003.1 coordinate 15,148, forward strand.
TATGCTACTTGATTGAGCTGCTGACTAGTAATTTTCCGGGTATTGATAAGTTCCAACAACGTACTAATCCACTCCAGCAGCATAGGCCGCCACCCAATCATGAGGTTAAAATCTAATTGTTGAACCAAATTATCCGAATCAGCCGTTAAAGCAATCATACTCAGTGCATCATCCACATAGAGGGTGTTCTTTTCGATTGCATCTAATTGCAAGGAGAGATTTTGATAATCATCCAAAGCGATAACAACTTGCGTCATATTTGGATGATCGATTAAAAAGGTATAGAGGCTTTGCCAACTAATTTTAACGGTTAAGTCCAGATCTAACGCCCGGTAAGTTAGCTGGGCCGTCTCAGCAAAGTTTTCCAGCCGGGCATTCGGCTGCTGACTCACATCCAGAAGTACCGGGCCAGCTAATTCATCCGTGGCTTCCGGTTGCCGAATCACCCGCTGATTTAAATTCTCATCGATAACGGGTTCATATGAAAAAGTATCCGAACTATCCTTTACCGTCATCACCACGCGATGTTCTTGGACTTGTGGCAGCGATAACTGCATAACGATTTCATTTTCTGAATTCAGCAACTGAATTTGATTTTCAGTCGTATAACGCCAGCTCGTCATCTTGGGTTGCTCCAACATCATTGATTCCGTCGTCAGTTCACCCGATGCTAAAAAAATTAGGGCGAGGATTCCGTCTTGGCTCCCTGTGCGAACAAAATGATCGTCATTCTGCCTAAAAAGCCAATGATGTCCACCCAATTGTTCACTTACTTGCTGATTATCCAATTCATTCACCTCTAATCACACTTAAACCATGCTGACGAATCTAGTTGGTTAAATCCCCAGATGGTGGACACTAACCGACCATGAATGGTTCGAGCAGCAAAGTATCGGTGGATCAAGTCGTTAAACACAATTTGATCAAACGGGAGTGTTCCATCAGTCTGGTATTTTAGCTGCATGACCAGGCTTAAAAATTCAAACACCACTGACCGGTCCCCTACCACCAGTGCTGACGATAAAGCCTGTTGCTGCAAAATTTGTCTCAGCCGTTGCTGCATTTCCACGGGCAATTCGGTCTGGACGGGTAAATCTGCAACTGACTGAAGTTGATCCGCCACGTAAAGGAGATTAGGGTCAAGGTGTTCAAAGGGATCATTGACTAAGCGGACCGATCCTGAGTCAACAATGGCAACGTGCTGCAGTTCGGGATGCTGGGCAACAAACCAATAAGCCCATTCCCATTTACGCCACGATGACTCCACTAATTGCCCCTTTTGGACGTATAGACCCGGTAATTCAGCAATTCCGTTTAAATTTGTTTTCACATATACCGGCAACATGTTGCGGGAGGCCTCTAAGGCAAACGCCGCAATGTTTTCTCGTACCGTCACTGCCTGATCTGTCTGTTCAAGCGGAACGGTTTGGTAGTCCAAGAAGATATCGTTTTGAACTGCCATATGAGCCTCAAAATACACGGGTGCATGTGAAAGTTCAAAAATCGAGTGCATATTCATGTTAAATCCCCTTACCTTACTAACATTCCGACTTGTTCATTCATTCGACCGGTAAAATGCTGTTGAATTTCATGAATAATAGCCATTAAAGTCCGATCTGTATCATCAATTTCATTAAGTGCCGCTTGGTAGACAAACTCCCCGAGAAAATCAATCACTAAACTTCGGTGACCAATGATTGCAATAGGGTAATTATGCCGATCTGGATCGATCACAAACGTTAATAAATCAGCATTTCGATGGACAAAAAAGGGTTCATCTTGTTGGTAATTCGCAGTGGATAGACACACCTCGTCGTATTCCGGGTGATCGATCAAGAGCTGGTAGGCCTCATGAAAGAACCGCGCATCGCTAAAATCAGTCGTCAATTGTTTGAGACCGTACCCCATCGCAACCGCCTGATGTTTTAACTGTTGAAATTCAAGGTCCGAGGCCGATGAATCCACAATTTGAAGGGGAATCTTAATTGCTGTTACCGCAATTGAATTTTTAAGCAACGCATCAGGGGCCCACAGCCGACCTTCCGCACTCGGTTCCATGACGGCAGAGCTGACATATGTATCATCACGGCCAACCATTGTCATCACCAGGTTTTGGCCCTTCCAGACGGGTACCATAATGATCGAATCCACCGCGCCAGATTGAGTTATCAGCCGACCCTGCTGGCTTTCTACATCCCATTCCCATCGCCTGATTTCGGGTAAAAATCCCATCTTAGATGGAAATGATAACCGACCATCCTCTTCAAATGAAATGGCTAAAATTCCGGAACCTTTACCGCCCATGGTCAAGTTTTGCCATCCGTGGGTCGCAAATTTCCACCAGTGGTCCCGCACCAGTCTGAAAAACTCATCTTGATTCACGGTATGATCCCCCTTCCGTCCTATTTATGCTTAAACCAGGATGTTTCATTCTTCCGGTTCAAGAAGAACACCGTGGACACTTGCATGCCATGCTTTAGCCGGGTTGCAAAGTAGTTATAGGCGACGTAGTTAATGAGGCCCATTTCTAAGTCCCGCATTCCCGTCCCATAATGTTCATGCTTATTCCAGGTCTGCTGCGTAATATAATTCGTTACAATTCCTAAGTATTCAAGCAAAACTGCCCGTTTTCCGGCAATCACCCCCGGATTCAATAACTGGACGGTCTTATTTTCCCGTAAAAAGGTTAAGGCGGGCTTAGGAATCATGTCGCTGTAATCAAACACAATTCCAATATCAATGTCCGTTAACTCATCACCAAAGTAAATGGTATCATCCTCGAACTGGCCAAACGGACTCCGCAGCATTTGGACATCCCCCAAGTCGACAAAAACGGCTTCTTCAACTTCTGGGTGTGCAAATAAAAAGCGGTACGCCATAATCCACCGATACATATAGAGGGATAACCCATCCAGTTGGGACGGCAGATCCATATGTTCAATCGTCAGTTCGGGCGTCCGGTAATCAATATCACCATCCGTCAAGACATACACGGGAACATGGGCCGGGGCTGTCGTATCCGTCAAAATTTTGGTCACTGGTACAATATCATCACTCGTCTGCTGTTTCTGCTTCCGCTGAGTATCCGTCAGACCAATAATGTATTCACCAACGATTACCCGTTTAGGGGCCAGTTGAATTTCTTCCATGGTGACCTTCCTTTTACTTAATCACTAGTTTATCAGTTGGTAAGTCCGTTTCTGCCACCTGGGCTGCCTTAGCGTGGTCCACTACAACATACCGAATGTACTGAATTTCATTGGTCAATATAGCTGCCAGCGTTGTTTGGAACTTGCCATCAAAGTTAATGGGATTTTCTTCCATATACAATACGTTGGTAGATAGCGTCTTAGCTAACGCAAAGAGTTCCACATCCATGTAAAGGACACCCACCCAGTCGTCTGGCTGAACGATTTCAGCAACCTGACTCGTCATAAAATCAGCCAAACTACTGTAGGAAATGATCGATTGTCGGGTATTCGGATCTTCCACCGTTACAGCATGAACCGTATTGTTTCGATAGGTAAACGTCACCACAATTTCTGCGGCATCATTGTAAAAGTTCCGGCTCTGCAACTGATTGTTCAAGTACTCTGACCGGCTGAACAGCTTACCGTCCTCCGCATACTCTTCGACCAATTGCGGTTCGTCATCCTTATCTAAGTACGTAACTAGGTGCACATGATCCACTGAGTTCTCATAAAATTCAACCCGTCCAATTGTCCGTCGACCCCGAACGATTACTAGTTGTTCTTGATCCCTAGTCGTTTTAACTCCTCGTCTCAAAGGTATTTGATTGGCAGCTAAAAAGGTGGTTGGATCGTAACTTCGTTTTGTTAACCGATCAATGATGTTAATGACATTAACGTGTTCATTAAGACTTTTCTGATATGTATTAATATCCGGTGCAAGGGTAATGAGAATCCCGTTTTCACGCTGCAAACGTTCCTTTTGCGCCCGCCAGCTGCGTAGCGGTGGGCGCAATGTATTAACTATCTCATAATCCATCTGCTAAGTTCCTCCATTCTAATTAACATTTAGTGGGACAATTATCGTGTGAACAACCAATTATTCTCACACTTATACTTAATAACTAATTGACTATATTAACTAAATCAATTGGGTAATCTCCTTAAAAATTACCGACCAACATATGATTATATTTAGACCCCTATAAATAGTCAACATATAATTTTATCTTATAGTCAAATATAGCATTTTAACCCGTTCGAAATCAACCGGTTTAATGCACTTTTCCCGGAAACAAAACCTTTCAGGCCCCATTTTACGAGTGCAAAAAATTAGTTCACCTTTATGACATAGTATAGAACAGTTAATTAAAATTGTCCCAATGAGAGCTTAATAAAAATATGGATACCACATATACCGTTTAGACCATGCCAAATAGGACCAATGACCAGACTCAATGCAGTTTAATTGAATCTAGTCATTGATCCTATTTAGTTATAGTCCGGTCTTATGATCCATGGCCTTTAAGTGACGTTTTCAGTATCTCATTTTAAAAGCAGAACAATTCTGTTGCTCCACGCCCGGCTATTAATCCGGAATGATTAAAGATTTAATGGCTTTTCGCTGGTCCATCGCCTGGTAAGCTTGGTCAATCTCATCTAAGCTAAACGTTTGAGTGAAGACCCTTCCCGGGTGAATATCCCCCTCTAGCACGGCCTTTAGCAACATATCCTTATCGTAAGTCGTGACCGAAGCGGGACCCCCAGCAATAATCGTATTCGTGTAGAAGGACGGGGTCATATCCATCTTAGGTTCGTGCGGCAACCCAACCCGACCGATAATAGCGCCTGGCCGGCCTAACTGCATAGCTTCCGCATTGGACTGTTCGGATCCGACACACTCTAAGACGGCATCCACACCCGAACCATTGGTTAGCTCTTTAACCTTGGCAATTGCCTCATCACCACGTTCTGAGACAATGTCAGTTGCGCCAAATTCAACGGCCAGCTTTTGCCGGTCTTCGTGCCGACTCATGGCAATAATCCGTTTGGCACCCCGCATCTGGGCCGCAATCACTGCGCATAACCCAACGGCACCATCACCAATGACAGCAACCGTACTGCCCTCATGCACGTTCGCCACCCGTGCGGCGTGATAGCCGGTCGCCATCACATCCGCTAACGTAAGCAATGAATCCAGCATGGCTTCCGTATAGTCCTCCGGTTGACCGGGCACCTTGACTAGCGCCCATTCACCATGTTGGAACCGAATATATTCCGCTTGAACCCCGCTGCTAAAGTTATCCGAATGGCTCTGACAAACCCCGTCAAAACCAGCCCGGCAAGCCGCACAATGTCCGCAGCCGTGGGTAAATGGGGCAATCACAAAGTCACCGGGTTTGACCGTCGTAATTGCTGATCCAGTGGCTGTCACAATGCCTAACGCTTCGTGGCCGTCATTTTCCGAGTTATCCGGTACGTTATCCAGTCCCCGGTAACCCCAGAGATCAGACCCGCAAACACAAGTCCGGATCACCTTTAAGATCACGTCATCGGGTTTCTCAACGGTTGGCATTGCAATATCTTGAACCTCAACTTTTCCTGGTTTAACAAAAACGGTTGATTTCATCATTAATATCCCCTTTACTAATTCTTACAGTCAGTGTAGGTCTGTCATGTCTAGTTGTAAAGGTTGGCCTAATTAATCGTTAGCAACCCGACCGAATAACGCCAACTGGGTTTCAATTTAATCCTCAGTCTGATCTCCATTCAAACCACAGACCGCTGGTTCATTTGACCCCGTTATTGTACAATTAACCGTAACGATTATTTTTTGATCAACCTAAAAAAAGGAAGTCTTCTCTTGATTACAATTAAATCCAACCGTGAAATTCAAAAAATAGCGGAATCCGGTGCTGTTTTAGCCGGCGCCTTAAAAGAAGTCCAAACGCTTATTAAACCCGGAGTCTCGACTTGGGATATTGAAATGTTTGTCCGCACCTATATCCAAAGTCACGGGGCAGTCCCGGCCGACCTTGGCTTTGACGGCTATAAATTTGCCACAACCATTTCCGTCAATGACGAAGTTGCCCACACCATCCCCCGCAAACGGACCCTTTTAAAAGAGGGCGACGTGGTGAAGGTGGATACGACCGTTAACCTCAACGGCTTTATGAGCGACGCCTGTGTGTCATACGGTGTTGGCACCGTGGCTCCCGAAATCCAGCGCCTGATGGACGTGACTAAAAAGGCCACGTACCTGGGGATCGACCAGGCCGTCATTGGTAACCGCATTGGGGACATTGGCGCCGCGATCCAACAGTACGCAGAAGTCGAAAACCATTTTGGCGTTGTTCGCGACCTCATTGGCCACGGAATTCAGCCAACCATGCACGAGGCTCCGGATGTGCCAGCCTACGGGACTGCAGGCCGCGGTCTGCGGCTAAAGGAGGGCATGACCATTACGATTGAACCCATGATTAATATCGGCACCTGGGAAATCACCGACCGTTACGATCAAGAAGATGATTGGACCGATTACGTGTCCGCTGACGGCTCGGCCTCTGCCCAGTATGAGCATACCATTGCCATTACCAAGGACGGTCCAAAAATCCTGACTTCCTACGACCCCGAGTTTGATGCCAAGTATTTACTGTAAAAAGAAACTTAGTTCGTCTAGCAAAAACTGGAATTTTGGCAGCGGATATGCCAAAATTCCAGTTTTTGTGATACCTATCAATCACCCTTTATGGCCCACTAATTTATCTCAAAATTAGCCTTAAATATGTAATGGCAGTGGGGACAGCGGTTCATGCCGTAGTGCACGGTCATTCGTTGCCGACAGTGCGGACAGCTGCCTTCAATTGTTCGTTCATGAATGAATTTTTCTTCTGAATGTTGTTCTGACAATTCATCACCCCCCTGACGTAAAATACAGCTAAAGCCGTCGGGCGAAGGCACTTAACTTTCGAAACAGCCACTGAACCATCAATAGTAAGATGGCAAGACTGAACACTTCCGCAAAAGATTTTAAGTCCCCCGTTACACCCCAGTGATTTAAGATTTCTTCAATCCAGCCGGCAATAATCGGAATAACTAAACACGCCGCAATAAACACAAAGAATAGCGAAATCCGACGGAGATTGCCCGTGAAATTCGTTGGTCGAAGTACAGGTTTTGGCGCCCGTATTACCCGCGGGTCCTCCTTAGTGATCCACGTTGCCAGGTAAATGATGAGCACCCAAATTCCCAACCAGCCACAAAATGCCACTACATTGGACCATCCCAGACGAGTCATTTGATTCGTAATCGCTTCGTAGGCCCACCCCCAAATAAGAATCACCGGAAAGAAAACTGCATTCCAGACTTGACGGGCTCGCTTCCCCAAAAAATATGTCCGTTGCTTCATAATGGTCACCTCCAATTCCTGTCACGTTAAGAGTACACGATTGGGCGGTAGCGGTAAACGAAAATCAAAAAACGAGTTGCGATGTCAATTAAACACCGCAACTCATTTTATTATCAGGTGAAAATCAGTCCGCTAAAAATTACCGTAATGCATTTTCAGCAGGTTAAACCACTGCTTTAAAGTGGAGGAAATGAATACTGCCATCGCCGCATAGATGATGACGTAAGCCGCCACAATTACATACAGTTGACTGATTTTCGTTTCAATTTCGGCATGGTACATGGATAAAACATGCCCCACTGTAAATAATAGTTGGGAAAGGATCAGAACAATTAAGAAGAACTGAACCGAGTTTTGTCCCGAGACCGTAAAACTAACTAGAAATAAAATCAGGTTAATGACTAAGAGGCCGTTAGTAAACGAAGCTAACCGATTCGTATACTGCCAGAAATTCTTATCAACTTGGTTGGTATTTAACCGATTAGCGCCGTAACCCACCGCTAAATAGAGCGCAAAAACGGCCAATACCCACAGCAGAACGTTCATAAAACCCCCGAATCCCGGGTGAATAAAATCAGGTAAGGAAAGCGCGTTCATCGCCGTTGAAAATACAGAGGAGCTCACATTCCCTAAGGTCATGTAGTAGCTCATTAAGTGGGAGCTGGCAGTTAATAAGGCACCTGCCATTAAAACGGCCGATAACCCAAGCGAAATTATCCCAAAATAGGCATTTTCGCCCTGGCTAAACCGTCCCGGAGTCAGCCACGTTGCTTTAAGCCACACCCAGTAATTTGACGCATACGTTTTCACTTGTTCGGTCCGTTCATTTCTTGGGTGTTCCTGGCTTTCAGCCGCCTGAACGTTGTCAACACTCGCTTCAGTTTGCGTATCTGGAGCCGGGGTCAGATCGTAGCCGCATTTATTACAGAACCGTTGGCCCGCTTGAACCTCACTACCACACTGTGGACAAAATTTCATTATTCTAAATCCCCCTAATAATCTTCATCATGGTCATCGAGTTTGCTGAGCCCATCTAACGATGAAATCACATAGTGGTCGTTAACTTTTTTCACAACCGCCCGATAACTAAACTTTTGAATATGGTCGTGGTCATCTTGACCAAAGGTATACGTTAACTCAAAGTTGACAACGCTGGTTCCGTCAACCCCGGGTGCGACTGATTTAACGTCTGGGTCAATATCAACCGACTCAATATCATCATTCTTGTGATAACCCTCTGCCATTTTAATTAAATCTTGATAGTCAGTGCTATTTGAGCCGCCGTCAAAGTCATCTTCAACGTCGTCACCATCATCATCCGTTGCATCATCAGTATCCCCGCTCTGTGATACCTCTGTTATTGCCCCGTAGACCGATGACATCAAACTATCAGCGTCATCCTTACTAATTAGATCGGGGTAGGTCACATCAACCGAGGACTGATCATCGTAATAACTAATCTTGGTGCTGTCCGAGGTCACAACCTTGCCCTTTGATACCGGGTACGTTGCGTAAACCTTCATATTATCGTTCCACGGCATATCCGTGACGGAATAGACCCCATCAGAACTTACTTCACCCATCTTTTTGCCGTCCACGTAGACGGTAGATCCTGGCGCAGTATTGACGTTAAAGCTGACCGTCCGAAGCGACAAATCATAATCAGTACTACTTGAATCAAAATGGTAAGTTCCTGAGTTGACCATGTGATGCCCCGAAACATCCCCCGTTGCTTTTAACTGGTAATTTCCCGGTACGTAGGGTCCGATCTGTTTATCATATGTGGTTGAATTCGAAGTCGCAATCTGCTTCCCGTCCAAGGTAATTTTGACGCCGCTATGATTGGTACTAACCTTTGGGTAAACGGGAAGAACCCGAATTTGGTACTTAGGAAACATCAACCACCGCTTTCCCGTTTGCGTATATGTAAATCGACCGTCAGATGACGTATCCGATTTCTTTAAATCAGATTGGAACTTTGCTAGCTGCTGGTGGTTTCCCTTTAAATACTCGCTCATTGGTTTAAGCGTGGTGCTATTCAGCTTTAAGCTCGGATCCGACGTCGTATAATCCTTTGCCTTCGGCTGGTTAGACCGGATATTTCCAATAATCCGCGATAGAGTTGCTTCGCGCGAATAATAATGATTGCCCCAGACGTAGCCGCCAATCCCAAGCACCACGATAGCTCCGATAATCCACCATGCCCACCTAGGTAACGACTGCTTAGGGCCGCCCTTGCTTTCGCCTGCATTATGACGTAGTTGCCGGGAATTCTCAGCGGACTGGTTGACTCCCGCAGTCGTTGATGTTCGCTCATCTTTACCATTGGGTCGAGACTGAGCCGACTGTTTTCCCTGCCGAAACTTTTTCAAATCGAACCCGCAGTTGCCACAAAACGTGTCGTTGCTCCCCACCGGATGGCCACAATTAGGGCAAAATGATTGGGGACTGCCTTGATCCGTCGGTGCGGCAAAAAACTTTTTGTTATTCATAATCATCCTCCTATTACTTCGTAAGTTTATCATAAAACAAATGATTAATTTAGTTAAAAATGATATTTAACGACTGAAAAACAGATAAAATTGTGATGTTAACTTATTAAGAGTCTTTAATTTATATTATGAATGAAAAGGGCAATTAAAAACCTTCTCAAGATCAACTTAAGAAGGTTCATTACCCCTAAAAATCCATAAATCTTCATTTAGTCTTCACCAAATGAACGTGCGCATCACCTACACTGTAAGCAAAACGGGGAGGCGAGCACATGAACAGTTACCTTAAGGAATTAACGTACAGCCTGTTTTTAGGCTGTCTGATTACCCTAACCATTATTAGTTTTACCATCGTGGTTAAAGGCGGGACCCACTTGCTATGGGAAACTATGCCTAGCTGGCTAGGTCACCCAACCATTTGGCCCCTCATTATTGGTATGGGTGGTGGACTGGTGGTCGGCCTGCTTCAAAAATTCGTCGGTCCCTACCCCAAAAACATCAAGGAAACCATGCAGTTAACAAAGCAGGCCAGCTTTTATCAGGGACAGATCTGGCGCAACCTGCTAAACGCCATCGTTATCCTAATCTTTGGCGCGGGGGTTGGCCCAGAAGCCGCCTTAGTCGCCATTGGAGTTGGGATGAGCGGCTGGCTATCCGACCGGCTTAAGTATAGTGAAACCGACTCGGATTACTGGGCCAATACGAGTATGAGTACTGCCCTCGCCCTCGTCTTCACCAATCCCTTCTTTGGCCTTTCCGAACAGGTTGTTCACGACCCACATCACCATCGGCCGCTCCGTCGGTTTTCCATTTACTTTGCAACCCTCGCCGTTGCCTGGGAACTTTTCAGCTGGCTTAGTCACCTTGTCGGAACCCCATTTTTCCACCTTCGTTTTCACGCCCTAACCTACCCGGCAAACTGGGTTCTGACTGCTTTGATCGCATTCATTCTGGCAGAGATTTTCAGTCTTTCCTACCACGGACTCATAAAGCCGTTAGCCCGTCTGAACCAGCTAGACGCCCCAGTTCGATTGGCCCTTTTAGGCGGCTTAATCTTAGGCCTCAGTGGCATGTGGTCATCCTACCTGCTGTTTTCCGGTGAAGACAGTTTGCCCGACTTACTCACCGAATTCAGCTCCCTGTCAGCAGGTTTTCTACTGTTGCTAGGAAGCCTTAAAATGGTTCTCGCAATCTTCTATAACGCCGTAGGCTGGCGGGGCGGTGACATCTTCCCCAACATCTTCGGTTCCATTTGTTTCGGCCTCGGGATCGCTAGCTTACTTCACCTCGCCCCAGTAATCGTCGCGACAATCTTCTGCGCCGTCACCCTCACTAATATTATGAAGAAACCGCTGATCGTTTGCGGCTTGCTCCTATTAGTTTTCCCGCTATCCCTCTTTCCCCTGATTGTGCTGGGAAGCAGTATGACGGCAGCAGTAACGTGGGGCGTGGACAAGGCGAAGGATTGGTAAATTCAGTTTATTAATTTAAGTACTGGGCTTCGGCCGCTAACCGTGCGGCTACCGCCTCTTCCTTCGTATGAAAGGACCGATTTAAAACGTAGGCGCGGTGATAATACAGCCGGGCGATCCACAAATCATGGTGCCGGTCATAGCTCACTCCGGTCACGCCACTGCGGTTCTTCGAGCGGACTGCGTCCTTTTTGCTGGGGTGCCAGGCTGCTTGCAGGGTGTCAGAGTTGCCAATGTGGGCAATCGTGTTCGGTTGACGAAAAATCTTTTCCCTCGCCACTTCTTTTCTCAGACAGCCACAGCTGCGGGTGTTGCCCTTTCGCAAGTTATAGCCCTCCTTAATACACAGGTTGCCACAGTCACACTGGCACAGCCACTTCACGTTGCCATTACTCTTGTTGCGTCCGGCTCGCCGCAACACTACTAGTCGGCCAAATCGTTGGTTGGTTAAGTCAATCAGTCTCTTCATTGTCGGCGCCCTCCAATTGAATCCCAAGGCACGTCAAATAGCCGCTCACCAAAAGAAAGGCAAGCGGTCAGTTGAACTCCACGAGATTCAGTTTTAATGTTGTTGATTTTTGTTGAAGAATCAGCAAATAGGGTTGACAAATTCGAAAATACAATAATAATCGAGCAGAGCAGAGCAGAG
>NZ_QCXQ01000003.1:27209-197326 GCF_003124125.1 Levilactobacillus bambusae
GAGCAGAGCAGAGCAGAGTTAATTGCAGTCGTCTTCATCCTTGCTATTTCCCCTTCCAAAGCAATTTCTTTATACACTGTACCATAAGTGTATAACTTAAAGTAAGCAATATCCGATTTTAGAAGGGATAAGCCAACTTTCTTCAATAAAAACGGGTAAGTTTTTATTGAAGCGCTTTAGCGCGGAAATTTTAGCAGAATTTTAAGACCTGAAATTATGGAAATTAGTAGTGTATGTAATGACATACGAAAAACTCAAAATACATTTGAATCCCAGAATCATCGCCCCATTAACATGGGGAATACACCGTGATAGAAGCTGACCAAGATTTTTTAACTGGATCATCCCCATGTACATGGGGAATACAACCGCCGCATGAGCGCCCCATCAGACTCAATAGGATCATCCCCATGTACATGGGGAATACTCTTTTATAAGCTGTGGCAAACTTTTGACCTTGGGATCATCCCCATGTACATGGGGAATACTGCTTTCTGGTTGGTGAGAAACGGGCACGAAAAGGATCATCCCCATGTACATGGGGAATACAGAGGATGACTACAATGCAGGACCTTGCATTTGGGATCATCCCCATGTACATGGGGAATACACTAAATATATCCCGTTAAATCAGCGTTTACAAAATGCAATAATTCAAAATTTCATGAGTTTGGTAGAAGTACATATTGCTTTAAGGCTATTCTAACATTTAATAGAATTACTTAACGATATTTATATAAGCGTATTTCTATATTCGAACTACAATTAAATCCGCCGCTTTTTCAATTCTGTCGCTAGCGCTCTAATATACTTATCATTATGAGCTTCATGCTGAGCTTCTTCCAGTAGTGGTGCGCAATCAACTTCTAACAATACTTTCCGTTTTATGTATTCTTGTTCTAACGGTGACTCAGCAATTGCCGCCATTGCCATTCGTTCAACTCCCAAAAGTTCACGGCTCGATAAAGTTTTAAAATTCGTCACAGTTATCTACCTCCTTCAAGAACGCATGTTCGTATAATATGATAACATATTTTTTTGCTTTAAGGCCAAATTAATTTAATTCATTTTAATCTAGCCTTGCATTTATGTTGATAACGACTTATTATAATATTTGTCGTTATCAACATAAAAAGGAGAAATAAACACCATGACAACTCAATTCAAAACTTTAGATGACTTTTTAGGAACCCACTTCATTTATACGTATGACAACGGATGGGAATACGAATGGTACGCCAAAAATGATCATACGGTTGACTACCGTATCCACGGTGGCATGGTGGCTGGACGATGGGTAACGGATCAGGAAGCTAATATCGTGATGCTAACCGAAGGAATTTATAAAATTGACTGGACCGAACCAACGGGAACCGATGTGGCGTTAGTTTTCTTACCAAACGAAGACAAGCTACACGGCACCATTTTCTTCCCAAAGTGGGTTGAAGAGCATCCTGAAATTACGGTTACCTATCAAAATGAACACCTTGATTTAATGCATGATTCACGCGAAAAGTATGCCACCTATCCTAAACTAGTGGTGCCAGAATTTGCAAAAATCACCTATATTGGTATGGCTGGTCAGGATAATAATGACGTTATCAGTGAGGCTCCCTACGAAGGCATGCCATCTGACATTCGTGAAGGCCGGTATTTTGACGCCCATTATCACCGAATTAATAAATAGTTGGACTTTTTGCGTTTGCAATTTAAATTGGGGAGAAATAGAATGAAGTAAAACCATTCGGAGGTGGCTATCGTCCCCAAGAAACGCGTTCTTCCTTATATTATTTTGGGTATTCTTAAGTTAAATTCACAAATGACAGGTTCAGAAATTGACGCCGAATTTCAACATGAAATCGGTGAGTTTTGGCAAACCACCCACAGCCAAATCTATCCAGAGTTAAAACGGATGGTGGCCGATCAATGGATTGGACAAGAAACCAGCAGTCAGGACAGGAAACAAAAATGGTACCATCTGTTACCTGCAGGCGAGCACCAATTACAAAATTGGCTGACTGAACCCTTAACCCCAAGTACGGACGATGAATTTCCGCTAAAAGTCTTTTTTATTCAGGATCAGTCGAGTCCGATCCTCTACCAATTACTAACGCAAGAGTTACAAATTCATCAAGCGAAATTGACACATTTAACCCAGCGGATGACCACCCTTTTTGACCATCAGACCTGTCAGACTGCTAATTTCGGTCATTACCTCATTTTACAACGGGCAATTGAACGGGAGACTAACAGCCTGCAGTGGCTTGAAACCATGCTGAAGCAACTAGATGGTTGATTGAATATCCCACTAATAACAATAAAAATAGACTAAGCCCAAATAATCATTACTTGAGCTTAGTCTATTTTTATCGACACTAATGGCCTATGACGCTTAATCAATTTCATCAGAAATAAGTTGCCACTGGAATTCCCCCATATATATGGGGAGTAACACATCAAAAACTGCTTCGGTGTCTCGTCCATCAGGATCATCCCCATATACATGGGGAGTACATTTAATTAACCGCATGCAATCTCAAATTGACAGAATCATCCCCATATACATGGGGAGTACCACCCGTGAATGATGGGAAGGATTACTTAGAGAGGATCATCCCCATATACATGGGGAGTACATGGTGATATTTCAGTTAAGGTAGGTGACTACGGGATCATCCCCATATACATGGGGAGTACCCATGACTGAGATGGCTCGTAATGGTGCCTCTGGGATCATCCCCATATACATGGGGAGTACCTGGATATAGCCGCTTCCGCAATGTTGTTGGTAGGATCATCCCCATATACATGGGGAGTACAAGATCACCATACAAGAAATCGAACAAGAATTAGGATCATCCCCATATACATGGGGAGTACTCATCGCCTTAGGTCAAACGATTCTGAATACCAGGATCATCCCCATATACATGGGGAGTACGCGGCATGCCTGGCAGTGGGCCAGTGACGCTCAGGATCATCCCCATATACATGGGGAGTACACTAAACAAATCCCGACTTAACGCCATTTCAATATAAGCAGGTTACCATTTTTCATGAGTTTGGTCAAAGCCGCACCAACGGATGGAATGAATTTGTTAAACAACAGCCTAAATAGTCAACATATTTTTGCCTGATTCGGTTTAGCTGCCGGTCACACCCACTCATAATTTTGAAGATTCTAAACGCCATACAAAAAGTGCCCCCTCTCCCTTACAGAGACGGGGCACTTCATTTAAGTCATGTTATAGGTCTAAGCGAGTAACTTACTTACCTAACTTAGTCTTGTCCGTTACGTTCAACTTGTCATCAAACGTGTACACAACGGGTTCACCAGTTGCCATTTCAAGGTTGATGATATCGTCATCTGAGATACCTTCAATGTACTTTGAAAGGGCCCGGAGTGAGTTACCGTGGGCAGCAATCACAACGTTCTTGTTGTCAAGAAGCTTAGGGGCGATTTGGTCTTCCCAAAGTGGCATAACCCGATCCAAAGTAACCTTCAAGTTTTCACCTTGTGGCACGATGTGTGGATCTAAGTTAGCGTAACGACGGTCATTAGATGCTGAACCTTCGTCATCTGGGGACATCAATGGTGGCAAAACATCGTAGGAACGACGCCAGATGTGAACCTGATCGTCACCAAATTCTTCGGCAGCTTCAGCCTTGTTTTGGCCCTGTAACTTACCGTAGTGACGTTCGTTTAAACGCCAAGTCTTCGTTTCTGGAATCCAGAGTTGGTCAGATTCTTCCAAAACGTAGTGTAACGTTTTGATTGCCCGAGTGAGGACAGAAGTGTAGGCAAAGTCGAATTCTAAGCCAGCGTCTTTGATCCGCTTACCAGCGCCCTTAGCTTCTTCAACACCCTTTTCACTTAAATCAACGTCAACCCAACCAGTAAATTTGTTTTCAAGGTTCCATTCACTTTGACCGTGACGAATAAGAACTAATTTTGCCATAGGTTTAATGACCTCTTTCCATTAATTTTAACTCCCATTATTATACCGCATCTAATGAAAATTTTCACACTTATTCCACGCTGTCGTGGTCCTCGCTCTTCTTATATCGTTTCGTCCGTTCCCGCAGTTTCTGAATGTCAACTCTGGGGTACGAATTACCAATCGGTTTGACCCCTAAAATGTCCAAGAAGAAGGTGAAAATCGGGACCCCAACGATCAGCCCCCATACGCCAAACAGCCAATCACCAAGGATTAGCACGACCAGTGTGTAAAACGTGGGCAGCTGGGTCCGGGATGACATGAACTTAGGATTCAAGACGTAGGCTTCCAGGAAGTGGACGAGTACGATCATTACTAGAATGTAAATTACGTACTTCCACCCCCCCACGGAATAGCCGACCAAGCTCAACGGGATTACGGAAACAATGACGCCGGCCACGGGAATCAGGCTCAGTATAAAAATCATAATGGCTAAGGTCGCCAGCTGCGGCATCCCCATAAACGCCAAAATGATCGTGGTGATTACCGTATTACAAATGGCAATGAAGAACTGCGCTTCCAGTACCACCCCGAAAGTCTCAACGAACCGAACGGCAAAGTAGTAAATGTCCTGGAAGAACCAGTCAAAATCACTCACCAAGAAGAGCTCCGAGAACTGGGCCATCTGTTTTTCTTCAATGGTAAAGAAGAAACTCAGCATCATGGAAATGAACAGGGTTACGCCAAACGAACCAATGGTGGTCAAGTACTTCAAGACCACCGTTGCCCCACCCTTAAGCTGCCCCAATAGATCTGAACTATTAAGGTAGGAGGACAACCAAGTCATCATCCCGTTCGCATCGTTATGCGGATTTTCGTAGAACCGGTAAAGCTCGTTTGCTGTACTCAATGACGAATCAATCAGTTTTGGAAGGTAAGTGGTAACGGCTATATAGGCTAACGCAATCACCCCCGCATAAACTAAGAGGACGATCAACCACGACGGAATATTTACGTACTTATGAATCCAATGAATCAACCGTAACATTAAAAAGGTAAAGATAAACGTCAGCAAAATCGTGTTCATTTCGCCACGTAACAGCCATAAAACAAAAATAATAACGGCCAAAACGACAAACCGTCTTAATCGGACGTTTCGGACAAAACGTTGCCAAAGTGTCATGAATAAAGCCCTCCCGTATGTTCACTAACTACATGGCAGTATACACTTTCCGGTGAATTTGAGACAGTCAAAACGTAAAATAATAAGCATCATCCATATTGCGCTGTACACATTTCCCTACTATGACGTGTATAATAGCAGCCATAAAAGAGGCAAAAGAAGATGTTGTCATGATCGCTAACTTTGTTGATGAGGAGGACTTGGAATGACTGATATTCCCACACCAAAAATATCTGAGATTTTAAATGAAGAGTTTATGCAACCATTTAATCTATCGGCTTATACCTTGGCACGTCGAATTGGGGTGCCTACCTCCCGCATTCAAGCCATTCTACATGATCGGCGGAAGATTACAGTTGATACATCAGTTCGATTAGGTCGCTTTTTCGGAGTATCTGACCGCTACTTTTTGAATTTGCAAAATGACGTGGATATTCGTAATGCTAAAAATAAACGCGGTGAAACATATAATCAAATCGAACGACTTCAATTAAATTAATAGTTAAAAATCCCGTTTACTTATCGAGTAAACGGGATTTTTATCATTAAAGGTTACTATTACCACATTACGCTTGCCTAGACAAAAAATCGATCAGTCCCCTAACGGACTAATCGATTTACCCGATCTACTTCAAATATTTCGAGGCGTATTCCTGAATGGATTCCTGCTTTTGGGTCGCCTGAGTGATGGCATTCTTAATGTCTTGATCACTCATTGAATTCGCGTTGCCACCGGCTGAATCAATCATCTTACGAACCTCATCAATTTCACCCTTCGGAATGGACTGGCTGCTTTGAAGTGCACTTTTCGCCGTGTTCAAATCCGATTGAGATAGACCGCCCTGCGTTGGTTCCTGATTTGAAGACGCAGACTGTGCGTTGGGATCCAAATAAACCGGTGTTTTGGGTGCCGTTGGCGTTGTTTGTTCGTTAGCTAGCGCCTGATCGTTAGCCTTGCGTAACGCAGTGGCCTTATCATAGATGGTTTGGTAGTAAGGCTGCTTAATTGATGAGCTGTCTAACAGTTCAGCTACCGTGTTACTAGATTGTGCATACTCCTGCGCCTCATTTTCGGCTTTGGCCTTATCGTATAGTTTCTGGTATTGGCGTTCGTTTAATTCAATGGTCTTAAGCTTTTTAAGTTCGGCGTTAGCCCGGTTCACCAATGTTTTAGAACCGTGTTTGGCATCCTTAACCGCCTTGAAGTTATCGCTGGCCGACTCGAACTTTTGGTTTGTCATAGCGGACTGCCCACCCACAAAATGTTGGGTTTGCTTCAGATAGGTATTCGCCGTCTGATCGTTTGGTTTCCGACGCAGGGCGTTTTCAAAATCGGTTTCCGCCTGCGTGTATTTCTTATCGGATACTGCTGTCCGCCCCCTTGACATTGCGGCAGCGTAATCCTGCTCTGTTACATGGTGGACTGCAATGGCGTAGCCCCCAATTAATAGCACGACAATTGCGGTCACAATTGCCCATACCCATTTCTTCACAATTAGCCCTCCCAGCAAGTTTGCATGTACCCTATATTATAACATTAATGTAAAACCGAAAGCGGCAATCAAATTGAATTTTCACCCCTTAAATTTTTATAGCGTTTGTGGTCACAATCTAAAATAAAGAGGCGTATAATAAACACTGTATATTTTTGAATTATGTTAACTTATTTGACATATGATTCGGAGAAAGGATATTTCTTACATGCTTGAAAAAACATTTTACAAGACCTTTTTAAGCCGCTCGTTCAACATTCCCATTCGCGTCAACTACTGGGATGGTTCGAGTGACGTTTACGGTAACGGAGATCCGCAAGTCACCATTACCTTCCACAAAGAAGTACCAATCAAAGACATCCGCAAGAATGCCTCTATCGCACTCGGGGAAGCCTACATGGACGGAACCATTGATATTGACGGGAGTATCGAAGACTTACTGACCTCAGCTTACGAAACGGCCGACAGTTTCTTCCATAACTCTAAGTTTATCAAATTCCTACCCAAACAAAAGCACACCATCCAAGAAAGCAAGGATGACATTGCCAAACACTACGACGTTGGGAATGACTTCTACGAACTTTGGCTGGACCCAACCCTGACTTACTCGGCCGCCTACTTCGAACACGAAGATGACACCCTGGAACAGGCGCAGATCAACAAAGTTCACCACATTATCCAGAAGTTAGATCCCCAACCAGGTAAAACCTTGCTGGATATTGGATGTGGTTGGGGAACATTAATGCTGACGGCCGCCAAAGAATTTGGTTTGAAGGTTACGGGTATCACCCTGAGCCACGAACAGTACGACCTGGTTAACCAACGGATTAAGGACGAAGGCTTACAGGATGTGGCCGAAGTTCGTTACGAAGATTACCGTGAATTAGGCGACGAGCAATGGGACTACATTACCTCAGTCGGAATGTTCGAACACGTCGGCGAAGAAAACCTCGGGGAATACTTCGAACGCATCAACCACTACTTAAAGGATGACGGGGTGGCCCTCATCCACGGAATTACCCGTCAGCAGGGCGGTGCCAACAACGGTTGGTTAAACAAATGGATCTTCCCTGGTGGCTACGTACCCGGATTAGTTGAAAACATTCAACACATTATCGAAAACGGTCTTCAATTGGACGACCTCGAAACCTTACGCCGTCACTACCAACGAACGACCGAAATCTGGGATGCCAACTTCAACGAACATCGAGCTGAAGTTGAAAACATGTTTGACGACCAATTCGTCCGCATGTGGGACCTTTACTTACAAGCCTGTGCTGCCTCCTTCAAGTCAGGCAACATCGATGTCATGCAGTTCCTCCTCACCAAGGGTGCATCCGGTAAAGGATTACCGATGACGAGGGAACACATTTACGAGAGTGAGAGCTAGGTCGTTTAGACTTTGAGCACTAACGTAATATCCCTTGCTATGCCTGGTTTTGGCATGGTAAGGGATATTTTGTTAGGCGCAGAAGTCTGACCTAGGGAACACATTTACGAGAGTGAGAGCTAAATCGCCTGATCCTAAGGACTAATAAATAGCCCCTACTATGCTTATTCTTTGGCATAGTAGGGGCTATTTGTTAGCCACAGAAGGTTGAACCATCCCTCACATCCCTATTGAATTTTTAGCATCCACTAAAAGAGATTCCGGCCTATTTAATTTCCCTAATATGTTTCTGGACCTGCTTTAAATAACGATCCCGGTGAGACTCTGAAACCCGAAACCGATTCGCCCCTAGTCCGAATCCCGTCAAACCAAGAACAACGAGCCAAAACCAACCGTCTCGTAACGCTGGTAACGCTTCTTGCATGAACCCATAGGTGGTCGCAATGGCTGTCAGCCAAGCACAAACGCCACTAAGTGCCATCATAAGTTGTTCCATTTATTTTCTCCTCAATAACTCAACGCCCTAAATCCATCCCGGCGCCGGTACTCGTGCAGCTTGGTAATCAGCATCCGTTTGGACTTGCCACTCCACGGATCGTTAAAGTAGACATTCCGGGAATCGTAGCCGGTCAAGGTAATCGCATGGTTCACCCGCGTTTTGGGTCCGCCCCACCCTGAAATCCAAACGACTACGGGACGCCCCCGGTCCAATTGATGCCGAAGCTGAGTAAAGGAACTACCCGTCAGGTTTCTGGCCCGTCCGGTATTCTGTCTGACTACCCCCATTAAGGCCGGCGGATAAATCCACCAGCCCGTCTTTTTGGTTGGATCGCCTATAAAACCAAGATTTCCGTTCTTAGTCTTGGTTCGTGGCATTTCGGCGACTACCTGATCCGTTGTCACCGGGGCCCAGGCATATTGCAGCATCATCGTTGTAGCCACTGCCTCACACCCCGTGGGGTACTTAGGCCGCTGCCGCAAATTGGGTACCGCTAACGCTACCCTTGTATGAACATAGGCCAGGTTAATCCAGCCGGAAATTCCCCGCCCATTTGAGAGGTAAACATAGGTTTTCGGTACGCCGGCTTCATCGACCAGGTCCATTCGCTTAGTGGAGGTCCACTGGGTGTCCGGGTAATTTCTGAGATAGTGATGGACTGGTTGGTACACGGTTTGGTTCTGCCGGGTAACAAACTGATAAAGTTCGCCATCCGTTAAGTTCCGCCGGTAATACGTGGTTTTAGGCGTTTTTTGAACGGGATTCAGCGTGACGACGGTTTGGGCCTCGCTCCTAGATGTCTGAGTCCACCACAGCACCCCCGTTACCAGCAGAACCAATCCTAATGCTCCCCAATGTTTCATCTCCATTCCTCCTAGCAAAAAAGCCCGCACCAGGCGAGCTTTGCTTATAGGCCACCGAAGGCCAGTGATAGTAAGAACACAGCGACCAACCCTGCCACGACGGAAATTGCCATTGACCGGGTCCGGTAGGCCACAATAATAACGATAACCGCAGCAATCATTTCTGGCAGTTTGCCAGTCATTGTAAAGGCGTAGGTCTTACTATCAATAAAGATATCTTTAACGACCAGTGCCGTAAACAGCGACACCGGAACAAATTTCATCCATTCATTAAACCATTCGGGGATCTCCCGTTTGGTAAATAACATTAAGGGAACAAACCGGGGCACAAAGGCCACGAAGAACCCAAGAATGATTAACCAAAAATGTTGGGTACTATTCCAAGTATTAACAGCGTTCATGTGCCTCTCCTACTCGTTTCCGTCAGACTCGGACGGTTCACCCGCATGAGTCCGTAACTTCCATAACCAATGACTTTCCGGCAGCCGCTTTCTTAGCGTCGATTCCAGCAGGAAGCCAATAAAGGAAGCTACCAGGGTCGAAATTACCAGTCCGATTGTGCTCTTTGTCCAGCACATGAACACAACGGCGAAAAACGCAGCCACCAATGCAATCAGCACGGTGATTCGGTTTTTCAGCTGCATCACAATCATGTAAAGAAATAGGGCTGTCAGGGCAAAGTTAACGACCCCGAGATCAATCTTAATGGCACTCCCAATCAGACTTCCAATCAGGTTACTAACGGTCCAGAACAACAGTGAATAGTGTTCGACGTGTAACGCATCGTGAGGGGTCCACTTCTTATCCGTGGCAAACTTTAAGTAGTTCACGGCGTAGTTTTCGTCGTTCAATGAAACGGCAAAAAGAAACAGGAAGCGGGTTGATTTACCACGCAGGTAAGGTGATAGACTCGAACTCAGCAAGGCATAACGCAATTCCAAGAAGAAAAGCATTAGCACAATCGACAGCAGCGGCGAATTAATCGTCAGCATTGTGGCAATTAAAAATTGTGCACCGCCAGAGAAAATTAGGATTGAAACCAATCCCGTTAACAACGTATTGAACCCCGCCGCATGCAGCAGTATCCCACAGGCTAATCCAATGGGAATATAGCTAATATTAAGCGGCATGGACACGCGTAGGGTCGTTTTCCAAGCGGGTTCGTTTGGATCGACTACTTGCTTGGGGCTTCGCGTTCGTTTACTCAAAAATGATGCCTCCATCAGACTGTATCAATTTAAAAGCTTCGTCAATTAACTCGTTTTTATCTTTTCACAAAAAAACTCAACGACAACATTTTAACATGAATTTTACCTTTTTAATACAATCAAATCACTCCAAAGCGCTTACAGGTTGGTTTATTCCCAAAAAATGTTCGATAACTTGTCACAAGCGGCTAGTTATCGAACATTTTAGTTAAAATAAATTCACAAGGTTGCGCCAGGTTCTTACAAACCAATTGGCTTTTTCCACCGGCTGGAGCGTCATTGCCTGCAAAGTGGAAGGTCGAACGGTCGTTATTGGCTGGCCGGCAATGGTTAAGTGGGCGGTGCCAATCACGTGTCCCTGCTTAACCGGGGCCTCCAATGCTCCGGCCCGTTTAACCGAAGGCGCTAGGTCCACGGTGCCCTTGATGTCCGCCCAACTTTGATCAGCCGTCAGCCAAACGGTAGTGGGCTGCGACAGCCCCGCCTTCACCGTCTTTTGTTTGCCATCGTGGGTTGGAACGGTATTGAGGGCCGTTCCCCGTTTCAGGGTTACCGGCCGCATCGTTTGGTAGACGTGGTTGAGCAGCAACCTGGTCTGGGTGAACCGGGCTGGATCAGAAGCGCTTTGATGCGCTGCACCCATCACCACCGTCACCAGTCGATGACCCGACTTCTTAACCGTTCCCGCAAAGTTGGCTCCAGCCGCATCGGACGTTCCCGTCTTGAGGCCGTCCACGGGTAAGTTAGCATCCGCAGCCGAACCGCCCGGCAACATCCAATTCCAGTTCGTCATTTCAGTCTGATCACTGGTTCCTTTAGCAAACCACATCTGTTTAACACTGGCTGTTTTAAGGATTTCCGGGTACCGTTTTAGCAGGGCCATGCTCAACCGGGCGGTATCCGTCGCCGACCAGGCGTTTTCTGCGGCATTAGCAGTCTTTTGGTAGCCTAATCCCTTCACCTGACCGCTCGTCAGCCCGCAGGCGTTATAAATCTTGGCGTCCTTGAAGCCTAACTGCTTTGCTGAAGTCTTCATTTGACTGACAAACTGACGTGAGCTACCGGCCTCGGCCGCCGCCAGTGCCTCAATTGCCCCGTTCGCCGAGTAGATTAAGGCCGCCTGGTAGAGGGCACGAACCGTGTACGTCTTCCCCGCCGTCAAAGGAACGTTCGTATATTCGCTGTTCTGGCTTAACTTAGCAACTGGTTTTGATACCTTCACCCTTTGATCCCAGTGCAGCTTACCGGTGTGAACGGCCTGCAGCACGATGTAAACGGATAGCAGCTTTGACATTGACGCCACCGGGAGGGTCTGGTTTCGGTTTTTGTCGTACAGCACCTGACCGGTATCAGCATCCACCGCAACGGCTGCCTTCACCTTCAAGTCCGGGTTAGCTGCTGCCTGAACGGGCACACTGCTCGTACTGGTTGCCACCATCACCACGGTCATCAGGGATAAAATAATCCGGTGCAAAAACTTCATGTTCTTTTCCTTCCTGTCTTTACTCAATTGGAGCCGCCTAACCTTCACGCTGAGATAAGCTGAGGTTGCCGGAACGGGCCTCCTTTTCATCAACTAGCGGATGATCGTGATGAATTGGCAGGTGAATTACAAACGTCGTCCACTGAGGGTCCGATTCCACGAAGATATAGCCCCCGTGCAAAATCACAATGCTTTGCGCAATCGCTAAACCTAGGCCGGTCCCCCCCGTTTCCTTAGAGCGTGACCCTTCAACCCGGTAAAAGCGTTCGAAGACGGCCTTTAACGATTCTTTCGGAATCGGTTCTCCGTTATTTGAGAACCGCAATTCAACGTCATTTTCATCGATTTGCGTCGTTTTGAGTACGATTCGGTCGGCTCCCTTACCGTACTTTAAGGCGTTGCCGATCAAATTATTGAATACCCGGCTGAGTTTTTCCGCGTCCGCCTCAATTTTCAAGCTCTTCACGTTGCTCTTTGCCGTGATGGTCATCCGTTTCTTCTCCGCTTCCAATTCAAAACTAGCGGCAATTTGCTCCATCATCGCCACGATGTCAATCGGATTAATGGATAATGGGGTATCCGTCTGCCGGACCTTCGTATATTCAAATAGGTCATCAACCAGTGACTTCATCTGCTTACTCTTCATGTACGCCGTATGCGTGTACTTCAAGAGGTCCGACTCTGAATGGTATTGCTTTTCCTCAATGAGCCCGAGGTACCCGATGATGGAGGTTAGCGGTGTTCGAATGTCATGACTGACGTTCGTGATCAAATCATCCTTCGACTTTTCAATGTCCCGCTCATCCTGGAGGGACTGAATCACTGAATCCACTAAGTGATTGACCGAATCAACCACCCGCTGGGTATCCCCCTTTAGGGTGAACGGAATTCGGTGGTCAAGGTGGCCTTCCGCAATATAATGCAGTTCATCAATAATATGGTGCAGCTCCATTTGGTGGTACCGCCGCCGCAACCGCCACCAGAGGACAATCACGTCCACAATGGCCATGATCGTGATAAACACATTCTCCCAGCTCCAGAGCTGGTAGTGCATGGGACCAATCACAATTGATCGTTTAATAATGAAAATCCCGTCCCTTAAGCCCGGATTACTTTGAACCGACTGCAGGAGCAGGACCAATAGGGCTAGGTTTAACAGGAGCAGCAGCACAATTGTAACAATCCCCTCAAATAACAGGGCGGTTTTCTCCCGTGTGGTTAACTTCAAGTTGTGCCCCCTACTTTAATTCTTAATGAACTTCAATTTTGTACCCGACGCCCCAAACGGTTTGAATGACTTTTTCACCGTTCGTGGCCTCTTCAATTTTATCCCGCAAGTGGGAGACGTGCACCATCACCGTCTTCGCGGAAACAATACTTTCCTGTTTCCACACCCGCTCAAAGATTTCGTCAGCCGAGAAAACCCGGTTGGGGTGACTAGCCAGCAGGTAGAGAATTCCAAATTCCAACGCCGTTAAGTTAATGTTGCGGTCGTCAATGGTCTTCACTTCGTGGGAGTCCTTGTTAATCACCAAGGTCCCGATATCCAAAATATCAGGTTCGGAACCCGCCGTTTGATCGCTGCTCCGACGCAGGAGCGACTTCACCCGAGCCATCACTTCAAGGGGGTTAAACGGTTTGGTGACGTAATCATCCGCACCGGTAATCAGGCTTTGGATCTTATCCATGTCGGCCGTCTTAGCCGAAAGAATTAAAATTGGCAGCTGGCTATCCTTGCGGACCTCTTTAATGACGTCGATGCCGTCCATTCCAGGCATCATCATATCTAAAATCATCAGGGCAATGCCGGGATCCGTGTGCAGCTTGGACAGGGCTTCCCGTCCATCCTTAGCAATGACCGGTTCATAGCCTTCGTTACGAATGTAAATTTCCATTAATTGTGCGATATCTTTATCATCATCTGTAACTAAAATTTTCATGGCGATTCTCCTCTTTGTCTATAGGATGAGTGTATCAAACCAGTATGGTCCCTGCACGCCCGTTCGAATAACTTTAGCGATGGTTAACAGGTTTTACCTTTTCTTTATTTTACCTTAGTTTGGTTCCAGACAAAAGTAACGTGAATAATGCCAAAATAGGCAAGCCAGCCAAGGTTTGAACGTACCGGCTAACTTACCTATTTAACAAAATTTAGAAAATGGCGTTTTGAATTGGGTAGTGCCGCTTGAGGTAGAACATGCCGGCAATTCCAAGTAATCCAACTATGATACTAGGAATTGGCAGCAGAACTGGGTTCAGATAAGTGGGCAAAAAGTTACTAAAGTAGAACAATCCGAACCAGACCAGGAACCCAGCCACCGCCGCGGTAACCCGAACGGTTAACCCAAAACGGTGTTTAACGCTGCGGTTAAAGAGGTAGGGAAGCAACGGAAGCATTGCCCCCGCCAATACGGCACTCACTAGAATCGATACGATTCCGACTGGCTGGCTGCTCTTCATGAGGTTAGGACTAAAGAGGTACATGACCCCAAAGATTAAGGTAAAGAAGACAATAAAGGTCAGACCGTTATACACGGCGTTAGGCCAGTAATCCGCCTTCGTTAGGACCCCCTGCTTTTTAGGTCCGCCCGTGACCACAAACTTCACGCGGTCGGCAACGTCACCATACAAGTTCTTAGCCGTCTTACCGCTCTTTTGGCCCTCCACTAATTCTGCCACCATGTCGTTAATTGCCTGGGACTTTTTATCGGCTGATAACTTAGTGTCATTTAGGGCCTTACTAAACCGGAACATGTAGTCGGCATTCCGTTTAGTCAAGCCTAAGCCATCAAACGCTGCCCGGCCGCTTTGCGTGGCCTTCTGCCGGTGCTGCTGAACGCCGGCGTTGCGTTTTTCTGCATCCTTCTCCAGACCTTCCACCTGTTGGTTGCTGGCCGCATTCTTTTCGTTACGCTGGTTTTCTTCGCTCATTATATTATATTCACTCCTAAACGTTGAACCGGAATTCAACTATGTCGCCATCTTGCATGACGTAATCCTTGCCTTCAACCCGCAGTTTGCCGGCATCCTTAACGGCCTGTTGGGAACCAAGTTCATCGAGGGCGTCAAACGACATCACTTCAGCCCGGATAAACCCACGTTCAAAGTCCGAGTGGATAATTCCGGCGGCTTGGGGGGCCTTGGTTCCCTTACGGAACGTCCAAGCCTTCGTTTCCTTACCGCCGGCCGTAAAGAAGGTTTCTAGATCCAGCAGCTTGTATGCAGCCCGAATCAACCGGTTTAACCCGGGTTCCTCTACTCCTTCGGCCTCTAAAAATTCCTGCTTATCTTCATCATCCATTTCAGCAATTTCTTCTTCCGTCTCCGCCGCTACGGCAATGGCTTCAGCACCTTCACCCGCTGCATAGTCCTGGATCATTTTGAAGTAGGGACTACTGTCTGGGTCAACCATATCCTCTTCGGCAATGTTGGCAACGTACAGTACCGGCTTAGAACTTAATAGGAAGAAGCCCTTTACGATTGGTGCTTCCTCTTCGTCAAATTCAATTGAGCGAACGGGCTTACCGTCTTCCAAAACCGGTTTGATTTTTTCTAGAACGGATAACTCTTCCTTCGCCTCTTTATCGTTTCCCTTGGCTGCCCGTTCAACCTTGCTTAGCCGCTTATTAACGGCGTCGAGATCGGCCATGATCAATTCGAGGTTAATCGTTTCAATGTCATCAATGGGATCAACCTTGCCAGAAACGTGGGTAATATTATCGTCGTCAAACGCCCGGACAACGTGCACAATCGCATCCGTTTGCCGAATATTCTCTAAGAATTGGTTACCCAGGCCTTCACCCTTGCTAGCCCCCTTCACAATTCCGGCAATGTCCGTGAATTCAAAGGTTGTTGGGACAATTTTCTTAGCGGGGATCAGTTCATCGATCCGGGCCAACCGATTATCGGGGACTTCCACCATCCCAACGTTTGGATCAATGGTTGCAAACGGGTAGTTAGCCATCTCGGCACCCGCGTTCGTTATGGCGTTAAACAGCGTTGACTTTCCTACGTTAGGCAGGCCAACAATTCCAGCAGTTAATGACATCCTTAGTTCCTCTTTTCCGGCTCTACCGCCTTAGTTTCTAATACCTTTTTCAGTCGTTTTTCAAATTCGCGCCGCGGCAGCATAATTCGGTGGCCGCAACCCGTACATTTAATCTTAATATCTGCGCCCATTCGGGTAATTTCCCAACGATTCGTGCCGCAAGGGTGCGGTTTCTTCATTTCAACAATATCGCCTAAATCATACATTCCGAGGTGCTCCTTTCTTAGTCCTGATTAATTTTTAACAGTTCCAAGATCCGATTCAAATCGTCGTTTGACATAAAGTCGATTTCAATCTTCCCCTTGTGATCCTTCCCCGCCGTTTCGTTAATACTGACCTGCGTTCCAAACCGCTCCTGAAGCTGATTTTCGGTTGAACGGACAAACGGTGACTTCTTGCGTTTTAACGGCTTCTTAACTGATTTTTTCGCCTTGCCGTTGAGTCGATTGACTTCGGCTTCTAAAGCCCGAACCGTCATTTTTTCTTCGGCGGCCTTTTTAGCTAGGGCCCCCAACTTGCTCTTATCCTTGAGGGATAGCAGCGTCCGAGCCTGTCCCATGGATAACTGATTATCCTGCAACATATCCTTAACGGCCTTAGGCAGCCCCAGCAAACGAAGGTAGTTTGCGATGTACGGCCGACTTTTACCCAGCCGCTCGGAGACTTGGGCCTGCGTTAACTGCAGGTTAGTCATCAGCATATCGTAGGCCTCGGCTTCCTCTAGTGGTGTTAAATCCTCTCGCTGCAGGTTTTCGAGCACCCCAATTTCCATCATTTGCTCTTCCGTCACTTGGCGGACAATGGCCGGAATTTGAGATTGATCGGCCCGTTTAGAAGCCCGCACCCGGCGTTCACCCGCTAAAATTTCGTAATGGCCGGCTTGATCAGGCGCCTCCCGGACAATAATTGGTTGAAATACCCCTGATTTTTCAATTGAATTGGCTAAATCAACGAGGGCGTCTTCGTTAAAGGTTTGGCGGGGTTGGTAGGGATTAGGCCGTAAAACATTCAGGTCTAAATCAACCACCGTTTCTTCATCCGTATTGACACCGTTATCAGCGAAGAGTTCGTTCAACCCGCGCCCGAGTCCCTTACTTTTCTTGTTTGCCATGGGCTGCTAACACTTCCTTTGCGAGATCTGTGTAGACAATTGCACCCTTTGACTTAGGCGCGTAATCAATAATGGGCTGACCAAAACTTGGCGCTTCCGCCAGCTGGACGTTTCGGGGAATAATCGTTTGGTAAACCTTATTCTTAAAGTAGGTTTGAACTTCTTCATTCACCTGTTTACCCAGATTGGTACGAGCGTCATACATGGTGAGAAGAACGCCTTCAACCCTTAGTTCCCGGTTAAAGTGCTTTTGAACCAGCTTAATGGTATTTAACAACTGGCTTAACCCTTCCAAAGCATAGTATTCCGATTGCACCGGAATTAATATGGAATCACTAGCCGTAAAGGCATTAATCGTTAAAAGTCCTAACGATGGCGGACAATCAATCAAAATATAGTCATACTGATCCTGAATGTCGGCCAGGGCCGACTTTAACCGGGTTTCCCGGGCCATTTGGGGCGTTAACTCAATCTCAGCCCCCGAAAGTTGAATGGTCGCCGGAATAATATCCAGGTTCGGATGTTCCGTATGCAACACTGCCTCGGCCACCGGTTCTTCGTTAACTAACACATCATAAATTTCTTTATTGATCGTGGACTTTTGAATCCCGACGCCACTCGTGGCGTTACCCTGAGCATCGGTATCCACAAGCAGGACCTTTTGGCCTAGGTCCGCTAACGACGCCCCGAGGTTAACAGCGGTCGTGGTTTTGCCCACGCCGCCCTTTTGATTTGCCAGCGCAATAATGACTCCCATCTGTCTTCCCACCTTCTATTTCTGTTTTGGAATATCAATGATCACCCGAACGAATTCGTCATGATCTTCCTTCTTACTCGTTGCTTGAATCCCTGCATCCGTCACCATTTTCACCGACCGTTGAATGGTATTGACCGCCACCCGGGTGTCACTTGAGACAGCCCGCGGCTTGGCTTTTTTCTTCGGCGTTTTACCCAAGTTGTCAATCAGTTGTTCCGATTCCTTAACGGTAAGCTGATCCGCAATAACTTGATCTAAAACGGCGGCTTGTTGATTATTTGGCACCCGGAGCAGGGCCCGCCCGTGCCGTTCCGTAATCTGATGCGTCATAATGGCCGCTTTGACTGGGTCAGTCAGCTTTAATAACCGGAGTTTATTCGCCACGAAACTTTGGCTCTTGCCAATGGCGCTCGCTAATTCAGTCTGGGTCAGCTTATTTAACGTCATCAGCCGATGATAGGCGTCGGCCTCTTCCACGGCACTTAGTTGTTCACGCTGTAAATTTTCAATGAGCGCCATTGACGCCGTTTCATCGTCGTTTAAATCTTCGACAATGGCGGAAACGCTGGTCCAGCCTAGCTCATTGACCGCCCGAAACCGGCGCTCGCCCGCAATAATTTCAAACCGGTCGGCTTCGTATTCCCGAACGACAATGGGCTGCAACAGGCCGTGTTCCTGAATTGTTTGGGCTAACTCAGTAATGGCCGTTGGATCAAACACCTGCCGGGGTTGAAACCGATTGGGAATTATCGCTGAAACCGATAACTGACGAACCTGACGATTCAGTTCGTTTTCTTCGGATCCCTTCCGATTACCAAATAGAGAGAATGCCAAGTTTCCTCACCTCCGAACTCATTTCGTTCCGATTGGTTCCTTGTTTGGCGTCCCAGGCCGCCGCGGATAGCGCTTTGGGGTCTGCCGCACCTTATCAATGACTAACAAATGCCTAGGATCATCCGAATCCGGCAAGCTAAATCCATCGTCCTCGACAAGCTGACCGCCCAAAGTGTTAATGGCATCTTCGGCAGCCTGAATTTCCTGTCCGGCAGCGGAGGCCTTTAGGGCGATAAACTGACCCCCAACCTTAACTAGGGGTAAACATAATTCTGACAGAACGGATAACCGCGCTACCGCCCTCGCCGTTGCAATATCGTAGGCTTCCCGATGGGGCGATTTTTTGGCCCCAAAGGTTTCTGCTCGATCATGGTAGAAGGCTACCCCCGTCAAATCCAGCTTTGCCGCTAATTCTTGCAGGAACGTAATCCGCTTATTGAGTGAATCAACAATGGTGACCTGTAACTGCGGAAACGCAATTTTCAACGGGATGGAAGGAAAACCAGCGCCAGCTCCAACATCTACAATGGATAGCGGCTCCGTTTGGATTTTGGTCACAAAAAATGCTGGGGTTAACGAATCGTAAAAGTGTTTCAAATAAACGTCTGGTTCATCTGTTATCGTCGTCAAATTTACGTGTTCATTAGTTGCCACCAGCAATTGGTAATAATCGGCAAACTGTTGCATTTGCTTGTCCGTCAAGGAAATGCCGCGTTCCTCTAACGCACGTCTAAACTCTTCTGGATTCATGATTTTTCTCCCGCTCATTTCTGTGAAACAACCGTGTTTCACGATGAGTCTACTTTAATCTATTTTGTGGATAAACGCAAATCCGTTCGCAAAATTTCCTCTACTATTGTACCAAAAAAACAGGTACGTTTCCGCACCTGCTAGTCAAACCTTCAGTCTTAATCCATCTTAATCGCTTTGACTTCCTCTAAGAACCACTTATTAAAGGCGTCGGCATCAATGTCTACCGCAACATCGGCGTTAGTCTTGCCGTCGTGGTAAGCTCCCCGGATGTCCCCAACCGTTTCACCAATGGCCGGCCCGTCCGTAACGATATCGATCCACATCTTCTTAGTCGTAATTGCTTCGGGGTGAAGCAGGTAGAAGATGGTGTTCACATCGTGCATCGCGGTCCCCCGGTCATTATGATCTCCGTCATTAATAATGACGTCGTGAAGCATCTGACCGGCTTTATTAATCTCCGGCAGTTCAGCAATACTTTCCTTCGTTAACAGGGCCTTCATTGTAATATCCAGTCCAACCATTACAATGGGCACGCCCGAAGCGTACATGATTCTTGCTGCATCCGGATCCGTGAAGACGTTAAACTCGGCTGCACTCGTCATGTTACCCATTCCAAGTGCCCCACCCATCGCCACGATTCGGTCAATCTTATCCTTGACTTCAGGATACTCAGTGAAAAGTAAGGCAATGTTCGTGTACGATCCCGTAGGTACTAAAGTCACTTGCCCATCGGTAGCCATAATTTCATCATGGAGGGCCTCAACCGCCGTCTTGTTAATCGGTTTGCCATAGTCTTCGGGGAAATCGTAGCCTGGCAACCCTGATTCACCATGAATACGGGCAGCGTCTTCGAATTCCTTAATCAGGGGTTGTTCAGCTCCAGCGGCCACGGGAATTACAGCGTTAAAGAAGTTAATCACCTTCAGCGCATTAATCGTTGTCTTATCGACCGTCACGTTGCCGGCCACCGTTGTCACCAGTTTGAGATCCAGGTTCGGATCATTGATTGCCATGGTTAAAGCAGCGGCATCATCGACGCCCGGATCAGTATCCATAATAATTTTGGTTGTCATCTTCGTTCCTCCTAAGTGGTAAAACGTTTTCTTAACTCTATTCTACCGGTTTTGCCGGTAAAAGAAAACGCTTTTTCTAAACAATTGTACTTAAAATCAGATCAAGTAAAAATAGGGTCCCCAACAAGTAGACCGTCCAATGTAGTTGCCGGCCCTCCCGCATCGCCAGTTTTAGAATTGGATAGCAGACAAATCCGAACGCTAACCCAGTAGAGATACTATTCGTAAATGGAATCAACACGATAATAAGAAACGCGGAGAACCAATCCGCAAACGACGTCATGTCAATATCACCGATGGCCTCCATCATAATGGCACCCGTAATGATAATCACCGGTGCAATGGCCGCCCCCGGAACGTAAGTTAATAGCGGGATGAAGAAGAGCGACAGGGCAAACATGATGCCAGCAGTCAGGGCCATGACCCCGGTCCGACCCCCACTTTCAATCCCAGCCGCACTTTCAGCCGCCGCCACCGTCGGACTCGTTCCCAGCAAGCTGGAAAATAAAGCCGTGACGGAACTGCCTTCAAACGTCTTTTTGAACTTTTGCTGGGTTGGTAATAGCCCCTGCAAAAGCCCCATGGACTCGAAAACCAAAATCATCGTCATCGAGAAGGCCGCCAAAACAAACGGGACGGTGAATACGTGGGACAAATCCAGTTTGAACATAAGCTTCGTGTACTGCCCTAAGTTCACTAAATTAGCGTTGGGGGCTGCCGTGTCATGAATACCGAATACCGCAGCGATGATCGATGAGACGGTAATCCCAATAAAGAAACTACCGGTAACATTTTTCATGTAAAGAATGACGCTTAACACCAACCCAAATAGCGTCAACAGTGCCGCCGGTTTACCCAAGTTAGCCAATTCCACAAACGAGGTGGTCCCCCGGGTAATCAGCTGCCCCTTTTCCAACCCCACTTCCACTAAGAAGAGGCCAATTCCAGCGG
The DNA here is from genome assembly GCF_003124125.1 of Levilactobacillus bambusae. Taxonomy (GTDB): domain Bacteria; phylum Bacillota; class Bacilli; order Lactobacillales; family Lactobacillaceae; genus Levilactobacillus; species Levilactobacillus bambusae. Next base: position 48,794 of record NZ_QCXQ01000003.1, read on the forward strand.
TAATTCCGCTCTTTAAGGATTGGGGAATGGCCGCTGCCAAGACATCCGCTGCCTTCGTAAAGGCAATGACCATATAAATGACGCTGGCGACCGCTGAAATTCCGAGGGCTTCCTGCCAGCTAAGCCCCATGTTAACCACAATGGTATAGGTAAAAAAAGCGTTAACGCCCATCCCTGGCGTGAGGATAATCGGGGCGTTCGCAAAGAAGGCCATCACTAAACAGCCAATTACCGATGCAAAAATTGTGGCAAAGACGCTTAAATCTGCTGGGATCCCAGCATCCTTCAAAATCATCGGGTTAACGACAATGATGTACGAAATTGCAAAGAACCCGGTAATACCCGCAATTATTTCATTTTTCAGGACGTCCGGATGCTTAAACACATCCTTAAACGCCAAGTGGTTAGCCAATTTAACCTGATCGAGTTTATTCATATTCATTCCAGACTTTCTGCAGAACTTCCTGCAAATTGGTCGGGGTTGCAACCAAACGGTCTCAAACGCTTAGCTGGGTTTCACTCCCAAATGGGGAGGTCGGCACCCGAAAAAACAAGGTGTGACTTGCTTCGTTAGATCCTGAGGATTAGCTCAAGAAAAGTTTAATGCCGCTTCTTGGCATGAAACTTTTCTGTGGCTAACCGCAGGGATCTGAAGCAAGGAGCCTAATTAGACAAAGTGTGAGCCACCTCGGGAGATTCTGAGGATAACCTAAGAAAGGAATTGGGCCGTTACTGGGCACATTTCCTTTCTGTAGTTAACCGCAGGAATCTGAGGTGGTGAGCCTAATTAAACAAGGTGTGAAGCCCTTCGGTTAACTTTCGCGCATAGCCTAAGATGACCAAAATTGCCTGCTCCTTGGCAATTATGGTTATCTGTAGCTAGGCACAAAAAGTTGAAGGGGTGAACCTGATTAAAGGTGTGACTTGCTTCGTTAGATCCTGAGAATCATAAATCCCGAAACAAATTTAAATTGTCCCTATAAATAAGAAAAGCGCTCCCCCAACGGTTCGCGCTCTGCTTAGATGTAACATTGAACGGTTAGCTTACCAAACAAATAAACCAACGATTCCAGCTGACATTAAGGAAACCAAGGTTCCCGATAGCAGCATGTAACCCACGTTCTTAGAAATCAAATCGTTTTTCTTCTTGTCTACCATTCCCTTGAAGGCGCCGATAATCATCCCAGTCGTCCCAAAGTTAGCGAAGGATGTTAAGAAGACAGTTAACATTGCCCGGTAGTGAGGGCTAAAGTAGTGCGAGTCGTTAATGTGTGGCGCAATCTTCTGCATCACAACGAATTCGTTGGTGATGATCTTAGTTCCCATGTACTGGGCAAAGTCGAAGGCGTCGCTGACACTTAAACCAGTTAACCATGCAAATGGGAACATGATAACTCCCAAAATGTGTTCCAAGGTTAACCAAGGGGCTACCAGCATTAATAGTTTATCAATCAAGGCAGCTAAGGCCACGAAGGCAATCACATTCGCCGTGATAATTAAAACCAGTTTACCAGCCCCGAGGATTGAATCCCCTAAGAAACTAAAGAAGGGTTCCCGTTTAACAGCTGCATCAGCCTCACCGCTCTGGAGTTGTTCTTCCGTCAGACTTTGATCGTCCGTTACCCCGTAAATTTTATCTTCTTCGGGCGTTACCGTAACAGGATTTAGAATATTGGTAATAATAATGGCATTTAAAATATTCAGCGGTACGGCGGTCAAAACATACTGACCTGGCACCATCTGTGTGTAAGCCCCGAGGATGGACGCCGTCACACATGACATGGACATCAGCGCTAACGTCAAGTCACGTTCAGCACTCATCTTTTTCAGTTGAAGCTTAGAAACGGCTAACGCTTCTGTGTTCCCTAAGAACATCATTTCAACGGAGAAGAATGATTCAAACTTAGGCTGACCCGTAACCCAGGATAGGCCCTTTCCAATCCACTTGATGAACCAAGGTAAAATACCAATGTAAGTTAAGATATCAAACATTGGAACAATCAATAAAATGGGGAGTAGACTACTCGTAACGAAGTCCATTTGCTTAACATGAACCCAGCTTGGCAAGGCAAACGCGATCCCCGTGTAAGCAACGTCAACCAGCCAGTTGAAGCCGTCTGCGGCACCCTGAACGATTGCCCGGCCCCAGCCAAAGCTGGTAAAAATCCAAGCAAGAACAAGGTTTAAAACTAAGACAACCAGCACTGAGCGCCAGTTAATCTTTTTCCGGTTCTTGGAAAATAAAATAGCAATTGCGAGGTATACAGCGATACCAATGATATTAATAATCAGGTACATAAACCCGTGACCCTCTCTTTCCTGTGACGTAAAGTCCAATTTCAGTATTAACAATTAATACCCAACGTTAAAATGACACGATTTCTAGACTACTGAGTAATCTCGTTTAAAAAGCTATGCCCTGGCGTGTCATAATCCATTCCGAAGTTTTCCATCACCGTAGCGCCGATATCCGCTAGTGTGCGCCGAATCCCCAGCGAGTGGCCGTTTGGCCGGGTAGGTGAATAGACAAGGATAGGCATGTACTCCCGCGTAAGGTGGGGATGGCTGCCCACACTTTGGAACATGGGGTCGCTTGCCTGACTGGACGTTATAATCAACAGATCATTTTCATTCATGTCATGCATAAACTGTTCTAAATACCGATCCGCCGCCACTAAATGCTGACCAAACGCTAACGTTTCACCGGCTTCCCCCGTGTACTTAAAATCCGGTAACTGAACGTACACGACGCTCATAGTTAAGGCATCAAGTTCTTCATATAAAACGCTGAATCCCGTTTTATTGTCCCCCACCAAATGCCGGTTGGTTAGTGCCTGCCCCTCTAAGTATGGGATAAATCGGCTGGCAATCGTAACTTCATACCCCGCCGTCTGCAGCGTATCAAACACACTATCGGTATGGTAGGAGTTTGTGAAATCCCAGCTTTCGCGCAGCCCTGTTGCCTCACCGTTAATGTTTGCGGCAATATGACCTAACCCAAAGAATCCAATCGGGTTATCTACCGCCGGAATTCCCGGAAGTGGATGATCAATCCGAATATTTCCCAGTCCCAATTGCTGCAACGTTGGCAAATGAAGTTCCCCGTCAAAGACCTCAGCCACGTGGCCCAGCGTATCTGCCCCGATGGACTGATACCGATTGGCATCCGGTGACTCGCCAATGCCCAGGGCGGTAAAGTCCACGATAAAAATTCGGTGAAAAGCCATGGATCGAATCACTCCCCCATCAATATTAAAGCGGTATCATAGTTACTAATAATATACCTGTTTTATCTGTGCTTGTAAACGCCTAATTCCAGACCAGTAAACCGAATTACCGTTATAATTTTGAACGTTATTTAGACGTCAAAAAACGGGTGATAACATTTCGTCATCACCCGTTTATAAGCCTCAAATTCCGGCCCCTGCCAAGGAACTATACTATATCGCTAAATTGGTCTAGGTGCAATTGCACACTCATAAATTGGTCCGGATGATTCTATGACACAAAAAAAGACCTCAAGTAATTTTAATAAATTACTTGAGATCCTAACTAGTGGAAGGGCAGCTGTAACAGCTGAAACCCTGTTTCGTAAACTTGATACTAAATCGCCTCATTATTCAATTTTTAGCTCAACCGATCAGCAATACTTGATTCGGTTGATCGAGGTGCTCATGCAGGAAATCTCCTACGCTCAAACGATCCTTATTGAAATCTTCGCGTAGCTGAGTGACCTGCGGCGCCTAAAATTTTATTTTAAACTCAAACTTCTGTGGAAATTGTCTTCGAACCTACCGATCTCTGATACATTCACACCTGACCCACACTACCATCTGGAACACTATCACTGCGTTTTAAGCTAGATAGCTGATGCTTTAACAGAAACGTTAAGCACGTGTTACAGAGCTAATTTTAGGGTGAACCTTAAATCCAATGGTTGCTGTCATTCATCAGGTATACTGGGATCGGTTCAAACTCACCATATTCGATCAAAATTGTATAAACTAACTCGTTAACCAATCTTAACTCGAACAACGATATTTGCGCATGAACTTTAACTTCGGTGTAACAAACGTCAATACTTCGCAATTACTTACAAAACAGGAAGCAAATGCTGTGGATGACTCTGACTCAAACTCTGTTACAGCTGATGTTGTATCCCTTTCCACACCCATATAGTAACACCCTCAAACCAAAAGTACAACCCTAACACTCAACTTTTATAATCGCTGGTATATCAACGTTTTCGGGCTATAAAAACGGGATCGAGAAAATAATTTTCTTCGATCCCGCTACCTCTTAATTCATGCACTTAATCATCCTGGTGAGGTGGTAGTTGATGGCGCAAATCTTCAAGCCCATTAATCCCCATATCCTCTAATCGACGATTGAATTGTTCAATATAATCCAGCATAATCACGGCTTCCTCCCGGCCAAAGACCGTTAACCAGTGGGTAAATTCCTCACTGTTTCGGGTGGTAATCCCTTGATCGGCTTCTCGTCCAGCTGGTGTAATCCGCAAGTGGCGGACCCGGCGATCAGTAGGATCAACATCTTGAATGACAAATTTACGCTTTAATAGCGTCGTAATTTGTCTGGCAACGGCTGATTTTGATGTTCGCTGAATCCTTGCAACGTCCCCCATTGTGTACTCACCACTATGCTGACTGATGAGGTGCAGTAACAGATAGGTTTCAAAACTCAGCTGATAAGTTTCAGATCCGGCCGAGACTAGCTCGCCTAAATATTTAAATGTGTGGAGGTAAGTCTCAACGAATTTTGCGTACAGTTCTTGATTTTCATTTTCTTTCAAAGCAGCCAACCTCCTTTAAACCACCGAGTCCCTTAAATTATGCTTTATTATCTCAAACCCACCCCATAGAAACAACGGATTTACATAGCCCGTTGGTTTTTCTAAACAAAAAACGCAGGTACCCAATGAGTGGGACCTGCGTCAATCAAAATTTTAATTAGTCGCCATGCTATTTGACTTCAGATGGACCCTTAGGCAAACGTTTTACCAGATCGTTGTGAGTGGCGTTTGTCATGCAAGGCATCAAATCCTGCCAAACCCATCTCGCTCAGCCGATCGTTAAAGTTCTCAACGTAACCTAACGCTGCCTTAGCCTCATTAACTCCAAATACATTGAGCCAACGCGTAAATTCTGCATCGTTACGTTCCGTGATGTTTTCGTCAACGGCCATTCCTTCAGAGGTAATCTTTAAGTAACGGACCCGGCGATCATCAAAGTTAACGAGTTGCTGAATGAACTTCTTCTTTAAAAGCGTGTTAATTTGACGGGCAATTGCTGACCGAGAAACCCCACGGATATCCGCAATTTGGGCCATCGTTAATTGTGCATCGTGTTCCCCGATCATGTGTAGCAACAGGTAAGCTTCAAAACTAATTTGATGTTCTTCTGCACCAACCGACATTGCGTCACCTAAGTACTTAAATGTATGTAGATAGGTATCCACAAATTTGGCCTGGAGTTCCTTTTCGATTGCTTCCATATTATTAAATCTCCGTTTCTATAGTAACCATTTAATTACAAAATAATGTATAGCCATATCCTTCAGCCCATAAAACACTGTTCCCCTAATGGCAATTGGTTATAGTATGCCAAAATAATTCACCCATTACAAGGTTGCTTAGGACAAATTTAATTTTATGGTCAATACTTAAAAAACAAATTAGGTTTTGCGCAACCGGTTTCTGAAACCCGTACCATCAAAGTGATTACAACGCTTATAGTAACAATATAAATGTGAGAAGTAATGGTTTATATAATTTTGAATTTGCCAAGCATTTAGCTCAACAATCGTTCATACTGTTGTGACAGTTTATAGGCGATTGAATTAAGCCATGAAATGTATACAATAAAAAATAGCCTGATACGCACGTTTTTCCTACCGTTGTACGTATTAGACTACCTTTATTTTTTCATTCGAATCGAATGGTATTCGTTAACCTTGGGATAATATCCATAAAATCCGCAATCATTTGTTTAAAGCTAGATAACAAAATTGAAATTTCCGTTTGACATCCGTGCCCAATCCACGTATTCATAACCTCCATAATCCCCCCGCTAATAAAAAGGTTGGAAAATCGGGCGTCTCCCTTAGTATCGGGTTCAAACTGATTTAACGTCTTATTAATCACATACCCAATCCGATCCACCGTCATTCGGTGCCAGAGTCCACCATCCCAATGAATACTATTTTCGTAGAAACGGTAATGTTCTTTAATGGCCTTTAATACTTCCCCCGTTTGCCGTTCCCAATTAACCAGTGTTAATTGGTCCCGATCCCAATATTTCAGTGCATTCACTACGTATGCATCTCGGAGTAGTTCATACTTATCTGAGTAGTAATAATAAAATGTTTTACGGTGAATATCCGCTCTTTCCGTAATCTCCTTTACCGTTATTCGATCAAACGTCTTCGTTTCACCGACCTCCAACAGTGCCGAAATGAGTTTACTAACCGTATCCGAAACCTGCATGACGTCCTCTCCTTGCTAATCTACCTGTCACCATTATGGGTCTATCTTTTGTATTATATATGGGGCTGATTTTTAAAATCAAACAAATTGGCCCCTAGTTGCTATCCAAAATAGCCAAAACGTGATACTTTTTAATTTCCTATTAAATCAATTTATAGTATAACTTCTCTCTAGCTGACAAAAGCGCTAAGCTGACAGTCTAATTTTCACCGTCACTTAGCGCTTTTACTACTCCAATAATCCCTCTTCATCCAGCCACCATGGCTCACAGTTATATAATGCCACCCGGCTAGCATTACCGTCTAACCCCGTTATCTTTAACGAATATTGTCTAACCCCGGGTTCATTAATTGTTTTATAATCTCAGGTTAACACTAAAAAAAGGGATTGCAACAAACGTCATCTGTTGCAATCCCAAGGTCGCCTCTATTAAAGGTTAATAATTATCAAAATTTATTACATAGAATCCAATACATCTAAGGAAATATGTACGGCAGGAGCAACACTCACCCCCGCGTTATCGCCAAAAATACAGCTTCCGATTGCACGCCAAGTTACTTAGGCCATTTACCCGACATGGGCCAAATAATCAAAAGCTTTATTTATGGACATAGTGATGTCAGCCTCTCTGGACAGAACCGTCCAGTCTCACCAAATGAACCCTCTATGTGTAAATCATTATACCATAGGAAAAAACACGGGGACATTACATTTCATGAAAACCGCCTTGTGAATATGAGTTCAATTAAAACATTTGTCTAACTTTATTATAAAATTTATCAAATACTCATTAGTTAGATTAATAGTTGAACATTATCTAACGTTTATGCATTATGATTGAGTTTTTGCTATTTTCGTGATATTCTTTCGTAATGTGATTGAGGAACAACCCACTACAAGACAATTATTTTATAAAAGGACTGAACATGATGGCTAATACCAAGAATAGCCAAGCGGCTAAAATTCGTAACCTCATTATTGAATGGCTTCAAGACGACGCCAAGACCGTTATCATTTCGCAAGCCAAATTCCCTGGGATCCGGGGAATTCGTGCAGTAGACCTGCGCCAAATGCTGCAAGACGCTGGTTTTTCACAATCTGTCGTCATGGGTGCCGTTTCAGCAGCGCCGAAAGTGGATGCTCGGATTCAAAAAGCATCTGTGAAGACCCGCCAAGTTTATTACTACTATAGTGAAGATGGCCAACCCTTGGCCGTACCAACCCCATCCGCAATTACCGGACAACCTATCGATGGTACAATTACGGAGCTGCCCGAGTATAACGCACTTGGGGGCGCCCTCAACGACTTAAACACTCAGCTTGAAAGTCTTTACAAGGGAATTAAGGAAGAAGCCGCAAAACGCCCGTTAGCGGACTATGAAGTGGACTTCTTAGAAGATTTCACCCACACGGTTTCCGATCAACTCGACTTGCTTCGTGAATTACGTGCGCAAGCTCGGTTATATACACTGAGAAATGATAAATAACTAAAAGTATTCTTTTTCACAACCCTCACCTAAAATCTGAATATTTGAATGATTTATTCTTGACATTAACCCTATGAACCCTTATCCTATGTGGTAATCTAAAACCTTAAGGGGCTCGATAACCATGACATTTCAGATTAATGACCGTGTCTACTGTGAAAAGACAGAACTATTCTCGACTGCATTCTACGGTCTAGTTACCAAGCTATATGAACATTCAGCATTGATTAAGGTCGAACCAGAGCAATTGATTAAAAAAGAAACCGATAAAATTGAATCCTTTGACGATTTGGTTGTCATTCGCCAAACTGAATTACAGCTCGTTGATGAATCTGGTTCAACCATTGATCGACCTGACATTGAAATTGAAGCACAAGCTGAATAAACAAGGCAGAGACCTAAGACGTTTAGGCCATGCCAAATAGGGTAAAGGACCAGGTCCGATTGTATTTTGATCGAATTTGGTCCTTTACCCTATTTGGTTGTGGTCTGTCTTTAGTCGGGTTCCGCTTCTCAACTTTCTGCGGTTAACCAAGCTCACAAATAATACTAAAACCCAGTATTTTTTGTGAGCTCCGTTAATCCTCAAAAGTAAGCGAGAATCTCCACACTCTTTTAGTCGGGTTCCTCCGCTCAGATCTCTGCGGTTAACCAGGTCATCGAATAATACCTAAGATCAGTATTTTTCGATGACCCCGTTAAGCCTTAAGATCTACCGAGCGGTTCCACACCCTAACCTGCAACTAACTGGTCCGAAAGCATCCAGTTAAGGACGACAGGCTTTCGGATCATGTTGCAAGAGTCGTTTTTTAAGCGAAGCGGACCTAATACCCCAGACCTTTTTTATTTGTTATGCCGAAATTTATTCATTTTCTACCTATCATATAGGTCATTTAGTCCGATTCTTGCCACTTCAGCTGATCCCACATTTGATCAATTTGGTTCACCGGCAGCGGATAACCCGGCCACGTTGCCACTCGTTGGCCGTATAGTTGTTTGGTCAGCACGTCCACGACTTCTAAAATATCCGCTTCGGGTACAATTACTGCGGATAAGGCCCGTAAAAGATTATTCCGGGTTAACCAAGTTTTCTGTTTGACCGCCTCAGAATCCGACCGGCAAAATTGGGTAATCTTTTCTCCGGTGGGTGAAAATTCGTTTTGAAGCTCTTGAAGCACCCGGTAGTGAGCGGCCGTTATTTGCTGGGCCGTCTTAATTCGGTGCCGTACCTTCTGAAACGCCAATTCCGTTTTTAACCGGAGGCCCGTTTCAAAGATAATGGTGCTTCCCCCATCCTGTTCGGGACCGTACGTCCATGCCGTCATATTACTCAGCCAGGTGTAATTCGAATGCTGTTGAACCGTGATTGGAATCAACTGCATCTTACCCCTCACATATGGCTGTACACCATGCCGCTGCTGGTACCGCCCCCTCAGACTAATTTCCTGCCGGGTGTAACAGCTATGGTCGACTAACTGGTTCAGCAGCCGGTTAGTCGACTGCTTGGTGGCATAAATTCCCCGTTTTGCCTCCCAAACCAGCGACTGATAAGGGCTATGCTGGCCCTTAAGATTGACCAGTAACAATAAATTCATCCAATCGGGTTCCAGCCGTGCAACGCGCCGGCTGACGTGACGTAAAGTCAAATCATTAAGTGAAACGGTCATACCTTGGTACAACTGCTGAGCAAAAGTAGGTTCAAAGCCTTCATAGGTGCCTATTTTCATCATGCACTCCTCCTAAATATCAACCATCAATTGGACTAGATCAGTTACACTTTGAAATATACCGCCGTTTCGTTAGTTGTGCAACCGAAATTATGGTCTATTGCGCCCTACTCCCCTAGCAGTTAAAATTTAGGTAAGTCATTATTTACCGAATTGGAGGATTTCTCATGCAATTAACCCAGTTAAAGACGTTTGAAGTAGTCACTAAGGCGCGCTCATTCGGTCGGGCCGCCGATTTGCTGCACGTCACCCCAAGTGCCGTTAGCCATGCCATTGACACTCTGGAACGGGAACTCGGGTTTCGGGTCTTCGTCCGCAGTAAACGCCAAATTCAGCTCACTAGCGACGGTCAACAAATCCAACCCTTAATTCACGCGATGTTAGTCGATGCAACGACCCTTGATCAAGCGGTCGCTGCCATTAACGGCCTTAATTCGGGTTCCGTCCGCCTGGGCGCTTTCTCGTCCGTCTGCATCAATTGGATCCCCGCCATTATTCAAAATTTCAAGCGGCGGTACCCCCGGATTCAGGTGTCCATTAGTCAGAGCGATTTTAATACCACCATTGATCAGATTATGACGGGCGACCTGGACTTAGGCTTTTCAGCGCTGCCCATTAAACAGTCACTTGAAGTGATCCCCTTAATTAAGGATGAAATTTACTGTGTCACCCCCAAATCGTTTATTCCCGCTAACCAAGCCACCATCACCCAGGCAGATATTGTCAAACAGGATTTTATCTTACAACAGGGGGACTACGACAAGGATACAAAGGAAGCCCTCGATCACTTTAATATTACAGCCAAGTCGTTACGGTTCTCCATTGATGATCAATCGATTATCGCAATGGTGGAAGCCGGAATGGGTTTCGGGGTCCTTCCTGCGCTTGCTTTACAACAGGTCCACGGCAACGTCAACGTTTATCCCTTTGAACCGCGGTTTTTCCGCACGATCTGCTTAGTTGCCACCAAGGCCCAAGCTCACACGCCCGCAACGCGAAAAATGATCCAGTTGATTCAGGACTACGTAAAGCTGCTCTACCCGGATCATATTATGGTCCACAACTAAATAGGGACGGTAACCAAATTCGATCAATAACTAATCGAACCTAGTTGCCGCCCCTATTTAGTATGGCCTAAGCACTTTATGTCCTAGGCTTGTTTGACAGGGAGCTGCGTTAAGCAAGCATTTTAGCCGGCCCAACGAGTTCCGTCTTTTCAGTTTCAATTAAGTCTACCGCGACAGGAGAATCATAGATGGATTCATCCCCCTTAGCGAACATCTTTAGACCCGCAATGGTTTCGATTGCGGAGCGGGCGTCTTCGGGTGTGATCCCTTCGTGAACGTACTTCAGGGTTAACCGAGTACCATTACTTTTATTACTCGTAAACATAAAATTTAACGTCTTCATTCCGTTTCCTCCTAGTAGGTATATACGTGTGAGTCATTGACCGTCGCATTAACAAGGTGGTAGCCTGATACCGAAGCCAATACGCCACCGAATGTTTGGACCTGTTCAGCAGTCACGCCTTCAATAACGTTTTGAACCGTTACCTTCACTGACTGTTCATCGTCGGCTGCCAATCCGTAGGTGATACTGGTCTTTTTCCAAACTTTTTTCATGTTAACTCCTCCATTAATCAAGTATGTGATGTGTAAGTCGTTAGCGCTAACCCTTACACCCTTACTAACGAATCAGCAGCCTAATTTGTTACCCCACGTGAAAATCTTTTTGCAAAACGTCATGCATTTTTCTTGCTACCCGGTGACGCCACTGATACACGGTTCCCCGAGAAACGCGGTACTGATGGGCAATTTCAGCCACGGACCTTCCCCGTAAAATGCCCAATAAATACCGTTGTTCCGCATCAGAACAACGTTTTAAAACGGTTTTGATGACGTCACTCTCGTTAATGCGCCAATCCAAGTCTAAGTCCGGTTGACTGAGTTCCGATAAGGTTTCGGAGTCATCCGGGGTGGTTAAAGCCATTCCCCGCTGGTCCCGGCGCAATTGATCAACTAATCCCCAATGAATTTTCGTATTGGCATACGCCAAAAATTGATGGGGATAACTGGTCGGATCCTGCGGAAAAGTCTGGTAGGCCTTGATAAACAACAACCGGGCCTCCTGAAGAAAATCATCGTACCGATTATCCCGCGGAACAATATGCAGCCGTTTTAAATTACCATAGATGACCATTTCATGATCACCCGCCAACAAAAAATCAAATGCCGCTTCATAACTTGCCATTCATGGATTCCCCCAACTATACGGATCCATAGCGCTATGGTCAATATCTAATTTACTAATTTTTCACGTCTAAATCGAACCCGCTTTCAAGGCCGATAAACCACAGTTTTGGGTATTTATGACGGTCCATTTCAACCGTTTTCAATCGTCATCATTTGTATATTACACGATTCGTTTTCTTTGCGTAAACCCTACGAAGCCTGTATTCTAAGGCCTATTAAGATATATGGGGGAATTTGAATGGTGAACCACCTTGTAACCTATCCGGTTATTTTAGAACCCGAGGCTTCTGGATACAGCGTATTCGTCCCTGATATTTGCGGTCAGAATGTCTCGGCGGCTAGTGAAACGGATGCCATCACCCACGCCCGCCAATTAATGGCTCAGCAATTATTAACCCGGGATACTCTGCCTGAAGCAACCGCTCTGAAAGAGCTCCAGGTATTGCCCGACCAACGGGTGTTAATGGTGACGGTTGATTTAGATAAGTATCGTGTGATGTACGGGTAAGAAAAAAGGCCATACAGTCCTAACTGGATTGTATGGCCTTTTTTGTATTAACTATTAATTTACGATAATTTATAGAAGCAATATATGTTATAGTATCTATAGAAACCGCTTTCTTTTAACCATTAACGGATTGGAGGATTATCATGGATATACATGATGAGCTGGATACATATAAAAATAAACTTGATAACAGCAAGTTTAATATTTCAGTTTTTACAGATGGACACTACGATATAAGGGATACATACTTTGCTGAGATGAATAGCAATTATACTACAGGACGCTTATCAGATTCCTACATGCAGCAGTTTATTGACGTACTAGATGGATTTACTGATGTTCTTCACTTAAATGGAGATAATATTAATGGCGTGATTGATAATCAACGTAGCGGAATGGCACAAAATCAATATATTTTGCGCAAGTGGTTTACTGGTAAAAATAAAAGTTATCGTAGCGCAATAATTGGCAATCATGATGACTTATCACCGATAGGCATCTTAAAAGGAAATGCGACAAGCACTAGTATTTCCGATGTCATAGATGAAAGCTGGTTTCGTGCTAATATTCCCCAGGAACCTTCTACTCATTATGATAACGATAGTTTATCCTTCTACAAAGATTTTGATGCCTATAAAATACGTTTAATAGCCTTGGATACAGAGGAGCCACCTACTACCTTAGATAGAAATGGTCATGTTTTATATCCCAGGTGGGTATGGCATGGTCTTACAAATAAAACATTGTTTTGGCTTTCATACAAAGCATTAATGGGGGTACCATCAGATTACACTACGCTTATTGTCACCCATTGTCCATTGTGGTTTAGTGACGGGCTAGATTATCAATGGAATGATACTGGTTCACGAATGATTAATTTTGATGTCCTAAGGGAATTACTTAATGGTTTTATCACCGGCCAAAGCGTTTCTATAAATAAGTCTGACAAAAGCATTCATGATTGGTTAGATCCGCTTCCCGTTACAAGACGCAACGAGCTTTATGGCGTTGGCTGGGGAGTTAAGCTTAATATAGACTTTAGCAAACAGGGAAATCGGTCTTTTATCGGTGTGTTTAGTGGTCACACGCATAAAGAAGCCATTGCTGACTTAGGAACCTTCAAAAACATTCAATTACAACATGGTTTTCCAAATAGCCAATCTGGGTTACCTGGTTTAACTACAATATCGATTGATACTTCATCCCGTTTAGTTAACCTAGTTGGTTTTGGCATAGCGACAGACAGAAGTTTTAAATATTAGGGGGTATTCTTATGGCTGACTTAACACTTGATGAACTCAACGAAAAAGTAGATGAACATATTGGTAATTTTGGTTCTGCAGTTCATGCAACAGCAGATTCGGCAACTTCAGGTTTTATTTCCGGATTAGAGACCATGACTAGAACGGATACGGGGTCTTCACCAAAGGACATTCTCACGCTACAGCCAGGTCATTATTTTGGATACGGCTGGTATAATATTTGGACAGACAACACACAAACGAACCCATATACATCTGCATTAGCAGTCGACGTTTACTATGATACGCACGGCAATAAAATTATATTAGCGTGCGAGGAATATGTCGATAGGCTGCATATGTATAATAATTATGGGCAAGATCGAAAAGTTCCAACAGTTACCTATTGGCGTACAATAGCACAAAAATCACCGTTATGGTCGGGCAATATTTCCGCAGTTGGTTCATATATCCCCGTAAGTTCATTGATTGATTCACCTATTGGAACTACAACCGGTACAATGATGTTTAATAAGTTGGAAGTTTCCTATACCTACTTAGGAAATGGTGGCATTAAATACGTTGATTTAACAAAGAGCACAGAAATTTCCATTGACGTAGTCAATTTAAGCAATAACAACAGTGCAGTAAACGTTGCCGAAATGAATCTAACATTAGACCGAGCAAATCAAAGATATCATGTGGAAAGAAATAATTCACAAATAATTGGTGGTCTAAACTATAAACCGTTAGAAACTACTCAACAAGAAGCCTATGCTGCTCTGGATACTAGCTTAATAAGCATTCTAGGCATTACAGGTGTTAATGACTAAAAATGATATCACCCTTTTAGGTTTAGCTTAAATAAGCACCTCTACCCTAAGGATAGAGGTGCTTATTTAACCACTTTAGTTTCCCGATGCTGATACCGCAATTGTTCCCGTATCAGCCTGTGATAAGCCTAAGTTTTCCCGGTTTAAGTTTGTTACACGCTGTAGTTCAGACTGTGACATAACTTCCATAGACTGGTAGTTAATCTCGTGGCCCGTCCCCTGCAAGTGAGTTTGTTCTACATTTTTCTTTGCGGACCGGTAGTTCTGTGCCAATCCGGTTAAGTCACTAAACGTTAAATCGGTTTGCATTTGTTTAGAAACTGAATCGAGGAAGTCTTCGTTCAACAAGTTATTAATGGATCCCGATTGTCCAATCACAGTCGTAATGACTTGTCGCTGACGCGTTTGGCGGCCGTAATCCCCCTGAGGGTCATCATAACGCATCCGGGAGTAAGCTAAGGCCTTTTTACCGTCCATATGAGTTTCTTCACCCTTGGTAAAGGTGTATCCCTCATACTTAAAGCTGATGGTTGGGGTTAAGTCAATCCCGCCCACGGCATTGATCACCTTTTCCATTCCGCCCATGTTCATAATGGCGTAAAAATCAATCGGAACGTTCAACAGCTGCTGGGTTGTCTTAATGGCCGTCCCGGCACTCCCAAAGGCATATGCCGCATTGATTTTAGCAGGTGATTCACTGGCGTACCCTGGAATATTAACGGCAGTATCCCGGGGAATACTGGTGATGGTCGTTTTATTCTTAGATGGATTCATCGTAACCAGCATCATGGTATCCGTCCGGCCCTTATAATCCCGGCCTAACGCCCCGGTATCGGTCCCCATGATTAAGATGGAAACCGGCTTTTTGGCTTTAATTTGACCGTCCGCATCCCGCGACTTAGAAATTCCGGCACTGCGGTAACTCGTATCAATGGCTTTTTTAACATTATGTACTTTGTAGGCGGCAAATGCTCCCCCCCCTACAATTAAAACAAGTAAAATTGTTAAGATCGTATTTCTTAACTTATGTGATGGCTTTTGACTCATATCAGATCGTTTCATAGCTAACCTCCATTTTCCCTTGACTGTTATTTTACCATTTTACAAGTGAAAAGGTTGATAGCTTACACAAATCTTTAATTCTTAAACTCAGTGGTCACCGTCTCTAAAGCCGCTGCAATGACTTGATCCATGTTGTAGTACTTATACTGACCTAACCGGCCGCCAAAAATCACGTTCTCCGCCTGCTTTTCAGCAAGTTCCTTATATTGAGCGTATAACCCGTTATTTTCTTGGTTATTCACGGGGTAGTAAGGTTCATCCCCCCGGTGCCAATCCTTAGGGTATTCACGTGTCACAATAGTTTTATTCTTGTCGCCCTTGCCAAACTCAAAGTGCTTATGTTCAATCACCCGGGTGTATGGGGTCTCGGCGTCTGTATAGTTCACCACGGCGTTCCCTTGGTAATTGTCAACGTCCATTTCTTCCGTTTCAAAATGGAGGCTCCGGTACTCTAATTCACCAAGTTGGTAGTCAAAGAACTGATCAATCATTCCGGTAAAGACAACCTTGTCGTAATCCTTTAAGTAGGTTTCTTTATGATCAAAGAAGTCCGTGTTTAATTGAACGTCGATTAAATCGCTGTCTAACATCTTCTCCACGATTTGAGTGTAACCGCCCATTGGGATTCCTTGGTAGGGATCGTTAAAATAGTTATTATTATACGTAAACCGAACGGGGAGCCGCCGAATAATAAAGGCTGGTAGTTCCGTTGCCTTACGTCCCCACTGTTTTTCTGTGTAGCCCTTCACCAATTTATTGTAAACGTCTGGTCCAACTAGGGATAACGCTTGTTCCTCCACGTTTTGGGGTTCTTTGTCCCCCAAGTTAACGGACGCCTTTTGTTCTTCAATCTTAGCCTTGGCTTCTTCAGGAGTCACAACGCCCCAAAGCTTATTGAAGGTATTCATATTGAACGGCATATTGTAAATTTCGCCGTTATAATTAGCAATTGGCGTATTAGTGTACCGGTTAAAGTCAGCGAACTGATGCACGTAATCCCACACGGGTTTATTACTCGTATGGAAAATATGGGCCCCGTATTCGTGAACCTGAATGCCATCAACTTCCTTGGTATAGATGTTCCCCGCAACGTGGTCGCGTTTTTCAATAACCGTGACATGGTGGCCCCGCTTAGCTGCTTCATAAGCAAAGGTCGCCCCGAATAATCCGGACCCAACAACTAAATAGTTCATTTCTATTTCTCCTTACCTTCTGGTTAACTTATCATCCATATCTGTTTCTATTTATCAACCGATCACTTATTATTAAATAGAATAATGGTTAATAACTTTTATTAATTATAAAAAAAGTCATTCCTTTACTAATATCAGGAATGACACTACCCACTGTTCGCTTAATGATAACTCTAAAAATGCGTTTGAATTTCCTTTTTTTGGCTAAACTTCCGTTGTAAGAAGGCCACCATCTTTTTAACCGTTTGCCGCTTACCTAATTGAATCCAATTTGTTTCAACATAGGTGTATCCACGGGTCTGCAGCCATACATCCATCATCAGTTCGGAAATATACCCGTAAACTCTAGCATCTTGCTGGCTATATAGGCTGGTATCTAACCGATCTTCAAGTAAGTTCAAGACCCCAAATAACCACTCACAATACTCCCGAAAGTAGGCCTGCTGCATGATGAACATATTAAACATATGCGCCGTTGTTCGCTTCATGACCTGATCATAGGCAGGGACATATTCTGGATACTGATCTTGTAGGATCAGCCTAATTTCATCTAACGGTTCCTGCCGGTGAGCGTGGATATAATGTGAATAATTAGTTTCAATGTAATAGTGCCGTTTCTTAGGCAAGATAATGGGAGCCTGACTAAGCAGCTTCTGTAGTTCGTCTTCATTTAACACGTTATTTAAGGAACGCATTCTTGAGGTACTAAAGTAACGTCGATAGTGCACTAACCCAATTACATCTGCATCCACATTTTTCCAAGCCCAATATATAGCAGTTAATTCATTAAAGTTGGGGTTCTTCACGGAAATATTATCGCCCTCATCATCACGTTGAAAATCCGTTGTCAAATTAGGATGAAGGGCAGCCCCAACAAAAACGGGGGTATAAATTGGATTATTTACGGGCATTTTAACGTTCTTATGGGCTGCTACGAGGATTTTCGCATTCATTTAATAAGCTCCCCGCTGAATGAAAATATTAATTAAATTCATGATAATAACCTTAAAATCGAAGAATAGGCCCCGATT
The DNA here is from genome assembly GCF_003124125.1 of Levilactobacillus bambusae. Classification (GTDB taxonomy): domain Bacteria; phylum Bacillota; class Bacilli; order Lactobacillales; family Lactobacillaceae; genus Levilactobacillus; species Levilactobacillus bambusae. Next base: position 66,633 of record NZ_QCXQ01000003.1, read on the forward strand.
GTCAACATATTCCATTTCAATGTTGGCCCGTTCTGGATAACCAATTTCACTCCGGCCGCGTGCTTGCCAAAGTCCCATTGCTCCCGGTTTTACAGATAACAGCTTTTCAACATCATCATATTGCTTTAATTCATCAGCCACAACGGGACGAGGCCCCACAAGCGACATCTCACCCCTGAGGATATTAATAAATTGTGGAATTTCATCTAATGAAGTTTTTCGCAGCCACTTTCCCAACTTAGTAATCCGGGGATCTTCATCAGCCGGCAACTTAAAGTTATTGCGAATATACTTTTGATACAAAACCGGATTTGCCTCTAATTTTTTATCCGCATCGACAACCATTGACCGAAACTTCAGGATTTTAAAGGTTTGCCCGTGAAGTCCCATCCTCGTTTGCTGATAGAAAATAGATCCGTGATCTTCCTTACTAATACTGTACGCAATACTAACAGCCAAGAAAACCGGACTTAAACAAATTAACGCAAAAGTTGAAAAAAATATATCTACGCATCTTTTTGCACCATTATAGAAGCTTTTATCCTTATTCATTTTAAATTCATCTACCAAAAAAGTCCCCCCCTATTAATAATTTTTTATCTTCCTCAACATCCCTAAATCAACATAACCGCTATCTCTTTAAAAATACCTAAAATTCATATTGCATTATATTTGGTTAACCATTAATTTCAAAATGTACTACCCAAGTATTTTACCATAATTATCTATTTCATCGGGTAATAGTTACGACCATAAATTAACAAGATGATTAACAACCGTTGGTACATTAAGACTTTCATAAAATAATGTTACACATTTGTAATGAAAAAAACAAGCACGCAAAAAAGAATTCGATTTCAAAATTAACTTGAAATCGAATTCTTAGCGTTGCCTAGTTATTGACACATTTATTCACTTAACTTATAACTTTCATCTTCTGGAAACGCAGCTAACATTCGCTGAACCGTTTGATCCATATCGGAACTCTGGGTGAGCATTGAAATCACTGAAACCCCGGCAGCTCCAGTCTGGGCAACCTGCTTCAGGTTTGCTTCAGTAATCCCACCAATGGCCACAATGGGCACCTTAGAGTCGTCCACTAAGTCGGTTAACCCATCCAGCCCAATTACTGGGTCTGCGTCAGCCTTCGACTGCGTTGGAAATACCGGACCGCTGCCTAAGTAAGCAATCCCATCAAGTAGGTTAGCCTGATCAACTTCGGCGAGTGTGGAGCAGGATAGGCCCACAAACATGCGGTCGCCAACCTCGGCAATGACCTGCTCAACCCGCTGATCGGATTGGCCCACGTGAATCCCATCGGCATCGAGCGCCTTTGCGAGTTCAATATCGTCATCAACAATAAACGGAATACCAACGGCCCGACATTTCTCCCGGAGCGTTTGGCCTAAATCCAACCGTTGCTCGCTGGATAACCGGCTGTTGCCCTTATCCCGATATTGAAACGCCGTGATTCCAGCCTTAATGGCTTCTGACACGATCGCATCTAATTGATAATCAGGAACGTCTTGCGTCCCACAAATAAAGTAGGCGCGTAGCATATTGGGGTGGAAAATTAAACTCATTGTGCGTCCGCCCCCTCCTGTAGATAAGCCCAGTGGTTAAGCGGGCCGTGACCGTGACCCACTTGAATCGTATTTTTAATGGCCGCTTCAACAAAAGCCTTCCCCGTCCGAATCGCTGTCTCAACGTCGGCCCCCTTGGCCAATTCCGCCGTAATGCAGGATGATAACGTATCTCCCGTACCGTGTGTCCGTTTGGTATCCACTCGGGGCGAGGTCAGCCAAAAGTTTTTGCCGCCCTCTAGTAAGACAAAATCGCTGGCTTTGTCTGGGTCAGCCTCGTGGCCCCCCTTCACGATCACGTTCTTTGCACCTAATTGCTGCAGCTTCTTGGCAGCAGTAATCATATCATCATCCGTTTGAATGGTCATATCGGCTAATTTCTCGGCTTCTGGCAGATTCGGTGTGAGCACCGTTGCCAACGGCAGTAATTCATCTCGAACCGTTTGAATGGCATCCTCAGCTAATAGGGGTGCCCCGCCCTTTGCAATCATGACGGGATCAACGGTCAGATAGCCAAAATGATACTTTTTCAGATTGTTGACGGCCATCATAACGTGGGCGCTGTCGGCTAGCATCCCCGTTTTACATGCCTTAATCTCAAAATCATCCGCTACCGAACTAAACTGCTCGTTGACCAGCTTCTCCGGTAGGGCCATAAAGTCTTGAACCCCAAGGGTGTTTTGCGCGGTGACCGCAATAATGACGGCCGTACTAAAGACGTGCCGCTCCTGCATGGTCTTGATATCGGCCATGACTCCAGCACCGCCGCCGCTATCCGTACCTGCAATCGTTAGGGTTTGCGGAAAATCATTTATCATTTAGAATCGCCCCGCCTTCTAGTCAAATTCAGCAACGGCTTCAACGTCCGCCACGGTAACGTTATGCAGCATGTCCATTAACTCCACCGCAAAGGTTCCGGGCCGCAAGTGATCTGCATCTTCGTCTAACAAATGGTTAGCCACTAATTCACCGGTAGCCGCAAAGACGAGGCCCCCGGTTTGGGCTGCTTCAAACAAGTTGTCAGCTGAGACAGCCGCAAACGCTGCCACAATACTGGACACCATATCGCCTGAACCTACGTGGAGTTGAAAGAGTGGCGTCCCATTTTCAATGCGGACAACCGTTTGGCCGTCCGTCACGTAGTCGATGGTCCCCGAAAGCATCACAATGCAGTGCCATTTTCTGGCACAGGCCACCGCAATTTCGGTTAGGTCGCCGGTACCATCTCCAGCATCGATTCCCTTAGCATTCCATTCAAGTTCGGCTAGGGCCGCGATTTCACCGGCGTTACCCCGAATAATATCCGGATGAAAATCCGATAACAGGCCAAAAATCGTTTCCTGCCGAAACTTGACGGCGCCAACAGCAACCGGATCCAAGATCAAGGGCTTATGAAACTCATTGGCCAGCTTCCCGACCGTCCGAATTTGATTAATTTGGGGCTGCGTAAAAGCACCAAAGTTAAGGCAAACAGCACCCGCCATCTTGACCATTTCCTCGGCTTCTAAAACCTCTTCGGACATAATCGGGCTTGCCCCAATGGCATTAATCCCGTTTGCAACGTCCTGAACCGTTACAAAGTTGGAAATGTTAAAAATCACTGGGTTTTGTTCCCGTAGTTCTTCTAATAATTCGATTTTCATTTTGAATTGATCCCCCTAAACAGAGACACGCCGTTAGTCACGCTCTACGTGTGACTAACGGCGTGCGTTGACCTTACCTAGATATAAACCAATTAAACGATGCGTTAGTAGCGGACAAGCATTCCGCCTTGCCGCACTATTAATAGGTCAAGGATACCCGATTTTTATGGGGTGGTCAAATTCAGCTTTTTAATTAAATTCCTTATTAATCATGGTCTGCCGCAACGTTCACTTCCCCCACGGTCGCCCCATCTTCCGCAGCCTTTTGGGCCAGGTCGACCGCCTCTTTCGTAAGCTTATCCAATACCTTATCCGGAATAAACTTACGGAGGGTCACTAAGTTACTCCCATAACCCGCATGATAACGCGTCTTAGGCCTTCTAGCGACTGCCGCCATATCTACCAGACGGGCAATCACGCGAGGTTGAGAAGCAAAATCTTCCGCAGCCCCAAAAAAGGCGGCGGCCCGCTGAGCCATGTCTGCATACGGACCATTACCAGATGTTGCCCTTAAGGAGTCGGTCGCAATTTGGCTCCAGCTGCTTTTAATAAATCCGGGCTCAATTAGAATGACCGGAATTCCGAATGGCTCCAGCTCCTGTCGCAACGTGTCACTCATGCCTTCTAGGGCATACTTGGAACTAACGTACCAGGCAGACATGGGCGCCGGAACCCGGCCGGCCACCGATGACATATTAATGATTCGGCCCGAGTTTTGTGACCGCATGATGGGCAGCACTAGCTTAATCATCCGAGCCACGGCAAACAGATTCGTATCAAACTGTTTTTGCCCGTCAGCCAGTGAAACGTCCTCAACGGCACCCATCTGACCATAACCCGCGTTATTGACAAGAACATCTAACCGGCCTTCCCGATCCGTAATGGTTTTAACGGCCGCTTCTGCACTTTCCTGGTTGGTGACATCCAAATATAGGGTATTGATTCCGATATCATCCAATCGATTCATCCGGTCAACGTGCCGGGCCGCAGCGTATACCGTAAACCCATTTCGGTGGAGGCCCTTTGCAATTGCATATCCAATTCCGCTTGAAGCCCCCGTTACCAATGCTACTTTACGTTGTGCCATAAAAATCCCTCCAAATCGTTCATGTAAGGTCTTACAAAACCAACTTAATCATATCACGATTCACCCGTAGCCACGATTAATTAATGGTGCTTTTTCTTAGGTGCTGAGGTGGGCAGGACTAACTGGTCTTCCCGGTTATAGAACCCTTTATATGACCAGTACACCGCCATCACGGAGCCGAGACTCGTAGCGGCAAGCAGCATAAAGGTAATCATAATCTGGTATTCAATGGCATAGACGGGATCAATCCCCGCAAAAATCAACCCGCTCATCATTCCGGGAAGGGTTACAATTCCCATGGTCTTAGTTGAATCAACGGTTGGCTGCATCCCCGTTTTTATGCTTTCCCGCAGAATATGCATGGAAGACTGTTTAATGTTACCGCCCAACGAAAGCTTTTCGAGCACCTGCTGCCGTTCATCGTGGAAGTTAGTATTCAAATTGCGGTAGCAAAGTCCAATCGCTACCATGGATTGGGAAGCCATCATCCCAGTAATGGGAATCATCTGGGCTGGAATGAACTTTAGTGCGTGGGTTAGAACCATTGCACCTACCGTCACACCCGTACTAATGAATATGGCGCCAATGGATATCCACAGGGTATTGGGAATTCCCTGGCTCCGTTTCATCGCATTGTAACCCGCATTAAAAATAATGATTAACATCAGCACAACGGTTAAGAAAATATTGTCCACCTTAATGACGTACTTTAATAGGTACCCCACAATGTACAGTTGGACAATGGCACGAAGAACGCCGATGATCATATCGCGGTCGATGCCTAATTTCTCTCGGTAGCCAATGTATAACGCAATGAGGACTAGCCCCGCTGCCAAAATTAATGACGTATTTGAAATCTGTAGGCTGCTACTATTCACGACGTTCATCCCCCTTTAACTGACCGTTCTCAATGGTAATCAACCGTTTGGCATGGTCCATTTCATCTTGATCATGTGTAATGATAATTAACGTAATATGGTCGTTCTGGTTAAACCGAGTCATCATTTTATGAATAATTTGTTTATTATCTTCATCCAAGCCGGCGGTAACTTCATCCATAATCAGGACCTGCGGGTAAAACATGACGTTACGTAACATCGCTACCCGTTGCCGTTCTCCGCCAGATAATTCAGTAATCGCTTTGTCTAAGTAGTTCGAGTTCAAATCGACCGCGGTCAATGCCTCCTGCGCCCGTTTGACATCGAAGGCCTGATTCCGGATGTCGTAGGGGAACTGCAGGTTATCCTTTACCGTATCCCCAAATAACGAGGGTTGCTGAAAACAATACGAAACTTCCCGCCGGTATTGAATGGGATCGTAGTCATCAATCGACTTTCCCTTATAGGTGATGGTCCCAGATGTTCGGGACTGTAACGTTGATAAAATCCGGACCAGGGTTGACTTCCCACTTCCCGATGCTCCAGTAATCGTGACAATTTCTTGCTCTTCTACGCTAAAGCTGATATCCTTCAGTATCGTTTGGCCGTCAGCTTGAAAGCCGACGTTTTCTAAATCAATTAGGCTCATCATCTTTCCCTCCAAAACTCAATTAGAATCATTACAAAGGACTATCCATATTGTACGTGTTATTGGTGGGTAAACAAAGTATTCCGCTCATTTTTTCTGCCACCAGGCCCGGACAAATAATCATACTTTCGTAACATTTTCTTCGGGAATCCATAATATCTATTCGCTATGATAGATTTGAATATAAAAACGAGGTGACTCCATTGTTAATCGATGATACAAAGCACGCAGACGACATTATTTCGGTTCGCTTAGTAACCGTTAATAAGACTGAACTTACGGCGATAACTGAAGATCAACAGCTTGTCACCGTCACAATCCCCAAGAAATCCAAGCAAGATCATTTGTTTTGGCAAACATTAAAGGATATCGCTAAAAACGAAATTTGGGTGCCCATTACCAAAATTGGTCATGCCCTGGTTAACTCCGGGTGGATGATCGACAACGATGATGCTAACCTGGCACTAAATTAAATCAAAACAAGGCTGCGACATTATTCGTTTAAGCCTGGCAAAATAGGGACCATCCCGTAATACGAACGCCTTTTGCGCGTGTTTTGGGATGGTCCCTATTTTAATTTGGCTTGACAAATGTCACGTAACTACCGGCACGAAGGCATCCGTACTTTGGATGAGGGGCTTCGGGCGAAGCTGCGGATTTATGTTTTCTGAGCGAAGCGGACCTAGTATTTCAAACCCTTTTTTATTGGGATTATGCTACTCTTAAAGTAAAACTATTCTAAAGGGGGAGCTTCACATGAATTCTGCTTACTACTTTTCGCCAGAACTTTATTACGCCTGGATTATTCCAATTGCGGCCTTTGCAATTTTTTTCTTTCGTTACCGGCACACTAAGGTTAAGTTGAGTGACGGTCTGTGGTTTAACCTGTTCTTTTACTCCCTGCTATTTTGTCTAGCCCTGACCATCATCGGCACCCAAGTGACATGGTTTATTAATTTATCCCTCCTCATCTTTTTTGGTTTATTCTTCATTATTTTACTGCTCTTTTCGATTCAGGCCTTTTTACTCATCTGGAACGGGATCTTAATGTGGCGGCGTGAAAGCCACACTCTGGCTAATACCCTCACCCTCATAATCGGGTTCGCCATCTTAATCACCCCTTTAATCATGCACGCCTTAACCCACATTTTACCGACTACTTTAGGTATTTTTCTCGCTGATTTTTCCGATTTGGTCTTAGTCTACGTCCTATTTTGGTTCTACAACTATTTAACCGTTGCTATTCTGTACCAATTTAACCGTCCCAAGCTGAATCAGGACTTTATCATTGTGCTCGGGGCTGGCCTAATGAACGGTAACCAAGTGACACCGCTCCTTGCCCAACGAATTCAGCGCGGGTTGGCCTTTTACCGTAAACAGGTTGATAAAACGGGAAAGCACCCCACCATGATCTTTTCCGGCGGCCAGGGGGGCGATGAAACCATCCCCGAAGGTCAAGCCATGCTCAACTACGCCGAACAACACGGGTTACCGGCGGCCGACGGAATCGCTGAAACAGCTTCGAAAAATACCGCTGCTAACATGCAAAATTCAAAGGCATTAATCGATCAGAGCGGGATTGACGCCCCGAACGTCATTTTTGTTTCCAATAATTATCATACCTACCGAGCTGGTCGCTTGGCCCGCCAAGTCGGCCTCCGCGCCGATGGCATTGGTGCAAGAACGTCATGGTTTTTCATTCCCGATGCGGTTATTCGCGAATACATCGCTATCTTTATGGAAAATAGACGGTGGCATTTTTTAGCCATTCTCTTTTTCGCCTTGCTCGCTGCTGGATTAGCATGGGCGCAGGCTAATTAGTCTGGTATAATAGCCAAGAACTTAAAGAATTGAGGCAAAGTATGGCAAACCATTATCAACAAAAAAATCAATCTCACGGCCGATATTCCCGCCGTGAGCGTCCCCAAAAACAGCAAGAAGACGTCCAGGTCGAAGTTGGCCAACGGTTTCCCCTAACCATCAAACGACTCGGAATTAACGGCGAGGGAATTGGCTATTACAAGCACAAAACCATGTTTGTTCCCGGACTGCTTCCAAATGAAGTAGCCGTAGTCGAAGTAACGGACATTGCGAAGAATTTTCTGCGCGGAAAAATTCATAAGCTTCGGAAAACCAGTCCCGATCGGGTGGAGCCCCGGGACGCCTACGCTGATGAAGTGGGCGGATTTGAGCTGGAACACATGAGCTACCCCGCTCAGCTACGGTTCAAACGCGATGTGGTCAAGCAATCGCTAGAAAAATATCGTCCCCGCGGCTACGAACACTATGAGCTTCGGCCAACCTTAGGAATGGAAAATCCGTATGAATACCGAAATAAGGCCCAGTTTCAGGTCCGTAAACTTGATGGTCAAGTAAGGGCCGGGATGTACGAACGCAACAGTCACCGCCTAGTCGATATGGCGACCTGCTCCGTTCAGATGCCCATTACCATGACCGTTATGCGCCAGATCGTTGCAATGCTGCAGGACCTAGAAGTTCCGATCTACAACGAAGAAGAAAAATCTGGAATTATTAAAACCCTGGTGGTGCGGGCGGCCGCTAACACTGATGACTGCCAGCTAGTCTTCATTACCAACTCTAAAAAACTGCCTAAAAAGCGGGAGCTATTAGCCCGAATTGCAACGGAGCTGCCCGAAGTAACCTCCGTGATGCAAAACGTTAACCCTGGTGAAACGAGCTTAGTCTGGGGCGATGAAACCGTTCCCCTGGCGGGGGCCGAAACAATTGTCGAAGAACTAGACGGCTTAGCCTTTAACCTCTCGGCCCGGGCTTTTCTCCAGCTTAACCCCTCTCAAACCGAAGTGTTATACCACGAAGCCGCCAAAGCACTGGAGCTTTCCACGACTGACAACGTCGTGGATGCTTACTCCGGAGTTGGCACCATTGGACTATCGTTCGCCCGTCAGGTGAACGAAGTCCGGGGAATGGATGTGACACCAGAGGCAGTCTCAGATGCCAATGCCAATGCCAAACTCAATGGCATTCAAAACGCCCACTATGAAGTTGGGACCGCCGAGGAACTATTGCCAAAGTGGATTTTTGACGGTTTTCGGCCGGACGCCATTGTGGTCGATCCACCCCGAACCGGATTAGATGACAACCTAATCGAAACTATTCTAGCCGCCGCTCCAGATAAATTCACTTATATTTCCTGCAACCCTTCAACGTTAGCCCGCGACTTAGTTAAGCTCACTGACGTCTACCGGGTTGACTACATTCAATCCGTCGACATGATGCCCCAAACCGCACGGTGCGAAGCAGTGGTCAAGTTTACCAAACGTTAAAAATAGCGAAAGAATCCCTGATCATAATCGATGAGGGATTCTTTGCCATAAACTAACCGGGAATGATGAGTCACTCGCTCTAAAATTTCAAACGTGGTAGACTAATTAAGATAAAGTATTTTATTAGAAAGTTGGCGTTCACATGCAAGATCCATTTGGGAATTGGAACAACCAAGACCCCAATAATCAAAATAACGGTTCTGGTCCCAATGGTTTACCAATCCCACCCAATTACGCAACCATCGTTAATAAATCCGACGGTAACATGCGAATTGCCAAGGTTGGCTTTAGTTGGACCAGCTTAATCTCCGCCCTATTTCTCGTCCCATTTGCACCCGCTATTTTCCGGGCCGATTGGTATAACATGTTTTGTATGATTGGGGTCCAAGTGGGCGCAACGATGATTGCCCTCATGACCCTTAACCAACAGCAGCTAATCGCCTGGGAAACTGGGATTGCATCCATTGTATTTGGTCTGCTATGGGGTTTCCTATATAATATGATGTACTTTAAACATTCGTTCAATAAAGGCTACGTGCCGGCGGATGATCGATCAAAGAAATTACTAGAAGAAGCCCATTACTTGTAAACACAAAATAGGTGCACGCAAAAACATCCCTTTAAAATTCATGTACTTTATTAATAGTTGTGGGTAAAACATCGGAGACCTTCAATCACTAAGTGATTGAAGGTCTCCTTTTGCATTAATTATATAATTGAACATGACTAACAACTTATAGACGATAGTTACTGAAGCCATACGTAGCCTAGTTTAGTTTTTTCTTGTTCATATGGATTCCCGTTGGAGTGCTTGAATTTCAAAGTATGATCCACGTATTCAATATGGTCAAGTTACCTAGTTATTTCTTTTAAAACAAAATATGCAATATTATATTTATTCTTGGTCATTAAGCTGCACCGTGACCGTTAACCGGTATAATAACTGATAAGCGGTATTTAGTTTTAGGCTGGTCTTTAAGTGTTTCATCAATAATATCAATATCAGTAGCCGGATAGTTGAAGTGAGAAAAGCAGTGAAACCAGATCCTCACACCAACAACAATAATCATCAAGCTTAAATTTCAATGTACCTATTTCATGTGTTTACTTAGAGCTAGTAAATATAATCTGAATACCGTCTTGATTAGTGGAAATATGCATTTTTCCTTCACTTTTGATTTTAGTCTGTACCTTCGTTGGTAAACGTTTGATCGCTTGATCAACCAGGTCATTTAAATCAGTTACAAAGTACGTGTCTGCACCATACTGCTTGGCAACCACTCCATTTGGTTTTTGAATTTGAATTAGCGCTGTTACTTTTATAAAGTTTTTTCTTGTTATCATTTTATTTTTTCTGTCATTATTTATGAACTTCCACTGATCTTTATCTATTCTAGATAAAATATTATAGGCATCCATACTCTTATTTAAATCTAGTTCATTATCAATGATTTTCCCGTTAGTCAGTAATGGTGCCCCTAACTTTGTATGATTCATTAATTCATTGTCGTTAACATCAATTAACGAGGATTTTGATGCTGTATTAATAAATTTATTATTTGATATGACAATATTTTTAAAGTCAGACGTCAAGCTTGTAGATGGTTTAAAAACCGAAATCCAATGCTGACTAGTTACGCTTTCATCACTATTAGATTGTCGAAAAATATTATTTTTAATTTTTAAATTATTTATACCTTCAAAATGAATAATAGAGTTATTAGAATAATTCCAAACCCCAATGTTATTTTGTGGAATGGGGTCTACAATAACATTGTTCATGAACTTAACATCATGAATTAATTGTTGATCATTTATTGTATGTTCCCCAATAGGCAAGCCACTAAACCCATATATTTCATGGTGGCTATTATATATGGGTTTGAATTGAGAATTACTAACTGAAATATTGTTGGACGCTAAATTATCATAAACATTTTGATCTATTTCATTTGGTGACCACTGATAACTTAGTGCCCACTTCATAGCATAATCTACTTGAATTAACTCTTTATTTAAATCACCTAATCGTCCAACTGGATTATTTCCTAAAAATAAGATATGATTTAACGCCACATTCTGTGACCCATCAATATCTATAAAATGACCGTTAATTGGTTGCACCATTGAACAGGTTAAATCATACAACTTAACGTTTTGGGCATGTAAGACGCTTAGGGAAATAGATGCCGAAGCTGGCCCATTTGCTCCGTTATACCAAGGATAAAAATTACTATTTGATTGTATTTTTCCACCACTTGGCATAACTTCAGATCCGGCTGCATCTTTAATAGATACCTCTCCAATATAGCCTTCAATGTTTCTATTCAACAACCCATTTAGTCCAACGTAAATATTAGTATCATTAGTTCCCCGAATTTTCCACTTAGCTGTATGCCAATTTCCATCATTTTGGATAGAAAATTTTTTATTAATCCATGGATCGTTTCGTCCATTTCCATGTTGAATAATTAGCGATTGAGTAGCAGCACTGTTTCGTGGAATTAAGTACTTAACACGTATAGTGTAAGTTGTGGTACTACTGAGATTAATTTTATTAAATGCCATGCCAATAATACGATTTTGAACATCAGCATGATTAGCTTGTAAGTGCACAGCTGACTCATTATTACCCAACGATTTTGGTAATTGCGAAGCTTGAACCACTCTAAAATCTGACTGGTTTCTATTCATGCCAATAGCCCCAACCAACCTTAATTTTGAGAATGTAATATTTTTTATCCCACCGTTTTTTCCGTTAACAGCAGATGGAAAAATAAAATTTAGCGGTTGACTCCCGACCTTAACACCGAGGATCGTTTCATTTCGTGAAAGACCTTTCAATGATAAATTAGAGTGCAAGAAAATTTTATTGCTTAGAATATATGTACCCTTATTAAATAAAATCGTAGTTGGTCGATTAGGATCAATACTATTAATTAACTTTTTTAAAGTTGCTGAAGAATCCTCCTCAAAACCATGGCGAAAGTTTACTTTTATTACTTGTGGTGAAATATTAATTTTCTGATTATCTGAAATAATTTGAGGTTGTGGCCTAACCCACAGGTTTATCAGTTTATTTTCTTTGTTTGTCATATGTATTTCAGTCGGCTCGTTTGTGTCAACCCAATATATATATTTATTTGCATGCCCTTTTTGTGCATACTTCATTAACCATACATGATTATTTTTTACATTAATTCTCTTAGCTAAATGATAATTTTTCAAAGTTTTATTGTATTTATTTTCCCGCCCTTTAATTTTTTGTCGGTCGCTACTAGAAAGTTTCATTTCCTGTTTACTAGTAATTTCTAATGTAGTATCTAGATAATTTTGTTTTATTCCTTTCCCTGAAAACTTAAAAGAAACTATTAACACAATGAGAATAAATAAAACTACTCCTAGATAAAAATACTTCTTTTTAGAAAAAAACATTTTTACTTTTCACCACCTTAAATATAATTTTTTACGATTTAGTACAAAGAAAAGACCAATTTTAAAATATTGGTCTTTTCCAAAATATTGAATCAATTGCATTACTATATTTATTCTATTATGCTATTCCACTTAATCTATCCTGCAGATTTTCCAATTTTATTTTGTCATCATGTTCTAGTTGCGACTTATTACTGTAGATTAGTAATTCTTTCCACGCATTAATTTGGTCTGCTGTTATAAAGCTCAAATTTTGTTCATTGATCTCGGTATGTAGCAAATCATGCATTTCATTTGCGTGTTTGATAATTTTTTTATCTTTTATAATTTTATCTTCATACTTCAGTATAAAATCATGTTTGCCTGATACTTTCTGAGAGCTTAATTGCTTTAAAATATCATTTAGTTTTCTCTGAGTGACGGTTTGACCTAATCTTCCCTTTTTATTTAATAATTCTTGATATTGTGTAGTGATGTTGACCATACTATTAAGAGTCGTATACTCTTTTTTCACTTTCAGAGTTGCCCGATTATTTGGCATATTATTTATTCTAGTTCTCAATTTATTTAAGTTTTTTTCATTGGCATAAGCGGTTATATCACTGTTATCTTTGGTGTACATTCGCTGAATTAAATGCTGAGTATCCGTAATATTCATATTTATAGAGTAACGATAAAAACCAATCACTGAACCAACTATAATACATAAGAAAAATACAATCATAAAAACCCAGCGTTTATACTGTTTATTTCTTTTTCTCTTTTTCGAATGAAATTTATCACTTCGACTAACAAAAATAAATTCATTTATCCCATTTTTAGTTTCTAACAAAACATCGTCATTGTTGGATTGGGAGGTTTGATGATTTAACCTTGGTTTATCAATAAGAGGTTTAGTTAGAAACTGCCAAATTGCATTACTAATTACCTTTAGCATATAAAGACATCACCTTATCTTGTCTAAGCCGACATATAACAATCATAATTCTTCAACTTTTGTTATTGGCGTAACCTTATTAGAAAAATATGCAAAGAAACTAAAAAGAAAGACATTATAGGAAACATCTAAAAAATGTAGATCACTCATGGCACTAAATGTAATAACCATAACTATTAATGCAAATAACAGATCATGATTATTAATTCGTTCATACATCTTACCTGAAAAACCAAATGTTAAAACAACAAACATTATAAAACCATAGACTAAAATTGCATATATATATGCAGAATCAATATAAAAATAGGTAAGGGTTTCTAAAACGCCATGAATTGCGTCATTTCGCGCGCCTCCCCACCCGTTCATGGAAATTGGCTGTCCCCATAATGACACTCCATTGGCCAGCCACGCATTATGTCCTAGTCCTAAACGGCCACTCAAAATATCATTTAGATGAACCATAAATCGTCTAGATGGATTATAAAAAAAAGTTAACACTATAATTACTCCAGCAAATGCAAATGTACTTATATACGAAAAAGATAATAGCCGTGTCAACCAATTAAAATGGCGTCTGATTTTATTTTGATTCAGATATATCACAACCACCACAAATAATAACATCATAGCTAGAGTATCCGTTGTTGTCAGTGTAAACACTTGAATGAAAAATGTGACACCAACCAGTAAGAAGCAGTCAAGCAAATTAATCTTTAATGATCGTAAATATATGTAAGCCGTACTCAAATAAAATAAGTGAGCAGCAAAGTCTGTCGTATAATCAAAACCAAATGCATATCGAGTTCCTTTTGTAGTATGAATAATATAATTCGGAATCAGATGGAACAGAGCCCCCATACCAGCTATTGAAATAACCATAATCGTCAACCAAAAATATATTTTAACAATACTACGAAATTCGATACCAAAGCTCCCAACAATTAGCAAAACCACATAGATAATACTATGTACTTGAGACGTCCTAGATGCAATTAGCGTAATAAATAGTAACAATACAACAACAAGTAGTTGGCGATAAGTAAACTCATCAAAAATCACGACTTTGCTTATAATACAAATTACAACTAGCAATGATATAGTTGGGCTAACAATATGTGGAATTAATCCACTAAACATAGTTGTTTGAAGAGATCTTAAAAATACGTAACTGCAGAATGCAATCCAAAATAATATTCTTCCATTTTGCGGCGAAAAAACATTACCAGTATCACTTAAATTTAACATTTTACGCACTTTAATGCCCCCTCTTAAACCGTATAGAAAAAACATCTAATTCCATTAAAATAACATAACAAATGCCCATTGTTAGCCCCGTAAAAGTGCTATATGCAATTGTACTCAGCTTTCCATGTTTAATTGTTGGTGAACTATAATGACGACCATATCTAACAGAAATTTGTAAGCTACTGTCTGCCATCTTTAATGTGTACATCAGCTGTTTAGCAAGTGCCTTAACAGATGTTTGGGCCACTGGGATTGAAGTAGATACTGCAGATACGTTGATCTTTGTTGTATTGGGTTTGATACTATAAGTTAAAGATTGAGACAAGTTAATTAAATTAACTTTTTGTCCGTTATATAAGCTTTCTTTTTTAACCTTTTTCAATAAGCCTGGTGAATGTATCATGATACCGTAATCACGTATATTCTTAATATCTTGTTGTTTCTGTTTTTGAAAAGCATTAGAACTTTTAAATTCATCTCGCGGGTGGTAAATATTCATTTGCATGGTAGACATATAAGTTGTTTTTACCATCCAAAAGTTTAGTCCCGCACCAATTAGGGCTCCCAGTACACCACACATCATAACAAATAACCACCATTGACGAATAAGCTTTATTTTTTTCGATAAATCTATTTTAATCAATATGGCTCATTCCTTTTGCTTCATTATTTGTCCTTAGATTAAAGTTTTGCGTTAAAAAATTATTGGAAACTTTTTTCTGTTGTCCAATCTGATGATTATTGATAACCCTATATCGCATACCCAAAGATGCACCATCACGTTGGCGAATCAAGGTATAGTACAACCTTTTTTGACCATTTACACTTAATAACTGCGGTGACCTATAAGTCCATTTCTTCGAGGTTAATTTTATTTCATCATCTTTTTGAAATGAACCCATTAAATCATTGCTTTTAAATAATTCGACATGGCCTTTGGTTGTTAATAAAACAAGATAATATGTTTGGCCAACTAAGCTCACATAACTAGATTGTACATTTGTGGGGCCATTTTCAATGGTTAACCGAGTTGGAACAGCACTTATTTTTCCAGTACTTTTATTAATGGGCGCAATATAAGTCTTTCTTGTTCTTTGTTTTTTTGCATTTCCCGTCACAACTAAATAATTTTTACCACTAGCGGAGTCAATTACATTCGGTGCCCAAACTGACTTAAAGGAGTCCCAAAGTTTTTCATTTCTATACACATTTCCTTTCCAATCTTTATAGTTAGATGTTGAAAACATGCCATATGTAGTATAAATAAATAACTTTTTTCCTGTCCATAATAATGTATCATCACGCACAGGAACATTAGGATAATTAATATTCAGTTTATTCCATGTTTTTCCATCATTACTAGTGATAATCCTCATACGATTATATTTTGTGTCAGTGTCATCAAATTGCACACCATTTACTGGTTGAGAAGACAAAACATCATAATAGCTACCTAAGAACTTACTATCGGATAATCTCTTTTGGATATCTTGGTACGTCATTTTTGGACGGTATACCTTTGTCATTTTCTTATTCATTCTGGGGTAGCGCATCGTTAATTCTTGATGTGTAACTGGTGAGTACCCTGAAATCGTTGTATCAAAACTGAATTTTTGTAAAAAACGTCCTACGAGTGTTGTTGGAGTTTTTATTAACGTTCCATCTTCATCAATTTGCCTAATAGTCACCGTAGAATCTTGTGCATCCCCAATTAAAAATCCATATAATGTAAAAGATCCAAGTATTAAAAGTATGCTAAAGATAACAATCTTTAGCCTTTTGGGTTTGGTTCGTAACACATTTTCTTTTTTTTTCATTCTCAGTTTTCCCCTAAATATTCAAACTATAAATTTCAGTGTTCTATTTTTAATATCATTAACTATAAATGTAATTTTATGTATAACATAATTAGCAATAAAAATTAAGTCTGAAAAATAATCCTAACTAACATTATCGTAAGTAGATTATCATTTCAAGGTAATCTCATCTAAATTAGCCAACCTTAATATTCTATTCATAACTCCAACATAATCTCATTTAAAACTAAATAACTCGTTATCCCTACACCTTGGATAACGAGTTACCTTAGAACACAACTTGCTATAGTTTCTTTAATATTTTTTTTGCAGAATTAAATATATCTACACGCAGAATGATTAAAAAAATAAAATAAATTAAAATTCCAACTAGAATTTCTATTCCGAGATATAACCATGAACTAGGAAGGCGTTGTATTAACACCAAAATTCCTCCAACCATAGCTATTCCTGCAACTAAGTATTTTTGCACGTCATGGAATAGTTTTCCAAAATCAAGCTGATTTCTAACAACTAAAAACTGATAAATTGTAACTGTAAGTTCTGAAAGAACTGTGGCAATTGCTGATCCTAAAGCACCCCACATTATAATCAACGGAATATTAGCAAGTATGTTTACTACCGCCCCACACACAACCGAGCGAGTATAATCTTTTGTCTGATTCGTAGGTAGTAGATATTGGGTACCAATTGCATTGCTCCATGCAATAAGAACAATAACAATGGCCTCAACTTTCAACAGGTTACTTACTTCCAGAAATTTATTAGTGAAAAATAATGG
The DNA here is from genome assembly GCF_003124125.1 of Levilactobacillus bambusae. Lineage (GTDB taxonomy): Bacteria > Bacillota > Bacilli > Lactobacillales > Lactobacillaceae > Levilactobacillus > Levilactobacillus bambusae. The sequence continues at coordinate 83,996 of NZ_QCXQ01000003.1, forward strand.
TACAAACTCATCTGCAATGACAATTAATCCCAACATTAACGGTATGGCTAACATTGAAACGAAAGAAAAACTTTTATATAAATATTGTTTTGTTTTTTCTTTTTCACCTTTCATAAAGGCATTTGCAACATGAGGTAGCATTACCGTCCCAGTTGCAGTTACAATTGCTAAGACCATCTTTATGATTTTATCTGATTGATCAAAATATCCAGATGCAACTACGGATGTCATTGCACCCAGCATCGTTTTATTCACAACTAAATATATTTGTGTAGCTACCTGGGGAATAAATAAAGATAGGGCTGGAAGTGCATGCTTAAAGGGATGAAGATCTTGGATATTAAATTTACCAATGTATCGATGCAAATTTGGAAATAATGATAAATTACCGACTAGCAAAGATAAGGATAAAATTAATATATAAACAGCTAGATCACTATATGACTTTACAAAAGTAAAGATGCTAATAAGTGTCACAATTTTAACTAAGAAATTCCGAAAAACCGTTACACCAAAATTTTCTACACCCATAAAAAACCAGGAAATATCAAACGCTGCAGCAATGAGTGAGACTGATTGAGCAAGATAGTATATACGGTAACTCCCAATTAACCATAAAAAAAGTAAGAAAGCTAAATATGCAATTAAGACAGTTATTAACTTCATAAAAAAGATTTCATAAAAGGTAGCCGTTAGTTCTTCTTCATTATCCCTTACAAAAGCAATTTGTCGGTTACCATATAAATTAACTCCCATGCTGCCAAATAATATAAAATATTGAATAATCGAATTTGTATATGAATTAATTCCAACACCCGTTGGTCCAATCACTCGGGCTAAATAAGTAGTAGTTACAAGAGGCACTATTAGAATAAAAATCTGATAAAATGCATTATACAGATAATTTTTTACTACTTGCATGTGTCTCATTCCCTACTTTTAAAGATTATTTTTTAATAAATGGGCTAAAACTGTTTCTTCGTTTTCATTATTTATATTTTTATAGGTCAATTTATGAACATCACTCTGCCTAAAAATATTAGATATACGCTGCTCATTGTATGTTGTACCCAGTTCAAACTGTAAAAGATGAGGATCTGCATTATCATACTTAACCACTGAATTATATTCATCAGAATTAAATTCACAAGCGATAATAAAACAATAGTGAAATAAAAAGTAATCAATTAGAAAATCGTTACTTTTCCAATATTTATATAACATACTCCGCGTCTTATTTATAATACTCGAGTTTTTGTTTGCAATTATAAACCAGCTTGACATCCATAATACTTTAGCACTTCTTGCTGGGGGTAATACCTGATAGAAAAAAAGTTGATCCTGCTTATGTTGTTGAATAAATTGAGTGTCACTTAAATAAACTGTTGCATCAACCCAGATTCCACCATAAACAGAAAGTACTTCTATTCTAAGAATATCCGAAAAATGTGCAGCTGAAATAATTCCACGTTCATACTTTTCAATTATATAATTTGGAAGGTTAACGTATTCTTTATAGTTATCATTTGTAAGTGTAATAACATCAAATTGATCATCTAGTAATTGATGCAATCTACTATGACACATCTTAACAAGATTGGGTGCCTTTTCCATTCCTTGCAACCAACAACTCCAAATCACTTGGTGCTCACATAATTGTTTAGTATCATTAAGACGTTCTTTTCTTTCATAATTTTCAACGGAACCATATTTTTTTTGTAGTTTACTTTTTAAAATATAGGCATTTTGCTCATTCATAAGATCTAACTCTTTACGACTATGACCAAACCGAAATATAGTTAACAATGAATTAAACAATGTATGTTGATACCAATATTTTTTTAAAATCGCTTTTTTATTCAACGTCTTACTCCACTTTTTCAATCTTTGGATTAAAAAACATTCCTGCAAATAATCCTTTATATAAAATACTAAATTTACGCCATTTATATTTTTTTGTGTTTTTGATAAGGCTAAATGACAAAATAACTTTTTTTATAAAGTAAATCCCCCCCTTCCCCTCTCTTCTAGCAATATAGAAAGAGTTTCTCATACTATAAAAGTAGCGTTTAAGTCTTAACTTGTTATTTTCACTAATAATATCATTTCTTTCATTTACCATTATTTCATGAATAACAATACTATTAGATACAAAATAACCAGGTTGAATTTGCGCAAGTCGTAATGTGTATTCCGTATCATCTCCCCAGATAAAAAAATCTGAGATAGGTAATCCAATTTGTTTTACTAACTGTGTTTTGACCAGTATCGAAACGAATGTTCCTGACTGTACCTCAATTACACCTTTATCCACGTGGGTTGCCCATGTATCAGAGGTTTGTAATTGATTCATAACAGCAGGTGTATTATCCTGCCATCTTACATTGCTAGCTAAAAAGGACCAATTTCCTTGTAATCGCTCATCCGATACTAATAATTCTTCCAAAGCTGTTTGGGTAGGAATAGTATCGTCATCCATAATCCATTCATAATCCGTTCCAAGTTCAACGGCCTTTCGAAGTCCATAATTAAATCCACCTGCCCCACCAGTATTTTGGATTTTTCTAATATATGTAACTTGATCATCTTTTTCGGTTTCAAAATACTTATCTGTCCCATCAGTACTGGCATTGTCAATAACTAAAATTCTATCTGGTTTTCTAGTTTGATTTTTTACACTCATCAAACACTGTTTTAACCAATCCAATCTGTTGTAGGTGACAATAACTGCCGTAACATGCTTATGATTCAATCAAATACCCTCCTGATCACTCGTTCACTTGCATTGCGTTGTTCAGCATTTGCATTAAACTGCTTTGCAAACTGCTTTACCCTAGCTATATTAAAATCTCCACTTTGTACACTCTTAAAAAAGCTCATCATTTTATCCTGATCATAGAAAATGGGGCCAGGAACTGTCTGTGTATAATCAAAGTAGAAGCCACGATCTTCTTTTGAGTAATAATCAAAATCATATGGGTAAAATACCATTGGTCGTTCTAATAAGGCATAATCAAACATTACTGAAGAATAATCGGTAACGAGTATGTCTGCGACCTTCATGCAATCTTCAATAGTAAGTTTATCATTAAACTCAACGTTACTGATATTTTCAATTGTATGTACTTCATAAAGACGGTGAAAGTTAATCAGTAAGTAATATTCATCACCCAATTGTTCAGCAAATTTCTTGAAATTAAAATTAACTGTTGTCCCATTATCTCGAAACGTCGGCGCATACAATATAACCTTTCTATCTATTATATTTCGCTTACTCCGAAATGCATTATATAACTGTGTATCAGATGTTAAATTATCATTTCTTGGTAATCCATAATCCAAAATAATATTAGGATTAATATGAAATGCTGACTCATAGTCTTGATTAGAAATAGGTGCATTGCTCAAAAAATAAGTCCAGTGACTTGCATCTAATAACCATTCCTGCTTCTCTTTTTTTCGTTCATCATCAATAATATCGTCACCAATACGTTTTAGCGGCGTTCCATGCCATGTTTCAAGATAAACCTGGTTTTTTCGTACACGAAGACCAGAATACATATTTACATTTGAAACTAAGTATTTTGAAGTTGCTAAGTAATATAAGTATCGAATCGACATATATGGTATACATGTATTTTTTTCAAATTGGTTATTATTTAATGTAATGATATATTGATAATCTCTTGAGTTATTTTTCAGTTCAGTATATAGGGCTAAGGGATTATCCGAAAACCGTTTTCCATTATCACAATTGAACAATATATAACCACTCTTTAAAGGTAATAACCTGAAAAGTGGATATAATGTTGCAAAAGCGATTTCTTTTATACGAGTCCTAATTGTTTTCAAATTCTTCAGTCACAACCTTTATAAATCTCTTTACATATTGTTTAGCGTAAAATTTATTAATAGATTTTTTTATCAAATGACTATTAAACTCATCTTTTTTCAAAAAAAAGGTGTTCATTTGCTTTATTAAATCCTTTTTTTTATCAACTTGAAATAACAATCCATTTTCTGAATTAACTATATCAGAAGGTCCAGTATCACAATTTGAGGATATCACTGGTATTCCGTTAGCAATTGCCTCAATAAGTACCATAGGTAAACCTTCATAATTAGAGGTCAATATTAAAGCATCAACATCCGTCAAATTCTCCCATAAATCTTGTTGAAACCCGTTAAAGGTGACATTGTTAAATAGTCCTAAGTGACGCACATAATCTTCTACCTCTTTATTTTTTCCTTCTCCATACACATTTAAATGCCACTCAAACTGGACACTGCTTAAAGCATCGAATAATATTCTCATATTCTTTTGCCCATCTAACATTTGTCGACCAACATAAATTAGCTCTAATTTATTCTCATTCTTTGATCGATAAACGATGTTTTCAGTTGGAAAGATAGGATTAAAAATCACGTTAATTTTTGTATCTTTAATTCCTAGATCAATTAATTGTTTTTCAATGCCACTACTAATAGCAAGAAACTGGTCAAAACTATGAAGTTCGATTTTTTTCAAGGGCTTTGAGGCTAAAGAATAGTGATACCAAGCACATACACGATAATCTTCATTCATAATTTTTTTTATAAAAAACAAGATGGTCCACATCACTGGATTAGTTGAAATTACAACATCTGGCTTTTCCGTTTTCACAAAATACCATAATAAAAATGGAAGACTAAAAAGATACTCTATTGTTCTAACTAACTTTGGTCGGGCCATAAACACTATTTTTTTATCTTGTATACTTTCAGTCCATGTTGTATCAATAGTTCCACCTATGTTAACTAGTTTCATAGAACTTTTTAAGTTATCCAACTTATTATATGAAATAAATAGGTTTTTTATAACAGTTTCAGTTCCACCATAACCTGACATAAATGGAGTGAATAATATTATTCTTTGTTTTTTCACTACATTCCACTCTTCTCAGCGCCAATTTAAAACATAGAGTTAGTTTATCATCGAATTCTCTACTAAACAATGAATTTATAATAAACTCTACCTAGCTGAACAAATCCATTTAACACCCCGCATCTTTAATTTAGACGAATTGTAAGTTTCTTATATTACCTGGATAACTTAGGCCTTAAAAATAAGTACTTTCCTCATTATTAATGAACCTGTAAAAATGAAATTTTTCCGCAAAGAAAAGAGCCCTCTAACGTAAAGGGCTCTTTTCTTCTCATTTATTTACTTATTCTACCTTTAACTCTAAATTTATGAATTAAAGTTTAATTATTCCAACATATCGTTTTCCATCGTTTCCTTATGGAACCAAGCCACACCCTTATCAAACAGAGCGATGAAATCATTACTCAAGTAGAGCAGATAAGTAATGAACAGAACCCAGTTAGCACCACCTTGAAGCGCTGTAATGCCCCATAAAACCACGGACATGATTCCTTGCGCTAGCCAGAAATAATACGTATCTGAGTAACGGAGCGTCGTTAATAACGCTCCAGTTACACCGATGGCAGCCGAGAGAGCATCAATAAAGGGCCGGGGAGAATCGGTGAAGCTAGCTTCAAAACCGTATAAAGCTCCCAACACAACGATAAAGAATAGCGCAAACAGAGCCCAAGTTCGGCCGGCGTGCGGCGTATCCTTAATTTGACGAACCCGTGAACCCACGTTCTTGGCCCACCCTGGCATCATTAAGACGGGGATATCCAATAATACGATGTACACTGCCTGAAGCAGCATATCCGAGTAATTCTTGGCGGTAAAGGCAACCACAATGTAGATTAAGGCGCTCACCAACCCGAAAACCCCGTTTAATGGTTTCGTATTAGTAATCGAAATCGTACAGGTAAAACCTAGGACCGCCGCAAACATGGTGACTAAAGAGATGGGGGTAATGGGACTTAAAAATGTCGTTCCAATAATAATGACTAACCCAATCACCAACAAAATGTAACTACCCTTAGTCCACCCCTTCATTTGTTCAATGTACCAGCTGGGCTTTAAGACGCTGGTTAACGCAATGTCTTCAACGTCTTGTGAATCTGAAAATGTGTGACCATGTTGCTCTGAGTTCTGCATATTTTATTCTCTCCTTTAGGATTTATTTCTACCGGCCAGTAAATGAGATAAATTTAGCCAAGAACTAGTATGCAATAAAAAAAAATTCCAAACCAGTCTTGACAAGTTATCGGGACGGTCAAAAACGCGAACAAACGTTGCCCTGACGGGAGATAAAAAATTTCAAACTTTTTTTGAAATAAAAATCCGTCGACCATTGGGTTCTGATCGACGGATTTGATTCGTTTAACTAATAAATTTAACGGCGGTTCCGTACGCCGTTACAGTTTCCATTCCTTCGCTAATCGAGTCGGTATCGTAACGCATCATAACGACTGCATCAGCGCCAAGCTCGGCCGCATTAGCCTTTAACCGGGCGACTGACGTATCGCGGGTTTCGGTCATCAGTTCGGTAAAGGACTTAATTTCACCCCCAACCACACTTTTCAAACCGGCCCCAATATTTTTAATAACGTTCTTTGATTGCGTCGTTAGTCCAAAAACTTCCCCGATTATTTCGTATTGCTTGCCTGGAATCTGTTCTGTTGTCGTCACTAAAACATCTGTCATCTGTGTCACTCCTTATTCATTATTATCCGGCTTAAATAACCGGGTTGCCTTGACCGCCGTTTGCCATCCCCGATAGAGATGCTGGCGTTTTTCCGGCGTCATCTCCGGATTAAACCGCCGACCCTCTTCGTATAAGTCGCTCAATTCCGAAAAATCATTCCAGAATCCCGTTGCCAGTCCGGCTAACAGGGCCACCCCTAACGCAGTTGATTCTTCATCCGCCGACCGTTGGACCGGTAAATTAAGGATGTCCGCTTGGAACTGCATCAAATATCGATTCCGTGAGGAGCCGCCATCCGCCAATAGTTCCTTAATTTGTTGGTGGCTATCCCGGTTCATGGTTTCTAAGATATCCCGGGTTTGGTAGGCAATGGATTGCAGCGTCGCTTTCACAAAATCATCCCGGGTTGTCCCCCGGGTTAATCCGTAGGCCGCTCCCCTAGCATCTTGATCCCAGTACGGGGCCCCTAACCCATAAAAGGCGGGAACCACGTAGACTTCATCATGATCCGTCGATTCCATAGCCGCTTGCCGGGATCGGGGAACGTTATCAATTAATTGGATGGTATCTGCCAGCCAGGAAAGTGCGGACCCCGCTACTAGGACGGAACCTTCCAAAGCGTAAGCAATCTGGCCGTTAAACTTATAGGCAATGGTCGTCAAGAGGTCGTGGCTGGACAGAACAAGGTCACTCCCAGTATTCAGCATGATAAATGCCCCGTCACCGTACGTGTTCTTAACCATTCCCGGTTCAAACGCCCGTTGACCGATCATGGCCGCCGATTGGTCACCCGCAATTCCAGCAATGGGAACGGACGCCCCAAAGAATTGATCTGATCGGGTGGCACCCACCACCTGGTCACTTTCTACCAACCGTGGCAGCATCACCTCAGGAATGTTTAAGAGGCTTAAAATTTCTGAATCCCAGGCTAAGTCATGGATATTAAACATCATTGTCCGGGAGGCGTTGGAAAAATCGGTGACGTGGCGTTTACCACCCGTTAGCTTCCAAATGAGCCAAGTATCAATCGTCCCAAACAGCAACTCGCCCCGTTCAGCTCGTCCTTGAGCGCCCGCCACGTGATCTAAAATCCACCGCAGCTTCGTTGCACTAAAGTAAGCATCCACCACTAAGCCAGTCTTTTCGTGAATCATGTCCGCATAGCCATGGGCAGTTAGGTCCTTCGCCAACGGAGTGGTTTGCTTGGATGCCCAGCCAATGGCATTGTAGATGGGTTCACCAGTTTGTTTGTCCCATACCACCGTGGTTTCTCGCTGGTTAGTAACTCCGATTCCCATAATCTGTTCCGGATGAACGGATGCATCAATTAGAGCGTCCGAAATCACGGATAAAACGGAAGTCCAAATTTTATTCGGATCCATTTCAACCCATCCATTATGGGGGTAACTCTGTTCCACTTCCCGGTAGGATTCAATGACCTTTCGTCCATCGTGGGCAAAAAGCAGTGCCCGCGAACTTGAGGTTCCTTGATCAATGGCTAAAATATAATCTTCTGTATCCATTAATGACATGGGCATTCTCTCCTTTGAAATTGCAACCGATTACAAAAATTTTACCATAGTTTTTGCCCGCCCAGGCTTCATTGCCAAAAACCCTACCAAAAAATTAATATCAAGGGGGCATCCTCACAACGTCAGCCGATGACCCGCCAAAAAATGAGTTTGCCAGTCCGCTTCGCTTTTGACCACCTTACCAAAATCAACGATTAACGCATGAAATTCTTGGTAGTCCGTCAGTGTCCACCGGTCCTGAACTTGAGCATCCACTAAGTGGGCAAACGGGACGTACGTCTTGGGTACGGTGGCACCCAACCGGGTAAATAGTTTTCGCACATAATTATCCGCAATAAAGGCCGGCTTATCTAAGACGTACATTAAAATATAATCGGAGGTTTCGTGCCCGATACCCTTAATTGCCAACAATTCTTTCCGTAATCGGTCAGTGGGTTTCGACTTAATCAACGTCATATCATCCTGGTAGTGACCAATCCAATCGGCCACGTTTTTTAACGTTTGGGCTTTTCGGGTGTAAAACCCACTCGTTCGAATCAGGGGAATGAGTTCATCAACGTCCAATCCCCGAATAATAGCGGGGTTAAACCGCGTTTGGGCCTTTAATTTCACCAGGGAGGGTTCCACGTTTCGCCAATTGGTGTTTTGGACCAAAATCCCACCCCAAATGATTTCCCAGGCGCTTTCCGCCCACGGATCCCCAATTTTTAACCACGACCGCTGGCCCATCTGACTGGACATTAGGTCATATAGCTCTTGAATCGTCATAAAAAAGCCCCCGTTATACGTTATTGGAACTCAGTATAACAGGAAGCTTCTTATTTGTTAGTTCATTATTATCCTTTTTTCCCTAATTCATCAATGAGATCAAAGAATCTATCGTGGTTAACCTTAGTGACTAACGTCATTGGCCGTCCGTCATCGGTTTCAAACGTCCGACCAGCTGCTGGCCCCTCGGTGATAACGTCACCGTGAATGGGTTTGGTTTCAACGACGTCAGGATATTCACTAGCCAACGTGGTTAAGACATCCCACATGAAGTACGTCGAGTTTGTTTCAAAGTGATCTAATGGTGGAACAAGGGCGTAACCCTGGCCAATTAAATCTAAGGCCGGGTACTTCAATTCAGAAGCCCAGTGCTGCCGGACTTCGCGGGTTAAGGGTACCTGACGGGTACTTTCAAGACCAACCATCTGCATTGGAATTGGGCTATCAAAGACCGCCTTAGTGGCCTCTGGGTCCCAGTAAGCATTCCATTCAACGGTCCCATCCTGTTCAGGTTCCGCCACGTTTCCCTTATCATCCATCGTGCCGCCCATCCAATAGAGCTTTTCAATTTTATCAACGATGGTTGGGTCAACTTCAAGTGCCCGGGCTAAGTCGGTCAAGGGACCCGTCATGACTAACGTTGTCTTGTCATCTTCTTGCTTCAACTTATCAATCATATCTAAGTGGGCAGGTTTTTCAGCCACCGGCGTTTTAATCTCGCCACTCTCGTTCAAAATTGGGAAGGCATCAAACATGAAGGCATCCATCCGCCATTCCTTGGGAAATGGGTGAACTCCGCGAGAATCGGATGCGGCAACGTCTAATTTTACCCCGTGACCAAACCGGTCAATAATCTTGCGGGAAGCTGACAGCGCTGGTTCCAGGTATGAATCGGCTCCAACTACGCCAACCCCCGTTAACCGAACATTATCCATCTGTAAAAGCAATAGTAGGGAAATAACATCGTCAACGCTACCATCGTGATTAAAATAAACATTATGGGTCATGTTTTACCTCTCCTTTTTAACGAACAATTGTTTTAAATATTTTCTCCGTAGTTCATATTTTACTGGATTCTCCGTCACCAATCAACCCCTACTTCGATTTGCCTCACCTTCCTGGTTAAGCTATACTTCACTATGGCAGTACTTTAACCAACCGCTAATTTGTCAATTCAAAGGAAGACATTCATGAAGAAAATCAGTTTAATTGTTCCTTGTTATAACGAGGAAGAATCGGTGAACCTATTTTACGATACGGTAACCCCTGTGATTAACGCAATGAGCCCCACTGAAAAAATTGAACCCGAATACATCTTTGTTAACGATGGTTCTAGTGACCATACCCTGGATATCTTGCGCAACCTACAGGCCGAACATCCCGACACCGTGCATTACGTGTCCTTTTCAAGAAACTTTGGCAAGGAAGCGGGCTTAGCCGCTGGACTTGAAGCCAGCACTGGAGATTACGTGGCTGTTATGGATGTGGATCTTCAGGATCCGCCCGAACTCCTCCCCAAGATGCTCAACCTCATTGAATCCGAAAACTACGACTGTGTCGGGACCGTCCAGCACGATCGAGCCGGACAGGGCTGGTTTAGAGCGTGGGCTTCCTCAAGCTTCTACTCCGTCATTAATAAAATTTCGGACGTTCACATTGAACCGAACGCCAGAGATTACCGCCTGATGACCCGGCAAATGGTTAACGCCGTCCTTTCCGTTGGCGAATATAACCGGTTTTCAAAGGGAATTTTCAGTTGGGTTGGGTTTAAGACGACGTATCTGACGTACGAAAGCCAGCCCCGGGCAGCCGGGACCACTCACTGGTCTTTAAAGCAGCTCCTGCAGTACTCCCTAACCGGGATTATGGATTTTTCTGATCTGCCGCTGCGGATTTCAACCTGGATTGGTGGTATCACCTTTGGCTTTTCCCTCCTCGGCATCCTGTTTGTCATTATCCGTAAACTCACGGTAGGCGGCAGCGTGGCCGGCTGGGCCTCCTTGGTCACCATCATTCTCTTTATCGGCGGACTTCAACTCATGTGTTTAGGCGTCCTAGGCGAGTACTTAGGCAAGGTCTACCTTGAAAGCAAACACCGGCCGCTGTACATTGTGAAGGAAGAAAAGTAAATTGGCTTAACCACGTGGCCCATTAATTAACTCGTTTGTAACTCATAAGGCGGGGCATTAAATTCNNGAATTTAATGCCCCGCCTTATTTAAACTTTGATTAGTCCTTACGCTTAACAATGACCCGAATGTCTGCGTCCACATCTTCCGGGTGAATATCTTCTTTGTACTCAAAGTTCGTCTCTTGGAAGTAGCCTTTAATTTCGTCGTTAACTTCCTTTAAAGGCCGGGTATCGCCGTCCTCTTGAGAAATCAATAAGGTGTATTGACTGTTATCGTCGTCCACATCTTCAAACGTGTAAGGGACATCCTCAGTGTTCAAGATCTCTTGAATCATTTGACGTTCTGTCATTGCCATCATCCATTACCCCATTTCAAAAAGTGATTACTCTTTCACTGTACCGTTCTTTAGTGGATTTGTGAACTGATTTCAACGGTTCCACACAGACTCCTGGCGTTTCTCTAGCCGTTCCTTGGCACGAGCCCGTTGTTCATCGCTAAACGCAATGACGTTGCTTGGCGCTTCTGGCAAACCCTCGGCGACCCCCACTAACGGAACCCCAAAGTTAAAGTCAGCGACAAAGTTCGCCAGCGCCCGTTTGTTCGGAAACTTGACTTCACCGTCAATCACCTGCATGCCCATCTTCTTATGCTCGCTCCAGCTATCCGTAAAATCGGCAAAGTGAGCACCGGACTTAGCGGCTTGTCGAACATGTCGAGCTAACTCGTCGCCGTTCTTAATCTTTCCTGTCTGCTGCAGAAACCCCAAAAAGGCTTGTAGGATGGGGCCCACGCTAGTAAAGAATTCTGGCAACGCCGTAATCATACTTGGAAAGTAGACCCCGACGATCCGTTTCATATTTTCAACGGACCAATCCTTGGGTTCCCGCGAAAAATAAACGTAATTCATTTCAGAAAAAGCTTGGGTCACAAAAAAAGCCGCCCGTTGTTCTTCATGTGACAGCCGTTGAAAGTTGTCCGTGGATCGAAACTCGTTAAACCAGTCTCGGTTACGCTGTAAATTCTGATCCGCAATTTGCGAAGAGAAATTGTTTATCATACGTTCCACTTCCATCTCCTAATGTTCTAACATTATACTAGCACATTAAAATTGAAATAATCCGGACGACGACTTGGCACCGTGCCACATAATGCGTAAAATGGAAGTTAGGTGGAAGGGAACGGTATGAGATGCACACAAACGATATGAAGCAACGCTTAGGATTCCTAGTTTTTTCAATTATTTTAAATTCGGCGGCCAACGGGCTAACCATCTCCACCAACTTAGGGAGTGCCGTTTGGACTGCCAGTTCCGTTAACCTAGCTGACTGGATCCACATAAGTCTGGGGACCACCATGTTCATTTATGGTATCGTGGTAACCCTCATGAATCAGATTTTAATCGGATCCTTTGATCGACGCCGATTCATCTCCAACCTTCTGTATATTATTCCGTTTAGCTATCTGGTTGATTGGACCCACCTATTTTGGAACTGGATTGGAGTCCCGGGATACAGCCTAGGCTGGCGAATCGTGATTGATTTAGTCGGTTTGACCGGCATTGCGTTTGCCGTGTCTATCTACCAGCGGTGCAATATTTTAATGCATCCAAACGATGACCTCTCCTACATTTTACGGTTTAAATACCTCCATGGCTCAGCAGCCTTGGCCCAGTGGGTCAGCTATACTCCGCCAATCTTAATTATGGTCATGTCATACTTCGCCACCGGGCAGCTGCACGCCATTGGCTTTGGAACGGTCTGGGCCCTCTTAACACAGGGTATTGTGATGGGTTGGGCCGATAACCACGTTTTTCCCCGGCTGAAGCACCATGTTGATTTATAAGTTCTGCAGGCATATTAATTATGCCTGCTTTTTATTAACTGTATAAACTAATTTATACTTAAAAATATTAATAAAAGTATGTATAAAGTGATTGAAATATCGTAATATAAGCTAAGTGTCTCTCATTGTTCTAGAATTATCGGAGGAAATATGTTAAAAAACGTTTTACATACTCGCTATGGTAAAATTGGCCTACTTTTCATTTTACTACTGGCTGAGCTTTTACTTAGTCTGTGGTTGATTCAGGCCATCCAGATGAACAGCTTGTCCGCCTCATTTCTATGGCTTGTGCACCGCAAAAAGGTCGTTCTGGTGACGCTCCTCATCTGTTTTATATTAGATTGTTTTGTTATTGCGCTATTCAACCGGGTATGGTTAGGAAATGCACTCTTACTCCTGCTTCTAATCCTCTTTGAATACATTAATTATCAAAAAATGGCGCTCAGAAACGAACCCTTTTTGCCTAGTGACCTCTTATTAGCAAAACAAACGAAAGAGTTATCTGGAATGATTAATGTCGGTAGTTTGGCGAGCGTCATCATTATAATATTAATTATTATTATTGGCGCCATTTTTATTCAATCTAATCGCACCGTGCCCTTTTCCACACTGCGTTTCAACCTCTTTGAACGGATAGGCGCCGTTTCCCTGGCACTGATCGTCGGGTGGGGAATTGCGTTTCTAAATCACCCTGGAACTCCCAGTAATGTCCTAGCAGCCAAAATCGAGAACGACCACTTTGCGTGGAACCTTGTCGCCGGCGCTAAGTCCAACGGTCCAATCATTACTTTTATCAATAACGTGGATAAAAAGCCAATGAACGAACCCGATCACTACAGCAAAGCTAAAATTGAACAGATTGTCACCCACTATAAGAAGGTGGCCGCCAACATTAACCAAACTCGGGCTCATTCGGACATTAACCAGCAGACTTTAATTTACGTCCTAAGCGAGAGTTTTTCCGATCCAAAACGAGTACCAGGACTCACAGTAAACCACAATCCCGTAGCAAATATCAATCGCGTTGAGAATCAATCTACCGCTGGGCTTATGTTAAGCTCCGGATACGGCGGCGGGACGGCTAACATGGAATATATGACCGATACCAGTTTTTTAACCACCTTTTTTACCCCATCCTTATCAACGCCATTTACCCAGTTAGTTCCGACTCAGTCGCATGTTCCAACCATCGCTAAGTTATTCAAGACTCGTAACGCAATTCACACGAACTCCAGCGAGTTCTATAGTCGCAACCTGGTTTACAAAAAGTTTGGGTTTCAAAGCGCCCGTTTTTCGGATTCTACGGGGACCGATAAGTTAAAGTATCATCAAACCATCCAAAAAAGTGATTTAATTTCTGACGAGGATGCTTATAAGGACGCCGAATGGCAAGTTAATCAGGAAAAGGACGGCCAATTTATCAGTCTAGTCACCATGCAAAATCACCTGCCCTTTACCAATAAATACAACCACGATGATTACGGCGTTGCCGGACCCGCAGTTGGCCAAAATTCCCAGCAGGTCAAGAATTACGTGGAAGGAATCCATCTCACCGATCAATTTACCCGGGAGTTCTTAGCCCGCCTCGACAGCATAAAAAAACCGATCACCGTTCTATGGTATGGTGACCACTTAGCGGGTATTTGGAACGCTCCTATGGCGGCCAATAATATTCCGCTGCACGAAACAGATTATTTCATCTACAGCAATCGGTATGCCAGACAACACGGGTTTTCAATCGGTAAACAAAAAGGGGTGAACGTGGTTTCGCCTAACACCTTTTCACCACTAGTTTTACAGCAAATGAACCAACGAGTAACTCCGTATTATGGTCTCATGACCCAAGTCCTATCTGACTTACCCGCAACTGCAAAAGATAGTCAGGGAAATCCCAACGGATTAATGGTCAACGATCAGAATCAACAGGTTACCATCGCTTCATTTACACCCAAACAGCAAAAATTATACGAAGATTACAAACTAATCCAGTACGATCAAATATCAGGCCGCCACTACGCCCAACAGTTCGGCTTTTACTAGTTACTCCCCTAAAAGACCGCGATAAAAATTGCTAAATAATACCGCTGACTCATTGATCAACAAACGATCGGATGAGTCAGCGGTATTATTTTACCCTTAACCAAACCCGTTCGGGCTTAGTTCACTTCGCCATCGGCCGTCACAAACCGGCTGATCGCTTTAATCGTTTTCTTCGTTTCGGGCAGATCGTTCCATAACACGTAATCGTGCCACATGCCTTGTTGTTTATGGACCTGAACGGCCGTTTGCTTAGCCGTAATCAGTTTGGCCGTTAACCGCTCGATGTCCGGGGCAATAAGATCACTCGTCCCGTAATCAAGCAGGATTGCGCCTAGATGATCGAAGGTGCCATAGAACGGGCTCACCTTCGGATCCGTGGTCGACCACTCACCGGCATATTGCCGGCCAATCGTTCGCAAAACATCGTACGCCATAAACGGATCGTCATTGGCGGAGACAATCAGGTCGGGATTACTCATGGAAAAATCCGTCCAGGGGGAAAGCAGAATGGTTCCTACGGGCATGGTTGCGTTGGTGGCCCTGAGCTTTTGCAGCATGGCCAGGATTAAGCCTGCCCCACCAGAATCACCCATTAAGAAGAACCGGTCACCGGGATACTGTACATGTAAATAATCATATGCATTAACGATAAAGGGCAATACCGTTTCACAGTTATGAACCGGCGGCATGGGAAAGTCTAAGTAGGAAACTGTCACGTTAGTTTGTTTAATCACTTCGGTCACTAACTCCGCGTGCTTTTGAAGGCTGACGGCGGCAAAGTTTGGCCCATGAACGTAAATGAGATGTTTTCGTTGCGGATTAGCCTCTGAAACGGTCGTAATTCCGGCGCCAAACACATTCCGAGTGGCTACCTGCAAATTATCCGCAAACGACCCTGCCGCTAGTTCTGGTAAGGGGGCGCCCTCGTTAATGACAAAGTCTTTCACCCGTTGTTTCATGTGCTGCCGCCGCATTTGATATGTAACGAGACGTCCACGTACGCTCACAATCTCAGCTCCTTTAATTCGCCCAAACTATTAGTTAGAGTTTACTCCATGACCAGAGGCCTTGTACAGAATTACTCTTCAAGCTTAATAGGTTCGCTTTCATTTTGATCCCAAAACCCTTACAATGAAGGACAACTAGGACAGGAAAGGTGATTACGTTTATGGTAGAACAACGCGTGTTAGATCTTGCTGGTGGAGTGAACTTCCGCGAACTTGGGGGTTATCCCACCGTTAATAATCATACCATTAAGTGGCACAAACTCATTCGTTCCGCAAACTTAGCCACCCTGGCCGACTCTGATTTGCTATACCTTAAGGGGTACGGCGTTGCGACCGACATTGATTTACGTTCGGATGAAGAAATTAAGCAGCAGCCCGATCGCATTCCGGATGGCGTCACCTACAGCGTTGACTCCGTCTTCCCTAGCGACCAAACGGATGCCTCTAAATCAGAAAGCCAGTTGACCCAAGAGTTTTCGGCTAACCCGCATCAGGGGTATCAGCACATGATTGAGGTCTATCAAGATATGGTGACCACTAAGCAGGCCCAGGGCGCCTACCGGGACCTGTTCGATAATTTACTGGCTAACGATCAGTCTAACCAGTCCATTCTCTTCCATTGTACGGCTGGAAAGGACCGGACGGGGATGGGTGCTATCTTTACCCTCTCCGCATTAGACGTCGACCCCACGGTGATTAAGGACGACTACCTCTTAACTAACCAGGTGGCTGGGGATCACATTCAGCACAATTTAAATGAGATCAAACAAAAGGGCGCTTCTCAGACCCTCTACGATAATATTGCCGCCCTCTTAACGGTTAGCGCGGACTACTATGACGCTGCGATGAAGGTCATCAACACCCAGTATGGTGGAATGGCCGACTACCTTCACGACGTCCTAGGGCTAACTACCGCCCAAAAACAAACGCTCCAAAAAATTTACTTAGATTAATTAGGCACCCCTGAAACGGTGTCCTAGTCGGGATGATGGCCAAATGCGGTCATCATCCCGATTTTAATATAACCTGAACGTCTTCAATCCCAGCCGCATCACAGGGAGGCCTTTATATCGCCTAAATTAAAATTTCACTGACCACCATGTTTGTTTTCTCTTCTGAACACTTCTATAATGAATCCCATGATTAATTTACGAAAGGACTGACTCCGTTGGTCAAACACGCTTGGCGCATCCTAGCTCCACTGGCCGGAGTGGCCGCTACCTCCCTGTTCGTTAGTGAAAAACTCTTTAGCATTGCTATGAACCGGGTCGATGACGTCCCCGAAACTTCCGATGATAAAAAACAGTATGCCGCTGCGTACTACCACTACTTAGATTGGTTAGCTAAGGTTGAGACCCACGACTGGTTTTTACATCAGCACGATCCAAATAGACGGATGCACGCGATCTATATTCCGGCCAAGGCCCCATCAAATAAATTTGTAATCATTTCTCACGGGTATAAGGGCAACGGAGAAACCATGTCCGGGTACGCCAAGATGTTTTATGACATGGGCTTTAGCGTCCTACTCCCGGACGACCGGGCCCACGGAAAATCAGCGGGCAAGTACATTAGCTTTGGCTGGTTAGACCGACTTGACTACCTCGAATGGATCAACACGGCCATTAAGTACCGGGGCGAAACCTTAGCGATTCTCTTATTTGGGGTCAGTATGGGGGGTGCCACCGTCGAAATGTTATCGGGGGAAAATTTGCCAACCCAGGTTAAAGCTATCATTGCAGACTGTGGTTACTCCAGCATTGCCGAAGAACTGACCTACATCCTAACGAACCAGTACCACCTGCCTAAATATCCCTTTGAGCCCATGGTCAGCACCATTAACCGGCGGCGGTTAGGTTACTACTTGGGGGACGTTTCTTCCACCGATCAGTTAGCCCATAATACCCGGCCCATTCTGTTTATTCACGGCGAAAAGGACGCTTACGTGCCACCCTACATGTCCTACAAGAACTATGCGGCGACCCACGCTCCTAAACAGCTTTGGCTGGTCCGCAACGCCAGCCACGCCGAAAGCTTCTGGATTGACACCCCCGCCTATCAACATCGTGTCGCCAAGTTTCTTCATACCTACTTTGACCCCCGCGTCATTCCCGCACAATAAAGGAGCTTTCCCGCATGAAAAATAGTCGGATTTTTAAACTTATTGGCACTTTAATTGCCCTGATCTTAATTTGGGGATATGGAGATGGCACAGTTGGCTACTTTAGCTCAGCCATGTACGTTGGCGGAATTTTCTGGCTCATTACCGGCCTTTTAGTTCTAAGCTGTCTCCTCATCCTATTCGAACTCGGATTACTCTGGCTGCCTAACGACCGATCCATCAGTAACTGGAGCAATTGGGTGGCCATCTTAACGGTCATTACCGTCACCGTTACTTACTTAGCCGGATACACCTTATGGGTTCCATTGGCCTTAGCCATTTTATTTAATATTATGTTGGTGTCGGTCAAAAACTGACACCAACGGGAAAATCATCAGATTACCAATGGGGTAGCACTACTGGCTTCGATTGAATTTCAATCGATGTTAGTGGTGCTGCCCTATTTTCGTGATTGCCGATTAAACCAGCAAAGAACCACCCATAACAAGAGGTCGCCTAGCCCCGCCTTCACCCATAAATTAGCGGAGAATAACCGGGGATACACCAGGGCAATGACAACTAAACTCATGAACTCTAAGCCGGCCCGAATCTGCCGTTTCTTAGTCACCGTACTTGGGTTATCCGCTACGGACCGGGGCGCAATCCGCCACCTTGGGCCAGCAAACAGTGCCGTAAACAGTAACAGGCCCGTTATCCTTGCTAACTCGGGCCAAGCACCTTGCTGCCCCGGTACTAAGGCCACCATCATCCAATAGATCGTAACAGCAATAAGATTTCCGAGTATGACCCTGAGAAATTGTTTGACCACCATGATCCCTCCCTGAACATCAGTTATTTGCCTTAGAATACCGTAAAATATCAATTCATAAAACCCCGGTTTAGATATTTCCTCGTTGCGTAACATCTGTTATATTAGAGGTGGAGGTGTCATTATGACAACAACAAAAACTTACACAATTAAACAAATGGCCGATGAACTCGGTGTTTACAAGATGAAGGTTTCCCGGATTATTTCTGACCATAACGTCCAAAACATTGGGGTGGCAGGTAAGGCACAAATCTACGATCAAAGTCAGTTCGACCAAATTAAGCAGTGGCTGAGCGATAAACCCAAAACCACTTCGATAGTAAAAGCCCCGGATCAGTCCGATACCATTGCCCTTTTAACGGATCAGACGAAGGCCCAACAAACTCAAATTGCGGATCTACAGCAACAGGTTACCCGGCTAACGGAACTGCTCGGTCAAGCTCAGCAGTTACAAATGAGTGCCGAACAGAAGCTGCGGGCATACGAAAAGCCCGAGGATTCAAAGAAAAATTCCCGCGGGCTCTTTAACCGTTTATTCTAGCTTAACGTTCTTTAATTTTGCTTATGAAAGTTATCAATAATTCGTCACACTTTTATCGCGATTGCTTCTTAACTTGTGGGTATAGTTATCACCATAGTCATTAAGTAATTGATGACTTGATAGATAAAAATATCCCCTGAGGACATCTTGATAGTCTTTCCCCTAAGATTTGATATCCTTCTTTTCTTTCCTCTCTTTAAAATTCAATTGCCTCCCAACAATTGAATTCCCTGAGCGGCCGTCTCCCCCGACGGTCGCTTTTTTAGTGCTCGGGGACTCTTAGCTCCCGTTCCACACGAAAAAGGATCCCCGTTTCCAAGGGGGACCCTTTTTCGTTACAGCTCTGGTGAGGAACTGTCATATGAAAAATTATAAATCTGCATCTATAAGATAACACGATTCGACCACTATGTAAAGGGTTACATCTCAATCATTAGTTTAATCCCAACCGGTTAAAAACCTCATCCACATGTCGCAAATGATAGTGGTAATCAAAGGCATCCTCAATTTCGGCCGGTGTTAAAAACTGCCGGATTTCCGAATTTTCTTCAACCAGTGGTTTAAATTGAATTTGTTCGTCCCACGCCTTGGCCGTTAACGGTTGAACCAAATCGTAAGCGGCCTCGCGCGACATTCCCGCCGCCACTAATTTTAGCAGAACGCGCTGACTATAGATAAGGCCATAGGTCCGGTCCATATTTTTCCGCATCGTTTCTGGAAAAACGTCGAGGGACCGTAAAATCGCCGTGAACCGGCCCAGCATATAGTCAATTAAGGTCGTACTATCCGCTAAAATGATCCGTTCAGCGGACGAATGAGAAATATCCCGCTCGTGCCATAACGTCACGTTTTCGTACGCCGTGACAACGTATCCGCGTAATACACGGGCTAGGCCCGTTACGTTTTCTGATCCAATGGGGTTCCGTTTGTGCGGCATTGCCGAGGATCCCTTCTGACCGGGGCGAAAATGTTCTTCGACCTCATGAATTTCGGAACGCTGAAGACTACGAATTTCAGTGGCAAACTCTTCTAGGCTCGTTCCAATTAACGCAATTTCGGCAACGTAGGCGGCGTGCAGATCCCGGGGCAAAACCTGACTCGAAATTTCCTGTGCCCGAAGCCCTAGGTGGTCGCACACTAGCTGTTCTAACTCCGGTGGGACGTTGGCATACGTTCCAACGGCTCCGCTAATCTTGCCCGCTTCAACACCCGCCGCAACCTCGTCAAACCGCTTAATGTGCCGGTTGATTTCGGAATACCACCGGGCGACTTTCAGTCCAAACGTCGTTGGTTCGGCCTGGACGCCATGGGTGCGACCGATCATAACGGTGTCCTTGTAGGTTACCGCTAACTGGGCCAACACCTGCTTTAGGGCTTCTAAATCGGCCTTAATGATGGCGTTAGCCTGCTTTAACCGGAGTCCCTGCGCGGTATCCACAACATCCGTACTCGTTACCCCGTAATGAATCCACCGCCGTTCATCCCCTAAGCTTTCGGAAACGGCACGGGTAAACGCCACCACGTCATGATGAGTTTCCGCCTCAATTTCAGTAATTCGATCGACACTATAGTTCGCGTTTTGCTCAATCTTTGTGAGATCGGCATCGGAAATCACCCCTAACCGATTCCACGCATGGTCCACCGCTAATTCAACGGCTAACCAAGTTGCATACTGATTATCTAACGACCAAACCTGACCCATTTCAGGGCGGGTATAGCGTTCTAGCATTTTCCTCATCCTTTCGTCGTGACCACCTAAGATATTACCATACATTGTTCCTGATTTCATTAATTTTATTGTTATTCGGGGTTAAAAAGTTTTTTATTTCATTTAATTTACATATATAAACAAAAATATTTACATTTTCGTTCGTTATTTCGTTTGATTTTCATGTCGAACATGGGTATACTTTGCGATGTTGGTTCGAAGGAATCAATAATTTGATCAATGAGGTGCTTTTATGTCATCAATCGTAGTTGTCGGCTCCCAGTGGGGCGACGAAGGTAAGGGAAAAATCACGGATTTTTTAAGTCAGGATGCGGATATTGTTGCGCGGTACCAAGGTGGCGATAATGCCGGCCACAGTATTGTGTTTAACGGCCAGCAATTCTCGCTTCAACTCATCCCGTCCGGCATCTTCTTTCCGGAAAAGACGTGCGTGATTGGAAATGGCGTGGTCGTGAACCCCGTTTCCCTCATGGATGAGTTAAAATACCTGCACGATAACGGAATTTCGACGGATAACCTTCGGATTTCTGACCGGGCAAACGTCATCTTCCCCTACCATCGGTTACAAGATGAATACGAAGAAGAAATGAAAACCGAAAAGATCGGCACAACCCACAAGGGCATCGGTCCCGCTTACATGGATAAGGCGGAACGGATTGGCATTCGCATGGTTGATTTGCTGGACCAGGATATTTTTGCCGCTAAGCTCCAGCAAAATTTAACCATTAAAAACCGGTTATTTGATCGCCTATATGACAAACCGACCCTTAAATTCGATGAAATTTTCAATCAATATTATGCAATTGGTCAACAGTTAAAACCATTCATCACCGATACATCCGTCCTCGTTAACGACGCCCTCGCTAACGGCCAGCACGTTCTTTTTGAAGGGGCGCAGGGCGTCATGCTGGACGTCGACCATGGAACCTATCCGTTCGTTACCTCTTCAAATCCGGTCGCTGGTGGTGTCACCACGGGCTTAGGAATTGGCCCTAGCCTGGTTAATGAAGTCATCGGGGTCTGCAAGGCTTACACTTCCCGGGTCGGGGATGGCCCCTTCCCAACGGAACAGATTAATGAAATCGGGGACCAGATTCGTGAAACCGCCCATGAGTACGGCACCGTTACCCATCGGCCACGTCGGATTGGCTGGTTTGACAGCGTCTGTTTGCGCCACGCCACCCGGGTTTCTGGTTTTACCCGGCTGTCCCTCAACTGTTTAGACGTTCTAACGGGAATTCCCACCCTCAAGGTTTGTGTTGCCTACGACTTAGACGGCCAACGAATCAACCACTATCCGGCTAGTCTAGCTGAAATTGACCGGTGCCGCCCCATTTACGAGGAACTTCCGGGATGGACCGAGGATATTACACAGTGCCGCCGGTTCGAAGACTTACCGGATAATGCCCAACATTACCTGACCCGCATTAGTAAACTCGTTGGGGTTCCCTACCTCACCTTTTCGGTAGGCCCCGACCGGGATCAAACGAACATCTTAGCATCAGCATGGCAATAGCCAAGGAGGCCCAACATGACCATTAACGAAGTTTTTGACTACGAAGACGTTCAATTAATCCCCAATAAATGTGTGATTAACAGCCGGAGTGAAGCAGATACCAGCGTTCAGTTTGGCAGCCGTACCTTTAAGATTCCCGTCGTTCCCGCTAATATGGAAACGGTGATTAACGAAGAGTTAGCTACTAAACTAGCCCAGCACGGTTACTTTTACGTCATGCACCGGTTCCAACCGGCGGATCGGTTGGGGTTCATTACCCGCATGCACGACCAAAACTTATTTGCTTCCATCAGTGTCGGTGTCAAACCGGATGAACTAGCCTTTATAAAACAACTTCACGATGAAAACGCGGTCCCGGAATATATCACCATTGATATTGCCCACGGCCACGCTGACTCAGTCATCCACATGATTCAGGTTATTAAGGACTTGCTCCCTGATGCCTTCGTCATTGCTGGCAACGTCGGCACCCCCGCTGGTGTTCGGGACCTCGAGAACGCCGGGGCCGATGCCACTAAGGTGGGGATTGGTCCCGGAAAGGCCTGTATCACGAAACTCAAGACCGGGTTTGGAACCGGTGGTTGGCAGTTGGCTGCCCTTCGACTCTGCGCCAAGGCCGCCCGAAAGCCCATCATTGCGGACGGTGGAATTCGGTACGACGGCGACATTGCTAAGTCGATTCGGTTTGGTGCCAGCATGGTCATGATCGGTTCAATGCTGGCTGGTCACCAGGAGTCCCCTGGCAACGAAATCACCATTGATGGCCGCGTCTACAAGCAATACTGGGGGTCTGCCTCCGAGAAACAAAAGGGCACCTACCAAAACGTTGAAGGAAAACAGATGCTGGTTCCTTACCGGGGACCCATCAAAAATACCCTCAACGAAATGGAAGAAGACCTGCAATCCTCAATTTCATACGCCGGTGGTCGTCACCTCATGGATATCAGGACCGTCGACTACGTGATCGTTAAAAACTCAATTATGAACGGGGATAATTACTAGGTGGTTGTTGACCTTTATGCGCCAGCAATAACCTCCCACAAAATACTTTTAGGTTTTATGAATCATTGGGATTTATCGTAAAAAAAAATGTTATAATTGGTTAGCAATAATAAAGAGAATAGTTCTTATGTAACAGCACAAAAGCCTCATCCCTTGCCGGATGAGGCTTTTTTTATCACCTGTGCGATGGAACCCGACTAAAGAGTATAGTATGCACGTTCTTCCCTCCATTAATTAATAATTAAAAAATCCGGTTTTACTCACCTAACTAATGAGTAAAACCGGATTTTTCTAATCGATTACCGTCTCTGCCTTCACCGGCTCAGTCGCCGTATGCTTTAATCCGATTCCCGTGTACCCGCTTAAGATTGAGAAAATCGGCGATAGAATACTAAAGAAACAGAACGGCAGGTAAGCTAGCGTAGACACTCCCAGCGTGTTGGCAGCAAAAGCGCCGGCAACTCCCCACGGAACCAAGTAGTTAATAACCGTCCCTCCATCTTCAAGTACCCGGCTTAAAGCCAAGTTATTGAGGCCGTGCTGATTGAACGCCCGTTTAAAAGCTTTCCCAGGCAACAGAACGGACAGGTACTGTTCCCCAACGAAAACGTTAACCCCAATTCCCGATAAGATGGCGGCGGTCACCATCGAACCATCCGAGTGCAGGTGGTTAATCAACGGGGTCATCGCCGTTTGAATCAGCCCAAACTGCATGAGCAGACCGCCTAACGATAACGTTAAAAGAATTAACGCAATGGTGCCCAACATGGCGTTAATCCCGCCCCGGGTAAGAAGCGTATCAACACTGGAATTTCCCGTATGCGCAACGTACCCCGATTCAATAATGGCAGCCATTTTCTTAATGGTCATTCCCGGCGTTTGAATAAACGTCATCCCAATCGCAATCCCGATGTTTAAAAAGAGGGTCGCAATGGCAGGAATCTTAAAGATCGCACAAAGCATCATCACGACAATGGGTAGGGCCGCCCACCACGAAATCACAAAGTGACTGTTTAACACCGACAGGGTGGTTTCAACCCGTCCCAAAGCCAAGTGTTGGCTTCCCTGGCCTAAAATCCCGTACAGGATAAGCGAAAGCACAAAGGCCGGGATGGTCGACCACATCATATTCCGAATATGATCAAACAAGTCATCCTCTGCAATGGCTGACGCTAAGTTAGTGGAGGCCGATAGCGGCGACATCTTATCCCCAAAGATCGCCCCTGAGATGACGGCGCCCGCCACTAACGCTGGCTGTACGCCCATGGTTAACCCCATCCCAAACAGGGCAATTCCCACGGTGGAAATGATGGTAAAGGCACTCCCAATGGAGGAGCCGATTAAGGCGCACACGAGAAACACAGAGGGAACAAACCACTGGGCTGAAATCATGTGGAACCCTAACACCATCATGGATGGAATAATTCCGGCCGCAATCCACGTACTAATAATGGCCCCAATGAGTAAAAAAATGACCAGGGGAATAATTCCGTTGGAAACCCCCTTTGATATTCCTTCGTGAATGTCCTCCCAGCTAAACCCCCGCACCTTGGCCCATAAAATAATGAGGGCAATCGTCGTCAAAACGGGAACAAGCGGTGACAGGCCAAACCCAATGACCCCGGTTCCTAAAATGATAATCATGCCGGCTAATACCGTAACGGATTCAGCGAACCCGACTTTAAGCGTTGTTTGTTTCATATCTTTACGTCTCCTTATTGATTAATTATCCGTCTTCAACCCTGAAGTTTCCGGTAATAACCAATAATAAGGGTTGCCCCCGCACGTTCGTTTAATCATCGTCTCTACCTCCATATGCAAAAAAAATCGTCCCTGCTGCCAACTGCAACAGGGACGATTTTCACCGTGGTACCACCCAGATTGCTCCCTCCGGCTGTTAAGCACGACAAAGGAACCTCTTCATCAGATGGTAACGGTTCTGACGATTTTTCCGCTGGGTTGCCCCAGAGCCCATCACTGTATTTCGACGACGTAACCCTGATCGGTTCGCAGCACCCACCGACTTCCTGACACCCAGATTACTCGCTACTTAAGCGTGATTTTATGCGTTCATTTTTAATTGTTGCCTAGTGTATCATGCCCGTATCCCAACGTCAATCCCTATTTAAAGAACCCGTTGGGGTACCGGATGACGCCGCCTTTATGCAATAAGGCGCCATCCTTCAGCGGTTTAATTAAGTTATCCGCCATATTAATTTCCAAACTATTCCGTACGTTAAACGTATCCGCAGGAACAAAGTTAAACCGTGAAAGATAGTTTGCATCCCCAACCGCACTCATGGCGGGAACCCCAGCTAATTGAGCACGGGTCGTCAGTTCGTGAACGAGGGCTTCAGCAATTCCCTGTCCCTGATATTCCGGTAAAACGGCTAACGGGGTTAAGGCCACCAGGTCCATTTCATCGTAACCGTGGTGCAGAACCACGGGCATTAACATGGCGTACCCCACAATGGTAGCCGACTCCCGTATTTTAGCTTCCACTTCAAAGCTAGGGTTATACTTGGCCGTTGCCCGAATTCGTTCCATTGTCTCAGCTTCATCACCGTACGCCTTTGGTTCGTTAGCGTAAGCTTGGTTAACAATCTGTTTGACTGCTTCATAATCCTCTGGTTGAACCGTTTCTATGCTAACTTTCACAACGTTCCCTCACATTTCACGCTTTTTTCTTCATTATACCCACTTGAAAAAAATTTGTCGAAAATATGATAATTTTTTTAATTAAAACTGAACGTTTACGGTCAACCCAATTACTTGGCCTGACTGGTGTTATACGTGACCGACCGTTTTAAAAAGGCTTCGTCGTTAGGATCCGAACCCACCCGGTCCCCGCGGTCTAATCCAGCCATCGCCTTCATTTCCTCTTCATCTAAACCGAAGGCGAAGATATCCCGATTCTCCTGAATTCGGTTTTGGTGGATCGACTTCGGAATCACGACCTCTTCGCGTTCGACGTGCCACCGCAAGATGATTTGGGCCGGTGTGACCCCGTGATTTTCGGCCAACTGTTTAACCAACGGATCGTTTAGTTCCGAACTCTTGCCGCCACCAAGCGGGCTCCAAGCTTCGTGAATAATTCCCTGATCCTTCAGGTAGGCATGGAGCTCCTTCTGCTGAAAGTACGGGTGCGTTTCAATTTGGTCCACGACCGGTTTAACGTCCGAATGGGCTAATAAATCTTCAATGTGCCGTTTCTCAAAGTTCGATACCCCGATATTTTTAATTTTTCCTTCATGGTACAGATCGACTAAGGCCGCCCAAGCTTCAACGTACCCGTCGGCCGGCCAGTGAATGAGGTACATGTCCAGGTAATCAAATCCCATCAGGTCTAAGGTCTTTTCATACTGGGCCCGAACGTTGTCGTACCCACGGACATCATTCCAAAACTTAGACGTCACAAATACGTCCTCCCGGGGCACGTCACTTTCTGCAATGGCCTCGCCCACTTCTTTTTCGTTGGCATAGTACGACGCCGTATCAATGTGCCGGTAACCAGCTGCAAGGGCCCATTTGACCGCCTCTTTCACCTGGGTAGCGTCATCCACCCGGAAAACGCCCAATCCGAGCTGCGGGATGGTATGTTCATTATTTAATGGAATATTGGGAATCTCATTGTGCATTCTAAAATTACCCCTTTCATGGGTTAGATCACTGTTGTTAAATGATTTGGGTCATGTGCTCTTCTTAAATGCGCTCCCTCAAATCTGACAGTTCCGGTTAAGTTAATACCAAGATAAGCCCTAACCCGGCTTTTCTTGGCATCCCCTTAATCCTCGCTGTCAAACGATTGGGGTCACGCTCTCTTCCTAAACGCGCTCCCTCAAATCTGACAGTTCCGGTTAAGTTAATACCAAGATAAGCCCTAACCCGGCTTTTCTTGGCATCCCCTTAATCCTCGCTGTCAAACGATTTGGGTCACGCTCTCTTCTTAAATACGCTCCCTCAACCTGACCATTCCGGTTAAGCCAGTTTCGAGATAAGCTCCAGAATCGGACTTTTCCCGGAACTTTCTTAATCCTCATGGTCATTCCGGTTGAGGTCACTCTCTATACTTTTCTCCATCGACCTTAATCAATCGGCCGATGTTTTCGGTTGTTCGTTCCAGATTGATGGCGGCATCCTGCATCGCCTTGTCTAGGCTCATGGCGCCGGGGGTCATGGAAAAGATGGCGTCCACCCCAACGTTGTACAGTTCATCAATTCCATCGCCAATCCCGCCCGTTACAATAATAACGTGGGTATCAGGATTTCCCTTATTAGCTTCAATCGCCACGCCCAACGGGGTTTTACCGTACTGGGTTTGATAATCCACCATCCCTTCTCCGGTAAACGTATAGTCAGCTCCAACTACTTTTTCATCGAGCTTCGCCACCTTCGCTACTAGATCGACGCCACGCACAATGTGGGCGTTCGTAAACGCCATGACGCCACCCGCTAAGCCACCTGAGGACCCGGACCCCGGCATATCCTTAATATCCTTACCCGTAAACCGCTGTAAAACATCGGCATAGTGGGTTAAATTTTGATCTAGGGTTTCCACCATTTCTGGCGTGGCTCCCTTGTTCGGCGCAAACACAGCGCTGGCCCCATATTCACCGACCATTGGGTTGGCGACGTCGGTGGCAATGACAAACTCCACGTCCGCTAGCCGGGGATCAATGTTGGACATATCAATGGAAACCAAGCCACCTAGGCCACCGCCACCCCGGGGAATCGGATTCCCTTTACTATCCAGGAAGCGAACGCCCAGAGCTTCAAACATCCCGGCCCCACCGTCATTAGTGGCGCTCCCGCCAATGGCAATGATAATCCGGTTCACGCCCTTATCTAGGGCGTCCTTCACTAACTGTCCCGTGCCGTAAGTCGTCGTAATCAACGGATTTCGGTCATCATCATTTAAATAACCTAAGCCACTGGCCTCAGCGACCTCAATAATTCCCGTAAAATAGTGACTGTCTTTAATTAATCCGTAACGGGCACTAATGGTATGCATCAAAGGATCGTTTACTTCGGCCGTAATAAATTCACCGTGACGAGCATCGACCAACGATTGAGCGGTTCCCGCGCCGCCATCGGCCATGGGAACCTGAATAAATTCCGCGCTTGGAAAAATACGTGATAAACCGCGTTGCATTGCGGAAGCTGCTTGTTTGGCAGTCAGTGATCCCTTAAAGGAATCTGGTGCTAAAACAAATTTCATGGTTATCAACTCATTTCATTTTTGAATTTCTTATTCCTATTGTAAGCCTTTTACTACGGATGAACTAGACCCCTGTTTGTTAATTTATTGACAATTGGTCTATTTTGGTAAATGACAAGCACCATCTTTTAGAAGCTGGTATAATACAAGATGACGATGAAAAAGAAAATTGATTGCACCACGAACCGGAAACTGGAGGTTTTCTATGAACAACCAACAACCACAACGCTCTAGGGTGCAGCGTTATAACTTCAATTCCACTCGTCAACAAACTCGCAGGAAACCACGGCGGCCTAAATGGCCCTGGATTCTGACGCTGATTGTACTGGTGGTCTCGCTAAGTCTTGCCTTGGTAATTCGTATGAACGTAACGGCCAATCGATCTTCCGTTGCCGATAGTTCATCCAGTACAGAAGTTGTTGATTCCCAAACGAGTAGCAAGCAAGAAGCACAAACATCCTCAACGTCTCAACCGGATTCTTCCCCGACGAGCACGTCCTCGTCTTCTTCGGCTTCATCCTCTACCACACCGTCTAGTTCATCCTCATCCACTAAAACGTCGGATTCACAATTTAGTGCAACCCACACTTTTTCATCGGTTAACGACGCCACCAATTGGGCGCGCGCCACAAAGGATGATTGGCTAGCAGCTGGTTATAATAATTACACGGTGACGACGGATGCACAAGGAAATTATCTGTTGAAATTTCAACGGTAATTAAACCAAAACAAAAGGGACTCCCCACTGGGGAGTCCCTTTTGTTTTGGTTCGTCATCTTCTACCTCACCACCGTTTGAAATTCACGGTCGGCCAGTTGAATTTCCACGTCGCACTGTTTTGCCACCTCGGGTTCATGCGTCACAATAATGACACACTTTCCCTGATCGTGGGCAATGGACTGAAACTGGTTAATCACCGCCTTGGTGTTTTGTTCGTCAAGGTTCCCGGTCGGTTCATCCGCCACCACTAACGCTGCGTCACAGCACATCGTTCGGGCGATGGCAACCCGTTGCTGCTGTCCCCCGGATAGGTGGGTTACATTACGGTTAAAGTCACCCTTGGGAATCCCAATCTGTTCCAGCATGCGTTTCGCATACTCTTGGTCCCCCCGGTGCTCGGCATTGGTAATAGCCATCGCCGTCATTAAATTGTTCACGGGTGACATATAGTTAAAGAGGTTGTAAGCCTGAAAAACGATCGAAACATCGCGTCGGCGATAATTCGTCAGACCAATCTTTTTTAGCGTTTCATTATCATACAAAATTTCTCCGGCCTTCGGATGATCCAGGCCCGCAAGTAGGGAGAGAAAAGTCGTTTTTCCCGTCCCGCTTTGCCCGACAATGGCATAGGATTTGCCGGCCTCAAAGGTCAAATTAACATCCTTAAATAACGGTCGTGAACCATTCTCGTACCAGTAAGCCAAGTCCTTTGTTTCTAACATCGTGGTCATCAGCATCCTCCTTAATCGTCAATGAGTACTTTTTTGGGTTCTAACCGCATGATACCTAGGGACCCAATGGCTACGGAGACAAACATGATGGATAAACCAAAGCCGCCTAGCTCTGCCATCTCGGTTGCGGTAACGGTGGTTGAGAGCTTAGTCTTAGCCGCCTTTTTCTGGCTGAATCCACCTGATCGTTGACCGCCCATACCGCCGCTTCGCATCCCGCCAGGTTGTCCGCCACCCTGACCCATTGGCCCGCTCGTTTCAGAGGTCTGACTAGTTTGAGCTTGGGTCACAAGCTGCTGGCCTAGTTGATTACCGACGAACTGGCCACCAATCCCAGCAATGGCTAGGGAAACGATTAGCACCATCACTAATTCCGTGAAGAACTGAGCGGCAATTTTAAAGCGGGACTCTCCGAGGGATAACAAGACCCCGATTTCATACCGGCGTTCCCGAACCATCATGATCACGATGAGCGCGAGAATCACGGTTCCCGCCGCTGCAACGAGCCAGACAATCTTATTGGCGAATCCGCTAACGGTATTCATGGATTTTTTCACAGTTTGGTAGCTATTATCGTCCGTTGTCAAACTGTAAGTTGAGGTGTTAATCAGTTTATCACCGGCCTTTTTCACGGCAGTCGTTTTGGCCGGGTTGCTAATCTTAAAGGTGACCGAATCAGCGGTATCCTTATATTTGCTGCCCTTAATGGTGTTGGCAAACGTGTAGGAAGTGTACACGGCATTGGATGGATCACTGCCCATCATGCCCATTCCGCTGGAGGCGCTGGAACTGGCCTTGTAAATTCCGACTATTTTCAATTTATAAGTCGTTTTATTGCCAGTGGTTTGTTTAACGGTCATAGTATCCCCGACCGTTAAGTTATCCTGCTTGGCCAGTTCGCTTTCAATCACAACGTTGTTTGTACCTTCATCAGAAGCCTTAATTCCACGCCCCTTCGTAATTTTACTGGATTTGCTGGTAAAACTGGAAACGTCAGAAGTTGAAGTGACACCGTTGACCGTCACGTCGCCCGTCGAACTGGAACTGCCGCCCCGCATGCCCATCATCCCGGTACTTGAACTCGTCGTGCTCACGGTATCGAATGATTTGGCGTCAACGGAGGTCGTTGCTGTCGCATTCATACTGCTAATGTTACCTGAACGCGCAATCTTTTTGGCATCACTCAGTTTGACGGGAGTCATCGTGATCTTCTTGGGTTTACTGGTGGTCGAACCAGACTGCATTTTCTTGAAGGCCGCTTCCCGGTTCGCCGACAGGGTTAAAGTGGCGCCTACGCTCTTCTTGGCTTCCGCAGTCGCTTGACTGGCCGCATGGCTGATTAATAGTCCCGCTAACACAAACATCAAGATGGTCGAGGTCACCAGGACTAAGAGGATGGAGCGCCCCCACTTAGCGGAGAGGGAGAGCCAAGCCCGTTTCACAAAATTCATTTTCAACATCACACCTTTGCTTTTCGATGTTTCAGTTATACCATCCCCGCCGCCCCCTAATCTTGTGACCAAGATAAACGTTGGATAAGAAATTCTTAGGATGCTTTTTAAATCGCTAGCTTCGAGGATTAACCTAGGCAGGCCTCCGCAGATTCAGAAAATTGACTCCGTGTCCATTTACAGCTATTTTTGCAACCATTTTCATAAGCAAAAATCCATTGTTTTCAACGATTGTGTATTCATCACAAGCAAATTTTACCGGTTTCAGCATATTCCTTGCTAAACTTTACGTATTAAGGGGGAAGTCGTTATGGATAAGGCAAAAACCAGTTCGCCGTTATTTAAAACAGCGTTACTGTCCATTTCAATTTTATTAATGATGGGGCCCGTTGTTTCCTCAACCGTCCCATCCATGTCGAAGACCTTAATTGGTCAATCACCGTCTGCGGTGGAATCATTAGTTTCCATCCCTAACTTCGGGTTAGTTTTTGGAATTTTTATTGGGAGTTTCTTAGCCCTGCATTGGGGTGCCAAACAGACGGTCTTAACCGGGGTGGCCGGCGTCTTTATCTTTGGGATCATGCCGGTGTTTACGGATAGCTACACCGTCCTACTAGTTTCCCGGTTACTGTTAGGGGTCAGTCTGGGGTTATATAACTCCCTGGCCATCAGTTTAATCTCAGATTTCTACACGGGGGATGAACTCTCGACGATGATGGGGTATCAGAGTGCGGTTCAATCACTCGGAAATTCAGCCTTCTCATTCGTGGTGGGTTACCTATTGCTATTCAGTTGGCACGCCGCCTACTGGATTTACGCCATTGCCCTCCCCGTTTTCTTCCTGTTTGGAGCCGTTGTTCCAATGATCAAACGGCCAACCCAACAAACCCAAACGAAGACGGACAGCGGGCAAACCAGCCAAACCACCCAGAAGGTTAAGCAACGGGTCAACCTGCCCGTCATCTTGATTTCAATCTTGACGTTCTTCGTCTTTGGCTTTTTCATGGTTTTAACCGTTAAACTGGCAAGTCTCTTTACGTCCGAAAATATCGGGACCGCCAGTGAAGCTGCCGGCGTCCTTGGGGGTTACACCCTGTTATCCATGTTCGTTGGTTTTGGATACGGGTGGGTGCATAAGTTCATGGGCCGCCTTGTCCTGCCAATTGGGATTGGGGTGATGGCCCTCGGCTGCTTTGGGGTTGCCATGTTCCACAGTTTCTGGGGGGTTACCCTCTCCGTCTTAGTGGTCGGTGCCGGGTACTCCATCGCTAACCCGTACATTTTTACGGAAGTTAACCTGGTTGCGCCAGCTGGTTCAAAGAACTTAGCCTCTTCCGTGATGCTCGTCTTCTTAAACGTCGGAGTTTTTGTGGGCCCAATCTGGGTCAACTGGGTTGCCGGGTTGTTTGGCAACACCACGCCGGCTGCCGACATGATTATCTGTGCGGTTGGGTTGGTCATCCTCACCGGCCTGATTATCTTCATTCAAGCCACCCACAAACAACCAAAACAAGCTTAACCATCATCACAATAAGAGGAGCGGTTTGGGACATTAGGTCCGCTTCGCTAAAAATACGATTCTTGCAACGTGGTCCGAAAGCCCTTCATCCTTAACAGGATGCTTTCGGACCATTAGTTACGGGAAATAAGACAGACCACAACCAAATAGGGACAAGGACCAAATCCGATCAAAGTACAATCGAACCTGGTCCTTGTCCCTATTCGGCATGGTCTAAACGTCTTATTTCCCAGCCTTTTTATCTCTTATTCTACTCGTGCCGCTTAATTAAACTACTCCGCCTTTTTAATGACGCCGTTCACGTCATCATTACTGAAGTCGTGCGCCATAAAGTCTGGGTCAGAGGTTGGTAAATGTTGTTCTAGGGTATCAAATAGCTGAATGGCGACATCGGCTTTTTCAACGTCATATTGGAGGACGTGACCCCCCATTGACTGATCTTCCGTTAGAAAATGGGCGTGAAACCCACCGACCGCCGCACCGTTAAATAGTTCGGGTGAGTAGTAGCTTAATAGGGTTCCAGAAACGTGGTCCGCCACAAACTGACTTTGGTTTTCTGCTGCGGAAGCTAACGTCGCGTCCGGGGCCATATTGCGAGCCACCGCTCGGGTTGTCATACAGGTAAACGTTCCCTTCACGGTGACGGCAAAGAACGTGTTCGCAAAGTGGCCCTGTTCCAAAATGAGGGCCTCAAGATCATCTGCCGAAACGTCTTCAACCGTCATGAGCGGCTTAAAGGCAGCGTGATGCACGCTCGCAAATGGGAGTAAAAATTCGTCATCAACAACGTGAACCACCCCGTCGCTTGTCACTTGGTAGGGGGTCCCGTCCAGGATAAGGAGTTCCCCGTCCAGTCCCTCACCCGTTCCAATTCCCGTGTCTCCGTGTGTCAATAAGTCGCCCATCCGCATGGTTCCCCGAAATAGTCCGGGCACTAGCAGGGCTAAGGTCCCGTGCTGATATAAAATAGTGGTCTTTGACATGAGATCCCTTCCTTTAATAGAATTGATCGTCCAGCAGAGTTTGACTCAGCTGGCTGTTTTCACTGTAATCAACGGGCACATCTACAATAACCGGGCCCTCCGTCTGAAAGGCTTCGGCTAAAACGGCCGCCAAGTCATCTTCGTTAGTGACCCGAAGTCCCGTTGCCCCGAAACTTTCGGCATATTGCACGAAGTCCACGCCGCCAAAATCTACGCCGGCTGACCGGCCGTACTTCGTTTCTTCCTGAAACTTCACCATGTCATAGTGGCCGTCGTTCCAAATAATATGCACAATATTCAGGTTCAATCGCACGGCCGTTTCTAATTCCTGCCCGGAAAATAGGAAGCCTCCGTCACCGGAAATCGAAACGATTTGGGTGTTAGGCCGCACTAGGGCCGCTGAAATGGCCCACGGTAACGCCACCCCCAGTGTCTGCATCCCATTACTAAACAAAAGGTGTCGGGGTTCATAACTACGGAAGTGGCGGGCCATCCAAATGTAATGGCTTCCGACGTCCACCGTTACCGTCATCTCATCGGTGATGCAGTTTTGCAGCTCGGACACTAACGCTAAGGGATGAACCCGGGTGGAATCGGTAATGACGGGCGGTACATCTTCGGCATCCCGTTTCTCCCGGAGCGTCGTCAGATAATCGGTTGCCGACTGATTCAGACTAAAGCTTGAGTCAAATTGTGCGGCCAACGCCGTTAAGGTGGCTCCCATGTTCCCAGTCATCATCATATCAGGTTGGTAGTCGACGGTTAATTCAGGATCAATACTATCCAGGTTAATGATTTGGCCGGTCCGGTCTTGGTTCCAATTTCGGGCTTCATATTCAACGGGGTCGTAACCCACCGCAATTACAAGATCGCTCTTTTTCAGCAGGAGGTCGCCCGTCTGATTGTGGAATAACCCAACCCGGCCAAAATAATCATCCTCAAGTTCATGTGAAATGATCCCGGCTCCCTGGAAGGTTTCAACAACGGGTAAGTGCACTTGTTGCAGTAGACGTCGGATTCCCGCCGTGGTTTCATCATCTGAGGCTCGCATTCCGGCCAGGATCACGGGCAGTTTGGCCCGTTTAATTTGACTGGCGAGTTCCTGCAACTGATTTTCCGTTGGAATACCTTGATTGACGGGGACGGGGGCCTTCATGACGGGCCGGTCGGTTGTTTCGCTCAGGACATCCTGAGGAAGCGAAATAAAGGTCGCTCCGGCCTTCGGTGCAATCGCAGTCTGATAGGCATTAGCAAATGTTTCAGAAAGCGCATTTGCATCCTGAACTTCCGTGCTAAACTTAGTGGTTGGGGCTAATAATTCCTGACT
Organism: Levilactobacillus bambusae; assembly: GCF_003124125.1. Taxonomy (GTDB): domain Bacteria; phylum Bacillota; class Bacilli; order Lactobacillales; family Lactobacillaceae; genus Levilactobacillus; species Levilactobacillus bambusae. The sequence continues at coordinate 119,588 of NZ_QCXQ01000003.1, forward strand.
CTTAATGCTTTGGTGGGTTAATCGAGCTAAGTCGTCCCGTTTAACCTGGCCACCTAGTGCAATGACGGGATCGCCCTCTGACGTAGCAGTCACTAATCCTGTCGCTAAATTAGACGCCCCAGGACCCGAGGTAACCGCAACCACCCCCGGCTGGCCGGTTAACCGGCCAATTCCAGCAGCCATAAACGCCGCGTTCTGTTCATGACGGGTAATCACGAGTTGCGGGGCATTAGGATCCGTGGAATACTGAAGATCTTCAAACAATTGATCCACCTTAGCGCCCGGAATTCCGAACACGTAGTGAATCCCGTGGTTCATCATCGTTTCAATTAAGGCTTCCGAACCTCGTTTATTTGTCGTCATCGCAGCGATCCCCTTTTTATTTATCATTAAGTTGAATTGTCAACACAGATAGAATAACGACTTTTAGTTGAATTGTCAACACAAATCAGTTAACCTTACCCAAACACTAAACGGAGGAATCAACTATGAAAGATCTTGGTTACCTGGCGCAGGATATTTCGATCCTGCACCGCCAATACTATAAGGACACCGGTGAACGTTTTAAAGACCTGGGACTCAATCCCACGGCAGCCTGTATTTTACTGGCGGTTAAGGACCAGCCAAACGTCAATCAAGCCCAAATCTCAGCTCAGCTCGTGATTGACAAAGGGTTAACAACCCGGGAAATCAACAAGTTAAGGGACCTCGGCTACGTCAATAAACAACCCGGCAAGGGAAAGTCCGTGACGCTGACCCTAACCGATGCCGGATCGGCAGTGGTTCCTCAGGTGAGTCAGATTCGTGAATCCTGGTGGAACGACCGGTTTGCCCAGACGGGAATCACCCCTGATAGCCCCCTAGTGGCTGGAATCCAACGGGTCGTCAACAGTATTACCGACCAACCCATTCATTAGCAAAGCGTCAAACAATCGTCACATTCTTGTGCTACCCTATTTTGGCAAAGGAGCAAACGCCAATGACCAATAATATTCTACTAGTTGATGATGAACCCAGCTTAACCAGCTACCTTGAAAAAGAATTAACGTTTGACGGGTTTAACGTCATTACCGTTCATGATGGCACGACTGCGTGGCAAACGTATCAGGACCACCGGGGCGACTGGCTCGTCATCTTGCTGGATTGGATGCTGCCCGAAATGGACGGCATGGCTATTCTACGCCGAATTCGGAAGGAAGATGACGTTGCCATTATTATGATGACCGCCCGGAGTTACGTGAGCGACAAGGTAACCGGGTTAGACAACGGTGCCGATGACTACCTGACTAAGCCCTTCGAAATCGAAGAACTCTTAGCCCGGATCCGGGTGATTCAACGTCGGGCTAACAAGCACCAAGAACCCGCCGGGATCTACGAAGTGGGTCCCATCAAACTCATCCCTAAGTCCCGCCAGGTTTCCCAAAATGGGACGCCCATTTCCCTAACCCAACGGGAATACGACCTCTTGCTGTTTCTCATGCAGCATCCCAATGAAGCCTTAACTCGCGATGATCTCCTCGATCACGTCTGGGGGGCTGACTTTTTTGGGGATCAAAACGTGGTCGACGTTTACATCGGCTACCTGAGAAATAAGCTGACCCCGCCCAACGCTGAATCCCGACTGGAAACGGTTCGCGGCGTTGGCTACCGGCTAAGGGGGGATTAAAATGGCTAAACCGATAAAATCCAGTGCCGCCCTCATTCAGCGGTCCTTTACCCCCCTGCTCATTAGCGCCGTGTTAGTCGTGGGGCTCTTACTAACCGGCGCCATGCTCTACCAAGCGGTCGTTCTTTCACAGGCCGAGGCATACCGAACCCTCAATATCATGGAGAATACCCAGCAGCTCCCCGGGCAGTTTGCGATGGCTACCGGGCGCGCATCACGAATTTCTCAAAACACCTACGCCTCCATTTCACGCGGAGCGGCGGCGATCGAATCGACCGGACTATCGCAATTTTTAGCGCACCCCCAGTTTAAGCTTCCCTTCTTAAACCTCGTCTGGGTCATGAATCGCGGCCTCTTCTTGGCCGTCTCAACCAGCCATAACCAAACCCACTATGAACTCTGGGTTGGTGTACACGGCGTCATGAATCAGTTCCAGCTTGTCGCCGCTGCGTGTGCGGTCGCCATGGTCATCATCATGGTTATTAGCCTGATTGTCGTTCGTCAGTTGGCTAACCGGCTTAGTCAGCCCATGCTGGATCTTGCCAGTGCCGCAACAACGGTAACCCACACCCATTCAACCAAGAAGTTGCCGGTCCCCGCCGAACCCCGAGAAATGCACGATCTAGCCGTTCAATTCAACCAGTTGCTCGCCGAATTAGGGGCGGAACTTAAACGGGAGCGGCAGTTCGTATCGGATGCGGCTCACGAGCTTCGTACCCCCATTGCTGCGGTTCGGGGCAACGTCAATTTGATTAAACGTCACGGTGAAGAACATCCCGAAGTAGTCCCCGAATCCCTCCAGTTTATTGACGAAGAATCCCAACGACTGGAACATTTGATTACGAATCTACTGGATCTTTCGCGGGCGGATCAACGTCAGGTTCAAGTTGAACCCGTTAACCTCACCCAACTCTCGACTGATCAAATCGCCCGGTATCAGCCAACGATCACGCAGCCAATTACCTTGAAGGCACCTCAAAAAGCCGTGACGGTGACCGCGAACGCTGATTACCTGACCCAAATACTGTTGATCCTCCTAGATAACGCCCATAAATACTCACCGGTTGACTACCCCATTGTCGTTCAAATTTCCCCAACCGACCGTTCCGTGATCCTAACGGTGAGTGATTTAGGGCCGGGGATTCCCGATGATCAAAAAGCAGCTATCTTTGATCGGTTTTACCGGATTGATTCCTCACACTCCAGTAAAATTGCCGGCAGTGGCCTTGGGTTAGCTATTCTTAGCCAACTTGCAACACTGCAACACATCACTGTTACGGTACTCGATAACGAACCAAACGGAGCAACCATGCAGTTAACTTTCCCAATAGATAACTAAAGAATCGTTTGTAAGGGTGACTTACAAACGATTCTTTTATATCATTGTTACTAACAACAACTTTGCGGATAATTTAGGGGGAGACACCCATGGAAAACAACGTCCTTTTGGCCTGGAAACGACTGACGAGCCGAAATTTTGCGGATCAGGTCAGTCAGAAATGGCGTCGCCGGCTCACCTGGATCGTTCTAGTGAGCCCGGTCATTTTACTCGGGCTGGCACTAGTCGGGTTTCAGCGCACCAGTAATTGGTTAAACGACTTCTATTTTTTTCTATTAGCGGATTACTTCTGCCTGGTCTTTGGCCGACGCCACATTCGCTTCATCTGGTCCCTTATTTTAGGGACTTTATGTGCCATGGGCTGCATTCTGCTGTTAACCTTCTGGATTAGTTGGGTAACGGGACAATAATTAGCCAAAATAAAGATGGGGTTGGAATACAAAACGTTCAGGATATGCCAAATAAAACAAAGGGCCAGATTCGATTGTTTTTGATCGGATTTGGCCCTTCGTTTTATTTAATTGTGGTCTGTCTTTAGTTGGGTTCCACCGCTCAGATCTCTGCGGTTAACCAGGGCATCGAATAATGCCTAAGACCAGCATTTTTCGATGCCCCAGTTAAACCTCCAGATCTACCGAGCGGTTCCGCACCCTATCCCCTTAACCACTTAGCCATTTCCCACGCAAAGTCTTCGGCTTGGGCAAATAGACCGACGTTGTTTAGGAAGGCGTGGGTCATTCCTGGGTAGTATAGGTAGTGGAGGTCAACCCCAGCCTTCGCTAACTTTTTGGCAAAGGCGTACCCTTCTTCGTGCAATGGATCAAATTCGTCCGTTACAAGGATGGTCCGGGGCAGGTTAGCCGTGACGTCATCCGGGTAGTTAATTGGCGATACTAACGGATCCATCTTATCAATCTTATCGTGAGTATAAGCGGTTCCAATCGTATCAATTAACGTTGTAAAATCACCACTTGCACCTACGGGACCACTTCCGGCACCCTTGGGGGTTAATTCACGAATTTGTTTGGAATCGATGGTGACCAACGGGTAGAGCAGCGCCTGCTGCTTAGCGTAGCGGGTTTCGCGGTCCATGTACGTAATGGCAGCCGCAATGTTAGCGCCCGTACTTTCCCCGTACAGGGTAATGTTGGCTGGATCAATGCCTAATTCATCCGCATGTTCTGACAGGTAACGTAGCGACGAGTAATTTTCACTCGTTGTCGTTTCATAGTCGAATTCTGGTGCGTAATGGAAGTCAACGGCAAATACCTTAACGTGAGCAACTTGAGCTAAGAGATATGAAAAGCCCTGGGTTAAGTAAATGGAGCCCCCAATAAAGCCGCCCCCGTGAATGTACATAACAGCTGGTAAGGTTTCGTAAGGTGCCGTTAGAACTGGTGTGTAAGACATCATGCTGACGCCTTCGTCAGTCGTTACCTTTTCGGTCTTAACGTTCGGCGCCATGTTGACACTAACCCCGTTCATCCGTTCCCGCCATGCAAACAGCTTCTTTTCCGTATCATTACGTGGGGCCCGCGCAGCTGCTGCCATAGCAGCTGAAGGCTGAGCCTTATAGTCCTTCGGGAACTTATAGTCCTTCTGGTAATCCTTTAAGACGGGATCTTCTTCGCCGTCTTTTACCTTGGGATCACGTTTCGTTAAAGACAGAACCCCGTTTTCATCCTTTTGGAACTCTTGAATCTTCGACAATCGAGCTAATTTCTCGTAATACGTTTCTGTACGTGGATATGCATCTGAATTTGTGGACATACTATCCATCCCCCTTTTTAGCCATTATATCAAGCTTACATTCAGATTCGTAACAAAAAGCCTTATCCTCCATTTACCGGGAAGGAAGCGCTATAATTAAGGGTATTCTTAGCATTGGAGGTTAACATCATGAAAATTTCTGTTCCGCTTCAAAACGGCGTCTTGCCGGATCAATACGCAAAGTATGCGACGGGCAGTGACGTTCATAACGGCCAACCCGTCCGATCGTTTCCCATCCGAATCGAAGATGCTCCTGAGGGCACCCAGTCGTTTGCGTTAAGTCTTCTCGACTTTGATGCCATTCCGGTTAGCGGGTTCCCCTGGATTCACTGGGTCGCCGCCAACTTCCCGGGGGACATTACCGAAATCCCCGAGGACGACAGCCGAACCCTAGTCGTTCCCCACACGCTCGGTAAAAACAGTAATGCCGGGTCATTAATCAATGAAACGAACCCCTCAATTATTGAACACTATACGGGGCCGTTCCCACCGGATGCTGATCATACCTATACGTTAACGGTGTACGCCTTAAAATCCGTCCTCGACCTTGAAGAAGGATTCTGGTTGAACGAATTGATGCACGATGCTGACTCTCAAACGTTAACGACAGCGACCTGTACCTTTATTGGCCGCGTTTAAAATTTAAGGAGGTAACTTGCTTATGACTTCAACTGTTAAAATTGGCCACTCCGACGTAATGACCACCCCACTTGGTTTAGGTACCAATGCGGTCGGCGGTTATAATCTTTTTCCGAACTTAGATGATAACCGGGGCAAAGAAATGGTTCGGGCCGCCATCAACTCGGGAATCAACCTCTTAGATACAGCCTACGTTTACGGTTTAGGCCGGTCAGAAACCCTTATCGGTGAAGTTCTCCGGGATTACAAACGTGAGGACGTCACGATTGCCACTAAGGCGGCCCAAGATCCCAGTCTAGGCAAAAACGCCGTGAACAATTCCCCTGCCTTTCTAAAGAAGGCCGTCGATGAAAGTCTGGAGCGGTTGCACACCGACTACTTAGACATCTTCTTCATTCACTTCCCTGACGAAAAAACTCCTAAGGACGAAGCCGTTTCAACGTTAAACGATTTAAAACGGGACGGTAAAATTCGCGCCATTGGGATTTCCAACTTTACGTTAGACCAAGTCAAAGAAGCTAACCGTGACGGTTACGTCGACGTGGTCGAGGATCAATACAGCTTAATTCACCGGGACGCCGAAGTCGAATTACTCCCATACCTTCAGCAAAACGGGATTTCGTTTATCCCTTACTTCCCACTTGCCTCTGGACTATTAACGGGTAAGTACACCGCTGAGGAACCCCACTTCCCGGACGGTGACCTACGGCAAAATGACTACGACTTTAAGGGCGACCGCTACCAACAAATCATTGGCAGCGTTGACTCCTTAATTCCAATGGCCAAAAAGTATGACGTCACCATAACCCAACTGATTCTAGCTTGGTACATCAAGAACCCGGCTATTTCCGTTGTGATCCCCGGTGCTAAACGGCCCGAACAAGTGATGGCGAACGCCCAATCTATGACCGTTAACCTCAGTGACGCCGATTACCAAATCATTGATACCACCTTCAAGGCTTAACGGATGAATAAGAGCCGTTTAGAAGCCTTTACGGACGCCATTGTGGCAATTATTTTGACGATTATGGTGTTGGAGGTTAAGACCCCCGACAGTTATCAGCCCGATGCCCTAGTCGGGGATGTTCCCTATTTCTTTGCCTACGCCGTGAGCTGGTTATTCATCTTAACCGCTTGGTATAACCACCACTACATGTTTAGCCTAGCGACTCACATTCGGAAAAGTACCTTCTGGTTAAACTGTTTATGGTTATTCGTCATGTCTTTTTTACCGATCGCCACAAGCTGGACGGGTCGCTTTATCATGCACCGGGCCCCCGCCTACTTCTATCTCTTAGTCCTAGTTTTGTGGGATACAACTTACCACGCGCTGTCGCTTGACTTGGCCCGGCATAATCCCGAAATTGCCAGTCGAATTACGAACATGCTGGTCTATCGATTCATCGGGACTTGGTATGGCTACCTGTTAATTGGGGTGGAAGGCGTTTTAGTTTACTTCTATCCCCCTAGTCTACTCATTATTACAACGGTTGAGCTCATCACCATTGCCGTTCGAACTCCCCATGACTCGGATACCCTATTTAATTAGGGGACCAGTGGGGCAACTCAAAAGACCGGTCAAATTCGAAAGAACTTGGCTGGCCTTTTTACGTTAGTGCACGGGATTTATCGATTAGGTCCGCACTATTTTATTCCGGCTCCCCCAATCAGATTTCTGTGGCTAACTACGCAAGAACTTAACCGTCAAAGCCCAGACGCTTATGTCCTTGCTAGGTTAGTCCTCAAAATCTACCGATTGGGTCCGCACTATTTTTTTTATTCCGGCTCCCCTAATCAAATCCTTCCGCCTAACAAAATCACCCGTAATACCCAAGTGCAGGTATTTCGGGTGATTACGTTAGTGCTCGGGATTTACCGATTAGGTCCGCACTATATTTTTACCTTCCGCCCCCGATTTTAATGGCTGCGGCCTCCAAACGGGATAGGGTGGACTCCGCGTTCGTTTTGAAATCTTCAATAAATGTGGTGCCTTCTGGTGTAACATGGCCCATATCTTCGCCGTAAATATCCTTGACGACTAGGGCATGGCCCTCATAAACGCCTGTATCGTAGTGCCCGTCCTCCACCTGATCCAAGAACTGTTGAAAGGCGTCTAGGACTCCCTGCTTAATCACTTCATCCTCCGTCATATCCACCCCGCTGCGTTGTAATTGAACCTGACGCAAAGTGACTTCATCCATATCTTGTGGAATTTGAATAATCATCATCACCACTCCTCATTCCTGTTTTGCTTCTATAGTATCACGGCAGGAGTTGGTTCTTGCATTATTTTGCCAAGTAGGTCAGGATTTAGGTAAAAGGAGTTGAGCGCAGATGACAGACGCCATTACAGTTGCACAAGCACAAGAATATGATCATTACACCATGGAGGAGGTGGGGATTCCCTCCCTCGTCTTAATGGAACGGGCCGCACTAGCTTGCTACCGGGATATTTTAACCGGGCCGTTCGACCTTAGCCGAATTTTAGTGGTTGCCGGATCGGGTAATAACGGCGGGGACGGGGTTGCGGTCGCTCGATTGCTCCGCATTCATGGTTTAAACGTTAGACTCATGCTGGTTGGTCAACCTGACCACGCTACCGAACAAACAAAGCAGCAGTTAAAAATTGCCGCTCACTACCAAACACCCATGACCACGGAAACGGCGGATATTGAACACGCAACCCTCGTTGTCGACGGGATCTTCGGGGTTGGACTTTCACGGCCCGTTGAAGGTCACTATGCCACAATTATTCATCAGATTAACGAAGTCGATGCGCCTGTGTTTGCCATTGACGTTCCGTCAGGCATTAACGCTGACACAGGTGACGTTTTGGGGGTCGCCTTGACCGCCCGCATGACAACGACCATGGGTTATCGTAAAATAGGCTTTGAAACCACGAGCGGCCGACAGCACGTTGGTCAGCTTCACGTTGCCGACATTGGGGTTTACGCACCTTCGCCCCTCATTCCAAGCAAGTAAGAAAGGATCTTCCCCATGCAAATTACCATTATCGGAGCTGGCCCACGCGGCCTATTAGTACTCGAACGGCTGCTTACCTGGCATTCGCCCCACTCAACCGAGTCACTGGAAATCACGCTAATGGATGACTTTCCCGTCGGGGGTCATGTTTGGCGGACTGATCAAAACCCGCTGCTTTTGATGAATACCGTTGCACAGGAAATTTCGCTCTTTGCCGATTCGTCCGTTGAGATGCGGGGCCAATCCGTTACGGGCCCTGATCTCTGCGACTGGGCCCAAAGTCAGGTTGGCCAACGGTACATAGCGACGCATGATTTACCAAACCGGGAGACGCTTCAAACCTTCGCCCGCCACCTGGGCAAGAACGACTACGCTCCCCGGGCTTTGTTTGGCGTCTACCTTCAATGGTTCTACGAACAGCAGTTAAACCGACAGTCAGACACCGTCACCATTCAGTTTATTCAGGAATCGGTCGTCGAAATTCGGCACGTTGACACCCATGACATCATTAAGACGGCTCACCGATCCCTTTTGGCCGACCAAATTATCATGGCCCTTGGTCACTCTGAGAACCGGCCCACGACGGAACAGCGCTCGTTTGCCGACTTTGCTGAAAGTCACGGTCTGGCCTACTTCCCACCCATGCACCCGGGTGACGCTGATTTTTCCAAACTCACCGATGGTCAAACCGTTATTATGCGCGGATTAGGGCTAAGTTTCTTTGATTACATTACCCTATTAACGTTGGGCCGGGGAGGGAAATATCAGCAAACGGATCATGAACTCACCTACCAGCCGTCCGGTTACGAACCCCAAATCATTGCGGGTTCCCGGCGGGGTTTCCCTTACTACCCTAAGGGCGTTAACCAGAAAAAACCGGGGGAGGAATGGCAGTCCCATTTCTTAACGGCCGAAGCCCTGACTGCCCGTCATATTAGTCGTCCCATGGACTTCACAGCGTTTCAGCACCTCGTCCGCTTAGACGTTGAATTAGTGTATTACCAACTGTTGATTAAGCAAAAGTACCCGAAACTCAGTGCCGATCAGTTTAAGCAGGATTACCTTGCTGCGGCCGACCCTGAAACGGTAATTGACCAGGCGCCGTTTAACCCCGAAGACCGGTGGAACTGGGAGTCAATCATTCAACCGCTGCGAGACGAACCAGCTGGCGTTAACCACCAGCAATTTATTCTTGAACGACTTAACACGTTAATTGTCGACGCCAAACTCGGTAACCTAACGGGACCCATCAACGGGGCATTAGATGCCCTCCGGGACTTCCGGAGCGACATTCGGTTCATCGTCGAAAACCACTGGTTAACTAACGACGCCTACATTAACGACTTTTTAACCACGTTTGACCAGCTAAACAGCTTCTTAGTGGTCGGGCCGCCACTAGTTCGGATAGAACAGCTCTGCGCCTTAATGCGCGCGGGTATTGTGACCCTAGCGGATCCCAACATGACGGTTACCATCGCTGACAACCACTTTCAGACTCAGGTGGGAGGTCAACCCGTATCAGCCGCAGCGTTAATTGAAAGCCGGCTGCCCCGGATTGACCTCATGGTGAGTCACAATCCGTTGCTGGCCTCCTTAATTTCCCACCACACAGCGACGCCAGAATTGTTAGCTACCACCACTAATCCGAAGGCCCAAACCCACGCGGTCTTAGTGGATCACGAAACGGACCGGCTCATTGACGCTTACGGCCACTCCCTGTCAAATTTCTATTTCTGGGGAATTCCTACCGAGGGCGAGCACTGGATGACTACGACCGCCCCCCGGCCGGACGTTAATGATAGCAACTTCATTACGGCCGACCGCATCGCCAGTGAAATTTTGGCCCCTGAAAACCAGGAGAAAGACTTGGATGAACTAGTTTAAGATATACGTTAAAATCCCCACCACCAAACAGCATTGCGTTTGATGGCGGGGATTTTTGTGTTAATAACTTAATTTTTATTGGGGTTGAATAAGTTTCACACCCTTTAGTCAGGTTCCACTTCTCAACTTCCTGCGGTTAACCAAGTTCCCCAGTAATACTAAAACCCAGTATTTTCGGTGAACTCCGTTAATCCTCAGAAGTAAGCGAGAAGTTTCACACCCTCAGTCGGGTTCCACTTCTCAACTTCTTGCGGTTAACCCTAGAACTCCCGAGTGATTCCACACCCTAATTTTGCGTGACCCGTTTGACTTCCGCATCGGCCACGTCACGTTCATCGCCAACGTATTCGATCATCTGGTTAGCCACTAGGGTGTCAATCCGGCTTAAATACCACCACAGCGGCATCCCGCCTGGACCAGCTTCAATGGTGAGTTCAACGACGGCACTGAGTTTTGTCGGGGTGTCCTGCACGCTAGCGTAAACAAATTGGTCATAAAAACTGTCCGCCACACTAATGATCACTCCGTTAACGTTCACCCGTAACGGGGCATTTTCAGCCACTAAGACGTCCCAAATATGCTTAATATCCCGCAGCGTTAACCCATTAACGGAGGTGACGTTATTAATTTGGTTCACGAGTTCATCCAGGGACATATCGCCAATGGTATTCCGTTTGTAAACACCCATTAATTTCATGGCGTGCCGGGTAACGTTGACCGTAAAGACTTCACCGGCCATATTGCCAGCTAACCGGGCGCATAACCAGTAGTAACCGCAAAGATCACTCGGATCATTACTAATCCACACCCGGAGCGACCGGCCATCATCAATGGCATCGTCTAAGTGGCCCAGCTGGCTAATCATATCATCGCCCGTGGGTGCATCAGGATTAAACTTCCGCCGGGTATCCCAGATGGCTTGCCGGGTCTCGGTATCATCCACGTGGCTAATGTCTCCAACGTCTAAGGCCAGATCCAACTCTAAAACTTCATCGTGGTCGTCGTCGCTTAAATCATGGAAGGTTGTCAGCGTGGTGGCCAATGCGTGGTCAAACGTGATATCTAAAAATGACGCCTCTGCATTCTCCAAGATCATTCCCCTTTTCATCGTTTACCCTAATTTTCTGTTATCTCGTTTAGAACTGCAAGCTTAACGACTTCTAGTGGGTTGCTTCGCCAGCCCGGTAACGGACAAAGCTTTTATCCGGCACCCGAATCAGTGTGAAGCGATCGGCTAAGCGGCCGGCATGAAGGCCAATCCCGTTTTGCCAGGTCTTTTTATAGGTGGTATCAACCGTCCCAACCCAGGCTCGCTGGTGGCGTTTGTCATTTTCCTTAACCTTTTTATCGTCCCACTGATACCGGGACGCCGAAATATTAATGGCGTTCTTGCCGCTCGAGATGGTGGCGTTCGGGCTTGCAATCCGGTACCGTTCGCCATCCGTATAGTAGCTATAGAACTGAACGGGAGAACTTCCCGTCGTGTTTTTTACCGAGACGTAGTACGAAGCTCCTGAACTCGTGGTATTGACCACTAACGGGTGGTAGGTCGTGGTGACCGTCACTTGACTAGCGTTTAAATCGTGCGGGTTTTGGAAGAACGTTGTCTTGCCCATCCCATAGGCCGCTACGAGAAAGACGATCAATTCAACGGTGGAAATCCCAAGGTTACGCCACGAAAAGCTCTTTCGCTCCTGAACAATCAGTTTTAACCGGCGAACCCGCATATTATGAATCATCCAAATTAGGTAAATCAGAAGAATTAGCCACAGGGCCATTCCCACTAAATTCCATGCTGATTTCATCTGTTACACCCTTCCCTCAATTACAATGGTGATTATTTTCCTATAATAAGGGTACGTGATTAAGTTTCGAAATACAAGCCAAACTCAATTCCAGCGGCCGGCATTTTGTCAAAACCCAGTTGAAATAACAAACGGTCAGTAAATCGACAACTATCTGAGATATTTCTGTAACACTAAGCTGATATGATAGAACCATTGGAAAAAATACATATTACTCAGGGGATGTCTTTTGGATATGAAACGTTTGTGGATTAAGCTCGTATTAATGGTGGCCGTTATGTTTGGGGTTACGGCCAGTTTGCCGATGGGGCACACGAATTCAGCCCAGGCCGCCACTATCAAAGCCAGCAAGGTTGTCTCAAAAGCGAAAAGCCTGCGGGGAACCCGTTACCGTTGGGGTGGGACAACTCCCGCCGGATTTGACTGTTCTGGATTTACCAAGTACGTCTACAAAAAGGCAGCTAAAAAAACCTTACCCCGGACCGCACAGGCCCAATACAACCATTACCAACACGTTTCAGCCAAACACCTGAAAAAGGGCGACCTAGTTTTCTTTGGCGGTAACAAGCGATCCATCAGCCACGTTGGCCTTTACGTCGGCAACGGCCAAATGATCGACGCCCAAAGCCGCGGGGTCGTTACCGAGTCCATCCATGCACCATGGTGGCACGCCGTTGGCTATGCCCGCGTTGCCAACTTAAAGTAAACCGCACCCTAGTGTTTGATCACCGGGGACTTTCTGAGGGGATGACAAATAAATGAAGAAATGGTACCGCCTGGGTTTTAGCAGCCTGCTAATCCTTGTGACCGGGCTTATCTTTTTAATGGGCCCCGCTGCCATTGCCCACGGCCAAATGCAGCCGGAGCCAATCCACCAGCAGGCCTTTCATAGGGCCCACAAAGACCAACTCATTGTAACACCGGATGGGCGGCTGATTTCACCGAAGGATCAACACGAACAACCCCAAAAACTTGACGTTAAAAAGCCCCAAGCCAGACCCAAAGTCGTGACTGAATCCTACATCCCGAAGAATAACTGGCAGTTAGTCGATCTATCAACGGGCGCCTATACATGGCCCGTTCAGGTCGCTCTCTATACCTTTGTCATTGCCACCATCAGTTTGGTCGCGTGGATTTTGTACCGGGTAGGTTAGCCGACTTACTGCAAGACTTGACCATCAAAAAAACATTCAGAGTATTCCCAATATGGATGACGCCCAAATTCGATTGCACGATAATCGAATTTGGGCGTCACCCTTTTTAGTTGTGAGTCGACTTTAGGTAGTACCGTTATTCCTTAAGATCTACCGAGCGGCTCCACACCCTTTTAGTTGGGTTCCACCGCTCAGGTCTCTACGGTTAACCAAGTCATCGGATAATGCCCAAACCCAGCATTTTCCGATGACTCAGTTAATCCTCCAGATCTACCGAGCAGCTCCACACCCTTTTCATCCGTTCCTTACATTTTACAACACCACGGAGTGTGGTTTGACCACAATATCTAGTTTTGGTTAAATTTCAGACACCAGATATAGATATTAATGATTGCCTTTCACCAAAAAAGAGTTAAAATAGGGAGTAAGGAATGAGAGAAAAGGAGGCCACCGCCCATGGATGTTCAAAAAGCACTCCAGAACAGCAGTGATATTAGCACACTTACCGTGGAAAAATCTGACGGAACGTTCACTGCGTTTGATCAAAAAAAGCTGCACGCCTCTTTATGCACCCTCTCCCGTAATCCGATCATTATTCGCCGGACCGAAGGATTGGTGATTGCACAGTTAGCCGGGTTTTCGCTGGTGGCCACATCAACGATTCATCAAACGGTGGTGGACACTCTCACCTTGCTTGGGCAAACTAAGCTAGCCAACCGGTACGATCATCATCTTAGAAAATAAAAAAACCAGCTAGAGTTTACCTAGCTGGTACAATCCATTTACACTGAATCGGATCCCGTCCGATCGGTGCTAACCGATTAGTTTTAATGTAATTTAATAACGACGTCCATGATCGATAATCCCCCCAGATTACCGGTCATTTTTTATGAGCTTAATTGAGATTCTAGTTGGTGCAGCTCGGCGATCCGAACTTCACGTGGTAAGAAACGACGAATTTCTTCTTCGTTATATCCCACTTCAAGCCGGCGGTCGTCAAAGATAATTGGGCGCTTGATTAAATCAGGGTACTTCACCACTAAATCAATTAGTTGGCTAACACTTAACCCATCCATATCAATAGCCAATTTTTTGAAAATATTGGACCGAGTGGAAATAATATCTTCACTACCATTTTCAGTCAGTCGCAAAATTTCCTTAATTTCGTTAGCATTTAATGGTTTGGATTTGATGTTCCGTTCCTTGAATGGAATATCATGCTCCTTTAACCATGCACGTGCTTTCCGACTCGATGCACTACTTGGTGCAACGTATAAATTAATCATCCCGAACACTCCCTAGCGTGATAGTAGTTGAACATTGTAGGCAAGACAAGATCACATCGTTTTAAAGCAATCACAGCCATCCGTAATGCTCAGTTAAAAGCATAACATAAATGTATGAATAATCAATCATCAGAATACCCACCCTAGCCAAAATCGGTCATTTTCTCAAAATTTATAAATAAAATTGATAAAAAATGAAAAATACTTGACGCAATCCACTACTACAAATGCCTTTATATATAGGTTTTAACACATATGTCTTCATTTTTTTGTCATGTTTTGGAGATTGGATAGTTCTGAAGTCGACTTGGAGAATAATGAATATTAATCCCTTTAAATGAATATTAATTCTATATCGTATCAGTTGGGACACATTTTAATAACTGTAACTAACGGAGTGTTAGATCCCAAAATGTTTACGTAAAACCCCACAAATTAAGGATTTTGCCCCAAAAACCCCCGTTGAGTTTAGCGTTTTACTCTAAATGACCTAACACAATGTTTTTTTGTGAAATTATTCATCCTATCAACTGTTTCCGTTGTACCCAACTTGTGGCTTCTGTTAAATTCCTTTCGACTTCCGCAACAGTGCAGTAAAATTAAGGGGAGAACCTTATTGGAGTGATTTCGATGACAATTTTTTACGCGGTGGTTTTGCTTGTCATTACCACCATCTTTGCGAACATCGTCTATACGTTGCTACCAAAGATTCCACTGGCGTTTTACCAAATCGGCGCCGGTTTAGTCCTATCCTTTGTTCCGATGTACCATCACTTTAACTTAGATCCCTCAGTATTTATGCTGATCATTATTGCCCCCCTCATGTTTGAGGACGGGCAAAACGCGAATACCCGTCTGCTGCGGCGGTCCATTAATTCAATCCTATCGATGGCCGTCCTACTCGTCATGATTACCATTGGGGTCGTGGGTTTAATCACCCACTCCGTCTTGTTAACCATACCGCTCCCCTTAGCCTTTGCTCTTGCGGCCATTATTACGCCAACGGATGCGGTTGCGGTTAGCAGCGTGACCACCAACTTAGCGGTGCCAAACAAGATTATGACGTTACTGAAGAACGAGGCGCTGTTTAACGACGCTTCCGGTATCGTTGCGTTTGACCTGGCTTTAACGGCGTTCACGAGCGGGCAGTTTTCTCTTGGCCACGGAGTCGAACACTTTTTAATCGTCTTTTTAGGTGGCCTGCTAGTTGGGCTTATCCTCGGTTACTTCCTAGTGATTGGCCGGATTTGGCTCGTCCAACGTTCCATGAGCACCGCTGCGGTTGTGATTCCGTATAGTATTCTGACCCCCTTCCTAGTCTACGTCGTTGCCGAAGAACTGGGCCTGTCCGGAATTTTAGCCGCCGTGGCTGCCGGCTTAGTCCACGGGGTTGAACATAACCGATTGCAGTTAACGTCCACCCACTTGCAAATCGCTTCACGGGCAACCTGGTCCATTTTGACCAGTATTTTGAACGGAATTGTCTTTGTCCTCTTAGGGGTAACCCTGCCGACCGTCCTCGCTAACATCTTGAGTGACCCCAAAAGCGACTACTTACGGTACCTGCTCTTAGCCGTCCTCCTATACGTGGTAATGACGTTAATGAGATACTTATGGATTCGGTTCGGTTTTTCCGACGCCCACTTTACGAAGAAACAGACGCCCGTAGCCGCCCTCATTGGCGCGCTATCCGGCATCCACGGAACGGTTACCCTCTCCATGGCCTTTTCACTGCCCCTATTTTTCCACGGGGCGCCCTTCCCGTTTAGAAACGTCATTATTTTCATTGCCAGCATCGTCATTATCATCAGCTTGCTGGTTCCGACTCTGGTCCTGCCGCTAATTCTGCCCGCAAAGGAACTTCCCGTTAGTGAGATCGAATTTGCGGAAACCCGACGCGCTATGGTGAATTACGCAATCCAGCAGCTCCTAGATAACCATTCCGAAACCCTTGCAACCACCCAGCAAGTGGTGGAAACCTTAAGCAGTCAGGTTTCTGCCCAGCGACCTAACAGCAAGGAAACTGAACACCTCATGCGCAAAGCTGGGCTCGTTGAATCCGATACAATCAACAATCAGATTGAAAACGGTGAAATTCCCAGCGCCTGGGGCCAAATGTACGAACGATTTATCATTATTAATAACTATAAGGCGACCCTAGGTTTTTGGGGGCGCGTTCGATTATCCCTCCGTTTCTGGGCCCGCTTCTGGACCCATCGTCGGCCCAAGGAGGGCGACGTCATGGTGCGGCGCAACTTGACCCATCACCCACTGGAACTTGGGGCGACCGAAAAGGCTAACCAGTATGTTTCGGCGGATGAAAAAGAGGTGGCCATCTTACCGCGGGAAGCTCACCCTCAAACTTACCGGTCCTACAGGGAGTTTAAGAAAAAACTGAAGTCGCCCGAGAGTAAGGCGGCCCTATCCGACCGTCGCCAGGCAATGGCCGAAATTGAAACGGATGGGTACAACGCCGTCATGACTTACCTCGGAAACATTATGACACCGGAAAATGTCGCGGAAACCAGTGCGGTTCGCCGTTACTACAACCTACGGCATCGGCGTATGACAAACTCCAATGAAACCAACGAAGAACAAAACGACCTCTTTATCCAAGCCTTTCAGTACGAGTATAACTACATTCAGGCGCAACTTAGCTCGAATAAAATTAGTAAAGCGTTAGCTAACCAACTTTACGAACAGGTTTCCACGGATGAATTGGTTTACATGCAGCAGTCGGATTAGCCAAATATCATGCATAAAGGGAAGGTCCCCCATACNNGTATGGGGGACCTTCCCTTTAATTAACTCACCCATCATCCCATTATCCAATCTATAACTGCCTAATTACCCCAATCTGCTAATTTTAATTTTATTGGTCAATTTACATGACTTATAAACTAGCCTATAATTTCAATATAGTTTATAAAATATTAAGATTGGAGGTCAGTCAAATGAAACTAACAATTCTGTCAACTAGTGACACCCACGGTTATATTTTTCCAACGAATTACGTTGAAAAGGGAACGACTATGCCCTTTGGCTTAACCCGGGCAGCAACCGTGATTCACCGGGAAAGCCAAACTGACGGCGCCGTATTAACCGTTGATAACGGTGACTTTTTAGAGGGTTCGCCCTTGGCGTACTACGTTGCTAAGGTTGAACCAGAACACGATCCCAAACGGCTGATGGCCATTTATAATCTGATTCCATACGACGTTGGTGTCCTTGGCAACCATGAATTTAATTACGGGCAAGAATACCTCCAATCTGCCGTTAACGAGGCAAAACGTGATATTTTATGCGCTAATATCTTAGACGAAAACGGCGACACCGAGTACGGTTCACCTTATAAAATTTATGAAAAAGAGGGCATTCGGATTGGGGTCCTCGGTTTGACCACGCAAGCAGTGTATAAGTGGGAAAAACCGACCAATATTAGCGGGTTACAGTTCGACTCAGTCGTTGCTACCGCCCGACACTACATCCCCATCATCCGGGAACAGGCTGACGTCGTAGTAGTCTGTTACCACGGTGGGTTCGAACGCGACCTATTGACGGGAAAGCTAACGGACATTCATGCCGGTGAAAACGAGGCTTACACCTTATTGGAACAAATTCCGGGCATTGACGCGCTTGTGACGGGCCACCAACATCGAAAGCTAGCGACCAAAATTTTTGACGTTCCCGTGACTCAACCCGGGTCCCGGGGCGAAGACGTGGGCAAAATCACGTTAAACTTACAGCGGTTAGCTAACGGCAAGGTGAGCGTCATCAGCTCCGAAGCTGAACTCATTCCAACGGGTGACGCAACGTTAGATAGCGATATGATGGCAAAATCCCACCGGTTAGACCGTGACGTTGACCATTGGTTAGATCAGCCGCTCGGCCACATCAACGGTTCCATGACGTTTAATAATGCATTTAAAGCCCGGATCCGTGAAACGCCCTACATTGAATTCGTCCAAAAGGTCCAGATGGCCTCCGTCGGCGCTGATATCTCGGCGACCGCCCTGTTTAACGACGAAGCCCGGGGATTTGAAAATCCCATTACCATGCGTAATATTATGACAAATTACGTTTACCCAAATGGGGTTTCCCTACTCGAAATTACCGGAGAGGATTTACGGGACGCTCTCGAACTTACCGCCAACTATTTCATCATTGAAAATGGTCAGTTAGCGGCCAATCCGGCCTATATTACACCCAAACGCCGTCAGTATAACTACGATATGTACGAAGGGATTGACTACGTCTTAAACATCGCCAATCCCGTTGGTAGTCGGGTCACTAAGTTAATGTATCACGGCCAACCCGTGACCGATAAGATGCGGTTAAAAATTGCCCTTAATCAATATCGGGCGGTTGGCGGGGGCCACTACCCCATGTATAATGCCCAAAAGATCATCAGTGAAAGTTCCGGTACCATGAGCGAACTGATCGCCGATTATCTCCGTGACCATCCCGTCATTGATGCCACCACCAACGACAATTTTCACGTCATTAATGAACCAAACTAATAACCATTATAAGCTCAGCCCCGCGTGTACGAGGCTGAGCCTTTTTTGTAAAACTGGGACATCAGATGTTTAGACCATGCCAAAGACCGGCATACTGCTTTAGCCTTGTTGCTGAAACGCGCAAGTCTCAACAGATTTCTGCGGTTAACTACGAAAAAAGCTTATCCAACCAAGAACTGGTTGAATAAGCTCAACGAAATTGGCTTCTTTGCCGAATGGCATTCAGCAAGTCAGATTCCTCCGCCTAACAAAATCCCCGAATACATGCCAAAGACCGGCATACTTCTTTGGCCTCGTTGCCGAAACGCGCAAGTCTCAACAGATTTCTGCGGCTAACTACGAAAAAAGCCCATCCAACCAAGGACCGGTTGAATAAGCTTTTTTCTAGGTTAGTCCTCAAAATCTCCCGTTGAGACTTGCGCTCTATCCCGCCTTTTTCTTCTTCTTTTTCTTCTTCGGGTGATCATCCCCGACGTATTCGTCCGCTTCGAAGGTTCTTAAGGCGGTTACCTTAATTTTACCTGGGTAGGTTAAGTCGTGTTCCACTTGGTTCGCTACCTCGTTTGATAGGGTCGCCGTGGCCTCATCGTCTAGTTCATTTGGCTTAACGATGATGCGGATTTCACGGCCGGCTTGGATGGCGTAACTATCGGAAACTCCATCGTGTGACCGGGCGATATTTTCTAAGGCGTGCAGCCGGTTAATGTATTCTTCAACCGATTCACTCCGGGCACCTGGTCGACCCCCAGAGATCGAATCTGCCGTAGCGACTAACACGGAAATTGGGTTCGTTTTTTCAACGTCTCCGTGACTCGCCTCAATCGCGTTGACAACTAACGGATCTTCACCGTATTTCTCGGCAATCTCCGTCCCGATTTCCACGTGCGTTCCGTCAACTTCATGATCTAACGCCTTACCAATATCATGTAATAACCCAGCTCGCTTAGCCAGCCGCACGTCAATACCAAGTTCCTGGGCCATTAATCCCGCCAATTCAGCGACTTCAATGGAGTGCAGCAACATGTTTTGTCCGTAACTCGTCCGGTACTTTAACCGACCGATCGTCTTCATGAGGTCGGGATGAACCCATCCCACGTGCAGTCGGCTCGCAACCGTTTCACCGGTTTCTCGGAGGCCCTTCATGACTTCTTTTTCGGCAGCCGCAACCTGGGCTTGAATGGCGCTCACAGAAACCCGACGACCGGCAATCAAGTTTTCCACTGCCGTTCTGGCCACTTCCCGCCGAATGGGATCGTGAGTACTGATGTAGAGGGTTAACTTATCATCCGGTTCAAACAGTAAGTCCGTTCCAGTTAAGGTTTCCAGCAGCCGAATATGCTGGCCCTCCCGACCGATAATTTTACTTCTAACTTCACCGTTTGGGACGGTAATCGTGTGCTCAATGTGGATTTTTGGGAGGTCTTCTGGGCCCCGTTGAATGGCATCAACGATCAGATCCTTGGCGCGTCGTTCATTAATGGCCGTGGCAATCTCCGTGAGTTCCCTGACCTGAATATCCCGTTCCCCAGCTAATTCCCGCTGGGTTTCAATTATAACGTGTTGTCCCGCTTCGTCGTGCGTAATCCCCGCTTGGGTTTCCAGCACTTCGCTCCGTTTTTGAATCAGATCGTTTGCTTGGTGCCGCCGTTCCTTGACGCCCTCATTGATCTCTCGATTTTCAGCTCGACGCTGCCGTAAATCTTGGTCGTGGTCGTCCAATCGCTGCTGAGTTTGTTTCATTGCTTCTTCCCGCTGATCAATTCGGTGTTGCCGAAGGTTAAGATCAGTGTGCTGTTCATCTAACTCGTCTGTCATCGATTGTTGGTAGGTATCGGTTTCTGCTCGAT
Source organism: Levilactobacillus bambusae (assembly GCF_003124125.1). Taxonomy (GTDB): domain Bacteria; phylum Bacillota; class Bacilli; order Lactobacillales; family Lactobacillaceae; genus Levilactobacillus; species Levilactobacillus bambusae. The sequence continues at coordinate 140,480 of NZ_QCXQ01000003.1, forward strand.
TTTCGTTTTGGATGCGGGCCACGTCTTGTTGTGTGAGTTGGTCTTTTTCGGCTGTAATTGCTGCCGCTTTTTCACGGGCATTCGCTAGGTCGCGCTGGTGCTGCTTTTCGCGCACTAAACCGCCACCTAACAAGCCCACCGCGAGCATAATGACAGCCACTCCTATCATCATCAAAATGTGGTTCTCCTTAAATTATAAATTATCGCAAATTAAACCTAATTCGCCATATAACCATTATACGCTAATTTGTCCCGTTCTTCACCAATGTATCCAGAAGCTCGTCTAAGACCCGCTGATTGGTGGTCCAATTAACTTTAGAATCACCACCTCCCGCTAGTTGACGCTGAGTTTCGGGCATCACTTCTAAATGAAATTGAAGGCCAACTGCATTTTTAAACTTAAATCCCTGACAATGGTCCAGGGCAGAATTAAAGAGTCGTTGGGCCCGGGGCATCACGATTCGGTCATGGGGCTCCTGAAAGACCGTCATTAGATCAGGAAGCTTGACGGTATCAGCCCGGGTGGCGTTGACGAGCTGCCAGCCCGCTGTCTGATGGGCCATGGACGTAATGGTGCCACCTAAGGCCGACGCTAGCTGTTGAGCGCCTATCCCAATTCCGAATTGGGGAATGTTGAACGCGGATAACCGTCGCATAAGTTCCCGTTCAACAGCAAACCATGCCGTTTTCTTGAATTTCAGCAGCTCACCCCCGCCAAGGCTAATTAATAGGTTTACCCGGTGCGGCTGAATCGTTTGAACGCCATCACTGTCGGTTGGCCGGTGAAGGACCAACTCATGGTGGTGTTTATCCGCCCATTCCTGAATGAATCCCAGAGAATCATCTTCAGAATGTAAAATCACGTCAATCTTCATGTTTGGCACCCCCTTTGCCTTCATGATACGGGCTGACAACCACGTGTCAACCAGGTCGACTTCCACGAAGTTTCCCGCGGGAATCCTTTCCCATCAAGGCTGAGTTGGGCTATAATGAAAGCAGAATTAAAATTTGTTGAAACGGGGGACCAAGATGTTTCCAGAACGCCTTCGAGCTTTACGTCGCGGCCAACACATTACACTTGAACAACTGGCAAACGCACTCAATGCGCAAACCGACGGAGATCAGCACGCGAACACCGCCTCCCAGATTGGCAACTGGGAACGTGGCATCCGGACCCCGTCCTACATTGAGGTTCGTAAACTTGCCGAATACTTTGATGTCACGTTAGACTACCTGACGGGCAAGGCCGAACGTGATGAATACGACCTCGGAAAGCTCTTCCTATCGGGAAAGCAGTTGAGCTTTAACCGGGTCATCCTTAGCGGTGAAGACCGGTACGAAATTTACCAGCTCATTGATGGCTACCTACACGGTAAAGAAACCCGCGGTCAAACCGATCCGGGTGATCAAAACGAACAGTTAGACCTGCACTTTGATTAACCCTAGGAGTCTGTTAGGCGGTGACCCGTCAAGCCAGGCTTCTTTTTAGTCTAGGAGGACCATATGAATCCCAAAAAATTAAAGAAACTCAAAAAACAGGTCCAAAAGCACCCCGCTTCCCGGGCTGAACCTTACATCACTCGGATGCAGCGGTACCGAAATCGGTTTGCCCAGATTCCGGAAATTCAAGTCCTCGTTAATAACGTATTATTAGCCGATGAGTTACTCACCAAGGGACGACTCCCTCAGGACCTTCCCGTACTTGAACTTCCCGACAACATTCAGGACATCCTTTTTCAAAATATTAACGCGCGCTTTGCCCCCCATGATCCTAAGGGCGATCAGCTGTGGAACGAGCTATCGGATGCGCTGCCGAAGTTAGATCAGGACCTGCGGAATTTCCGGGATTACTTGGAGGACCGTTACGGGATGTGGGCCTACATTTCAGCGCCCTTTGCGGCCGATTTAGCACAGTACATCGATGGTAAAAAGACCCTCGAGGTGATGGCCGGTAACGGGTACATCTCTAAGGGGCTTCGAGATCATGATCAGCTTGTCTACGCCACGGACAGCAAGGACTGGACGAAGGAAAACGAGACCGGCAAACACCCAGTCACAGAAATCGAACGGCTCAGCGCCTTAGACGCCTGGCAAAAGTATGGGAACGAGGTCGACGTTGTGATTATGAGTTGGTCGCCAGACGGTCTACCCGTTGACTGGGAACTGCTGCAAGCCATCCGTCGTTCCGAGCATCACGTTGACTTTATTGTCATCGGTGAGATGAACGGCGCCACAGATTCAAAGGTATTCTGGGACAACCTCCAGCTGACGGGAACGGACGAGTCCCTTGAGCTGCTTAACCGACACCACAAAGTGTTTGACCTTATTCAGGATCACACCTTTTTAGTACGATAAGAAGAAACAGGGTGTGGAATCACTCGGTAGATCTGGAGGAATAACCGAAGAGATCTGAGTGATGGAACCCGACTAGGGTGTGGAGCATTTCGGGAACTTCCGAGAATTAACGGAGAAATAAAAAAAGCCAGCCCATTACGGGTTGGCTTTTTTCAGACGTATTCAATTGAACAGATTCAGGGAATCCACATTCCCCATTCATCGGGCACGCCACATCCGGTGGTGAAACCTTGTGCCCCGTCTATCAAAATTCGCCTAGCCAGTAGGACTGGACATTCCTGTTACCAAGAATGCGCGAAATCTCGACTCATCGCATGAGACTAATATACGCTCATGCGATTCAATTTTCAATTACTTTTTGGTCGTTTTACTAGCGGTTTTCTTAGTTGTTCTTTTGGTCGTTTTCTTTGCGGGCTTTTTTGCTGGCGCTGGCTTTGATTCAGGTTCAGACTCCTCAACGTTATCCGGCGCATTTTTGAGGATTTCCACTTGTGATAGCAGCCAATCATCCATCTTGACCTTGGCCGAATCAAAGTCATCGACGTAGGCGTCCGCTGAACAGACTTCGTCAATCCGAAAGCTGGAGACGTTAATCTTCGGGTCTTGGACCATGATATAAATCATGAGTTCCCGTTCTTCTTCGCCGACGGTAATTTTGCTGATGACGTTAGGTTCAGCCATTGGCAGGTTAATGACGTTCGTTTCAACCCGAAATGACCCTTCCGTCCCCTCAATTTTTAGTTCGCCCTGGGCGAGGTGCCCCTCTAAAACCTCATCACGCACAAAGGTGTAGAGGGAGTTCATTCCGGCAACGGGGTCATCAAGAAAGGTTGCCAAACTTAAGGACTTCGTCTGCTTTTTAAATTGATCGGCGTTAATTTCATCCAAAAACGTTTGTACAGTCAGTTTCATTCGTTTCATCTCATTTCTTTATGTCCATAACGATCCATATCCCGTTTTAAGCGCCGCTCATTCCTTAGCCGAATAGCCAGCACGAGCCAATACAGGTTGACGAGCAAGGCAAATACTGAGGCCAGGGTTAGAATCCCATTAATAAAGAATCCAGCGGTTCCCTGTGTCCATAGGGTCACGATTCCCCCCGCTAGGCCAACGGAATACATGACCATGACGATTCCTAAGACGTAGTAGGCTGGCCCAAAACCGAGTGCTGCCGCCAAAAAAGGAACGAGGTACAGCACGACGACGATGGCTGAAGACGCCAATAGTTCGCTTGATAGCCCGTTTCGTTCAACGACTCCGGCAATTGGCAGGGACATGATGAGGTTAATTCCTAAAAATAGGACCAGTGAGACCAAGGCCCATTTCAATACTGGACGTTCTTTCACGTTTTTACCCCCTAAACTAGTCGTTCTTGCTTCATTTTATCGTACATCAGCGACTTGTCCATATGTTTCTGACCATTTCAGTTAAAGTTTTATCTGGCAAGTGCATGGGACCGGGCTTTGAAAATTTTTCAAGTCATCTCATGGATAAAAAGGCTTACATTTTGTATAATGAATGATATAGTTAAGGTATAGTAAATCATCCAATGTGAGGGGTGTCATCATTATGTTACAACAATACAAGAACATTCTGTGTCCCGTTGATGGATCTAAGGCAACTGAACCCGTCTTAGAAAAAGCGATTGAAATTGCTAAGGAAAACGACACGCGTTTAGATATTTTAAACGTCCTTGAAGTCAATCAATTCAGTGATACTTACGGTGGCGCCGTTAGTGGCGATGTCATTTACAAGTTATCAGAAGACGTTCAATCCCGGCTTTCCGAACTCAAGCGTAAGGCTCAGGATGCCGGCGTTAAAGACGTTGAAATTCACGTTCGGTTCGGTAACCCTAAACCCGTTATCGCCCGTGAATTCCCAGAGGACCATGACAACCAATTAATTGTCATTGGTTCAACTGGGTTAACCGCCGTTGAACGTTTAATGGTGGGATCGGTAACCAACTACGTTAGCCGGAGTGCCATTTGCGATGTCTTAATCGTTAAGCCAGTTAACAAATAAGTCAATTTGGATAAATGAAGATAAATAACCGGTCAACTTCTCGCATCACGCAAGAGGTTGACCGGTTATTCGATGTTAGCCATCAATGAGGAGGAACACCATGTCGCCACAATGGCAGGTCAATCGTCAACTTAGTCCGACGCAGCCCACCGTTTCGTTACGTAACCTGTTGCAAAAGCAATGGCAGCTACCCAAACGCTTAGTCGGTGACTTACGTCAGCACCGCCGGGTTACCCTAAACGGAACATACCAGCCCGTGAATACGTTAGTTCACCCGGGCGATCAGCTCCAAATGACCTTCGTCCCCAATGATTTCGGCCACCCATACGCCGACGTTCGTCCTGATAGTGCCCAGACGGTAGCGGTGCTTTATGAAACGGCCGATCTGGTCGTGGTGAACAAAACCCAGGGGAGCAAGACCCACCCGAACCTCCCCTGGGAAACCGGGACCACCCAAAACCACGTGGCCGCCTATCTAGGTCCCAATGCTGACGGGCCTTACATTCTAAGCCGGCTCGATCAGGAAACGACCGGGGTCCTTCTCTTTGCCAAGTCCCCCGTCGTTGTCCCCATTCTAGAGCGGGAAATTGCCAATAAACGGGTTCAGCGAACTTACTTAGCGTGGGTTCATGGTACGACGCCCCCAGAGGGCACGTTTACCGATCCCATTGGCTTGGATCCCACGGATAAGCGAAAGCGGCAAATTAACGGGGTGAACCCCCAGACTGCTATCACCCACTATCGTACCCTCGACCGACATCACAACAGGTCACTTGTTGCGTTACGGTTAGAAACCGGCCGGACCCACCAACTTCGGGTTCACCTTGCTGGAAACGGTTATCCAATCGTTGGTGATCCCCTTTACGCCCATGATAAGCCCACCACTCGGTTACGGCTCCACTGCCGCCAATTAATTATTCCCCTCCCGTTTTCAACCGAACGAGTCACGGTGATTGCTCCCGTTCCCCGGCATTTTAACGCTGTTTAACAAGCTCCCGGTACTGGTACATTAATAACTCCATGATGATAATAATGGACACGTGAGAGGTCATCTCCACCCCGTTTTGAACTACTTCGTCCGTAAACAGGTAAAAATTGTAGTCACTCATATTTTGAATGGTATTATTATTCGCACCGGTAATGGAAACCATGGCGCCGTATGTACATTTACGTTCGATTTCCTGCATGAGGGTCACCAGTTCGGGATCTTCACCGCCGTAGTTAAACATAAAGACCAGGTCGTCCTGCCCAATTTGCCGGTAGGCCACCTGGCGTTCCTCATAGTTGAGTGGAAACAAAATAATGAATCCGTTGAGCGTATAAAGATGCCGAACGTATTCAGCAGCGTACTTACTCAACCCCTTAGCGTAAATAATTAGCTTCGGGGCTTTAAGCATGAGTTGCGAAAGGGAAATCAGTTTTTGCCCCTCTAATACCCGCACCGTTTCCTGAATATTTTTCAAGTATTCTTGCCGGTACGCATTTTGTTCAACCACAAAGTGCGTATCGGCCTTTTCTTCGTCCTCATCCGTTTGATTTAATAACGTATATTTAATCACCGTTGAAAATTCGCTGTATCCTGAAAATCCGATTTTACGGACAAACCGTAAGAACGTCGTGGTTGACACGAAGCAGGCAGCGGCGACCTCCCGAATACTTTTACTCTTAACGTCGTCCATATTTTTAATCACGTAGTCCAGCAGAGCGTATTCGTTCTTACTGAGCTTTTCAACGTTCGGGTTCACAATTTCAAAAAAGTTCATGCTGTTTCTATTCCTCCTTACTCAGGCAATCCGGCAATCACGCTGTGAATACTACCGCCCCCAAGTAATAATTCACGGGAATAAATCGGAATAATCTGACGATCGGGATAAAACGCTTGGTACTGCTGCAGGGCCTGTTCATCCTGGGGTTCCTTAAACGTCGGCACAAATACAGCGCCGTTAGCCAGGTAGGCGTTAACGTACGTGGCAGTTAACCGGTCGCCCGGATACCGGGGAAGTAGTCCGTTGACGGGATCCACGCCTTCACTCTCCTCGGCCGTGGCGTAGAGTGGCGTTGGCACCGTGAGCCGGTGAATTTTAAACGGCCGCCCCATGGCATCCGTTGCTGACTGGAGAACTTTTTCGGCCGCCCGGGAAATGCGGGTTTGGGGATCGTTTTGGTCATCACTCCAAGTCAAGGCCACCTCGCCTGGCCGGATAAAACTCACCATGTTATCAATATCCCCGTTAGTTTCATCCATAAAGAAGCCCTCTTGCAGCCAAATAATTTTCGTGACGTTTAGGTAGGTTTTCAACACCTCTTCAATTTCATCCTTCGTCATTTCTCCGTTTCGGCCCTCCGATAGCAGGACCTCTTCGGTAACAATCAGCGTCCCCTCGCCATCCGTCGTGTAGGAACACCCCTCAAGCACAAAATGCTGCAATTTATAGAAATCCAGTTGTTCTAAGGCACAAATCTTCTGGGCTACGAGATCGTCCTGATCCCACGGAAAGTAAAGTCCGTCTACTAATCCGCCCCAGGCATTAAACCGCCAGTCGATGCCCCGACGAATTCCCAGTTGGTTCAACAAGAAGGTGGGGGCCATGTCGCGAATCCAGGCATCGTTATAGCTCATCTCGACCACCCGGACCTGGTTAGATAACGCTTGGTAGGCATGTTCGTATTGCGCCCGTGAGACCAGCATGGTGACCGGCTCAAAATCCACTAGTTTATTCGCAATCTCCGTAATGACGCGTTGGGCGGGTTTTCCGCCCTCCCGCCAATTATCCGGCCGTTCGGGCCACATCATGTAAGCTCCCTGGTGTTTGGCCCACTCGGGAACCATATAAAACCCATCTTTGGTCGGTGTCGACGCCGAAATTTCCATCTTACTCTCTCCCTTAAAGTTTCCTAACTATTAGAGTACCATTTTTATTACCAAAAGAACCGCCCGGCTAAGTCTTTTTGCTTAGTGGGCGGTTCTTTTTGATCGTGGGACCTAGGCATGGATTACCGTACCTTCGTCACCACTGATAATTCCTTTAACATCTTCAAGGGCCCCAATGACTGCGGGATGCCCCGTATTCTTAACAAAGTCGACGGCGGCCTTAACCTTTGGCATCATGCTGCCCTTGGCAAACTCATCCCGGTCGATGTGTTGTTGAACCTCATCCACGGCGACGTTCGTGACTTCTTCTTGGTTGGGTTTACCAAAGTTATAGAAGACGCCACCCACCGACGTGAGGATAATTAACTTATCAGCATTGATCAGCTGAGCAATCTTTGAAGCGCTAAAATCCTTGTCAATGACGGCTTCCTTGCCCACTAGCTGGTTACCCTTCTTAACAACGGGAATGCCACCCCCACCAGACACAATGGGAATAATTCCAGCTTCAATGGTCTTTAAAATTGCTTCGTATTCGTTAATTTCCGTTGGGCGAGGTGATGGGACCACCCGCCGGTACCCCCGACCGGCATCTTCCATAAACTGCCAGTCTGGATACTGTTTCTGCATGGCGTCGGCTTCTTCCTTCGTATAGAAGGGGCCAATTGGTTTGGTCGGAGCCTTAAAGGCCGGATCGTTTTCATCAACGACCGTCTGCGTGATGACCGTCATCACATTTTTCTTAATGCCCTTATCTAACAGTTGTTCCTGCAAGGCATTCTGGAACCAGTAGCCAATACTCCCCTGCGTCATGGCCACGCAGGTATCAAGGGGCATAGCCGGATTTTTATCGCTAGCTGCCGCCAACTGTTGGAGCAAGAGGTTCCCGACTTGGGGTCCGTTACCGTGGGTGATAATGAGTTCATCCCCATTTTCCACAAACTTCACGAGTTCCTTAGCCGTATTTTTAACCGCTTTTTGTTGAGCTTCAGCACTGGCATCATCCGATAAAATGGCGTTTCCACCAAGTGCAACAACGATCTTTGCCATCTAAATCCACATCCTATCCTAGGGGTACTTGCTGGGTGATACAGTGAATGTTCCCACCACCAAGCAGAATTTCACGAGCTGGAACGCCGACGACTTTCCGATCAGGGTAAAGTCGTTCTAACGTTTCCTGGGCCTTTTCATCACTTGGGTCGCCAAACAATGGGTATACAACGCCGCCGTTTGCGGTGTAATAGTTGACGTAACTAGCTGCCAACCGTTCACCAACGGTCCGTGGCAACGTGCCATCAACGGCATCTACTCCGAGACTTTCCTCTTCAGTAATGGTAATTGGCTTTGGCAGGATCATTTTTTCAACCTGAATCTGACGGCCCTTAGCATCCGTTGCGTTGCTGAGAATCTCATAGTTTTCCTTGGAGATGGCGTACTGAGGATCGGATTCATCGTCGGTCCAGGCTAACGCTACCACCCCAGGTTTCACAAAGTTCGCAATGTTATCAACGTGGCCGTTAGTTTCGTCCAAGTAGATTCCGTTCTTTAACCAGATGACTTTTTCCAAGTTCAGGTTTTCTTTCAGAACACTTTCAATCTGTTCCTTTGAAAGTTGCGGATTCCGCCCCTTGGATAACAGGCATTCTTCGGTCGCAATTAAGGTTCCTTCGCCATCAACATGAATGGAGCCACCCTCTAGGACAAAGTCATCTAACCGGTAACGTTCGTCACCCTCAACTTCGATCACCTTTTGGGCTACCCGATCGTCCTTATCCCAAGGGAAGTAGAGGCCATCGACTAAGCCACCCCAAGCGTTAAAGGTCCAATCAACCCCGCGGACTTCACCCTTATCGTTCTTAACAAAGGTTGGCCCACAGTCCCGAATCCAGGCATCATTATTCGAAATTTCAATGACCTTAACGTTATCCGGCAGCATGTGCCGAGCGTTTTCAAACTGGTCATCGTTAACCCCTACCGTAACGGGTTCAAACTCTGAAATGGCAGCAGCAACGTCGGTAAAGGCCTTTTGGGCTGGCTTCCCCCCGTTGCGCCAGTTATCTGGCCGTTGGGGCCAAAGCATGTAGACACCCTTATGGGGTTCAAACTCGCCGGGCATTCTGAAGCCGTCTTTTTTTGGTGAAGAATCTAAGGTTTTCATAGTGGGACTCCTCCTTCATGATTTTTATCATCAGATTTTGATTGATCGCTTTGCTGATCCTTTTTACGACCGTTTAATTGGGCAAAGTAAATGCAGATTTCACCAATCACCACGGCAATAATCGTACCGATTAAGACTGGAATTTTAGTGTTAAACTCGGCGGCGCTACCGTTTAGCGGAATGATGGAACAGTAAACCCCGATTAAGAGTAAGATCACGGGGATAAAAGCCATCAAAGCAATAACGACGGGACCTCCAGGGACCTTGAACGGCCGTTCATGGTCGGGATCCTTCCTTCTCAACTGGAAGAAGGCCGGGAACATGAGCAGGTAAGCCCCTAAAAGTGCGACCACGTTCAACGAGAAGAACGCCCAAAAAATATTTTGATTTGGAATGAACGGTGCGGCAACGATCAGAACTGAGGCAATGATGCCGTTTAAAATCGTTGCACCCGTTGGCATCCCAGTTTTCTTACTGGTAATACTGAAAACACTGGGTAAATCATGATTCTTGGCGGCATATTCAGCCCCTTCGTTCACCCCAGCCGACCACGAAATCAAGTTTGCAACCAGGGAGTAGGCAAAGAGAATTCCGACGAGAACCACAAACCAATTGTGCTGGCCAACTAATAACAGGATACTGTCCATTAATCCACCGGAAGCGGAAAGTTGGTTGGTAGGAATCGCAGCTCCCATTCCAAATGCAGCAAAGACGTAGAAGACAGCGATTAAAATCCCGCCAAGTACAATGGCTTCTGGAATCTGTTTCTTCGGGTTCGGCATGTCGCTGGCCATTGTAGTGACCACTTCAAAACCAAGAAAGTTAAAGAGGATAACGGAAATATAGCTTAAGCTGTGGGCATCAAAACTAGGCAGCATATTGTTTGGCGTAAGTGTCGTTGCCATTCCCTTCGTGGTTGCCACGTAGATCCCTAATCCCCCTAAGCTCAAGATAATAAAAATCTTGGCGAAGGCGGCTAAGTTCAAAATCCACTTGCTGTCAGCCACTGGGAAGCAGCAGATAAGCGTCACAATCCAAGTAAAGGCCAGCTCAATTAACACCGACGGCCACGTTCCAAGCTGAACTTGGAAAATCTGGTTAATCACTTCCACAAAGAGAACGGCTAAGCTGGCCATCCAAATCGGGAAGTTAATCCAGTAGAGGTAGGCGGCACGCCCGCCCCATTTATGACCAAAGGCTCGGTTGACCCAATCATAGATTCCGCCCCCCTCATCATAGGACGTCCCCAATTCGGCAGAAATTAATCCGTACGGTAAGAAGAAGAACAGGAGGAGCAACCCCCACCAGAAGAACTGGGAGGGGCCGATTGCGGCGGCCGGGGCCACTGATTCAACAACCAGCACAACCACGACAGCCATCAGGACGGCATCAAACAACCTAAATTTTTTCTTTTTTTCCATTATCATTCACCTTCATTGGCTGCGCTAGGGACGGACAGGTTTAGAGGGTCGCATCGTCAACGCGGTCCAATAGCATTTCAACTAATTCCGGATCGTTAAATCCATCTAATTGTGCGTCCGTGTAGTTCATGTAAGGTTCCATCAAGTAAACAAGGAGGGCCCGGATGGAAGTTAAGCGATTTTCGGCTTCGTCCCAAACCAGTGAGGCCCGTGAGTCAATGACACTATCCGTCACTTCTTCACCCCGGTTGGCTGGTAAACAGTGCATGAACTTAGCGTGTGGAGCTGCCTTAGCCATTAATTCATCGTTTACCTGGTACTTAGGGTAGAAGATCTTCATCCGTTCGTCGTATGAGAGTGGGGCTTCGTAAAGACCGTACCAAACGTCAGTGTAGATAAAGTCGGCGCCCGCCATTGCTTCGTCAGCATTATCGGTAACACTGACGCTCCCACCGGATACTGCGGCGTTCTTCTTACCAATTTCAATGGCGGATTCCTTCATTTGGAAGTCCTTAGGACCAAATTGTACGAAGTCCATTCCCATCTTAGTGGCCATGAACATCATGGAAACACAAACTTGAGTGGCATCCCCAACAAAGACAACTTTACAGTCACTTAACTTCTTACCAGCTGGTAAGTTTTCCACCATGGTGATAATGTCCCCCATTTCTTGGGTTGGGTGGTTGTAATCACTCATCCCGTTTAAGACGGGAACGGTGGAAGTCGCAGCTAATTCCTGGACCGTTTCGTGCTTAGCTACCCGAGCCATTAAAATGTCCGTTAAGCGGGAAAGAACGGTTCCGGTGTCACCGAGGGATTCACTTTCAGCACTACCCAAGTGAATTTGACCAGGTGCCAAATATTCTGCGTGACCGCCTAATTGGGTCATAGCCGTTTCAAAGGAAACCCGAGTCCGAGTCGATGATTCTTCAAAAATCATACCTAAAGTCCGGTGTGGCAAAAGTTGGGGGTAGTTCCCCGCCTTGATGTCCTTCTTAATTTGGAGACCTAATTTAATAATGTATTGGATTTCTTCACGAGAGTAAGAGTTAGTATCAATGTAATCACGTTTCATAATGGCACACTCCTTAAATGTTTTTAAATTGGTTAACTAGCTTGCTGGTTCCTTGGAACAATTTAAGAATACAAAATGTAAACGCTTTTTTAAACCCTTTTTGCGGTTCCTGACCCGCCATGTAAGGCGATGAATTTTGTTCCATTTCCCGGAACATGTTCCACCCGGACCAAAACGTCATGCCATCAACTTATTTAATCCCCTACACTAATTAATTGACCGATCCGATTCTAATTCCTCAATCGTTTTGTTACATTTCGGGTTCAAAAAAGCAGAAACCCTAGTTAAATCCGATCGAAAATCGATCGAATGACACTAAAGTTCCTGCTTTGTGGTGGAAATGATATCTAATTTGTTTAACGCTTAACTACTCTGAACGGCGCCGACGCCATAGTTGGAATAGCCCGGCACTGACGAAAATGATCATTCCGCCCAGCGTCAAAAGCTCACCTAGTTTTAATCCGGGTGTCTGATAGGTTAACTTAATTTTATGGGTCCCAGCCGGTAGGTGTGCGCCAACAAATCCCACGTTAACCCGGGAGGTTTTTGCTGGGTGTCCATCTACAGTAAGCTGCCATCCCTTGGAGTACGGAATGGAAGTCGTTAAAATGGTGGCTTGATCCGACGTCGCCGTCCCCGTGACAACATCATTATGAACGGACAATTGGGTCAGCTTTTGCTTCTTCAACTGCTGCATCCGTTGGCTATAGGACTTGTTCATCGGCACTGCGATGATCTTAGCCGACTTGTACGAAATTCCTTGGACCCCTTCAAAAGTAATATCAACAGTCTTTCTAGCGGTCTTGGAGTACCCCAAATTGAGTAGTTGACTCGTCTTTGGTTCGTAATCGGAGAGGTTCGTTGACCCTAGTTGGTTGTACCCGGTCAAATTATGCTTGCTCTTCACTTGAACATTGTAGGCTCCGTCACCCGTAACCGAGGTTGCCTTGCGCCAGGTTTGAAGCTGGCTGTCAAACGGATATGGCGTGTTATTAAAGGTATTTTTATTTTTGGTATTGGTTACCGAGTCCGTCATCGTTCGTGGTTGGACCTTAATCCCATCCAGTTGAAGATAGAGTTCCGTATTCTTGGTTAGTTCCGGTTTACTGAGCGTTAACCGGTAAGAAAGTCGCTGGCCCGTATTGCTGGAAGTAAGCTCATGCAAGCCATCTTCATTCGCCTTAAGGTTGTTTTTCACAATCTGCTGGTTTTCTCTTACAGCTGTTTCTAACTGAACCCGGTTTTCAGATAACAATGCTTTCCCTGCTGAACTCTTCTTTAATTTTTCATTGTTGGCAGTTGCCAGCTCCTTATCCAAGTCTTCGGGCGTACTCAGCCACGTCGATGTCGTTGCCATGGTTGAATCTGTCTTTACGCCGGTACCTTGATGATCCGCAGATTTTTGATCGGCATCATCCTGCCGGTTTTGAACCACTTTTTGCAAGGAATCTAAAACGCGGGTCGTATTGACAGAAGTTGTGTAATCCAAAGTTTGGGCCTGGGAGTGATAATCAACCGTTTTAACGTTCTTACGGCTACCAGTCGTCAACGCCCCGTAAGTCATTGCCTGTTCACGATCAACACCGTTCAGGTGGTTAAATTGTGTTTGGCTGAGAATTGAGGTCTGTAAGTAGGCTAACGGCAGCGCGTTATTCGACTTCAGGATGGTAGTTCCCACTCCATTGCCGTATAACCGAGTCGGTTTATCCTTAACGCTTTTAACTTTGTGGTAACCGTAGGGTAACGTTTGGGTTCCCAGTTGATTTGACCGAATAAACAGGTATTTAACCCCTAACAAATTACTCAAACTCGTCCGTCCATCTAACTGATTAATGGGTTTATTCATATTGGCCTGCGTGTTTTGAACTGCATTGCTGAACTGCCCCAGCCACTTATTTTGAACCGAGTAGTACGACATAATATCGTGGGTGCCGTTATTTAAGCCCACGTTCGTACTGGCGTTAGCTTTATAATCATAATATTTTCCGGTGGAGCTCCTGTAGAACCCAGATTGTTCCCGGACGTACTTATCCGCACCATCTAAATACTTCTTCTGGTAGGCGGTAGCTAAACCACGGGTTAATAATTCCGAATTAATCCCATCTGGACTGACGTTCGGACTAAAGAACCCGTAACCATTACTGATCAGATTCAGGCCAAAAATGGCCCAAACCGTGCCCCACGCCATTTTAGATGACAACCCTAGTTGCTGGCGGAGTGCCAGAACCCCGATTAAGGCGAATAGGAGGCCGTACGACACGGAATCGTGAATGGGATTATCAAAGATAAATCCGTTAGCCACCCAGACTAACCCAACCAGAATGATAGCGGCGCCAACCATGACCCGATAATCATACCGGGTGAGCGTACTAAAGTGGTCGACAAAAATCATGAGGGCCAAGCTAAAGAAAAGGCAGCCCAAAAGAATCCACCGGTCTGACGGGGTTGAGCCCCCGTTCATAATGGCAGCGACCACCGGTGATAAACTCCCCACCAGGATCAAAGTCAACGTCACGCTTAACGCCAAGTAACGACGGTAATGACTTAAAACGTACACGATTCCCAGAAAGGTTAACGTACTAATCCCCATACTAAGCCAGAAGCCGGCCCGGCCCGGAGAAGTGATGATGGAAGATGGTACGCTGAGGTAAAAGTTGACGGGATAGAACCAGTAGCCATTAGCAAACTGCGCCGTTGAATTGACCCGGGTCGATTGCATCATGGCTATGACGGACGGAATAAACAATATAGCGGATAATAAAAAGCCCGTCACTACCGGTTTCACGAGCTGCCAAAGCGTCTTAAACAACGGCATTGGCTGATGATCTATCCACGACCGCGCATACCGCATTGCAGCGTACGCAAAACTACCAATCGCTAATATGTAGGCAAAGTAAAAGTTGCTAGCCAACGTTACCGCTACTGCGAGAGCAAGCGGCAGCCAGGATTTCCCCCGGAAAATCCGCTCAATCCCATAGGCCAGCAGTGGAAACAGAATCATCGGCAACAAGAAGAAGGGATGCCGAACACTCACAAACAGGGAGTAACCCGTAAAGGTGTAGGCTAAACTACCAAGCAACTGACTTTGCGGCTTGAACTTGAACTGCCGTGAAAATATCAGGAAAGCTAACCCACTACAGAATAACCGGAGAATAACGAGGAGGTTATACCCCATTTCGATCCTATTCTTGGGAAATACCGCAATAAGGTAAGCAAACGGATCCCCCGTTACGTAGTAAGAAAAGGTAGTTAACTTATCCGCCCCTAAACCAAGGGCCCAAGACCACCCAAATAAACTCCCCGGAAACCCGTGGTGGAGTAAATCATAGAACTTTACCAGGATGGGATAGTGCTGGGCTAATCCATCCCCCCACCAGATAAATGATTTTCCCGTAAGTAGAAAGATTCCGTAAATGATGCAGACTAAAATGGTAAATAAAATTGTAAACTGCGCATAAATTTTTTTGGAAGTTAATCGTTTCACCCTAATTCCCCTAACTTAAAACATATCTATTATTCATTATACGGCGTTACCTGATGATTTTGGAACTAATGATCATTAAAAATTCAACAAATTTTCCTTAAAACCAAAGAAAAATCCCCGCTCTTTTTAAGGCCAACACCCTTAGAAAGAACGGGGATTTCCCATCCGGTTGATAAACTTGATGAACGATTTAAGTTAAGCAAAACGTATGGACATATCAAGTTAGGTTTTCGCCAAGCCTATCAAGTCGTCAGCTACCACTCAGCTGTTATCGACATGAGTAATTATAACAAAAATGTTTCACACACAGGTAATTTTTATTCGATTGTAATATTACAAATCCATAACAGGTAAAACATAATTTGTACCATGTAAACAGTGTAAAACGTTTCCCATTTGCTTTTCTAAGGCTAATTAATACCTGTTAACGTTTCGAACTACATGTTGCTTTTTTTAGCGGTTGTCTTACTTTGTTAATCTAATATCGGCCCGCTAATATGTTTCACAGAAGGTGCAAAAAAATGGGGTTGGAACATTAGGCCCGCTTCGCTCAAAAAACACAAATCTGCAACTTAACACGACGTCCCTCATCCAAAGTCCGGATGACTTCGTACCAGTAGTTACGTGACATTAGTCAAGCCAAATCAAAAAAACACCGGGCAAGTTCAGATTGAACTTGCCCGGCGCCATAATTAACTAGGTGATGAGCACCTTAGTCGTCGAACAGACTACTTAAGTGGCTTCCATTCCCAGTTTTCAACTTCTGGTAAATCAGTTCCCACTTCATCGATGTAGGCAGTGTGCTTAGCAACCATGTCATCCATCTTTTGAACGAATGAGGCACCCTTAACGGCGTACTTAGGTTGATCCAAGACAGCTTCCTTAGCCAAGTCGAACCGGTCGAGCTGGTTAAGAACCCGCATGTCAAATGGTGTGGTAATATCACCGTTTTCACGGTAACCGTGAACGTGTAAGTTATGATTGTGACGATCGAAGAAGAGGTCCTTGATCATGCCTTCGAAACCGTGCCATGCAAAGATAACAGGCTTGTCAGTCGTGAAGTAACGGTCGAATTCTTCGTCGCTCAAACCACGTGGGTCCAACTTAGGTGAACGAAGCTTCAAGATATCAACAACGTTAATAAAGCGAATCTTCATTTCTGGGAAGTTATCGTGCAAGATAGAAATTGCAGCTAATGATTCCCAAGTTGGTTCAGTCCCAGCAGCGGCGAACACAATATCAGGTTCTTCGCCTTGGTCAGTTGATGCCCAATCAATGTAGCCTAAACCATTGTGAACCAGGTTAGTGGCTTCTTCAATTGAGAACCATTGTGGCCGTGGGTGCTTTGAAGTAACGATCAAGTTGATCTTTTCGCGGCTCCGGAATACGACGTCACCAACGGCTAACAGGGTGTTAGCATCGGCTGGCAAGTATTCACGGATAAATTCAGGCTTCTTTTCTGACAAGTGAGTCAGCATACCTGGGTCCTGGTGAGTGTACCCATTGTGATCTTGTTGGAATACGGTTGACGTATCAACGAAGTTCAATGATGGGTAGTCATGACGCCAGTATTGTTCTGAGGCCTTCCGTAACCACTTGAAGTGTTGGGTTAACATTGAGTCGACGACCCGACCGAATGCTTCGTAGGTAGCGAAGAAACCATGACGACCCGTCAGAACGTAACCTTCAAGGAAACCTTCATCTTGGTGTTCGGATAATTGAGAATCGATTACCCGGCCTTGTGGGGCCATGTTTTCATCGGCTGGTTCGTGGATTGGTTCCATCCATTGACGCTTGCCGTAGTCTAACATTGAGTAAAGACGGTTAGACTTGGATTCATCAGGACCAAACGCACGGAAGTTGTGTTGGTTTAACTTCATCGTATCGCGGATGTAGTCTGACCATACCACCATATCTTGAGCAACCGTCTTGCCTGGAGTTGAAGTATCAACAGCGTACTTCTTGTAGTCAGGCAAGTCTAATGGTTCAGGCTTAACCCCACCGTTAGTAATTGGGTTCATGGCCATCCGCTTAGTACCCTTAGGTGCCATGTCGATGACGTCTTGCTTGATTGAACCGTCTTGGTTGAAGAGATCTTCTGGCTTATAGCTTTCCATCCAAGCTAAGAATTCTTCCTTGTCGTCCATGTTGCCGGCAGAGAAGTCTAATGGGACTTGGTGGGCCCGGAATGAACCTTCAATTGGGTTACCATCTTTGTCCTTCTTAGGACCAGTCCAGCCCTTAGGTGAACGGAAGATGATCATTGGCCAAATTGGTTCAGTGTTGTCATTGTTGTCACGAGCATTCTTTTGAATAGCTTGAATCTTTTCGATTGCACTATCCATAACCTTAGCCATAGCTTCGGCAGTCCGCATAACATCATCAGCAGCACCGTCAGTTTCAACAAACATTGGATCCCAGCCCATACCCTTGAAGTAGTTGGTTAACTCTTCATCGGTCATCCGGGAAAGGATGGTTGGGTTAGAAATCTTAAACCCGTTCAAGTTGATGATTGGTAATACCGCACCATCAGTGATTGGGTTGATAAACTTGTCGGAGAACCATGAAGCAGCTAATGGACCTGATTCGCTTTCACCATCACCAACTTCAACGGCGGCAATCTGGTCTGGGTTATCTAAGATTGCACCAGTCCCATGGGAAATACTGTAACCAAGTTCCCCACCTTCATGCATTGAACCTGGAGTTTCAGGTGCCGCATGGGAAGCAATTCCACCTGGGAAGGAGAATTGTTTGAAGAGGCGTTGAAGTCCCTTTTCATCCTGGGTGATGTTAGGGTAGATTTCAGTATAACTACCATCAACGTAAGAGTTGGAAACCATTACTTGGCCACCGTGACCTGAACCTTCAATGTAGAACATGTTTAAATCATACTTGTTGATGACACGGTTTAATTCTGCGTAAATGAAGTTTTGAGAAGCAATCGTACCCCAGTGGCCGATTGGCTTGATCTTAACGTCATCAGAAGTTAAATCGCCCTTTAATAATGGGTTGTCACGTAAGAACAATTGACCAACTGAAAGGTAGTTGGCGGCGTTCCAGTACTTGATAACACCTTCCAAATATTCTTTGGAATCGTAATCTACTGCCATGAATTAACACTCCTTCTTTGAAATCAAAGTCTAAAACTTGTTGATAGAACTATGGCGTAAGGTTTACTCGTTTTCTTCGAGTAATTTACACTGACAATGATAAACCATTTTTACTATAAGTCAACCTTTTTATAAATTGGACCGTATCAATTCATAAAAACTGATTACCCCAGTATCTGGAGTCCTCTATTATGTCAAATCGGCCCCATAATTGCGAGGATTTAGTTCCTGAATGTTTATCCAAAAACAACCATCAAGAGTCGGGAAATTCTCCGACTCTTGATGGTTGTTTAATCCGCTATTCTTCATCAAGATTAACGAACGTATTGTAATTTAAATATTTATAATGCAGCCTCATATTTGACACTTCAAACGGAGTCCCATCGTCGAGGAAGAAAATTCCCTCCATAATCCCCACCGGTTCAGTGGGTTTTAGCCGCAATAGGTCTTGGTCCTCAGCGTTAGATGGGGCAGCCTTAATGGTCATAAACGACTTAGTCGCCGTTTTGCCCTGGGTCTCTAAGTAGTTAAAAATCGACCCCGAGACAATTTGCGCCGTTAAATCCGGGACAATCTTAATGGGAATGTACCCCGTCTCGATCATAAACGGCTGATCATCAAACAACCGCAGCCGTTTAATTTCGTACACAAAGTCGCCCGCATCCAAAAATAATTCCTGCTGCAGATCGGGCGTGGCCGAGACAACGTTAAACGCCAGGAGTTTAATGCCCGGGGTGGCTCCCGCCGACTTCATACTATCGGTTACCCCGAGGTTCGATCCCTCGTATTTAAAAATACTTTGATTTTTTAGGTATAGTGGATTAATAAAGGTTCCGGAACCGCGCTTTTTAAAAATAATGCCCTGGTTGGCCAGGACGTTAAGCGCGCGTTTAATGGAACTCCGGCTGACTTGGTACTCTTCGCTTAAGCTTCGTTCATCCGGTAATTTTTTATTCGGAAACTGATTTTGATATATCCGCTGCTTTAGATCGTGCATTACCTGTCGGTACACTAAATCTGCCATGACGACTCCTCTAATCTTCACTGGATGGTCTTTAACCCACCCAGTATAACAGGTTTTAGAACCCGTGTCTTGTTTCTCGCAAAGATATGCGGTCCAGTCATTTTAAAAGTCCAATCCAATTTCTAAAAACCCGACTCGTCTCGGTCCATAAAACATGCTAAACTAGGCGGTAAGAAGGTGAACCAACATGGCGAAAAAAAGCAAGAAGGGGCGGTTGCACAAAACCCTTGTGGAACAGATCCTCGATAAGAACAAAATTCCCTACCAACAGTTAGTGTTTGAAACCTATACGGATGGTGACGTTCAGTCCGCGGTTCATACCAATGACGACCATCACGTTTATAAAACGCTGGCTCTCCTAGGTAACACAACGGGCCCCGTGATCGGGGTACTTCCCATTGACCGACACTTAGATGAAAAAAAGCTGGCTAAGGTGTCCGGCAACAAAAAAGTCAACATGATCCCCTTGAAGGACCTCCAAAAGACCACCGGTTACGAACACGGCGCCAACACCCCCATCGGCATTTGGGAGAAAAGCAAGTACCCCATTTATATTGATGAGGTCGCCCAAGATCAGGGCCAAATTGCCGTCTCTTCGGGGCAAATCGGCCGGTCCGTTATTCTCGACGCCAATGACCTGGCCCATCTCGTCTCCGGGACGTTTGCCGATTTAGAAGCCCATGATTAAGACCCTATTCGAAGTCAATACGCAGGTGCTTTTGGATCTGGTGGTCGTTCCCGTCCTATTTATCACCCTGTTAACCTGGGTAAACCGCCAAATTAAGGAGTTATTGGCCCAGTACTTCGGGATGCGCAGCGAGGCCGTATTAGGAAGCTTAGGCATCATTATTCACGAAGCGAGCCATTTAGTGGTGGCTCTTCTGTTTGGCCACCACATCACCCATGTCACCCTGTTACGGTTTCCGAAAAACGAGGACCCCGATCTTTCCCTGGGATCCGTTAACCACACCTGGAATCAAAACAACCTGTATCAAACGGTCGGTAACCTCTTTATCGGTGTAGCTCCCATTTTCGGCTGTACGGGGGCCCTCCTTGCTTTGATGGCTTGGTTAACGCCCGAGGCCTTTGCGGGGATGACCCCTTTAAAGCAGAATCCCACGTGGACTCAACTTCAGCATTTTCTGGCCACCATCAGTCAGTCGTCAACCCCGTGGTGGCACTGGGTAACCTTGATTATCCTCTCCCTTAGCATCTGTATTGGCGGCTTTGACCTCAGTACGGCTGATTACCTTAATTCAAAGGTGGGACTGTTAAGCTATCTGGTTCTCATCGTTGCATTAACCAGTGGTCTCACCGTCTTTGGCATTGTGACGGCATTTGCCAACGGCGCCACCCGATTTGCGGTGAGTTTGACCGTCATCTTAATGTATTCCTTTATTTTAAGCTGCTTGACCTATTTCCTGTTGCGGATAATAATTGCTATAAAAAAGGGTCGCTGATAGTTCAGCGACCCTTTTTTGCTATTCCACCACTTCATACACCCGCTGCGTCTTACTCTTCCGCAACAAGAAGATGGAAACGGCCAACATCAAAATCCAGGGACCTAACAGGGGTAGAATAGCTAGCCCGTGGGTGTAAATGATTGAACCGCTGACACCAAGTGACGCCTCGAAGTCATTTATTCCGTGAAACAGCATTGGCCAAATTAGGCTTCGGGTCCGCAGGTAGAGGGCTGCTAAGAATAACCCCAAGAAGAAGGCGTTGAGCCCCTGAACCAGAGTCGCTTCAATGACTTGATGG
The DNA here is from genome assembly GCF_003124125.1 of Levilactobacillus bambusae. Lineage (GTDB taxonomy): Bacteria > Bacillota > Bacilli > Lactobacillales > Lactobacillaceae > Levilactobacillus > Levilactobacillus bambusae. Next base: position 161,759 of record NZ_QCXQ01000003.1, read on the forward strand.
GCGCCTAGATTGACCATGTGCGTGGCACCAAATAGAACACTCACAATGAGAACTGTCCGCCACATTCCGGCATGGCCAGAAAAATGGGATAGGGTCCCAGGAAGTAAGATCCCCCGGAAGAGAAGTTCCTCTGTAACCCCAGCGCACACCCCAATAATAAGGGCGGTTTCAACGTTCGCATTTTTAGTTTGAGTCCATACTAGGATTGCCTGTAAGCAGACGATTATGGTTAAGCTGTTCACCATCAGAATCGTTTTTGCGGGTACGTCCGACTTAAAATGGAGTGGTTGATGAATCCAAAAATAATTTAAAGTGAGGATAACAGCAATAGCAATTAATTCCTGCACAATAAGCCGGGTGGAAAAATTCCACGACTTAGGGAAAAGGGCGTTAGCACCTAACACGACGATAATAAACGCAAACCAAATGGTAATCAGTTTTGTCCAACTTGTTTTTTGCATCATTTCAACCTCCTAGCTGACCTACTCTTCACCGTGCCATTCCGCTTGGTATTCACCCAGAAAATCGACCATAACTTCTTGCCGGTGAGCCGCAATTGATACCGCCACATCCGTGTTCATCAGGTCCTTTAATTTTAAGAGTTTTTCGTAAAAATGATTAATGATCGTTTCGTGATCAAGGTTGCGGTATTCATCATGGTTCATGTCCGTTCGGGGAGCAATACTAGGGTCGTATACTTTTTCGCCAAACCGGCCCCCGTAATAAATGGCCCGGGTAATGCCAATGGCCCCGATGGCATCCAACCGATCTGCATCTTGAACCACCTGTCCCTCCAGCGTAAGCGGCTGAGCGGCCCCCTCTAAGGACTTAGAATAGGACATATTATCGATAATAGCAAAAATCTGGCTAACCTGATCGGCTGTTAAGCCAATGGTCGTTAAGGTATCGCGGAGTGCCTGCTTAGCCGCCGGAACATCAGTCACCAGTTTTTCATCATAGGTGTCATGCAGGTAGGCCGCCGCCAAGGTAATGAGTTCATTGGCCTGAGGGATCCGGCGCAAAATGGTTTTTGCCATGCGAACAACGCGCATAATGTGGTCAACCCCGTGACCCGTTTCATCATCGGTCGCCTGACCTAACGCATAATCTTTAATTTGTTCTAACTGTTGCTGTTCATTTGCATTCATACCGCTTCCTCCTTTAGTTGCTCTCCCCTATTTTCCCACGTTCCGTTCCATTCGTCAGCAAAAAAAGCACGATCAAAATTCGATCATGCTTTAGACAAATAAAAAGGTTTAGAACATTAGGACCGCTTCGCTTAAAAAAGCGATTCTTGCGGCATGGTTAACCGCAGAAAGTTGAGAAGCGGATCCCGACTAAAGACAGACCACAATCCAATAGGAAAAAGGCCCAAATCCGATCAAAATACAATCAAACTTGGGCCTTTTCCCTATTCGGCATGGTCTAAACATCTTATGTCCCGGCCTCAAATAAAAAGCGGGAGATCAATCGACCTTCCGCTTTAGTCATATATTTGTTTAATGATGGGTTGAAATTATTCGCCCCAGGCAGCCATACCTTGTGCTTCATAAACACTAGCAGCCATGTTAACTTGTTCAGCAGCTGACATACCAGAGTGTTCACCATGGCCTAGTAATTGGAAGTAACCGTATGCACCTGATGAAGCGTTAGAGATGTTACCGTTACCGCCAGATTCACGCATGATGATCCGTTGCCAAGTCGAAGCAGATACTCCGGTCTTAGCAGCCATTGCACTAGCAACTGATGATACTGAGCTTCCTACTGATGAGGAAGAAGTTGAACTAGTTGAAGTTGAGCTCGAGTTGTTGCTTGAACTAGTTGCTGCTGTGTTGGAGTAGCTCTTAGTTGAAGCAGAAGAACTGTTTGAGCTCGTTGAAGCAGCTGAGCTGTTAGAGTTCGTGTTGTATGAGCTCGTTGTTGATGGTGTGTAAGTGTACGATGGCGTGTATGAACCAGTGGTTTGTTGGCTACTTGTTGAAGTAGTTGTGGTTGCATCATCATCCGTAGGTACAGTTAATTGATCACCAACGTAGATCAGGTCGTTCGTTAAGTTGTTAGCCTTTTCGATGCCAGAAATAGTTGAGTTGTAAGCTTGTGCAATTTCTGAAACCGTGTCGCCGGATTTAACAGTAACAGTGGTGTCGGCACTTGCTGAAGTCGTCCCTGCTAATAAGGTAATTCCTAATACAGCTGCGGTACCTAAGGTTGAAGCTAAAGTCTTATTGATTTTCATGTAAACGAAAGTCCTCCTTGATTTGTGTTGCTTAACTTGATGTCTATTAGAATACACGGTTTGTGTTACTAATAAATTGACATCACATGTCAAACACGTTAAGAAACCAAGGGTTTTGTTACATTCTGTAATATTTTTAACCGTTTAGTTTAATTAGAGGGCTTTCATTCACATTTCCGTCGGTGACTCGCTTACTTTGTTTGCCCGGTCAAGCCCTGGTGAAGCCAAGTTGCGGCGGTATCAGCAAAGTGTTGACCCTGAGCAAAGATCCCAAACTTATCAAGGAAGGCGTGGCTCATGCCGTAGTAACACATACTGTGGGAGTTAACGCCAGCCTTAGCCAAGTTCTTTGCGTACAGGTAGCCTTGGGGCCGTAATGGATCAAATTCATCAATGGCAATCAAGGCCTGTGGCATCTTTGCCATAATATCATCTGGAATTTCAATTGGTGAAATCCGAGGATCGTCAACATTTTGGCTTCCAACATAGACTTGACGTAATGTATCCATTCCTTTTCCTACAAATAATTGATCATTATCATAGCGTTCCTTTGTGACTGAATTGAAATGGTATTTCGATGCCGGCCAGTCAATCTTTTCCGCAACGTCATGGTCCAACGTCAAACATGGGTAGGCCATAAATTGATGGGTAACGTAATTATGCCCGTCTTTACGGTCTTGGTAAGCAACGGCAGCTGCAGTGGTTCCCCCTGCACTGTCACCGTATACCGCCACCGTGTTTAAATCAACGTGTAAGTCACCCGCATTATCCACAATCCAGTTCAAGGCAGCGTAACAGTCGTCAAACCCGGCCATTGCTGGATATTCAGGTGCTAACCGAAAGTCAACGTTAAAGACGCGCATATGAGCCTGTTCAGCCATGTAACGACAGAAGTTTTGGTTGACTAAAACGTTACCGCCAATCCATCCACCACCATGGTAAGCCACAATGGCCCCTAACTCTTCGTCAGGATCGCTCATTTGTGGGGTATATACTGTAATTGGTAATTTAGGATCGCCATCCGTATAGACCTTAGTCGTTGTTACCCCGTGCGACAGATCGATCCCTTCTGACCCCATTCGGTCACGCCAGCGGTACGCTGCCTGATCAGCTTCACTATTTGGCCGATTTTTAACCTTACTCATAATTTCTGACGTTGGTGCAAAAGCGCCCCCGTTATCCCGTTGAAAATGAGCGTTAAAATCATCCATACTGTACTGTGGGACCCATGGATCTGTAATTCCCCGAAACCAAACATTATCGTCGTTCTTTGCAAAATCTGCATTCTGTTCCAAACGTCGAAGCTTAGCATTGTAATCCTTTACAGTTGGTGTCCACGTAATCATATGAAACTCCCCTTCCATTAGTTAAGTTGAACCACCCCTATCGTAAACAGTCTGTCCATAAAATGCAAAGAAAAACGCCCGAAGCTTTGGGCCTCAAGCGTTTCACTAATCATTTGTTAGTTGTTTCAAACTAAAAAACCGCTCACCGGCCTAGGCATACGCCTTAGTCGCTGAGCGGTTTAACGTTGGTTTTTAAGTTTAGTACCAACCGTTAGCTTGCCAGAATGCTTGTGCGGCACTCCATGAACCATAACGGGAGCTAACGTAACTGTTAGCAACCTTTTCTTGGTTAGCAGCAGAGTAGTCACCGTTTAAGTATGAAGAACTTAATTGGTACTTTCCGATGTATTGACCGTTAGTGGCAGTGTATGAACCACCGGATTCCTTACCAGCAATCCATGCCTTAGCAGCTTCTTCAGATGAAGAACCCGTCGTGGTAGAAGCTGATGCAGAACTTGTACGAGTCGTGTTAGTTGAAGTAGATGCAGAAGCTTGGTTAGTCGTGCTGCTGTAGTTAGCGGAGCTCGAAACTGAGCTGCTTGCTGAACTGTAGTTAGCAGCTGGTGTGTAAGATTGTGTTGATGATGCTGATGCAGCGTTGTTGTTTGAAGTCGTGTTGGAACTCGTTGCAACTTGAGCTGAATCTTCGCCAGGGATAGTTAATGTTTGACCAACGAAGATCACGTTGACGTCACTTAACTTGTTGGCGTTTTGAATTGCATCTAAGGTCGTGTTGAATTCTTGAGAAATTCCCCAAACCGTGTCACCAGATTTTACGGTAACGTTAGTATCGGCACTCGCAGTTGAAGCAGTAAATGCTAAGCCGCCCCCGATTACTGCAGCTGTCCCCAAAGTTGTCACTAATGTTTTCTTGATAGTCATGTACTTGATATCCTCCTTGAATTGCTTAACGAGTAATAAGGATACCTGCTTAATGTTACGAGTGAATTGTCGTTTTTTTACGTCCATGTTAAAAACGGCGCTTTTTTATTACATTTTGTCTTATTTGTAATCAAACTGAAATGATGTTTTTCAATCAACACCACGCACCATAGCTTTTTGTATATTGCATTTTGTTTCAAACGCATGAAAAATAACCTGGCTTTTTCGAACTAAATTTGTTTCTTAAAAACGATAAGCTATAATTAATGCATATAATAAACAGTTATTACTAAACGCTATATCATCATAAAAAAGGCACCCCAAATTACCGATCAATACGGTAATTTTGAGGTGCCTTCCTATATTATTAACTTAATGCTGCTGTAAAACTGAGTTACTTGCCTTCAACGTCCGTACCGTCGTACTCGTTCTTCATAATTTGGGCCAGTTCGGTCACTAATGGTTCACGAGGGTTAACCGTCGTACATTGATCTTCGTAAGCTAATTCAGCTAAACTGCCAACCTTGGATTCAAATTCATCCTTGTCAACGCCGTTAGCCTTCAGACTTAAGGTAACGTCAACTGAGTGAGCAAGTTCAATGAACTTTTGAACGAGGGCTTCCACTAATTCATCGTCAGTATTACCCTTTAAGCCGAGGTAACGCGCAACGTTCGCGTAATCAGAGTTAGCCCGGTAGGCTTCGTACTTAGGCCATGCAGTCATCTTGCTTGGTTCCTGGGCGTTGTAACGGATGACATGTGGCAACGTAATGGCAATGGCAATCCCGTGGGTTAAACCAAAGGCCCCACCAAGTTTGTGAGCGATGGAATGGGTAATCCCAAGGAATGAGTTCCCAAAGGCCATCCCGGCAATGGTTGCTGCGTTATGCATTTCTTCTCTGGCATGCTGGTCGCCGTTGTATGAAGCGGTCAGGTTATCGAAGACCATCTTGATCGCTTGTAAGGACCATGGCCGAGTGTAATCAGACGCCATCACGGAAACGTAGGATTCAAGGGCGTGGGTCAAAACATCCAGTCCTGAAGCTGCGATCGTCCGTTTTGGAACCGTCATAACGAATTGACTGTCCACAATGGCAACGTCTGGTGTCAAAGCGTAATCAGCTAACGGGTACTTAACGTGGGTCTTAGAATCCGTAATAACAGCAAATGGTGTCACTTCGGAACCCGTTCCGGACGTGGTTGGGATGGCAACGAACTGGGCCTTGTTAGCCTTATCCAGCTGATAAGTCCGCTTCCGGATGTCCAAGAACTTCTGCTTAGCACCAAAGAAGTTTGCGTCTGGATGCTCGTAGAACAACCACATTGCTTTGGCAGCATCCAGTGGTGACCCACCACCAAGGGCAATAATGGTATCTGGTTGGAATTCACGCATCAGCGCAACCCCACGGTCAACCGTATCCGTATCTGGGTCCGGCGAAATGTCAGAGAACATTGCGTAGCGGAAACCATCAGGACGCCGTTTTAATTCGTTCAGCACTGTGTCCACGTACCCATTCGAAACCATGGATGGTGACGTTACGATAAATACACGGTGAATACCAGGCATATCGTTCAGGTAACGGACGGAAGTCTTTTCAAAGTAAACACGAGGTAATTTAATCCATTGCATATTGTTTCGCCGCTTTGCGATAGTTTTAATGTTGATTAAGTCGAATGAAGAAACGTTGTGAGAAATTGAGTTGTGACCCCATGAACCAGTCCCTAACGTTAATGAAGGAATCATTTCGTTGTAAAGGTTACCGATCCCACCTAATGAAGTTGGGGTGTTGACTAAGATCCGGGAAGCCTTCATTTGAATTCCGAACTGAGTGGCCACTTCGTCATCTTCAGTTTGGATCCCAGCCGTGTGACCCATTCCACCATAGTGAAGGATAGCGTCACAAATCCGGAAGCCGTCTTCTTGATCCTTAGCCTTGTAGACTGAGATTACGGGACAAAGTTTTTCACCAGAAATTCGTTCATCTGGGCCAACCTTCGAAACTTCAGCTGCTAAAACCTTGGTATCATCAGGGACATCAATTCCAGCCCCCTTAGCAATAGCAACGGCAGACATCCCAGGGATTGGGCCCTTAACGCCGCCATCCGGCTTAAACATGAAGTCAGTTAACTTTTCGATGTCCTCTTGTTTAACAAAGAAGACCCGACGTGCTTCCATTTCTTCCTTAACGGCATCGTAGATTTCGGCATCGATTACAGCACTGTTTTCAGTGGCACAAACCATCCCGTTATCAAACGTCTTAGAAAGGACAATGTCGTTAACGGCCCGTTCAATCTTAGCCGTCTTTTCAATGTAGACAGGACCATTACCAGGTCCAACACCTAGGGCTGGCTTACCGGTGGAGTAAGCGGCCTTCACCATACCGGGACCCCCGGTAGCTAACGTGCTGGCAACCCCATCGTTGTTGATTAACTTGCTAACGGCTTCAACCCCGTAATCGTTAGTCCCAATCCATTGAATAACGTCTTTTGGTGCCCCAGCAGCAACGGCTGCATCATAGACAACCTTTGCAGCTGCCATGGAACATTCCAGGGCTTGAGGGTGAAAACTAAAGATAATTGGGTTCCGCGTCTTAACGGCAATCAAACTCTTGAAGAGCACCGTTGACGTTGGGTTAGTAACGGGTGTGATCCCGGCTAACACCCCAAGGGGTTCAGCGACGGAAATCAACTGACGGTCTTGGTCATCATCAATGATGCCAACCGTCTTATCGTTTTTAATTTTGTGCCAAATTTCTTCGGTCGCAAAAATGTTTTTAATGGCTTTATCTTCTACTGAACCACGGCCCGTTTCTTCAACGGCCATTTCAGCTAATTTCATGTGTTGATCCAATCCAGCGATCGCCATTTGGTGAACGATGTGGTCAACTTGTTCTTGAGTAAAGTTATCCATAGTATTCAAAGCAACTTGGGCTTTGTCCACCATGTTATTAATATAATCATCTACAGAAACTGATGGTTTTGGCTTTTCTTGCGTTTTTGTACTTTTAGCCATGTCTTATGCCTCCGTTTATTGATTCAGGTTTGTTATCTCATTCACAATTAATAGTTTAGCACGTTTTTTTAAAATGTAAACCCGTTTGTTCAAAAAATCACTTATTGTTTTTCTACCCTCCCAGCCCTAACAAACGCCTGTTTTCATTAAATAGGCGTTGTAAGCGAATACATTATCACCAAATTAATTTTATTTGTTCAAAAAATCACTTTAAGACGTTCACGCTATGGACCAGTCAAATCGAAAGAGTGTGTGAATAAAAAAATAGGCGGATTAGTTCAAACGCAAGCTTTCACTTGGTTTTAGCTAATCCGCCAATCACTATTTCGTTTCCTTAACTTCCTGAAGTGGCCGATGAACGATTTGCAATAACCGTTCCGACTGCAACCTAGCTACAATCGCATTAATCGCTACCTGCACCAAGTTTTCGTTCAGGTTGTCCGTTGAACTGACCTCGTAGGTGTCGCCTAGCCGGTGCAGCTGCATCTCCAGCTGATCCATGAAGTTATCGTAGGCCTGCTTCGGAAACTTACCTGCCGTGATCTGATCAATACCCTCGCGAACCGTATCCGTTTGAAACATGGGTTTTAGCAGCGAAATCATGATAATGTCAGCGAGCTGCATGGTCTGATACTTTTTCTTGATTGGGGCCATAATCACCTTGTGTTTAACGTAGTTATTAATCATGGCGGGCGTGATAGTATCCACTCCTAGGGGGCCTAACGTATCATTGATCAGTGCAATCACTTGGTCCATGTACAAATCAAAGTTCGGCAAATCGTCCCACCGGGGTAATTTGATGTGATGCATCTGCTGTTCCCAACGTTTGTACTGTTCAAAATCGTTCATAAGCAATCCCTCCTGAGCTTCTTTATTCCATTATATCACGTTACCTAGTTTTAACGACTAGATAACATCATGAAAGTATAAAAAAGATTTACCGCCAATGAATTTTACTGAAAACCCGTTTGCCTAGGATTCCTTGGACTAAGTAGTAGACGGGATAGGCGCTAATAAGCAGGGGTACGTAGATCACGGCCATTTTCCAATTAAAAATGGAAGCGAGTGAAAATAGTGGACCGCCCCAGACGAAAATACTAACGAAGCATACGGCCATAAGCGTCACCAGGCCGATCTTCAAACGGTTTAGCGGCCGAGCGACCAGCAGTAAGGCAAATAGCCCAATCACACCCGTAAACATCACGCTTAACGTTGAAGTCTGCGTGTAATTGAGGGCCAGCAAGTCGCCCAGGTACATAATGACTAAAATATACCCCACGTCGCAGATCGCCGCCGGGGCCGCAATCTGCATCACCTTCTCCATGAACTGCCCCGTTAAGCGCTGATAGTTCGGCTCAAGGGCCAAAAAGAAGGTGGGAATCCCCACGGTCAGAACCGAAATGGGCGTTAATTGAATGGGTTGAAACGGGTAACTACGCGTCATAAAAATAAAAATCAGCGTTAGCATTACCGAGTACATCGTTTTAATCAGGTATAACGATGCGACCCGCTCAATGTTATTGATAACCCGCCGGCCCTCATTGAGCACGTTAATCATCGCATCAAAGTTAGAATCCAGCAGGACGAAGTCGGCAATGCTCTTTGTTGCTTCACTCCCACTTGCCATGGCCACGCTGCAGTCCGACTGCCGCATCGCTAAAATATCGTTGACCCCGTCACCCGTCATAGCTACGGTGTGGCCAGCCCGTTGAAACGCAGCAATGAGTCGTTTCTTCTGAGCGGGCGTAACCCGACCAAAAATGGTTTCATGGGCCACTAGGTCGTCATATTGTCCGTCGTCTGCCTCATCCGTAATTTGGCTCATGTTAACGAACTGATCGGCTCCGTCTAGCCCGGCACGCTTAGCAATGCTGGCCACCGTGGCGGGGTTGTCCCCCGAAATGACCCGCAGCGACACATCTTGATTCTTAAAGTAACGCAGCGTGGACTTGGCGTTTGGCCGCAGTTCATCGCTGATTAAGACAAGGCCTTGAAGGGTTGGATTCACTAACTGATGATCCCGAACATCTTCGGCCGTCGCCAGGCTTAAGACCCGGTCCCCCGCTTCAGCGTACCCGTTGATTTGCTCGGTCACCCCGTCTGGAACTGGACTGAAAATAAACTCTGGTGCCCCCATGACAAAAATGCCGTGGTCCCTAAACTTGGCCCCACTCCACTTCCGTTCCGATGAGAACGGCATAACGCTATCAACGGCCCAGTTTACTTCGGGCAGCGCTGATTGTAATGCCATGGCCGTTTCATTAGTATCCTCCGTTGCCCGCACAATGGCACTCAGCGCCTGTTTCTGCCCACCTTCATCTAAGGGACCGAGGGGCTTAACTGCCGCTAACTTTAATCGACCACTCGTGATGGTCCCGGTCTTATCCAAACACAGGACATCTACTCTGGCTAAGGCCTCAATGGCGGGCAAGTCCCGAACTAGAACGTGTTTCCGGGCTAAGGTTACCGCTCCAGCAGCTAAAGCCACGGACGTCAATAGCACTAGACCTTCAGGAATCATTCCCACCATGGCAGCGACCGTCCCTAGAATTGACTGGTTAAGGTCGTTGCCGTGCAGCATTTTGGAGGCAAATAAGATGGCCCCCAACGGAATGATGGTGTACGTCAAAATTTTAATAATTCTGTTAATCGTTGCCAGTAGCTGACTTGCGCTCTGTTTTTCGTGCTTGGCCTCCGTAGAAAGACGCTTCACAAAGCTATTTTCTCCCACGGCAGTAGCCTGAATCACTGCTTGGCCACTCATGAGAATGCTGCCAGACGTGACGGCATCCCCCGTTTGTTTGAAGATTGAATCGGATTCACCCGTAATTTGGGATTCATCCACTTCAATTCCCGTCGTCTCACGTACAATTCCATCAACGGGCACCTGATCCCCGCGGCCCAATAACAATAAATCGCCTAATACAACCTCTTCCTGTCGGACTTCCAGTGGCTGGCCATCCCGCCTAACCGTCATTACCCCCTCAGATAACAGGGTCATTTCATCAATTTGATGTTTCGAGCGAATTTCTTGGTAGATCCCAATGGCCGTATTCACCACTGCAACCCCCAAAAAAAGCAGGTTTTTATAACTTCCCGTCACCAAAACTAGGGCTCCAAGAACTAAATTAATGGCGTTAAATAGGGTGAACACATTATCCCGAAAGATTTGCTTTACCGATCGAGTCAACGGCGGCAGGGCATCATTTTGCTGTCCGCTAGCAACGCGCTGCTGAACTTCACTAGTCGTTAGTCCGGTTGCCAAATTAGTTGGCTCCTGCTTTGATTTCTCCATGTGATCCCACACCTCCATCGTTTTACCTACACTTTCTATTGTACTCAATTCTGCTCACTTTCGCCCGTGAGACCGTTGATTCTTGAGGAGGATTTAAGGAATAAAAAAATCCCTTCTCCAAGAGAAGGGATTACTGCTGACCCGTACGGGATTTGAACCCATGTTACCGCCGTGAAAGGGCGGTGTCTTAACCACTTGACCAACGGGTCGCTTTAATATGTTACTATCATATCGAAATTAATTAGGAAAATCTACTGACAAACGGATAAATTTGCCTAATTATATTGATACAACAAAGAGAATAATTGGAACATTAGGCCCGCTTCGCTTAAAAATCTGACTCTTGCAACATGGTCCGAAAGCTCTTCATCCTTAGCAGAATGCTTTCGAACCAGTAGTTACGGGACATAAGACAGACCACAACCAAATAGGATAAAGGACCAAATCCGATCAAAATACAATCGAACCTGGTCCTTTATCCTATTTGGCATGGCCTGAACGTCTTATGTCCCTGCCCCCATCTTTTTGCCTATTCAATTGGAATATTATGCATTCCTTCGCCGTCCTGATTAATCTTGGGAAGGCTTAAGTGTAAGACGCCATCTTCAAAAGTGGCTTCGATCTTGTCACGATCAACGTTAGGCAGATAAAAGGCCCGCGAAAGGTCCTCCGTCAATCTTTCTTGAAGCATAAGATGATCAGACGAATTTTCAACCGTTCCTGCTGCTTCATACTTCGCTGCAATTCGCAAAGTATCCTCACGGTAATCAACGTGTAAATGACGTTTTTTGAACCCTGGCAAGTCAACATCCACCAAATATTGGGTTTTAGTCTCCACAATATCCGTCTTCATTAACTTTGGCGCTACCATTTGGTTGAAATGTTCCCCCACCTGATTAAAAAGGTGCTTGGGGTCCAGATTAAGGTTTCCCATTCTAAATTCCCCCTTGGTTAAGGTTGCTTAGCCTTAGAAGACATCACCGGCATCCGTTTGGATCTTTTGGCCGATGGCATTCGCCAGCAACTTTTGGGCTTGTTCACGTGGAATTTGATCCATGTTAAAAATAATGCTGTCCGTATCTCCACCCACAAAGTCAAATTCTTCGTAGTAAACAAATGGATCGTGATCTTCATCATTTAAGAAATGGCCTTCAACTTCACCAGCAAAAGCCTTTGCCCAATCTGGATCATCCATTTCGGGGATGTCCTTTTTGGTGACGTAACCCTGGTCCAAAATTACTTCAGCCGCTTGATTAACCGTTTCATCATCAAAAGCAAACGTCTTTTCTGTTTCCTGTTCTTTATCAGCCATAACTAAGATCTCCTTCGTTCAGTATACCTCCATTCTATGCCCAATCTTTTAAAACGAAAAGCGAAGTGACCGACCAATTCACAATTAATGTCGAAATTTTTCATCCAATTAAGCACCTTGACTTAAAAAACACCCGCATCCGCTGTATAATTAGACAAGACTATTGAAAACATGAAATGAGGAATGATTTTTGGCTAGTGGTCAATTAATAAGTAGTCTCGTGATCATTATCGTGACTTTCTTTTTCGCAGCCTTCTTTGTGGCCTGCGAATTTGCGCTTGTACAAACCCGTCCAAGTGCGTTAGAAGATGAAATGAGTAAGCACGATAATCCATCGGTTAAGATGAAACGTGCTATGAAAATGATTACGAACTTAAATGAATATCTTTCAACAACACAAGTTGGGGTCTCACTTGCAGGAATTATTCTCGGGTGGATTGGTGAGACCTTCTTTATTGATATTTTGATGGATCTATTTGGGTTAGAAAAGTTTGTTGGTCCATATGCACATATCATTGGTGTGCTTTTAGGGGTTCTGATTTTGACCTACCTTGAAGTGGTCTTAACGGAAATTGTTCCTAAGAACGTGGCCATTGACATGCCGATGAAGGTCTTAAAGCTCGTGGTAACACCGTTACACTATTTCCACATTCTGTTTTATCCGTTTGTATGGTTGCTGAATACTTCCGCAACTGGCGTCGTTAAGTTATTCGGAATTCCCGTCGCTAACGAAAGCGATGAGGTTTTCTCACAATCCGAAATTTTAAGCCTGTCCAAAAATGCCGTAGCTGGTGGTGAATTAGAAAAAAACGATTTAGTTTACATGCAGCGGGCCTTTGAATTAAACGATAAGGTCGCTAAAGATATCATGATTGATCGTACCCAACTGGTCGTGATTGATATTACGGCAACCGTTAAGGAAGCGTTGAACGTCTACCTCCAAGAACGGTTCAGCCGGCTCCCCGTCGTTGCAGATGGTGATAAAGATAAAATCTTAGGTTACGTCTACAACTACGATTTAATTCGACAATCTCAGGTCAACCCTAACATTCGGATTGACCGGCTGCTTCGTAACATTGATACCACACCTGAAACGATGCCAATCACGCAAGTGCTCCAACAAATGATTCAGCACCGAACCCCAATCGTGGTCGTGGTGGATGAATATGGTGGAACATCAGGGATCATCACGGACAAGGATATCTATGAAGAATTATTCGGAACCGTGCGTGATGAAATTGATGACGCCAACGATGAATATATCTTTAAGCAGCCCAATGGCACCTACCAAGTTAGCGGCAAGATGACCACGTATGACTTTGAACGTTTCTTTGATACTGATATTAAGGGATTTGAAGCTTCTGAATCAGTTACCCTATCCGGCTATGTTATTGATAATTACCCGGACGTTAAGTCCGACGACATTATCCACATCGAGAACTTTGACCTAAAAGTCCTCGATTATGAAAATTCCTTTATCAATTGGTTTGCCGTCACGGTAAACGACCCTAAACCGGTCAATGAGAACGATAAGGATAAATAAACCAATAAAAGAAGCGATCGGAGTGTAACCGATCGCTTCTTTTATTTCATCATCTTCCTCAGCCGCCGAATTTCATCCCAGTCCACTTCTTCCGCCAACATCATCTGATCAATTTTAAACCGGAGCATCGTTTGATCCGCTGATAAAGTATCATCAACCGCTGTCAAGGTGGGGTCAATGAGTTGCTGGTTTTGAATGGATAGTTCCCGGGTGGCAACGGCTTCCCGAAAGCTCATGTCGTGGGAAACAAAAATAACGGTACCAGGATAGGCCGACAAGAAGTTCTGGAGCGCCCCAATTGCGGACATGTCTAAAAAATTAGTGGGTTCATCAAGAATCAGGACGTTATAGTTTCCTGTAATGACCTGAACGAGCTGAACCTTAACCAGCTCTCCCCCGCTTAAGCTATGAACGGGTTGATCGTAAAACTGAGCGGGTAATCCCAGTGCCCCCATGACTTGTCGGACCCGATTTTCATCAAGCTTCGTATGGGCCAACACCGTTTGTAGCACGGTGAGTGAACCGGTAAGCTCCGTTAAGTCCTGTTGAAAATAGCCGATTTGGGCGGAGTCAGAGAGATGGATGCCGTCTTCTCGCGTCACGATTCGATGAAGTAGTGTGGTTTTACCACTCCCGTTGGGTCCCGTAATCGCAACCCGTTCGCCCGGTTTAACCGTAACGTTAGCGTTGCGTAACAACCGTTGCGTTCCCCGTGAAAGGGTCAGGTGGCGAACTGACACAACGGTTTTACCCGTAAACGGTGGCAAGTCGGTGGCCATGACCTTAATTCCCTGATCTTCAAATGGTTTTTCGGGGGTTACCTGACGATCAGCTCGTTTAGCTAGCTTTTTGGCGTTACGTTCCATTTTCCCCGCCGTTTTTTCCAATAGGCTCCGCCCGTTGCCCCGCTCTTTACGTGTCATCCCCTTGCCCTGACGGATTTGATTGGCCTTGTTTTTACGTTCGTTAACGGTGGCCTGCAGTCGATGATGTTGCCGGCGGTCACGTTCATAGTCGGTTAATTGTTGCTGATACCGGTGGTTCGCCCAATCTTGGTACTGCTCGAAGTTTCCCTCAAAAACCGTTACGTGCTGTTCCTTAAGCGCCCAAATCCGGGTCGCCACTGCGTTTAGCAGGTGCCGATCGTGGGAAATAACAATCAGTAAGCCGGGGTACTGCTGCAACTCCTTAATGAGTTGGGCCTGATGGTTTTCATCCAGGTTAGCGCTTGGCTCGTCTAAGATTAAGGCTGCGGGGTGGGCCATCAGCGCCGTTCGAATGCGTTGAAACTCGGCTTGACCCCCGCTTTTGTCATGAGTTGCCACCATTTGGGGAACGTAGGTCACCGCCGAATCCACATTAATTCGGCCGGTACTGGCTGAATCCACGCCACAAATTAGTTTGGCGAGGGTCGACTTGCCGACCCCGTTGCGACCAATCAATCCAATTCGATCCCCCGTTTGGGCGGATAACCGGGTTATTTTAAATAGGGTTTGACCCCGCTGAATTTGAGTTAAGTTCGTAATCGTTAATTGCGTCATATTAAGTCCCTCTTTCACCAGGGATTAGTCAGCGCACACAAAAAGCGTACTTTTAATTAAGGAAAAGTACGCCGCATTTTAGATTCTGCGTACGCCCATCATCCCTGAAAAACTGCCCAGTTTCCCCTTTGGGTGTCCTGGTTCATTGTTCTTCAATCGATGATTAGATGCGCATCCGCTGAATCCTCCATTTTTCGTTTAGAATAGCCAGATTATAGCACGGCAGAGCGCGCGCCGCAACCTTACTTCATATATACCGCACTGTTACGAATGTAAGAAATCTCGTCAAACGTAATCTGTTGCTGTAGGTCTTCGGAAAGGCCCATCGAAATATCGCCGTCGCTCACCGCCTGCTGGATCAGCTCATACTCCGCGTGGAAGGCCGACATAAAGAGTTGGTAAATCACCCGTTGATCTGGTTCCGGCTGCTGCATTCGCCGGTGCCGGTTACGTAGCCCCCGCCGCGTTAGGTTAACCTCGGCCTGGTTCTCGCTATTCTCAATATCGTGAAGCCGCTGCATTGCTGCCGCATACCCCGCGTTTTCTAAGGGCCGAATATCCTCGCCGTGGTTATCAAACGCCCGCCGCCAGTAAATTTCTTCCATTACAAGTGGTGACGTTAAAAAGGTGTTTTGGGCCGTCCGAAAATCCTTGGAAATAAACCCCATATGAATGCTAAACCGAACCCGCATCCAGAGGTCATGAACCAAATTTCGTTTCGAACTGGCTTCGTTTAAGGCGAGAAACTGATTATAATATTTTTCTTCGGCTGGTGTAACCTTGCCGTCCTGGACTAGCTGATGAATCACTTCGCGTTCAGCATCCCCTGCTTCACCCAAAACGATCCGGTGCTGCCGGTGCTTGGGGACTTGGTTTAAGGTCAATTGCTGCACGAGGGCATCAATCACAATCTGGGCCTCCGCTGGATGATCAACTCGTTGTTTTCGCACACTTGAAATCGCAGCATCCAGCATCCGTCGTTTCCATAGGTTTGCATTATCTTCGTCTGGTGATGCCGGCTTGGCAACCAAGTGGGGAAAGGCGAGGGTGGGTGCAATTAAACTCAGTAAAATGACGACGGCCGCCACAAAGATTAGCACGTCCCTCAGGGCAAATAAGTGGTGGGAAACATAGACGGGCATTGAGAAGGCTAACGCCAGCGTAATTGTTCCGCTGGCCCCGCCAAGGGCAATCACCCAGCTTTCCTTCCAGCTCGGAACGGAATGGTCCTCGAACCGCAGGAAAAAGTGGGACCATAGGAGCCGAATTGCCACCCGGGAAACGTAAATGAAGACCCCCATTCCAAACAGCAGGAACAGCATTCGCCAACTATTCCCCCAAATTTGTCGGATCACAACGGGCAGCGACAAACCAAGCAAAACAAAGACCATCCCGGATAAAATCCCGTTAATAATTTCCCAGACGTTAGCATTCACTAACTGCATGTGAGAAGACGTCAGCCGCAGCCGGTCCCGATTTTCCCCCTGCACTAACCCGGCAGCAACAACGGCTAAAATTCCGGACGCTCCCACCTTAGTGGCTAAGTAATAAACCACAAAGGGCGTTAAAAGCTGCATAGTCACCATAATTAACGGTGTATCATCGTGCCACCGAATTAATGCGGTCGACGTCCACATAATGAAGAGACCGAAGAGGGCCCCCAAAATTAGCCCCCCGAAGAACTCCTGCAAAAAATCCATGATGGCGAGGTTGGCCGAAAACTCCCCGGAAATGTACGCCCCAATGGCGAGGTTAAAGGCCACGATTCCGGCCGCATCGTTAAATAATGACTCACTGGATAACATCTGCATGGGTAAGGAATCACTGTGACCACTAATTGCACTGACAGCCGAAGCGTCCGTTGGGGTCACAATGGCGACTAATGCAAACGCTAAACTCAGCGGTAGGAGCGGGAATAACCAGTAAACGCCGTACCCCACGACTAAAATCGTTGTGATAACCAACCCAACCGCTAAGGATAAAATATTGGTTAACGACCGACCAATCCAAGACCGAGAGGCGTTTTGAGCTTCGTCGTAGAGCAGCGGTGAAATGAGGGCAAACGAAAAGACGGCCGGGTTAAACTGATAGTTATGGTAGGCTGGAAACAGCGCAAAAACAACTCCGAGCCCAATTAGCCAAAACGGCAGTGGCACCTTGGTGAAGTGCCGGGTCAAAATATTTCCAACGATAACGGCAACAAGCAACTGTGTAATTAAAAAGGTCTGAGTCATGTGGTTCCTTTCCTTCTTCAAACTTCAACATTATTAATTTCTTAAATTGATCATAACCCAAAACTCGGGGATGAATTATAAAAAAATTCCGTGTACACTAAAAATAAAATAAATTGTTAGAGAGGCGACACACATGCAACCCTTAAACGTACTCTATATTTCCATCGAAGGTAACACCCGCAACTTCGTTAAGAATCTTACCCGGTATGCGGCGGAGCAACACGCTCAAAATCCTGATTTGCCCGAGTTAAACGCTAAGGAAGTCTCCGAGCAAACCGACTTTGATGATCTTGATAAGGACTACTTCTGCTTTGTCCCAACTTACTTAGACGGCGGGGACGGCGTTAACTCCGGGGTTAAAGAACTCATGACCAACGTTTGTGGCGAATATATTGCGTATCACCAAAATGCCAGCCATTTAATTGGGGTCGTTGGCAGCGGCAACCGGAACTTCAACCTGCAGTACTGTTTAACGGCCCGTCGGTATGCCTACATGTTTAAGGCACCGTTCATTGCTGATTACGAACTCCGCGGAGTCCCAGCAGATGAAGTCCGGATTTACGACGCCCTCGTCAAGCGGGCCGAAGAAGTCGCTAGCGCCGAATAGCCACCCTAAGTTTACCCCAAAAGAAGGAATTCATCTCATGACACGCATTACGGAATCCAACCCCGAGAACCCGGTCTTAGCCACATTGATGACCCACCGCAGCGTCCGGTCGTTTCGGGCTGAAAAGCTGACGCCGGATGACGTCGCCCAATTAGTGGCCGCAGCCCAGCACGCACCCACAAGCACCTTTTCACAGCAGTTCAGTCTCATTAGCGTCACCGATCCTGAAAAGCTTGCCGTTATCAGTCAAATTACGGGCCATCACTGGGCCGAAACGGCCGGCCACTATTTCGTTATTCTGGTAGACCAATTCCGCAACCAAACGATGGTGACTGCAGCCGGAGCATCGGATACCGTCCTGCACAGCACGGACAAGTTTTTAGCCGGCGTTCTAGATGCCGCCATTGCGGCCGAAGCTATGGTAACCGCTGGAGAAAGCATGGGGATTGGCAGTACCATTATGGGTAGTATTTTAAACGATGCTCAAGCGATGATTGATTTACTTAACTTGCCGTCCCTCACCTTTCCGATTTTAGGGTTGGCCATGGGATACCCAAAGGAGCAGCCTGAGCTCAAACCCCGACTGCCCCAATCTCTCGTTCACTTTACCAATCGTTATGAACCCCTCTCCGTGCAAGAACCAGACTTTGTGGCTTATAACCAACTTGTTGCCGATTACTACGCCTCCCGTGGGCCTAACGAGTCCACCCAAACCTACGTGGATCACATGCTGCATGAAGTGGCCCGTGATCCAGAAGCCCGGGCTAATTTAGCTCAGGTAATAAAACGGCAGGGGTTTGAATTGTAGTCAAAAAGTTCCTCCTTTCGTTTTTTCTGACGTATACTAAAGGGGAACGAAAATAAGGATGGTGATCTTATGTTTGAAGTAACCCGCGCTGATAAACATGACGTCCAAACGGTTAAGTTCGTTGGGCGTCGCTATACTGAAAGTGACCGCAATGCAGACGGCAACTTTAAGGACCAGTGGCAGCAATGGCTGACCAACGGTTGGTTCACTGAAATTGAAAACATCGGTTCCATTGCGGATCCCGCCAAAATGGGCGTCATTCTCATGGAAAAGGATAACTTCAGTTACTGGATCGGGTACGCCTGTACCATGGATTCCGCAATTCCAGACGGTTGCAGTTCGTTAATTCTCCCCGAAGGTGAAATTATCGATACCCACGTCCACGGTAGCTTTAAAAACGGTGAAATTTTGGGGTCCGCCCCAATTTCACAGGCTTACCAATACGCCGTTGCCCGTGGCTTAGCTAAGAGCGGGACCAAGCCAACGCGAATCATGGAACG
Source organism: Levilactobacillus bambusae (assembly GCF_003124125.1). Classification (GTDB taxonomy): domain Bacteria; phylum Bacillota; class Bacilli; order Lactobacillales; family Lactobacillaceae; genus Levilactobacillus; species Levilactobacillus bambusae. Next base: position 181,076 of record NZ_QCXQ01000003.1, read on the forward strand.
CTTTGACGATCGCCGCTTTAACCCTAACGATGACGAAACAACCGTAGATTACTGTTTCTATGGTTAATTGTATCCTAAAAAGACTGGTTTCCTCTGAACGGCTATGTTCAGAGGAAGCCAGTCTTTTTAGCCATGTACTATGACTATGGTCAAATTGACGTCATCTTTCAACCCTAATCCGGGACCGTCTTTTTAGGCAGTCGTTTCGTCCATATCATAACGAGTGCTAACCCGATTAACATGAGAACGGTCACCGAAATAAAGAGGGGCCGGTAGCTCGCATAGTCGATGACGAGGCCGCCGTAAAGGGGGCCTACCGCACGACCCAGAGATAGAGCCATGTTATTCATACTTTGGTACTTTCCCTTATTGGCGTTCGGTCCCGCCAAGTAGTCAATCCAAGCGGGCATGCCTGGAAATCCAATCATTTCACCAAACGTCAAAATCACCATTGCCAATACGAACATGGCATAGGTCTTCGCAAAAATGAGGACCACAAACGAAAGGGCAAAAATAAAGGCACCGACCCAAATCTGATGGGCTAACTTAAAGTGCAGCCCAATGTGATTGGTGATTGGTTGGCCAATGACAATTAACACCCCGTTTAACGTCCACAACCAGCTGTATTTTTCAAACGGAATTCCCAGGCTGGTCATATGGACCGAGATGTCGCTTTCCCACAGGGAGTAGCCTAACCATAGTGCAAAGATGAGAAAACAAATCAGGTAAATCAAATGTAAGTTAGCCGGTGCCGGTTTCGCATCCCCGCTGTCACCCGACCATTTTTTAACGGGTACGTGGAAGTCCGTGGCCATAATTGCTAGTAACACAACGTAACATAACGCCGCAATCGTGAAGACAATCCACACACCATCATCCAATAAGTAACCAACCAGCAGCGTTCCGATCACAACCCCCACGTTTTGCGCAATATAGATCAGGTTAAACACAAACCGGCTGCTCCGCGACGTAATTAACGTGGCGTAAGAGTTCACCACGGTCATTGCGATACCATCACCTAGTCCGGTCAGCGGCAGCAAAATCCCAAAAATGGGCCACCCGTGCCAAAAAATTAAAATGGCAATGGTAACGAGTGAGATCAAAGATCCCACAATTCCCGACCAGTACGGCGACCACCGATCAAACATCTTGCCGCCTAACCAACTTCCTAAAATCATCATCAGCGAGGTCAGGAGGAGTACCACCCCTGCTAGCGCTAATGATTGATGCAAATAATTGTGCATGTAGACTGTCACCAGCGGCCACATAAAGGCGGCCCCGGTGTTTAAAAGAAACGTTGCTGAAAACACCCCTAGCAACGTTACTTCTTGTCGTTTACGTCCCATTCAAATCTTCCCCGCCCTTCACTATTCGTTGACCTGACCGTTAAACGGACCTGAAACAACCACTTTACCGACCACGTGACCCTCTTCAACAACCTGATGGGCTTCGCGCAAGTTTTTCGCGTTTAGCCCACTGTCAATCGTTCGGGATAGCGTCGTGTGAACAAAATTATTATCAACCAGCTGGGCAATTTGTCGGAGGGCCTCACCCTGGGTTTCCATGCGGAAATCAAAGTCGCCCTTTGCAAACATGTACTCCCAGTCTAAACTCAACGACTTGCTCTTTAATTGTTCCATATTCAGTTTGGCTTGGGTCCCAACAATGGCCCCAATGTGCCCTCCAGGTGCCACTAACTTAGTCACCGCATCGTAATAGCTCGGGACATCGTACAAAATAACGGCGGCGTCAACAAAGTGATGCCCGAGCCCCTGAACTTGGGTTTCTAAGTCATCGTGATAGTCAATGGGCTGATCAACCCCGTTGGCCCGAAGCCAGTCGAAGTTAGCTGGGCTCGCCGTGGCAATTACGGTAAAACCGGCCCACTTTGCGAGTTGGCTTAACACGGATCCCACACCGCCAGCCCCGTTAACAATCAGGAGGGTTTTTCCCGGGTTCGCCAGCTGACCAAAGTTGGCACCCATCTTTTCGAAGAGTAATTCATAGGCCGTAATCGAGGTTAAGGGCATGGCTGCCGCTGCTTCATCCGTTAGGGATCGGGGTGCTTTAGCCACTAGCCGTTCATCCACTGCTTGATAGGCTTCGTTGCTCCCCGGCCGCTTTGTCGTCCCCGAGTACCAAACCCGGTCGCCCTTGCTAAACTTTGTGGTGTTCGATCCCGTCTTAACCACTATCCCCACGGCATCAAACCCCAGGATCAGCGGTTCCTTTTGGCTAGGGGCTCCCGCCCGGAGTTTAGTATCGACCGGGTTGACAGATACCGCCTTTACTTCCACGAGAACGTCGTGTTCCGCTAAGTCAGGGGTTGGAACCTCAACGTCGACTAATGAGTCAGAATCCGTAATGGGTTCGCCCTTAAAGCTGCCAATTGCTTTCATAATGTATCGCTCCTTTTCCCACCTTAAACGGCACAAATTACCTCCATTATGCACCAAAATCAACGAAGTTTGTACCTTGGGGTTTTTACCTATGATATGATAAATCAAACGAAAGGAGTGCTTGACCATGTCCCATATTACCTGCCACATGCTGACCACGCTGGACGGTCAGATTAGCGGTGACTTCATCACGAACCCCCGGCTCAGTTACTTTCTCGCCGTATACAATCAAATCCACGATGAAGCCGCAGCTGACGCTTGGATCTGCGGGCGCCAAACGTTTGAACAAGATTTTACGGGGGGCCGTCAAGTCGACCTGACACCGTATTCAAATCAGTCGGTTCCCGCCGGTGATTTCATTGCCACATCGACCGCCAAAGAATATGCGATTGCGATTGACCCCATGGGCAAACTAGGATGGGATGCCCCGGTCATTGGCAACCCTGCGGTCCCCGGAGAGGGCGAGGCCATCATTGAAGTTGTCTGTGATCAGGTGGCTCCCGCTTACTTAGCTTTTCTGCGCGACCTGGGAATCTCCTACGTTTTTGCTGGAAAGACTCCCGATCTTGACCTTCCCTACCTTATCCAGCGGTTAGAAGACACCTTCCAACTGACTGATTTCATGCTGGAGGGCGGTGGAATTGTCAACGCCAGCTTTCTTGAAGCCGGGCTGATTGATGCCTTAAGTTTAGTGACCGTGCCCATGGTCGCTGCTGACAAAACGGCTCCGAAGCTCTTTAATAACCAAACCCCCAATCCAAGCGTTCCTAAACATTTCCAACTCAAAAAAGCCACCCCGTTAAAGGATAGTGGCTTATGGTTACAGTACGAAACGATTTACTAATCCGCTTCGATTTACTTCGTCTTTGTAAACGTGTTGTAGGTTGTTTTCACGGCGGTTCCCTTGCTGTTCACTAAGTGGAACTTCTTGTTCGACGTGAACTTAACGTAGAACGTCGTGGCCTTCTTAGCACCCTTAGCCTTCTGGGTCATCTTCCAAAACGAAGTTGTCTTTGGCGAAACCTTATAGGTAGCGTAGGAGAGGAGCGTCTTCGTCTTCTTACCCTTTTGGTACTGTTTTTCGTTCAAGCCCGTCTTCTGGCTGAAGGACCAAACTTGGTAGGCTCCCTTAGACGTATTTGACTTCCAGGTTCCCGTTGGGGTCTGAACGTTGACGGCACTGGTCTTTACCGTCGACTTGCTCGTGTTCTTCTTAGTCGTAGTCTTGGTTGACGTCTTCTTCGAAGTTGATGTCTTCACTGCTGACTTAGCGGCTTGGTTAACGTGGACAATGTTATAGAAGGAGAGCTTCGTCTTGGGGTTAATGGCGTAGACGTAGAGCCGGGTACTCTTCGATTGTTTGGCAATCTTAACGGTCCACTTCCCGGTCTTCTTTGAAGCCGTCGTCTTAGCAATCACCTTCTTATTGTTGGCTTTCACTTCGATCTTGGAACCCTTCGTGGCCGTTCCGGACATGGACGTGGACGAGGTTTTAATGCTGCCTGCCGTGCTAAGGCTAGGTCCAATGTGCTTTGCCTGGGCGGTCATGGGTGTCATCGCAGTAACGGCAGACGTTGCAACGCCCCCAACCGTGGCTAAGACGGCTAAACTAGAAATCAACGCAATCTGTTTTTTCATGGAATGCTCTCCTTTAGTCCTCAAGGGACTAACTAAATTTATCAATCTGTAGGTCATTATACCAATCTCACCTCAGATAAAACTCAAAATCAAAAAGTTTTAATTCTTTTTAAGCGCCAAAATTCCACCCGAATTAGTTTCATCCGTTTTCTCGAAATGACCGTTTTGATTTGTTTTCAAACTTCTTTTCATACCTTAAACAATAAGATGTAACTAATTGCCGTCATATCACGTATGCAACCGGATGCATCATTTTTAAAAAAACGTTTACAAAACGGGTGCTAAATTAGTGAAAATGGGTTATAATACCTGTGAAGTGGTCTAGACGATCAGTCAACCCTTTACGTTTATTTTGTTTCACTGCAATAAACGAACTGAATCGACAAAAAATACCGACTATTCAAGGAGTGAACATCATTGGCAACTGAACGAGATGCAGAATTCTTAATGTTTGGGGCAACGGGTGACTTAGCAAAACGGAAGCTTTACCCTTCCCTCTACAATCTTTACCAAAAAGGTACGTTAGGCACTCACTTTGTTTTACTGGGAACATCACGGGCTAAATTAAACGACGATGAATTCAGAGACGTCGTTAAGCAATCCCTTGTCCACGCCGGCGAAAAGGCGGATACCAAGGAAGCTGCTGAATTTCTCTCTCGTTTCTACTACGTTCAACATGATGTTACCGACAAAGCTCACTACTCCGTCTTACGCGACCGCCTAAACGAACTGGACAAGAAATACAAAGCTAACGGGAACCGGATTTTCTACTTATCAATGGCACCCCAATTCTTTGGTCCCGTGGCGGGCTACATCAAGACGGAAGGCTTACAATCCACTAACGGCGGATTTAACCGCTTAGTCATTGAAAAGCCCTTCGGCCGTGACTTTGAATCAGCCAAGAAATTAAACGATGAATTAAGCAAGTCCTTCGATGAAAACCAGATTTTCCGGATTGACCACTACTTAGGTAAGGAAATGATCCAAAACATCATGGCCTTACGGTTCGGCAATACCGTCCTCGAATCCTTGTGGAACAACCGGTACATCGATAACATCCAGGTGACCCTTGCTGAAAAGCTGGGGGTTGAGGAACGGGCCGGCTACTATGATAACAGCGGAGCCCTGCGCGACATGGTTCAAAACCACATCATGCAGATTGTTTCCCTGTTAGCCATGGAACAACCCGTCGCCTTCCTGGATAGCGATATCCGGACTGAAAAGGTGAAGGCCCTCCGTTCGCTACGGGTTTACGACGTTGCGGAAGCCGCCACCAACTTTATTCGGGGGCAATATGGCTCGTACGGTGATGAACCCGACTACCGTCACGAAGACGATGTTCCACGTGATTCCAACACCGAAACGTTCGTGGCCGGAAAGCTGCTGTTTGACAACTACCGTTGGTCAGGCACCCCATTCTACATCCGGACCGGGAAGAAGTTAGCCGGGAAGTTTACCCGGATCGACGTTGTCTTCAAGAAGCCGTTAGTGGACATCTTCGCTTTCCCACAAAGCGGCGAAAAGCCATTATCCGCTAACGTGTTAACCATTTTCGTTGAACCAAACGCTGGTTTCTCGCTGCAATTAAACGCTAAGAATAACGAACCCGGTTTCCAAACCGAACCCGTTAACTTAACGTACATGATCGACCAAGCCCACTCCGATCAGACGCCAGAACCTTACGAACGTCTGCTTCATGATGTCTTAAAGGGTGATGGAACCAACTTCTCTAGCTGGTCAGAAGTGGCCTACTCCTGGAAGTTTGTTGATCAGATTCGCCGGGTTTGGGATCTGTCAGAACCCGATTTCCCTAACTACACGCCATACTCCATGGGACCAGCTAGTGCCCATGAACTATTGGAACGTGACCACCGCGAATGGGTCTACCATTTGAACCACTAATGAACTAAACATTGAAACCGACTCACCTTTCACAACTGGAATTGGTGAGTCGGTTTTTATGATGGTCCTTTTGTGACCTACTGTGTGTTGCTTCCATTTTATTCCCAACGCCATTAACGATAATTGAAAGCCAATTTTTTCTTATTTTCACAAACTTTTAACTTTTCAATTGAATTCTAGCTATTTACCCTTGTGAAACAGCAGATTCACAATCTAACGTGGCTGGAATAAAATTGTAAAATATTAAAAAAATGGCACGAATTAGTTCACATTCTTTTTGTGAGATGATACACTATATACGTAATATCGAAATTAAAAATTCTTTTTGATAAAGGAAGGTTAGTAATGGCAGATACAGCAAAAAAAGCAGATATCGGCGTTGTCGGTATGGCTGTCATGGGCAAGAACTTAGCCCTGAACATTGAAAGTCGTGGATACACGGTAGGAATCACTAACCGGACTCCAGCAAGAACTCAACAAGTTATCAAGGATCACGGGGACAAGAACTTAATCCCAACCTACTCCTTACAAGAATTCGTTGATTCCTTACAGAAGCCTCGTCGGATTTTGATGATGGTCAAGGCTGGTCAACCAACTGACGACATCATTAATGAATTGCTCCCAATGCTTGATAAGGGCGATGTCTTAATCGATGGTGGGAATACTAACTTCCACGACACCATGGCACGGAACGCACGGCTTGATGAATCAGGCATCAACTTCATCGGGATGGGTGTTTCCGGTGGTGAATTAGGTGCCTTAGAAGGTCCTTCATTAATGCCAGGTGGTCAAAAGGACGCTTACGACCTCGTTGCCCCAATCTTAGAAAAGATTGCTGCTAAGGCCCCACAAGATGGTAAGCCATGTGTTGCTTACATCGGCCCTAACGGTGCTGGTCACTACGTCAAGATGGTTCACAACGGGATTGAATACGGTGATGAAGAACTGATCGATGAAAGTTACAACATCATGCGTAACGTTGGTGGCATCGGTGTTGACGACCAAGCTAAGATCTTTAAGGACTGGAACAAGGGCGAACTTGACAGTTACTTAATCGAAATCACCGCTGACATCTTAACTCGTAAGGATGACTTAGGCGATGACAAGAGCAAGCCAATCGTTGACATGATCCTCGACCGTGGGAACAACAAGGGTACCGGTAAGTGGTCTTCAGAAGACGCTTTAGCTATCCAAGTGCCACAATCAGTGATCACTGAATCAGTTTACGCTCGTTACATCTCCATGATGAAGGACGAACGGGTTGCTGCTTCTAAGGTCTTGGCTGCTCCTGACAACAAGGTTGACTTACCTGATCGCGATACGTTCGTTGAAAAGGTTCGTGAAGCCCTCTACTTCTCGAAGATCATGAGTTATGCTCAAGGCTTCGAACAACTTCGGGTTGCTTCTGACACTTACAACTGGGACCTTAAGTACGGCGAATTAGCCCAAATCTGGCGTGCCGGCTGTATCATCCGGGCTCGTTTCTTACAAAACATCACTGATGCTTACGAAAAGAACCCAGACTTGAAGAACTTGTTACTTGATGACTACTTCAAGGAAATCGCTGCTAAGTACCAACAATCAACACGTGACGTTATTAACTGGGCCGTTCAAGCTGGGGTACCCGTACCTTCGTTTAGTGCCGCAATTACTTACTACGACTCATACCGTGCTGAAGTCTTACCAGCCAACTTACTCCAAGCTCAACGTGATTACTTCGGTGCTCACACGTACGAACGTGTTGATCGCCCAGGTGACTTCCACTACACTTGGTACGAAGAACAATAAATCCATTTCTCGCTTAGGCGTTGAAATAAAATCATACAAAAAAGGGTCGCTCGGTTTAACACTGAGCGACCCTTTTTACCTTCATCTAAAGGTTCAATAGTTTTTGTGCGTTGCCGTAGGCAATCTGTTTCTTCACGTCCTCTGGTAAGGCTAATTGGTCAAACCAGTTAGCAGCATCGGCATTATCTTCATACGGATAATCAACCGAGAACATTACCCGGTCCGGCCCAAAGGCGGCAATGGCACTCTTAAAGTCATCCGTATTAAAATGGCCGGAAGTCGTGCACATGAAGTTCGTTTGCAGGTAGCTCGTTAACGGTCGCTGGTTTTTTCCGTTAACTTCGCCGTTTCGTTGCCGGTAAAGCCGGTGTTCCGTCCGTGGCAAGGTCTGTGATAATCCCTCGCCAAGGTGGCCCAGAATAACGGTTAGGTCAGGGTACCGGTCAAACAGGCCGCTCATAATTAACCGAATGGCGTGAACGGCCGTTTCCTGGGTAAAACCCCAAGCTGAACCAATTAATTCGGGGTAGCCTTGATAAATCTGGGTTGAAGCTGGCATCGGTTCGCGGGGGTGCAGGTACACTGGCACGTGTAAGTCATTGATCCGGCTCCAAAAACCATCTAACCGCGCATCATCTAAGTACATGGCTTGATTAACGTCACCCATATTGGTGTAGCCGTTAATTAAAATTCCCTTAGCACCTAACTCTTTCACTGCCCGTTCAGCTTCATCCGCCGCTGCCTTGGGATCCTGCAGGGCGACCGCAGCAAACAGGCTGAAACGATTGGGGTTGGCTTTGACGTAGTGTTCATAAGCTTCATCATTGCTCTTATGTGCTAAGTCAACGGCCGTCTGAGGGTCGTTAATGCCTTGAACCCCTGGTGAAGTCAGGGACATGACGGCCCTTTCAATTCCTAACCGGTTAAGTTCATCTAAGTAAGCCTGGTTGTCATCCCAAAGCCGATCCACAATAAAGTCCGTGTAGGATTGACCATTTCTAGCAGCTTCACCGGAGTCATTCCATAGTTGACTGTTTTGCGGGGTTGAAAAGTGTTCTTCTAACGCAATTTTTTTCGTATCCATTAATTAAACCTCCCAATTAACGTGCTGTAAACAGGTTCACCATAGTCCCCTGACCGCGCCGCGTCAAAATTTTATCGGGATCTTTTTGAATAGAACAAGTTGCGGCGAAGACCCAAAAATGCGTTAAAATGAGGTGGGTTCCCCATCTTCGTTTGCATCGTTTTAAACTCAAATAAACTTATCTTAACAACCAGACAGGTGATTAAAATGGCCATTAAAATTCCGCTTTATCAGCGCCTGCAAAACGCCTTAATTCGTCGGATTGAATCCGGTGATTGGGCTGCCGATGATAAATTACCCTCCGAGTCCCAGCTGCAACGCCACTACCACATGGGGCGGGTGACCGTTCGCCGGGCGCTTGCCGAACTCGCTAATCAAGGCTACATTATTAGCCGCCAGGGGCAGGGTTCCTTCGTCTTAGAACGGCAAAACCACGATCCGAGTTTCCACTACTATAACGTCAAAGAAACGGTCATGAATCTAGGGGCAGTTCCCACCGTTAAACTCACTGGCTTTACCCTGATTGTCGACGGGGGACTGCCCGACATCCGGGCGCAAATGGGCCTAACCCGGGATGATTACTTGTATCAGATCCAGTACGTCACTTACGCTAATGCCGTTCCCGTCTTTTTCGATACGATCTACCTGCCCTACCTGCGTTTTCCCCAACTCTTCATTAGTGAACTGAACCATACGGCCATTATTCCGCTGCTCCGCCAAAAGTATCAGTTTCAGGGTGAGTTTCACACGACCAGTCAGCCGGTAGTCACTAATCGGCCCGGATCAGATGAGCCGGAATCCGCCATGCAAGTGGAAACGGTGGCCGACGAAATCAGTCGGGGCACCCGAAAAGTTGCCCTATTAAGTCGGGCCCTTTCATTTGGCAAACTCATGCGCCATTTGCAGCACCGCCGCTTTTCTTAGCCTAAAACGACCGTCCGTCTTTCATTGACAGTTCAATGAAAACTGTTACAATTTAAGCAATACGACAAGGTTCCTTAGGAGGAATTAATTTACTGATGAAAATCTCTGATTTATCTATGCTCACTGACCTATACGAATTCTCAATGGCCAATGGGTTTCAACAAGCCCTACCAAATGCGACCGGGGTATTCGATATCTTCTTTCGGCGGGTTCCCGACCAAGGAAGTTTCGTGATTTTCGCTGGCCTTGAGCAAGTCATCGATGCTTTATCAGATCTTCAATACACACCGGAAGATATTGACTATTTGGCATCCCTGCACATTTTTAATCAGGACTTCTTAGACTATCTTGCAAACTTCAAGTTTGAATGTACCATTACAGCAATTCCTGAAGGCACCCCCGTGTTTCCCCAGGAACCGCTATTAACGGTAGAGGGTCCTCTCATTCAGGCCCAGCTGTTAGAAACGATTTTACTGAACATTTTAAACCACGAATCCTTAATTGCCACTAAGGCCCGGCGAATTGTCCACGCTGCGTCCGGGCGCCCCGTTATGGAATTTGGGGCTCGCCGGGCTCAAGGACCCGACGCCGCTGCTAACGGTGCCCGGGCTGCCCTGATCGGCGGTTGCGACAGTACCTCCAACGTCTACGCTGCCGAACACTTTGGCGGCACGCCATCGGGAACGATGGCCCATGCCTGGGTTGAAGCCTTCCCGAACGAACAGGAAGCCTTTGACGCTTGGGCCGACCTTTACCCCGATAACTGTGCCCTCCTCGTGGACACCTTTGACGTCCTCACTTCTGGGCTGCCACACGCCATCGAGACGTTTAAAAAATTACGTGCTAGCGGACACGAGCCCTTAGGCATCCGGATTGATTCCGGTGACATTTCCTACCTAACCATGGAGTCGCGGCGAATGCTTGATGCAGCTGGCTTTAATGACGTTAAAATCACGGTCTCTAACTCCATGGATGAACACGTCATCCGCACCCTGCTGGAAAATGATGCGCCCATCGATAGTTTTGGGGTCGGTGAAAATCTCATTACCAGTGCGTCCAGTCCCGTATTAAGCGGCGTTTATAAGCTGGCCGGGGTTGAACAAAACGGCGTCTTTACGCCGAAACTCAAGGTTAGCGCCACGCGTGCCAAACTGACGCTGCCCGGGTTAAAACGGGTCTACCGGTTATACAACGAATCCGGCAAGGCCTTCTCGGATGTCATCGCGCTGGCGGATGAATCGTTAGACGCTCCCATCACCGTAGTGGACGCAGACCCGATGGCCACCATTCCCGCCCATGAACTCACTGAATTCCGGTACGAACCGCTTCAGCAGACGATCTTTGATCATGGCAAACTGGTCTACACCTCACCATCAATTGCTGAAATTAAGTCTTACATGCAGCGTAAACTAGACGAACTTTGGCCTGAAACCAAACGATTAATCAATCCTAGTACCTACCACGTTTCAACGACGGTCGCCTTAAAGGATTTGCAGACCCGGTTAGTTCAAGATCACTTAGAGGGCCAGGCTTAGGCCCATCACAATCAAAAGGGTCCCGGTCATCTGATTAATTAATCAGATGACCGGGACCCTTAGTTATTTTATGCTTCCATCCATTCGATTACTGCCGGGTTTGTCCGCCATGGGCGTAACCCGCTAACCGATCTTGCAATTCAAGTTGAATTTGGTGCAGGGCTTCCCAATCGTCAATTTCAGCGGATAACCCGGCCACCCATTCAGCTTTACGCCGGCTCTTATTAATAAATTCATCCCAACTTTGGGCGGTTGTATCCGGATCCTGACTTTGACGCCAGGTGGACCATTCCTTCAAGTGATCTTCCAATAACTTCACTTCGGCTGGTGATAACGGTGCTAAAAGTAATTTTTCAGGCATCAGGAGGACCTCCTTTAACTAACTGTCTGCAACATTCACTTTTAATCCTTTAACTTGGCCCCATTATAACAAATCCGGTTCAGTTTGGCGAATAAAAAAAGAGCCGTGACCTTAGCCACCGCCCAATTCCAATTACCGACTTGACACGCCATCATACAGCTTACGATACCAATTCTCCCAGGAACCATCCGCTGGCATCCCCGTTTGATTCAGGTCAACGTCAATCTTAGTTAGCATATCCGTTAAAATCTCTTGCTTTTGGGCCAGCGCCTTATCGTGCAGTTCAACACTGGTGAAGTTATGGTTCGCAAACAACCAGGCATTTAAGTCCGACATATCGGCGTCGATCGGAAAACTGGATAAAATTTCAAGGTTGTTCTTCTTGAAATAAGCCACGTAAAACGTTAGAAAATCACTGATTGCCCGCTCTTTTCCTGCGTCGTTAAGATCATTAAAGTGTATAGTTTCAGCCAAAGCGACTGTTCCCCCTTAAAGTAATTCACATTGTTAGCCATCGTTGTCACACATCAGTGCAACCCTTTATTTCCATTATGACACAATTTTTAGTTTCGTACATCATCCGCACTGAATTAAAACGATTACAAATGTTATTCGTTCAAACTTTTTCTTCTCTGGTGTATGATGGAAGCGTACTGAATAGCCCGAAAGGAGATTCCTATGACACAGAAAGTTTACGATTCCTACTTTTTTAATGAGGCCGCCTTTAACACACACGATGAGGCGTACATACCTTTGGAGCCCGCTAACGTAGCGCCGCAACCTTTAAATATTCCGCCCCTATTGCAGCCAGATAAATCGACTGACACGGATACTTACTACACCGTTGAAGCCCAGGAAGGTGAAACCCAGTTTCTCCCCGGTGCTAAAACGAAGACATGGGGTTACAATGCTCCATACCTGGGACAAACCATTGTCTTTGAAAACGGTAAAAATGTCCACATTGACCTTAAAAATAGCGTTCCTGAATTGACCACCTTCCACTGGCACGGTCTGAACGTCTCCGGTCCCATTATCGATGGCGGCTGCCACGCTCCCGTGTACCCCGGCGAAACCTCGCACATTGATTTTAAGGTGGATCAGCCTGCAGCCACATTATGGCTGCACGCTCACCCTTGCCCAGCCACAGCCGAACAGGTTTGGAAGGGATTAGCCGGTATGGTTCTGGTTAAGGATGACGTGGAAGCTAAGCTGCCGTTTCCACGCAACTACGGGGTTGACGACATTCCCGTAATCTTGCAGGACCGGAAGTTCCACGAAAATAACCAGCTGGATTACCGGGCCGACTATGATCCTGATGGTGCCCAGGGCCCAACCGCAGTGATTAACGGGACCATTAACCCCTACTTTGACGTGACCACCCAGCGAGTTCGGTTACGCCTATTGGATGGCGCAAACCGGCGTGAGTGGCGGCTCCACTTGACTGATGACCTGCCGTTTGCCCAAATCGCAACGGACGGGGGTATCCTGCCAAAACCCGTTTACCTGAATCGGCTCATGATGACCGCCGCAGAACGGGCCGAAATCATCATTGATTTTAGCGACTACAAGGAAGGCGACACCGTGACCCTATACTCCGATGACGCTCCCCTCATTAACTTCCGAATCCACTCGTTTGAACCAGAGGACCGGAAGCTGCCCGACCACTTAGTCGATATTCCAAACCCTGATGTGACCCCTGGAACCCACGTTCACCAAGCGGTAATGTCCGGAATGGACGAAGAAGTTGAACTGAACGGGAAGAAGTTTGACATGCAGCGAATCGATGATAAGCAACAGGTGGGCAACGTCGAATACTGGGACGTGACGAACACGAACGAAATGGACGGCGGGATGCTGCACCCTTACCACATGCACGGAACACTATTTACCGTCGTTTCCCGGAACGGTCACGAACCTAACCCCAACGAATTCGGCCTCAAAGACACGATTGCCGTCAATCCTGGTGAAACGGTACGGTTAAAGGTCCAATTCCAAATGACGGGGGTCTACATGTACCACTGCCACATTATTGAACATGAAGACGGTGGGATGATGGCCCAAATTGAGGCTTACGACCCGAACCACCCCCAAACGTATAAACTGATGGACATGGATACCCTAATGAACGCATTTGCTAAGGAACGCCACGAAAACGTTCAAGACGTGTGGTTGCCCGGCATGGATTCCTACAAAAAAATGGGAATGAAAATGTAAGCAGGCGGGTTGAAAATAGTAACCGATCCCGTTATAATACAGGTAAGGTAAATAAAGAGAAGCTGTTAGGTGAGGCTCCTATACGGAAAATGCTACTACTCAGAAACGTCGAGAAACGCCAATGAGTCAGCAGTTTATGTCAAAGCAAGGCATAAACTAACGTAGCTGTTACAATTGCTTGTAACTACGCCGTATAGTGCTAAAACTCAACGATTGGCTAAAAGTTCTTTTTTGGAGTGCACTTAGCCAATCGGTTAAGCGCACTTTTTGTTTACCAAACTAACCAAAGGTGGTGATGAACAATGACAATGTCAATAATCGATTTAGACCCCGGAGCGACTCCTAACGAGCGGCAGGGAAAGCGTAGCCAGTGTTCATCACTCGTTGCGCAGCGAGGCTTGATTCCATAGCTAGGCTTTCCCTTGCTCATCGTTTCTGCTTGAAACGGTGGTATGACAATCTGAACGTTAGCGCCGACTTTCAAGATTAGGCTGCAATTGATTTTGCTATCAATTTGAAGCAGCAGACTGAGTTTAACGGTCACAAAAGTCCGGTTCTAACACCAGAAAAAGCTTGAGCAATGGGATTAAGTCTCAGTTCACCAGAATGGCAAAGATGCATTGACGTGCGAGTCATGGTGCGCTTCACATCGTAGGGAACTGCGTTGGGAGCCTAATCTTCATTACTGACGTACCCGGAAATTAGGGTGCCTGGTGGTTCAACGATCTTCATATCACAGTCACGGGAATTCAGTAACGAACCGAAACGGTCTAAGGCTGATGGGAATCACCCGAACCCGAATCCGTTTGACACTAAGTTCTCACCCAAAACTTACTCATTATAATGCTTGGGAGGTAAGTGATCTCCTAATCATGCAAGTAAAAGCCGTGAAACTGATTACTATCAGCTTCACGGCTTTTTAATTAACTATTTTCAACGGCGTGGTCAGCCGCATTATCACCTAAGTACTTCCGGACAAACGCTTCATTTTTTTCAGCGTCGTATTCATTTTCTGATTTCCCAATAATCACGGTTGCCAGCGAGTTTCCAATTACATTCACACAGGTCCGCCCCATGTCAATCACCCGATCAATTCCCGCAATGAACGTCATTCCCGCAATCGGAATCCCAACGGTTGGAATCGTCGCCAGCAGCACCACAAATGAGGCACTGGGAACCCCCGCCATTCCCTTCGACGTAATCATGAGAACGACTAACAGCGTAATCTGCTGGCCCAGGCTCAGATTAATGTGGTAGGCCTGGGCTAGGAACAGCGCCGCAATGGACTGATAAATGGCCGAACCATCAAGGTTAAACGTATATCCGGTCGGAATCACAAAGGACACAATGCTGCGGGAAACCCCGTAGTTTTCCATCTTATCCATCATTTTAGGGAGGGCCGCTTCTGAACTAGCAGTCGAAAAGGCCAATACGGCTTCATCCTTAATTACCCGCATTAACTCCCAGAACCGAACGTGGAAAAAGTAGCCGGCTAGACTCATAAAGATGGCTACAAAGACCGCCATCGTGGCATAAACCAGTAAAATAAAGTAGCCTAGTGGAATTAAGGAACTTAGCCCCATCTGAGCAATCGTATTCCCAATGAGGGCACATACCCCCAGGGGAGCCAAATGCATAATCCAGTTCGTGATCTTAAACATGACCTCTGAAACCGCCTGGAGAAAATCAGTAATAATTTTGCCCCGTTCGCCAATGGCCGCAGTCCCAAGACCAAAGAACACGGAGAACAGGATCACCGGCATCATATCGCCGGCTGATAATGATTTAAAAATATTAGTTGGAATAATCCCAATAATGGTGCCCCATAAGCCAGTATGGTTAGCTGCTTTAGCCGAAGACAAATACTGACTAATATTTGAACTGTGCAGGGAATGAATATCAACAAACGTTCCTGGGTGAAAAATGTTTCCCACGACTAGCCCCAGTGCAAGTGCAATGGTTGTCATGACTTCAAAGTAGATGATGGCCTTTCCACCTACTCGGCCCAGTTTCTTAATGTCCCCCATGTTTGCAATCCCAACGGTTAAACAAGAAACCACAATGGGTAAGACAATCATTTGGATCAAGTTAATAAACATGGTTCCAATACTTTCCATTGCGGTAATTGCCATTTTATTCTGGTAAAAGACAACCCCCAAAAGAACCCCTAACCCTAATCCAATCCAGATTTGCCATCCTAACGATAACCGAAAACGATGGTATTTCTTCATTTTCTCACCAATCCTTATTCTGTCTTAGCATTCTTCCTATCTAGGATACCATAAACCGGACGAAATTCGAATTGCTCCCCTGAAATTTTCGTGTTTTTTTGGTTTAAGGTTTAAAAAAAACGTTGAACTTCGATAAAATCGAAATTCAACGTTAGTTGCGCGGCAACGTCCTATC
>NZ_QCXQ01000029.1 GCF_003124125.1 Levilactobacillus bambusae
TGGGGATGAAATATAATTCAGATAATTACAAAGAGTCAGCTATTTTAAGTATAATTAATGAACTATTGATTGTCGGTATAAAAATTTTAGTATATGAACCAAATTTAAACGTTAGTATAGATAACGTAATTATTGAAAAGAATTTTGAACTATTTACAAAACAAAGTGATCTAATTGTTGCAAATAGATGGGATAGGGGCCTTGAAGCTTATAAAGATAAAGTTTACACAAGGGGGATCTGGATAAGAGATTAACTATTGATATTAAAAAGGCAATAATTTATAAAATTTGTACAAAAAAATGTTAAATTTTCACATTTTCATAGTATACTGTTTAATAGAAAGTAGGTTCTTTGTAACCGCTCCATTATAAAATCCTTTCACTCTTCCGGTATACTATTAGGAAAAACATAACTGGAGGATATTTTGAGCTCACACCTCATCGTTCCAGTGGCTGTTCCCCAAGCTCGTGTACTGCCCAAAAAAGTTAGACATTCTATTTAGAACGAGGATTGAGTTCTGTATTGTACAAGGCTCGGTCCTTTTAGAGTCAGCTTAAGGCTGGCTTTTTTGCCCTCTTAAATATCAGAATATTTTGACAAATGATTGTAAATAATGATATAATATGCAAAAGCTAGGAGGTGGTCAGATGATTGAGAGAATGGAACTGGGGGAATTTTACAAGGAATTACGTTTGGCGAGAAAGCTTAAGCAGACAGATGTGGCTTGTGAGGGTCTAACAGCTTCTCAGTTGTCCAAGTTTGAACTAGGGCAGTCTATGCTGTCTGCGGATAAGTTGATTCTAGCTATCCAAGGTATAAATGTGACCTTTGATGAGTTTGGGCACAAGCTCAACAACTATCAAGAATCTCCACATATGCGAATCGGTCGAAAGGTTGTGAATCGCTTTGCCCATCAGGATATAGCTGCTTTAGAGCAGCTATTGGAGGAAGTCGATCAAGAACAGATGGCGCAGACCTATCGTCGTTTGAATGCCATCGTGATCAAAGATGCCATCCACTCACTAAATAAAAGCTACCCACTAGCAGAGGAGGATAGCGAGTTTTTGACCACCTATCTCTATGCTATCGAGTCTTGGACCTGGTTTGAACTCTATCTCTTTTGCAATACTCTGCCCTTCTTGAGCAATCAAGATCTGATCTTTTTATCAACCTCCTTACTCGAAAAATCCAAAGAATTTAAAGAGTTAGTACACAATCGATTGTATATGAAGCAAGGACTCTTAAATATCATCTCAGAGCTCATGGAGCGCAAACTTTTTTCTTATATCCCAATCTTTG
>NZ_QCXQ01000030.1 GCF_003124125.1 Levilactobacillus bambusae
AAACTAGATTTGTAAAAAAAGGTACATTTTTGTTAACTAATTCTATGAGTTTTGGTAGACCTTATATTTTGAATGTTGATGGTGCAATACACGATGGATGGTTGGCTATTTCGAACTATGAAAACTCATTAAATAAAGATTACCTATTCTATATTCTTTCATCAAATGTAGTTTATTCTCAATTTCTATCTCTAATTAGTGGAGCTGTTGTGAAAAACTTGAATAGTGATAAAGTTGCTTCTATTCTTATCCCTCTCCCTCCGCTAGCTGAACAACAACGCATAATAGAAGCAATCGAATCAGCTTTAGAAAAAGTAGATGAATATGCTGAAAGTTATAATAGACTAGAACAGCTAGATAAAGAATTTCCAGATAAACTAAAAAAATCTATTCTTCAATATGCTATGCAAGGAAAATTAGTTGAACAAGACCCAAATGATGAATCAGTCGAAGTTTTACTTGAAAAAATACGAGCAGAAAAACAAAAACTCTTTGAAGAAGGCAAGATTAAAAAGAAAGATTTGGACATTTCTATTGTTTCCCAAGGAGATGATAACTCTTATTATGGGAACAAAGACGAAACAACCTCTTATCCTATATATGAAATCCCAGAAGCATGGAGATATATTAAATTTGCTAGCCTAGTTAACTTCAGAATAGGAAAAACTCCTCCACGCAGTGAAGCTACTTTTTGGGGAACTGAAATACCCTGGGTATCTATATCAGATATGCCTATATCTGGTTATGTAACTAATACGAGAGAATCTATTTCTAAATTAGCATTAAAATCAAAGAAAATAGACATTTCACCTAAAGGAACTTTATTAATGAGTTTTAAATTATCTATTGGAAAAGTTGCCATATTGGATATTCCTGCCACTCATAATGAAGCCATTATATCGATATTCCCCTATGCTAACAAAGAAAATATTATCAGAGATTACTTAATGATATTTTTGCCACTTATCTCTACTTTAGGTGATTCAAAAGATGCTATCAAAGGGAAAACATTAAATAGTACCAGTATCTCCGAATTATTAAGCCCTATTTCTAATCATGAAGAGATGAAAAGAATCATTTCCAAAGTTGATTTACTTTTTCAAAAAGTTTCTCAACTTTTTGAGTAATAAGTTCCTGTTCCTCAAAAGGAGCTAACGGAATTAATAGCTCGCTTAGTGTAGTTTTAGGAATATTATATAAAGCTTGACCTGATAGTTTAGTTATTGCTTTCAATTGTTTATAAAATAACGGAGAGGACAAGTTAAATAATAGAAATTTTGAAATAATCTCTGAACTTTCGAATGGTGTTAATTGGAAAATAAATCCACCAGCCACAACACCATCATAGTCTTTATCGATTCTTGCAAACTTTCCAATATGTTCTAAAGAGGTTGCTAC
>NZ_QCXQ01000031.1 GCF_003124125.1 Levilactobacillus bambusae
GAGAGTTATTAATCTTTTTAAAATTTGACCATCAGAAAATATTTATCTTGATGTAACAAAATTCTATAAATTACCCTATTATACTTAACAGTGAAAAGAAGTCTTTCTTGGTAACCAATTTTGAAATAGAATTTGCTTATATAAAAAGGTCCAATTCCCACTGCATAAGTAGCAGTGAAAATTAGATCCTCTTGGTAACTGTCATCTAAAAGTCTTCTAGCATTTCTTTAATTTTCTAATCGCCTTTAAAGTGTCATATTTATATTTTTTTATCTCTGGCATACTTTGATACCTTTTTAGACTTAAAGTCTTTAATAGTGCCTTTCCACCTCTTTTTATCTATAAAGATTCTCCTACATCATAATTCATTTTTTTATTTAAACCTTTCTGTCTTAGTTTGTCTTTATCTTCTTCATACCATTTTAAGATTGTCACATAGTGGTTTTGATAGGTCTTACCACTGCTTTCCATGTATCTGGATAGTTTATTTATCATTATATCTGTGTGTGAGTTTAATTTTTCTTTTAGATTTTTATATTCTTCTTTGCTTAACCTTACATTTTTGAATTCTCCATAAAAAATGGGGGTGGACTTTTTATCTATCTCTCTCTCTTTATCTATCTCTATATCTTTCTCTATATCTATCTCTTGTCGGACATGGGTTGGACTCATTAAGGACAATGTCCTCTGTTTATTTTGTCTGTATCTTCTTTTTTTCTCTGCCCAGGCTGTTTCTGATCCGATTAAGTTTGGTATTTCAGTTAGGTAGTATTCATCATTTTCTGTTACAACTTCTAATAAGCCTTGATTGATTAAATAATTTACTGTTACCATTACATCATCGTCTGTTTCATCTATGGTTAGTGCTAACTCCTTTATAAAATCACTTTCTACTCCGTCATAATAGAGTTTGCCCTCATCTTTTAGGCTTAGTAGTAGAAGTTTTAGGTAGATTATCGTATAGGTATCTCCTCCAGATATTCTCCTTAACCTTTTTATCCTTTTGTCTGTGAAAAATTCTTCTTTTAATTTTATCCAATAGTATCTTTTGTTTGTTGCCATATCTGCTCCTTTCTTGATTTTCGATAATCGAAATTCTTGATTTCCGATTTTCGGAATTCTGGACTTCTGTTTTTCGGAAGTCTTGTTATTATGGTTATTTAAGGGTGTAACTTTTCGTTACTCCCTTTAGATTTCTCTGGTCATATCTTTTTTGTTTGGTTTTACTTTTTCTTTTTCTTTTACTTTCCTTTTTCCTTTTTCTTTTGTCTTATCTTTGTTTTTGGATAGGTCTTTGTATTTCTTTATTTGTTTTAGGATACTTTCTTTTTCTTTTTTATTTTCCTTGGCTATGACTTGCTTAAAGGCATATTCCATTACTTTTATGTCTTTGGCTTGGAAGAATATTTCATAGTTTTTGCTTTCTTTGTTTTTCATTACTGAGAAACTTACTCCAAGTTTGTTTAGTTCTTTTTTTAAGTCTTTGAGGTCGATTTGATCTATGCTTATATTTTCTAGTTGTCCTTTCTTGTAGAGGTCTTTTATTTTCATTTCATCGCCCATAAGACTTTTTAAGTTTCCATTTGCTTTTTCTAAAGTTTCATTCATCTTTTTTCTTATTTCTTTTTCTAAATTGATTGATTCTTTTGTTGCCTTTATTGTGTATGATATTATGGTTTGTGCTGCTTGACCTGCTTCCTTGCTTATTTCTTCGTTTATCATGCTTTTCTCTCCTTTGTTTGAATTAAAAAAGG
>NZ_QCXQ01000032.1 GCF_003124125.1 Levilactobacillus bambusae
GACAGTTAAAATTATTAGAAACGATTTCTCAATCAATCCAAACCTTTATCACAACAACAAGCTTAGACCATCTTCAAAATCTGCCAGAAAATCTAAGTATCTTCACTATTCAGGATGGTAAAGCTTCTGTAAATGGAAATTGACAACATTGTAAAAGAACTCCTGTTTTCACTGGAGTTCTTTTCATTGTTTTTTACATAGAATAATTTGGTGCCTCATTAGTAATTTGCACATCATGAGGATGGCTTTCTTTCAAACCAGCACCAGACATTTCAATAAATTGAGCATTATCGTGTAGTTCTTTAAGGTTAGCTGCACCACAGTAACCCATACCAGAGCGAATACCACCAATCATTTGGAAAACAATATCAGCTGCCGCTCCTTTATAAGCAACACGACCTTCAATTCCTTCTGGAACGAGCTTGTTTGCTTCATTGACAGAACCTTGGAAATAACGGTCGCTTGAACCTTTCTTCATAGCAGCAATTGATCCCATACCACGGTAAGTCTTGAATTTACGTCCTTGGAAGATTTCAGTTTCGCCTGGAGCTTCATCAGTTCCAGCAAACATAGATCCAAGCATAACAGCATTTCCACCTGCAGCAAGTGCTTTTACAATATCTCCAGAATACTTGATCCCACCGTCAGCAATAATCGTTTTACCATATTCGCGCGCAACAGCTGCAGCATCGTAGATAGCTGTTACTTGCGGAACACCAACACCAGCAATCACACGAGTAGTACAGATAGAACCTGGTCCAATACCAACCTTAACAACGTCTACACCCGCTTCATAAAGGGCACGTGCACCTTCAGCAGTAGCAATATTTCCAGCAATCAAAGTCCGATCTGGGAAATGAGCACGAATCTCGGCAATTTTACGCAAGACACCTGCAGAATGACCATGTGCAGTATCAATAACAATCGCATCCGCTCCTGCCTCAAAAAGAGCCTCTGCACGTTCAAATGTATCTGAAGTAACACCTACTGCACCTGCAACTAGAAGACGACCAAATTCATCTTTAGCCGCATTTGGAAACTCAATAACTTTTTCAATATCTTTGATAGTGATCAAACCAGAAAGACTGCCTTCTTCATCGACCAACGGAAGTTTTTCAATACGATGCTCTTGAAGAATACTCTCAGCCGTTGCAAGATCCGTACCCACAGGAGCAGTAACAAGATTTTCACTAGTCATATGGTTTGAAATTGGTTGATTATAATCTGAAATAAAACGAAGATCTCGGTTTGTCAAAATACCAACCAATTTACGATTTTCAAGTGTTTCAACAACTGGAACACCACTGATGCGGTAACGACCCATAAGCTCATCTGCTTCAGCAATTTGGAAGATGGCGATTACTATATGGTAGTGACTTTACCAA
>NZ_QCXQ01000033.1 GCF_003124125.1 Levilactobacillus bambusae
TTTAGGATGGTTAGTTCTTGGGCCAGTTCTTGCGAATTCCAGCTCTCGATTTCACGTCCTTTGATACTGAGAACTCCCTGATCTTTCTTGGTTAGCCTGCTCATGATGGAGAGGAGAGTCGATTTTCCAGCACCATTTGGACCAATAAAGGCTGTCAGTTTTTGAGGACTGACTTCAAGCGAAATGCCTTGCAAAATATCCTGTTTTTGAATGGATTTGTCAATGTTTTCCAGTTTCACTGACGAGACCTCCTATATAGTAAGATAAAGAATAAGAAGCCACCCACACTCTCAATGATCATACTGATACGAATTTCCAGTGCAAAGACTCGTTCAATCAAGGCTTGCCCCAAGGTTAAGCTAATAAATCCAACCAGAATGGCCACTATAAAGAGTAACTTGTGCTGATAGTCTTTGACAATCAGGTAGGTGAGGTTGGCCAGTATAAAGCCGAAGAAGGCCATAGGTCCTACCAAGGCAGTGGCCGTTGAGGTCAAAAGCACGATTCCCCAGAGGAGCTCTTTCTGTTCTTTTTCAACATCGAGTCCCAATATCTGAGCCGTTTCTCTTTGCAGGTGCAAGACATCTAGAACGACTGCTTTTCGAAAGAAAAAGATTGTCAAAGCGAGGATGATCAGAGAACCGATGGCTAGGATGGAAGTGTTGAGATGTTGAAAGGAGGCAAAAAGACTATTTTGCAGTTTATCGTATTCGTTTGGATCCATTAGGACTTGAAGGAAGGTGCTGATATTTCGAAAGAGACTTCTGAGCGCTAGACAGATCAGCAGGATGAAGACCAGGTCTTGCTTCATCAGTGTCTTCAAGTAACCTTGTAAGGCGAGAAAGAAGAGGGACTGGACAAGAAGTAAGACTAGGAATTCTAAGATAGGGGATTTGCCAAGTTGAAGAAACTTGCTTTCAAAAACCAGTAGTAGGGTTTGTAGTAGGACGTAGAAGGATTCAATTCCCAAAATACTAGGCGTCAGGAAGCGATTTTCCGTCAGGGTTTGAAAACTAATGGTCGAAATCCCAGTCGCGATGGCTACCAAGAGATAAACGATGATCTTTTGGGAACGCAACTTCCAAGCAAAGGCTGACAAGTGAGTGATGGGCCAAAAGTAGAGAAGACAAGCTCCGATGGCAAGAATAATGAGAATCCAGAAGAGCTTGGTATGTTTGCTTTTAGTCTGCATCTTTTCGTCCCCCTCTCCAGAGAAGTAGGATAAAGACGAGACTACCGATGATTCCTAGCAAGAGACTGACAGACAACTCATAGGGCCTAATCAGAACTCGG
>NZ_QCXQ01000034.1 GCF_003124125.1 Levilactobacillus bambusae
CAAACGCAAGACCCCAGGAATCTCCGAAATAACCTGGTCAAACTGACGAATCAACGAAACTTGAATTTTATCTAACTGTTTATTAAAGCGCTTAGTTAAGTCCATAGATACCTCCTACTTTCAAAACGTATCTCTATTATACTACAAAAGCCCCCCGACCGCAAAAATACATTAGAGAATAGCTTTCCACTTTCTATTTTACTTTTCCTGTTTACAGGTCTATAATGGTAACAGATTCTATTTGGAGGTTTTTATGTCATTTCTATCAAAAAATGGAGCAGGCATCTTGGTCTGCCTTCTCATTTCTATCGTATCTTGGTACTTAGGAGGATTCTTCCCTGTGATTGGCGCGCCCGTTTTTGCGATTTTTATGGGCATGCTCCTACATCCCTTTCTCTCGTCTTATAAACAACTGGATGTTGGATTGACCTTTAGTTCCAAGAAATTGCTCCAGTATGCCGTTATCTTGCTTGGTTTTGGTCTCAATATCTCTCAAGTCTTCGCAGTTGGGCAATCTTCACTCCCTGTCATCCTTTCCACCATTTCAATAGCCTTGATTGTTGCCTACCTCTTCCAGCGCTTCTTTGCCCTGGATACAAAACTGGCTACCTTGATTGGAGTAGGTTCTTCTATCTGTGGGGGTTCTGCCATTGCAGCGACAGCGCCTGTTATCCATGCTAAGGAAAAGGAAGTAGCCCAAGCCATCTCCGTTATCTTTTTCTTCAATGTCTTGGCTGCGCTCATCTTGCCAACCCTCGGCACCTGGCTTCATCTATCCAATGACGGCTTCGCCCTCTTTGCAGGAACTGCGGTCAATGATACTTCCTCTGTAACCGCCACAGCTAGCGCTTGGGACAGTCTCTACCAGACCAATACCCTCGAATCCGCAACCATTGTCAAACTCACGCGAACCCTAGCTATCATCCCCATCACTCTCTTTCTCTCCTACTGGCAAAGTCGCGAGCAAAAAAATAAGCAAGGCTTACAACTGAAAAAAGTCTTCCCACTTTTTATCCTTCACTTCATGATTGAAAAGATTTTTTCACATCCACAGGCCTTGGCTCAAGGAAAGAAATTCATCGATGAACAATATCCAGAGGCTCAAATCGAGGTAACAGCTAGTACAGCTTATGCGGCCCGTTTTATTTCCGAACATCCAGATCAGCCCTTTGCAGCAATTGCACCTAGAAGTTCTACTGAAGAATATGGATTGGAACTGATTGCCGAGGATATTCAGGAAATGGAAGCCAATTTAACACGTTTCTGGGTTCTAGGAGCTGAAAAGCCTAGGATTCCCTTGCAAGCACAAACTGAAAAGATGAGTTTGGCCTTGACATTACCTGACAACCTTCCAGGTGCACTTTATAAGGCCCTGGCGACCTTTGCTTGGCGAGGAATTGACTTGACAAAAATTGAAAGTCGTCCACTCAAGACAGCACTGGGTGAATACTTTTTCATTATCGATGTGGATTATACCGATAAGGACTTGGTCCACTTTGCCCAAAAAGAATTAGAAGCGATTGGAATCCAGTATAAAATTCTGGGTGCCTATCCTATTTATCCAATATCAGACCATGGAAAGGAGAGAAGATGAGTAAAGAAAATCCCTTAAGTCATCATGAGCAGTTGCGTTATGATTATTTGCTAAAAAATATTCACTATCTCAATGAGAGAGAAAAAAATGAGTTTGCCTATTTGCAAGAAAAGCTA
>NZ_QCXQ01000035.1 GCF_003124125.1 Levilactobacillus bambusae
AATGATTGAAACGCCGTCAACATTGGTCTTCATAATGTCTTTAATATGTTTCGTCTGTATCCCACCAATTGCAACTAAGGGCATTTGTGGCAATAGTTTTCTCATCAATTCAACACCTTCATAACCTATAGCACCACCAGCATCATCCTTTGACTGGGTATCAAATACAGGACCAACACCAACATAATCTACATATTCAACTTTTGATTGTTGAAATTCTTCCTCGTTTTTTATAGAAAGACCAATTATTTTATCTGGCATCAATTTTCTAATTTCATCAACACCAATATCATCTTGACCTACATGTACGCCATCGGCGTCAATTTCCATTGCTAAATCTATATCGTCATTAACGATAAATGGAACATTGTATTTTTTACAAAGTTCTTTAATTTGGATAGCTAGCTCAAGTTTTTCTAAGCCTTCTAAAGCACCCTCACCTTTTTCTCGAAATTGAAATAAGGTTATACCACCTTTTAAGGCTTCCTCAACGACTGTATATAGATTTTTTCCTTGGCAAGTAGTCGTTCCACAAATAAAATATAGTTTTAGTAATTCTTTATGAAACATCTTACTTCACTCTTTTGAATTCCTTTACATCTTCATCTGTAATCTCGTATAAGGCATTTATAAATTCAGCTTTAAATGTTCCAGGAAGATGTCCATTGGGACGTTTTTCTGCTATTTCTCCAGCGATATTGTAAACCAACATTGCTGTTTCTAATGATTTCAATTCTTGACCTTTTTCCAGTCCGATAAAGCTTGCTACTACAGCTCCTAATAAGCATCCTGTCCCAATGACTTTCGGCATCATAGCACTACCATTATGAATCGTTACCACTTCTCCATTAACAGCAATGGCATCCACTTCACCTGTTACTACTATTGGAATATTGAACTTCTCATTTGCTGCTAGAGCAATTTCGTCAATATTATCTACGCCCGCACTATCTACTCCTTTAGATGCCACATCTATTCCTACTAAAGAGGCAATCTCGCCAGCATTTCCTCTAATCGCTGCTAGTTTATAATTGTTGATTAGATCATCTGCTACTTTTTTTCTATATTCTCCTGCTCCACAGGCTACAGGATCTAAAACTGCTGGGACATTAT
This sequence comes from Levilactobacillus bambusae, assembly GCF_003124125.1. Taxonomy (GTDB): domain Bacteria; phylum Bacillota; class Bacilli; order Lactobacillales; family Lactobacillaceae; genus Levilactobacillus; species Levilactobacillus bambusae. The sequence goes on from NZ_QCXQ01000035.1 coordinate 1,114, forward strand.
ATTTCTCCGCAATTTTCAGAGCAGCTTGGTATAATTTCCAATTTTCATCTGTCAATGTTCCTATGTTTATTAATAAACCACCAGCATACTTTAACAAATCCTCTAAATCTGCTGGAAACTCACTCATGGCTGGTGAGGCGCCCAGTGCTACTAATCCATTTGCTGTGAAATTTTTTACTACATCATTGGTTATACAAATGACCAATGGTGCTTTTTCTTTTAATAATTTTAAACTTGTCATATTGAAATCCTTCCTTTTCACTTTATACGATCTACTGATTTCGATTTATCTTTAGTTGAGAATTTTTTTCATTTACATTGAATGATTTATACTCAATGAAAATCAA
>NZ_QCXQ01000036.1 GCF_003124125.1 Levilactobacillus bambusae
TGCTCTTGATCGATATAAGTTAGAAAACCTTCTGTTTCATCACCTAGAAAGAGTTTTTGCTTGATATTTTCAGCTCTGGCAGCAAGGGTTTCTTTCTTTTTCTTGGTTGAAACTTTTTTCATTACATTACGATAGAAATAAGGTTCCCCCTGATCGTTTTCAACCTCCTCGGTTAGATACTTGTAAAGACTAGAAAGTGCTGATAAGGTTCGATTGATAGTTGTCTGTGAAACACCCTGTTTTGTTGTATTAGCATTCAGCAAGGGACGTTCACGTAGATAAAGGATAAAGGATTCCATGTCTTTCTTAGACATATTTTCCAAAACTGATAAAGGAATATCGGATATTTTATCAGCGTTTGAAATACCAGACTCCAAAACCCAGCTGAAAAATCGGTCATATTCCTTAAGGTATTCGTACAGGGTTGTAAAACTGTAGGGTACAGCCAGCTTAGATTGGTAGTATTCCAGAACATACCAGGGCATGAGTTGTTTTAGTTTGTCGATTCGTTCCAGTAAAATCTCACGTTTCATGTATTTTCTCCATAAGTAAGTATACTAGTAGTATAGCATAGACTTGTATATTTTTCAAGAAAATTATAGTTTTTCAGAAAGATGTTATAGGAGTTTTTCAAAGTGATAAAAAGACTTAGACCTACAAACAAAACAGAATAAGGAAAATAATAAAAATCTCACCCACTAAACTTCTGTTAATACTACATAGCTAGAAATTGATTTGATTGTCCTGATTGTTTTATCCTATTTCTATTTCATTTCACTATATAATTGCTATTGTTTTCTTTTTCATGATTTTAATCTTACTGTACAGATTTGATACAGTAAACTCCTTTCTAGCTTTATGCTTTATCATTTCTAACTTAATTATAGTCTTATTTTTAATAAAGTTCAATTATTTATATGTAAAATTCCTCATCAGTAAAAAATAACCGATCTCATTTCTGAGAATCGGTTTTCTAAATAAATCAAGCTGATCATTTACATAACATAAATTATGTAAATGATTGTACTACAACAACAAATCTTTGACTTTTCCAATTTCACTTTTTGGAATAACCAGGTGAATCATATCACCCAGATACATTCTGGTTGAGCCGTTAACTGTTTGGCTCTTGCCATTATGGACTTGAGTTGTGATGAGGACGTTGTGTGGTAAGTTGAGTTCATGAACTTGTTTCCCAGCAATTTTATCAGAAACTGGTATTTCGATAAGTGTAACTTCTCCTTCGCTAGATACTTCTTCTGGAAGCATTTTTTCCAGCATGGCTTCATAGACTGGCGTACCTTTGAGCAAATCCAGGATAATATAAGAAACAAGAGTGACAAGACCAAGTGGCATGAGGTTGCGAATATCTCCTACCATCCCAGTTACGAGGATCATAGCGGTTAAGGGAGCTTTTGATATGGCTCCAAAATAGCCACTCATTCCTAGAATGACAAATATAGGGAATTGCTCTTGACTGACAAGTCCAAGATTGACACAGATAGCACCAATTAAGGCACCAAGCAAAGAACCAAGAGCTAAAATGGGGAGGAAAATTCCTCCTGGCAGTC
>NZ_QCXQ01000037.1 GCF_003124125.1 Levilactobacillus bambusae
GCCATCTGCCAATTCTCCTTTTAAAATAGCTACCCCAGCTGACGTTCCGATACGGGTCGCACCTGCTTCGACAAAGGCAAGAGCATCTGCATAAGAACGAGCTCCACCAGCAGCCTTGACTCCCATATCAGATCCAACTGTTTCACGCATTAATCTAACATCTGCTATCGTAGCACCACCAGTTGAAAAGCCAGTAGATGTTTTAACAAAGTCAGCCCCAGCTTTTTGGGCCAATTGGCAAACAACAATTTTTTCTTGGTCTGTCAGAAGGCAAGCTTCAATAATGACTTTCACTAACTTATCACCACTTGCTTCCACTACTGCGCGAATATCTGACTCAACCAAGGCTAAATTACCTGATTTGAGAGCTCCAACATTGATCACCATATCAATCTCATCTGCACCATTTTGGATAGCTTCTTTTGTCTCAAATGCTTTCACGGCTGAAGTTGTTGCTCCCAAAGGGAAACCTACTACTGTGCAAACCTTAACATCTGTGCCTTCAAGTCCTTTTTTAGCATGTTCAACCCAGGTCGGATTAACGCAAACACTGGCAAAGTCATACTCTCTAGCCTCAGACAACAAACTATCAATTTGTTTTTTCTTTGCATCTTGTTTTAAAAGCGTATGATCTATATATTTATTTAATTTCATTTCGGTTTTCCCTCCATTTAGGAGATGATTTCTACAATTTCACGGATTTTTTTCACTTCATCACTTATTTTAACACATTTTTGGAAATCTGTAACTAGTTGAGGTGGAATTTTTTCATTTGTGTATACTTTTGCAACAATTTCACCCTTTTGAACGGAGTCTCCAATCTTCTTTTCAAAAACAATTCCTGTTTCATAGTCCAAGACATCAGACTTAACTGCACGACCAGCACCCAGCCTCATGGCATAAAGACCAAAGTCCATAGCTGGAAGAGCTGAAATGACACCCGTTTCCTGAGCAGGGATTTCCACCACATGAGCTACATTTACAGGACGATAGAGGTCTTCCAAGTCTCCACCTTGGGCTTGCACCATTTCCTCAAACTTAGCCAGTGCTTGACCATTTTCAAGATGTTGGCGAACTTCTTCAACAGTTTTGTTAACATTTGCCAAACCAAGCATAATTTGAGCCAATTCACAAAA
>NZ_QCXQ01000038.1 GCF_003124125.1 Levilactobacillus bambusae
TCTGGTGAATTTGCTTCATTGATTATTGGAGCGATTATTATTGGTAAAATTGGTCGTCGAATTGATTTAAGTAAATAGAAGAAGATAAGCTAGGTAGTTCTTACCTGGCTTTTTCCTATGGAAAATTTCTAAGGAAACTTGACAAGTTTTTCTGAATATAGTATACTTCTTAAGTAAGCTGATTTAGCTCAGTTGGCAGAGCGCATCCATGGTAAGGATGAGGTCGCCGGTTCAATCCCGGCAATTAGCATGATATGTATAGGGAAACTCTTGAATACGAGAGTTTTTTGTTATACTCGATCGAAAAAATTTCTTATTGACAAAATCAAGTATCTCTAGTAATATAGAATATGCGATGAGTCGATAGGTAGTCTTCGGACTACTATTGAGCATAAGGAGGTCATAACGCAGGAGCGGACCTTGATGAGTTGTGTGAACCTGCTCATCACATGAAGATGCCTCTTAATCCCTAGTCTAGCGATTGGGGATTTTTATTTTCCAAAAAATGATGAAAAAGCTTTGCAATTCATGGAAAAAGTAGTATAATACTTCTATTATAGAAATTTTTAGAAAATTCCGAAAGAGGTTATTTATGGGATATACAGTTGCTGTAGTCGGCGCGACAGGTGCTGTCGGTGCTCAGATGATAAAAATGTTGGAAGAATCAACACTTCCAATCGATAAAATCCGTTACCTTGCTTCTGCACGTTCAGCAGGTAAGTCATTGAAATTTAAAGATCAAGATATTACGATTGAAGAAACGACTGAAACAGCTTTTGAAGGAGTTGATATTGCTCTCTTTTCAGCAGGTGGTTCGACATCAGCTAAGTATGCACCATACGCAGTAAAAGCTGGCGTGGTAGTAGTGGATAATACATCTTATTTCCGTCAAAATCCAGATGTTCCTTTGGTTGTTCCAGAGGTCAATGCTCATGCACTTGATGCCCACAACGGAATCATTGCCTGCCCTAACTGTTCAACAATCCAAATGATGGTGGCTCTTGAGCCGGTTCGCCAAAAATGGGGCTTGGACC
>NZ_QCXQ01000004.1:0-3242 GCF_003124125.1 Levilactobacillus bambusae
GCGCGGCAACGTCCTATCCTCGCGGGAGGCGATCCTCCAACTACTTTCGGCGTGCTAAAGCTTAACTTCTGTGTTCGGCATGGGAACAGGTGTATCCTTTAGGCTATCGCCACCACACTCTTAAGAGAACTTCTTCCCTCAAAACTAGTTATCATTAATCTCTTCTTGAGAACACCACTTACTTGGTTAAGTCCTCGACCGATTAGTATTGGTCCGCTCCGCGTGTCACCACGCTTCTACTTCCAACCTATCTACCTGATCATCTCTCAGGGGTCTTACTTCCATATAGGAATGGGAAATCTCATCTTGAGGCGAGTTTCACACTTAGATGCTTTCAGCGTTTATCTCATCCACACATAGCTACCCAGCGATGCGCCTGGCGGCACAACTGGTACACCAGCGGTGTGTCCATTCCGGTCCTCTCGTACTAGGAACAGCTCCTCTCAAATTTCCTACGCCCGCGACGGATAGGGACCGAACTGTCTCACGACGTTCTGAACCCAGCTCGCGTACCGCTTTAATGGGCGAACAGCCCAACCCTTGGGACCGACTACAGCCCCAGGATGCGATGAGCCGACATCGAGGTGCCAAACCTCCCCGTCGATGTGGACTCTTGGGGGAGATAAGCCTGTTATCCCCAGGGTAGCTTTTATCCGTTGAGCGATGGCCCTTCCATACGGTACCACCGGATCACTAAGCCCGACTTTCGTCCCTGCTCGACCTGTCTGTCTCGCAGTCAAGCTCCCTTCTGCCTTTACACTCAATGAATGATTTCCAACCATTCTGAGGGAACCTTTGGGCGCCTCCGTTACTTTTTAGGAGGCGACCGCCCCAGTCAAACTGCCCACCTGACACTGTCTTCCACCACGATAAGTGGTGCGAGTTAGAGTGTTCACACAGCGAGGGTCGTATCCCACCAACGCCTCCACCGAAACTAGCGTTCCGGCTTCTACGGCTCCGACCTATCCTGTACAAGCTGTGCCAACACCCAATATCAAGCTACAGTAAAGCTCCATGGGGTCTTTCCGTCCTGTCGCGGGTAACCTGCATCTTCACAGGTACTATAATTTCACCGAGTCTCTCGTTGAGACAGTGCCCAGATCGTTACGCCTTTCGTGCGGGTCGGAACTTACCCGACAAGGAATTTCGCTACCTTAGGACCGTTATAGTTACGGCCGCCGTTTACTGGGGCTTCATTTCTGGGCTTCGCCGAAGCTAACTCATCCACTTAACCTTCCAGCACCGGGCAGGCGTCAGCCCCTATACGTCATCTTACGATTTTGCAGAAACCTGTGTTTTTGATAAACAGTCGCCTGGGCCTATTCACTGCGGCTGCACTTGCGTGCAGCACCCCTTCTTCCGAAGTTACGGGGTCATTTTGCCGAGTTCCTTAACGAGAGTTCACTCGCTCACCTTAGGATACTCTCCTCGACTACCTGTGTCGGTTTGCGGTACGGGTAGATAATGACTCGCTAGAAGCTTTTCTCGGCAGTGTGACATCAGGTACTTCCCTACTAAATTCGGTCCCCGTCACGCCTTGTCCTTAAGACAGCAAGCATTTCACTCGCCATCAGACTTGACGCTTGGACGCACATTTCCAACCGTGCGCATACCTTAGCCTCCTGCGTCCCTCCATTGCTCAAACATCATTACCTAGTACAGGAATCTCAACCTGTTAGCCATCGTCTACGCCTCTCGGCCTCGACTTAGGTCCCGACTAACCCTGGGAGGACGAGCCTTCCCCAGGAAACCTTAGTCATTCGGTGGACCAGATTCTCACTGGTCTTTCGCTACTCATACCGGCATTCTCACTTCTAAGCGCTCCACAGGTCCTTACGATCCTGCTTCATTGCCCTTAGAACGCTCTCCTATCACGCAACCTAATGGTTGCATCCACAATTTCGGTAATGTGCTTAGCCCCGGTATATTTTCGGCGCAGAATCACTCGGCTAGTGAGCTATTACGCACTCTTTAAATGGTGGCTGCTTCTGAGCCAACATCCTAGCTGTCTATGCAACTCCACATCCTTTTCCACTTAGCACATATTTGGGGACCTTAATTGGTGGTCTGGGCTGTTTCCCTTTCGACGGTGGATCTTATCACTCATCGTCTGACTCCCGGATAGTAAATCAATGGCATTCGGAGTTTATCTGAATTCAGTAACCCATGACGGGCCCCTAGTCCAAACAGTGGCTCTACCTCCATGATTCTTCGTCCGAGGCTAGCCCTAAAGCTATTTCGGAGAGAACCAGCTATCTCCAAGTTCGTTTGGAATTTCACCGCTACCCACACCTCATCCCAGCACTTTTCAACGTACACGGGTTCGGGCCTCCAGTGCGTTTTACCGCACCTTCACCCTGGACATGGGTAGGTCACCTGGTTTCGGGTCTACGTCTGCTTACTGAAACGCCCGTTTCAGACTCGCTTTCGCTGCGGCTCCGGCTTTTCACCTTAACCTCGCAAACAAACGTAACTCGCCGGTTCATTCTACAAAAGGCACGCTATCACCCATTAACGGGCTCTAACTAATTGTAGGCACATGGTTTCAGGAACTATTTCACTCCCCTTCCGGGGTGCTTTTCACCTTTCCCTCACGGTACTGGTTCACTATCGGTCACTAGAGAGTATTTAGCCTTGGGAGATGGTCCTCCCGGATTCCGACCACGTTTCACGTGTGTGGCCGTACTCAGGATCCTGAACTGAGGGAAATCGATTTCGTCTACGGGGCTATCACCCACTGTGGCTGACCTTCCCAGGTCATTCAACTATCGACTTCTTTGGTAACTCAAATGTTCAGTCCTACAACCCCAACGAGCAAGCTCGTTGGTTTGGGCTGTTCCCCGTTCGCTCGCCGCTACTGAGGGAATCGAATTTTCTTTCTCTTCCTGTGGGTACTTAGATGTTTCAGTTCCCCACGTCTACCTCACATTAAGTATGTATTCCCTAATGTGTAACACACGATTAAGTGTGCTGGGTTTCCCCATTCGGAAATCTCCGGATCAAAGCTTACGTACAGCTCCCCGAAGCATATCGGTGTTAGTCCCGTCCTTCATCGGCTTCTAGTGCCAAGGCATTCACCATGCGCCCTTGTTAACTTAACCTACGGTTATTAATATAATCGTGATTAATTGAGTATTAGCGATATTGAACTAAATTAAAAAACTCAAAAAAACGCGGTGTTCTCGGTTTAATTATTTAATAATTAAAGAAGAAATTAATGATATCTAGTTTTCAAAGAACAA
>NZ_QCXQ01000004.1:3293-5128 GCF_003124125.1 Levilactobacillus bambusae
CTCTCAAAACTGACCATTGTTTCAACAAAGGATTGTGTAGCCTTCCGTAATATTCCTTAGAAAGGAGGTGATCCAGCCGCAGGTTCTCCTACGGCTACCTTGTTACGACTTCACCCTAATCATCTGTCCCACCTTAGGCGGCTGGCCCCATAAAGGTTACCTCACCGACTTTGGGTGTTACAAACTCTCATGGTGTGACGGGCGGTGTGTACAAGGCCCGGGAACGTATTCACCGCGGCATGCTGATCCGCGATTACTAGCGATTCCGACTTCGTGCAGTCGAGTTGCAGACTGCAGTCCGAACTGAGAATGGCTTTAAGAGATTAGCTTGGCCTCGCGACTTTGCGACTCGTTGTACCATCCATTGTAGCACGTGTGTAGCCCAGGTCATAAGGGGCATGATGATTTGACGTCATCCCCACCTTCCTCCGGTTTGTCACCGGCAGTCTCGCCAGAGTGCCCAACTGAATGCTGGCAACTGACAATAGGGGTTGCGCTCGTTGCGGGACTTAACCCAACATCTCACGACACGAGCTGACGACAACCATGCACCACCTGTCATTCTGTCCCCGAAGGGAACACTTCATCTCTGAAGCTGGCAGAAGATGTCAAGACCTGGTAAGGTTCTTCGCGTAGCTTCGAATTAAACCACATGCTCCACCGCTTGTGCGGGCCCCCGTCAATTCCTTTGAGTTTCAACCTTGCGGTCGTACTCCCCAGGCGGAATGCTTAATGCGTTAGCTGCAGCACTGAAGGGCGGAAACCCTCCAACACTTAGCATTCATCGTTTACGGCATGGACTACCAGGGTATCTAATCCTGTTCGCTACCCATGCTTTCGAGCCTCAGCGTCAGTTACAGACCAGGTAGCCGCCTTCGCCACTGGTGTTCTTCCATATATCTACGCATTTCACCGCTACACATGGAGTTCCACTACCCTTTCCTGCACTCAAGTCTGCCAGTTTTCGATGCACTTCTTCGGTTGAGCCGAAGGCTTTCACATCGAACTTAACAAACCGCCTGCGCTCGCTTTACGCCCAATAAATCCGGACAACGCTTGCCACCTACGTATTACCGCGGCTGCTGGCACGTAGTTAGCCGTGGCTTTCTGGTTAGATACCGTCACTGGGTGAACAGTTACTCTCACCCACGTTCTTCTCTAACAACAGAGTTTTACGAGCCGAAACCCTTCTTCACTCACGCGGCATTGCTCCATCAGACTTTCGTCCATTGTGGAAGATTCCCTACTGCTGCCTCCCGTAGGAGTCTGGGCCGTGTCTCAGTCCCAATGTGGCCGATTACCCTCTCAGGTCGGCTACGCATCATTGCCATGGTGGTCCATTACACCGCCATCTAGCTAATGCGCCGCGGGACCATCCAGAAGTGATAGCCGGAGCCATCTTTCAAACTCGGACCATGCGGTCCAAGTTGTTATACGGTATTAGCACCTGTTTCCAAGTGTTATCCCCTTCTTCTGGGCAGGTTTCCCACGTGTTACTCACCAGTTCGCCACTCGTCTCGATGTTAGCGTCCGTGCAAGCACTTCAGTTAACGGAGACTCGTTCGACTTGCATGTATTAGGCATGCCGCCAGCGTTCGTCCTGAGCCAGGATCAAACTCTCATCTTAAAGATGATGCTTGAATAGCTCATCGATTGTTGTTACTTTAAAGCGAATTGACTTCGCAATTATTCATTTGGAATCAAGTAAACTTGATTCGCCCTACACAATAATTGGTTTGTCGAAACAATGTTCAGTTTTCAAAGGTCTACTTGTTTAAATTGCCGAAGCAACTTAATTAGTTTAACATGTCTTTCAAATGATGTCAACAACTTTT
>NZ_QCXQ01000039.1 GCF_003124125.1 Levilactobacillus bambusae
TGCGTACAGGGGAAGGGAAAACCTTGACTGCGACCATGCCGGTATACCTCAATGCCCTTTCAGGTAAAGGGGTTCACGTAGTTACGGTTAATGAATACCTGTCAGAACGTGACGCGACTGAGATGGGTGAATTGTACTCTTGGCTTGGTTTGTCAGTAGGGATTAACTTGGCTACCAAATCTCCAATGGAGAAAAAAGAAGCCTATGAGTGTGATATTACTTACTCAACTAACTCAGAAATCGGATTTGACTACCTTCGTGACAATATGGTCGTTCGCGCTGAAAACATGGTACAACGTCCGCTTAACTATGCCTTGGTCGATGAGGTTGACTCTATCTTGATTGACGAGGCTCGTACACCTTTGATTGTATCAGGTGCCAATGCGGTTGAAACCAGTCAGTTGTATCACATGGCAGACCACTATGTAAAATCTTTGAACAAAGATGACTACATCATCGATGTGCAGTCTAAGACTATTGGTTTGTCTGATTCAGGGATTGACAGGGCTGAAAGCTACTTCAAACTTGAAAACCTCTATGACATCGAAAACGTGGCTTTGACCCACTTTATCGATAACGCCCTTCGTGCCAACTACATCATGCTTCTCGATATTGACTATGTGGTGAGCGAAGAGCAAGAAATCTTGATTGTCGACCAATTTACAGGTCGTACCATGGAAGGTCGTCGTTATTCTGATGGATTGCACCAAGCTATTGAAGCCAAAGAAGGTGTGCCAATCCAGGATGAAACCAAGACATCTGCCTCAATCACGTACCAAAACCTTTTCCGTATGTACAAAAAATTGTCTGGTATGACGGGTACAGGTAAGACTGAGGAAGAAGAATTTCGTGAAATCTACAACATTCGTGTTATTCCAATCCCAACAAACCGTCCTGTTCAACGTATTGACCACTCAGACCTTCTTTATGCAAGTATCGAATCTAAGTTTAAAGCGGTTGTCGAAGACGTTAAGGCTCGTTACCAAAAGGGTCAACCTGTCTTGGTTGGTACAGTAGCGGTTGAAACTAGTGACTACATTTCTAAGAAATTGGTTGCAGCTGGTGTTCCTCACGAAGTCTTGAATGCCAAAAACCACTATAGAGAAGCCCAAATCATCATGAATGCTGGTCAACGTGGTGCCGTTACCATCGCAACCAACATGGCGGGTCGTGGTACCGACATCAAGCTTGGTGAAGGTGTTCGTGAACTTGGAGGACTTTGTGTTATTGGTACAGAACGTCATGAAAGTCGTCGTATCGATAACCAGCTTCGTGGACGTTCAGGTCGTCAAGGAGATCCAGGTGAGTCACAATTCTACCTATCTCTTGAAGATGATTTGATGAAACGTTTTGGTTCTGAACGCTTGAAGGGAATCTTTGAACGCTTGAACATGTCTGAAGAGGCGATTGAGTCTCGCATGTTGACGCGTCAGGTTGAAGCAGCTCAGAAACGTGTCGAAGGAAATAACTACGATACCCGTAAACAAGTCCTTCAATACGATGATGTCATGCGTGAACAACGTGAGATTATCTATGCTCAACGTTACGATGTCATCACTGCAGATCGTGACTTGGCACCTGAAATTCAGTCTATGATTAAGCGCACGATTGAACGTGTCGTTGATGGTCATGCGCGTGCCAAACAAGATGAAAAACTAGAGGCAATTTTGAACTTTGCTAAGTACAACTTGCTTCCTGAAGATTCTATTACGATGGAAGACTTGTCAGGCTTGTCTGATAAGGCCATCAAGGAAGAGCTTTTCCAACGTGCCTTGAAGGTTTACGATAGTCAGGTTTCAAAA
>NZ_QCXQ01000040.1 GCF_003124125.1 Levilactobacillus bambusae
GTGTTAGCCATACTCTAGACTATGCCTATAGTGACTTTTGTATCGCCAGCTGTGCCAAAAAACTAGAGAACATAGAAATCGCTGAAACCTACAAGGCTGCTTCACAAAATTACCGCCAGCTATTTGACGCTGAGACAGGTTACATGCGAGCACGAGACAATCAAGGAAACTTTCACCCTGACTTCTCTCCTTATAGTTGGGGGCGAGACTACGCTGAATGCTCTGCCATTCAAGCTACTTTAGGCGTTCTCCACGACATCCCTGGCTTAATCCAACTGATGGGTGGAAAAGAAACCTTTAGCAACTATCTTTTGAAAGCCTGTCAAGATGCTCCCCTCTTTGAAACAACAGGCTATGGTTACGAAATTCACGAAATGAGCGAGATGGCTACTGCTCCTTTTGGACAAATAGCCATTTCCAACCAGCCTAGTTTCCACATTCCTTATCTCTTCCGCTACAGCGATTACCCTGACTACACTGCCCTTCTTATCAAGACGCTCCGTCAGAAAGCTTTTCACCCAAGTTGGGAAGCCTATCCTGGAGATGAAGACAATGGTAGTCTCTCTGCTTGGTACATCTGGTCAGCTCTCGGATTTTATCCAACCTGTCCAGGAAAACCAAGCTATGACCTCGGAATCCCTCTCTTTGACCATCTACGAGTCTACCTCGCTAAAGAAGATAAATGGCTGGATATCCATACTAAACAAAACCACAACCATTTTAACTTTGTCAAAGAATGCCGACTGGACAAAACACTCGTATCAACTATTCAACACCAAGACCTCTTAAAAGCTGAACAACTAACTTTCACCCTCAGCTGGTTACCAAGTCACTAATAACCAAAAGAACCTTTGCATCGCGCAAAGGTTCTTCTTTTATGAAACTTGGACTTGAAGTTGATCCACAAGCTGACCATCCACCGTTAGGTTCAGATAGAAATCCAAGGTTTTATCTCCTGCGAAATACAGGGTTGGTAGATGCAAATCTTTTTTGCTTTCCCCTGCTTGGAATTGAAGGACTTGAATCTCATCCTGATAGGCGACACCATGGACACCTGTCCCCGGTTGAATCGAAATCTTAGCCTCTAAAGAGGAGCTACTTTCACTACGTTCAATCCTAAAATGAAGAGTCTCTCCCTTTGCCACAGCTAGGCTTTTTTCTGCAAATGCTAGCCCCTGAACAGCTACTGTTTGTGATAACCTCGGAGTTTTATAGAGTGAAATCTTGGTCAACAAAGGCAAAGCCTGTGATTCTGTAATGACTACACGTATCTTCTGT
>NZ_QCXQ01000005.1 GCF_003124125.1 Levilactobacillus bambusae
AGCTCAAGCAGTGAATCCAGCTCTAGCTCACAATCGAGTTCAAGTTCTCAATCAAGCTCGAGCTCACAATCAGATACAGGAAGTGAATCCAGTTCTAACTCACAGTCGGGTACGGATAGTGAATCTGATTCAGACTCGCAATCAAGTACGAACAGTGATTCTAACTCCAGTTCAGAATCTAACTCTGCTTCAGATTCTGAATCTGGCTCCAACTCCGTAGATGATAGTGACAGTAATAATGGGGCGGGGAACCCTGGCAACCCTGGAAATGACAATAACGGATCGGGTTCTAACGATTCAGCTAGTGGATCGAATGAATCAAGTCAAGCATCCGAAAATCCTTCTGATAAGGGACAATTGCCACAGACAGGCGAAGAAGCTGCTGATCCAACTGCTGAACTTACCGGTTTAGCATTATTGGGAGCCACACTTCTAGGTCTTCTGAGACGGCGTAACAAACGTAACGAAGACTAATAATTAGTGGATTTACCACAAAAATAAAGGAACCTGAGAAGTATTTTCTCGGGTTCCTTTTTTGTGATATCTAATGAAAGTCGAACTTAATTGTTTTATAATATAACTAGGTTACTAAACTAAATATTTATGAAATGGGGGAAGACTATGGAACAACCAACCGTTCCTAAACGGATAATTTTGGCTGAATATCTAGTGGATATGTTTGATGCCCAACGACAAGATAAAAAAACAGTTGAAGATATTTTACCTAAAACCGAAAAGTTGGTTGAGTCAACCAAATCCTTTAATATTCCCGTCTATGTTCTGACCAATGCGAAGATCTCATACAATACACCTGAATTGACGATACTAACGGCATCGTTGCCTCCAGAACTTAAGGACCTTTCGCTATATATGCTAAGGTGGGTCATGGCTTATCAATTCGTGCTCCAGCACCCAGAAATCGAGGAATTGGTATTAGTGGACTTAGGTGATGTGGTCATGCTAAAGAATCCGTTTGGCTTGTTCGATGAACGTTACCTGTACATGGGTGATGAATTAACCGATTTAAATATTCCGATTATTAATACGGGCTATATCCCAGATTATGGGCGTAACTTTCTGCGGGAGAATCAATTAGTTCAGGGTCTAAACCCGGGAGTAATTGGTGGGAAGCGGGCCATTGTTCTAGAATTTTTAAGTATTATGGCCAACCTTATTTGCCAAACGGAAGTGGAGCATCAAATAGATGGCAAGCCAGCAATCCGCCCGTTTGAAATGGGGTTGATCGATTACATATTTTATCGTTACTTTGCTACTCGAATGAAACATGGGCGGCAAGTGACAACATTATTTTACTTTAACCGGCCAGATATTCGGGCATGGTTTAAGCATAAGTAAGTGGCTTTAAAGGAGTTTAGTTATAATGAATAAAGCGGAATTTTATCGCAGTGTTAAGGACCACTGGTGGAAGTTCGCCATTGATGGGTGGCGGAATCTTACTTTAGAGGGTAATGACGGGACTAAAGCTCTCTTGTCCATTGAGTTTGAGGCTGACGGTGATCTTTCCTTTCCCTCTGAAATTCCCTATCTACCAACGATGCGGCACTGGGATTGGAATGAAACAACAAATACCATTCTGTTACTGGATGGTTACTATGGGTTAGATAAAACGCTGCTACCGCCAGTCCGTGAGAATCAGGATTTAGTAATCCAAGATGCAAGGACTAAGGATCGGTGGGTGAGTGCGAATGTTTTTGAAACCATTATTCGGCATACTTGGGCGCCCGATCCGCTAATTAAAGATTTAGGGACGTTCTCTCGGTTAATGCACCCCTTTATGGTAGTGGATAAGCAGCTTCCAATTGATGAATACGAGTCATTGGTTCAAGAATTGGCCATCGCAAGTATTCAGGTTCAACGGAGTTCCTATCAATTAGGAAATATTCAACTGTGGGAGGAACTTCATCAAGAACTATTGGATCAGGCCGAAAAAAGTCCCATTGCGGTTCTGAATGGACGCGTTAAGATGAGGGAGCCTTTTTATGTGAGGCTCAAGACTAATAAGTTGACCTTATTGACCTCGCAGCATGCTGAGGTGGTGGGGGTTATGGGGCACCGCTCACTAATGACAGAGTTTGTGGGCGAGCTTCTATTTGAGTGGCGCTTAAACCAGCTGAATCAGCAGTCACAATCCGTTAATAGGTTATGCTTAACCATTTTGGAACGTTATTTTAAGGGCCGTTATGTCAATCGGAAAGAAAAAGCCATTAAAGGAGAATTCAATCGTGAATCTCAATTCAATTTTTAAGTTAGACCAGATCCCCGTTAACTTTCAGCCTCACCAGGCCGTACAGCGGCAGATTGTGCTAGGTGAGTTAATGGGCGATAACCATGATGAAAATATCCGGGTGGGGAATCGACTAGCTGATTCGGTGAATCAAGTTATGCTGCCCCTGTATCTGCGGTCGTCAACAACGGGATTTGACGAGCGGCCAGGCTTCTACGTTATACCCAATGCGGAACCCGAAAGCTTTTGGCGTTGGGCCTTTCAGTTTGTTCTAATACACGATGAGTTGGAAGAAATGGCGCTGACGGATCCCTTTGAAGTTCAACTTCTTCATCATCCGTTTGAGGCGCTGCAGGCTAATCGCCTGTACGTGGCCGATGAATGGGGCGAACTTTCTAAAATTAATTTTAGTGAGAATAGTATTTCGGCTGTTCAAGAGTTCGGTAGGATTAATCCCCACCTCCAGCTTCTCAATGCTTCAGTCATCATGGGTGATAGAAGTCTCATATTGGAATTTTTGAGTTTAATGATCCGATATACGGAACAGTTAGAACCTGCAGAACAACAGAATTACTTTAAGGTGGACCAGATTTTTAATTTTGTTTGTTACTCTTATTTTGCTAATCGGTTAGTCCACGGCCGACAGGTTACAACAATCTTTGGGTTTGAGCAGCAGCATAGTGAAGCCTGGTTTAAATGTCGATAGAAAGGCTAGATGATATATGGACAGATTAAGTGTGGTACGGCAACTGTGCGGCCATAATTGGATTTTTTTAAAGAACGGGCATAGTTTGATTAAAATGGGGGACGGTGGAATTCTGGCCCTGAAATTTTTAGAATCGGGCCGGCTGGCATCAGAGTCTGAAATGAGTTTTTTACCTGATACCCAGACCTGGGATTTTAATAGTGATCAGCAATTGATTGAGCTGATGAACCGGAGCGGCAAGGTTGCTTTGACGCTTCGATTGCCGATTCAAGAAGGCCGGCAGGTAATTATGCGGGACGTTAATTCTAACGATCAATACAGCTATTTTAGTAACGTTGACGCCATTTTGAACTTACCATTAGCGCCGGACCCCTTGGTGATGGAAAATCCCAGCTTAGGTCGCCAACCAGTCCCAGTAGTCTTACAATTAGGTCAAAAAGAAAGCTCACCGTTAAAACACTCCGTCCGGAAGCTAAACGTCAGGATGGAGACTTTATCCATTGATTTGACGCTGCGACAGGGCTGGGACAGTCTGTATGATTACCTGACCCAACATCCGGAAATGGATCTAATTGCGGCTATGACGCCCGAATACCAGGTATTAAATGCCCCCTTTGATAGTCTGGTTCCTGACCTGCTATATTTAGATGATGAGTTAGAATTTATGACGCTTCCGAATGGGCGTGGCGAAGTCATGCGGCTCAGTGGGCAGATGATGATTGGAACGAGAAGTCTACTGATTGAGTGGGTCAGTGCGATTTTGATGCAGACGGATTCTGAACGGCTCACCCCGCATACCATTAATTGGGTGGCCTATACTGACTTTGCAGATCGACTTGTCCATGGACGCCAAGTTACTCAGAAGCCTAGTATTAATTCACCCCAATCATGGATTCAGAGTCCAGATATTCGCCGAAAACGGCATTAATTTAAGGCTAAAGTTATTGAACGCTTTAGTTTTTATCCAATTGATTTATAGTGTGAAAATAAAATACAGTAAACTATTGACATATCATATAAAAATTATTTATACTTAGTGGTGGTTAGAAAACCAAACACACTTTTTTAGGGGGAATCATTTTGAATATCAAGACTTCAATGGCTTGCGCCATGGTTTTAACAACTATGGGAGCCACAGCAGTTACCAGCGTAGCTGCACCCGCAACTCAAGCACAGGCAGCAACTACAACGACGGTTAACCGACGGGAAGCTGCTGCAGCGCGTTCATTAGGGGTTTACACCAAGGGAAGCTTAACCGCTAGCGGGACTGCTGTTAACGGTTTACGTCTTCAAGCGAACAATACGGTCACTACCGGTCAACTAAACCTGCAGTACAGTGCTACTTCAATTTCAACAGCCTTATCTGAAAATTCGAAGTACGTGGTTAAAGTTCCTAAGGAATTACAGCCTTTAGTTGCTTCGAAGGACTTTAAACAATATATTTCTGGTTCATTTAAGTGTAAGGTCAAATTAGGTGGCACTGCTAAGCGTACATATACAGAAGATGATATGAGTATTGCTTCGGATGGTTCAACAATCTCATTTGATAACCCACAAATGACGTATTTAATTGGTTCAGAATATACGATTAACGTTACCTTGGACTTAGGTCAAGCAGTAACAAACTCAGGAATTCGGATTGCTAATTCTAGTGCTGCTAATGGTTACCACTTTGATAGTGCGGTTACTCCAGCTTCTAACGCCATTAACTGGTCCGCTGTCGGTAACTATAATGCAGGTGCAACGTTGCCAACTGTTCAATTAGATCCTGGTTATGATTTACTTCATACCAAACCAACTATTGAAAAAGTTACGGATAAGAGTACGTACGTTACTGGTACTGGAACTCCAGGTGCCAAAGTAACGGTTAAAGTTGGCGACAAAGTAATCGGAACGGGTACCGTTGATGCTAATCGAGTATACGTTATCGATATTCCAAAACAGCATGCTGATGTAACGTTATCCGTTACTCAAAATACTGGAGTAGGTGAAAGTGATGCTGCAACCACGGTTGTTCAACATGAAGCCTCAGCACTTCCAGCACCCACTTTGACACCAGGCGTTTACGCTCAAGGTGCTAAAGTTACTGGGATTGGTGACACACCCGGCGATAAGATTACGGTAATGGATGCCAATCGAGGAAATGTACTTGGAATCAGCTACGTTAATTCCGATAAGACATTTGCTGTTGGCGTTTCCAATGCAGGAAGTAATACTGTTATTTCCGTATACGAATCTAATAATGACGGCGATAAGAGCCAATCAACCTTTGGACTGATTCAATAAACTTAATGGTAATAACGATGAAAAGATGTCAATGTTATTTGACATCTTTTTTTGTCAACTAAATTGCAAATTTATTCACAAATAGTTCATAAATATGATTTTTTTAAGAATTAAGAAATATTAAGATATCTTAAAAACGCTAATATATATGAACTAGTTAAGTATTTCATAATTAATTCATAAAATTAAATCAAATTATAGTGTTGACTAACTAGATTTAGGGGTGATATTCTATGGGTATGGAAACGCTATCTGATAGCGGAGCCAAAAAATTTTTGGAGGGATTCATATATGGCTAATTATAAGACAGCGTTAATGAGCGCTATTGTTCTTGCTTCTTTAGGAGCTACAGCTGTTACTTCTACTACGCAGGCGGATGCTGCTTCGTATAAGGGGCAAACAACATCGGTTGCTAAGCAAAAGGCAGCGGATAAGCAGAACTTAAAGAAGACCAAAGATGGCAAGCAAACCAGAGCATTGGACGTCTACACTAAGGGTACTTTAACTGCTAGTGGGACTGCCGCTAACGGGCTAGACTTGCAAGCTAATAACACAGTAACGACTGGTGTGCTAAACTTAAGCTATGACGGTGAATCCGTTGGGACTGCGTTATCAGAAGATTCAAAGTATGTTGTAAAAGTGCCAAAGGAATTACAACCATTAGTTGCCTCCAAAGATTTTAAGCAGTATATATCTGGTAGCTACAAGTGTGATATCACTGGTGGGGGAACAGTAAACCATACCTACACTGAAGATGACATCAGCATTGCAACGGACGGTTCAACCATCTCCTTTGATAACCCACAGACAACGTATCTGTTGGGTGCTAACTATACCATCAATATTTCCTTAGACTTAGGTCAGGCCGTGACAGATACTGGAATTCGGATTGCTGATTCGACTGACGTCAGCAATGATTATCATTTTATATCAGCTGTAGTACCTAGTGAAGGCGCCATTGACTGGTCCCTAGTAGGGGATTACAATGCTGGCGTAAACTTGCCAACTAATAAGTTAGATCCAGGATACGATCTGCTAAACCAAAAGCCGACGATTGAAAAGGTAACGGACAAGAGTACGCATGTTACCGGTTCAGGGGTACCTGGAGCTAAGATCACGGTTAAAGTTGGCGACAAGGTAATTGGAACGGGTACCGTTGATGAAAATGGAATTTATACGGTAGAAATTCCGACGCAAAGTGAGGGTGTGACCATCACCGTTACCCAGAATACTGGGGTCGGTGAAAGTAAGCCGGCAACAACAGTGGTTCAGCATGAAGATGCTGACATTCCTGCTCCAGTTGTGAATAATCCGATTAAAGCTGGTGAACCCCTGACAGGTTTAGGTAGTGAACCAGGTGATAAAATTACCGTGGTTTCTGCTAATGACCAAACTAAGGTGTTAGGAACGGGTTATGTTGAAGATGATTATACATTCTCCATTACCCTGAGTGATGCTCCAGCGGGTACAATCGTTGGAATTTATGAATCCAATAGCAACGGTGACAAGAGCGCATTAGCTTATGCTTTCATTAGTTAATTATTAACTTATTAAAAAGATGCTAAAATAAAAGGGCGATTGGAATACTTTCCAATCACCCTTTTATTGAGTTATTAAGGAGTATAAATGGATAACGGAGACAGAGAGATTCGAACTCTCGCGCCGGTTGCCCGACCTATACCCTTAGCAGGGGCACCTCTTCAGCCACTTGAGTATGTCTCCAATACCTTACCTAATAAGTATAGCGCAATTGTAATCGCCTGCCAATAGTTATCACAATTATATTTTTAATTTGTAAATTATTTCTAGTATAAACTAAAAGCGATTGACAAATTTCTAGTGGGAATCTTCGGAATGGTGGTAGCCCGTTGAAAACATCCGGAGGGTCATGAGAACGCTGAGAAATCCGACGATGATCAGGCTCAGCACGGGCGAGAAAAAGGCGATGCCAATACCAATACCGCTGAGATAGGTCAGGTAAATGATGCTGCGGTCAAGCGGACGGGTTGAATTATCGTGGGGAACGGTTGGGTTATCCCGAACAATCTGATGGTCCATGAGGTGGAATGCGATACTCCAAAGCAGCAGAATAAGACAGTAAAAGACTTCGGCCCACGTCGTATCGGGGTCGGTACCCACCCAGTTGGTGGCAAAGGGAACGAGCGTAAGGAAGAAGAGCCAGAGTCCGTTCAGCAAGAACGTTCGAATGGAGATGAATTGGGCCTTCTCGAATAGGTCATGGTGGGACGACCAGACCGTATAAATCAGAATGTAGCTGATGGTATAGGCAAAAAAGACGGTTCGATCTGCCCAAAGGCCCCTAAGATTTGAGGGGTGGGGAAGGTGTAAGTCTAATACCATGATGGTGGCTGCGATGGCAATGATTGCGTCGGTAAAGGCGACGAGCCGGTTCTTATTCATAGGAATGGACTCCAATCATGCGGCTAACCATTAACGGGTTGTAACTGAGAGATCTGATTAATCAGGGTAAGCAGCTGGTTCTTAGCCTGTTCGTATTCCGGAATCTGGTTGCCGAACTGTTCGTTGAAGCCGTCTAATCCACCAGTTGCGTACGCATTTTCATATTGGTAGACGGCTTCGTAGGCGGCAGAGAACTGGACCAATAGTGAATGGTTTTGGTCACCTGTCATTTGTAAGGCCATCTCAATGGTTCTAAAGTCAGTGTAAGCAAGTTCGAAGTGGATTGGAAATGCCCGGGTAAAAGGCTCCTGATTTTGAATAATTTTATAGTGATTTTCGGTAGTGGAACTCAAATTTTTGATGGATCCTTTAACATCTAACATGGTCATCATACTGGCCCTCCTAATTTTTAAGTTGGTAGTTTATTGATTATTATAGAAGGCTTTTTGTGAAAGAAAAGTATTTAGGCTTCGTTGCTAAATAGATTATAAAAATCTCCTATGATTAAGTCAATCACGGGAGATTTTTCGGATTATTAAGTATGATAGACGAACAGAGTGCTTAATGAAGATGGGGGTGTTCGTGTGAAAGGATTCAAAACGCTGATGACGCTAGCCATACTCGTTGGTGGCGGCTGGTGGGTGAAGACTAACCCGCAGGTAGTCGCTAACGCCTTCAATGAGCTGACGGCCCAATTCAGTCAGATCGAGCAGTCAACGAATTCCAAGGTGGCAACGAAATCCAAGACGAAAACGACGCAGAAGAAGGAACATAGCGGATCAGAGACACCGATTGAACCGATCGTCCAAGACGTTAAGTTGAGTTCGCACTACCGGTATCGGTTTGATAAGAACGTTCCGGCGGCTGCTCGGCGTGTTTTTCTGGATGCAGTGGCGGTCTATAACCGGACTAAAATTGTGCAAATTACACCGGATGGGAACGCTAAAAATCAGATTACGTTTGCGATGTACCATAAGCAGATGAGTCAGAATACGAGCAATATTGAGCTAGGGGTTGGGGGTCCGCAGATTACGACAACGACCAGTGTGACGGGCACCACAAGTGTCAATCATCCGACGGCCAAGCTGAACGGGGACTATGCCGATGCCTTTAGCGACTCTGTGGCAATTCATGAGTTGGGACACGCCCTCGGCTTAGACCATAGCGACAGTCCGATGTCAGTCATGTATCCTGAAAATCAAGGTCGGACCACGTTATCCGAAGCGGATATTGCTAGCTTGAGAGAAATTTATGGGTAACGTTCAATATTGTAAAGCAAGCTGATGATCACGCATTAAGGTTCAAATAAGCCGGGGCGTTTTCCACCGGATAAAAGACGGGATTGGTCCAGTGCAACATTGCATCGGTTAACTGCAGCCGAACGGGTGATAAACGGTGGTAAGGTTCAAAGTAGTAGGTCCGGGATTCGCAGCAGGTCGCCGCGCGATAAACGGAATAGGTTCGGCGGTGGCTGAGGCTCTTTGGAACGGTCACGGAATCGAGCAGCCGCCACGCACTAACTAGTGCTTCTTGTTCGTTCGTCGGCTGGTCAGCCCGTTCCTTATTATAGGCGGCCCGGATAAACCGGGCACCAACGGTATAGCCTCCGCTGGGAACGGGCCCAGCGAACTGTCGGGTGGTGACGTACGGCGTATTTAAGGGTACCGTTTGGTGAATAAAATCCGGCGTGAACGTCACGTACTTTGCTAGTTGAACCAGTTGGTGATCATAATCCCGTGAATTGGTGACCACGCCAAGCGGGTTTTCTCGAATGACCATGGGTGATTCAGTTGGTTCAATCACGACACACCGTCCCGTTCGATCAACGGCCGCAAAGTGCAGTTCGGGATGACCGTAATCAGTCAAAGCGTGGGTCGAGGCCATGAGTTCAATCTCGGTAATGTGGTCCTCAATATCTGCGACGCTGCGATAGTGGCCTAACATCCAAAATGAAAATTCGAACGGAGCAAGGTGAATTTTACCTGGAGTTGGATCGTCAATACGGCGGGTGCCGTTCGAAAATGTAAGCTTTTGAACGCTTAGCCCCCATTCGTTGACGCCATCGGATAAATCAATTTCGTCATCGTGGGCCCGGCCACCACCAATAATGGCATAGGGGTTTGCGTGTTGAACGTGATCAAAAAGGCTGCGCCACTGATAATTCCGGGGGACAAAGATGGGCTGGCTCCGCATTTCGTCCCAATCCATGGTTCGCGCAAAGGTATGGGTCAAATCCTGGGCAATTTGTAAGATACTGGTACACATAACAGCCATCTCCTAGATTATTGTTATCGGTCTATTTAGATACCCTAAGGATAAGGGAAACGAATAATATTGTAAACTTGATAAAGAAACCAAACTTTAAATAATCAACGGTATAAATTAGAGCCTAACTAAAATCCCGGATTTTGACGAAAAATCCGGGGTCAGTTAGGCTCTGTTTGTGCATATAATCGCATATTATTACATGCTAATGAATATCATTGAATGTTGATGAAAAATACCGATTAACGCTGTCGTGTCAGTACATTAAGCCGATTTTTAAAACGGGGTGATTTTCCAAGTTTGTCCTTATTTTACATAAAATCATGCCATTTTCGATAATTTTTTCGTTAATGAGGATTTTTTTCACATACGAGCCCATATAAATGACCCAATATGGTTAAATTATGTTCGACAATATTGTTATTGGGGTTCATTATTTACTTGTTTTTATGGCGTTAAGAGATATACTTAATATAAATAGTCTTGGAGCGTCCACATTTTATGTAAAAAAGTGCCATTCCGGTATTTAGTGTTAATAACCCACTAAATTAGGTCAATCCTTTTTTGCATAGTATAAATCTTAAAATGCTGACGCTCAATTTTTTGCAAAAGAGGGAGACCACCATGTCACGATTAATTGATTTAAAAGGTCAGCGATTTGGGCGATTAGTTGCACTGGAAATTGCCGGTCAAAAAGGGAACGGCAATAAGCTTTGGTTATGCCAGTGCGACTGCGGCAATACCTGCATTAAGGACGGATATAATTTACGTCACGGGATAACCAAGAGTTGCGGCTGCTTAGTCAAGGACGTTGCCCGTGAAAAATTCTACCAGCAGGAGGAAACCCGCCAGCGTATGGGGAACGTTGAACAATTGGCCTCCGCTTGGCATGTTACTTATATGGATAAGGTCCGGTCGACCAATCAGAGCGGTACAACTGGGGTGAGCTATGATTCAATGCGTGACCGTTGGGTGGCCCGGTTATACTACAACCACCGGTACGTCTTAAACCGAACGTTTAAGACCAAGGAGGAAGCCGTTGAAGCTCGGGTGGAAGCGGAACGACAATATTTAAAAGTTAATTAGACGATTAACAGGTAAGCGCGGGCTGTCGGTGGCTCAAACTTACCTGTTTTCATTAATAAAATCATCGAATTTTGGCCAAAGCGGCGGTGTTATTCGATATACTAGAGGAGGAAGATACGATATCGGGTAAGGGATGAGGAAAATGAGAAGATTACTAGGTGTTAACTTGATTTTGCTTATGGCGGTGATGCTATCTGGATGCGGCAATGAGACGGCAGATGATGGTCAGGCTAAGGATGAAAAAATTAGTAGTTTGCAGCGGGCAAATAGCCAGCTAAGGGCGCAATCCGGAACTGAATCCACTGAAAATGGAACGGATTCAACGGCTGCTGTCAACGCATCAAGTAGTCCAACCACTCCGGTGCAGCTTAGCGAGGGTCAAATGACAGCTGTTAATAACGCCTTCTACAGTTGGGCAGCTGGCCGCGCCGAGGTTGGAAACATGGCGGTAACCGACTGGACATTTGAACATGGCGCTGGTGGTCGCGGTGACTGGTACGCGGACACACCGGATGGAAAAGCCATCATGCAGGATGAAGGGCATCCGGGTAAAACGGCGTACCCGATTCAGGCTATTGGTGGCGTCACCTTTTTTACAGCGAAGGATGGTTCGGTAGGCAAGCAGGACATGAAAGATGTGAGCACTACCGCCGGTTATTCCACGGTCGCAAGGGAGGACAAACCAGTTACGAAGTACCTCTTAGGAAACAATGGGGTCGTCTACGAATTAAAGGGAACTCCTAAAACAGTGGGACTAACGACGGGCTATGGCGAAGCTGGCGATGATGGCACCTTTGGAGCATACGAGCCTCAGAAAAAGTTCATTGTCTCACAGGATACAGCCGCACAGACGGAGTTAAACCAACTATTGGACTCCTATCGCTAATTGGCGGGTGGTTTTCAGACATCTTTCTACATAAAAACAGCGGCAGCATGACTAATTTCTGGCATGCTGCCGCTGTTTTTGTTTCGTAACGTAACGTTAAAATGTTATGAGATCGGTTGACCTAGTTGCTTGGCTTTGACCGCATTAGGAACATTGCGGCCGCTGCGCCGATTAAAATGAGGACCATTGCCGTATAGGAAGCGGCAGTTAAGCCGTGATCGTATGCGTTGATGACAGCCGTTTGAATGCTTTTGGCGAACGGCGTTGCATTTACCCGGTGGCTAAATGCGATGGCATGACCCGAGAAGGGACCGGCCTCCAAGAGGGCCTTGTGCAGCCCATCTGCCATCTGGGCTGGTAGATGAAGCCCGTTAAAGGACTTGGTAATGTGGGCTTCGTACACCTTCGTTTGACTGAGCCCAATCACAACGACCCCAAAGGTTACCCCGAATTGCCGAAAAACATTGACGATTCCGGAAGCCATTCCCATCTGTTGCTGACTAATTCCCTCTAAGGCTGCGGCGTTCAAGGTGGGGTTAATCGTGGCGTTCCCGATCCCCATTAAAATAAGGGCCGGGAGAATTGAGATGAAGGTGGCAGTGGGACTAATGGCCTGGTTAAAGACGAGTTGGGCGATGGCGAGGAGGAGCAAGGCACCTGTGGCAATCCACTTCTTTGAGAAACGGTTGCCCAAAATGCCAATGAAGGGCCCCAAGAAGAGGGACCAAACGGACATGGAGAGCTGCCGAAGCCCAGTCCCAAGGGCGGAGTACCCCATGTAGTTCTGCATGAGACTGGTCAGGTAGACGTTAAAGGCGAAGACTCCCGCGCCTAAGCCAAAGGCGGCCAGGACGGAGCCTAAGAAGCCGAGGTCGGTGAGCATTCTCATGTCCATCATAGGTTGGGCGAGGTGGGTTTCCACGATCACAAAGGCGACTAAGAGTCCTACCGCTAGCGCCAACCAACCGCCAACTTGCCAACTAAGCCAGGCGAGGTCGGGATTGGTCTCCTTCTGGATCAGTCCGTAAATTAAGGCGAATAAACCGCCGGCGGATAACAGCATCCCAACGAAGTCGATCTTATCGTTCTGACCGTCATGGGGCAGTTCTTTCACCGTCGTCAGGGTTAAAATCACCGCAATGATCCCCAGCGGAACATTCACAAAGAAGATGGCGGGCCAGTTAAAGTATTCCACGAGGTAACCGCCAACGAGGGGGCCGGCAGCCACGGAAAGGCCGATAACGGAACTGAGAATTCCAATGGCTAAGCCCCGTTCCTTCCCCGTAAAGTTAGTGGCAACGAGGGCCATGGAGAGGGAGCTGACGCCGGCTCCACCAATCGCTTGCAGGGCCCGGGATAGGTCTAAGAAGACGAGGTTGGGAGCAATCCCGTTCAAGAATGAAGCGGCGGTAAAGATGATGAGGCTAATGACAAACATGCGTTTTAACCCAAACATGTCTCCTAACTTGGAAACAATCAGCAGGGTCACGGCGAAGGCCAACGTATAGGCGTTTAAAACCCATTGGAGCTGATTGAAACTCTCTCCGAAACTGCGCTGCATAGTGGGAAGGGCGACGTTCACAACGGTAACGTCAATCAGCGCCATAAATTCGCCCAGTCCTGCGGCGGTTAAGGCGAGCCACCGCTTCATTGATTTTTGTTCTGGCATAATTTAATGGCTTCCTTTCATAGTAAGCTGGTGAATTTGGTTATCAATCCACGTGAGTTTGGTAGTTGCGATATTTAAATAAAGGTCAAAGGAAGTCGCCGTCCAAGCAATTTCATCCGCCGGTTTATTGGGCAGCTTTAAGACGTGTTCTCTGTGCTCGGCATAGGCGTCGTATTCGGACTGGGTCACCGACCGAAAGTCCTGCAGAATTTGCAGCTGGACTTCGGGATCCACCTGGCGAAGTTCGGCAATCTTGAACCGGTACGTCTCGTCTCGGCGGGCATTTTCTGGAACGGGTTCCCGCATGAGCGCCTGAAAGTGTTCGGCACCTTGTGGGGTAATCTGGGCGTTCTTCTTTCCCCGGGTACTTTTGGGGTCCACCTGCCAAGTCAGGTCGCCCTCCTTGCCCAGTCTGACCAGGAGGGGATGCAAAGTCCCGTTAGAAATCTTTCGGCCGGGACCCAGAATATTATTGAGGATTAACCCTAATTTATACCCCGATTTATTGTTTTCTAGGAGTTCACCAAGAATCACTATTTCATACATCAGTCACACCTCCATATATCGAATCGACTTATCCAGTATAAGTCGATTCGATATATTGTCAACCCAAATCCCTAAAAAGATTTGGGTTTGCGTGATTGGAGGTTGTCCGGGCGGCGTTTCTGTGCTAACCTTGAAACAACTTAATAGTTAACGACGATAAAAAGGACGAGTACAGCTGGGAATTGCCCGTAGAGAGCTTAGGATTGGTGGAACCTAGGCGGCAATCCAGCTGGAAAAACACCGTTTTGTTTCTAACTGAAAGCAGTAGGCTTAGACGTTACCGCAACGTTACCCGCGGAAAGTATGTTTGTACTTTTAAGCTGGCTTCGTTGAAGCAATTTGGGTGGTACCGCGGAAAGACCTTTCGTCCCTGTATAGGGGATGACGGGTCTTTTTTGTCGTCTGGTGAAGAATTGAAGGGAGAGTGGATACAATGGCAAAACAAGTAACGGTCAAAGAATTATATACCGCTGATACTGAAGTGACGGAACCCGTTGAATTAACGGGTTGGGTCAAGACGGTGCGGGCATCAAAAAACGTGGGGTTCGTTGAATTAAACGACGGTTCCAGTTTGAAGAACGTCCAAATTGTGATGAAGAGCGACCTGCCTAACTACGAAGCGTTAGGCAAAATGCCAATCAGCACCACCATTACCGTTGAAGGAACGGTGGCCTACACGCCAAAGGCTCCGCAGCCGTTTGAAATTCACGCGGCAAGCATTAAGGAAGTGGGCCATTCCGATAACGATTACCCCCTCCAAAAGAAGAAGCATTCATACGAGTATTTACGGACGATTGCCCACTTGCGGCCCCGGACAAACACCTTTTACTCCGTGTTTAAAATCCGGTCCCTCGCAGCCTTTGCGGTCCACCAATACTTACAGGATCGGGACTTCGTATACGTGAACACCCCGCTAATTACCAGCAGCGACAGCGAAGGGGCCGGGGAAATGTTCCGGGTTACCACGTTGGACCTCAACAACCTGCCGAAGGATGAAGAAGGCCACGTCGATGACACCCAGGATTTCTTCAAGAAGGAAACCAACTTAACGGTGAGCGGTCAGCTTCCCGTTGAATCCTTTGCGTTGGCGCTCCGCAATGTTTATACGTTTGGGCCCACTTTCCGGGCTGAAAACTCGCACACGACCCGGCATGCTTCCGAGTTCTGGATGATTGAACCCGAAATGGCCTTTGCCGATCTTAAGGACGTCATGGATGTTTCCGAAGGCCTGTTAAAGAGCGTCATCCGGTACCTGTTCAGCCACGCCCAAGACGAATTGCAATTCTTGAACGACAACGTTGATGACCAACTCATCGAACGGTTAACCACCACCGTCAACGAAGAGTTTGCCCGGGTAACCTATACGGACGCCATTGATATTTTGCAACAGGCCGACGTTGACTTTGAAGAACCCGTTGAATGGGGCATTGATTTAGATGCTGAACACGAACGCTACCTATCCGAACAGGTTTACAAGAAGCCCGTCTTCTTGACCGACTACCCGAAGGACATTAAGGCCTTCTACATGCGGGATAACGCCGACGAAAAAACGGTTGCTGCGGTAGACTTGCTCGTCCCTGAAATTGGGGAACTGGTCGGTGGAAGCCAACGTGAAGAACGGGAAGCCGTCTTAGCCCAAAAGATTCAGGACTTTAACCTTTCCGAAGATGAATACCAATGGTACCTGGACCTGCGGAAGTACGGCGAAACGGAACACTCTGGGTTCGGAATCGGGTTTGAACGCCTCGTCATGTACGTAACGGGTATCGATAACATTCGCGACGTGATCCCTTACCCAAGAACGCCAGGGAACGCTGAATTCTAAGACGAATGTGTTAAACCGATGATACTCATACAGCAAAAGTAAAAGGGAGAGACGTTAGGTCTCTCCCTTTTTTGTGTGGGGTGGATTATCGAAATAAATTGTGGTAGGATGCTTTGCTTTTGTAATCGTAACCATTACCTTAACACAAGCGTTTTAATTAAAAATCAAGGTTTACAAATGTAGGGAATATGGTAGGCTAAGGGTGGTTAAAGCAACGCAAATTTAGTCATGGGTAAAGGATGTGAGCAGATGTCCAAAAAAGGATGTGCCTTGATGATCTCAGCCGGTGTGACCGCTGCTGTGACAGTTTACGTGTTAAAGCAACTCGATTGGTTCCACGATGACGCAAAGGACTACGCCATTTTTGAATCGTAAGGATGACGAATCAGAAGGAGGTCGGTTAGATGATCAAACACAAAGCAATTATGATTGGCGCAGGGCTAGCAAACATGGCGAGCGCAGTCTACTTGATTCAAGAGGGTCACTGGGAGGGTTCCGCCATTACCTTTTACGGGGTTGACGACCACGGGTCAAACGATGGGAGTCTCGCTTCGGAACAAGCGGATGATTACTGGAACAAGAACCACCCGCTCGATAATACCAAGGGATACATTGCCCGTGGCGGACGGATGCTGAACTACCGAACCTACGTTGATTTAATGGATCTGCTCTCCCGGGTGAAATCCGCGACGGAGCCAAATATGACGGCGGCAGAAGACACCCGGGACTTTGATGCCCAGCACCGGACCTTTGATAAGGCGCGGCTATTGCGGCGGGGTGAGGGCATTGTGGACGCCGGTAAATTAGGGCTGGATAACAAGGACCGGATGCTGCTCTCCCGGCTGGTAATGATGCCCGATAAAGATGAAGAAAAGTTAGATAATATTTCCATTGCCGACTACTTTAAGGATGATCCCCACATCTTTACCACGAACTTCTGGTACATGTGGGAGACGACCTTTGCCTTCCGGACCCAGAGCTCCGTTCAAGAATTACGGCGCTATATGCACATGATGCTGTATGAATTTACCCAGATTGAACACTTAGTCGGGGTGAACCGGACCCGTTACAACCAGTTCGAAAGTATTATGCTGCCGCTGATTAACTACTTGAAGGAAGCTGGCGTACACTTCGAGTTCGGTAAAATCGTTTCCGACTGGGAATTTAAGACCAGCCCGATGCAAGATGAAATTACGGTGACGGGGCTAGAAGTGACGGATGCCAAGACGGGTCAGATAGATCATGTCACCGTCGACGATGACACGGCCGTCATCTTTACGAACGGCTCGATCACGGATTCCGCCACGATTGGCGACTACGATTCACCGGCCCCACAAGATATGGCGTACGGGCTTTCCGCCAGTCTCTGGAAGAAGGCAGCAGATAAGTTCTATAACCTAGGCACCCCGGATAAGTTTTTTGACGACCGGGACGCCTCCGAGTGGATCAGTTTTACCCTCACCACGAAGGACCACCTGCTGTTAAACGAAATTACGCGGATTACCACTCAGGTGCCGGGTAACGCCCTCAACAGTTTTCTATCGACGGCCCCGATTACCGACTTGGGCAACCCGGACGTCAACATGTCGATCGTGGTCCATCATCAACCCCACTTCACCACGCAAAAACCGAATGAGGGTGTGATTTGGGGTTACTTCCTTTACCCCCGGCGGACGGGCGAGTTCGTGAATAAACCCTACATTGAAATGAACGGGAAGGAAATGCTGCAAGAACTCATTGGGCAGCTCAGCTTGGTTGATCCCGGCCCCGTTAACATCCGGGAAAAGGAGCAGGCTATCATGGACTCCGTGATTAACTGCATCCCCGCTTACATGCCGTACGCTTCGGCCTTGTTCAACAACCGGGCTAAAACGGATCGGCCGCTGGTGATTCCGGAACACTCAACGAACTTAGCCTTCACCGGTGAATTTGTGGAACAACCGTACCAGATGGTCTTCACGGAACAGAGCGCCGTGCGGTCGGGTGAAATTGCCGCCTACCACTTTGCGGGGATTCCAATGAGCCGCTTAGTTAAGACACCCCGTTACGATAAAGACATTCCAACGTTATTGCGGGCGACGAAGAAAATGTTTGAATAAATAGGTTAATCAATCAAACCGGTTCCGCTAAAAACGGCATGATCCAAATTCGAGTGAACGCCACCCGAATTTGGATCATGCCGTTATTTGTTTTGGGGGAATGAGTTGGTCGTCCGTCGGCTAACCATGTTCATACTTAGCGGCAATTTGACTCACCATGTCTTCCAGCCGGAATTGTTGCTGGTAGAGTGCAAAGCTGCGTTGGCTATCCTCAACGACAACAGCTTGGAGGTATTCGGTGACTAGGTGGGCGGCCGAATCAATGTGGCCCGGTGTATAAAGGTGACCGTTATGGTTAGTGACCAGGCCTTTGTGCCCGGTCACAGAACTGAGAACGACCGGGATTTGGTAGGCTAACGCATCAATCACGGAGAAGGGCATCCCCTCATAGTGCGCCGTGGACAAGAAGACCTTGGCCTGCCGGTAATAGGGGTCAACGTCACTAATGTGGCCCACGAAGTGAACGTTGGCGCTGATCCCCAAGTTGTTGGTGATGGCCTGCATATCTGCTAATAAAACGCCGCCGCCCGCATAAATGAATTGGGCCTCCGGGACGGTTTGCAGAACCTTGTAGGCGATTTCTACGAATTCTAAGGGGTTTTTCTGGGCGTCGCACCGGGCAATGTTGATGACTACCGGGGCGTTATCCGCGTAGTGACAGTTCTTTGGCTCGCTGACCCCGTTATTGACGACGACCGCCTTGTCCTCGGTCACGATCTTCTCCCTTAGGGCGTAAGCCTGTTCATCATCGGAAACGTGGATGACTAAGTTGGCCCGGGAAGTAATGAGTTTTTCCATCACTAAGATAATGGCCCGCTTCCACTTAGCCAGTGGCTTTTCGGAGTAGTAAGCGTGGGCGGTGTAGAAGACCTTGATTTGGTGGTTCAAAAAGAAGGTGTAGAGAAAAACGATCATGCCGGCGTACGAACTGTGGGCGTGCATAATATTAACGTCGTTTTCCCTGACTAACCGGTGGAGCTGCCGCAATACCCGCCAAAGGTTCCAGGGTTTGTAAAACTCGGACTGGCGGTTATCGACCAGGTAGTCATCTGGAGCGGCCTCGTTGATCCGGGTCGTTGTCACGTAGGGCATAATTTTAATGTGGTCAGTATTTAAATGGTCGTATAAGTGGTCAACGTGGCGTTTGACACCGCCACCGTAGGCTTCACAAACTTCAAGAACGGTTAACATAGCGAGCACCTCCAAGGGTTGGGTTAGTAAGCGGCGTTGGGTTTAGCAACGATAGCTACTGTTTTGAACATGATTTTAAGATCCATTTTAATGCTAGCGGTTTCAATATAGTGTAAGTCGAGGGCCACCATTTCATCGAAGTCCGCCGCACTCCGTTTAGTTACCTGCCATAGCCCAGTACAGCCAGGCTTGACGTATAACCGCTGCTTATCGTAGCAGGTGTACTGCTGGTATTCGTTAGGCAGGGGCGGCCGGGGTCCGACGAGGGTCATCTTCCCGGCTAAAACGTTGAACAACTGAGGAAGTTCATCCAGGCTGAACTTTCGGAGGGACGCTCCAAGTGGCGTCACCCGGGGATCGTTTTTCATCTTAAACATGGCACCGCCAACTTCGTTTTGGTCGGCCACTTCATGAAACCGCTGTTCGGCGCCGGGGACCATCGACCGAAATTTAAACATGGTAAACGGCTGGCCGTTCTGACCGATGCGCGTTGCCCGGTAGAAAATGGGGGCCCGCCAATCTTCGTGCTTTAACCCGACTATAATAAGTAAGAATAGGGGGCTGAGCAGGAGTAGGCCGGCTAGACTAACCAGAACGTCTAACGTGCGTTTGGCAAATTGGTATCGGGGACGCCGATGAACGGTCGCGGGATTTAAGCAGATGACGGAACGCTGTGTGTTAGGCGTCGTGATTTGCATCGTTAAAACCTCCTTCGTGAATGTTCGAACGGGTATTACTGATTGGTATTAATGATAAATGGGGTGTAATTGACTTGCAATGGATTTTTAATGAACAGTTAGTGAATTTTAGTGTATTTACTCACGGTTTTTTCACCGTAGAAACTTAGTCTCTTCACAAAACCGGCATATTTTTCAGACATACTAGCACCATTCAAACGGACGACAACCGAAAAAAGCTTCAAGAATCAAGTGATATGCACAACCACTAAGAAAAGTGAGGCGACTGAATATGAAAAAGTACGTTATTTTCACCCACGTGATCCGCGGAACCGAAATCGGAGGCTCCCTAATTTATACCCGGAACAAGGTTAATGATGTTAAGGATCGCGGTCACGTGCCCTACGTTTACTCCCGGATGGGGGACCGTGATGATGTGATTGTCTACCCCGAACTCCTACCCTTTCGGGATCACCTCATCTATGAACTGGCTTACGCTCCCAGCCTATTCAGCCGTCAGCGGGTTCGCCGGATTCTGGACCGGTTCCTCACCGAGATTGATTACCAGGTGGGTGACGACGTAATCATCGAAAGTCACGATATTACCGAAGCTTTATGGGCAGAACTGCTGGCTCAGGAAACGAGCGGCCAAAATTTTGTCTACCTTATTAATGAGTACACGGCCGATACTCGTTTAAAGTCCCGGGAGCGGGATTTCATCGGCTGGAAACTCTCCCACCGGCAGTTAGCAGTCCTATCACCCGTAACTTATGATTACCTCCTGCCGGGCCACCGGGTGCCCGATTACCAACGGTACCTATTGAAAGCCCCCGACAGCAACGTCGTGGCGGATACGAGCCAACCGACACCGGTCGATGACTTACCGTTAGCGGATTACCACGTTGCTTCCATTGGGCGACTAGAAAAACCGTACGTAGCCGAGATGCTTACGGCGGTGATTGAATTTTGCGAGCGTTACAAAAAAAAGCAGGTTCACCTCACCCTCATTGGGGACACGGCTGACGAAACCGTTAAAAACCGGTTAATTGACCGGTGTGCGGCCGTCCCTAACTTAGAGTTGCTCATTACTGGTTACTTACTGCCTATTCCAAGGCGATTTTTCCGGCAGGTGGACGTCTTTATCTCATCGGCGGGTTCCACGCTCGTCTCCCATCACGAAGGGATCCCAACCCTCGTCATGTCGCCGGAAAGCCAGGCGTTAGGCCTGATGGGTTGGACGACCGACCAAATTCTGTTTGGTAAACCCAGCCCAGTCGGGATTACCGATTGGCTCGACCGCATTCTGGTGGGCGGCTACTGTCATACCCACCGGCCACTTTTCAAGATTTCCAAACCGGATTTTGCCCGTCAATTTGATGAACACGAACGGTTCGTTCAAAAGATGATGAAGGGGCATTATTTTCCCGCCCGAACTTTTAACGCCGATCCCCGTTGGAAGACGGAGCTGAATTGGCTGGGCGTGCGCCTGCTGGGACCGCGCAGATACGGCCATATGCGAGAAAATATTGTCCAACACGTTCGGGCAGCCGAAACGCAGGCTTAGTTCCCTGAAAGGAGCATCCAATGATGTCAAAAAAAATTATGGTAACCGAATCCACGATGCCGCCGTTTGCGGAGTATGCGAATGAAATTGCGGAACTGTGGCAAAGCAAGTGGCTCACGAATAACGGCGCAAAAACCCAAGAACTCACACAGCAGCTGCAGGACTATCTCGGGATCGACCACTTAAGCCTCGTGACAAACGGGCACATGGCGTTGGAGCTGGCTCTGATGGCGTTGGGGGTTCAGGATGGCGAAGTAATTACCACGCCGTTTACGTTTGCCTCAACCACCCACGCCATTGTGAGAAACGGGTTAACTCCGGTGTTTGCGGACATTGATCCCGAAACCTTTACACTTGATCCCACTAAGGTGGAAGCCCTCATTACCCCGCAAACCCGGGCGATTATGCCCGTTCACATTTATGGGAACGTGTGTGACGTGGAGGCCTTTGAACGGCTGGGGAAGAAGTACCATTTGAAGGTTATTTACGACGGGGCCCACAGCTTCGGCTGCCAATACAAAGGCAAGAGCCTCGCAAGCTACGGGGATGCCGTCACCTACAGTTTCCACGCCACGAAGCTCTTTAATACCATTGAGGGGGGCGCCGTTGTTGTGCGGGATGACGCAACGAAGACCCGGGTCGAACAGATGAAGAACTTCGGGTTAGCCGACGGGGTACCCGTAGAGGTTGGAATAAATGGCAAACTGAATGAGTTCAGTGCCGCCATGGGAATTTGCAACTTACGCCACCTGGACGCAGCAATTGCGGCCCGTCAGACCCGGGTGAGAGCCTACCGCAAACAGCTGGGGGCGATTCCTGGCGTTCAAGTGAACCCCGTTCAAGCAGCGGCCGAACCCAATGCCGCCTACTTTCCCGTTATCTTTCATGATGTTGACGGGCGTACCCGGGATCGGGTGTTTGATCGACTGGCAGAGGAAGGAATTAACGCCCGCAAATACTTCTCGCCGTTAACCAGCGATAGTCCGGGTATCGCCTCCCGATTCACCGTGCAAATTACCCCCATTGCGGCCGACTACGCGAACCGGGTTTTAACCCTCCCGCTCTATCCCGACCTTGCCATTAGCGACCTGCTTCGGATTACCGCAATTATCCGAGAGGTGTGCGGAGTGAAGACTCAATCCGTTGCCAACGGTTAATTGTAACCGATTGCAGATTATTTCACCGGAAAGGAGCCCCTCATGAAAATTCAACCGAAAGCCTCAAAAACGTTAAAACACTGGTGGTGGCTAAGCGTAGTGTTCGCCCTGATTGGCGGATTGCTAGGCTGGGGAATCGTGACCTATGCGGTGACCCCACACTACCAAGCAAAAAGCGAACTCGTCATTCAATCCAAGAAGAGCGTTACGGAAGGGATCACGGGCGATCAGCTGAATACCGCAGTGGCCGGGTACCAGGATTTGGTAACCAGTCAGGCCGTGCTGTCTAGGGCCCAGCACCATCTAAAATCAGACGGAATTGATGTGACGACGACCCAGTTGGGCAAGCAGGTCCAACTGCAGCACCAGGAGGATTCGAACCTGATTCACCTCGTGACGACGGCTAGTTCACCACAGCGGGCCCAAACCATTAACCAGGAAATTAGTGACGCCTTTACGGAGGAGGCCAACCGGCTAGGTGACCAGCTCTTGGTTAAACCAATTACCCCAACGTCCTATTCGGATAAGTCGAAGACGACCAGTACTAGTTTGGTTACCATGATTGGCGCCGTCACCGGATTTGTCTTCGGATCACTCCTAGTCCTTGGCCTGATGGTGCCGAACTTGAAGAAGGAAGGGTAACGGCATGAAAAGACTAAAGGTACTTTACTTTGTGGACACACTGGCAGCGGGGGGGATTCAAACCCTGATGCAGCAGACAATTGCCCAGTTTGACCCGGCGGAAATCGAGGTTACCATCCTCACGCTGGACCAAACGACGGATCGTGACATGGCGGATAAGTTTGGGCCGGATGTTGCCATTCACCGCTTGCCAAATCCGATGAAAACGCCGCTGGACCTGCTGAGACTTAGTCAGCAGGCCCGCCGCTACTTTAAGCAGTCAGCAGATTACGATGTCCTGCACGCCCACGCCTCCAGCAAGTGTGTGGGCGTGTTGCGGGCCGCCAAGCGGGCTGGGATTCCCGTTCGGATTATTCACGCTCATAATACGGCGTTTTTTACGGATAGTCAGATCAAACAGTGGCTGGGAACCGCAATGAAACCAGCGCTACAGCGGGTTGTGACAACCCGGTTTGCTTGCTCAAACCAGGCGGGACGGTGGCTATTTGGCACCCATGACTTTACGGTCATTCCGAATGCGATCCACCTCGACCGGTTAGAATACGCAGCCGCCACGAGAAAGCGAGTTCGGCAGGCGGAGGGGCTTGCGGATAAGACGGTGCTCGGGCACTTCGGAAGTTTTAGCCCGGCTAAGAACCACCACCAACTACTGCAGATCTTTGCCCGGTACCACCAAAAACACGATGATGCCATTCTGATGCTGGTGGGCAGCGGTGATCTCATGCCGCAGATCAGAACTGAAATTCAGAATCTGGGGTTATCGGATGCCGTCCGGTTAATGGGGTACCGCACCGACGTTGCAGATTTACTACAGGCAACGGACGTGCTGCTATTGCCGTCACTCCATGAGGGCCTGCCAGTCGTCCTATTAGAAGCTCAGGCGGCGGGCGTGCCCTGCGTCGTCTCCACGGCGGTTGATTCAGTGGCAAAAATTAGCGATCACTACCAGGTGGTGGCTTTAGACGCTGATATGGCGGTCTGGATTAACCGGATTGAACAAGCCAGCCGAATGCCTGCCGCATCCCGGCATCAGGGCCGCTGGCAGGTTCAGCGGGCTGGATACGACGTGACTCAAGCCGCTCCCGACCTACTCGCAAGGTACCGGGAATTGTTAGCCCATTAAAATTAAGAGGGGAAGTGAAACCATGTTCATTAGTGTGATTGTGCCGTATCAAAACGCCGCTGCTTATCTCCCACGGTTTGTGGCTGATTTGGCCGCCCAGACGTACCCGAACTTCGACGTTATTTTTATTAATGATGGGTCGACAGATCAAGGTCCCAAAACCCTAAGCCGGGTCCTTGCTAAAACGACCCTCCAGGCGCAACAGCTATCGCAGCCGGCCCGGGGCGTTTCCACGGCCCGTAACTTAGGCCTCCGGCAGGCCAGCGGGGAATATGTTATCTTTGCGGACGCTGATGACCGGCTGAAACCGAATTACCTAATGACCTTGGCGGAACGAGCCTTTGAAACCCATGCGGATATTGTGGGCGGCCAGGCGGTCACCAGGAATAAGCGGGGCCGGTCGGTTATCATCGGACAGGCTGGATCCTACGAGGGTTCCGAGGCCTTAATGAGCCAGTTCTTGACCGGAACCATTCCCATGAACCTGTGGACCAAACTCATTCGTCGGTCGCTAGCAACTCAGGTGACCTTTGATTCAACCCTCTGTATTAACGAAGATCGGTGGTACCTCTACCAGATTATTCAGCGGGCAACTCGGGGTCAGTTTGTGGCGACGGTCATTTATGACTACCAAGTGAACGCTAATTCTGCGTCCCGCCAACCCCGGTTTCACCCTAAGTACCTGGATATTGCAACGGTGGCCCGCCGGATTGAAGCGGGCAGCCAGCGTCAGCATCCCCGGTTAGCCCGCCAGCAGGCCTACCTGAATCAGATGGACCTGCTGCGCCGAGAAATTCGGGGGCACGCTGAACCAAGCCGGATGAGAACCTTACGTAATGAGTTGACACGGCTGAGTCAATCGGGGCTTGGCCTCTCCCCAGTTCAGCGACTGGAGGACTTTGGCTGGCGGTACTGCTGGCCGGTCTACCGGCGGCTAATCGGAATGGATGTGCATCTCTATGGCTAAACTAACGCATGGCATGACAACCGGATTCGCCTTTCTCTTGGGCCTGTTTGCCTGTACGGATTCTGTCTACCTGATTCTAGTTGGTCAAACCCCCATTCTGTGGGTATACGTGGTGGCCCTGATGCTGCTGCTTTGGGTGGGCATGACGGATCGCAGCCGGCTCGTAACGGCATTGTCCCGGGTTAGCCCGTGGTACTGGGCCTTTCTCGTTGTCTGCTTCTTCTCGATTATCCCCATGACGGCGATTTTTATTTACCAGCCCACCATTATGCGCAGCTTTTTCAACGGTCAGATTAGTCTATGGCTAGCCACCGGCGTTTACCTGGCCGTCCTTTGCCTGCCTGATCGGCTGCCGACGATTTTTCGCGGGGTCTGGTGGGGCATTGTCATTAACGTTTTCTGGTCGGTGGGGCAGTACGTTTTTTGGCGGGGCGGGCAATTTTTCAGCCTATACACCTGGTTCCCCCAGGCCAACTACCTCGTTTCACTGCCCTGGTCTGCCCAGCAGACGCAAGACGCTGACGTGAGTTTTATCACGGCTTACCGGGCCTCCGGGCTGTTTTTGGAAACGTCCTACTACGTCGTTTTCCTGATTGCGGCCCTGGTCGTTACGTTGTACTTTCAACGCTTGACGCTTGGCAAGTGGCTGGTGATTCTGATGATGCTAAGTTTCCTCGTGATTTCTCGGTCGGCCAATACCGTGCTGCTTGTTGTTCTACTGGTGATGTACTGCTGGTTAATGTGGGATCGACGGCACGACGGGTCATCGGTTCTGCTGGCGGCCCAGCTCATTATTGTTGGGGGCTTGCTGGTAATCGGCCTCGTCATACTGGCCCCCAAAATGGGGCGGGTCATGACGGAAAACGACGTCTGGGGCGCCGTCAAAGAGTCCCTTCAGACGCTGGATTTAAGGGATCAGGGAAATCAGGAACGCTACCAAAACATGCAGATTGCACTGGGCCAGTACCAGGACCACTGGTTTGGGGTGGGGTACAACATGCTGTCCAGCTACCTTGAGCTGAATGCCGGGCCTCAGTTGAAGACTACTTCGGCCTTTAATTGGTTCATCAACTTATTATTGGAAGTGGGACCGTTGGGACTTCTCGTTTACGTCTGCATGATGGTGAACTGGATATGGCGGACGTGGGCAAGGGGGCGGTTAGGCAAGCTAACGAGTCTAACGCTGATTGCCATCTGTGCCGTTCAGTTTGCTAACGGCGTCAAACTCTTTCCCATCTTCATGATTATCTTTGCCGTTGCCAGTCTGCTGGTCAAACCCGGTCGGGAACCCCTCCCGGACGTCAACCCCAGCTAAAGGAGGTGCACCCCATGGGACAACCAAATCAACTGCGCCGTCAAACTATTGCCGGTTTTCTGTTCACCGGAGTCGAACTGGTGGGAAACCAAGGCCTAAGGTTAGCCATTCAAATTTTACTGGCCCGGTTACTGGTGCCCGCCGACTTCGGGTTGATCGGGATGCTGATGGTGTTTACCGCCCTGTCCCAGTCCCTCATTGACAGCGGCTTTCAGAACGCCTTAATTCGGGAGGACCGGGTGACCCCCGCCGCCTACGCCACCGTTTTTTGGTTCAACATTGGCTTATCGGTGGGACTCTATGCGGTCTTGTATTTAAGCGCCCCCGCCATTGCGGGCTTCTACCGCACGCCCGACCTCGTTATGACGCTCCGGGTGATGGAGGTGATTCTCCCGATTAACGCCCTGAGCCTAATCAGCCGGACCATTTTAACCCGCCAGATGGCCTTTAAGGCCCAGATGAAGATTAACCTTGTGAGCTCGCTTATCGCTGGGATAGTGGCGGTGGGGCTGGCGCTTAACGGGTTTGGGGTCTGGAGCATGGTATGGCAAATGATTATCGGTCAGCTGCTGCAAACGGTGGGGTTTCTGAAAACCGCTCAATGGCATCCCGTGAAACAGCTGGACCTCAAGGCGTTAAGCCGGTTGTTTTCCTTTGGGTGGAAACTCACTTTAGCCGGTCTCATCAATACGTTATATAACAACTTGCTGACCATGATCATCGGTCGGTTCTACTCCGTGACCACCCTCGGGTACTTTACCAACGCCCAAAAAATTAGCCAGTCGGTGACGGATACCTCAACGATGGCCATCCAGAAGGTCAGCTACCCGGCATTCAGCCAGCAAAAGGCAGATTTGACGGCCCTGAAACACGGCTACCAGAAGGTCATTCTCCACGCCGTTTACCTGTTGTTTCCGGTCTTAGTTGGGGTGGGACTCTTAAGCGACCAGATTTTAGGCCTGGTGTTCGGACCCCAATGGCTGCCAGCCGCCCAGTACTTGATGCCGCTTTGTCTAGCCGGACTTTTCTTTCCGCTGCAGGCGCTTAACCTGAATATTCTGCAGGTGGTCGGACGTTCCGACTGGAACCTGCGGCTAGAATTTGTGGAAAAGGGTTCGGGCCTCCTGCTGTTTGGGACGGCGTTTCTTCTGCACCTGAGTCTGGCGGGATTAATGTGGCTGCTCGTAGCGCACGCCGCCTTCAGCTACCTAGTCGATGCGGCGGTGGCCGGCCGGTTTATTCAGTTCGGCGCCCTGGCCCAACTGAAATCAGGGTGGCGCATTACCCTGCTCGTAGTGGGGATGGGGATCGGCGTCAAGGGACTAACGGTGATGCTGCCCATGAGCTGGTGGGCGCTTGGAATTGAAATTCTAGTGGGAATTGGCCTTTACGTCGGCGGCAGCTGGCTGATGCGGCTTCACGAATTCCATTCCTGCTGGCAGATGGTGAACCGATTATTGGCGAAGCGGCGTGGGTTAGCGGTGGATTAGAACTTCTCAGAAACTTCACGAATTTCCCCTAAATCAACCGTACTTTTTGGGTATAGTTACACCATCGAATAACGAGTGAATCGTCAGGAAGGGAGACGTTCTCAATGAAAGGGATTATTTTAGCCGGGGGATCCGGAACCAGACTCTATCCCGTAACCCGGGGAATTTCAAAGCAGCTGATTCCCGTATACGATAAACCAATGATTTACTATCCCCTGTCAACGCTTATGCTGGCGGGCATTCAAGAGGTCCTGATTATTTCAACACCAAGGGACTTGCCCCGGTTCCAGGATTTACTGGGTGACGGTCGAGAAATCGGGATGCAGCTGAGCTATGCTGAACAGGATCAGCCAAATGGACTCGCCGAGGCCTTCATCATTGGCGCTGACTTCATCGGGAACGACAGCGTCTGTCTCATGCTGGGCGATAACATCTTCTACGGTGACGGACTGTCCGATCTGCTGCACCACGCCGCTAAAAAGCGTGGGGGCGCTACTGTGTTCGGTTACCACGTGAGTGATCCGGAACGGTACGGGGTCGTTGATTTTGATGCCCACATGCACGCTAAGTCGATTGTGGAAAAGCCTAAGCACCCCAAAAGCAACTACGCCATTACTGGTATGTACTTCTACGATAACGAGGTGGTGGACATTGCCCGCACAATTCAGCCGTCCGACCGGGGCGAGTTGGAAATCACGGACATTAACAACGTTTATTTAGACGGGGGAAGGTTAGACGTCGAGGTGATGGGCCGGGGGTTTGCCTGGCTCGATACCGGAACCCACGAATCCCTGCAGGACGCCGGCAGCTTTATTGCCACCATTGAAAAACGGCAGAACGTCAAGGTGGCCTGCTTAGAAGAAATTGCCTACCGGATGGGCTACATTACCGCCCGACAACTGGCAATCCTTGCGCAGCCGCTTAAGAAGTCGGACTACGGCAAGTACCTGTTGAACCTCATTCAAGATGACCAAATGGCTAATCAGGTGGTGGCGTTCGGTCAAGTTTACCAAGCCTAATGGAGGGTAGAATAATGAAAAAAATCTTAGTAACGGGCGGCGCCGGCTTTATCGGGGCAAATTTTGTCCGCTATGTGGCGACTCACCACCCCGAAATTCAGATTACCGTGCTGGACAAACTGACGTACGCCGGCAACCGGGCTAACCTAGCCGGATTAGAGGGAAACCGGGTCAAACTGGTGGTGGGGGACGTGACCGATCGCCTGCTGGTGAACCAGTTAGTGGCTGGCGTTGATGCGGTGGTTCACTATGCGGCCGAAAGCCACAACGATAATTCGCTGCGGGATCCCGATCCGTTTATGCAAACGAACATTATCGGCACCTATGAAATTCTGGAGGCCTGCCGGCACCATCACGTCCGGCTGCACCACGTTTCAACGGATGAAGTATACGGTGACCTGCCGTTAACCGGCGCGCCGGCTTTTACCCCTGATTCTCCGTATCAGCCCAGCAGCCCTTATTCGGCGTCCAAAGCTAGTGCCGATATGCTGGTGCGGTCGTGGGTGCGGTCGTTTGGTCTGGAAGCAACGATCTCCAACTGTTCCAATAATTACGGCCCGTACCAGTACATCGAAAAGTTTATTCCGCGCCAAATTACCAACATTTTGATGGGGCAGCGGCCAAAACTGTACGGGACCGGTCAGAACGTCCGGGACTGGATTCACACGGATGATCACTCCAGTGCCGTCTGGGAAATCTTAACCCGGGGTCGACTGGGTGAGACCTACTTGATCGGAGCGAATGGCGAGCGGTCAAACCAGGCCGTCTTAGAGATGATTCTGAAACAAATGGATCAGCCAAGTGACGCCTACGATCGCGTAGCTGACCGGCCGGGTCATGATTTACGGTACGCCATTGATGCGGGCAAACTCCGCGATGAACTGGGGTGGGAGCCGACCTACCTCGACTTTGATGCCGGACTGGCCCAAACCATTGATTGGTACCGAACCCACCAGGATTGGTGGCTAACGGATAAGGCAGCGGTGGAACAGGGGTATGCGATGAATGGTCAGTAAGGTCCATATCAGGCAATTAAAAGCACCGCCGCCAAGTCCTCCCTGGGACTTTGACGGCGGTGCTTGTTTTTCTCATAAAAATCTAATCTTTCTGACCCACCTTTCGACGGGAAGCGGTATAATAATGCTAATCTAGAATAATGGGAGGCAGTTATGACAGAATCTAACCATTTATATGATGCATTTCAACCTGATCACTATGATCTTTACATTGATATTAACCGGGAAAAGAAACTCATTACCGGAACTTCAACCATTCAGGGCCACGCCTCTGACCAATCGATTGCGATTAGCCAGAAGTATTTGACGGTCAAAAACGTGACGGCGGACAGTCAGCCGGTTGCGTTCAAGCTGGATAACGATGCTGAAACCATCAACATCGAGTTGTCCCAGGCCGGTGACGTGACCTTAGTCATCGATTACTCCGCACCTTTGACCGATACGATGATGGGCATCTACCCGTCCTACTACGAATTGAACGGGGAACGGCAGGAAATCGTCGGCACCCAGTTCGAAACGACATCGGCCCGGCAGGCCTTTCCGTGCGTGGATGAGCCCGAAGCTAAGGCAACGTTTAGCTTAGCCATTAAGTACGATGAAAAACCGGGGGAAACCATTATTGCCAACATGCCGGAAAATCACGTGACCGATGGCGTTCACTACTTTGACACCACGCTGCGGATGTCGTCCTACCTCATTGCATTTGCCTTCGGGGACCTCCAAAGCAAGCAGACCACAACTAAGAGCGGCGTTCAAATCGGGGTTTTCACAACGAAGGCTCACGACATGAACGAACTGGACTTTCCGTTGGACATGGCAAAGCGGGCCATTGAATTCTTCGAAGACTTCTACGAGACCCCGTATCCACTGCCGCATTCCTGGCAGCTGGCCCTCCCTGACTTCTCGGCCGGGGCAATGGAGAACTGGGGCTTAGTCACTTACCGGGAATCCTACCTGCTGTTTGATCCCGAGAACGCGTCGATGCAGACCAAGCAGCACGTTGCCACAACGGTGACCCACGAACTTGCGCACCAGTGGTTTGGGGACCTTGTGACCATGAAGTGGTGGGATGACCTCTGGTTAAACGAAAGTTTTGCCAACATGATGGAATACGTGGCGGTTGACGCTCTTGAGCCCGACTGGCACATTTGGGAAACCTTCCAAACGCTGGAAGTTCCAAAGGCGCTTCAGCGGGATGCTACCGATGGGGTTCAACCCGTTCA
The DNA here is from genome assembly GCF_003124125.1 of Levilactobacillus bambusae. Classification (GTDB taxonomy): domain Bacteria; phylum Bacillota; class Bacilli; order Lactobacillales; family Lactobacillaceae; genus Levilactobacillus; species Levilactobacillus bambusae. The sequence goes on from NZ_QCXQ01000005.1 coordinate 31,419, forward strand.
CGTTCAGGTGGAAAATCCAGCTGAAATTGCGGCGCTGTTCGATAGTGCCATTGTTTACGCCAAGGGGTCCCGGATGCTCGTCATGGTCCGGGCCTTAATCGGGGATGATGCTCTGCGGCAGGGCTTAAAGACTTACTTTGCTGCCCATCACTTTGCTAACGCCACCGGAGCTGACCTTTGGGCTGCCTTACGGGACGCTTCCGGATTAGACATCGGCGGCATTATGAATTCCTGGCTGGAACAGCCGGGCTATCCCGTTGTTAACGCAGCCGTTGTCAACGGCCAGTTGACCCTGTCGCAAAAACAGTTCTTCATTGGCGAAGGCCAGGATGAAGGCCGGCTCTGGCAGATTCCACTGAACGGCAACTATGAAGATGTGCCAACCATTATGAAGGACCAGACGATAACGCTTGGTGATTACCAGGACCTTCGGAAAAAGGCGGGGCAGGCCTTCCGTCTGAACGTCGGAAACAACTCGCACTTTATTGTGAAGTACGATGACACCTTAATGGCTGATATCGAAGCGGAAATGGATCAGTTTGACCCCATTTCCCAACTTCAAGTTCTGCAGGACTTACGTCTGTTAGCTGAGGGTCGCCAAATTCCGTTTGCCCAAGTGGTCCCAATGCTGGAACGCTTTGCCGATAACCACTCTGCCATTGTGACGGCCGGGTTATACCGGATAACCAGCGACCTCAAGGAATTTGTTTTGCCTGACACCGCAGAAGAAAGCCACTTGCAGACATTCTTAGGCCAATTGAGTGACCACCAAGTTGCCCGGTTAGGCTGGACGAACCAAACGGGAGACACGGAAGATGACCGAATGACGCGGCCATACATCCTTAACGCTGCACTTTATGCGGGTAACAAGGATGCCCAAGCATCGGCCCACGCGCTCTTCTCCGACACCGCCAACCATTTGATTGATCTGCCGGCTGAGGTCCGCGCCCTCGTCTTAACGAACGAAATTAAGAACTACAACAGCGACGACTTGTTTAACCAGTTAGTCAACGAATACAGTCAATCGAGTGATGCCAGCTACAAGGCTGACTTGCAAGCAGCCCTGGCTAGTACCCCGATCAGCAGTCAGGCCGATCAATTGATTACAGACTTCGAAAAGCCTGAAATCATTAAGCCGCAAGACTTACGGGCTTGGTTCCCTGCCGTTCTAGCTAACGATGCGGGCCAACAAGCTGCGTGGGATTGGATTCGAAACGACTGGTCGTGGATGGAAAAGACCGTGGGGGGCGACATGGAATTTACCGGATTCATTACGTCGATTGCCAACGTCTTCAAGACGCAGACCCGGCTAGATGAATTCAAGGCCTTCTTTGATCCTAAACTCAACACGCCAGGTTTGACCCGTGAAATTACGATGGACACTAAGATCATCGAGAGTCGGGTTGACCTCATTAAGCAGGAACAGGCAGCCGTTAACGCCGCCGTATCACAATCGGTTAAATAGGGGCTCGGTGTGAACCCTGATTAAGACGGCCGAACACCAAAAAGAGAGAACAGCCTAATCCGGTTAAAAGCTCATCGGATCGGGTCATTCTCTCTTTTTTGCTGCTGGAACACCTTGTGTTTCAGCTTGATTATTAGGGCGTCGTTGATTCACTCAGATAAAGCTCATGGCTGTGGGGAAACGCGATGGTCATGAGCTTTTTGAGTTGGTGCGGACGGGAAGTAATTTCATGGACCTTTAGTCCGACACAAGGGTTCCCGCCTTCGGGCCAATATCCAGGAGGAAAATTTGGTCGATACGGATGACGCCAACCTGTTTTGGTGCCGGGCGGCCCGCAGCCTTTTCAAGGGCCGCTTCGGAATCGTAGAAGGGCCCACTCGAATAAATATCCGCGCGGCCCGAGAACCGGAAGCCCTTCATTGCCTGCCGGTCAACGAAAGCCACCGCCGCCTTACTCGTCTGCTGAATATTTTTAAGGGTTTGTTTGCCGGTAAATTCATTATAGATTAAGTGGGAATCATCGTAGAGCCGCATGGTCATTTTAGGACCTACATCGGGATTCCCTGCCGTATCAGCCGTTGCAATGTACGCTAACTGTTTTTCAATCATATCTTTCATATCCTGTGTCACAGTAACCATATTAATCGACTCCTCTCGTTTCAATCCACTAGTCGTTACCTTAACTGTACCAGTCTGAGGAGAAAAGACAAAGGAAGAAGCATTTTGATTTGATAATTGTGAAGCAGCCTCCGAAAATCGTTTCATTATAAGCTATTTATATTTTATTACCATAATATTAAGATTATGGTTTTTTCACATAATCTTCAAAATTCAAGCCTTAAATAAATGGAGTACATGTCGAATTGCTGATGGGAGGTGTCAGCCACAAATTCGCCGGGGATGTTCAATTCATGTTCAAAGGAGTGTTTCGAATTGAAGATCAAACGATCGTTTTTGGTTACATTAGGGTTGGTTGGGCTATCCGGCCTAATCCTGGCTGGATGCGGAAAGTCTGTCATCTCCGCGTCACACGGAGTGACGACGGTTTCCAAGGCCAACCAGAAGAAGAACGGGGTCATTAGTGACGCCCAGATTAAGAAGAACCTTGGTTCCAAGCTGTCCACCACCAGACAGGATAGTCAAAAGGCGCTGGTGGCCACGTATCAAAAGGCGGCCACCAGTAACAAATATTGGTTGTCATCGCCCTACGTTAAGGTTAATCCGTACAAGCGGTCGCCGTTAACCGGACTGGTCATCTTCCAAACGTCGGAGGCCAGCAAGGTTAAGGTGACGGTACCGGGTAAAACTGCCAAAACAACGATTTCCACGACGTATAAGTCGTATACGACCAAGCATAGTATTCCGGTAATGGGACTGTATGCGGGAAAAACCAACCGGGTCAAACTGACGGTTACCAGCAAGTCGGGCAAGGTCACGACGAAGACGGTCAATATGAAAACGGCCGCTTTGCCAAGCAACCTAGCAAAAATTAAGTTTAACGTCAAAACGGCCAAGACGTCGAAGATGGCCCTGGGTCCGGGCAACGATAAGCTGACGTTTTTAGTTCGGACTACGCACCAACCGTTCGGGGTGGATGCCAAGGGGGACATTCGGTGGTATTCCACGGATTACAACCAACACGTGTTTAAACAGCTAAAGAACAACCATATTTTACGGTTGGCCAAGAAAAATAACGGCGCCAAAGTCTACAATGAAATTCTGGAGGAAGACTACCTGGGCCGGGTTTATAAACAGTACGACCTGTCGACCGAAACCCATTCGGCGAACGCAGGGAATAAAAAGTACCCCGTGAAATCGGATGAATACACACTGATTCACCATGACGCGGTCCAGCTGCCAAACGGCAACTACCTGCTGACCGTTTCGGATGGGACGGAAAATATGACGTCCCGGAAGAACTCGAAGAAACGCTATTCTGAAGATACGATCGTTGAGTTAGATCATAAAACGGGAAAGATCACCCGGGTCATCGACTTTAAAAAGATTCTCCCCGCAAGTATGTATAACAACACGAAGCTAACCGGCAATTCGCGGGATTGGCTGCACATGAATTCAATCTACTACGATCAAAAGACCGGCGATATTGTGGTCTCGTCCCGGAACCAGGATATGGTGATGCGGTTGAACTACAAGACCCTGAAGTGGCGGTGGATTTACTCCAGCAAGACGAAGTCGAGTTGGCCAAAGGCATACCGGAAGTACCTGCTAACGGCGGATAAGGGGACCCCGTATACCGGTGGTCAGCACGCTGCCATATTACTGCCCAATAGCACCAGCACGAACCAGTACCTGCAGGTGTTTGATAATAACATTGCGGTGACTTACGGGGATAAAAAGACCAGCGGTAAGTATTCACAGGGAATCACGTACCGAATTAACCCGAAGACCAAGAAGGTTAAAAAGGTTCAGTCCTATGGAGCGTCCCTCGGTACCGGCAACTTTAGTCCAATTATTGGCAGCAACCGGTACCTGTATAACGGCAACTCACTGTTGGACTTTGGGTACCTGAGCTTAGGAACGAAGAGTAATATCCGGGAGGTCACGAAGAACGGCGACCTGGTCTATAACCTCGAGATGTCGAACCTGGAAAACAAGGGCTACACGTACCGGGCCGAACGGTTCTCGCTCTATCCGGACAACGATGGCAGCCTAGCCAAAACGTATGAATAATTAAAATGGGGAATGAGAATGGGAAGTAAGCAGATTTGCCTGGCCGCCCTCGTAACGGTGGGGCTAGGGTCCATTTTGGCGGGATGTCATCAGTCGGATCACCAAACCGCCTCGGAAACCTTGTCCACGGCACAGATTAAAAAGAACTTGCAGCCAACGATGAGTCAGACTCGGGTTAAGCGGGATAACCGGTTGGCTGACGGCTATCAAACGCAGGCCCACCGGAAGGCCAATACCTTAGCCAGTCCGTACGTCAAGTTGAATCCGTACCAGACTAGTCCCTTGACGGCCCTGGTGGCGTTTACCACGCCACGGGCGACTCAGGTAACGGTGAAGGTCGTTGGGACCAGTGAGAAAACGACGATTACCCATACGGTGAAGGGGTATCAGCGCCACCACCAAGTTGGGATCACGGGGTTGGCTGCCGGCAAGGCCAATCAAGTGACGCTGACCGCGAAGTCGGCGAGTGGCCGGGTGACCACTAAGACGGTAACCCTAACCACGAAGGCGGCCCCAAAAAGAATCGGGCAAAACACCGTTAAGACGTCGAAACCCCAGGTTATGGCCCTCGGCAAGGGGAACGACCAGCTGACGTTTGCGGTTTCTAGTCTAGGATTAACCTATGGCTTAGATACGGCTGGCAACGTTCGCTGGTATTCCAGCCGGCCGATTGCCCACGTCTTTAAGGTGCTGAAAAATCACCACCTGCTGGTTTTATACCAATCGAAGAACGGAAAGTATAACACCCTGGTTGAAACCGACTACTACGGCCGAATTTACCGGGAATATGATTTTAAGGGGGTCTTTCCTACCCGCAAGGACCCTCATAAGACGAGCGCCAACACGGTGATTCACCACGATGCAATTGAGCTGCCGGATGGCAACCTGATGCTGACCGTGGATGACGGCGGTTCAAAGTACGTTGAAGATACGATGATTGAACTGAACCGGCGGACCGGAAAGATTATGCGGGTAATTGACCTAAAGAAAATTTTCCCGGCGTCGGCTTACACGACGTACACGGCGACTAAACGGGCCGACGGGAAGGTGGATTGGTTCCACCAAAACACCATTTACTTTGATAATCGGCGCCAGCAGCTCCTTGTTTCGGGCCGGAACCAAAGTACCGTGCTAGCGCTAGACTGGAAGACCATGAAAATTAAATGGATTTTCGGAAGCCACCAGGGCTGGCCGAAAAAGTATCAGAAGTACCTCTTAAAGCAGGTGGGAACGCCGTTTAGCTGGAACGGTGGTCAACACGCGGCGGGGCTGATTCAGACGGGTCAGTTCACGGGGAATACCGAGCGCCTGGAATTTTATAACAATAACGTCACGGTAACCCGGGGGGCCGAAAAGACGTCCAAGCAGTACTCCAACGGAGCGATTTATGACATCAACGTAAAGAAGATGACGGTGCGCCAAAAATGGACGTTTGGTCAGTCCCTGGGCAAGGCCAACTTTACGAACATCATCGGCAGCAGCTACCGGCTGAACGGTCAAAATTCGTTACTGAACTTTGGCTACTGTGAATCCGGGAAACGCAGTGAGTTTGTGGAAGTGAACCGAAAGACTAATCAAATCGTGTACGCCGTGAACCGGACCGATTTCCCCACGGGGGATTGGACGTACCGGGCGGAACGATTGCCAATCTACCTGGATTAATACCAGCATAAAAGGTTCCGCCAGCAGCACTTGGTCCACGTCGACTAAGTCCCGCTGGCGGGCTTTTTTGTGCCCCTCCGCTTTGGGGAGCGATTTCTTGACAAAGTTCGGGGGGCATTGCACACTAACTGTGTTTAGACACCGTCAAAAAGAGAGGAAGATTCAAAGTGTTAGAGAAGACAGTCTACAGTCAGTTAATTAGCCGGGCCTTTGATATTCCGGTTTCGGTTACCTATTGGGATGGCAAAACGGAAGTGTACGGCGACGGGGAACCGGTGGTTAAAATTAAGTTCAACCAACAGATCCCGCTAAAGGAAATGACGAACCAGCCCACCCTGGTGTTGGGCGAGGCCTACATGAAGAAGGACATTGAGATTGAGGGCAGCATTCAGGAATTGGTGGCGTCCGCTTACCGGACCACGGACAGTTTCCTAACCAATAATCCGTTCTTAAAGCACCTGCCCAAAATTTCTCACTCAGAAAAGGCCAGCCAAAAGGACGTTCAAAGCCACTATGATATTGGTAATGACTTCTATGAAATGTGGTTAGACCCCACGTTAACGTATTCCTGCGCCTACTTTATTAACGCCGATGATACTCTGGAACAAGCCCAGTTAAATAAGGATCGGCACATTTTAGATAAGTTAAACCCAGAGGCTGGCAAACGGCTGTTGGATATCGGCAGCGGCTGGGGTACCCTGTTGTTCATGGCGGCCGAAGAATATGGGTTAACGGCCACCGGGGTAACATTAAGCCAGGAGCAGTACGACTACACGCAGGACCAGATCCAAAAACGGGGATTGGTAGGTCAAGTGGACGTCCAACTGTTAGACTACCGGGAAGTTCGGGGAGAATTTGACTACATTACGTCCGTCGGGATGTTTGAACACGTGGGGAAGGAAAACCTGGAAATGTACTTTCAGAAGGTTGCCGACTTGCTGACGCCGGATGGGCGGGCCCTGATTCATGGAATCACCGGTCAGCACGATGGGGCCGGAGAAGATCCGTTTATTGAAAAATATATTTTCCCAGGGGGCTACATTCCGAACGTTGCCGAAAACCTCAACCATATCATGGATGCAAAGTTGCAGTTTTCGGACATTGAACCCTTACGGCGCCACTACCAAAAAACGCTGGAACTGTGGACGGCAAACTACCATGCGGTCATGGAACGGGTGATTGCTAAGTACGGGGAAGAGTTCGCCCGGATGTGGGACCTCTACCTTCAGGCTTGTGCTGCTTCGTTTGAATCCGGTAACATTGATGTGATGCAGTACCTCTTAACTAAGCAGCCAAGTAGTACCGGCCTACCCATGACGCGGGACTACATGGCCACAACGGATACTAAGATTAAAGCGTAACCCGATGACAACTAAAAATGATGACCCAGTTTGATTAAAGTGCAATCAAACCGGGTCATCATTTTTTGGTAAATCACTTACCCGAGTGTTTCGTGTTTCATAATGGATTCTTGATGGTGCGCTGTGATGAGGCCCCAGACAAACCGGCTGTACTGCAGCAGAACGAAGAGGATCACACAGATGGCAAAGCCTTGTTCAACGTAGGAGAGCACCGTAAAGAATGGGGTTACCGCCGTGTATGGAAGCTTTTGGAAGAGCATGAAGAGTCCGGTGGCCGAAATCACCATTGGGAAGGTGAAGGCCGCAAAACTCGGGAAGAACTTCAGCAGGGAGTGCCGAACCGAAACGTAAATCCGAATCATCGTTAGGACGGTCGCAAAGTAGAGCAGCTGGGCTAAAATCCCCATGGCAACCGCAAAGATAATGTTGATTTGGTTAAAGGAGAAGAGGTACCCGGATAGACATAGGGAAGCGGGGGCTGCCGTAATGGTGATGAGGGGCAGGGTGCCTTCTGGCATTTCCTTGTACCGGTATAGTCGCCAAAGGACGATTGGCAGTAAAATTGCGTAGAAGATCAGCGCCACGACCAGGAGAATTCGGCCTAGTTCCGGAATGAACTGGCCCGCGGTAACGGGCGCAACCCCGATTCCAACGAAGGTCACGAACCAACTTGGGTAGACGTGTTCAATGCCGACTTCCGGCTTGATCAAATGGAAGTAGATGAACGTCCCGGTAATCATGAACTGAACCACGATGGAGACTAACCAGAGGCCGAGGCCCAAGTTATGAAGGCCCCAGCGCCCGAGGTGGGTCGCAATGACCATCATGGCCATCGTAAACGTTGGCAGCGTAGCGGCTGCCACTGGGTTTTTGATTTCCGCCCAGACGGTTTCAAACGAACTAACGAGCTTAATGACCACGAAGAACATTAAGAAGATCGCTAGACCGCCGCAAAAGTTGGCGGGCCCGATTAATTTTTCGTTAACAAATAAATTCCCCAAGGAAGCAATCCCCAAAATCAACCCACAAATGGCCATTGGCAATTTCTTTAAGATAGATATCATGTTGTACTCCTTTTCTTCCGTAATTTATACCGTTATTTTAAAAAGTCTTAAACGATAAGTCAAAACAATTATTTTTATTGTTATAATAAAAATATTCAATAGTAAGGAGTGAGTCAGATGAATCAAGCGTTGGAAACCTTCATTAGTGTGTACGAAAGCCGGAGTTTTTCGATTGCGGCAAAGGAACTCTTCGTGACTCAACCCACCGTTTCCGTCCGAATTGAACAGCTCGAAAAGGAGATGGGGACCCCGTTATTTGTGCGGAAGTACCGCCAAGAAATTATTCCGACTAAGGCGGGCGACGTGCTCTACCGGCAGGCCATTCGAATGCGGCAGCTCTGGCGGGAAACCCAGGATGAAATTCGCTACGTGGACGACCATCACCGGCGGATTATTCGGCTGGGTTTTTCGCAAACTTTAGCCGTCACGACCGCCCCCCAGTTTTTAATGCGGGCCCACGAGCAGCTGGCCGACTTTGACTGGAACATCACAGCCAGCAATTCCGAAGCGATTTCCCGGCTCATTGACGGTAAAAAGCTGGATATGGGGATCGTGGAAAAACCAATGCTGACGGATACGAGTATTGTGGCCCGAAAAAACATCGCGTCCGATCAGCTGGTTCGAATTGGTACCCCGACCGGCACTTGGCTGATTCGGGAACCCGGGTCGGGAATTGAACACTACACGAACCTTTTCTTTGAGGAGTACGATGTGATTCCCGAGCACACCATCGTCCTTAACCGAAACGACCTGATTATGACGCTCGTCCAGCAGGGGATTGGCGAAACGGTGGTGTCAAAAAGCATGTTGCCAGCGGGGATGCCCTATACTGCTTTGAACCCTCACTTTCAGCGGACCCTATACTTTTTGTACGGGCTGGGACTGGATAAGCGCACGTTAGAAACGACCTATGACCTATTAATTAACGTTATTCAGCAGGTTTACCCGGATTAAGGGTGATGGATAATATTTGTATAAAAATTAATTAAATGGATATTTAACGGTTGAAAGAACGTGGTGGTCCCGGGGAGTTGATGAAATTGGTCTAACCGCCATCGGTAGGGAACCGACGGGGAAGGTTAAGTTGGTGAGGTCCCTTTAAATTCATGTATGAAATTATGTTTGTCGACTAATCGACATTTGTTCAAAAACCGGGGATATGGCATAATCGTTTATGTAAACGGATACATAAATTTGTACTAGGAGGAAGAGTTGATGGCTAAGCAGAAGTCGAAGAAAAAGTTCAAGTTGAAAATGCCGGGCGCGTTTGTCATTCTGTTCATTTTAACAATCGTCGCAGTGGGAGCAACGTGGTTAGTCCCGGCAGGATCCTATTCCAAACTGTCCTATAGTCACTCGCAGCTGCAAATTACGGACCCGCACGGAAAGGTGTCCAAGATTCCTAGCACCCAAAAGGAACTCGATAAGCTAGGGGTTAAAATCAACATTAAACAGTTCACATCGGGCGGGATTACCGCCCCCATTTCCATTCCCAATACATATGAACGACTGGAACAGAAACCCGCTGGACCGGGCGCGGTCACAACCAGCATGGTTAAAGGAACGATTGAAGCCGTTGATATTATGGTCTTCATTTTCGTTCTGGGGGGCCTGATCGGGGTGGTTAAGGCAAGCGGGGCGTTTGAATCCGGCCTAGTGGCGTTAACCAAGAAGACCAAGGGGCATGAATTTATGCTGATCTTCTTGGTGGCGGTACTCATGGTGCTCGGTGGAACCCTGTGTGGAATTGAGGAAGAAGCGGTGGCGTTCTACCCCATCTTAGTGCCGGTATTTATTGCCATGGGCTATGATTCGATCGTCTGTGTCGGGGCCATCTTCCTGGCAAGTTCGGTAGGGACCGCGTTTTCCACGATTAACCCGTTCTCCGTTGTGATTGCGTCGAATGCAGCGGGAATCAGTTTTACCGAGGGAATGGGCTGGCGGATCTTTGGCTGTATTGTCGGGGCCATCTTCGTTTTGGCCTACCTTTACTGGTACAGCAAACGGGTTAAGACCCAACCATCGTTTTCGTATTCCTATGAAGACCATGATTCCTTCAATAAAATGTGGGCGGTTGCGCCGACTTCAACGACTGAAACGGTCGCGGTGACTGATGAAACAGCAACGGCTGATACCACCATTACGCTAGAAAATCACGTTGGCGATGACGCTGGCAAGTCGTTTACGCTGAGAAAGAAAATCATTCTGGTTCTCTTTGTGGTGACGTTCCCCATCATGGTCTGGGGTGTCATGTCTCAGGGCTGGTGGTTCCCAACGATGGCGTCATCCTTCCTGTTTTTTGCCATTATCATTATGTTTATTACGGCAACCGGACCAAACGGAATCGGGGAAAAGGGTGTCGTCGATGCCTTTGTGAATGGTGCCGCGAGCTTAGTCGGGGTCTCATTGATTATCGGGTTAGCCCGGGGAATTAACCTGGTGCTAAACGAGGGAATGATTTCGGATACCATGTTACAATTCTCCTCCTCGATTGTGTCGCATATGAGTGGACCAATTTTCATTCTGGTAATGCTCGTGATCTTCTTTATTTTAGGCTTTATTGTACCGTCCTCGTCAGGTTTAGCTGTCCTTTCCATGCCAATCTTGGCACCACTAGCGGATACGGTTCACATCCCCCGCTATGCGGTAGTCACGGCCTACCAGTTTGGCCAGTACGCCATGCTGTTCCTCGCACCAACCGGTTTGGTGATGGCCACCCTGCAAATGCTTGATATGAAGTATTCCCACTGGCTCAGGTTCGTCTGGCCGGTCGTGGTCTTCCTGCTTGTCTTTGGTGGGGGATTACTAGTTGCGGAAGTCTTAGTGTACTAATCTTATTGGCTAGACGGACGATGTTTTGGTTACGCAAAATTTGGATGATGATTGGGGCGATTTTTAATTGGCCTTGGTCACCATCCTTATTTTTTAGCGGGGTTTGGTGTGAGATGCGTTATAATGAAGGAAATTAGGAGTCCGATTTGGGAGGAAGAGTATGACTGACAAACCAGTAAAGAAACGCACCCCACGAAAATCAAATCGGGAATTGATGCAGGCGATCTACGGCGCCGCCCTCACGATTTTAACTGAGGCGGGGTACGACCACGTCACGTTTTCTAGCGTTGCTAAACGGGCTAAGACGGCTAGGGCGGTTCTTTACCGCCGGTGGCAGAGTCCGTTTGCCTTGCTATACGATGCGGTTCAGTACTTTTCGGATGCCCAAGACGAAACCCCTGAATCGGTGGATTTAACCGCCCATTCCTTACGGGATAACCTCGTCTATGCGGTGGGCCGGCTCCGAACGTCGTTTCAGTTTTTTGGGACTGACTATCAGTTTATGCAGGCGTTTTTAGCGGAACTCAGTAGGAAAACGCCGCAAATTAACCAGATCATGGCTGATTTGCGGCGCCAAAACCTTTACTGGATGGACCGAATCTTGGCCCAGGCTGCAGCCACCGGTGAAATCAACCATCCCGTAACGGATGACGTCAAGCTAGTGCCGTTTCAGCTCATCCTATTTCAGGCCATGACGGACCCCGAAAAGATTACCGATACCTACGTGGAAAACTTGGTGGATCAGGTTGTTCTACCTGCTTTTCAGGCTTACAACGAAGGAGGAAGTTAAGATGACTTCAGTATACTTATCAGCAAAGCTGCCTGCTAACGCACGTGAAATTCTAACACAGGCGGGCCTGGATATTTCCGAGTATGACGGACCGGGCCTCATTTCACACGACGAACTCTTGAATCAGATTCCTGGTAAGGACATATTAATTACGCCGCTTTCGACGATCGTTGACGATGCCGTGATGGCGGCCGATCCAGATCTCAAGCTCATTGCTAATTTTGGCGCGGGAGTCAATAATATTGATACGGAAGCGGCCGCCAACCGGCACATTCCGGTGACGAATACGCCGATGGTTTCCACGACGTCCACCGCCGAAGTAACCACCGGCCTCATTATTAGCCTGCTGCACCGAATCGTTGAAGGTGATCGGGTGATGCGGACAACTGGGTTTGACGGGTGGGCACCCCTGTACTTTTTGGGTCATGAACTATCTGGTAAAACCCTGGGAATCATCGGAATGGGACAGATAGGTCAGGCCGTAGCAAAACGGATGCATGCGTTTGACATGCCCATTCTATACAGTCAGCGGCACCCGTTAACGAAGGCCCAGGAGGTCGAACTGGGCGCGACCTTTGTTTCGCAAGCTGAACTGGTGAAGCAGGCGGATGTCATTACCATCCACAGTCCGCTAACGCCGGAAACCCACCATATGTTAGGGGCGGCCGAGTTTAAGGCCATGAAGCCGACCGCCTACCTGATCAACGCTGCACGGGGGCCCATCATTGATGAAGCGGCGTTACTTTCAGCCCTTGAAGACCATGAACTGGCCGGGGCAGCACTGGACGTTTACGAGCACGAACCCAACGTGGATGCCGGATTTAAGGCCCTACCAAACGTCATTCTAACGCCCCACATTGGGAACGCAACGGTTGAAGCCCGTACAGCGATGGCCCAGATTGTTGCCGATAACGCCGTAAAGGTCGCCGAGGGGAAAGTCCCGGAGTATGTTGTTAATGGGGTTAAGTAAGGGTTAATTATCACTATTAGGCTATGTGGTAAGAACGAGTCTAATAAAAAGGAACGACTCCAATTTNNAATTGGAGTCGTTCCTTTTTTGCTTCTGACGTTAATCCTCAAGATCTACCGAGCGGTTCCACACCCTTTTAGTCGGGTTACAAGCCTCAACTCTCGAGGGTTTCCACACCCTTTTAGTTGAGTTGCGCATTTCAACTTTCTGCGGTTAACCAAGCTATCGAATAATGCTAAAACCCAGCATTTTTCGATAGCTCCGTTAATCCTCAAAAGTTAAACGAAATGCGCCACATCCTTTTAGTCGGATTCCACACTCTCCACCCTAAAGCTCAGTTGATGGTCCGTTTCTCCGGAAATGTGGTAGGGAGCGGTAACGTCGGCGCCCCAGCTATCAATGCCGCCAACGCCGCGAACGGCGCCCGCAATGGTGAGAACGGTTCGGCGGGGAAGCGGCAGTTCTTCTTTATGGGTGGCGTTTTCTAGTTCCTCAGCGGTATAGGGAAGGCAGCTAAAGGCGAACGGGTGATCCAGCGCGGTTAGCCGAAGCACAAACGGGTCCTGACGGGGATCGGCATTGTTGAGTACTGTGGTACGGGTAATTGCAACGTCTTGAGTGCGCATGTGCATGCCATTTTCCTGCGGGGTGAGGTAGGGAGTTACGGGTAAACCGGTAATGGTATAGGTGCCAGGCACCCCACCTGCCAGTCGGTCGGGGTAGGTTTCACCAGACAGTCCGGTGTAGGTATACTGCGTTGCGGGGGTTGGCATAATGAACCGCACCCCAAAGACGGGTAATTCCGGTAAATCAGGCTGACCCGTAATCCGAGCCGTTATCTGAATTGCCCCGTCAGCGGCTACCTGATAGGCAGTCGTCACCAGGGTTTTAGGAACGGTTAGGGTTTCGTAGGTATACGTGATTGTAACGGTCGTTGCGAATTCGTGGTCGCTGTAACGGTTATTTTCCGGGGCAATTGGCAGTGGAATGGGCTGTCCGTTGACCGCAATAGCCACTTTAACGCACGGTAAAAATTGATCGGTTCCCAGCCACATTGCCGCGCGTTCAGCAAAGTGGTTCCCACGGTCGTTATCCGTTGTGGCCCGCCAAAAGGTTGGTTTAGGAACCCGATACAACCATTCCTTGCCGTTTTGGACGAGGGATTCGAGTCCGCCGCGTTCATAGCTGAAAATATAATCAAAGTTGGTTCCCTGTAGGCCAAGGGAACCATCACCGTAAATGACGTGAAGCTTAGTCGAATTGGCCGTACTCATAGCGCACCTCCTGCATTGCGGGTTTTGGCGTCCGGTCGGCAAATAATAACCCGTCGCCAGAAAATTCATAGTCGGAATGGCGGTCGTCGAAGTCACCACCGTAACGTAACACTGGTTGTTTCGTTATTTCGTCGGGAACGAGGAGGGCCTGATCAATGAAGTCCCAAATGAATCCGCCGGCATAGCTGGGGTAAGCTTGAATGAGATTCATGTAGTCTGCCAGTCCCCCCAATGAGTTACCCATGTCGTGCATGAACTCACAGTTCAAAAACGGTTTTTGGGGATCCTTTTCAAGGTAGTTCGCAATATCCTTAGGGGCCGCATACATCATACTTTCAACGTCCGAGATGGTTGCCGTATACTTCCGGTTGCGGCACACCCCTTCATAGTGGGTCAGCCGGTCAGGATCAACCGTTTTATAGTAGGTATTCATAGCTTGAATATCTTCCCCGGCGTAGGATTCGTTACCGAGTGACCAAAACAAAATCGCAGTGTGGTTCTTGAAGGTTTCGTAGTTGGATTTGGCCCGGTCTAACACGGCGGCTTGCCACTGGGGAAGTGAGCCTGGGACGTTGTAAGAGGGTTCGACTGCGCCCATTTTCTGCCAGGTGCCATGGGTTTCCAGGTTCGTTTCGGCCATCATATAAATACCTTCATCGTCGCACATGTCGTACCACGGAATTTGGTCGGGGTAGTGACAGGTCCGGACTGCATTAATATGATTATCATGAAAGGTCTGCATGTCGGCTCGCATATCCGCTAGGGTAATGGCCCGGCCCGTTTGATCATTCCATTCGTGGCGGTTAACACCGTTTAGCACTAACCGGTCGTTATTAAGCAGCAGTACGTGGTCCTTGATTTCAACGCGGCGAAAGCCAAACCGGTAGGGAATCACTTCCATCAAGTTCCCTGCAGCATCTAAAAGCTGAATTTGCAGCTGGTAGAGGTAGGGATGGTGATGGTCCCAGAGGTGAATTTGATCAAACGGCAGGTCAGTGAACGTTACCGTTTCATGGGCCTCAACCGTTTGGTGCACCCAAGCATGGCCGGCGTGATCGAAAACGGTCACCGTCACACTGCCAGACAAAGGTGCAGTTGCTGCGGATAGGTTTAGCGTTAAATTCAGGTTACCGGATTCCAAATTCTCGTCCGGGATTGGGCGAATGGTGAGGTCCTCTAAGTGGAGTTCGGGTTTGGCAATTAAGTTCACGCTGCGGAAAATTCCGGAAAACCGGAACATATCCTGATCCTCAAGGTAGGAGGCCGTGCTATGCTTAAAGACAGCCACGGCCAGTAAGTTCTCGCCGCTGGTGAGGTAGGGGGTCAAGTCAAATTCAGAGGGGGTAAAACTATCCTCGGCGTAACCGATGAAGTGACCGTTGAGCCAAACGTACATGGCGCGTTCCACGCCCAAGAACTGAATGATGACCCGCTGATTTTGCAGGCTTTCGTTCAGGGTAAAGGTTTTGCGGTACATGCCCACCGAATTATCTTCCCCGTCACTAAACGTTCCCGTTTCGGGCCGATCCTGGCCCATCGAGTAAGCGGGCCGGCGAAACTGTTTGCCCTCCCACGGATACAGCGTGTTAATGTACTGGATTTGACCGTAATCGTTCAGCTCGATGTGGCCGGGAACCGCAATCGTGTCGTATTGCTGGGCGTCAAAATCAGGCTGGTAAAACTCCCGGTCCCGATCAGCAGGAGTAGCCGCAAAATTAAAGGCCCATTCCCCGTCTAGGGACTGAATGTAGCGGCTTTTTTTGTGGAGGAGTTCATCGTAGTTGCCGTAGAACGGGTGATCGCTGTGGGCTGGTAGTTGATTAACCCGAAAGACTTCGGGGTCGTCTAACCAGTGAATATCAGGTTTCATGAAGAGGCTCCTTTTAATAAAGAAAACGCTTTCTTTTAACAATTGCCCCTAGTTTAGCACGCCCCGTTCGGGACCTCAATGGGGAACGGGAAATCGACCGCTTAGTTTAAAAAACGAACCGCTTGGTCGGCAGCAATTTACATTTAATTTTGAATATGGTGTACTTAGTGACGTTGAAAGGATGGTTGAGGTGAAAATTCGGGTTGAAGTGGATTCACAATTAAACGACAAGGAAGTTGTGATTCGGGTTCCTAACCGGGATGCCGAAGTGGTTGAATTAATGGCCGCAATCGAACAGCTGGCGGCCAAACACCAAACGCTGCCGGTAACTAAGCGGGGGACCCAATTACAGCTGCCACTGGCTGACGTTTTGTTTTTTGAAACGGAGAACCGGCTGGTCTATGCTCATACGGGAGCCGACAGCTACGTGACCCGAAAACGGCTTTATGAGCTGGAAACGGATCTGCCCGTAAACTTTTTACGCATTTCTAAGTCCGCCATTCTAAACGTGGAGCAGGTTTACACGCTTACCCATTCGGTAACGGGAAACCTGGTGCAATTTAAGCAGTCGCACAAACAAATTTACGTGTCGCGCCGGTACTATAAGGCACTCAAAGCGGCACTCGAATGAAAGGGAGTTTCGTCATGAAAAATTACATGTGGCATAAATGGTTTTGGGGGTTGTTCTTCCTCGTTGCCGCAGCATTTTTAGTCACCAGCCAACTGGGATTGTTATCGATTCAGATTGGGTGGGTGGCGTGTCTGCTGGCCATTTTCTTTGTGGGGACTTTGATCGCCGCCCTGAGTCACTTCTCCGTTTGGGGGAGCGCCTTTTCCCTGGCGTTTTTGGCGATCGTCTTTGCTAAGCCCCTGGGGATTGCCCTTTCCGCTTGGGCCATCTTGGGAACGGCACTCCTCATTAGTATCGGATTGAGCATCCTTCTGTTTCCATTCATTCGGAACCACCACGTGAAGTGGATGAAGAATAAGTTTGTCTCCCATAATTGGGTGGATGATGATAATTGGCACCACCACGGTCATAGCGGCCACTACCATCCAAACGCAGAGGTGGACGTGGAAACCATGTACGACCCTCAAACCATGGTGCGGGCTACCATGAATAATACTATTCGGTACATTCAATCCGATCACTTTGAGACCGCCACGATCTACGCCAAGATGTCGGGGGTTAAAGTCTATTTTGATAACGTCACGGTGGCGGGGGATCATGCTGAAATTAGCGTTGATGCGTCTTTGAGCGGGGTCGACCTTTTCGTTCCCCGAGCTTGGAACGTCATCCCCCAACTTAATCTGAGCATGAGCGGAGTGACCGAGACGGATCTGGGCGCCACGAAGACGGGCCCAACCGTGTACATTAACGGTCAGCTGTCGTTGTCGGGGTTGACGATTCATTATATTTAAACGAAACAAGGCTGTGATATTAGGCGTCTAAGCCTGGCAAAATAAGGATCCTTCCGTAATGCGAATTCTTTGTTCGTGTTTTGGGAGGATCCTTATTTTGATTTGGCTTGACTAATGTCACAATCCCGTTTTTGATATGGACCAGTTTGGCAGGAATGGAAAAATTGACCTCCAACGTGAGCTTTCTCACGACCCGTTTTCTCGGAAATTTTTTTGGACTGGTAAAAGTTGGTACCGCTTAACTTTCAGTTATAAACCGGTAAGTTCACCAAATTGCAATGTAGTAATCCGTTTAAGTAAGCGTTACCATTAATCCATCAGCATAAAGGAGGAACCGGGAATGGCTTACCAAACAATTAATCCCTATACCAATGAAGTCGTTAAAACGTATCCGAACGCGACGGATACCGAAATAAAATCCGCCCTTGAGGTCACGGGCAACTTATATGAAACAATGAAGACCCAAAAGATTGAGGATCGGGCGGTGATATTACATCGAATTGCCGATCAATTACGGGCAAACGAGGATGAGCTGGCGAAGATTGCAACCACTGACATGGGCAAGTTATTCCGCGAATCAAAGGGTGAAGTGGAGTTATGTGCCCTCATTGCGGATTACTTTGCGGATCATGCGGGGAAGATGCTGCAGCCAACGGAATTGAAGTCCCAGGCAACCGGGCACGCCTACGTTGAAAAACAGGCGACGGGAGTCTTGATGATGGTTGAACCCTGGAACTTCCCGTACTACCAAATCATGCGGGTATTTGCGCCGAACTTTATGGTCGGCAACCCCATGATTTTAAAGGGGGCGTCAAATACCCCGGGGTCATCAGAAGCGTTTGAAAAAATGGTCCAACAAGCGGGGGCACCTGAGGGCAGCCTCGTTAACCTGTGGCTTTCCTACGATCAAATCGGTCAGATTATTGCCGATAAACGGGTGCAGGGCGTTGCCTTAACGGGCTCGGAACGTGGTGGTCGTGCGGTGGCCGTTGAAGCCGCCCAAAACCTTAAGAAAACGTCGATGGAGCTTGGCGGAATGGATGCCTTTGTCGTTTTAGACGATGCCAATATGGCTGACGTAACGGATATTGCTTGGCGGGCCCGGCTGTACAATGATGGCCAAGTCTGCACGTCATCCAAACGGTTCATTGTGATGGACAACGTTTACGACGAGTTCTTGAAGCAGCTGAAGACGAACTTCAGCCGGGTGAAGATGGGGGATCCCATGGCTAATGAAACTAGCCTGGCCCCTATGAATACCAAACGGGCTAAGGCCAAACTTCAGGATCAGGTCGATGACGCCGTTAAGAATGGGGCTCACGTCTACTACGGTAACGAACCCGTTGATTTACCCGGCCAGTTCTTCATGCCCACCATTTTGACGGACATTACTCCGGATAACCCGGCTTACCGGACCGAAATGTTTGGCCCAGTGGCACAGGTCTACAAGGTATCTAGCGAAGCCGAGGCCATTAAGCTAGCGAATGACTCTGAATTCGGTTTAGGGGGCATCGTCTTTAGTGGGGATACTAAACGTGGCGAACGGGTCGCGTCCCAGATTGAAACCGGAATGGTCTTCGTCAATAACTTCATGACGTCCCTGCCGGAACTTCCGTTTGGCGGAATTAAGAAGTCCGGGTACGGCCGCGAAATGAGCGAACTTGGGTTAATGGCCTTCGTTAACGAAAAGTTAATCGTGGCGACGGATAAACCAAATTTAAATAACTTAGCGGGTGGGCTGGTTGCTACCGATTAACGGAGCAGGTAGATCTCCACTCTAAGTTAAACTAAACCGATTTTTAGTTTCGAGGGTGTTTAAGTCGAAATTGAGAATCGGTTTTTGTGCGGCTGGGATTTGCGACCGGTTTTTCCTTGCATATGGCGTGCACCCGACCCCAAACTCCCCCATAATAGAAGCAACTAAGAAGGGAGGGCTTTTCATGACATTTGGCGAACGGGTAAAACAGGCTCGGGAACAACACGGATGGACGCTGCAGCAAATGAGCGAATTTTTGGGTCAAAGTCCAGAAATCATTGCTGACTGGGAAAGTGGCAAGGTGGAACCGACAGCGAGTCAGCTGCAAAAACTAAGCCGGTTACTGGGAGTCAGCTCGGATTGGCTCCTATCCGGAAAGGAAACGTCGGCCGCCCACCTTTACCGTCAGGCCCATCCGGATCACCCCATGAACTTCTGGGAATTTGCTTCCCGGTACTGGTGGTTAATTTTTGCGGTGGGTGCTTGGATTGGTTGGATGGTGCAATGGTTGCGCTGATCAATAGTTTGCAGGCCAATTAGTTTGGCCTATTTTTGGTTGTAGGCAGAGCTTTTATTTTTCCGACAGATTCTTGATAATGGACACCTAGTCTAATTTCAATGGCAGGCAGTTATTGAAGTGGGGATTGATGAACAAGAATAGTGGAGGAAAAGTATGGAATATAATGTACAACCATTAAGAAGCGAATTTGAAATTCAAGAATTTATTCAAGCTTTGTACCACGGAAAGAACGCCCAACGCAACTACGTTTTGGTGTTACTAGGCATTAACACGGGTCTTCGGATGAGCGACATCCTAAATTTAACGGTTGGACAGGTTCGGGGGCAGGATCAAGCCATTATTCGGGAAATTAAGACGGGCAAACGGCGGTGGCTGTTTCTGGGGAAGCTCAAAAAGATTTTGTCAGATTACACCACCGAAATGCAGGATGAGGATCCGCTGTTTCCGGGACGGGATGGCGCCATGACCGTCAACGGGGTATATAAATTATTTCACCGGGCAGCCGTTAGAATCGGGCGGGATGACATTGGGACTCACACGCTCCGTAAAACGTTCGGCTACCACTACTACCGGCAAACCCATGATATTGCAACGCTAATGGTTGTTTTTAACCACAGTAGCGAAGAGATCACTAAACGGTATATCGGACTGAGCCGGGATGAATTAGAGGCGAGTCTATCCCAGTTTGAACTTGGGATTCCACAGTTAATGCATCCCGGAATTTTTTAAAAGGCTATAGGCAGGGACATAGGCCGTTTGGGCCGCGATAATAAGGGTGATGACCAGGGTCGATTTTGCGGATTTGGTGATCACCCTTATTTAGGTTCCACTTCTCAACTTCCTGCGGTTAACCAAGCTTCCAAATAACACTAAAACCCGAGTGTTTTTTGGAAGCTCCGTTAATCCTCGGGAGTAAACGAGAAATTTCACACCATTTATTTAGGTTCCACTTCTCAACTTCCTGCGGTTAACCAAGCTTCCAAATAACACTAAAACCCGAGTGTTTTTTGGAAGCTCCGTTAATCCTCGGAAGTAAACGAGAAGTTTCACCCCATTTATTTAGGTTCCACTTCTCAACTTCCTGCGGTTAACCAAGCTTCCAAATAACACTAAAACCCGAGTGTTTTTTGGAAGCTCCGTTAATCCTCGGGAGTAAACGAGAAGTTTCACACCATTTATTTTGGCTCTGCCCCTCCACTTCCGGTGGTTAACCCAATCATCGACTAGTACCCGAATCTTTTTTAGTTGGCGAACTAAATAAAAAGTCAATGGCGTATACAATTAATATCCCCTATAGGCATGAGAAAGGGGAGCAAAAATTGGCGTGACAAATTGGATCGAATCGATTAAAATATAAACTTGTCACTTTGTGATACTTCCAAAATGTTAGTAACGGGTATGAACAATCGATTACGGGCCATAAATTATCCGGTCAATTCGTCAAAAACAGCGTGGATACAGCGTTTAACGTGTGATAATATATGATCTGAATATCGGAGTAACCGGGTAATGTTTAATCAGATTGTGGGGATAGTAAAAATGAGCAAGCGACATACCGTCAAATTCAGTCTGTTAATGGTCTTAATTCTCACGGGATTGACGGGGATTAGTGTTATTGTTCACGATGGCCAAAAAGTTGAGGCAGCTAAGACAAAGACGGTCAAAACGGTAAAGTCAACCGTGAACGTTAACGCTAAAAATAGTGACGATCTATCCTACTTAACGACACACGGGTACGCCTTGGGAGTGGCGTCCAACTTTAATATTTTTGCCACCGAAAGTTATACGCAGGATAACGACATTGGCAATGCGCGGATTGCGGCCAATAAATTCCAGGTGAATAACTACCAGCGATCAGTCGGATGGACTCAGGCCGACCCAGACATTGACTCCCATATGCTAGCGGTTAAGTCACTGGCTGACGACAGCAACACGCAGTCAACCAAGCTGATTACCGACCGTACTTCGGGGGTTTTTGCGGCGGAAGATTCGGGGACGACGGCACTGAGAAATAGCAGCGGGAATCCGGTTGACGTGGACCAGCTGACAAACGTTAAGGACTTTTCGGAAAATCAGCTCACAAACTTCGCCAGTGCCAACGATCAGGTCGAGGCAGTCAGTAAGTTCTACGCGTCGGAGGATCAAATTAACCAAACCTTTTCCAAGAAGTTTGTTAATAACACCACGCTAACCACTGACCAACTTAGCCAGATTCACGCGGGGAAAACGGTCACGATCAATGATCCAAATGCTGAACGTAAATGTTTGGTCGTCAACATTCCGGTCGATTCGGTTAAGGATCTGAAAACGCAGGAAGACGTCTTAAAGCTGCACCTCCAATACGTGACTAACCTGTCAGCCGAACCCATTGTGATCCTTAATTTTCCGAACCTTTCGAAGGAAGACGTTCTGGATTTGAACTCGGCGGGAGACATCGTGGACGTTAGCTATGGAACGGTCGACCATCAAACGCAAATTATAGATAAAAACCACCTGCTATTGAACTTTAGCCAGTTAAAGACAATTAAGTTTAATAATCAATTCATTGGGACTGTGATTGCCCCGAACACCGATATTGAAATTAATGCGCTCAACTCGGCGTTAACCTCCGTCATCGGTAAGAATATTCATGTGGCGACATCTATTAATACGTTAGGGCCAAACGGAATTTTTAATCCGCCCGATTTTTCTGATCCGGACAACAGCGCAAATTCGGATGATAAACCGTCGAAGTCAGTTGAAACCACCCTGAAAAAGACGGGAACGGACGGCCAATCAACGAGTACCTCGTTTGATAACCCAACGACAATGGCCTCAGCCTTTACTTACAATGACAAGGCCAACTTCAGTTTGAAATGGGAGGCCTACGAAGGGACTAACCTGTATGAATCCATCGGGAATCAATCCTCGTGGAAACAGGTTGCAAGTTCGGATGGTGATGGAGCCGGAAAATTTAGTACGGATCAGTATCCGGGGCAGGACCAGAAACTGACGCAAACTAGCGACGCTGATTACGTCACCCTAATGACCCCCAAAAATCAAGTGGTCTACTTTGCTCTAGCTTCGTCAGATCCCAATGATTCTAAAACGGAAAAACAATGGTCTAGTAGTATTACCCTCAACCTTGCGCCGTTTTCAATTTCAATGCCGAAGAAAATTCTATTTTCTAACCTGGCCGTCCAAAATGGAGTGACAAGGCCCGACCCAACGCCAACGATGAAACTCAATAATACGTTGGACGCACCGTTTAAACTCAAGGTGGGGGTTGACGCACAAAGCAGTGTGACTGAGCCCGTCGAGAAGGCGGCTAACGTCTTTTTGGGCACGGCCAACTTTACGTATAACAACGTTAATCTGTACGATCCCGGATCAGATCTCGGAATGACTCAGTCGGATGCGGATCAATTCATTAAAGACCTAGCCACCGATCCGCTGACCGATGATGGGGGCAAGGTCTACCAAATGAACGACTTCCAGCTTAAGGTTCCCAGTAACCTGCTGTACACCAAGGCCACGGTCGGGATGCTCTGGCAGTTTTCGTGGTTCCCAAGTAGTTAAGGAACCACATCAATAACTTAGGTAACAAACTTTAAACTATTTCCATCCAAAAGGAGAGACTATCGATGAAAAAGATGATGTTAGGCTTTACTAGCATGGCCATTGCCGCAACACTGTTAGGTGCAGGTGGTAACACCGTTAACGCTGCAACTACAAATGATAAGGTATCCACCCAAGCCGAATTTACGGTGAAAAACGGGGATATCACGTTAAACTCAGCTCCCCACTTAAACTTCGGGGAAACGAGTTTGGACAAATTAACGAACGGCAACGTTAAGTTAGATTTGCAAAACAACACAAAAACTAACGGAAATGATAATACTGGCAAGGACGCCTTAACAGTTACCAACTACGATGCCACAGCCAAGACCTGGAATGTGACGGCCACTGCCAGTGACTTTCAGGAAACCGACAAGTCAACGGGGGCTCAAAACGGAACCGTATTAGCCGGGGCTAAAATCTTAGTGAACACCGCTAAGGTAGCAACGGTCAATGAAGATTCCTCGAAAAGCAATAATCAGGCCAAGGGAACGAGTTCGTTAACGAACATCATGGGCCAAGGTGCCGTGGTGCTTTCCGGTAACCCATCCTTTGGGACCACTACCGCTGCGGTTAGTGAAGCCAACGATGCCCAACTAGATTTATCCGGCGTTGATGCTACCAAGGTTTCACCAGATAAGGCCTACACCGCTGACATTGACTGGACGTTAGCCATTAACCCTACGGCTCAAGCAGCTGACTAACCAGATTAACTTTTAAAACACAACCTGAGTTGGACTGGATATTTATTCCAGTCCAATTTTGTTAGGAGGACATGAGATGAAAAAACGACGCTGGTTGATTGGGCTAATGTTTGGCGTGATCGCCATTTTAGGGCTGTCAACAACTCCAGCCCACGCTGACCAATCATCAGGGGCTGGGTTTACGATGCAAATTGAAAAACCGGCTAATACCATTGATGAGACGCAGAGTTACTTTAATCTGAAGGTAAGACCGAATCAAAAACAAACCTTAGCGATTAAAGTTATTAATCTGCAGGATCGCCAACGAACCGTTCGGGTCACACCCGTTTCCGCCTATACGAATGATAACGTTCAAGTGGCGTACCGCCCCCACGTGGCCGCTGGACAAACGTTAGCCAACTACCAGTTTTCCGATTTAGTATCTGGGGCTCAAACGGTGACGGTGGCACCGAAAGCAACAAAGGTCGTCAAGTTTCAGCTTCGGGTTCCGACACATACCTTTCGGGGATTGATTGACGGTGGATTTAAGGCTGAGGGGACGGATCAAAAGCCGGCCAAAGCCGAAAAGGGATTTTCCATCAATAATCGGTACGCGCTACTGATGGGGGCCACCCTTCAGGAAGATACCAAACGGGTTTCGCCCACGCTAAAGCTGACGGCCGTAACCCCCAAAATTGTGAATCAAACGACGACCCTCGTCGCTAACCTCAATAATGCCAAACCGGTGTTGTTTGGTCAGATGACGATTAAGTCCCAGGTGACGAAGGTGGGCAGCGATAAGGTTCTGCATAGCCAAACCAAGCGGAACTTGACGGTTGCGCCTTCAACGGCTTTTGGGTACCGGATGGATTGGAACCGGGAACCGTTTAAGCCGGGCAAGTATAATCTGCACCTTGTGGCAACTTCGGGGACCAAGGAATGGATTTTTGACCAGCGGTTTACAATTAGCCGGCAGGAAGCCGCTGAGTTAAACCAGCGGGGCCATAACCTCAAGAAGAGTTACCTTTGGTTATGGATTCTGTTCGGAATTTTACTATTAATTCTCCTATTAATTGCCGTGTACTATTACGGGCGGCATCAGGCTAAGAAATCAGCGGAATAAAGGGTGTTATTAAAACGATCGTCGGCTGGGGCCGGCGATTTTTTTAATAAAAGCGATTTTATTGTTGCTTACTTTTTGTAAGAGATATATACTGAGGTCATCTTAAATGAGTTGGAGGAATCGATGATGACAGAAGTAAATGGATATGAGCAGAGTGATCGTGAACAGCACATTGATGTTTTAAACCTAGAGTCTTTGGAACCGGAAGCTGAAAAAATTATTCCCACGGGTGGTTTTGGCTACATTAGTGGCGGCTCGGAAGACGACTGGACGTTAGCGGCTAACCGTGAGGCGTTTACACATAAACAAATCTATCCCCGGGTCCTGTCGGATATGGATAATCCGGACTTAAGTACGACGGTCTTTGGGGTGAACGTTAAGACGCCCATTATGATGTCGCCGCTGGCAGCCCAGGGGTTGGCAAATTCTCAGGGCGAGAAGGATACCGCCAGAGCGTTTGCCGCCGAGGGAGCCTTTATGGGTCAAAGTACTTATTCATCAACGTCCATTGCGGATACGGCAGCCGCAGGTAATGGCGGACCGCAATTCTTCCAACTCTACATGAGCAAGGACTGGGATTTCAATGAGGCCTTACTTGATGAAGCGAAAAAGGCCGGAGTTAAGGGAATCATTCTAACGGCTGATGCAACCGTAGACGGCTACCGGGAAGATGATATCGTGAATGATTTTCAGTTCCCAATTCCAATGGCCAACCTGATTCAGTTCAGCGAAGCTTCGGGCCAGGGGAAGGGAATTAAGGAAATCTATGCGGCAGCCGCCCAAAGGATTAGTCCGGATGACGTTAAACGCATTGCAGACTACAGTGGATTACCCGTGATTGTTAAGGGAATTCAGGACCCAAACGACGCCGACTTAGCGATTGGTGCGGGAGCGGCCGGAATTTACGTTTCGAACCACGGCGGCCGGCAATTAAATGGCGGCCCCGCTTCCTTTGACGTTTTGCCAGCCATTGCGGAGGCGGTTAACGGCCGGGTACCCGTGATTTTTGATAGTGGGGTCCGTCGGGGTTCCGATGTCTTTAAGGCGTTAGCATCCGGTGCTGATTTAGTGGCCATGGGACGGCCGTTCGTTTATGCACTCGCCCTTGGCGGCGCAATGGGTGTTCAAGATGCCCTGCAAGAAATCAACGAAGAATTTAAGACGGTTATGCAGCTAGCCGGCACGAAAACCATTGAGGATGTTAAACACGCCCAGTTGGCTGACTTTCGGTATTAGTTCGACTTTAACCTGAATTTTGCTTGACTTCCTTTGCTTGCTCGCCTATACTTATGGAAATTAAAGAGGCACCTTTAACTTTTAGTCCTGTGAGACTAAGAAGGTCGAGCGGATGGAACACGCAATTCTTTTTACCAGCTCACTACGTTTTCGCAGGAAGACTAGTGAGCTGTTTTTTTATGATTTTTTTAGGAGGCGAATCGGCATGACAAAACAAATTATGGACGACATGAAGATGCGGCGGTCCTTAACGCGAATTACATATGAAATTGTTGAAAATAATAAGGGAACCCAGAACTTAGTGTTTATCGGCATTAAGACCCGGGGAATTTACTTAGCCCAACGGTTAGCGGAACGACTGAACCAGCTAGAGGGCGTTCAAGTGCCTACGGGATCACTTGATGTCACCCTATACCGGGATGACGTTCACATGGCAGACGTCGGTGACCAAGCTACCGTTCACGGGGCCGATATTCCCGTTGATTTAACGGGGAAACACGTGATTTTGATTGATGACGTTATTTTCACCGGCCGAACGGTTCGGGCTGCGTTAAACGCCCTGATGGAATACGGCCGGCCCGCTAAGGTATCCTTAGCGGTCTTAGTGGACCGGGGCCACCGTGAGTTGCCAATTCGACCGGACTTCGTTGGGAAAAACATCCCAACCGGAATGGACGAGCAGGTGAGCGTTGCGATGACGGAAGTCGATGGTCACGATAGTGTTACCATCGAAAAGGTCGTCCAACCACATTAATTGAATTAAAATTTAGATCAAGTAAACCAATTAATTGTTTCCAGAGAGGAACAGATGGGTGACGGCTTTTTTGTGTAGGCACATCTCGACTCTCGCTGACTTTAGTTGGTGGTGACGTCGAGATGTTTTTTTTGTGCCTTGAGCACGGAAGGGAAGGGTTTAAATGTTAACTCCAATGACCATGCAGCATGATTTAGTCAGTGTTGAAAGCTTAAGCGCGGCCGACGTAATGAACTTAATTCATCTGGCGCACGCCTTTAAAGCGGGAGCCAGCTTGACACCCGTACGGCCCACGTACGCCATGAACCTATTTTTTGAAAATAGTACCCGGACCCATACCAGCTTTGAAATGGCAGAAAAACGGTTGGGGATGCAGGTTCTGTCGTTTGATGCGGGACATAGCTCGGTAACGAAGGGGGAGAGCTTACTTGACACCTTAAAAACGATTCAGGCAATTGGCGTGGACATCGCAGTGGTCAGACATCCTGAAAACGGGTTTTACCAAGCGGTTTTGGACGCTCAACTGACCATGGGATTAGCTAATGCCGGTGACGGAAGCGGCCAGCATCCCTCCCAGTCGCTGCTTGACATGATGACCATTTACGAAGAGTTTGGCCGGTTTGAGGGACTAACCGTTGGGATTGTCGGCGATTTAGCCCATTCACGGGTTGCCCGGTCCAACATGATGCTTTTGACCCGGTTAGGTGCTCGGGTTATTTTTGGCGGCCCTGCCGCTTGGTATCCCGCTGATTTTGCAACTTATGGTCCCCACGTTGAAATTGACGCATTGGTGGCCCAAGTTGACGTCATGATGCTGCTGCGGGTGCAGCACGAGCGATTAACTGCGGAGACGGAAACCACGTTTGAAGCCGGGAACTATCATAATGACTACGGCCTAACTTGCGAACGGGCGGCCCGACTAAATCCCAACGCGATTATTATGCATCCGGCGCCAGTCAACCGGGGAGTAGAAATGGCGAGTGAATTGGTCGAATGTGCGCAGTCCCGGATCTTCCCCCAGATGACTAACGGAATGTATATGCGGATGGCGATTCTAACGGAAATGCTGTTAGCCCAAGGCCTGATGAACCCTACGGATGTGGAGGCACTAAGATAATGACGGTGGTCTTAAAAAACGCACAGGTGCTGCACCATCAGCAAATCGTTTACGCCGATATTTTGATGAACCGGGGTGCCATCCAAGCAATTGGCCGCCAACTGCACGGGGACCATGAGGTTGATTTAACCGGAAAACTGGTGCTGCCCGGCTTTATCGACGTCCATGTTCACCTCCGGGAGCCGGGGGAAACGGATAAGGAAACCGTTCAAACGGGGGCGTTAGCAGCTGCCCACGGTGGATATACGACCATTGCGGCGATGCCGAACGTTGTCCCGGCCCCGGATAGTCCCGCCCGGATGCAAAGCCAACTGCAGCTGAACCAAAAAGCGACCCGGGTGCACGTTTTGCAGTATGCGACCCTAACTAAGAGCCGGGGTGAACGGGAGCTCGTTGACTTTAAGGCGTTAAAGGCTGCGGGAGCATTTGCGTTTAGTAACGATGGGGCCGGAATTCAAACGGCCGGTCAAATGTGGGCAGCTATGCAAGCGGCGGCAGAAGTTCAACGGCCGATCGTGGCCCACGTTCAAGATGACTCGTTGTTTAACCACGGGGTGATGAATGCCGGTCAGCGAGCCGATCAGTTAGGGTTAAGGGGTATTCCAGCGGTTAGCGAAAGTGCCCAGTTAGCTAGGGATTTGGTACTCGCTGGTGATTCGGGCGTTCATTACCATGTCTGTCACGTTTCAACGGCGAAGAGTGTTCAACTCATCCGGCAGGCTAAGGCGGCGGGAGTCCACGTCACCGCTGAAGTGACGCCGCATCACCTCCTATTAGACGAAAACTTTATTCAAGAAGATGATCCCCAACTAAAGATGAATCCACCCCTAAGAACTCCGGCTGACCGGCTGGCCCTGCTTAAGGGGCTAAGGGACGGTACCATTGATATGATTGCGACGGATCATGCGCCCCATACCAAACAGGATAAGGTCGGCTCAATGGCAACGGCGGCCTTTGGCATTACGGGATTAGAAACGGCGTTTAACGAATTATATACGCAACTCGTGCAATCAGGCTGGTGCACGCTGCCGGAGTTAGTGAACTGGTTGAGTACCGCGCCGGCTGAGGCCTTTAACTTAAATACTGGCCGGATTGCGGTTGGGTTTCCTGCTGATTTAACGGTGGTGGACTTAGAAACGGAACATCAAATTCAGGCCGCTGATTTTCTGTCCCGGGGTAAAAATTCCCCGTTTATTGGGGATCAAGTCAGGGGCCGAATTGATCAGACCTACGTCAATGGTCAACTGGTTTATTTAAGGGGGCAAAAAAGTGAGCAGTATTAAAACACAGATTGCGGGGATAACCCTAAATAATCCGATTATGCCAGCCAGCGGAACGGCCGGTTTTGGCGAGGAACTGAGTTCGGTAATGGATTTATCCGAACTGGGGGCCTTTGTGACTAAATCAACGACGCTAGAACCGTGGACGGGAAACGCCAAACCGGTGGTGGCTGAAACAACGGGTGGCTGGTTGAACGCCGTGGGATTAAAGAATCCGGGGGTTCAAGCGGTTATGAATGAGAAGCTGCCGGGCTTGGCCGAAAAGGGAGTCCCAGCCGTTGCTAGTGTTGCGGGTAAAACGGTTGAGGAGTACGTGGCCGTAGCTGTCCAACTGAGTTCAGCTCCCAACGTAGCGTGGCTCGAACTCAACATTTCCTGTCCGAACGTTAAGCAGGGGGGACTTTCGTTCGGAACGAATCCGGAAACCGTAACGCACTTGACTTCTGCGGTAGTCGCTGCGGCCCATAAACCCGTTTTTGTAAAGCTAACCCCCAACGTCACTGACATTACGGTGATCGCCCGGGCTGCTGAACGGGGTGGGGCCGCAGGGTTTACCCTCATTAATACGTTAACGGGACTCAAATTTGACTTAATGACTAGACGGCCCGTCTTATCTAATGGAACCGGGGGACTCTCTGGCCGGGCTATTCATCCACTAGCAATTCGGATGGTTCGTCAGGTCCGTGAAATAAGCCGATTGCCCATTATCGGGGTCGGAGGGGTCTTTACGGCCGAGGACGTCCTAGAATTCATAATTGCCGGAGCCAATGCCGTGCAAGTCGGGGCCGCCCGGTACGGCAACCCACAGATTTTGAGCGACTTGATTCAGGCACTGCCCGCAGTGCTTGAACGATACCACATTGATAACCTACAAGATTTAATCGATCAAACCCTAACGGAGGTAGCACCACATGACTAATCCATTGATAATTGCCCTAGATTTTCCAACGGAAGCGGATGCGCTAGCCTTTTTGGCCCCCTTTAATAACGTTCCCCTTACGGTCAAGGTGGGCATGGAACTGTTTTATGCCGCAGGTCTCGATTTTATTCGGACGCTTCAGGACCGTGGATTCGGCGTTTTTCTCGACTTGAAGCTGCATGATATTCCTAACACCGTTTACTCGGCGATGAAGGTGATCGGTCAGCTGGGGATTCAGTACACGACGGTTCACGCGCTAGGCGGTCAGACGATGATTGAGGCTGCGAGCCGTGGATTAGCAGATGGGGCTGCCCACGCAGGTATTTTGGCTCCCGATCTACTTGTCATTACCCAGCTGACGTCAACGGATCAGACGACCATGAACCGGGACCTGCAAATTGACGGTGACCTGGTTCAATCAGTCGTTCACTTAGCGGCAATGGCGGACCAAGCCGGAGCGGATGGTGTCGTGTGCTCAGCACTGGAAGTTCCTGATTTACAGGCCCGCAATCTTCAACTAAAGTACATTACCCCTGGGATTCGTCTGGCAGC
Organism: Levilactobacillus bambusae; assembly: GCF_003124125.1. GTDB lineage: Bacteria > Bacillota > Bacilli > Lactobacillales > Lactobacillaceae > Levilactobacillus > Levilactobacillus bambusae. The sequence continues at coordinate 62,357 of NZ_QCXQ01000005.1, forward strand.
TAGTAACGATGATCAAAAGCGGGTGGTCACCCCAGGGCGGGCACGACAACTGGGCAGCACCGGTCTGGTTATCGGCCGGCCCATTACACAGGCCGATCATCCATTAGCGGCGTACCACCGGTTTCAAACAGAGTGGGAGGCGGCTAAATGACTCTTGCACAACAACTAGCCAAGCGGCTATTGCAAATTCAAGCCGTTAGTTTACGGCCTAATCAGCCGTTTACCTGGGCAAGCGGGATCAAAAGTCCCATTTATACGGATAATCGGCTAACCATTAGCGACGTTGAAACGCGCCACCTCATTTACGAGGGATTTATCCACCTCATCCAGACGCAGTATCCGGAGACAAATGTCATTGCGGGAGTGGCGACCGCAGGGATTCCTCACGCTGCATGGGTCGCTAATGAATTAGAGCTTCCAATGGTTTACGTGCGGTCAAAGAAAAAGGATCACGGGACGGGGAAACAAATCGAGGGCCGGCTACCGGAAGCGGCGCATGTCTTTGTGATTGATGATCTCATTTCGACGGGCGGGAGCGTTTTAGGGGTGGTAAGGGCGTTGAAGGTAGCGCAAGCGACGGTGACAACTGTAGCCTCTATCTTTAGTTACGAACTACCGGTTGCCGATGACCAATTTGTCCGGGAACAAGTTTCGTTTCAGAGCTTAACCACGCTGACGGACCTGTTAAAAGTTGCGGGGGATCAGGAACTGATCAGTCAGACGGAAAGTGACATGATTAAGCAGTGGCGCTTCAACATTAATTAATAAGTGGAAGCGGTTTTTAATTTTTCGCCATCGGTGCTACACTAACAATAGTGATTTACCGATTAGGAGGAACTTATCATGGAATACTACACACTAAGCGACGGTTTAAAAGTCCCGATGGTGGGATTTGGTACCTATCAGCTAAACGGAGCTGAGGGTGTCGATGTTATTGATTCTGCATTGGACCAAGGTTACCGGTTAATCGACACGGCCTTTAACTACGAGAATGAAGGGGCGGTCGGGGAGGCCATTCGGCGGTCAACCGTGCCCCGTTCAGAAATTTTAGTGTCGTCCAAACTGCCCGGTCGGCATCATACGTACGATGAGGCCATCAATACGATTCAAGAATCACTCTATCGGGCGGGCCTGGATTACTATGACCTCTATTTAATCCACTGGCCGGATCCGAAACAGGACCAGTACGTTGAAGCTTGGCAGGCACTAATTGATGCCCAAAAATTTGGTCTGGTTCGGTCCATTGGGGTGTCGAACTTCCTTCCCGAACACCTGGACCGGTTGGAGAGGGAGACGGGAGTAATGCCAGTCATTAACCAAATTGAATTACACCCCTACTTTAACCAGAAGGTTCAGCGGGACTACCATGCAGCGCACGGGATCCTCACGGAGGATTGGAGTCCATTAGGACGGGCCAGTGTGATGCTGCAAAATGAAACGCTAGCTCGGTTAGCGGAAAAGTACCATGTGGGAGTGGGCCAGCTCATTCTCCGCTGGGAAATTCAACTCGGAACCCTGCCAATTCCCAAGGCGGCAAGCGTTACCCGGCAAAAGGCCAATCTAGATGTCTTTAACTACTTCGATATTAGTGAAACCGATATGGCCACCATTAGCGGCTTAACCAAGCCGGATGGTCGGCTTGCCAATCAGGATCCCGCCGTTTATGAAGAATTTTAGGGCCTGAGTCACCAAACTTAAGTCATAAAAAAGCCGCTCAACCAACCTGATGCATCAGGTTGGTTGAGCGGCTTTTTGTTCGATGTGTGATGGTGATTAGTAACCAGATTAGATTATTTAGGTGCGTTGTTCAGAAAATGGAACTTTTGTATCGTGGTCCGAACGGTAAATGTCCTAGCCTCAGTCCTAGATTTGGCTATTTCTAGCCGCATAGGAAGAAATTCCGGCTTCTAACCGGTGGAGGCCATCGGTCAGGCGCTCCCTTGGGCAGGCAATGTTCATCCGAATGAAGTCGTAGCCGTCGCCGCCGTAAATGTTGCCGGCACTCAGGTACAACCCCGTTTCTTCCCGGAGAAAGTGGCAGAGCTCCTCAGCGTTATTCGTGATGTTTGAACAATCGATCCAGACGAGGTAGGTGGCGTCAGAGGGAACGACCGTTAATTCAGAAAGGTTTTCGGAAATGAATTGGTTTAGCAACCGTTTATTCCCGTGAAGGTAGGTCAAAAGAGCATCGAGCCACTCGGAACTCTGGGTGTAGGCAGCGATAGTTCCCTCAATGGCCAAGGCGTTCGGCTCCGCGATTTCATCGGTATTAATTCCGCGGTTAACCCGCTGACGCAAGCCTTCATTCGGAATAATGAGGGTTGCGGCGTGCATTGCGGCAACGTTAAAGGTCTTGCTGGGCGATACACAGGTCATCGACAAGTTGGCACACGTTTCAGATGCGGCGGCAAACGGAACGTATGGGGCATCCTTGGCGGTAAGATCACCGTGAATTTCATCGGAAATCACCAGTAAGTGATGCTTGTTGGCGAGTTCGCCAATATGTGCCAGAGTTTCTCGGGACCAGACATGGCCAATGGGATTATGCGGATTGCACACGATCATGAGCGTCGTTTCTGGGTCCGCCATCTTGGCCTCTAAATCGTCCCAATCAATGTGATACCGTTGACCATCATAGACGAGGTCACTGCTGACAACGTGTCGGCCGTTATTCACAATGGAATTATAAAAGATATTATAGACTGGAGCTTGAACCAAAACGTTTTCACCGATTCGACTCATTCGGCGAACCATTGATGAAACGGCGGGAATAACACCCGTTGTGAACAGCAGCCAGTCACGATCAACGTGGTACTGATGCCGGGTGGCCATCCAGTGTTGAACCGCACTGTAGTAGGCATCAGGAATGAATTCGTAACCGAAAATTCCAGAAGCCGCCTTCTTTTCGAACGCGTCAATGATTGCAGGGGCCGTTTTAAAGTCCATATCCGCAATCCACATTGGGAGCTCGGTTTCCTTCACCGCCCACTTTTCGGAGTAGGACTGGCGTCGGTCAATCATGTCATCAAAATTATAGGTTGTCATTAGTCTTCGCTTCCCGTTTGAATGATTTGGGTTTGGGTCGGGTCAATCTGTTTGGAATCCAGGATGATCGACCCGATTTTGGGGGCTTCAATTCGACCGCTCACGGGGTTCTTAATGCTGTCAATGGTCGTGGTAACCGTGGCATCAATATGGGCACACCGTTCAAAAGCAAGGTCGGTGTTTAATAGCTGGCAATCCCTGAGCGTTAAGTGATCAATGTAGCAAAGCCCCTGTTCGCTTTCGATTGTGCAGTTAATGAACGTAATATCATTGGTATTCCAAGCCAGATATTCCCCGATAATAGTTGAATTGTACACCGTGACGTGGTTGCAATTCCAGAAACAGTCCTTGGTCAGTAGGGTTGAGTCATGGATTTCCACGTTTTCTGCGCCGTCAAACGCATAGTTACCAGTGACCCTAAGGTGGTGGGCTACAATGTTGTTACTGTTCATGCCGAAGTAGTTGCCGGTAACGGAAACGTTGTCTAGTTGGATGTCTTGGCAGTTCCAGAGGGTTTCTTTAGCGTCGGGCATGTCCACGTTTTGAAGCGTTAAATCCCGACAGCGGCGAAAGGTCTTGCTCGTATTTAGCAGCACGTTGGTCATGGTCAGATGGTTGGTATACCAAATTCCTGCGTGGGCATCCGTTTCAAACGTGGAATCGGTGACACTGACGTTTTGATCGTACCATAACGGGTACTTCCATTTGAAGATGGTGTGATCAATGGCAATGTTTCGGGCTTCCTTTAGTGGGGATTCGCCGTCTGAAAAAATGGTGCGTGAAATTTGGGTGTCTTGGGCACCGTAGAGGGCTCGTTCGCCCGTTAACTGTTGCTGGTCAATTTTGTTCAATGTTGTTGCCTCACTTATAGTCTGGTTAATTAGCTTTTAACGCCTAGTCTATAGTAGTCCCTTCCAGTAGCTCGAAGGCAAGCCGTTTAGTACATTCGTTAGGGTTGTGGGGGTGATTCGTTGTGTTTGCGTTTTAACCGCCATATACTAAGACCATAATAACGCAGTGGAGGTGTCAGAAATGAGTGAACGCCTGACTTTTCAGGATGAAACGTTGATTTACCAAAAACGGGTCTTGACGGTCGATTTTTCAAAACGAATGTGGGGATTTGTGACGACAACGGCGGGGTTAGCGACTTGGCTGCCGGAACTATCAATTGGGTATCCGGGACCCGAGGGTGTGTACCTTCTAAAGGATCCAGCCGGGCATACCGTTGAACGGTCCGTCCTCGCTTACGACCAGGAACACCTAAGCCTGACCTTACAGTGGGACGAAGGGGGCACCATCCAGTTTTCGTTTCAGCCCCACGGTCAATTAGGTGAAATTGACTTCGAAGGGCAGTTTCCGGCAACGACCACTCACTTGGCGTACGAAATTGCCAACTGGAGTATTGCCGTTGAACGGTTACGGGCCCAAATTGAGCAGAGCGGCTTTCTGTTTGATGAAGCCCGGTTCAGTCCGGTAGAACGACGCTACGACAACCTTATTTCTGACGCAAAACAGTCAAAGGGGGAACCAACTTGTTAGACCATGATTTTATGAACGTTCAAGTTTCACAGACGCAATCGGCACTTCAAGCCCAGGGAAAGCAGCTTCGGCAAACGGTTCCGTTTGATAACCTGGCAACTTATCATAAGGTCGACCGAAACCCACTGACCTACATGAAACACGTTAGTCAACTGCTGGTGCCCGACTTAGTGCCGCTGAGAGAACAGCGAATGGCAGCCAATATTTTTGCCTTTTACCGGGGAACCGATGAACTGATGGATAACGATCTTGACTCTCAAGCGGCCACTAAAATCCAAGCGGTCATTTGCGGGGATGCCCACATTGCCAATTTTGGGTTTTACGCGTCACCCGAACGCCAGCTCCTGTTTGACTTAAATGACTTTGATGAATCCACGGTGGGCTCGTGGGAGGGGGACCTCCGCCGGTTTTTGGTAAGCATCCTCCTAGAGGGACAAGTCCATGGGTTTAAGGAAAAAAAGGTCCTAAAAGCGGTCAAGGACGCATGTGCGAACTACCGGGCCGGGTTGATTGCCATGATGAATCAGAGTACGTTAGACCGGTTCTACCCAGCCAACGACGTTCGGTCCGTGGTCGATAAGCTACCGTTGAAAGCGGACGGCAAACAATTGTTACACCACATCGTCGATAAGGCGACTAAACAGACCTCTGAGGAAGTTGTCCGGAAGTTCACAACGCTCGATCGTAACGGGAACCTAGTCTTTCAGGAAAACCCACCCCGGTCGGTACGGGTTGATGAGACGACCCAGCAACAACTGACGCAGGGGTTGCAAGACTACCGAAAAACCGTTCGGACTGACGTCGCCCTGTTACTTTCCCAGTACCACATTACGGATATTGAACGGCACAGTGTGGGGGTTGGCAGCTTTGGAACCCTCTGCTACCTCGTCTTACTGACGGCTACGGATGGGTCGCACCTGGTCCTACAGTTAAAGGAAGCTTTGCCTACGTGGAAGCAGAGCGGGCAAACGACCCAAAAACTGACGGCGGCCAGTGAATACTCCCAGGGAAAACGGATTGTGGACTGTCAAAAAATCCTGCAGTCAGCGTGGGATCCGTTCTTAGGCTACTTCAAAGCCGGCAATAAGAGCTTTTACGTTCGGCAGTTCCGGGATATGAAGGAATCCGTTAAACTCCAAGACTTAACCTGGGATGAATATAAGGCTTATACGGGTGTCTGTGCGTGGATTTTAGCTACGGCTCACGCTCAAAGTCCAACGGCAGCAATGATTCGTGGCTACGTTGGCCACTCCAATAAGTTTGATGAGGCCATGGTGGCCTGGTCAAAATCCTATACCAAACAGGTGCAGCAGGACTACCGGACGTGGCTGAAGGCGATGCCAAAGAGTGTCCAACAGTGTGCGCCTAAGCAGGTCATTGACGAATTGGGTGCGAACCATTAATCGGGAGGGTTCGGACTGATTGCAAAATAAAAACGATTCTCAGGTCCGGGTTAATGACTCGGATTTGAGAATCGCTTTGTTGGTCTCGGTTGAGCTGCTTGAGCCAACCGGTTGTTAACGATAAACCGACTTAGAAGAGGGCGCCTTCGTATTCCTTAACGGGCATGTTTTGGAAGTCAACGGTTTCCAGATCGTTAATGTCTTTTGTGTAGAACCGGGCGGCGTTTGTGAGCATGAGGTTAGCTAATTCATCGCCTTCCTGGTAAATCAGAACGGGCTTGTTCGGGAAGAGGGCGTGGAAGTAGCCGACTTCAAAGGCCGTTCCGTCGTCCATTCCGTGACCGTAAAAGTCGAGGATGGCAACGACGGCGTCCGCCTTAGACAATTCGTCAATGTCAGAGTTATAGGTCATGGTTCCCCACTCGTGCTGTTTGTCGAGGGCTTGAGAGAAATCAGCGCTGGTGTTTTCATCGCTGTCCATTGGAACAAAAACACTGGTGACACTGGGGTTTTGCCGCAATTTATCGGCAACTCGGTTCGCCCGGTCTCGTTGTTCGTTTGCCTCATCAAAGAAGGGCCCCGCTAAATAAATGTGCATGGAATCTGCCATGATAAAAAACTCCTTTTCTTATATAATAACGGTTCATGCCTATCATTTTAGCGCATAAAATAGGTGAGAACAAACTTAAATTCAGGGAGGATGACAACGTTGGGTTATATTTTAGATCTTCGAAAAAAGGTTGGGCACGACCCCTTACTTTCACTAGGGGCTGCCACCCTGATTTTTAATGCCCACCATGACTTATTATTGGTTCACCGAACGGATAATCAGCTGTGGGGGCTGCCCGCTGGATCAACTGAACTTGGCGAAGACTTAGTGAGCACCGCAAAGCGGGAGGTCCTCGAGGAAACGGGGTTAGCGGTGACTGATTTGGAATTGATCGATATCTACAGCGGAGAGCGGGGCCGCTACGTTTACCCGAACGGGGATGTCATCTATTCGGTGACGGCCCTCTATCAAACAACTCATTTTACCGGGCAGCTAACGGCGCAGGCGGGGGAAGTGGATCGGATTAAGTGGTGGCCGCTGGACCAGTTGGGGGCGTCCTTAACCCCGTTAACTCAATGGCTGCTGTCGGCTAGCCAGACCCGGTAAAACAGTTAAGCTATCTGTTATACTTTTACCTTCGGAGCCTTTATAATTAACTTCATGATATGAATCATTTCGGCTGTATCTAATCGTTTTCAACTGAATTAAGTTTGGGGGACTTAATGTATGAAGAATGAACGTTATTATGATTGGTCAAAGTTAGGGTTAGCAGGTTTCTGGTTTCTGTTGTTTATCGGGGATATGTGGGTTTCCTTTTTAAAGGGCCCGTTTTGGATGACCATTCGAGTAGTGGGCTATGGGGTACTGATTATTTTGATTGCTCAAGCATTGGTCGACTTTTTTGACCAACGGCAGCCAGCGCGTGAAGCCGTTAATCGCTCCCGGCGCTAGACAATTCAGATGTTGACAATGGTTCCCGTTATCGGGTATGATGGCTCCGTAAAGCGATGAAGCAGATGAGTAGTGATTACGGTCAGCTTGTAGAGACTTGGCGGTTGGTGTAAGCCAGGACTGGCGTAATGATGAATTACACTGTGGAGTGAATCTGAGCAATCAGCGGGTCATCTCGTTAACGATGTCGAGAGAAAGCTCAATTGAAGCTTTAACTTGGGTGGTAACGCGGAATTTATTTCGTCCCTGACTTAATGAGTCAGGGACTTTTTTTATGGAGGGAAATTATGTCAATTATTGATGAACTGAAATGGCGGGGCGCCATTAATCAGGAAACGGATGCTGAGGGGTTAGAGGACCTGGTGAACGAAAAGTCCGTCGGGTTATACGCGGGAATTGATCCAACGGGGGACTCCATGCACATTGGGCATTTGATTCCGTTTATGATTCTGAAACGATTTCAATTAGCAGGTCACCGGCCATACATTGTGATCGGTGGGGCAACGGGCTCGATTGGGGATCCATCCGGAAAGAAATCCGAACGGGTATTGCAATCCATGGAACAGGTTCACCAAAATGAAGCCGCCATTACGAAACAAATGGAACGGTTCTTTGGTGGCGACGGGTCCTTTAAAATTGTCAATAACTACGATTGGCTATCCGAACTTTCCCTGCTCGATTTCTTACGGGATTACGGAAAACTATTTAACATTAACACAATGCTAAATAAGGAAATTGTTTCTTCCCGTTTGGAAGTCGGCATTTCCTTTACCGAGTTTACGTACCAAATTTTGCAGTCCATTGATTTTCTGCACCTGTACCAGACTGAAGACATTCAACTTCAAATTGGGGGTGCCGATCAGTGGGGCAATATTACAAGCGGGATTGACCTGATTCATAAAGTTGAGGGACAAGAAGCTCGGGCCTACGGATTAACCATTCCCCTACTATTAAAAGCGGATGGCACGAAGTTTGGCAAATCAGAGGGGGGGAACGTCTGGTTAGATGCCGATAAGACCAGCCCGTACGACTTCTACCAATTCTGGATTAATCAGGATGACCGAGACGTGATTAAATACATGAAGTACTTTACCTTCCTCGATCAGAAGGAAATTGCTGAATACGAAGAAAAGGTCCGGACTCAGCCTCAGAAACGGGAAGCACAACGCCGACTGGCCGAAGAGGTGACGAAGTTTGTCCACGGGGAGGATGCGGTTAAGGAAGCTGAACATATCACAGAAGCCTTATTTTCTGGCAACGTTAAGGAATTAACGGCCAGTGAAATCGAACAGGGCTTTAAGGATATGCCGGCCGTTGAAACAACCGCTGACCAACGAAACATCGTGGAATTTTTGGTGGACGACACCCAAATTGAACCTAGTCGGCGCCAAGCCCGTGAAGACGTTAAGAATGGTGCTATCCGGATTAACGGTGACAAGGTTACGGACATTGACGCAGAAATTGATCCTCAAAGTGCTTTTGATGGCAAGTTTGTAATTGTCCGTCGGGGAAAGAAACGTTACTTCCTGGTTCGGATTACCCACTAAGAAGGACAACCAAATTAAAACGGTAAAAAAGGTTAACCCTAACGGAAATTTTTCCGGTTGGGTTAACCTTTTTTTGTCCTAGCAGATTGAAATGAAATTAAATTAAAAAAAGTGTTGACGCTAAGCAAGGGAGCTGTTATGATATTAAACGTTGCGTCGCTACTTGAATTTATTCATTTTTGATGGATTTTTGGGTAAATATGCAATACGAAATAATCAAAATTGTTGTTGACAAATGTTAGCAAACCGGTTATGATTATTATCGTTGTCAAGAAGTGATGGCCAATGATTGCAAGAAAGAGTTTTGAAAGAATATTCAAAACGAATTCAAAAAAGTTATTGACATCATTTGAAAGACATGTTAAACTAATTAAGTTGCTTCGGCAATTTAAACAAGTAGACCTTTGAAAACTGAACATTGTTTCTCCCCCCCCCTTCTTGTTTC
>NZ_QCXQ01000006.1 GCF_003124125.1 Levilactobacillus bambusae
TCGAGTCCGCCTGTCGGAGTTGTGTTGTCTCACCTATATAGGTGTATTTGCCGGCATAGCTCAGTTGGCAGAGCGTCGGTATCGTAAACCGAAGGTCGGGGATTCGAGGTCCTCTGCCGGCATCTAAATGGTCTGGTTCTTATGGAACCGGGCCTTTTTTGTATTATGGTGAATGTATGAGAAGGACTATTTAAAAATAAGAAAGATCTTAAAATTTTGTCATTATACGTTCATTTTATTTTTCCAGATTATTGCATTGATGAAAAGCATGCAGTATAATTACTACTATGTTTTAATTAGAAGTTGATGAGCGTAACTAAAACTCAACCAACAAAAGTGAATACGAGAGCTTCACTTGTAATTAAAGAGAGACAAGTCTGGAGGTATTTTTTTGCAAAACCAAACGAATAAAAAAGACATGGACCATGCCTTTTTCGGACAGCCTAGAGGTTTATCAACGCTGTTCTTTACTGAAATGTGGGAACGTTTCAGTTACTACGGGATGCGTGCGATCTTACTGTATTACATGTACTACTCCGTATCCAAGGGTGGATTAGGATTTAGCCAGTCCACGGCCATGTCTGTTATGTCGATCTACGGTTCGATGGTGTATCTCTCCTCTGTTCTAGGCGGTTACATGAGTGATAGAATCTGGGGAGCCCGACGAACTGTTTTCTACGGTGGAATACTTATTATGTTCGGGCACATTGCCCTTTCAATTCCTGCTGGTAGTCTGACGCTGTTTATATCCATTCTACTGATTGTTTTAGGAACGGGGTTATTGAAACCTAACGTTTCTGAAATGGTGGGGGGCCTTTATCAGCCTGGAGATCCCCGGCGTGACTCTGGGTTTACGATCTTTGTTTTTGGGATTAACTTAGGTTCATTAATTGCACCTTACTTAGTTGGTTGGTTAGGGATGAGTTATAACTTCCACTTAGGGTTCTCCCTTGCCGCAATTGGAATGTTCTTTGGGTTAATCCAATACTACCGCGGAAGCCGGAAGTACTTGAGTAAAGATAGTCTGTACCCGACCGATCCCTTAGAACCAGGTGATTTTCGTAAGTTAATGATTGAAGTTACTGTGGGTGGAATTGGGTTAATCCTGGTTCTAGCTTTAATGGCTGTCATGGGTGCTTTAAACATTACGAACTTTATTTCACTGTTAAGTGCGATTGCCATTCTAACCCCAGTGGTTTACTTTACAATCTTCTTAACGAGTAAGAAGGTTACGCCAACTGAACGATCACGGGTTTGGGCCTACGTTGTCCTGTTTATTGCCGCAGCTGTTTTCTGGGCAATTGAAGAACAGGGGTCTTCAGTGTTAGCGTTATTCGCTGCTGACCAGGTTAACAACAACCTTGGCTTCCTGCACATTCAGCCGGCCTGGTATCAATCGTTGAACCCACTGTTCATCTTAATTTACACGCCGCTGTTTGCTGCGTTATGGGCACGCTTAGGCCGTAAGCAGCCAAGCTCACCGGCTAAGTTTGCCACGGGGATGTTATTTGCCGGAGCCTCCTTCTTCTTGATGGTCGTTCCAGTTACTTTGTTCGGTGCAGGAACTAAGGTTAGTCCCCTTTGGCTTGTTGGTAGTTGGGCACTCGTTGAAATTGGGGAAATGTTAATTTCACCAATTGGGCTGTCTGTAACGACTAAACTAGCTCCCCGAGCTTTTAGATCCCAAATGATGAGTATGTGGTTCCTAGCCGACTCCGCTGGACAAGCGGTGAACGCCCAAATCGTTAAATTTTATACCCCAGGTAATGAAGCGAATTACTTTGGTTGGGTCGGAATTGTTTCCGTTGTTGTCGGAATCATTCTATTTGCCTTAGTTAAACCAGTTAAACGTCTTATGGATGGCGTTAACTAACTCAATTAGTTTATAATGAAGCTCTCCTAGTGTTAGGCTAGGGGAGCTTTTGTTGTAGAGGAGGGTCATCATGAAGGTTGCATTAATGAGTGATTTACACTTTGACGTTAATGGGATCAGTCCCGAAGAAACGTTGAACCAGCGGGCTGATTTTTTGGCCGCCCAGGGTGTTCAGTACGTCATAAATGGTGGCGATACCTATAATAGCTTTGAAAAAACTATTACCTATATGGAACGATTGCAAGCAGCTCTCCCAGATGCTAAGGTTTACTTTATCGCGGGAAACCATGAGATGGTTCATGATGTTTCATATGAACAATTAGAAAGCCCGTTGAGTGACCTTTATCTGCATCATCGGTGGATTGATATTCCCGGGACTGACTGGCGGATTATTGGGAATAATGGGTGGTATGACTATGGGTTTGCCAGTAATCTGGTGGGTCGTGATTTTGCCCAGTGGAAACGGGCGTTCTGGATTGATTCATCGATTGAACAGCCAATGACCGATCCCGAAAGGATGGCCATTGTATTGCAGCAGGTTGAAGGTGACTTAAACTTGGCTCAGTTAGCGCACAAGCGCGTGCTGTTTGTCACTCACTTTGTCCCGGATGACCACTATATTCGGTATACGTCTGACAATCGCTTTTGGAACATGGCGAACGCGTTGATGGGCAGTCCGAGGATGGGGGTTCTGCTTAGACGGTATGGCACTTCTGTGGTTTTATTCGGGCATATGCATATTCATCCTGAGCCGCTTAAGATTGATCAAACGACATTTTATGATCAGGCATTAGGTTACGGAACGTCACGGTTGCATGAATGGCAACAGCCAGATTTTATGACAGAGTGGCAAAACCGTTTGAAAATAATTGACCTCGATAAAAAATCAATTAAAAGGGTTGACGAAATTTGAATTTTTATGTATTATTATGAAGTTGATTCGTTACGGCGATTCATTTTCGGAGGGGTAGCGAAGTCTGGCTAAACGCGGCGGACTGTAAATCCGCTCCTTCGGGTTCGGTGGTTCGAATCCACTCCCCTCCATTTATTATTGGGCTATAGCCAAGCGGTAAGGCAACGGGTTTTGGTCTCGTGATGCGCTGGTTCGAATCCAGCTAGCCCAATTGAGTAAAAGTAATCATAATTGTGATTGCTTTTTTATTTTTTTCTTGACGAATGACGTAATGTTCGATATGATAATATAGTTGATTCGTTACGGCGATTCATTTTCGGAGGGGTAGCGAAGTCTGGCTAAACGCGGCGGACTGTAAATCCGCTCCTTCGGGTTCGGTGGTTCGAATCCACTCCCCTCCATTTTTATTATTGGGCTATAGCCAAGCGGTAAGGCAACGGGTTTTGGTCTCGTGATGCGCTGGTTCGAATCCAGCTAGCCCAACTAAGAACCAGTCACGGTGCGTGACTGGTTTTTTATTTGTTCAAAATTGACAAGCGGGTCAAAGTTCGTTAGAGTCAGTTTAATAATAGTGAAGTTAATTCAATCGATGGATTGATGTCATTGATGAGTGATAAAGTCGGGAGGAACCAAAATGAAAATTGGGTTCATTGGAGTCGGTGCTATGGCGAAAGCGATTATTCAGGGACTGCTTAACGCCAAAACATTTATGCCGGCAGATATTGTCATACATAGCGCCCACACAGAAAACTACGAACCATATGCTAAGGCAAACGGGCTTACCGCAGCCAAAAGTAACCGGGAAGTCACGGAGTTATCGGATCTAGTCGTCGTGGCCGTCGTTCCGGAGCTGACCCGGGATGTTTTACGTGAGGTAACCGAAGAACTACACGATGGCAAAAAGATTCTCATTTCGATTGTGGCGGGAATTACCCTGGATGATATGGAAAGCATTGTGGGTTATGATTTCCCAATTCTTCGGACGTTACCCAACATTAACGTTGAGGTCGGTTCCGGAATGACCGCGATTGCCTATAATGATAACCTGAAGGGCGACGATTTAATTCGGTCCATCGGGGTCTTTAATGCGCTTGGAGAAACGACTAAGGTACCCGAAGACCAATTTGACGTTTTTTCGGCTTTAGCTGGGTCATCGCCAGCGTTTATCGATCTCTTTATTGATAGTATGAGCCGAGCGGGTGTGAAGTACGGATTTAATAAGGAGCAGGCTACTAGAATTGCGGCAATGGCTACCTTAGGATCCGCTAAGATGATGCTAATGTCCCATAAAATTCCGTTTGATCTCATTGACCAGGTTTCCTCTCCAGGTGGTCGGACCGTCAAGGGAATTTTAGCCATGCAGGAGTATGGCCTGCCGACTGCCGTTGTTAAGGGAATCGATGCGACAGTAGGGACGGAACCTGAGGATAAAGATTAGGATGACCACTTGTTTTGATGGTCTATACCGATTATAATGGGGGTAGATCAGGATAGAAAACACGAAGGAGTGGGATCAATGAGTATTGTTTATAAGCATGTGACGGTTTACACCGGTGAAGAAGTCATTAAAGACGGATATCTTCGATTTGGCGAAACGATTGAGGCGGTGGGGCCAATGAAGGATTATCAGGCACAAGCCGATGATGAAATCCGGTATACCCCGGGTAAAATTATCGTGCCCGGCTTCATTGACGTTCATACCCACGGTGGGTATGGGTTTGATAGCATGGATGGGGATGCTGAACAAATTGATACCATGGTGGATCAAGCCATTCATGAGGGGACGACGAGTATCTTCCCCACAACCATGACTCAATCTAATGAGGCCATTGACCACGCGATGACGGGGATTCGCGATGCCGCAGAAAAGAATCCCGTGATTCAAGGTGTTCACTTAGAGGGTCCCTTTATTGCTTCGATTTTTAAGGGGGCCCAGCCGGAACAATACATTAAGGATCCTGACGTTGCACTCCTTGATCGGTGGAATACGTTATCGGGTAACCGGGTTCGGTTAATTACCTATGCGCCAGAAGATCCTGGTTCCCAGGCCTTTGAAAGTTACTGTCTTCAACATGATATTGTGCCATCAGTGGGTCATTCAAATGCAACGCGGGCTCAACTGCTACAAAGTAAGGCGACGCACGTTACCCACCTCTATAATGCGCAACGGGGGCTGCACCACCGGGAACCGGGGGTAACGGGTCATGCGATGCTGGAAGAGAATATGTACGCTGAAATCATTTGTGACGGCTTCCATATCGTACCCGATATGATTAAGCTGGCCTACGATCAAAAGGGTCCCCACCGACTTGAGCTGGTGACGGATTCCATGCGGGCCAAGGGAATGCCAGAGGGCGTTAGTGAATTAGGCGGCCAAAAGGTTATCGTGAAGGATAAGCAAGCACGATTAGAGACCGGTAACTTAGCCGGCTCGGTTTTAACGTTTGTCGACGCCTTTAAAAACGTGATGGACTTTACGGGTTGCAGCATTGAAGAGGCGGTTTGGATGAGCTCCGTGAACCAGGCTAACGAATTTGGGTTAACGCATAAGGGTTACCTCCTACCCGGCAAGGATGCGGATTTAAACGTCTTCTCAGATCATTTAGATTTAGAAACGACCTTTAGTTTAGGTCGCGAATTTGACAACACACAAAAAGATTAGTCTAGCTGTGGAAAGGGTTGAATAACATGGGTTCACCGATTTACATTCAAATTCATAATGATATTAAGCGCTCAATTGAAGCCGGTAAGTGGGCAATTGGCGATCGAATTCCTTCAGAACGGGAATTGGCACATCGGTTTGGTGTGAGTCGGATGACCCTCCGTCAGGCCATTCAAACCTTAGTGGATGAAGGAATTCTTGAACGGCTAGTGGGGTCGGGGACTTACGTTGCCAACCAGAAGGTTCAAGAAAAGATGTCTGGGGTCACCAGTTTTACGGATGTTATGCTGGCTCAGGGGAAAAAGCCTTCCAGTACAACAATTTCTTACCACGTGATGGCACCCTCCCTTAGTGAGCTCGAGAAGTTAGGGCTAAAGGAAAACGAACAGGTGCTGCGGATGGAACGGGTTCGTTACGGTGACGACGTTCCGATTTGTTATGAGGTGGCGACCGTTCCGGCTAACCTAGTGGAGGGACTAAGCAAGGCGGAAGTAACGAGTTCGCTGTACCACGCCCTGGAAGAAAAGAAAAAATTAGTTCCAGGGAAGGCCCAACAAACCGTTTCAGCCATGTCAGCCTCCGAACGAATTGCGGATTATCTCCACATCAAACGTGGCGATGCGATTCTTCGGCTGCGTCAGTTGACCTACCTGCAAGACGGACGGCCCTTTGAATACGTTCGGACCCAGTACGTTGGGGAACGATTTGAATTTTACCTCGAAAAGTAGCGGGGATAAATCCGGACAATGAAAATTTGATACTAAAATAAAACCAGTCCCAACCAGAGAAGTCTCTCTGTGTGGGACTGGTTTTATTTCTTGCTTCGGTGTTCCTTCTTAACGGCCATTAAATACTGGGGTAGCACGAGATCACGTTTGATCCGCTTGGGTTCTTTTAGCATACGATAGAGCCATTCCAGGTGGTGATTTTGCCAGAACTTTGGGGCTCGTTTGACGGCGCCCACCAGAACGTCAAAGCTGCCGCCGACCCCCATCCATAGTGCAGCCGCTTCGTGCCGGTGATCCATGATAAATTGTTCCTGTTTAGGAAATCCGAGGGCCACAAAAACCATGTCGGGGTTGGCATCGTGGATTTGGGTGGCCACGCTCGCCTCGTCGGTAAAGTAGCCGTCTTGAAGCCCCGCAATTTCTAACCCGGGATACTGGTCGGCTAAGACCGACTTCAGTTTGGCAATCACAAAGGGTTTAGCCCCGACAAAGTACACCCGTTTATGCGTCTGGCTGCCCCAAGTAAGAAGGTCAAGCATGGTATCGTAACCCGTAATTCGGTCTTTTAGGGGCGTGTTTAGGATTTCTGCCCCCTTGATGATTCCAATTCCGTCCGGAGTAATGTAGTCAGCGGTGTGCAACCGGCGCTGGTAATCGGGGTGAGCCTGGGCGTACATCACAATTTCAGGGTTAGCCGTTACCACAAAGGTATTCTGATGGTGGTTAACCCGTTCCTCTAATACCTGAACAAAGTCATTTTGAGTGGCTTTAATAAAGGGAACGTTTAAAATGGTAATGGTAGGAAATGACTGAGGCATTTTTACGGTTCCTTTCTGTTGGTTACAAGGGTTTACTTTATCATACCAGTGTCTTGTTAAAAATGCCTACCCGTTTTTAGGTAAAAAAGTGCTATGATCATTAGGAATGACTTGAAACCAAATGGAGGCTGTCTCATGCGTGAAATGCAAAAACAAATTATTGGGGCGTTAAAGGTCCAACCAACGATTAACCCGGAAGAGGAAATCAGGCGCAGCATTGATTTTATGAAGGCGTACCTCACTAAAAATTCGGGATTAAGAAGCCTTGTCCTTGGAATTTCGGGGGGCCAGGACTCAACCTTAGCAGGTAAGCTAGCTGAAATGGCCGTTACGGAGTTAAGGTCTGAAACTGGGATTGAGGATTATCAATTTATTGCCGTCCGACTCCCATACGGGGAACAAGCAGACGAAGCGGATGCTGAAAGGGCCATTGAGTTCATGGCGGCCGATCAAATTGCAACGGTCAACATCAAACCAGCAACGGATGCAATGGTTATGGCGGTGGAGGTGACTGGGCCAACGGTCAGTGACTTTAACAAGGGAAACATCAAAGCCCGCCAACGGATGATTGCCCAGTACGCGATTGCCGGCGAATGCAAAGGGGTCGTCATTGGAACGGATCACGCCGCCGAAGCCGTTACCGGGTTTTATACGAAGTACGGTGATGGGGCCGCTGACATTGCCCCGCTATGGCGGTTGGATAAACGTCAGGGCCGGGCAATGCTTCAGGTGCTGGATGCTCCGAAGGACCTTTACGAAAAGGTCCCTACGGCGGACTTAGAGGAGGATCGTCCTGCGTTACCCGATGAACAAGCCCTTGGGGTTAGCTATCACGACATCGATGATTACCTTGAGGGTAAGCCCGTTAGCGACAAAGCGGCGGAAACGATTGAAAATTGGTACCGTAAAACAGCCCACAAGCGGCATTTAACGATTAACGTCTACGATAATTTTTGGAAATAGGTGAAAAAATGACTCAAACAAATGGTGCACAATACTTAAACGTCCTCTCACAGGTTTTGAAATCAACCGAAGACACCGCGACAAAAATGAACGGCGATTTTCAAAAACTACGGAATGCTTTGGATACTGGTACGGAACATGATATTAGTACCTCGGAGTATGAAGCAATTAAGACGACCTTTCAGGACGGTACGGACGTTTACGAAGGCGATTTAAATCGGTTAGCCGGGGCTCAGGCTCCCGTTCGGGTACTCGGCAAGCATAAGCAATTAGTTGCAGCTTACAGAGACTACACAGAAGCCTGCCAGGCGATGGTAAATAGTTTAAACCCAACGGAACAGACGGTTGATAAAGCGGCTTTTGATGCCGCTGAACAAGCACAAGATGCGGCTATGCAGAGAGTCAATGCGAATACCCAGCGGATTATGATGACGGCAATGTAACTTAAACGGGCTAGTTAGCCACGGTTGATCATGTTGGATCAATTGGGCTAGCTAGTCTATTTTATTGGTTCGACCTTTTTTCGTCAGGGGCCGCCGGTTTCACGAATCTATCAGTGACGGGTAGGGAACATGGTATAATAGACCTAACAATTTTTGGACGGGATGTGGCATTAAGTCAATGGAAAAGCACATGGTTCAGTCGGTTAACCGGTCGTTACCGGCCTATCAGGAACGCCAGATTTCAGCGGTGTTACAGTTATTAGAGGATGGGAATACCGTGCCCTTCATTGCCCGTTACCGGAAGGAACGGACGGGATCGTTGGATGAAGTGGCGATTCGTGAAATTGAGGATGAGGCAACGCGGTTAACGAAGTTGGAAAAGCGGAAGGCTGAAGTTTTAAAGGCGATTACGGAGCAGGGAAAGCTGACTCCGACGTTAACTAAGCAGCTTCAGCAAGCAGAGGTCATTCAAGCGGTTGAAGATTTGTATTTGCCGTACAAACAAAAACGGCGGACGAAGGCAACCATTGCGGAAGAGGCGGGATTACTGCCGTTTGCTAACTGGTTATTAAAGTTTCCTAAGTCGGATCTTAACACCGAGGCGGCCCGGTTTTTGAACCCTGAAAAGGATATCACGACCATTGAGGATGTTTTTGCGGGAGCCCATGAAATTTTAGCAGAACAAATCGGTAAGGTGGCAACGTTTCGGGATTGGATACGGCAGTATACGACCAAACAGGGCCAGTTAGTGGCCAAGGTTAAACGCGGTGGGGAAGAGAAGGATGAACAAGGCGTTTACGAAATGTATTATTCGTTTACTCAAGCCGTGAAACAAATCCCTTCGTATCGGATTCTTGCAATTAACCGGGGGGAAAAGGCCGGAATTCTTTCGGTGACTATCGATATTGATCCAGCGTCAATTATTCAGTACGGCCACTTCCGGCTGATCGGACATAAAACAGGACCGGCTGTCCCATTGATTGAAGCAGCGTATGAAGATGCTTACAAGCGGTTTATTGGTCCTGCGATTGAGCGGGATCTTCGGCATGAGTTGACTGACCAGGCGGATGAACACGCCATTACAGTATTTGGCGAAAACCTGTTTCACCTCTTGATGCAGGCCCCGATGAAGGGCCAGGTCGTCATGGGGTTTGATCCCGCTTACCGAACGGGCTGTAAACTGGCCATTATGGATCAGAACGGTAAATTTATGACGAAAATGGTGATTTATCCGCACAAACCCGCCTCTCAGGCTAAGCGGGCCGCCGCTCCCGAGCAGCTAAAAAAGTTAATTGAAGATTACCACGTTCAAACCATTGCCATTGGAAACGGAACCGCTAGCCGAGAATCAGAACAATTTGTGGCCGACGTCATTGCCACCATCGATCGGCCCGTCTATTATGTCATTGTCAATGAGTCAGGGGCGTCCGTCTATTCGGCCAGTCAGGTAGCCCGGGATGAGTTCCCGGACTTTAATACCGAAGAACGTTCCGCTGTGTCGATTGGTCGTCGGTTGCAAGACCCATTAACGGAGCTGATCAAAATTGACCCTAAATCCGTTGGGGTGGGACAGTATCAGCATGACGTACCCGAAAAGGAACTCGATGCCCGGTTAGATCGGGTGGTCGAAACCGTGGTCAATCAAGTTGGGGTTAATGTTAATACGGCAAGCCCTGAGCTGCTGACTCATATTTCGGGCTTAACGAAATCTACGGCCCGTAATATTGTGGGGTATCGGAATGAACACGGGAGCTATCTCGATCGGGCGGCATTAAAATCGGTTCCGCGCCTAGGACCTAAGGCTTACGAACAGTCAGTTGGGTTTTTACGAATTTTAAACGGGGACGAGGTACTTGATAATACGGACATTCACCCCGAAAGTTATGGTGTGGCGCGGCAAGTTCTTGCAGTCGTCAACGAAGATGAAACTGCCGTGGGGTCAACTAAGCTAGCCGCCCGATTAGATCAGTTACCGATTCAGCAGACGGCCGAACAGCTTCACGTTGGTGAAGCGACCCTCAAAGATATTATTGATGGACTATCACGTCCCGGGCGGGATGTCCGTGACACGATGCCGGCACCACTGCTTCGGCAGGATGTCCTAACGATGGCCGATTTAAAGCCTGGTATGATGTTACAAGGGACGGTCCGCAACGTTGTTGACTTTGGGGCCTTTGTGGATATTGGGGTCAAGCAGGATGGGTTAGTCCACATTTCTCAGCTAACGGACCACTTCATTTCGGACCCTGCAAGTGTCGTTGCGATTGGTGATATTGTCACTGTGTGGGTTCAAAGTGTGGATGAAGACCGCCACCGAATTCAGCTTTCCATGGTAGAACCCAAGTAGTAGGGAAGGGATTACATGACAGAAGAACAACTGCAGCTGTTGGTTGAACAAGTTTCAATTGATTACTTTCACCGGCCGTTTAAGCATCGGGCACTGTGGAATGGGCGCTTAAGAACAACGGGCGGGCGTTATCATTTGAATGACCACCACATTGATTTGAACCCTAAAATGCTGACGGACTTCGACCAGGCGACCTTAGTTGGGGTGATTAAGCATGAACTGTGTCACTATCACCTTCATTTGGCCGGTTATTCGGGTAAACATAATACCCCCGAATTCAAACGGTTATTAAAGCGGGTTGGGGGCAGCCGATACGCTCCCAAGCCCAAGGACACTGACAGTCAGATACCGCACTTACGGTATGTTTGTCAACGGTGTGGTCAGTCTTACCTTCGTAAACGACACATTAATACGTCCCGCTACGTCTGCAGCCGGTGCCACGGTCAGTTACGGTTAGATTCAAAGGCAGCTTCGTAGTCTTTGACAACCTGCAATAAATTCTTTACGGTAGAGCCAAGAAAAGAATGAATTTAGAAGTTAGTAAGGAGAAGACGATAATGGGAAAAATTATTATCCGGGTACCCGCAACCTCAGCAAATTTTGGCCCTGGTTATGGATCGATTGGGCTAGCTCTTCACCTGTATTTGACGGTGATTATCGAGGAAGTCACGGAAACTTGGCACGTTAACCATGCCTTAGGGGACGGTATTCCAACCGATGAACATAACTTAATTGTTCAGACCGCCCTAAGAATCAACCAGAATTTAGTGCCCCATCAACTGACCATTATGTCTGATATTCCCATTTACCGGGGATTAGGCAGTTCCATGTCGGCAATTATTGCTGGAATTAAGGTTGCCAATGCCTTGACTGAACACGACTATACCCTGCAGGAACAAATGGATTTAGCAGCTAAACTAGAGGGCCACGCTGATAACGCCGGGGCAGCGCTACTTGGCAGTGCGGTAGTATCAGATTTTGATGGCACGGATGCCCACGCGGTCAAATTACCATTTCCAGATGAGATTCAAGCGTTGGCTTTTATTCGAGCTCAGGGGGTAGATCAGAAGGCCAAGGATGAGGCCACCCCTAAGACGCTGCCCTTTGAGGAAGCCGTTGAAACGAGCGGGGCTGCGAATATGCTGGTGGCGGCCCTGGAAACTGGACAGTGGGCGATTGCAAGCCGAATGATCGAACGGGATAACTTTCACGAAAAGGCGTTAGCGGATTTGGTTCCGGAATTGGATATGATTCGCGAAAAGGCCCATGAATTGAATATTTATGGAACTTACCTGAGCGGAAATGGGCCCACCGTTATTACATTGGGCACTGAACCACAGCTGACGCAGCTGCGGCAAAAGATTAATATGCTTGACTTACCGGGAAGTATTCGACGGTTAACCATCGATCGGGATGGGGCAACCACGATTAATGAATAAAAATTAAAAAAGGGGTTGCGAAACCCGGAGCCGTTTGCTATACTAATTCTTGTCAGTTAACGCGGCCATGGCGGAATTGGCAGACGCGCAAGATTAAGGATCTTGTCCGCATTATGCGGGTGGAAGTTCGAATCTTCTTGGCCGCACTTGATATTCAAAATGATTCAGGGTAGCTAGTTTAACTAGCTACCCTGTTTTTTACGACTGAATTTGGTCTTGTGATTTGGAAGTCACCGTGTTAACATACAAATCACGTCTTTATGAAAGCAAAATGAAAACGCCGATAATGAGGGCTTGATTACCGGAACTATTGGCGGCTGAGTTTCGGTTAAGTTGACCGGAACTCAATTTTTACTGTCCAGGATCTTTTAAAGGGAAGGGAGAACACGTGCAAGATTTAACCCGGGGAAATCCCCTCAAACTCATTTTTTTATTTACGATTCCACTCTTAATTGGGAATCTATTTCAGCAGTTATATAACGTTTCGGATACGATAATTGTTGGCCAGACGCTGGGGGTCAACGCACTTGCGGCGGTGGGATCAACGGGATCCATTAACTACCTCATTATCGGGTTTGCCCAGGGAGTTACCGCTGGATTAGCCATTATTACGGCGCAGCACTTTGGGGCGCGGGATGCAAAGGCCGTTCGACGGTCCTTTGCGACGAGCATTACGATTTCCGTCGTAACCACGATTGTTCTGACTATCTTGGCCCTGACCTTTGTGGATCCCATTCTTCGGCTCATGCAGACTCCAGCGGCCATTTATCAGGATGCTCGGACCTTTATTAGCATTATTTTCGGTGGAATTTTCACTTCGATGGCGTTTAACCTCATGAGCAATGCGATTCGGGCGTTAGGGGACTCGAAAACACCACTGTTTTTCTTAATTATCGGTTCCATTGTCAATATCGGTCTGGAGTTACTATTCATCTTAACCTTTCATATGGGGGTAGCCGGTGCGGGTTACGCCACCGTTATTTCACAAGTGGTTGCGGCACTACTCTGCGTGATCTACATTATTCGCCGGGTTCCAATGCTGCACGTTCGGTGGCGGGATTTTGTCCCGGAAAAGCAGGATATGTGGCTGCACTTTTCAACTGGCCTGCCAATGGGATTTCAATCATCCATTATTGCCATCGGCAGTATGGCCATGCAGGCCGCCCTCAATACGTTAGGCACTAACTCGGTGGCGTCATCAACCGCAGCTAGTAAGATTGATCAGGTGATGACCTTGCCGATGATGTCATTTGGCATTACCCTGGCCACGTACGCTGCCCAAAATTTTGGGGCCGGCAAGTATAGCCGAATTATGGCGGGGGTCAAACAGACACTGATTCTATCCGGAATTTTTAGCGTGGTGGGCGGTGGACTGGAAATTATTTTTGGCCAGGCAATGGTTCGGTTGTTTATCGGCCACTCTGACCCGGCCGTTCTGTCGTTATCACAGACGTACTTTAATATCATTGGCGGAACCTACTTGCTGCTTTCCACGTTGTTCATTATTCGCTATAGTTTGCAGGGGTTAGGCCGCCGGGTGTTACCAACTCTGGCAGGAATTGCCGAACTCCTCATGCGGATTTTTGCAGCACTTGTGATGGTTAAACTGTTTGGGTATGCGGGAGCGGTCTCAGCAGAACCCTTAGCTTGGCTGGGGTCGCTATTAATTTTAATTCCGTCTTGGGTGAGCGCCGTCCACCAGTTAAATAATTTACAGCGTGAGGTCGATATCGTGGCGGATCGTGATGTTGTGGTTGAACCACAGCTAGCGGATGAAAGACCGGCTACTAAAGTTAATAAAATTGAAGAAGTGTAATTGATTAGACGACTTGCCTGAGAAGGCAGTCGTTTTTTATTTTCCGGGCTTGCACTTTTACGCTAACTCCCTTACGCTAAAGAAAAACCCAAAGGTGTTGAAATCATGAATAACTTTATTTTTGATGTTGACGGAACGTTAATGGATACCGAATACATGTATATGCAAGCGTTAAAGGATGTTTTAGATGAACGGGGAATGGATTTGACCTATGAGGACATTGCTAAGACGTTTGGAATTACGAGTCGGGATGCACTGAAACAATTGGGGGTGACGGATCTAGACGATGTCCTAGTCGAATGGAACGACCAGACCAAGCGGTATCAAGATCGTGTCTCGCTGTATGATGGAGTGACGGATGCGCTCACGGTATTGAAAAAGGCGGGGGCTAGCTTGGCCATCATGACTTCTAAGCCGCGCGTTGACTTCGAACGGGACGTTCAGGCGATTGGTTTAGATCAATACTTTAGCGAATGCATTGTGGCTGAAGATGCTAAACGGGGAAAACCCGCTCCGGACCCCATCAACGTGGCTATCGAACGGTTAGGGGCGGATCGGAAGCAAACGATTTACGTTGGTGATACTGCGTATGATCTGCAGGCAGCCCATGCCGCAAAGGTTCAGTTTGGCTTGGCTGCTTGGAACGGCCAAGCGGTAAACCCCTTAATGCTGGCCGATGAAATTTTTAAAACCCCGCAGGCAATGGTGGAGTTATACCAACGGTAGCAGACAGGTACTAAGGCGGCCTTTTAAGCAAGCCGGTACGGAATTCGAATCACGACCACAACCAAAAAGCAGTCTAACCTGATTCGATTGACTTTTAATGTCAATCGGTAGGGGTTAGGCTGCTTTTTTACTGGGTTTAGAGGACCTTAATAAGCGCCGGTCGTTGACTGCTGGGTGTTCTGATTTGGTGAATAGGTGCCCGTTGCTGGTTGGTTCGTGGTGGAACCGGATTGATACTGACCACTGGTCGTATCCGATTCTCCCGTGGATGATGAGGCGGAAGAATCGTCACCATACTGGCTCGTAATGGTTTTATCATCTAAGTCTAGGTCGCCACGGATGGAATTAGAAACTCGTTGAAGTTCCTTGATGGTCGCAATTTGGTAGGAGCTCCCATTAATGTAGGATTCAGAGCCCTGCAACGTTTGGGATTGCATGTGATGGCTGGCATCGCCATACTTAGTCCGAATCGAAATCATATCGTTAAAGGACATATCCGTTTTGAGGTTACCATCGAGGGACTTCAGGATGGTTTGAAGCCGGGTAATTGAGGAAATATTAATGGCCTTAAGAGCGAGCTGCTTAATGACCTGTCGTTGCCGTTTTTGCCGACCATAGTCCCCAAGGGGATCTTCATCCCGCATCCGAGAATAGTTTAACGCTTGCTGACCGTTTAGATGGGTTTTTTGACCCTTTTTGACGTTGACATCTTCGTATTTAAAGGTTAGGAGGGGGTTAACGTCGATTCCATCTACGGAATTGACCATTTTTTCAAGCCCACCCATATTGATAAGCACGAAGTAATCAATGGGAACCTTCAATAGGTTTTGAACGGTCTTCATGGTGCCGGATGCGCCCGCAATCGGGTAGGCGGCATTAATTTTTTCGTAGTCGTTGTCGGTTCCTGCAATCAGGACCCGGGTGTCCCGTGGGATACTAGTTAGGGTAACCTTTTCCTTTTGGGGATTAATGGTGGCAACGATAATGGTATCCGTCCGGGTTACAAAGTTTTTCCCTCGTCCTAGGGCGCCCCCATCGGTACCTAGTAGTAAGATATTGAAAGGCTTGCCACTTTTAATGACGGCGGACACGTTCCGCGATGTGGAACCGGTTCCCTGATAGGTAGTGGAAAACGTGTTTTTTGCGGATTTATAAGACGAATAGGCGTACGATAATCCACCAAAGCTAAGCACTAATAGCATCAAGACCACCGTCCAAACCATTGGGCGGTGGGGATGAACGTAGGTGGTGTCCGATTGTTTTTCGTGTGAATGTGGCTGGGCGTGCCGTGCACTTCGACTTTCGTACACCGGTTGGAAATCTCTGGCTGGTTGTTTGGGGTCGTTCTTGTTATTATTACGCATAAAATTCCTCTATCCTCTAGGTTCTCAGTGCTTGAATAAATAAACTCATGACTAACGTCTCATCAAACGATGAGTTATCAATGGGTTGGCTAAATTGCCTTAATTATTTAATTAGAACATAATTTCAAAAGCCAGTAAATCTGTTCATCAGGAATTTAAGCAAAATGAAAAATTCATTGGTCGATGCCGCCTAGGTTTTTAGTAAAAAAAATTGTGCTATAATAAAAATATTATATTTGATTAACTAATTTTTACTAGGGAGCTGAAAGTGAAGTTTTGAAAAAAACGATTATTTACATTATATTGTCAACGATTATGTTTAGCTCAATGGAAATTGCCTTAAAGATGGCTAACGGGGCGTTTAATCCTATTCAGCTCAATTTAATTCGATTTTGCATTGGGGGCATAGTTCTGCTGCCAATTGCCCGTCAGGCACTAAAAAGCGGTTCTCGAAGATTAACCTTAGCGGACTGGGGACTCTTTTTCATCACGGGTTTTGTTTGCGTCATCGTCAGTATGACCCTCTACGAACTGGCGATTATGAACGATGAAGCGTCAACGGTGGCCGTTCTATTTAGCTGTAACCCAGTGTTTGCGCTCATCTTTTCGTACTTAATGCTACATGAGCGGCTGGGACGGGCCAACCTGATTGCTGTCGTGGTTTCCATAGTTGGTCTGGTGGTCATTGTTAATCCGGCCCACCTAACGAACCTGTTTGGGATGATGCTAGCGGTTTTGTCCGCACTGACCTTTGGCTTTTACAGTATTGTGTCCCGGTACGGTTCCTTGAAACGCCATCTAAGTGGTACAGTTATGACGTGTTATACCTTCATTGCGGGCACCATTGAATTATTTTTATTGGTATTACTGACGCATGTATCAAGTATCGCTAACTGGATGTCGACTGTAAGCGGCCTGCGTGAGTTTGCCAATATTCCCGTCTTAAAAAACGTGTCCCTGCACTATTTTTGGCTGCTATTTTTTATCGGGGTCTGCGTTACCGGGGGCGGATTTGCCTTTTACTTCTTGGCCATGGAAACTGCGGGTGTTTCAGCAGCCTCACTGGTTTTCTTTATTAAACCGGCGTTAGCTCCCGTATTAGCGATGGCGGTTCTTGGGGAGAAAATCAGTTTAACAACAACGGTGGGAATCGTGATTATAGTACTTGGTTCGATCATTACCTTCATGGGGAACCGGGTTAAAACCAAGGAGTCACAATTGGCGACGCGAGAAGCCAAATCCATAACCATTCCGTCATCCGGGTTACAATCTCGCCAGATAAAGCACGGGAAAAATCAGGTGCATAATTAGTGTCTCAGGTTGGGATTTTTCGGGCCCGCAAAGGAGATCGTTGCAAACTTCGATTAATCTTAATTGGGGTGAGCCACGATCTCCATTTTTGTTTCGATGGGATTAAATAGTGGTATGATAAATGCAATTAAACGGAACGGGGTGGTTCAGCATGGTCAATCTAGTGATTTTACGGCACGGAGAAAGTGAAGCCAACCGAGATAATATTTTTACGGGTTGGAGTGACGTCCCCCTAACGGACCGGGGAGTTTATCAAGCTCATCAGGCCGGCAAAAAAATTGCTCAAACCAACCTCCAATTTACCCACGTTCATACGTCGATGCTGCAGCGGGCCATAAAAACAGCGGATATTGTATTAGGCGAATGCCACCAGGATTGGCTGCCGCAGACTAAGTCGTGGCGGTTAAATGAGCGCCACTATGGTGCACTCCGGGGGCAGAATAAAGCGGCCGTTAAACAACAGGTGGGGGAAGCCCAAGTGCAAGAATGGCGCCGAAGCTTTAAAACGGTGCCACCGCTTTTAACGTGTTTGAGGCAGGATCGGCGGTATGATTCGTTTGGTCCGCATATTGAACCGCGAGGGGAAAGCCTGGAAATGGCTTATGACCGGTTGATGCCGTACTGGACCGATTGCGTGGCACCCCGGTTATTGGATGGTCATAATCAACTGATAGTGGCGCATGGGAGTACACTTCGAGCTTTAATTAAGTTCTTAGACGGGGTAAGTGACGCCAACATCAGCCAGGTCGAGGTGGCAAATGGAGTACCAATCTGCTATACCTTTGATGAACACTTAACCGTTGTCAAGAAAACTAAAATTCAATAAAGCGTTAAGAATGAAAGCAAATGTTTCGGTTCGAAAAAATTTCATTGTATAATCAAGCTAGTAGTAAAATCCAGAATGAATTGGGGATCAGGACGGTGAAAGAAAAAAAAGGACGAATGCATTGGCGGGGACTAGTGGGCGTGGGAATTATGGCGCTTAGTATTTTAGGAGTAGCGGGATGTTCTACCCAGTCCCACCAGTCACCGGTTCAACAAACGAAATCGGCCATTAAGGAACAGGCCGAACAGGTCAAGGTCAATCAGTCCACCGACGATAAACTTGAGGTGCTAGCCAAGAATAGCCAGGCTAAGCTGAAGAAGACAAAAAGCAAGTATAACGATGAGGTGACGGGGAAGTCAGCACCTAATATGACGGCCAAACTTAACCGGGCCCTCAACCGAAAACATTTTGTGGGTACCGCCTTGGTGGTAAAGAACAATAAAGTAGTTTTCCAAAAGGGTTACGGCTACGCTGACTACGGCTTAAAACGTAAAAATACGGCAAAGTCGTTATATCAAATCAACTCAGTCCAGAAGTCCTTGACGGCGATTTTAGTGATGAAGGCGGAACAGAAGGGGCTTTTGTCGCTGGATGACAAGTTGAATAAGTATTACCCTCAACTAAAAAATTCGGATCAGGTCACCCTAAGGCAAATGCTGGACATGCATTCTGGAATTACTGGAACGGTGAGTTCATCTAAGGCCCTCACCGAGGATCAAATGGTGAACTACGGGGTTAAGAACGCCACGGTTGATACTAAGCGAATTGGGCAGTGGTCGTATGCTCCCATCAACTATTTAATTTTGTCGGGAATTCTGACTAAGGTTACCCATCAGTCGTACTATAAGTTGTATTACAACACCTTAATTAACCCGTTAAAGCTCCATTACTCTGGTTTTATGGAACTCGATAATGAACAGAAAACGGGAACTAAGGGCTATGGGGGACCTTTAATCCGGGACTACCAGAATCCTAATACGGAGTCACCAGCGACCCTGGATAGTTTACTTGGCACGGGAAATGCTTACATGTCCGATGGTGATCTATACCAAGCCGAACGGGCAGTGGTTACTAACCAGATTGTTTCTCAGGATGCCGCAAACAACTTGCATGGAGTTGGAACTGACATTAACTATGCGGGCGGCCTTTATCGGATGAAGGATAACTCCGGGTACTATTCCCACGGGGTCGGTAACTATTATGAATCTACGGTTGCAATTTCACCCGATGGGAAAGATGCAGTCGTGTTGATGTCGAATTACTTTGAAAAACGGATTATGGATCCTGTCTGGTCGACCGAACAAACGGCGATTGATACCTATAAGGAAATTCACGAACAAAGTACACTTAACTAGGCGTTAAAAAAGGATCACGACTAATTCGATGGGCATATCGAATTGGTCGTGATCCTTTTTAACGAGCTAAATTTCAAGCGCAATTTCGTGGGTGGCCTTAGATTTAACGGATTTACTTCTAGGTGGTGATTTAGGCCAAGGCGCCCATTGGATCCCATGGTGCTAAGACAGTTGGTTGTTCAGTTTCCTGAATTTTACGAATGTCTTCGGGAAGGAATTTTTTGTTAACCACAATTTGGTAACAGTATTGATCCAACCAGGCGTCACTCATGACGAAAAAGCCTTTGGTTCCGACCTTTTCACCCCAACTGTTTTCAACCTTCCACTTAGTCGGCTGATCATCGATCAGATCAACCCCGGTTAAAACCATTGCGTGGGTCATCAGGCTTTGGCCGTAGTCCAGCTGTTGGGCTTTGCTAAGTGAAAAATCGATGTCAAACAGGTCATCTGGGTTGTAGTAATCGAGGTCCATAATTCCCTTTTGTCGTTCGGATTCCTTACCAACGTCACAGCCAAACCAGACGGATTCACCCGCCTTGAGTTGCGCAATGGCTGCCTTTTTGAAGTCTGAAATTGCGAGGTTGAGGTGCTTAACTTCACGTCCCCCAACGACGTTACCAAGCATTTCAACCGTATAAGTATGGTTGTATGGTTTGTCAGCAGTTGGCGCGTTAATAATTGAAACGTATTCGCTCAGATCCCAGCCGATGTATTTTTGGTAGAAGCTTTGCGGGGTTAAGTTTTGGTCGAGGTGGTAATTTTTATCGGCGTCCCGGTACTCAAAGTCAAATTCGGTAACGGGTTCTCCGAGGGTATAGGCGAGCAGACGGTAAATTTCGTTTAACATTTGATCCTTGGCGGCCGAAAGATCGGTGTCAGAGGAACCCTGGCTCACTAATTCGCGGAGGGCAGTCGCGTCCTTACGCAACTTGCGGTTTAATAGATCATTTAACTCGCTGGATTTATTGCTATTGTAGGTCTCGGGCATGACTGAGGCCGGCACGACACCGTACTTGGCAACAATTGCGCAGAGCATATCCCATTGACCACCGTCCTGTTGTGGAGTGGTCATCAAAAAGTTGACCTTACGATCGGTCAACGGGAGGTTAGCCGTTTTAATGACGTTTTCGTAGAAGTAATTTGATTTTTCAAACTTATCCCAGAAGTATTCGTAGTTTTGGGATAGTTCAAAGTCCTTAAGATCAAACAGGTTGGCCATGTGGTGCCGCATGGTGTTTAAGGCGGCAAACATCCAGCAGCGGCCACTTTGCTTTTGGTTGGCGACCTTTCCCGTATCGAGGTCAATTGAAAAAACGGGGTCCATGTTCGCTTCGGAGGAGAAGTCAGCGCTCGTTGCTAAAATGCCCTGGTGGGTAACTGCCCGTTCAAGGACCTTTGACTGTGGCTTGTTCGTTAGGTTTTGTTGGTAAGATGCAATTTGATCCTGATTAATTGCGTTACTCAATATCATCACGCTCCCTTTGAAGGTTTATTGTACGCTATTTTAAAAGATTTGTGATAAGAAAATGATAATTTTCTCATAAATATAAAATGGGTGCTTGAACCTAAAAAGGTCAAGTGACTCAAGTAGGCTTGAGTCACTCAACCTTTAGTCGGATGGGTTAATTAATCACGGGCACGTAAAACTTCGGGTCCGTCTGACCGACCGACAATAACGGTGTTGACCATGTCCAAGAAGAGGCCATGCTCAACGACACCAACAATGCCATCAAGTTGAGCTGCTAACTCATGGGGGTGATCAATTTCGTTAAGGTGCAGGTCGATGACGTAGTTTTCGGAATCGGTCATCACGTGGCCGGTTTCAGTCATCCGGAAGGTTGGGTGTAAGCCCATGTCGGTTAACTTTTTCAAAACGTGGGTGGAACCGAACGGAATGACCTCTAAGGGCAGGGGGAACTGACCTAACTTATGGACCATCTTGCTTTCGTCAACAATCCACATGTTCTTAGTGGAGTTGATGGCAACGATTTTTTCCCAGAGGTGAGCTGCACCGCCACCCTTAATACCCTGGAAGTTGTCATCAATTTCATCGGCACCGTCGATGGTGAGATCTAAATGGTCAACGTCATCTAGGTTTCGAACGGTAATCCCTAGTTCAGCTGCCTGCTGGGCCGTTCTTTCGGAGGTTGCCACGCAGACGAGGTTCAGGTGTTCATTTGCAACCCGCTCACCAAGGGCGTCCACCATGTAACGAACGGTACTTCCCGTTCCAAGGCCGAGGTACATTCCATCTTCAACAAATTTAACGGCTTCACGGCCGACTTGTTCCTTTAACTGATCTTGATTCATTTGCTTACTCCTTCTTTTCCACTCTTAGTGAGGGCAGCGGGGGACCAAAGATCGACCGGCGACTCTGGGTGCTTGGCTAAGAACCGCTTGGTGTAGGGATCCAACACCTTAAGCTGGATATGGTGCTGGTTAGCTTGCAAAACCAGGTGGTTAATCAACCGGTCTGACAGATCAAGGGACTGGCCGGGACGCACAAAGGTGTGTTCAATCACCCAAACCCGATCTGACAGGGGGATGTAGGTGATTTCCGCGGCCAGGTCCCCCGTCTCGGTGGTGATATAATCCCGGTTGTGATCCTCTATAATTGTCATAAATTATCCCTCGCTTTTATCACTA
This sequence comes from Levilactobacillus bambusae, assembly GCF_003124125.1. Classification (GTDB taxonomy): domain Bacteria; phylum Bacillota; class Bacilli; order Lactobacillales; family Lactobacillaceae; genus Levilactobacillus; species Levilactobacillus bambusae. The sequence goes on from NZ_QCXQ01000006.1 coordinate 22,231, forward strand.
TCCCCTTTAGTGTGAGGGATTAATTCAGGCTTGTCAACCGTGGAAGGGGAATATGATATGATAGGCCTTAGCAGAAAAACAGCTGGATAATCTTAAGGAGTGAATAGGATGAAAAAACGGGGATTCGAAGTCGTTTCTAAGTATGCGGATCAACAATTAACCTTACCCTACCGGAGTACGAAGCAGGCGGCTGGGTATGACTTTGAGTGTGCGACCGATACTGTGGTCCCATCAATTTGGAAGTTAGGCTTTTTACGGGCGCTGCACCTGATTCGCCACCAGAAACCACTTGACGGCGACAAACTTAAAAGTGCTCAGGCGGATTTGAAACCCCGCCTCGTTTCAACGGGGATAAAGGCTTACATGCAGCCGGATGAGGTGCTGCTGTTAGTCAATCGGTCAAGTGGGCCGCTTAAGCATAGCCTAGTGCTGCCAAACGGCATCGGAGTAATCGACGCCGACTATTATAATAATGCAGCTAATGAGGGTGAGATTTTCATCCAATTGATGAACTTTGGCCTCACGGACCGGGTCATTAAAAAGGGCACGCGAATTGGCCAGGGAATCTTCATGCCTTACCTTAGTGCAGATGCCGAAAGGATGCCGCAAGCCGTTCGCAGCGGCGGATTTGGGTCATCCGATAAGAAGTCCTAAAGGCCTGATAAGTCACTAAGGAAACGGGCCCGGCTATGCTAAAATAAGGCGTATTGAGTATCAGTTAGAAACAGTTTGGGAGGTTACTCATTGGCAAAAGTTAAAACACAGTATGTTTGTCAAAACTGCGGCTACTCGTCGCCACGTTACTTAGGGCGGTGTCCGAACTGCGGTGAATGGAATACATTAGTTGAAGAAACCGTACAGTCAAAACCGAAGGCCACGGACCGGGCCGCCCGGGTTGGCATTCGGAGTGAGGGCGGTAAACCCCAAAAAATTGGGGACGTCAAGTTTGAACAGGAACCGAGAACTGAAACCGGGCTCCGCGAATTAAACCGGGTACTGGGGGGCGGAATCGTTCGCGGATCACTCATTTTAATTGGCGGGGACCCTGGGATTGGAAAGTCCACCTTGCTATTGCAGGTTTCCGGTCAGTTAGCCCAGGAGAATGGAACGGTCCTTTACGTGTCTGGTGAAGAAAGTGCTTCACAAATTAAGATGCGAGCCGACCGATTGAAGGTGCACGGGGACAGTTTGTACCTTTATCCCGAGACGGACTTAGGAACTATTCGAAGCGAGATTGAGGAGCTTAAACCTGATTTTGTGGTCATTGATTCGGTTCAAACAATGCAGGCGACAGGAATTGACGCTGCGGTTGGGTCCGCTTCACAAATTCGGGAAGTCACGGCAGAATTGATGCAGATTGCTAAGTCGGAGGGCATTACTATTTTCCTGGTCGGCCACGTCACTAAGGGCGGGGCGATCGCTGGTCCCAAAATTCTGGAACATATGGTGGATACCGTCTTGTACTTTGAGGGGGACCTCCACCATGAATACCGGATCTTGCGGGCGGTGAAGAACCGGTTTGGATCAACTAATGAACTGGGAATTTTTGAAATGCGGGATGGTGGGCTCTACGAAGTGGATAACCCATCGGAAATCTTCCTTGAAGAACGGTTGCCGGATGCGAACGGCTCGGCGATTGCGGTTTCCATGGAGGGTACCCGGCCCATTCTGGTTGAAATTCAGGCGCTCGTCACCCCCAGTGTGTTTGGAAATGCCCAGCGGACCGCCAGCGGGGTAGAACGCAGTCGGATGTCGCTGCTTATTGCGGTGCTGGAAAAACGGGCCAATTTAATGCTGCAAAACCAAGACGCCTATTTAAAGGCCGCTGGCGGGGTCAAACTTACGGAACCGGCAGTTGATTTGGCTATTGCCATCAGCTTGGCCTCCAGCTACCGGGATCACGGGACCCAAACCGGGGATTGTTTTGTTGGTGAAGTAGGATTGACGGGTGAAATTCGGCGGGTGAGTCGGATTGATCAGCGGGTCAGTGAAGCCCAAAAATTAGGGTTTAGCCGGATTTTTATCCCGAAAAACAACCTTCAAGATCTAACGGCCCCAAAAGGAATTGACGTCATTGGGGTATCAACTATTGGTGAAGCATTGCATAAAGCGCTAGACTAGGTAATGGACAAGAAAGGAGGTGTATCGACATGGCAGATCGTCACACAACTAATACAGTTTTAACCTTTTTATTCGCACTCGTTGGTGCCGCAGTAGGGCTGGCTTACATGCCCGATGTTTGGCTATTATTCCACGTTCCTCACGGTATTTTGAATAATACGATTGTCAATATTGTGATCGGACTGATTATTTTTCTGTTACTGGCCTCAATGTTTGCGAATAAATTAAGCGGCGTAATGGATCGAATCGAGACCTTTCTCGCACGACAAAGCCCAACGTACCTCTTCTTCGGGTCAATTTCGACCATCATCGGATTGGTCCTAGCTTACTTGATCTCCCTCTTTTTCTTCCGGCTGCCGTCAGTGTTGCTGAATACGGTGCTCCCCATGATTCTCATGCTCAGTTTTGGGTACTTTGGGTTTCGGCTGGGAACGACAAGGCGGGATGAATGGCGGAAGGCCTTTCGGTTTCGAACCAAGAAGGAACCGGGGGCTGAAGCCAGCGTTGAACCCGAGATAACGGACCGGCCCTTAGATGATAACTACCACCACTACAAAATTTTAGATACTAACATTTTGATTGATGGTCGAATTTATGACATTGCTAAGACCGGCTTTTTGGAAGGGACCCTGTTAGTCCCTGATTTTGTGCTCCACGAACTTCAGTATATTGCGGACGCAAGCGACAGTGTAAAACGGGTGCGCGGACGCCGGGGCTTGGACGTTTTGAATAAGCTGCAGAGTGAAAACATCGTTCCCGTCGAGGCCTACGCGGGCGACTTTCCTGAAATCAGCGAGGTAGATGACAAACTGATTGCCCTAGCTAAAAAGGTGAACGGGGTCATTATGACGAACGACTATAATTTGAATAAGGTCATTCAGTTCCAGCAGGTTGAGGTGCTGAACATTAATGAACTCGCCAGTGCGTTAAAGGCGCGGGCTATTCCGGGTGAGAACCTTCACGTGATGGTGGTTAAAAACGGGACTGAACGTCAGCAGGGGGTGGCTTACCTCGATGATGGCACGATGGTCGTCGTTGAAGACGGAAAGTTCTACATTAATCAGTGGCTCGACGTCATCGTGACAAGTTCCATTCAAACGGATGCCGGGCGAATGATCTTTGCCAAACCGGCGCACGCCTCTAAAACGATTGAACACCACGATAAAAAGAAAAAATAAGGGTTAACCAGGCTATTAACAGACAAATTTAACGAATTGTCTGTTGACAGCCTTTCTTTTTTTAGAGTGGCATTGTACACTAGTAACGTTATCTTTAAAGAGATGGAATTAAGAATTAACTATTTAGAAAGAGGCGCAATTGCTTTGGCTAACAATAAAATTCGTGTTCGATATGCTCCAAGTCCAACCGGGCATCTGCACATTGGAAACGCGCGGACAGCAATTTTTAACTACCTGTTTGCTCGTCATAATAAGGGTAAGTTTATTATCCGAATTGAAGATACAGATACAAAACGGAACGTTGAAGATGGGGAACGTAGCCAGCTTGAAAACCTCAAGTGGCTTGGCCTTGACTGGGATGAAGGTCCAGACGTCGGCGGCGACTTTGGCCCGTACCGGCAGTCAGAACGCCGGGAGCTCTACGAACAATACATTCAGCAGTTAATGGATCAGGGTCTGGCATACGAATCCTACAAGACTGAAGAAGAACTGGCAGCGGATCGTGAAGCCCAAAAGGCTCGAAAAGAAATGCCCCATTACGAATACGAATACGCTGGCATGAGCGAGGATGAAAGAAACCAAGCCATTGCGGATGCCAAAGCGAAGGGCCTCAAACCCGTTATTCGGTTCCGGGTCCCTAAGGATAAGGTCTACGAATGGGACGACATTGTTAAGGGTCACGTGGCCTTTAACTCCGACTCCATCGGTGGTGACTGGGTGATCGCTAAGCGGGACGGCATGCCAACTTATAACTTTGCCGTTGTCGTTGATGATCACTTAATGGAAATCTCGCACGTTTTTCGGGGGGATGACCACGTAGCTAACACCCCTAAGCAATTAATGATTTACGATGCCTTAGGGTGGGAAGCCCCACAGTTCGGCCACATGTCCTTAATTATTAGCAAGGATACGGGTAAAAAGCTGTCTAAGCGGGATGAAACGGTTCTCCAATTTATCGAACAGTACCGGAGCCTCGGCTACCTACCGGACGCAATGTTTAACTTTATCGTCTTATTGGGTTGGAGTCCTGTGGGTGAAGAGGAAATCTTTACCAAGAAGGAATTCATCAAGATGTACGATGAAACTCGCCTGAGTAAGTCGCCCGCAACCTTTGACCAAGACAAATTGGAATGGTTGAACAACCGGTACGTTAAAAAGGCGGATGGAAGTGTCATTACCCACTTGGCTTTGCAACAGCTGATTGAAGCGGGCAACATGCCCGCTAACCCCGACGCCAAGACGTTAGAATGGGCCCGTCAATTGATTATGCTTTATAAGGATCAGATGAGCTACATGGGTCAAATTAACGAGATGGCCAGTGTCTTCTTTGATGAACCGGATGAAGTGACCGGTGAAGCCTGGGATGAAATCAATAACGATACCGCTCCAGTAGTATTGAAGGACTTTGCGGATCGAATTCAAAAGCTAGACGTCTTTGATGCCATTGAAATTTTAGGGGCAATTAAGGCGGTCCAACAGGAAACGGGAATTAAGGGGCGGAAGTTATGGATGCCGCTGCGAATTGCGACAACCCATGAAATGCACGGCCCTGGTTTGCCAGAATCCATTGAATTAATTGGTCGTGACGTGGCCGTTAAACACATTAACCAAACGTTAGCGCAATATAAATAACCGTTTAAATTAGGAAACATCGTTATTACCCGTAAAGGGGATAACGATGTTTTTTAAAATTCAGTGGTGAAGTTGGCGACTGCGTTTTGGCTGGCCGCAAATTATGATAGAATGAACGTAACTAAAGTCGCAACAGAAAGGAGTTTAAACATGCTTCAAGTTTTTAATACGATGACCCGAGAAAAAGAACCGTTTAAATCAATGACCCCCAATTTGGTGAATATGTACGTCTGTGGGCCCACGGTCTACAATTACATTCACATTGGAAATGGTCGCTCCGCTGTTGCGTTTGATACCATTCGCCGATACTTGGAATATAAGGGATACACCGTTAACTACGTTTCTAACTTTACGGACGTTGATGATAAGATGATTAATCAAGCCAAGAAGGATCACGTTACCGTGATGGAACTAGGTAACAAGTACATTCAGGCCTTTAAGGAAGATACAGCTGCCTTAAACATTAAACCGGCCACCACGAATCCTAGGGCAACCGAACACATTCCAGAAATTATCACGTTTATCCAGGACCTCATCGAAAAGGGTTACGCCTATGAAGTTGAGGGTGACGTCTACTACCGGACCCGAAAGTTTAAGCCGTACGGTGAACTTTCCGGGCAAAACATTGATGAGTTAGAGGCTGGTGCGTCCCAGCATACGGCGGACGAAGAGACTGCCCGCAAGGAAGACCCGATTGACTTTGCCCTGTGGAAGGGAGCCAAGGCCGATGAAATTAGCTGGGAGTCACCATGGGGCCAGGGCCGGCCGGGGTGGCATATTGAATGCTCCGTGATGTCCACGGAACTTCTCGGTAATACCTTCGACATCCACGGTGGCGGCGAAGACCTGGAGTTTCCCCACCACGAAAACGAAATTGCCCAGTCCGAAGCTAAAACCGGTCAGAAGTTTGTCAACTACTGGCTGCATAACGGGTTTGTGACGGTAGGCGATGACAACGAAAAGATGAGTAAGTCGTTGGGAAACTTTGTGACCGTTCATGAGATTATCAAGACGGTAGATCCACAAGTCCTGCGCTTCTTCCTGTCGACCACCCAGTACCGCCGTCCCGTTCAGTACACGCAGGATAACCTGGAAGATGCCAGCCGCAACCTAGCTAAGCTGAAGACGGCGGTGAACAATGTGTCGTACCGCTTATCGGATGCGGAAACTGGTTCAGATCCGAAAACGGATCAGGAAGTTCGCCAAGTGATGGCTGATTTCACGGATGCCATGGACGATGACTTTAACGTCCAAAACGGCATCACTCAGGTTTATGAACTTGCCCGGTTAGGCAACATCTATGCTGAACGGCCCGTCGTTTTTTATGACACCCTTCAGTTTATTTTAAAGACGCTCAGCCAACTATTACTGATCTTCGGAATTGAGTTGAAGGCTGAAACGGAAATTAACGATGACACCATTGAGGCTTTAATTCAAGAACGGATTGACGCCCGGCAGAGCCGAAATTATGAACGTAGTGATGAAATTCGGGAACAACTTAAAAATCAAGGAATCATTCTAGAGGATACCCCTCAGGGGACCCGCTGGAGAAGGGTGACTAAATGACGAAGAAACAGGCGGATTACCGTCAATTAAATGGAATTGCACTGGCCTATATGGGCGATGGCGCCTACGAAGTTTACGTTCGGGCCCACCTCATTAACGAGGGAATTGTTAAAGCTAATCGGTTACAGCACGAGGCCACACGGTACGTTTCTGCGAAGGCTCAGGCGGCCTTAATTGAACTGATGAAATCAGATGATTTGTTATCAGAGGACGAATGGAATTGGTTCAAACGGGGGCGCAACGCAAAGAGTTACACCCACGCTAAAAATACGGACGTTATTACCTACCGGATTTCAACGGGGTTTGAAGCCCTATTTGGCTTCCTCTTCCTATCAAAGCAGCAGGATCGGTTGGATGAGCTTGCCCAGTGGTGTATTGATCAAGTCGATGCAGGGAGGACAAAACATGCCAAAGAAGCGAAATGAGAAGTACCGGGAGACTGATGAAAAGGATGTCGCCCGGTCTAGTCAGGCGGCCGGCGATTTCGTTATTGGCCGCCACCCTGCCGTAGCGGCCCTTAAGAGTGAGCAGGAAATTAACAAGGTCTTTCTACAGTCCGGGTTAAAAAACGACAGTTTAGATGAGATTCGGGGGATGGCCCGAAAGCGGCACCTGGTGATCTCTGAGGTTCCAAAGACCAAGCTGGATACGATGGCCTCGCACCAAAACCACCAGGGTGTTGTTCTGGCCGTAGCGGCCTTTCAGTACGCCACTCTTGATGATTTGTTCAAACGGGCGGAAGATGCCGGTGAGCCGCCGTTCTTCCTGATTTTAGATGAAATTGAAGATCCCCATAACTTAGGGTCGATCTTACGGACGGCGGATGCCAGCGGGGTTCACGGCGTGATTATCCCTAAGCACCGGTCCGTTGGTTTAACGTCAACGGTCGCTAAGACATCAACGGGGGCCATTGAAACCGTCCCGGTTGCCAAAGTAACGAACCTTTCGAATGCGGTAGCAGAATTAAAGGATCGGGGACTTTGGATTTTTGGGACTGATATGAATGGAACGGATTATCGTCGCTGGGATGCCAAGGGACCAGTCGGGTTAGTCATTGGCAACGAAGGCAAGGGGATCTCCCGGTTGTTAAAACAGTCCGTGGATGAAACGCTCACCATCCCAATGGTGGGAACCGTCCAAAGCTTAAACGCCAGCGTTGCAGCGGGATTGTTAATGTACCAAGGCTTTAATTCCAGGCATCCGCTGTAAAGAAAGGGGGTCAGGCCGATAATGAAACAGGAAATCATGATCGTTGACGCCTATAACATGATCGGCAACTGGCCCGTCTTGAACCAGCTGAAGACGGCGGACCGGTTGCCTGATGCCCGCGATGAATTAATTCATATGCTGGCCGACTACCGTAAGGTCCGGGATATGAACATTGTGGTCGTCTTTGATGCGATGTACGCGCCCGGTACGATGAAAAATGAACGTCGCTATAACTTGGAAATTGTGTGGACTAAGCGGGATCAAACGGCAGATAGCTATATTGAGGCCCTAGCGAAGGAAAAACAGAGTCGGCTCACTCAAGTCACGGTTGCCACCAGCGACCAGGCGGAGCAGTGGACAATCTTTTCCGAGGGAGCCCTTCGGATTTCCGCCCGAGAACTATGGAATGACATTCAACGGGCTAAAAACGAGGTTTCGCGTTCCGCCCGGGAATACATTGACCAGGGGCTGGTTCGAAAAAATCCTTGGAATGAACATCAGTTACTTGCCCTGGAAAAATTCCGGGACAACTTGGCGCTTGGCAAGCACCCGGATTCCCGGCACCTCAGTGAAAAAGATTAAACGGGCGTTCGCTTCCTTCGTTTCCTACCCCTTTCTATACTGATAGTATTGGAAGTGGGAGGGGAAGGTATGATAACTTACGGGGAACTAACGGATAATGAACTCATCTTTTTTTGCCAGGCGAAGGATTCACTTGCTTTGCAGACGTTATGCGATCGATATGAGCCGGTATTGAGACGACTGTTGCAGACGCATTTTTTGGTCGGCTACACGTGGGACGATTGGCAACAGGAGGCCCGAATCGTCATGTACCGGGTCATTCAACAGTTTGACGGCAAAAAGTCACCGGCACTCGGTTGGTTGTATAAGGTGGCTCTGACCCACCGTGTGATTGACCTTATCCGGCGAGAACACGCGCAAAAACGCATTCCGCGGCTGGAGACCATTCCGTTGGATGCTAATCCGGCCAGAACGGCAGATTTACTGACGGATCCGGAGTGGGCCGAACTGGAAAAGTACGTGGGGCTGCGTGAATCACTGGTTGATTACGTTCAGTCGCTGTCCCGGTTCGAGTTCAAGATCCTGTTGGCCTACCTTCACCGCCAAACGCGACGGGAGACCGCCCGGCAGTTAGACTGCACGGAGGCCCAAGTTTTATCGGGAATTGGGCGGTGTCGACGAAAGTTAGAAACACTTTTAGGCCAACGGTCAGCCTGAATTGACGGAGGGTTAAAATCATGATAGACTAAGTGTCGATTGTTTAAACCCAAGTTAATGACGGGAGTGGTGACGATGGCTCAAGTCAAAGTGGCGCTAGCCTGTTCCGTATGCGGAACTAGAAACTATACGGTTTCCACCAATCAGGCTCATACCGAGCGACTCGAATTAAAAAAGTTTTGTAAACAATGTGGTAAGAAAACCATTCACCGTGAAACACGGTAGGAGTTTTAGCGAATAGGAGGGGTTTCTGATATGCGATTATTACGTTTCTTTAAGTCAGTTGGACAAGAAATGAGACAGGTGTCATGGCCTGATGCACACCAGACGGCGGTTGATACCGAAGTCGTTGTCATAACGTCCATTCTGTTTGCGATCTTCTTTGCAATTGTCGATTGGGCCGTTCAAGCTTTCTTACAATGGATTATTGGATAGTGGTTTTCAAACCAGTTAAAATATGCTATATTGATGACAGAGAAAAACTTCGTGTGGACGGAGTTTTTTTATTTTGTCTTTTTTTAAAAAAGGAGTGCGCCAATCATGGTTGAATCAGAAGAAAAACGCTGGTACGTTTTACACACGTACTCAGGGTATGAGAATAGTGTTAAGACCAACCTGGAATCCCGGATCGAATCCATGGGAATGCAGGATAATATTTACCGCATCATTGTCCCAGAAGAAGAAAAGCAGGAGAAAAAGAACGGTAAGGATAAGACCGTCATGGAAAAGATTTTTCCAGGATACGTTCTCGTTGAAATGGTAATGAGCGACCGGGCTTGGTACATTGTCCGGAATACTCCGGGGGTTACCGGATTTATCGGTTCCCATGGTCAAGGTTCTAAGCCAACCCCGTTGATGCCGGACGAAATTGACCGGATCTTTAAGGAATTGGGGATGGGTGGTCAGGCCCGGCACGCTAACTTGGATGTTGAAGTTGGTGAAACGGTTAAGATTATTGACGGGGCCTTTACGGATCTTGAAGGTAAAATTACGGCCATTGATAATAAGAACGGTAAACTGAAGGTTAACATCGACATGTTTGGACGTGAAACGGCGGCTGAACTTAGTTTTGATCAGGTCGATCCCATTACGGACTAAGGATTATCCCTAAAAGGGACTTGTCCCAGTGGGTTTCCTATGGTAACATGTTCTAGTATGCGTTACGCATCACGTGGGAGGAGAAAAATTTGATTCTCCTATTACCACACACGGACTTAAGGAGGTATGTCTCGTGGCTAAAAAAGTAGTAAATGTTGTGAAGCTACAAATTCCCGCAGCCAAAGCAACCCCAGCTCCACCAGTTGGACCAGCTTTAGGTCAAGCAGGGATTAACATCAATGCTTTCACTAAGGATTTCAATGCTCGGACTGCAGATCAGGCCGGTATGCTTATCCCAGTTGTTATCTCAGTATACGAAGATCGTTCATTCGACTTCATTACTAAGACTCCACCCGCTGCAGTTCTGTTAAAGAAGGCTGCTGGCGTGGAACATGGTTCCGGTGAACCTAACACGAACAAGGTTGCAGAAGTAACCAAGGATCAGGTTAAGGAAATCGCTGAAACCAAAATGCAAGATCTAAACGCCGCTGACGTTGAAGCAGCAATGCGCATGATCGAAGGTACTGCACGGAGCATGGGCTTCACAGTTAAAGACTAAATCCCAGTTCTGTACGGTCGGGCACCCCGTAAAAACGGCGGTGTCAGTGGGAGGTTAGACCGTTATAACCACATTTGCAAGGAGGAAAACACAACATGGCTCGTAAAAGAGGTAAGAAGTACCAAGACGCACTGAAGCAAATCGATAAGACAAAGGTTTACGCTATCAGCGACGCCGTAGATTTAGTTAAACAAATTAATTTTGCTAAGTTTGACGCAACGGTTGAAGTCTCCTTCAACTTGAACGTTGACACGAAGCAAGCTGACCAACAGTTACGTGGTGCCGTTGTTTTACCAAACGGTACGGGTAACGACCAAACAGTTATTGTTTTCGCCAAGGGTGAACAAGCAAAGGCTGCTCAAGAAGCCGGTGCCGACGTTGTTGGTGATACCGACTTAGCTGAACGAATTCAGGATGGCTGGTTAGACTTTGACGTTGCCATTGCCACTCCAGATATGATGGCACAAGTGGGACGTTTAGGCCGGGTTCTTGGACCTAAGGGCTTAATGCCTAACCCTAAGACTGGAACAGTGACAATGGATGTTGCTAAAGCTGTTTCAGACGCTAAGAATGGTCAAGTGACTTACCGGACCGACCGTGACGGAAACGTTGCTGTCCCTGTTGGTAAGGTTTCGTTTGATACTGACGCTTTAGTTGGTAACTTGAAGACCATTGCGGATACGATTGTTCGTAACCGTCCAGCTGCCGTTCGTGGGACTTATGTCCAACACGTGACAATTGAATCAACGATGGGTCCTAGTGTGACCGTTAGTCTTGATTCCATGCAGGAAGCTTAGGCCAATTCCTAGAAAAATCCCTATTACCAATTGACACGCTTAGTTAGCCACGTTATACTAATTAAGTTAATTTAATTGTTCTGCCGTAGACTCAGGTGGCGTTAGCCTTAATTTCCTGCCGAGGAAGAAGTTATGAAGATGACTTTTGACTCTCTATGTCTGGTGGACATAGGGATTTTTTTAAATCCTGACCACTAATCATTAGGAGGTGAAAATCGTGAGTGAAACAGCTATTGCTAAGAAGGCTGCCGAAGTTGATGTTGTTGCTGAACGTTTAGAAAACGCTCAAACGGCAATTATTGTTGATTACCGTGGTTTAACAGTTGAACAAGCCAATGACTTACGTAAGCAATTACGTGAAGCCGGTGTAACTTTCTCTGTTATCAAGAACAAGATCATGTTGCGTGCCGCTGAAAAAGCTGGTTACAGCGATTTGAAGGATACCTTTGTTGGACCTACTGCCGTTGCCTTTTCTAACGAAGATGCAATTGCCCCAGCAAAGATCTTAAAGAAGTTTGCTGATTCTGTTGATGCTTTATCCTTAAAGGGTGGATTCGTCGAAAAGAAGGTCGCTTCTCTCGAAGAAATCAACATGTACGCTACGTTACCAAGTCGTGAAGAATTGTTGGCTACTATTGCTAACCTTCTTCAAGCACCTATCCGTAACGTTGCTTACGCTGTTAAAGCAGTTGCAGAAAAAGAAGCTGATGGTAACGACGGCGACGCTGCCTAAGTTAACCATTCAATAAATACAACTATACCCAACATTTTGGAGGAAAAAGAACATGGCTTTTGATAAAGATGCTATCATTGCTTCCCTTAAGGAAGCTTCCATTTCTGACCTTAACGACTTAGTTAAGGCAATCGAAGAAGAATTTGACGTTTCAGCTTCTGCCCCAGTTGCAGTTGCTGGTGCCGCTGGCGGCGATGCTGCTGGTGCTAAGGACTCATTTGATGTTGAATTAACTGAAGCAGGCGATGCTAAGGTTAAGGTCATCAAGGCAGTTCGTGAAGCTACTGGTTTAGGTTTGAAGGATTCTAAGAACCTCGTTGATAACACACCATCTGTTATCAAGGAAGGTCTTACTGAAGACGAAGCCAACGACTTAAAGGCTAAGATCGAAGAAGCTGGCGGTGTCGTAACCCTTAAGTAATTAAGGCCGACACTTAAAAGTGCGTTATCACATTTCGGTGTGATAACGCACTTTTTTATTGATCATTAATCGTCAACGCTAATGAGGTTGGCCAGGATAATGCAGGTATAGCATGCCCCAAAGAGGAGACTAATCATGTGAATGTAGAGAATGGTGGCGTTGAAATGGGTAAAGACGCTCTGGGGGACGACTAAATCCTCAAAAAAATCATTAAGTCCGTAATAGGCTAAAGCGGTCAGTTGATCTAAGACGTAGGGGGTATGAAGGGAGGTTAAAAATTGGTTAACCCCGGCCTGTCCTGCGGTTGCGCCCAGAAGTGCCGTCCCGGTAATCACGCCATGATAGTAAATGTTGCCGGAAAACTCTGCGATGATTTGAATGGTATGGGCAAAGTTTCCCTTTACCACGTAGGCTAATAGTTTTAGGAGGTAAAAACTGGAAACTAAAATTAGGACAATGCCGCTCAGCATTTCAAAGACAATGCTGGTTTCGGAGTAGAGGCTCAGAAAATTTTGGTAGTTGACGACGTAGAAACCAAACGTCAAGTAAAGCAGGTAGAGGTACTCGGCAACCTTCCAGGACATTGGTTTATGCAAGAAGAGCTGTAGAATCGTGTAAAAACCGTATAAGAAGAGGAACTCAGAGATGGAAAAGACAACGTCTCGAACGCCAACGACGTTAACGTGAAAGAGCTGGAGCAGGATATCAAGGTTTAAAAAGGTTAGGGCCCAAAAATGAGGGACCTGCTGCCACTGGCTCACCGTTAAAAAACGGAAGTAACGGTTAAACGGACGGCGGTCCTCGTAGCGAATCCGTTTTCGCCGGTGAAGGGTGACTAACCGCCACCAGATTCGGGGCTGAATTTGATACAGCGAGAGAAACAGACTAGCGCCCCAGATCAAGAAAAAACTAACTTGAATAATGGTGTGTAACACCACGTCCACCTTCTTGAATACAGAATGGTCTTATTTTAGCATAGTTGGCGATTTTGAAGCGGTTTGGTTGTGAGATTTAAGAATTCCTGCAATAATAGATTTAGCACGAATCTTGGAGGGCAACTCATGAAGAAGCTTTGGCAACGACTAGATAATTTTTATACCAAGTATGCAACGTTAATTAAACTCATTTTTATGCTGTCCGTTTTAATTTTTGTGATTCAACAGGTGGTGAAGGTCAGTCATGAAATTAACGGTCAGCAAGCTCAGGCGGTCTTGAATTCCCAAAGTCCATTGCAGCTGGGGATCATGTTAATTCTTGGGATTTTGGCGGTTTTTCCGATGTTTGGCTATGACTTGGGGATCGTTCGATTTTTACCCGGACACTACTCTAAGGGATACATAATGAAAACCAGTTGGATTACGAATACATTTACTAATCTAATGGGGTTTGGCGGCTTCTTAGGGGCGACTTTGCGTGCCAGTTTCTACAACCGGGAGGCCTCTAAAAAGCAGGTGATTTACGCGATCTCGAAGATTGCGCTCTTTTTAATTGCGGGCCTCTCATTTTTATGTTGGGTCGCCCTGATCATGACGTTCGGGTTTCATATTGGCACCGTATACGAACACTACTGGTTTTGGCTGGTCGGCGGGGCCCTGTACTTTCCGGGAATTTTTCTCGTTACGCGGTTTAACCACGGCGATTTCTTTAAGGATTTAACGCTGCGTCGTGAAGTTCGGTTAATTTCAGTCTCCGTTGGCGAATGGCTAGCCTGTCTGCTATTCTTCCTTTACATTGGGTTTGCCCTCAATCTACCCATCCACTTAGCGGCGGTGGTTCCACTATTTGTGGTCGCGTCCGTCGTTGGGGTGGTTTCTCTTATGCCCGGGGGCCTAGGCTCGTTTGATGTCTTTATGATTTTAGGTCTGGGTTATATTGGGGTTTCTCCGGCGACCGCAGCAGTTTGGTTATTGTTATACCGGATTTTTTACTACTTAGTGCCCTTTATTCTGGGGGTTACACTATTCGTCCACTACTTAGGCAGTCGGGTTAACCAGTTTTTTGATGGCCTCCCTAAACAAATTTTCCAAAACTGCGCCCATGGCTTCTTGACGGTGTTCATGTACTTTTCTGGGATCATGCTCCTGTTGTTTGCTACCATCCCCAACGTGGTACTTTCAAACCGAATTTTTCTTCAGTTTGCCCCGTACATGTTTTTCTTTATCAACCAGTTAACGAATATCGTCGTTGCCTTTATGCTAATTGGCCTTGCCCGCGGGGTTCATGCCCGGGTAAAACGAGCATATTGGCCAACCGCCATTGTACTCGTTATTGCGATTGGGCTCACGCTCTGGCGGGAGAACTTCCCCCTGAGCGTTGCCGTTTTACTCATGTTCGTCCTGCTTTGTTTGTGGTGGTCCAGAAAGACCTTCTACCGAACGCACTTTGTGTATACGTGGGGGGGCCGAATTGCTGATGGACTAGTCTTTGCTGGCACCTTTATTGGTTACGCCGTCATCGGAATGTATACGTCCCAGTCAGTCTTGCCCCACCACAAACATCTACTTCCGCAGGCTTGGCTATTTCCGTCCCAACAGGTTTGGTTAATGGGGCTCATCGGTCTATTTTTAGCGGTTCTGATTGTGCTATTAATCCTCGGCTACTTTGCGGCAACCCCCGTTCCCTTCCTCAATCAACCGTTTGACGGGGACCGGGTAAAACGGGTGATTGACCAGTTTGGCGGAAATGAAATCAGCCACCTTGCCTTTACCCGGGACAAAGAGGTCTATTACTACACCGAAGACGGTGAGGATCAACTCTTCTTTCTGTTTAAACCCAAGGCGGACAAGCTGATCGTGATGGGCGAACCAGTAGGGAACATGGCAAAGGTTCAACCCGCACTGAAGCAGTTCATGAACGATGCGGATGATGCGGATTATACGCTGGTCTTTTATGAAATTAACGAGAAACTGACCATGGCCCTCCACGAGATGGGGTTTGATTTTATGAAGGCGGGGGAAGACGGGCATGTTGAGCTGAAATCGTTCACCCTGGAAGGTAAACCGCACCGGGGCGAACGGGCGCTAGTAAATAAGTTCAATCGTGAAGGCTATACCTTTGAAGTGATGCAGCAACCCTTTAGCGCCGCCGTGATGGCTGAATTAAAGGAAGTTTCTGATGAATGGCTGGGGGACGAAGTTGAGAAGGGCTTTTCACTCGGGTTCTTTGATGAACAGTACCTTAATGAAGCTCCAATTGCAGTTATGAAGGATAAGGACGGTAAAATTATCGCCTTTGCCAACTTGATGCCCACGGGAAACCACGTTGTCACAAGCATTGATTTAATGCGGTCGAGTCAGGATGCACCGTCTGGAATTATGGACGGGCTATTCGTCAAGCTGTTTGAATACTGCCGGGACCAAGGTTACCAATACTTCGACCTGGGAATGTCACCTTTGGCTAACGTTGGGGATTCCCGGTTTAGCTTTCTACCGGAGAAAATGGCCCACCTCCTCTACGAGTATGGCTATAAACTTTACAGCTTTCAGGGCTTACGAGCCTATAAAGAAAAATACGTCACAAAGTGGGTTTCAAAGTATACGGCCTTTCGAAAAAATCGGTCCTTGGTCTTTACCACCCTGCAAATCCTAATGGTGGTAAATGAACCAGCGGGAAAAGCCCAACGAAAAACAATTTTTCAACGGGTAGCTGACGGATTTATTCCGGTCCTGGCACGTCGCCGAACTAATCGGCGGTAGGACCCACCCAAACTAGCTCACGATCAATAGGGACAACGCCCCAATTTACTTAAAGGGCTGTTGTCTCTATTTGGTTTGAGCGAAGTCGATTAGGTTTCAGAACCATAATTTAGTTGATTTTGCGAGTTTTCATTGAAAACCCATAATTTTCCTAGCCAAGAACGAAAAAATCAGTTAGAATAACAATTTGTGGCAATAAAATAAAAAAAGAGGGAGTGATCCACTTGGGGGAACCTGGTGAAATAGGTCAGTTAAAGGAAGTTTTTAGTTTAATCGTTGATCAAAGCTTACGGGGACTAGGCATATTAGCCGATCTCTCGGGGGATCGTTTCTCTCATTTAGCACTAACGGTATATTGAAATTAAAATAACTTCCTTGTGAATGGACAGGATAGGTTTGCTTAACGCAAACTTGAATTGAAATTTAGGAGGGAATTAAAGATGGGAAAGACAACGCAGCCAACGTCAATTCGACCAATTTGGCTTTACTTGGGATCATTATTAATTAATACGGGGATTAGTTTTATTTGGCCGCTCACAACGTTATATATGCATAATTATCTGCATAAGAGCTTAACACTCGCCG
Source organism: Levilactobacillus bambusae (assembly GCF_003124125.1). Classification (GTDB taxonomy): domain Bacteria; phylum Bacillota; class Bacilli; order Lactobacillales; family Lactobacillaceae; genus Levilactobacillus; species Levilactobacillus bambusae. The sequence continues at coordinate 39,064 of NZ_QCXQ01000006.1, forward strand.
GCGTGGTCCTGTTAATGTACTCTGGAATTATGATCGTTGGAAATTATCTCGGCGGCTTTGCCTTTGATCGGTGGAACCGGTACGCAACAATTATGTTTGGCGGGATTTTAACCGCCGTTGCCACGGGATTCTTAATCTTTTTTCACGGCTGGCCGGCCTACCCGGTCTGGCTGGTTTTATCTGGGTTGGGAAATGGAATTGTGGTAACGGCCATTAACTCCTTTGCAACAACCGTTCGAACGCAGCGAACCAGCCTCGTGTTTAACATTCTGTACTTTACGAATAACTTGGGGTTAGTTATTGGGACTTTAATCGTGGGCTTTTTGCTCGATATGGGAATTAAAGTTGTCTTTACGGTGGCGTTTGTCCTCTTAGCGGCGTTTGTTATTATGGCAGCCCTCGTTTACGGAGGCCATGAAAAACCAGCTGAAACAGGTGAAAAAGAGGCGCTTGCGACGGATTCCCACGCCCGGCCGAGCCAATTACACCGGGTATTTGCCTTGTTTGCCGTTTTAATTGTGATCTGGATCTTCTATGAACAATGGCAAAGTACGATTGCAACCTTTATGACAGAAGAAGGGTTAGCCGTCAAGGATTACAGTTTTCTTTGGACGATTAACGCCATCTTGATTGTCCTGTTGCAACCCATTATGACCTTCTTTGATAGTTGGTTGTTACGCCACTTGAACGGCCGCTTATACGTTGGTTTTTTCTTGATTGGTTCTTCGTTTGTCACGTTACATTACGCAACAAGTTACTTCTGGTTTATTCTGGCGATGGTCCTGCTAACGCTGGGAGAAGTGATTTCACTGCCAGCAACCACAACCTTTGTGGATCTGTACACGAGCGAGTCCTCTAAGGGACGGTATCAGGGGATGTTGTCTGCGGCCACTTCAGCGGGGCGGGCGTTTGGCCCGTTAGTCGGGGCCTTAATCGTGGATGCAACTTCCTACAACACACTTTTTTGGATCGCAACCATTGCTATCTGGATCTTTACGGTTGGTTTCATGGGAATGAACCGCGATCGGTCTGGCACGGTGACCAAGCAACAATCTGAAGCTGGTGAATCGACACCAAATTAAAAGGTTTCACGCCTCAACAACTAAGTTGAAGTGTGAAACCTTTTTTGTTGGCTTACTTATCTTCGGGGTAGAGTGGGGCGGCCCCAATGTTGTAATCGTCATCGTCCATTGATTCCGCATCACCTAAGAGGTAGCCGTTACCAACTTGGGAAAAGAAATCATGGTTGGCAGTCGACGTTGAAATTCCGTTCATAACGATGGGGTTCACGTCTGCGGCAGTATCCGGAAAGAGGGGATCTTGGCCTAGGTTCATCAGAGCCTTATTAGCGTTATAGCGAATAAAGATTAAAACGTCGTTGGTCCAACCAACTTGATCATAAAGGATATGGGTGTATTTTTCTTCGTTTTCATAGAGCTGGTATAGAAAATCGTACATCCAGTCGTGAAGTTCCTGTTGGTCCTTTTCGCTTAACTGGTTGAAGGCGAGTTGGAACTTGTAGCCAATGTATGTTCCGTGGACGGATTCATCACGTAAGATTAACTTGATAATTTCAGCTGTGTTCACGAGCTTATTGTGGCCTAGGTACCAAAGCGGGGTGTAAAACCCAGAGTAGAACAGGAAGGTTTCTAAGAACACACTTGAAATTTTCTTTTTAAGGGGACTTTCGTTGTCGTGATACAGCGTGTAAATCCGCTTAGTCTTATTCTGGAGGTATTCTTCGGTGTCACTCCATTCAAAAATTTCATCAATTTGATCCGGGGTATTAAGGGTTGAAAAGATTGAGGAGTAGCTTTTGGCGTGAACGGATTCCATAAATTGGATGTTGTTTAACACAGCGGTTTCCTGCTGCGTCTTGACATCTAAACGTAAGGCGGCCATTCCGTCCTGGGATTGCAACGTATCTAAAAGGGTTAGACCACCAAAAACGTGGCCAACTACCCATTGGTGATCGGTGTCTAAACTATGCCAATCTTCCAAATCTTCTGAAAGTGGAATCCGAGTATCCAACCAGAATTGTTCGGTCAACTTTTCCCAAGTTGCTTTATCAATCTGATCAGAGATGGCATTCCAGTTAATTGCCTCATAATTCTCCATTCGTTGCTCTCCTTATTTCAAGTTCTTGCTTAATTATAAAACTTCGGTTATTTAATGTGTAGGATTATCGAAAACAAATCCGCAATTTTTTGCTAAATCGTTAGATTGAGCAGCTTTCACACTGGTTGACACCGATCTCATCATCGTTATCGGTAAAGGTCCGAACGTAATAGAGTGATTTGATCCCTTGCTTGTAGGCGTAAGTTCGCAAAATATTGAGGTCTCGGGTGGTCATCTTATCCGTTCGATCCGTTTTCCATTCGTACATTCCTGCGGGCACCGTGGAGCGCATAAATAGGGTGAGGCTCATTCCCTGATCGACATGGACCTGGGCGGCTGCATAAACGTCAATGACGTGACGCATATCAGTATCATAAGCCGATTCGTAGTAGGGGAGCGTTTCGTTAGAGAGGTAAGGAGCCGGATAATAAATCTTACCAATTTTTTGTTCCTGGCGCTCCTCAACCCGGTTAATGATGGGGTGAAGACTTGCGGTGGTGTCGTTAATGTATGAAATGGAACCGTTTGGGGCCACCGCCAATCGGTTCTGGTGGTAAAGCCCATCTTTCATAACGGCGGCTTTTAGCTGGGCCCAGTCCGCTGGGGAGGGAATGAAGATACCGGAAAAGAGTTGCTGGACCTTAGTCCGCTTGGGCTGCCAGCTTTGGTTGACGTATCGGTCAAAGTAGGAGCCATCAGCGTACCGGCTCTTATCGAAATGGTAGAACGTTTCGTGTCGTTCCCGCGCAATTTCGTTTGAGGCCCTTAACGTCCAGTAGTTTAAGAGCATAAAGTAGGTACTGGTAAATTCGATCGAGTCCTTTGAACCGTAGTGCATTTGGTTCTTTGCGAAGAAGGCGTGAAGGCCCATGGCCCCTAATCCGATGGCATGGGCTAATTGATTGCCGTTAGCGACGGACGGAACGGTCTGGATGTTTGAGGTATCCGTGACGTAGGTTAAGGCCCGAACCATGGTTTCAATGGAGTGACCAAAATCTGGGGAGGCCATCAGATTAACGATGTTCGTTGACCCTAAGTTACAGGAGACATCGCGGCCCAGGGTAGTATACTGCTGGTCATCGTCGATCACGGACGGCGTTTGGACCTGCATAATTTCAGAGCAGAGGTTACTCATGACAATTTGACCATCAATGGGGTTTGCCCGGTTGGCGGTATCGATATTGATGATGTAGGGGTAACCCGATTCCTGCTGAAGTCGTGAAATCTGTTGTTCCAGGTTCCGAGCCCGGACCTTAGACTTGTGGATCCGATCGTTTGCAACCATGTGGTCATATTCAGCCGTAAGGTCGACGTAGGCAAAGGGTTTGCCATACTCACGTTCGACGTCGTAGGGACTGAACAGGTACATATCATCGTTGTTTTGAACGAGTTCATAGAATTTATCGGGCACCGTAATCCCCAGGGAGAGGGTTTTTAACCGGATTTTCTCGTCGGCATTTTCCTTTTTTGCGGCTAAGAAGGCCTCGATATCGGGGTGAAAGACGCTAATGTATACAACGCCGGCACCTTGACGCTGCCCTAGCTGGTTAGAGTAAGAAAAACTGTCCTCGAGGAGCTTCATAACGGGAACTACCCCTGACGCTGCTCCCTCGATGCCCTTAATTGGCGCCCCTGATTCACGCAGGTTAGTGAGGTTGATCCCAACCCCACCGCCAATTTTTGAAAGCTGCAGCGCTGAGTTGATGGTCCGGCCAATACTGTTCATGTCGTCCGTCGATTGAATGAGAAAACACGAAACAAGTTCTCCCCGCCGGGCCCGGCCGGCGTTTAGAAAGCTAGGGGTAGCGGGTTGGTAGCGCTGGTGAATCATTTCATCCGCTAGATCGAGGGCTAATTGCTCGTTACCATTGGCATAAAAGAGGGCGTTCATGACTACCCGATCGTTGTAGCCTTCTAAGTAGTAGGCTCCGTCATTGGTCTTCATGGCGTATTGGGCGTAAAACTTGTACGCTGCCATGAAGGTCTTGAACTGGAAGTGTTCCTTTGCCACCACGTCGTAAAGCCGTTCAATAAAGCTGAATGAGTAGTGATCAATCATTTGGGCATCAACGTAGTTTCCCTCTAATAGGTAGTTGAACCGGTCCTTCAAGCTATCAAACTGCATGGTGTTTGGCTGAACGTTTTCCTTAAAAAAAGCAGCCAACGCCTCCTGATCCTTATGTAGGGGAATCTGGCCGTTTACCGGGATGTTAATCTGATTGTTAAGGTCGTAGTAGGTTACCTGACTTAAATCTAAATCTGTTAAACTCATAACGGGCGCACCTTTCTAAACGATAGAATGTGGTTTTTTAAATTTATAAATAAAAGCCGCAGACGGCAGTTACCGCCCGGGCTCGCTTTGCTGCCCCTGTGACTTAGCCAGCCAGTTTGGCCAGTTCTGCTGGTCGAAAACCAGAAAAGGGCGGAAGATCAACGGATTCAATCACGGGTAACGACTGAAATCCTTGGTTCTTCAAGTGATCAAGGTACTCTGGATGATCATTGACGTTTCGTTCCTCAAACGCCACGTTGTGTTCGTCTAAGTAACGTTTTGTCATCTTACATTGCATACAGTTGTACTTGGAATAAACAATTACTTTCTCCATATCAATCACCTTTTCGCTATCATTTTTAATGCCTTAAGTGTACACACGGAATCATAAAATATCAAACGAAAAACACCATATTTAGTGGCTGATAATCAGCGAAACACTAAATATGGTATCGGTTTAGAAGCTTTTAAATTTTTTATAATGACAATTAAACCCTAAATCGGGTATGATGAACCTAACGAAAGTAGGGACAAATATGACTAATCACTATTATACACAAAATCCGGATGTCCAACACGATGAAATTCAATGGTCATTCAATTTATTGGGCCATAACCTGTTGTTTACGACAGACAACGGAGTGTTTTCTAAAAAACGGGTAGACTATGGGTCACGGGTGCTGCTAGACGCCCTAAACTTCAATGATTTACCGGCGGGAGCAATTTTAGACCTGGGAACGGGCTACGGTCCCATTGGGTTAACTATTGCCAGTCACTGGCCGGATCGTCAGGTGGATATGGTGGATGTGAATGAGCTAGCACTATCGCTTGCCCAACAAAACGCGCAAAACAACCACTTAGAAAATACCCGCGTGTTTGAGTCAGATCAGTACGCGCAGATTAGCGGTAAGTACGCCGCAATTGTGACCAATCCACCGGTCCGTGCAGGAAAATCGGTGGTGAGTGGAATGCTAACGGGCGCCTATGACCATTTGGTCCCCGGCGGAACTCTCACCGTGGTTTTACAAAAAAAGCAGGGGGCCCCTTCCGCTAAAAAAACAATGAAGGCAACCTTTGGTAACTGCGAGACAATTCATAAGGATAAGGGATACTATATCCTGCAAAGCGTCAAGGAGGATAACTGATGTTTACGGATCGGCAGCGCTTCTTTATGGCGGCTGCACTGGATGAAGCTAAGCAGGCTGCAATTATCGGTGAGGTCCCCATTGGAGCAGTCGTGGTTCATCACGATCAAATTATTGGGCGGGGCCATAACCTGCGCGAGCATAGTGAAGATGCGACGGACCACGCTGAAATGATTGCGATTAGGGAGGCCAACGCCACGTTAAAGAGCTGGCGGCTAGTGGATTGTCAAATCTACGTGACCATTGAACCATGCCCGATGTGTAGCGGGGCCATTTTAAATTCGCGGTTGCCCGAACTATTTTATGGGGCGCCAGATGTTAAGGCCGGAACGGTTGATAGTTTGTATCAGTTACTTAACGATGACCGGTTTAACCATCAGGTTCAAGTTCATCAGGGACTCCTTGCCGATGAAGCCGCACAGGAAATGAAGACATTCTTTAAAGCGGCTCGGAAACGGCGCAAAGCAGCGCGACAGGCGAATAAAAAATAATTGGGAGATTACTGTACATGATGGGTGACTCATGATATAGTATTAGTTGCCGTAAGGCCTTGGAACAAGGGCGGACTTACGAATCGTGTCAGGTCCGGAAGGAAGCAGCACTAAGTTTGCCTCGCTTTGTGTTCCAAGTTGATATGATATTGAAGATCCCAGTCATCGCGACTGGGATTTTTTCCGTAAAGGGTACGGAAATTTAAATTAACGGCGGCATAAGAACCAGTGAAAGGACGGACATCATGAGTTATCAAGCTTTGTACCGAGTTTGGCGCCCACAGCGATTTGATGAAGTGATTGGGCAGCAGGTAATTACGCAGACCTTAAAAAATGCGATCGTGACCCATCAGACCAGCCACGCCTATTTATTTGCGGGCCCCCGGGGAACTGGGAAAACGTCAATGGCCAAGATATTTGCTAAGGCGGTAAACTGCCGGTTTGCTAAGGATGGCGAGCCTTGTAATGAATGCGAAACCTGTGTGTCAATTACGGCTGGTACGTGCCCTGACGTCTTAGAGATCGATGCCGCTTCTAATAACGGGGTCGAAGAAATTCGGGATATCCGTGATAAAGTGAAGTACGCGCCCACTGAGGCAGATTTTAAGGTTTACATTATTGATGAAGTCCACATGCTATCAACGGGCGCTTTTAATGCCCTGTTAAAGACCCTTGAGGAACCACCGGCCAACGTGATCTTTATTCTCGCCACGACGGAACCCCAGAAAATCCCGGCAACCATTATCTCACGGACACAGCGCTTTGATTTTCGGCGGATTCAACCCCAGGATAGTTATGACCGAATGGTATACATCCTGGACGAAAAAAAGGTCGACTATGACGAACGAGCACTAAAGGTGGTTGCTAAGGCGGCAGAGGGGGGGATGCGGGATGCGTTAAGTATCTTAGATCAGACCCTCTCGTTTGGGGATAATGAAGTCACGTTAGAAAATGCACTACTCGTGACGGGGAGTGTTACCCGGGAACTGTTAACGACCTATACCGAACAAGTTGTTGCGGGGTCGACTAAAGAGGCCCTGGTTACCCTGCAGCGCATGATGGATGAAGGCAAGGATGCCGGTCGATTCATCGAGGATCTGGTGGGTTATGCCCGAGACCTCTTGCTCTATAAACAGGCGCCGGAGTTAGTTCAGGCGGCTGAACTAGGAAGTTTAAGCGACCACTTTGCCGATTTTGCAAAGCAAGTTGATTCAGAGGTTCTTTACCAAATGATTAACGAGCTAGACGATATTCAACGGCAAATGCGGATGACGACGCACCCCGACGTTTATCTGGAAATTTTAACCATCAAGTTAGCAGAAATTGGTCGGGGAATTCCGGCTAGTAGCAGTGCAGTTACTCCAGCCGCTGCCGCAGCCAGTTCAGAAGTTGTGACGAACTTGCAGCGTGAAATTCAGGAGTTGAAGACGGCGTTAAACCAGTTGCAGCAGTCCGCTAAACCGACTCCTACAACCACGGAAAAACCTAAATCAGCCCGGAAACCAGCAAGCACGAAGCAGCAACCGGTGAACCTCGCTAAGGTATATCCGGTTCTTGGTGAGGCCACCCGCCAGAGCCTTTCGGAAGTTCAGGAAGTTTGGCGGGACCTGATGACCACGTTAGAGGTGACCCAACGGGCGGTCATGCACGTTTCCAATCCGGTTGCGGCAAGTGCAACGGGGATCATTGTTGCGTTTGATTACTCGTTTTTATACCAGAAGGCAACGAGCGATCAAGATTTGGTGGACGCCTTAGAAAATGGGTTAAACCGGGTGCTTGGCAAATCATTAGCGGTGGTTTTCGTTCCGAAGGAGGATTGGCCAAGTATCCGTTCGGACTACTTAACTCAGCATAAGTCAGAGTTAACCCACCACGAAGAATCAGCGGCAGATCCGATTGCCCCAGCGGAAAGTGAAGCAGATAATCCGACGGTCACTAAGGCCGAGGAGCTATTTGGCTCGGACATCGTTAACGTAAAACCAGATTAGATTACTTTATTCGCGGGGTAAATCAGTATAAAATAGAAACAGACAGTTTACGATAACCATAATATTAAACGGAAACTTGAAGGGATGATTTACCATGCCAGGAATGGGAAATATGATGAAACAAATGCGTCAGATGCAGCAACAAATGCAACAGGACCAGGCTGCGCTTGACGCAACCGAGTTCACGGGGAAGGCTCCGGACGACATGGTCGTTGTGACCTTTACTGGTGATCGGACCATGAAGGACATTCAAATGAAGCCTGAAGTCATTGATCCGGATGATCCCGATATGTTAGGGGACCTGATTACAGCGGCCGTTAACGACGCAATGAAACAAATCTCAGATCAAACCCAGCAAACGCTTGGCAAGTATACGGCGGGGATGAACATCCCTGGCCTTTAAGCTAAGGGAAAGGAAACATGCATGCAATATCCAGAACCCATTGCACAATTGATTGAAAGCTACATGAAGCTTCCTGGAATTGGGCAAAAAACGGCCACCCGGCTGGCTTTTTATACGATTGATATGGACCAAGTCGATGTGACTAACTTTGCTAAGTCCCTGGTTGCATCCAAACGGGACCTTCATTTTTGTTCGGTATGCGGCAATATTACCGAAAGTGATCCCTGCTCGATTTGTAGTGACAAAACCCGGGATCAGACGCAGATTTTGGTGGTTGAACAGCCGAAAGATGTGATGGTCATGGAAAAAATGCGGGAGTATCACGGTTTATACCACGTTCTACATGGTGTCCTATCGCCCATTGAGGGGAAGGGCCCGGAGGATATTAATATCTCGAGTCTGCTCACCCGGCTGCAAACGAATGAAGCCGTTAAGGAAGTCATTGTGGCGACGAACGCAACTCCCGAGGGTGAATCAACGGCGATGTATCTCTCACGGCTGATTAAACCAGCGGGAATTCGGGTCACTCGGTTGGCCCACGGGCTTTCAGTGGGAGCCGATATTGAGTACGCGGACTCAATGACGTTATTTAAGGCCGTTGAAGGTCGAACGGAAATTTAAGTTAGTGAATTAAGATTAAGGGGGTTGGATGATGTTTGGCAGAAATCGAGAAGCAAAGCTGCGCCGAGAATACGACGATATGTTAATCGACGCAATTGATAACGTTAAAATGGAATGGGATCAAGCAAAGCAGACCGAAAATGCAATTGCTGATCACGATGCACAAATTTTAGCCCAAACGTTGTTGCAGCGGGATAAGTATCTTTACCTATACCGTGAGGCGCGTCGACGCCACGCACACGGCGATCATATTCAATCCTCCGTTTATAGTAGTTAACCTGAATTGGCCTTCACAAAGTGGAAATCTCCATTTGTGGGGGCCTTTTACCGTTTTTAAGCGGTGTCGGCGACGATCTTAATGTGGAAGGCAAATAGACAAGCCATTTTTAATCAAGTACAATAAGCGTATTAATAAATATGGGAGATTTTAAAATATGCCGGGTAAATTTATAACATTCGAGGGACCGGATGGGGCGGGAAAAACGTCCGTGATGAAGGCCGTTTCACAACAGCTACAGGTCGAACTGGGTGACCAGTTGGTTGTGACCCGTGAGCCTGGCGGCAACCCGATTTCTGAGGCCATTCGGCAGATTATCTTAGACAAGAATAACACCGCAATGGACGTTCGAACGGAGGCTTTGCTGTACGCAGCGGCTCGGCGTCAGCATTTAAGCGAGACCATTTTACCCGCCTTAGCGGCTAATAAGTTGGTGTTGTGTGACCGTTACATTGATAGTTCGGTGGTGTATCAAGGCGCAGGACGGGAAATTGGTGAACGGGCAGTCTATGACATGAACCAATTTGCTACGGAAGGCCTCATGCCAGATTTAACCCTCTACTTTGAAGTACCCGTGGAAGTTGGGCTGGCTCGAATTGCGAAGAATCGACCGAGTCAGGCTCAGGATCGCCTTGACCTTGAGCAGGCTGCGTTTCACGAACGGGTCCATGATGCCTACCTCAAGCTAGTTGCGGGAGATCCTAAGAGAATTAAAGTGATTGATGCGACGGCTCCACTGGAACAGGTCGAACAGGAAACGCTAACGATAATTAAAAACAGTGCTTCAAGCTACTTTAAGTAATGGAGGAACCAACTAATGAAAATGATTATTGCGATTGTGCAGGATAAAGACGCCAACCGGTTAAGTAATGAGTTTATTGATGCTAATATCCATGCGACCCGGTTATCAACGACTGGGGGCTTCTTGAAGGCGGGAAACACGACCTTTTTAATCGGGATTGAAGAGAAACGAATTGACGAGGCAATGACGATCATTAAGGAAACGTCCCATGCCCGGCAGCAGTTTATGAACCCCAGCCTAAACTTAGATGGCTCTGAACATGGCAGCAGCTATCCCGTTGAAGTTCAAGTGGGTGGGGCAACGGTCTTTGTCTTACCGGTGGACCAGTTTATGCAATTTTAGGAGGACCTAATGGAACAGTCACCAATTCAAATCGCACAAGCGCTGCAACCAACTTTAACCACCCATTTTATGCAATTGGTGACGCAAAAGGACCTTGCCCATGCGTACTTATTTAGTGGGCAGACTGGTACGGGACGGGACGAAGTTGCGGTTACGATCGCGATGCGGCTGTTTTGCGAAAATGTTCAGCCGGATGAGTTACCCTGTGGCCGTTGCCCAGAATGTCAGCGGATCCTAAGTGGATCGCACCCGGACGTGGTCCACATTGCCCCGGATGGAAATAGCATCAAGGTTGATCAAGTTCGGTATTTAAAGGCCGAATTTTCCAAGAGTGCGGTCGAGGGTGATCAAAAGGTCTTTATTATTGACGACGCCGAAAAAATGACGGTGAGTGCCGCTAATACGCTGCTCAAGTTTATTGAAGAACCGGTGGGCAACAGCGTAGCCCTTTTGCTAACGACAAACCGGGATCTCATATTACCGACCATTCAGTCACGGACTCAGATTGTGGAATTTACCGCTAAGTCCCTTCAACTAGTATTGGATCGGTTAGGCCAAGCGGGGGTGCCGCAAAGTCAGCAGCGGCTTGCCGCCACGCTAACTACGAGTCCAGATGTGGCTCAGACCCTGCTAGTTGACGATTGGTTGGGTCAGGCCCAGCACCAAATTCAAAAGTGGTATTCTGCCTTAGTTAACCGTGATCCGCGGGCGTTTCCGCAGGTGCAAATGGACATTTTACCGTTAGCTGGTAACAAATTACAGCAGCAGTGGCTTTTGCAAATTGCCGTGCAAATTTGGCATGATACTTTACGGAGCCAAGAATTGCAGCTTGCCCCGGAAGAATTAAGCTTTCCGGAACTGGGTTCGGCAATTCAGTCGGCGGCGGAAAAATTATCCACTAATGAATTGATTAAGGCAACGGAACTAACCCTTCAAACACGACATCAGCTTCGAATGAACCTCAACTTTCAAAACGTGTTTGAAGCATTGACGTTAAACATTTTAAGAACGTTTTCTTAAAGAATGGGGTGCAACCTTGGATAAGCGAGAAATTTACGATCAGTTTAATCAGCTGCGGGAACAAACGGAGCAGATGCTTGCCGCCTATCAAACGTTAGAAGAGGGAATGACAGCATTACTTCAGGAAAACGTTGAACTCGAAGTTCAAAATCAGTATCTTCGGGATATTTTACGCAGCCAAAAGGAATCGGAGGACGAAGCAGCGGCTTCCGGTGATGAACCTAAGCTGTCAAAGTCCCGCCAAAATTTGGATAAGTTATACGCAGAGGGATTTCATGTCTGCAAGGATTATTTTGGTCAACCCAGGGACAAGGATGATTCCTGCCTATTTTGTATTCAAGCCATTTTTGGCCCAAATAAGAAGGAAGAGGAGGACGTTCAAAATTGAGACAAACCTCAAGCTTCGTTGACCAATCAAATCTGGGGACCCTCTACTTGGTACCAACCCCGATTGGAAATCTTGATGACATGACCTTTCGGGCCGTTAAGACGTTGAAGGCCGTTGATTTGATTGCGGCTGAAGATACCCGGAACACCCAGAAACTATTGAACCATTTTGAAATTAAGACGAAACAGATCAGCTTTCATGAGCACAACACGGCTGAACGAATTCCGGAGCTGGTGGAACTCCTGAAGCAGGGCACTCAAATTGCCCAGGTCAGTGACGCAGGGATGCCCTCAATCAGTGATCCCGGACATGAGCTTGTGGTGGCTTGTATTGAAGCTAATATTGCCGTCGTTCCCTTACCCGGAGCAAACGCTGGATTAACCGCGCTAATTGCTTCAGGCCTGAGTCCCCAACCGTTTTACTTCTACGGCTTTTTGGACCGAAAACCAAAGGATCAGCGAGCAGAAATTGCGGCCTTAAGCGACCGGGAAGAAACACTGATTTTTTATGAAGCGCCCCACCGACTTGGGAAAACCCTCGCCAATCTAGCGGGTGAACTCGGACCGGAAAGACAAGCGGTTCTTTGTCGGGAACTTACTAAGAAGTTTGAAGAATTCTTGCGGGGAACACTAGCTGAGTTAGCGGACTGGGCAAAGGAAAATCGGGTCCGCGGTGAATTTGTGCTCCTAGTGAGTGGCGCCGACCCCGATCAAAAGCGTGAGGAAGCGCTAAGCCAAACCTTAGCCGAATCAATTCCAGAACAGGTTGATCGGTTAATTGCCACGGGAATGAAACCCAACGCCGCCATTAAAGAGGCTGCTAACCAGCGGGGAGAAAAAAAGCAAACCGTTTATCGAATTTATCATCAACTGGATGAGGAGGAATCACACTAATGGCAGATACTTTCGGTGAGCAACACCGAATTGTTTACTACGAAGGGGACGTAACGGGCCACGCATCGTTAACATCCTTAATTAATATGATGATTTTAGCGTCGGAGGATCAATCAGCCCATATTGGTGTGGGTGAAGACGTTGTTACCTCTTATGGGGTTGGTTGGGTAGTTACTCAGTACCACATTGATATTCCACGGATGCCCCGGGTGGGAGAGCTGATGACCATTAAGACGCGGGGCACTTCCTATAATAAATACTTTGCGTTACGGGAGTTTTGGCTGGTGGACGAGGCTGGCAACGAGTGTGCCCACGCAACGTCAATTTGGGTCACCATGAGTTATGCGACTCGCAAAATCGTTCCCATCCCGGCTGATATTTTGGCGCCTTATCATTCAGAACTAGTCAGACAAATTCCGCGGCTGCCCCGGCCAGAAAAACTGACGGCCGATGAATCCATTGAACAAAAGGACTACCGGGTTCGTTACAATGACATTGATCATAACGGACACGTGAACAATGCCCACTACTTTGATTGGATGACGGATGTTTTACCGGCTGAATTTTTAAAGGCGCATGAACCCGTTACCGTTAATATTCGGTTTGAAAATGAGGTTCAGTACGGGCATGTGATTACGAGTCGGGTCGGAACCCCCGTCAACGCTGATCATCATTTGAAGACGGTCCATGACATCCAATTAGGTGACCAAACAAGTGCAATCGCCGATATCGAATGGCGGTTAACGGCTAACTAGAAATTCTCAGCGAAACTGATCAATTTGCGTTATGATAAAAGAGATTTTTAAACGAGGGGATTACACACCAGATCATGAAAGTTTTAGCGATTGAAACATCCAATCGACCACTCTCCGTGGCGATTTTAGAGGATCATCATATTTTGGCCGAAACAACGCTGACGGCTAGACGCAAACATGCCCAGGATTTACTGCCTGAGATTGAGCGATTAATGGACCTAGTTGGATTTACTCCGGATCAGATTGATCGGGTAGTCGTTGCCTCGGGTCCAGGTTCCTATACGGGATTGCGCATTGGTGCAACCACCGCTAAGACGTGGGCGGCAACCATGAACACCGAGTTAGTGGGAATTTCGAGCCTAGCAAATTTAGCGGGTAACGTGACGTTAGAGGGAGCGCTAGTTGCTCCCATGTTTGATGCGCGAAACCAGAACGTTTTTGCGGGACTCTACCGGATTCATAATGGAATTCCGGTCCCAGAGGTGGAGGATGCCCACACCGCCATTGCCGATTTTGCTCAGTTGGCGGCTGCCTATAACGAACCGATCTACGCGATTGGCGATGCCGAGAACTTTAAGACCGAACTAGAGGCTGCTTGGTCCCAAGTTGTTTTTGGAACCCCGGCAGTAAACTTGCCCCGCGCCGGAGTACTGGGACTGTTAGGAACACAAGGAACACCAATTACGGACGTTGATAACTTTGTTCCGCGTTACTTGCGGCTAACCCAAGCCGAAGCGGAATGGCGGGAAAAACATCCAGAAGAGGAAACAGGAACCTATGTGGAAAAAATTTAACGAGTGGTACCATAAAGTATTCGGCAGCCCCCGGGAAAATGCCCGGGCAGACGCAGTTGATATTAAAAACCATGACGTTCGAATTCGCGACGTTGATTACTTCCTAGCGAAAGCAATGTTTACGGATATTCCCGAAATGCTAGGGATTGAACGGGCCGTTTACGCGGGACAAACGCCTTGGAATGAGCGCGCCTTCGCCAGTGAACTTCGACGTGAAAATGACCGACTGTACTTGGTTTTACGCCGGCATGATCGCTTACTGGCGTTTATTGGGTGCTCGTTTGATCTGCATGCGACCGATGCACACATTACAAATATTGCGGTGGTACCAGACTACCAAAATCGGGGGCTCGGTCACTTTCTGATGGGGGTCATGATTAAAAAAGCTAGGCAATTAAACTATAAGACGGTTAGCTTGGAGGTTCGGGTTAGCAATCAACGGGCTCAAGATCTGTATGAGTCACTGGGATTTGAAAAGGTGGGCATTAAAAAGGGGTATTACTTTGGTGACCACGAGGACGCAGTGGATATGGTGCTGACCCTCGACGAGCCTAATCCTGATGCTCCTGCCTCTGAGGCTGCCCGCTAGTTGAGGGGAAGAACATGTTAGAAAAACGAAATTTAATTTTATCCTTTGAATCAAGCTGCGATGAAACAAGTGTTGCGGTCATTGAAAACGGCGATACCATTTTATCTAATGTCGTCGCCACCCAAATTAAGAGTCATCAGCGATTTGGCGGGGTGGTTCCCGAGGTGGCTAGCCGGCACCATATTGAGGTCGTTACACGCTGCTTTGAGGCGGCCTTGGCGGAAGCGAACGTGACGTATGACGATTTAGATGCGGTTGCGGTAACCTATGGACCGGGACTTGTCGGTGCCCTCTTAGTGGGAGTGTCGGCTGCGAAAACATTGGCGTACGTTCACCACCTACCGTTGATTCCCGTCAACCATATGATGGGGCATATTTACGCGGCCCGGTTTGTTCAGCCCATTGAATTTCCCGCCATGGCGCTGCTGGTTTCGGGTGGTCATACGGAACTCGTCTACATGCCGGCGGAAAACCAGTTTGAAATTATTGGGGAAACCCGGGATGATGCGGCTGGGGAAGCGTACGACAAGATTGGTCGGGTAATGGGCATTTCTTATCCTGCTGGCGGACCCGTTGATCAGTTAGCGCACACCGGACAGGATACATTCCATTTTCCGCGGGCCATGGACAATGAGGCTAACTTTGATTTTAGTTTTAGTGGGTTGAAGAGTGCCTTCATTAATACGGTCCACCATGCCGATCAAATCGGTGAATCCTTAAATCAGGCCGATTTAGCAGCCAGTTTTCAGGCGGCTGTGGTTGACGTCTTGGTCGACAAGACTAGCCGCGCCCTGAAGAAGTATCCCGTAAAGCAATTAATTTTAGCCGGGGGGGTTGCGGCTAACCGAGGGTTGCGTGACCGACTCACACAGATGATGGCTCAGTTCCAATCGACTGATCTTGTGTTGGCCCCCTTAAAGTTGTGTGGTGATAACGGGGCAATGATTGGTGCCGCGGGATACGTGCGTTACCAACACGGTGATTTCGGGGATGCGTCGTTAAACGCAGAACCAAGCTTAGAGTTTAACTGGGCTGAAGATGCAGCTGAGTAGGATCTCAACTTTCCGAATGACCCCCAGAAAAAATAACGGTTCCCAAATCCNNGGATTTGGGAACCGTTATTTTAGTGGTGGAATAATTGATTGACGTTAGCATTAACCTTAGGCGAAGTCTTCCAGTGCTAAACTCTTAGTGGTCCACTCTTCTTCGGTGACTTCGATTTGATGACTAATCTCGGTGAGTTGGGTTTGCATGGCCAATGACTTTTGGGGATCATTGTAAATCGCCGGTTGAGCCATTTGGGTCTCTAAGTCGGTCCGCTGGGCTTCTAGATCGGTTAATTGGGTTTCGAGTGCGTCAACTTCCCGGCCTAATTTGCGTTTAGCCCGTTGGAGATCCTTAGTTTGTTGGTAGGTTTGTTGTGAGCTAGAGGAGGCGGCACTTGCTGAATCGGGTTGTTCGTTATCGGCTTCAGCTTGGGCGGCTAACTCGGCCTGTTCCTCTTTTTTATCCACGTAGTAGTCGTAATTACCAAGGTAGGGGGTACTGCCATCGGGACTGATTTCAATGACGGCGGTCGCAACCTGATTAATAAAGTACCGGTCATGAGAAATGAAAAGCAGGGTGCCGTCAAACTCGTTTAACGCATTCTCCAGAACTTCTCGACTATCAATGTCTAAGTGGTTAGTGGGTTCATCCAGTAATAAGAAATTATCGTGCTGCATAGACAGTTTGGTTAATAGTAAGCGGGCCTTTTCACCCCCGCTTAAATTATGAACGGGTTTTTGAACGTCATCACCCGTGAATAAAAAACTGCCTAAAATGGATCGAATATCACCCTCAGGCGTTGTGGGATGATCGTCCCATAGTTCATCTAAGACGGTTTTCTTGGGATGAAGGGTGGCCTGCTCTTGGTCGTAGTACCCGGTATCAACGCCCGTTCCAAATAATACCCGGCCGCGTAGGAGGGGTACCATGCCCAGTATCGACTTCAACAGAGTTGATTTACCGACGCCGTTGGGACCCACGATGGCAATGGCCTGGCGTTTTTTAACGGTAAAGTTAATGGGGTAGCTGAGAAGGGTTTGATCATAGCCGACCCCCACCTCTTGGACGTCTAAGACGTTATTTCCGCTTTGGCGGGTCGGCGAGAATCGGAATCGCGCCACCTTATCTTCACCATCTGGCTTTTCAATGCGATCCATTTTTTCGAGCTGTTTACGCCGGGATTGCGCCCGTTTAGTGGTGGATGCCCGGACGATGTTTTTATTAACGAAGTCCTCAAGCTGAGAAATTTTGGCCTGCTGCTTATCGTATTCCTTCCATTCACGCCGAAGTTTAGCCGCTTTTTCGTCCATGAAGGCGGAATAATTCCCTTTATAGTGGTCGAGGGTGCCGTGAGATAGATCATAAATTTCGTTGGCAACGTGGTCAAGAAAGTACCGGTCATGGGAAACGATGAGGAGGGCGCCTGAATAGTTTTGAAGGTAGCCCTCTAACCACGTCAGGGTTTCAACGTCCAGGTGGTTAGTGGGTTCATCTAGGATTAACAGGTCGGGTCGTTCTAACAGGAGCTTAGCGAGCGCCAGCTGGGTCTTTTGTCCGCCGGAGAGGGTGTTAATGGGCTGATCGTAAAAATGATCATCAAACCCGAACCCATGAAGAACCGAACGGATTTCAGCTTGGTAGCCAAAGCCGTTTTGAGCCGCAAAGTCATGCTGAAGCTGGTCGTAAGTCGTTAAAATTTGTTCGTAACGTTCCGAGTCGGCGATGATCTCCGGCTGGCTCATTTCGGCTTCCAAATCGTGAATCCGACCCTCCATTACCCGGAGTCGATCAAATACACTCAGCATCTCATTCCAAACGGTTTTGTCGGAGTTTAAGCCGGTATCCTGAGCCTGGTAGCCAATGGTTAGCCCCCGTTTAGTGGTTACTTCCCCCTCGTCAGGGGTTTCCTCGGCATTAATAATTTTAAGTAGGGTAGATTTACCGGCGCCATTCCGGCCGACAAGGGCAACTCGGCCGTGTTCTGGAATATCAAGATTCACCTCAGAAAAGAGGGTTTCAGCGCCAAATCGGCGGGTGACCTGTTGGACTTGTAAAAGAATCACGGTTTTGACCTCCTAGTTTACTGTTTGATTCCCATTCTAGCATATCTCGGCGGTTTACCGAATTTTTGATAAAAAGCTTTTGCAATGGCTTTCACAAGAGGTAGGAATATGCTACAATAACAATATTGGAAACATTCACAAATTATCACGAACATGAACTTAACGGATTCAGTCTTACGTTACGGTCCTTTCACAAACCAGACTGATCGGAAATTTTTTCGAACAAACTCGAAGACGTGTTCGAGTGATCAATTGAACAAAAGACAGGAGGCCAATTTTTTGGTTGAACAAAAGATTCCACGGGCAACTGCCAAGCGGCTGCCCATATACTACCGCTACTTGAACATCTTGTTAGACGCTGATAAAACCCGGGTATCCTCGACGGAACTCTCTGAAGCAGTCAAGGTCGATTCAGCAACGATTCGGCGTGACTTTTCCTACTTTGGGGCGTTAGGTAAACGGGGTTACGGGTACGACGTTGAAAACCTCATTAAGTTCTTTAAGAAAATCCTGAATCAGGATAAGCTAACGAACGTGGCCCTCGTGGGGGTCGGCAACTTGGGGCATGCTCTGTTGAACTTTAACTTCCACCAGAATAGCAACGTCCGGATCAGCGCCGCCTTTGATACTAACGAAAAAATTGCCAATACCATTCAGAGTGGGGTTCCCATTTACCCCATGTCTGATTTAAAACTGCAGTTGGAAGATCAACGGATTCAGGTGGTTATCTTGACGGTGCCATCCGAAGTTGGGCAAGCCGTGGCTGATGAAGCCGTTGAGGCCGGGGTCAAGGGAATTTTAAATTTCACGCAACTACGGCTGTCCGTACCAAAGGACGTTCGGGTTCAAAACGTGGATTTAACGAACGAATTGCAAACCTTAATTTACTTTTTAGAACACTACAACGCGGGAAACGAAGAGGGGTAAGCACTTCGGGTCCGTTAGAACCGGTCAGCCAAATCGATGGTGGACCGGTTTTTAATTTGTCGTGAATTTACTGTTAAATATCTTGCATTTTATTTGAGAAGCCACTATAGTAAATACTGTAATTAGCACTTAACACAGACAAGTGCTAATATTTAAATAGTCAGTAAATATTGGAGGGATAATAGTGTTAAAACCTTTAGGAGACCGTGTCATCTTAGATGAACCACAAGAAGAAGAACAAACCGTTGGGGGAATTGTCTTAGCAAGCAACGCTCAGGACAAGCCATCGACCGCTAAAGTTGTCGCTGTCGGCGACGGCCGCGTACTAGATAATGGAGAAAAGGTTACCCCTTCTGTTAAAGTTGGCGATAACGTTTTATTCGACAAGTATGCCGGTACTGAAGTCAAATATGACGGCAAATCTTACTTAGTTTTACACGAAAAAGACTTAGTCGCAGTAATCGACTAAATCCCGAGCATCAAATACTCTAAAAAATATAGTATGAGGTGAAATAAACATGGCTAAAGATTTAAAATTTGATGAAGACGCCAGAAACTCATTGTTAGCTGGTGTAAACAAACTTGCAGATACGGTAAAGTCAACCTTAGGACCTAAGGGGCGCAACGTGGTTGTTGAACAATCATATGGCAACCCAGAAATCACTAACGATGGGGTGACCATCGCTAAGTCCGTTGAATTACCCGATCATTTCGAAAACATGGGTGCTAAGTTGGTTGCGGAAGTTGCTTCTAAGACGAACGACGTTGCCGGAGATGGGACAACCACTGCCACCGTGTTAACCCAGGCAATCGTTAACGAAGGAATGAAGAACGTAACGGCCGGAGCGAACCCAGTGGGTATCCGGCGTGGAATTGAACAAGCTACTGAAGCCGCTGTTGATTCCCTCCACAAAATGTCCCACGACGTTAAGACGAAGAGTGATATTGCTCAAATCGCTTCAATCTCCAGTTCAAGCAAGCACATTGGCGATTTAATTGCTGATGCCATGGAGAAGGTAGGAAACGATGGTGTGATTACCATTGAAGATTCCCGTGGGGTTGAAACAACCATGGACGTTGTTGAAGGAATGCAATTTGACCGTGGCTACATGTCACAGTACTTTGTGACCGACAACGATAAGATGGAAGCCGACCTTGAAAATCCATACATCTTAATCACGGATAAGAAGATTTCGAACATTCAAGATATTTTGCCAATGCTACAGGCCATTGTGCAAGAAGGTCGGTCACTCTTAATCATTGCCGATGATATTACGGGTGAAGCTTTACCAACGTTAGTATTGAACAAAATGCGTGGAACGTTTAACGTTGTTGCCGTTAAGGCCCCTGGCTTTGGCGACCGTCGTAAGGCCCAATTACAAGATATCGCTACCTTAACGGGTGGGACCGTCATTACCGACGACCTTGGGTTGAACTTGAAGGACACCGAACTTGATCAATTAGGTCAAGCTTCCCGCGTTTCCGTTACTAAGGACAACACAACCATCGTTGAAGGCGCTGGCTCTAAGGAAGCCATCGAATCACGGGTTGATGAAATCAAGGCCCAAATTGATAAGACGACTTCTGACTTTGACCGGGATAAGTTAAAGGAACGCTTAGCTAAGTTAGCCGGTGGGGTTGCCGTGATTCGTGTCGGTGCTGCAACTGAAACGGAACAAAAGGAACGGAAGTACCGGATTGAAGATGCATTGAATGCCACCCGGGCCGCCGTAGATGAAGGTTTCGTTCCTGGTGGTGGTACCGCCCTGATGAATGTCATTCCTGACGTTCAAAAGATCGATGCCAAGGGCGATGAAGGGACCGGTGTTCGGATTGTCTTACGGGCTCTTGAAGAACCTTTACGTCAAATTTCTGAAAACGCTGGTTTAGACGGTGCCGTTATCGTCGCTAAGATGAAGGACCAAAAACCAGGCGTTGGTTACAACGCAGCGGACGACAAATTTGAAGATATGGTTGCTGTCGGTATTACGGATCCAACTAAGGTGACCCGTTCGGCACTTCAAAACGCAGCCTCAGTTTCAGCCCTCTTATTAACGACTGAAGCCGTTGTTGCTGAACAACCAAAGGATGATGCAGCACCAGCAGCTCCTGCACAACCAGGCATGGGCGGTATGATGTAAGCTAAGCTTAAACATCAATCCAAAAATAAGAAGCAGCATTGAATTCGGTGGAATTTTGGCCGAACTCAGTGCTGCTTCTTATTTTTTATGGGGGAGCGAGTTTCAAAACCAACGGCCTAATTTGAGATAAATGAGGAGTTCCCCGTAAAAAAATGAAGTTCCAATATAAAGTTATGCTATGGGACCAAGAAAAGTGGTATTGTGGTTATGGATGTAGTAAAATAGCTACTGTTTTACCGGACTGAAACCGGAAATTGACATTATAATTCATTGGGCGGCTAGAACCACTTGGCCGCCTAATATCTTTCATGATAAGGAGCAATTTTCATGTGGCATTATATTAAGCGTGTTTTAATCGGTAAACCACTGAAAACGATGGATGAAGGTGGTCAATCTATTACTAAGTTTAAGGCGTTGGCCTTGCTTTCATCAGATGCGCTTTCTTCAGTTGCATACGGGACGGAACAGATTACGGCGGTTCTGATCACCTTATCAGCTGCGGCATTAGTTTACCAATTATGGGTTGCTTTGTTGGTACTGGTCCTTTTAGCGGCCATTACACTGTCTTACCAGCAAATTATCCATGCCTATCCTTCTGGAGGAGGAGCGTACGTTGTTGCTAGCACCAACTGGGGTCAGTCGGCGGGCTTACTAGCGGGGGGGTCCTTGTTAGTAGATTATATGCTGACCGTGGCCGTTTCTACGACTAGTGGAACCGAGGCCATTACGTCAGCAATTCCTGCGTTAGCGAACCACCAGGTGGGAATTTCCATTTTGATTGTGTTGGCAATTATGGCGTTAAACTTACGTGGAATGCGAGAATCGGCGGCTTTTTTGACGATTCCCGTCTACTTCTTTATCGCTATCATCTTTGCCATGATCCTATGGGGTGGCTACAATATTGCGACGGGCAAAGTTGCGTTTCACGCAGCGGCCCAGCTTGGTACCCCGGTTAAAGGAATGACCCTGATCCTCTTCTTCCGGGCATTCTCAAGCGGATCTTCCTCGCTAACGGGGGTTGAGGCCATCAGTAATGCCGTGCCAAACTTCAAGAAACCAAAGAGTCGCAACGCCGCAATGACACTTGCCATTATGTCGATAATTCTCGCGTTCTTCTTTGCCGGCATTACCTACTTGAGTTACTACATGGGAATTCAACCCGGTGGCAACCAAACGGTTCTATCGCAAATCGGGGCCGGAGTATTCGGCCGGGGCTTCATGTACTATCTGCTGCAAATTTCAACGGCATTGATCTTAGCCGTTGCTGCTAACACCGGGTTCTCGGCCTTTCCCATCCTGGCCTATAACTTAGCCAAGGATAAGTTCTTACCGCACGCCTACCTTGACCGGGGCGACCGGTTAGGTTACTCTAACGGAATTATTTCACTTGCCGTGGGGGCCATTATTTTAATCGGAATTTTCCACGGAAAAACGAACCTGTTAATTCCGCTGTACGCCGTTGGGGTGTTTGTGCCGTTTACCCTGTCCCAGTCGGGTATGATTATTCACTGGAACCGGACGCGGGAGGGGCATTGGATTCTAAAGGCCTGTATTAACGCCTTAGGGGCCCTAATTTCACTGTTCTTAGTGATTTTCCTCCTCTTCTTGCACTTCTCAAACGTCTGGCCATACTTGATTGTGATGCCTTTGATTCTTTACATGTTCTACCGAATCCACGCGCACTATCTGAACGTGGCCGAACAGTTACGGGTGGCAGAAAAGAGTCCCTCACAAACGCATAAGTTTGACGGATCAACGGTCATCGTCCTGGTCTCTAACGTTACACGGGTAACAACGGATGCCGTCGATTATGCCCGTTCCATCGGGGACTACGTTATTGCCATGCACGTTTCGTTTGACGAAAACCCAGAAAAGGAACACAAAACGGCCGATGAATTTAAGGCGGAGTTTCCTGACGTTCGGTTTGTTGATATCCATTCCTCATATCGATCCATTATTACGCCAACACTAAGATTCGTTGATGTAATTGCCAAACGAGCCCGGGAACGTAATTTTACGACCACCATCTTGGTGCCTCAGTTTGTGCCTAAGAAGCATTGGCAACAAATTTTGCATAACCAAACGGCATTAAGGTTAAGGCGAACGTTAAAGACCCGGGAAAACATTATTGTGTCAACGTATAACTACCACTTGAAACATTAACTAAACTAGTCAGTGTGAAGACTGGGCCATTAGGCGGTCAGATCACACACTAAATAAGACCCGCTTCCATCTTCGAGGATTAACTCGAGTTTGGAAGCGGGTCTTATTTTTATTAGTTGGCGTTTAATCTACTTTAACGGTCTTTTTAACGAGTGCTTCCACTTCTTCACAGGTATCGCAATCGTTCAATGCCTGGTCAACCAGTGGCTGCAACTGAGTGGTATCCAGCTTCTTCATGAGGCTCCGGGTCTTGAGGATGGAAGAGGAACTCATTGAGAATTCGTCAAGGCCCATTCCCATGAGCAGTGGAACCGCGGTTTGATCTCCGGCCATTTCCCCACACATTGCCGTAAACTTGCCTTCCTTATGGGAAGCGTCAATGGTGTGCTTGATTAGCCGGAGGAGGGCTGGGTTATAAGGTTGGTAAAGGTAGGATACCTGTTCGTTGCCACGGTCCGCCGCAAACGTGTACTGAATCAGATCGTTGGTTCCGATGCTAAAGAAGTCCACTTCCTTTGCAAACTGGTCCGCCAAAACGGCTGAAGCCGGAATTTCCACCATGATTCCCATCTTGATCTCTTCGTCAAACGGAATACCTTCCTGTTTGAGGTTCGTCATTTCATCCTGAACGATTGCCTTTGCCCGCCGGAATTCATTGAGGGTAGCAATCATTGGGAACATAATGCGTAATTGACCGTAGTGGGAAGCCCGGAGAAGTGCCCGAACCTGGGGCCGAAAGATGGTTTCCTGATCTAATGAGATCCGGATGGCCCGGTAACCCAGGAAGGGGTTCATTTCTTCTGGTAGGGTCAGGTAAGGCAGGTGTTTATCGCCCCCAATATCCATGGTCCGGATGGTAACGGGTTTGCCCGCCATCTTTTCCACGACCGTTTTATACGCTTCAAACTGATCGTCTTCGGACGGCAGCTTATCCGTATCCATGTATAAGAACTCGGACCGCATTAACCCAATACCTTCGGCCCCGGCATCTAAGGCGCCTTGAACATCATCAGGCGTCCCGATATTAGCGGCAATCTCAAAGTGCTGACCGTTCTTAGAGACGGAGGGTTCTGACTTCAGCTTAGCCCATTCAGCCTTGTCCGTTTCGTACCGCTCGGCTTCCGCTTGGTAGGTGCGAATCTCATCGTCAGTGGGGTTATCAATGGCAAAACCGTCTAATCCGTTGAGAATGATTAAATCACCGTCTGATACGGTTTCTGTGGCAATTTCTGAGCCCACAACGGCTGGGATCTCAAGGGTCCGCGACATAATGGCGGAGTGACTGGTTCGGCCGCCCAAGTCGGTGAGAAATCCTTTCACGTACCGTTGGTTCATTTGGGCCGTGTCACTAGGCGTTAAATCGTGTGAGATCACAATGACGGGTTCGTCAATGAGGGCGGGATTGGGCAAACTCTTGCCCAATAGGTGGCTCAACGCCCGTTTGGCAACGTCGCGAACGTCGCCGGCACGTTCCTGCATGTAGGCATTATCGGTCATTGCGGCTAACATTTCAGCAAATTGCTGGGTGACTTCGGATAGCGCCTGTTCGGCATTTTGGTGGTCATCCTTTATCTTAGCCTCAATTTGGCCAATCATTTCTGGATCGGACAAAATGGCGATGTGAGCATCAAAAACTGCGGCTTCATCCTCGCCGAGGTTGGCTTGTGCCGTGTCGCGAATCAGTTGAAGTTCTTCAACTGATGTATCAAGGGCGGCGTGAAGGCGGTTCGTTTCTGCCGATGTATCTTCAATAGTCGCTTTTTCAAAGCTAAGATCAGGTTCAACTAATCGGTAGGCCTTTGCAATTCCAATTCCATCACTTGCCGCGATCCCAGTAATTTTTTTACTCATGTTTTACGTCCTCTTTCCTAAAACAAGTTTTCAAAAAACAGGTTCAAGACACCTAACAAATAATCACTATGGTTTCATAATTGATATTACCAGTAAAAATAAGCGCTTTCAATAATTAATTATGATTTTAACCTTTTGCAAGAGTCTTCAAAAAAGTCCTGAAGAAAATTTGAAAGTTTTTCTATATGATAACAAACTCCGCTTAGATTGGCGATATGCGTTTGGTTTTCACCTTTTAATTAAGAAAATTATCAAAAAAATAAAAAAATAATTAACCTAAACCAAT
This sequence comes from Levilactobacillus bambusae, assembly GCF_003124125.1. Lineage (GTDB taxonomy): Bacteria > Bacillota > Bacilli > Lactobacillales > Lactobacillaceae > Levilactobacillus > Levilactobacillus bambusae. Next base: position 64,440 of record NZ_QCXQ01000006.1, read on the forward strand.
TTGACAAACCATAAAATTTGTCTAAAAAGAAAGGGGATTCATAAGCTTAGACCAAATTGAAAATTAGGCCAGTAGTAGGTCAAAATAATGAATTTACTAAAATTTTAGTCTTGATGAAAGCGCTTAAGTGGTCTATATTAACTATGTAACCAGAACGGTTGGATGACTAACTTGGAGGTGTCGAGTGTGATAGCAATTGTTTTAACGAGTCACGGCGAATTTGCAAAGGGGATTTTACAATCCGCCACAATGATTCTAGGTGAACAGGAAAAGGTCGTTGCAGATATTTTCAAACCCGGGGAGGGACCGGAAGATTTGAAAAAACGGTTTGACCAATCCTTGGCAGAATTTGATGAAACCGATCAAGTCCTTTTCCTTTGTGACCTGTGGGGCGGAACACCATTTAATCAGGCCAGTCAGATTGTGGCACAAAACTCAGATCGAATGGCACTGATTACGGGTCTGAATCTGCCCATGCTCGTAGAATCATACACTTACCGGGACCAACCCCTAGATGAAGTGGTCAGCCACTTGGAAGAGGTTGGGCGCGAAGGAATTAAGCATTTAGATTTATCTAGTTTAAACGATGAAGAAGGAGACGATTTACTATGAGTTTAACCATTAAATTAGCCCGCATTGATAGCCGATTAATTCATGGCCAAGTGGTAACCGGGTGGGCTCGGGTAGCTCAACCCAACCGGATCTTGGTGGTTGATGATACCGTTGCGCAAGATAGCCTGCAGAAGACGTTATTGAAGCAGGCGGCCCCAGCTGGAATGAAGGTAAACTGTATTACCGTTGAAAAGATGATTCAAATCTGGGGGGACCCTAAGTTTGATGTCATTAAGGCACTTGTACTGACAAAGGGACCTGAGGCCATGGCAGAAATGGTTAAGGGCGGAGTATCAATTCCCGAAGTTAACGTTGGGAACATGACCTTTGAAGATGGTAAGACGGTCATTGCTTCTAACTTAGCGGTAAGCCAAGAAGACGTCGATGCCTTTAATTACTTGCATGATCAAGGGGTAAAACTGTCTCGGCAAATGGTGCCAGGTGACTCTGCCGTTGACGTGATGGATCTTTTGAAAAAGGCCGACTTAGAGTAGGCTAAACTGAAATCGGTTCCATAAATAACTTGTTAATTCACAATTGATTCGTTCAGCGAGGCGGGTCAGTTGGTTTTAAAAAATTGTGTGATTTGTAGGAGGGATTTATATGAGCGGCTTAGCGATCACCGGTCTCATTGTTGTAGCCTTCTTAGCGGGGGTTGACGTGATTCTGGATGAATGGGAGTTAGCCCAGCCAATCGTAGCTTGTACGTTGGTCGGCCTGGCTGTCGGAGACGTTCAAGATGGGATTCTATTAGGAGCCCATCTTCAACTGTTAGCACTGGGATGGATGAATATTGGTTCTGCCATTCCACCTGACGCTGCACTAGCATCTGTTGTTTCTGCTATTTTAGTTTGTGGTCCAGCCCAAATGAGTATTCATAATGGGATTGCGATCGCGGTTCCGTTAGCTATTGCAGGTCAGGTCTTGAACATTTTTGTTCGGACCATCATCGTCTTCATGGCCCACTTAGTTGATAAGAAGGCTGAAAATGGGGACTGGCGTGGACTTGATCGAATTCATTACTTTGATATGTGTCTTCAAGGATTGCGGATTGCGATTCCGGCCTATTTGGTGACCATTGTTAGCCCACAAACCGTTCAAAACACGTTGAACGCGGTGCCTAAGGTGATTACCAATGGTTTAGCCATTGCCGGTGGGTTTATCGTGGCCGTTGGGTTTGCCATGGTGGTTAACATGATGGCATCCACGGATCTATGGCCATTCTTCTTCCTTGGTTTTGCTCTCGCTGCGGTCAAGTCACTGAACCTGATTGCATTCGGGATTATCGGACTCTGCATGGCCTTAATTTACATTCAGCTTTCACCACGGTTTGCCGTTGGTGATATTGATGCGGCCGCAACACCGGGTTCGAGTACGGAGGATGAAATTGACCGAGAGCTTGAAGATTTGTAGGAAGGAGGTAATGAATTATGGCTGATAACGCAACAGTAACAACTCCAGAACGTAAACTAACGCATAAGGATATGGTGGCCTCATTTTGGCGGTCTGGCTTCTTTCAGGGATCGTGGAATTACGAACGGGTCCAAAATATTGGATTTTGCTTCCAATTAATTCCAGCTATTCGGCGGCTCTATCCGGATGATAAGCAGGGAAGGGCCGACGCCATGAAACGGCAGTTAACCTTCATGCAAATTACACCAATCATGGCTTCTTTAATCGGTGGAATTATGATGGCCATGGAGGAAGAAAAGGCCAACGGAACGGATATTGACGATGCAACGATTACCTCCCTGAAGGTGGGGATGATGGGCCCAATGGCTGGTGTTGGGGACCCCATTTTTTGGGGAACCATTCGCCCGGTTCTCGGTGCTTTCGCCGCTTCCTTAGCTTTAAGTGGGTTAGGAATCGTCGCTCCCTTAATATTTTTCATCGTTTGGAACGCCATTCGGCTGTCCTCCCGGTGGTACCTTCAGAAGATTGGGTATGAACAGGGGACTAACATCGTTGAAAACCTTGGCGGTGGCTTAGTTCAGAAGTTAACCATGGGGGCTTCCATTTTGGGAATGTTCATTATGGGGGCCCTGGTTCCTCGTTGGACCGCCGTTAACATGCCACTGGTTATTTCTAAGGTGACCACGGATGGTAAGACAACGGTCACAACCCTGCAAGATGTTTTTGATCAATTACTTCCTGGTTTAGCCCCATTACTATTAATGTTTTTCTGTTTATGGCTACTCCGGAAAAAGGTAAACGCCGTTTGGATCATCTTCCTGCTTTTCGCACTTGGGATCTTCGGATACTGGATCGGATTGTTCGGGTAGACTGACGTGGCAATGAGAGAAAAATAACGGGGCAGTGCTGGTTTAGTGGTACGGCCCCGTTTAGGCAAAGGAGAACGAGATTATGATGAACCAAAAATTAGTTGTCCGACAGGGGCACCTTAACCAAGAAGAACTTTTTCACGCCCGGGCAAACTGCTTCCCGAGTGGATTTAAGTCAATTTACGGCACCATAGTACTGGGTGAAACCGGAATTGAATTCTTTGGTGGGGTAACCGAATCGGTGGCCCAAATCCCATACGATCAAATTTCGTCGGTTCAGGTCCAAATCGTCGCCCGGCATTTCGTCCGTGGCTTTGCCGTCAACATGGTCGGGGGTGGTCGGCTCCGGTTTGTCGTGTCCCACGCTAAACGGGCCGTTCAACTTCTGGTTCATCAGTTACCGAGCCAAAAAATTATTTTACCCGCCTTTATGCAAAAAAAGCAGGCTCATCATGACCTGCCCCTGCTGGATATTGAGCAGGGCGGGGTACAAAAATTTTATGTTGAAGTAAATCCGTCGTTTCGCTTCAAGTACCGGTTCCATAACCGGGAACAAACGCCTATCTTTCAGGTCCCCGTCCAAAACGTTGCTGATTTTTGGAACATGATGTTTGGTTGGCTGTTAAATGCGCCCACAACGTTTGCCTTTCAAACGCTGCGGGGACACTCAGTGACGGTTCGAAGACGGGTCAGCGTCATGTCCGGGAAGTATACCATTGAGGTTGACGGACAATCCGTTGGGCACCTGGACAAGCACATGATTCATCAAAAACAGGTTTACGCGGCAACCTGGGATAACCAAGCCTATACCATCCAGTTTGCGCATGCGAATACCTATTTTTCGATGAGTGATGAGGCGGGCCATAAGGTGATGGGACTTCGCCGGGATCCTCAGCGGGGGGACTACTTCGTGCTGGCAATTGAGAATGAAGAAATGACCCCCGCCATGCTCGGGTTTGCCGTTGCCATATTAAATAGTTACAGTAATTAAAAAAGCCTCGCTCCATCAGTAGTTCCTGACGGGGCGAGACTTTTATGCGTTAATTACATGAGGCCCATTAAATGAGCAAACGGTGGCACAACGAGGTCAACCACAATGGAGATGACAACCACGGAGATGGAAGCCATTGATCCTTGGACGGAACCTAATTGGAGCGCCTTAGCAGAACCTACCGTGTGACCGGCAGTCCCTAACCCGAGACCCGCACCGATTGGATCGGCATTTAAGTGGAAAATCTTGATTAACCAGTTAGCTAACGCGTAAATAATGACGGCGTTTAAGATACATGCCATTGCGGTAACGGCGGCATTACCACCGATTGCCGTTGAGATTGGCATGGCTACGGCAGTCGTGGCAGCTTGGGGAAGCATTGAAGCAATTCCCTGAGCGGATAAGCCAAAGAGCCGTGATAAGTAGTAAATGGCGTAAAGCGAGATAACCGTTCCAACGATGAGGGAAAGGAAAATTTCAACGAAGAAACGTTTAACTATGTCGTTCCGTTCATACAGTGGAACAGCAAAGGCAATGGTTGCGGGGTTTAAGAACCAGAAGATTAAATCACCGCCGGGTTTGTATGCGGACGTGTAAAAAGTTGCGATATCCGTATGGAAGCCCTTGGCCATCAGCCAGAGAACAAAGATTCCTAAGACCATTCCAACAAAGAGGGGTTGGAACAGGAAGAAACCGTTACTAATCTTAAAGAGCCATTGGCCAATTAAGAAGACAATAATTGACAAGAAAATACCAAAGTAAAGGTTCTTGCCAGGCACGACTGATAAAGCATCTCCGAGCCACTTAGCCCACGGATAGGTTGACGTTTGGGTTAATTCTAAAATCATAGGTCAAGATCCTTTCTATTATTCAACATCTGTGCTGCGGTGTAAGACGTGCTTCCGTAACCACATAAAACCGTTTGTGGTGTAAGCTGTTACGACCAACAGGATAATCGTGGACAAGATAATGACAATAATTAATTGCCAACCTTGTTGCTTCATAATGTCCAAGGAAGCGGCCAGCTGAATTCCAGATGGAACGAATAAGAAGGCGATCAAGCCAATCATAAATTCAGCAAACTTCTTTACCATGTGAAGTTTCACAACGCCAGTAAGTAATAATAAGTATAAAAGCACGAGACCAATTACCGGGGTTGGAACAGGGAAGGAAGCTGGGAACAGTGGTGAAATTAAGCTTGATACGAATAGGATCGAAGCGAAAATCGCCATTTGGATTAGTACGGGACTATCCTTTTCTTCTTCCTTTACAGCGGAATTCTTATCAGTTTGGTTCTTAGCGTTTTGACTCATCATAAAAACTCCTTTCTAAAGAAAATATAAATGTAGGGAAAGAATCAAGAAAGATCGACCAGATTACTTGACAATCTCCCCATCCAACCTAATTATACGTTAACTTGCAACTCTGTACAACGGTTTACCTTTGAAAAATCACGGTGGGATCAGAGCCGGCTAGGATCAACGGTAATCTCACCTCCAGACCAATTCATTTAGCTTTCATTAAACGTATTGTGTTAAGTAGGTTTGGTTTGTATAATTGATGTAACCAATGTTAAGGAAAGAGGATAACCCCAATATGATGAGATTTGAAATCATTGTGAGTTTGTTCGCCACAATGCTGATTTCAGCTGTTCTGACCCCCTTTGTCAGGCAATTTGCCTTTCGAATCGGGGCCGAAGACAGGCCTAATAAGCGGCGTGTCAATAAGATCCCAATGCCAACATTGGGTGGGCTGGCCATTTTCTTAGCCTTCACGTTTGCAACCATGTTTTTACTTCGCAGTCAGTTTCCTACCCAACAGTTATGGGGGCTTTTTGGTGGGGAACTCATTATCATTGCAACGGGAATGATTGACGATATCTATGAACTTAAGCCTAGGCAAAAGATGCTGGGAATTACATTAGCGGCCCTAGAAGTTTATTTCTTTGCGGGGTTGCGGATGACCGAATTAACCATTCCCTTCGTTGGTAACTATCCCTTAGGTTGGTTAAGCCTACCGGTGACGTGGCTATGGATTGCGGCCATTACTAACGCCATTAATTTAATCGATGGGTTAGATGGTTTAGCAACGGGGGTTTCCATTATTGCTTTAAGTACCATCGGCATTACGGGGTACTTCTTTTTAACGGTGTCAAATACGTACGTGGTCATCATGATTTTTGCGCTGGTTGCAGCGTTGATCGGATTTTTACCCTATAATTTTTTCCCCGCCCGGATCTATCTAGGGGATACGGGTTCCCTGTTTATTGGTTTCATGATCAGCTGTTTTTCCCTGTACGGGTTAAAAAATGCGACCTTTATTTCAATCATTATTCCGGTTGTTATTATGGGGGTTCCCATCACGGACACCGTGTTTGCAATGATTCGCCGGATTTTAAACCGGGAGTCCATTACCCACGCGGATAAGCATCACCTGCATCACCGGCTGATGCAAATGGGGTTGACCCACCGGCAAACCGTTCTCGTCATTTACGGACTGGCGTTGATCTTTTCGTTTATTTCGCTCCTATACCCCATGTCCACGATGTGGGGCTCCGTGTTACTTACCTTAGCGGTATTAGTCGGACTCGAAATTTTTGTGGAAACGATTGGATTGGTGGGCCCTGATCGGCAGCCGCTGCTAAACTGGATTAAAAAGATCGTCCAAACGTTTACCTCTCGAACCTCAAACGAAGAGCAAAAGCATAATAAGTAGACCTTGAACTAAAAACCAGGTTCCCACATCCCTTTGGATCACAAGGGATGTGGGAACCTGGTTTTTAGTTTAGCTTGTAGGGGACCTCAGCAAAGTGATCCGTGCCTTCAACAAAGGTGACCTGATTATTAAATCGGTTGCGAATTTGCTGCTTGAACTGCTCTACGGATTGACGATCAACGGAAACGTGAACGGTAACGTCGGTGGCATAGGATGTTTCTTCAATGAGGACGTGGGCCTCATTCAGGTCGTAAACGAGTTGATCGTAACTGGAGTAGGGAATCGATAGTGCCAGCCGGGTTTGGGTCACGAGGTTCACTAAGCCGACTGAGTCAATGGTTTGGGAGGTAGCGTTACTATAAGCCCGAATTAAGCCGCCAACACCTAACTTGACACCACCGAAGTAACGGGTAACGACTGAAATGACATTATGGACCCGTTTACGTTTAAGAACCTCTAAGATCGGGACGCCCGCTGTGCCTGATGGCTCGCCAGCGTCGCTTTCCCGTTGGATCTGATCTTGGTCGCCCAGGACGTAGGCAAAACAATGGTGGTTGGCCTTCGGGTGGGCAAGCCGAACCTCATTAATGATTTGTTTAGCATCCGATTCATCCGTAATTCGGGCGACGTAGCAGATAAACCGGGATTTTTTAATTTCTAGGGTGGTTTCACCTGGAGCGGTGATGGTGAGATTAAGTGGCATCAGCTAACCTGACTTTCTTTTTAAAATAATCGTCATTTCTCTAGCCGTTTACGAATTTAAGGGCGTAGGGAGTGATGACATGCAAATTAATGACTTACGGGACTTGATTGGCCGGCAATTGCTGGCGGCCGATTTAACCCCAGAATTATTAGAACGACCAGAGGTTCAGAGTCGGCCAGCAATTAAAAAAACCACGAGTGGGTGGGTTTGCAACCGTTGTGGTCAACAGTTGACCTCACAAACTCGGTTGCCCCATCAGCAGATGTACTGTCAACATTGTATTCAGCTGGGCCGGGTATCAACACTAACTAAATTATACACTATCGCCGAAAATCATACCTTTCGTCAAAGCCAAACCCCGATTTTGACGTGGCAGGGGCGATTAAGCCCTAATCAATTGGCAGCGTCCAATCGGGTTGCCGCCAATTTTCAGCAAACCGTTCCCCATTTACTGTGGGCGGTGACGGGAGCGGGCAAAACGGAGATGCTGTTTGCGGGTCTTGCGGAGGCGATTCAAGCGGGCAAACGGATTGGAATTGCTTCGCCCCGGATTGACGTTATTTTGGAGCTGGCTCCGAGAATTCAAGCGGCGTTTGCCCATTCTGAACTAACGGTGTTGTACGGCAAATCGCCGGAACCTTACCATTATTGTCAGCTGACACTTTGTACGACCCATCAGTTGCTTCGGTTCTACCGGGCCTTTGACGTTTTAGTGATTGATGAAGTTGATTCATTTCCGTTTGCGGGTAACGTCGGACTACATTTCGCAGCCGAGCACGCCTTAAACGCATCTGGAGCGCTCTTATATTTGACGGCGACTCCGGATACAACTCTATTGCGCCTGGCCAAGCAAAATCGGTTGCGGGTGACCTATTTACCCCTTCGCTACCATGGCTTTTTACTGCCTGAAATTCACCGGCACTTAGCGTTTAACTGGCGGAAACGATTGGCCCGGGGAAGATTGCCTCAACTAGTCCAACGAAAAATTCAGCAGAACGTTAAGCATCACCAGCGATTTTTGTTATTTCTTCCGCGGGTTACCGATCTCGATCCGGTTGAATCGGCGTTAAATCAGCTCAATTTAGCAGGACGTTTTGCCACCGTTCATGCGGCTCACCCGAACCGAGCCGACATCGTCATGAGAATGCGAACCGAGCAACTGGATTTTTTAGTAACGACCACAATTTTAGAGCGGGGTGTGACCTTTCCGGGAATTGACGTGATGGTACTAGGCGCTGATGACCCCGTTTTTTCGGTTGCGGCCCTAGTTCAAATCGCGGGTCGGGTTGGTCGGAAACCCAGTCGACCAGGCGGCCAGGTTGATTTCTTCTGTCATGGAATGGCCCAAAATGTTTTGGGTGCCCGTCGGATGATTCAACAGTTAAATCGACGAGGTCAACGCATGGGAGGAAAAGCATGGGTCAATGCTTAATCTGTCAAAATTGGGTTTCAGAGCAGCCCAGTTTGGCCCAGTTATTAATGATGGCTTCCATTCACGCTCCCGTCCTTTGCCGGAGTTGTCAGCAACGGTTTATTCGAATTGAAGGTCCGACTTGCCCAATTTGTGGGCGACAACAGACTAAGACGACCGTCTGTCACGACTGCTTGCGCTGGCAAAAAGAAGGGAGCTTACCCCTCGTTAACCAGGCCCTTTATCAGTATAATGGGGCGATGAAACAATTTATGCACCAATATAAGTTTCTGGGGGATTATCGCCTTCGCCAAGCCTTTTCAGCGGAAATCCAAGCTCGGATTAAGCAACGGGCAGGGGCTATGATTGTCCCCATTCCCGTTACCCCAAAAACGGAACGAACTCGGGGGTTTAACCAGGTTTTAGGTCTGCTGGGAAACCTAACCACGACGGCCGCCCTTGAAACGCGGCACGTTGATAAGGCCATCCCGCAGTCCAGTAAGAATCGGCAGCAGCGGCTTTTAACCGAGCAGCCGTTTCAGCTAACCGCGGGGGCGGATAAATTAATAAGGGGTAACCGAATTGTTGTGGTTGACGATGTTTATACTACTGGTCGAACGCTGCACCATGCTGCGCACTTACTCAAACAGGCGGGGGCTTTGACCGTCACGTCAATGACACTGGCCCGCTAATGAGGCGTAAATTACTGGAAATAAACACACATTGATTGTGTAATGAAAGAGCTTCCTTTATAATGGAATCAAGCAATTGGTTAAGGAATAATAATTCCAGCCAGGAGCAAGCCAAGCGAAATCTTGTGCTGAAGGGAGAGAAGTTTTATGCTCACATTTAATATTCGTGGTGAAAACATCGAGGTAACTGACGCAATCCGGGACTACGTTGAAAAACGGATTAGTAAGTTAGAAAAGTACTTCGACTCCAGCGTTAATGCTAACGCGCACGTTAACCTTAAGGTTTACCCTAACAAGACATCTAAGGTGGAAGTCACAATTCCGATGCCTTACTTGACTTTACGGGCAGAAGAAACCTCACCTGATCTTTACGCCAGCGTCGACTTAGTGACGGATAAGCTGGAACGTCAGATCAGGAAGTACAAGACAAAGGTTAACCGGAAGTCCCGTGAAAAGGGCTACAAGGACCTTGAGTTTGCTGCTGTGAATACAACCTCCGAAGCAGAAGCTGAAGAAGAATTAAACGACGACAAAGATTTAGATGTTGTGCGGACTAAGCGGGTTTCATTAAAGCCGATGGATAATGAAGAAGCCATTTTACAAATGGACATGCTAGGCCACGATTTCTTTATCTACGAAGATTCCGAAACTAACGGAATTAGTATCGTTTACCGTCGCAATGATGGTCGCTATGGCTTGATTGAAGCAACAGAAGGTTAGTTAAGGGAAATATAATTATCGAAAAAGAGTCGATCGGATTAGGTACCGGGGACTCTTTTTTTGTGATGATACCGGCCGAATTTAGTCGAGAGTTTAAAAATTGTCGCAAAAATGGTAAAATAACGTTTGACTTGCTATGATATTTTTAAGATAGCTATGCATTTAAACAAAATAAGCACTGAAGGGAACTATCAAATGGCCAACTTGTTAAAGAAATGGGTCGAAAGCGATAAGCGCGATTTAAAACGACTCAGCAAACTGGCGGATAAGGTTGGTTCTTACGAAGCTGAATATGCAGCATTATCAGATGAAGAACTTCAAGCCAAAACACCAGAATTTAAAGAACGTTATCAAAAAGGCGAAACGCTAGATGACTTGCTACCCGAGGCTTTCGCCGTTTGTCGTGAAGGGGCAAAGCGGGTTCTTGGCCTATTTCCCTTCCACGTGCAAATTATGGGTGGGATTGTCCTGCATCAGGGCGACATTGCCGAAATGAAAACCGGTGAAGGTAAGACGTTAACGGCGACAATGCCCGTTTACCTAAATGCCTTAGCCGGGTTAGGGGTTCACGTTGTGACGGTTAATGAATACCTGTCCGAACGTGATTCAACAGACATGGGCCAGCTCTATAATTGGTTGGGGCTCACGGTCGGATTTAACTCCGCCGAAAAGACCCCCGATGAAAAGCGGGAGGCCTACGATTGTGATATTACGTACTCCACAAATAGTGAAATCGGGTTTGATTACCTGCGGGACAACATGGTGGTCTATAAGGAAGATCGGGTTCAACGAACCCTAAATTTTGCCATCATTGATGAAGTTGATTCCATTTTAATCGATGAAGCCCGGACACCGTTAATCATTGGTGGGGAAGCCCAAGCAAGTGGTCAACTCTATAAACGGGCTGATCGGTTTGCTAAGACGCTTCATGCGGACACGGATTTCAAGGTGGACCTTGAAACTAAGACCGTTTCGCTGACCGATCGAGGCATTGAAAAGGCCGAAAAGTACTTTAACTTAGATAACCTTTTTGATACCGACAATACCGCGTTAACCCACCATCTGGACCAAGCCTTGCGGGCCAACTTTATTATGGCCTTAGACAAGGACTATGTGGTTCATGACGATGAAGTTTTAATTGTGGACTCCTTTACGGGGCGTGTGATGGAGGGTCGCCGTTATTCCGACGGTCTACACCAAGCCATTGAGGCTAAGGAAAACGTTCCGATTCAGGAAGAAACTAAAACGATGGCTAACATTACCTACCAAAACCTCTTCCGGATGTATAAAAAATTAGCGGGGATGACGGGGACAGCCAAGACTGAAGCCGAAGAATTCCGTGAAATTTACAACATGGAAGTTATCTCAGTTCCAACGAATAAACCCGTTGTCCGGGTCGATGAAGCGGATGTTTTATATCCGACCCTTCAGACCAAGTTTGAAGCGGTTGTGACCAAAATTAAGGAACTACATGAAAAGGGTCAGCCAATGTTGGTTGGGACGGTCGCCGTTGAAACATCGGAGTACCTCTCAAACCGGTTAGATGAAGAAGACATTCCCCACGTGGTCCTGAACGCCAAGAATAACGCTAAGGAAGCGGAAATTGTGGCTAACGCTGGTCAGCGGGGAGCCGTAACAATCGCAACCAACATGGCAGGTCGGGGGACCGATATTAAACTCGGTCCCGGAGTTGTCGAACTGGGTGGTTTAGCCGTTATCGGAACGGAGCGGTCGGAATCCCGGCGGATTGATGATCAACTTCGTGGTCGGTCAGGCCGACAGGGTGACCCTGGAATGACGCAGTTCTACCTGTCGTTAGAAGATGACCTGATGCGCCGGTTTGGTTCGGAGCGGGTGAAGACCTTCTTGGAACACATGAACGTTGAGGGCGAAGATGCCGTCATTCAAAGTCGGATGATTACTCGTCAGGTTGAATCCGCTCAAAAACGGGTTGAAGGAAATAACTACGATTCCCGGAAAAACGTTCTGCAGTACGATGACGTCATGCGGCAACAGCGTGATGTGATTTACACGGAGCGGAACCAAGTGATCGATGCCGATAACTCCCTCGACTGGGTCTTAGAACCAATGGTTGAACGAACCATTAACCGGATTGTGGACCTGCACACCCAGGGGGATAAGGATGATTGGGATCTACAAACTATTCTCGACTTTGCGATTTCTGCGTTAGTTAGTCCGGATAAGATTACGTTAGCCGACTTACAAAACAAGCAGCCAAAGGAAATCAAGGAGTACTTGATGGGGTTAGCCCACGCTAACTACGAAGATAAGAACAAGCAACTTTACGAAGACGGGCAAATGCTTGAATTCGAAAAGGTGGTTATCTTACGGGTGGTGGATTCTCACTGGACCGACCACATTGATACGATGGATCAGCTGCGACAATCCATTGGACTTCGGGGTTACGGACAGTTAAATCCGTTGGTTGAATATCAGGAAGATGGTTTCCGGATGTTTGAAGAAATGATCTCGGACATTGAATACGACGCCACTCGGTTGTTCATGAAGTCGGAAATTCGTCAAAATATTACACGATAACAAAGAGGAGCTGCGCCGGTTGATCAATTGGCACGGTTCTTTTTATTAAAGGAGCATGAAACTTATGGAATTAAGTGACGCAAACCGCCAAATAGAAGCTTTGAGACGCGCAGTCGATGGCTTTAGGGGGTCGCTTTGACTTTGAAGGGCTAAGCGAAAACATCGCGGTCAACGAAGCCAAAATGGGGGAACCCGGGTTTTGGGACGACGCTGATGCCGCACAAAAACTTATCAATGAAACGAACGGGATGAAGAAAAAGGCCGAGCAGTTTCATGAACTGGACGAAAAGCTAGAGAACCTAGAAGTCGAGAGTCAGTTGTTAGCCGAGGAACCCGACGCTGACATGCAAGCAGAATTCGAGGGCGATCTGGAGCAGGCCCAACAAGCTCTGGATGCGTACCAGTTGGACATGCTGCTTAGCGGGCCTTACGACCATAACAACGCCATTTTGGAAATTCATCCCGGAGCGGGAGGAACGGAAGCCGAAGACTGGGGCGAAATGCTTCTACGAATGTACACCCGGTGGGCCAATCAACATGATTTTAAGGTTGAAACGTTGGACTACCAGGCTGGGGAAGTTGCGGGACTCAGTTCGGTAACCATTCTGATCTCAGGATATAATGCCTATGGCTACCTGCAATCCGAAAAGGGAGTTCACCGGCTGGTTCGGATTTCACCGTTTGATTCAGCAGGGCGCCGGCATACGTCGTTTGCTTCTGTGGACGTTTTACCAGAACTGGATGAGACGGTTGATTTAGAAATTAATCCCGCGGACCTTCGGGTGGACGTCTACCGAGCTTCCGGTGCCGGCGGACAGCACGTTAATAAAACGTCATCTGCGGTGCGGATTACCCATATTCCAACCGGAATCGTTGTGCAAAGTCAGGCGCAGCGGTCCCAACTGCAAAATCGGCAAACGGCAATGGGCATGCTGCGGGCCAAGCTATATGAACTTGAAGAAGAGAAGAAGGCTAAGGAGAAGGCGGCCTTGGAGGGTGACCAGATGGAAATCGGTTGGGGGTCCCAGATCCGCTCCTACGTTTTCCATCCCTATTCAATGGTGAAAGATCACCGGACCAACCATGAAACGGCTAATACAGATGCCGTCATGGACGGGGATTTGGATCCATTTATCAACGCCTACTTGCAATGGCAGTTACAACAACGAAATCCACAGTAGATTTTCAACCGAACCAGCGAATTATTTTGTTGGTTCGGTTTTTTGGGTGGCGTAAAATTTTAACGGAAAAAACATGATATACTTACACTGAACAACTACTTGAGAAGGATGTCTAGCGATGAAAACGTTACTTGCAATTGGATTTTATTTGTTACAACCTGCACTGTGGATCGCCATTATTCGGGTCTTTGTAACGAGCAACCGCCGCATTAGCCGGGAACGGAAGTCGTTTACCAGCGCGGTTTACTCGGATCATTTTGAATGGCGCCACTTTTTAACGGGCGGAATTGAAATTGGGTTAATTTTATCGCTCATTAGTGGGTTGGTCGGATTAACCCTCCCACTTTCGAGTGTGGTTCTGTATGAAATAGTGGTGGCGATTAGTTTAATTATTGTGCCAGGCGCAATTTTTCCGGTGCTGATTGTGTTAGGTGTGATCTTAGTCGCCCAATTTATGCCGCAGATGGAAACCGAGTGGCTGCAACCAGTTGCTAACGTCTTCGGGGCTTCCCGGGCGGATACGGCACTGGGGAACGGCCTGCTTTGGCTAACGCTGGTACTCTTGGGAATCGCCATTTTTGTCTGGCAGTATGCCGGGCGCTTTCCGTCCCCGCAGTTGGTGGATGAACGGCGGGGCAAGCAAATTGCAAACTATCCCTGGCGTGAGCTATTGCTGGCGCCACTAGTGATTTTAATCCCTGGTTCAGCAATTTCGAATGTTCTGCCGTTTTGGCCCCTATTTCAAATTCAGGGTCAATCCTATACCATCTTGGTTTTACCCCTGTTAATTGGGGTCCGGTTTACCGTTTTTCGGCGGGTTCCCCGGGAGGTTTACCAACGGTTGGGCCGGCAGTTGAGCGGGTTAGCGGGCCTCGGGCTGCTAACCGTGATGCTAACCTACTTTATTCCAGCTGTGGCCTGGGTGGGAATTATCATTCTCTGTGTGGGTTACCTCTGGCTGCTTTGGCGCACTAAGCAGGGGGACCGGCACTATCCGTTTTGGTACTCAAAGGTGGATAATGGCATTCGGGTCTTAGGGATTCGGCCGAACACCCCGGCTACTAAGATGAACCTACATATTGGGGATGTTATTTTAGAATGCAACCATAAAAAGGTGCGGAGTGAGACGGAACTCTATGAAGCACTGCTCATTAATCCAACCTACTGTCATTTGAAGGTGCAGGACAGGGACGGTAATTTTCAAATAACCGAAACGGCCATTTACACGGGCGCACCGCACGAAATCGGGATCGTTCTTTTTCAGGATCAAAACTAGGGGGCTGAACCATGGTAAAAGTCTTAGTCGTTGATGATGAACCAAGTATTGTGACACTGCTGGAGTACAATTTAAGGGCGGCCGGCCACGAGGTTGTTAGTGCTAGCGATGGCGAAACGGCCCTTAACTTAGCAATGACCCAGTCGTTTGACGTGATTTTACTGGACCTGATGCTACCCAAGCTGGATGGCCTTGAGGTCACGAAGCGGTTACGGCAAGAAAAGGTAACGACCCCCATTATTATCATCACGGCCAAGAATAACGAATTTGACAAAGTATTCGGGCTAGAATTGGGGGCGGATGATTACATTACCAAACCGTTTGCGCCCCGGGAAGTTTTAGCCCGTATTAAAGCCGTCCTTCGGCGTTATGATCAGCAGCCAACTCGCAATGTAACTGACTCGCCCCTGATTCAGGTTGGTGGTTTAATCATTGATCAAGATAAATACCAGGTTAAACGCGGGGACCAGGTGGTGGAGTTAACCCCCCGGGAATTTGAACTCCTTCTATTTTTGGCTAAGCGGCCGGGTAAGGTGTGGTCACGGGATCAGCTGCTAGAAAGCGTTTGGGGCTTTGATTACAGTGGTCAGACTCGAATGGTTGATATCCATATTTCACACCTCCGTGAAAAAGTTGAACGGAACCCTAAACACCCTGAATTAATAAAAACGGTCCGGGGATTCGGTTATACGTTAGAGGATCCCAACCATGATTAGACGGTGGCTGAGTTTTTGGTTGAGTACCACGGGGGTTAACGCGGTGGGGGTTCTGTTTTTGAGTCGGCTTACCACCTTAGCCGCTGGACCGGCCGTTATTTTGTTCTGCGGGATTAGTTTAATCGAAGGCCTCATGAGCTTCTGGTGGATACGGGCGACCCAACGAAAAATTACGGCTTTAACTGAAAAGGCACGTGGGATGGCAGATAAAAAGTCGCCGCCCCACGTGCTGCTCCACCCCCACGATCCCTTTTATGAATTAGCGATGCAGTTAAATCATTTGCAGACGGAGGAGCAGGGGATCGACCGGCAGTTTCAAAATCAGAGCCGGGAAATGACAACGATTTTAGCTAACTTACCGGTGGGCGTAATGGTACTTGATCGTTATCGCAAAGTGGAGTTAGCCAATCCAGCAATGGAGTCGCTCCTGCAGGAACAGATTTCAAACCGCCGGCACCCCTATACGCAAGATATTAAACAGTTTGAACTAGCTAACCTGGTTAACGTCGCCTATACCAAACAGACTAACCAGCGAAAGGTAATCCAACTCCGTTCGGAACCGGCGGACAAAAGGGTGGAGGCCCGGGTCGTCTATACGGATGATCCCGAGGGGGAATTCCAAATTATTGTCATGCTGTACGATGTTTCAGAAATATACGCCATTGAACGGATGCAGATGGACTTTGTTAGTAATGCTAGCCACGAGTTAAAAACACCCGTGACCGCAATTTCGGGATTTGCTAAGACGCTGTTAGAGGGGGCAAAGGACGATCCCGAAACGCTGACTAAGTTTTTGACGATTATTGACCAGCAAAGTAACCGACTGGTAGAATTAATTAACGACGTTTTGTCATTGTCGCGGTTGGAATCTAGCCAAACCAGCCATCCGTTAACGACCGTTTCCGTTCAGGAAGCGGTTGAGGAACAAATTACGGTGTTAACTGGCATGGCGGATCTCGATCAAGTGACCTTGGAAAATCGGGTGCCAGCCGAAATTAAGCAACAGAGTGATCCCCAAAAGTTAGCCCAGATTCTTAAGAACTTGATCGGCAATGCCATTAAGTATAACCGGCCAAATGGCAGGGTTACTGTTAGTTACTGGACCGATCAGGCTAACTGGGGCCTGATCGTCCAGGATAACGGGATTGGGATTTCATCGGCAGATTCTCAGCGGGTATTTGAACGGTTTTACCGGGCAGAAACGTCCCATTCTAACCAGGTCGTCTCAGGGACGGGGCTAGGATTAGCCATTGTAAGCGAACTCGTTGAGTCCCTGTCCGGGACCATTCAGCTCCAGAGCCAGTTGGGGATCGGAACCACCATAACATTGAGCTTTCCCATGATTTAAGTCACAATCTTAAGAACCGCTCCTGATTAACCGGCCGTAATGGTCAATTAATCAGGGGTGGTTTTTTTATTCGCTGACATTTACACAACCTTTACAAAGCCACTAAGAAGTCGTTACACGCTCCCGTTATACTTAACTTAAAAATTGATCAAGACAAAAGGAGAGTGCCATGATGACAGCGAAAACGTGGCGGCGACTAATTATTGCGAGTGTTATTGGAATTTTAACGCTGACGGCCTATACAACGAGGCAGGTGGGGCATGCGGGAGAATCCGTCACTGCGGTAGGATCGACGGCACTTCAGCCTCTGATTGAAGCTGCTAGTGAACAGTACACCTCGGAACATCTGGGGACCTTTATTAGCGTTCAAGGTGGTGGTACGGGGACTGGTTTGAGTCAGATTCAAGAGGGCGCGGTTGAAATGGGGGATTCGGATCTGTTCGCAGCTGAACAGAAGGGGATTCGAGCTAACACGCTTGTCGACCATAAAATTGCGGTGGTTGGGATTACCCCCATTGTTAATGCTAAGGTGGGCATCAAAAACATTTCCCAAGCGGATTTAATTCGGGTCTTTACGGGGAAGGTATCGAATTGGAAGCAGGTCGGGGGGCGAGACGTTCCCGTTGTCATCCTTAACCGGGCGCAGGGGTCCGGGACCCGGGCAACCTTTGAAAAATGGGCGCTGAACGGTCAACAGTCAGTAGCCTCTCAGGAACAGGATTCATCCGGGATGGTGCGGCAAATCGTTGCCTCGACGCCGGGGGCCATTAGTTATGTTGCCTTTTCGTACGTTAACGGCGGCGTTCAACCGTTGAGCATTGATCACGTTCAGCCAACGGATAGAAATGTAACGACCAATCGATGGCCAATTTGGTCTTACGAACATGTCTACACCCAGAAGCACCCGAAACCGTTAACCCGTCAATTTGTGAAGTACCTAGAATCACATGAAGTTCAATCAACTTTAGTGAAACAGCTTGGCTACTTATCACCTAACGAGATGAAGGTTGAACGGGATGCAGCTGGACACGTAACGGAGGTGAAATAAGTATGGATAACGAAAAACTAAAGCGGGAACTCTTTCGGCCGTCGAAGGCAGCCAAACAGGAACGGCGCGGGAAGTTCATTAGCTTTTCCGCTCTGGCCTTGATTGTTGTGGCGGTTTCAGCCATTATCCTATTTGTGACAATGAAGGGATTAGCCGCGTTTACCCAAAACCACGTGAACGTGATTGACTTTTTCACCGGTCGTGACTGGAATCCCAGCGTTAAAGGGGCAAATGGACAGCCAGAAGCGGGCGCCCTTCCGATGATTACCGGTTCCTTTCTGGTTACCATTTTCTCTGCGTTACTGGCAACACCATTTGCCATTGGGACGGCTATTTTTATGATTGAAATTTCACCTAAACGGGGCGCAAAAATTTTGCAACCGGTGACGGAACTGTTAGTGGGGATTCCGTCCGTGGTTTACGGCTTTATCGGGTTAATGGTGGTTGTTCCGACGGTTAGAACACTGTTTGGCGGGAGCGGCTTCGGGATTCTCTCCGGAACGCTGGTGCTCTTCGTCATGATTTTACCCACGGTGACGTCCATGACGGCAGATGCCTTACGCTCGGTGCCCAGATATTATCGGGAAGCCTCCCTTGCCCTCGGCGCCACACAATGGCAGACGATTTGGCGGGTTATCTTACGGGCTGCTACCCCAGGAATTTTAACGGCCATTGTGTTTGGTATGGCTCGGTCCTTCGGAGAAGCGCTGGCCGTTCAAATGGTGATTGGGAACGCGGCCCTCATGCCAACGAGCTTGGTTTCACCCTCGTCAACGTTAACCTCGGTTTTAACCACTGGGATGGGAAATACAGTGATGGGATCATTGCAAAATAACGTTCTCTGGTCGCTGGCCCTCGTTCTGTTGCTCATGTCCTTACTTTTTAATTTAATTATTCGACTTATTGGGAAGAAGGGGGCAATGAAATAATGAACGCTAAGACAAGTAATAAAATTGCCGTTGCAACGCTTTACCTGATTGCATTGATCGTCGTTTTGATTCTACTTTCCCTACTGGGTTACATTCTTTATAACGGAGTGCCCGTTATTAGTTGGCACTTCCTAACGGCCCCAGCTAAAGCCTTTACTGCGGGAGGTGGAATTGGGATTCAGCTTTTTAACTCCTTTTACCTTCTTATTTTATCCATGCTAATTTGTTTTCCAATTGCCCTGGGAGCGGCAATTTATTTGAACGAATACGCCAAGCAAAATTGGGTGACGGCATTAATTCGAAACGCCATTGAAATTTTGAGTTCCCTACCTTCCGTTGTTGTTGGGTTATTTGGGTTCTTGCTGTTTGTGGTCTACTTTGGGTTAGGGTTTTCCATCTTATCCGGAGCCATCGCCCTAACGTTTTTTAATCTTCCCTTGTTGACACGAACCATTGAAGATTCACTATCTGCCATCCCTGATGCACAACGAGAGGGAGGGTTAGCGCTTGGCCTCTCTCGGTGGGAGACGGTCACAAAAATTATTGTTCCAGCGGCCGTTCCAAGCATTATCACGGGAGTTATTCTCAGTGCCGGACGGGTATTTGGGGAAGCGGCGGCCTTGATTTATACGGCGGGGCAGAGTGCGCCAGCCCTAAACTTTGCGGATTGGAACCCGTTTAACATCTCAAGTCCGTTGAACCCCATGCGACCAGCAGAAACTTTAGCGGTTCATATTTGGAAGATTAATTCCGAGGGGATTATGCCGGACGCTAAGGCCATCTCCTCGGGTTCCTCCGCCGTTTTAGTGATTGCAATCCTGCTATTTAACTTTGCGGCCCGGTTTATTGGGCGGCGCTTATACAAACGGCTGACGTCGTCTTAAGGAGGAAAACCATGCTTGTTAATCCAAGTCACGCAGTGGACCCATCAAAGGAACGGCACATTGAATTGCTATCCGATCCGGCCCATCCGGTTATTTTAGAAACGCATGACCTAAAGGTATTTTACGGCCAAAAAGAAGCGTTAAAGGATGCTGATTTACAGTTTAATGAACACGAAATTACCGCGTTAATTGGGCCGTCAGGTTCAGGAAAATCAACGTTTTTACGGTCCCTCAATCGGATGAACGATCGGGTAGCCAAAGTAACCGGTGAAATTAACTACCGGGGGATTGATATAAACCAGCCGGACGTGGATATTTACGCAATGCGGCGCCAAATCGGGATGGTGTTTCAACGACCGAATCCATTTGCTAAGTCGATTTATGAAAATATTGCGTTTGCCTTGCGTCAGCGGGGAGTGACGAACCGGCACGAGCTTGACGATATTGTAGAATCATCTCTGAAGGGGGCCGCCCTTTGGGATCAAGTGAAGGACGACCTCAATAAAAGCGCGCTATCGTTATCGGGGGGGCAGGCCCAGCGATTATGCATTGCCAGAGCAATTGCCGTTAAGCCCGATATTCTGTTACTGGACGAGCCTGCAAGTGCGTTAGATCCGGTCTCGACAAGTCAATTAGAAAATACCTTGCTGGAGTTAAAGCGGGACTATACAATCATTATTGTGACCCACAATATGCAGCAGGCCTCCCGAATTAGCGAATATACAGCGTTTTTTAATATGGGACGGGTGTTAGAATATGATACAACGACTAACATTTTTACTAACCCGCAAATCCAAATTACCAGTGACTACGTATCAGGAAACTTTGGTTAGGGGTGAAAGAATGACAGAAAAGATATTAACAACACACGATCTTCACCTGTATTATGGCAATAAGGAAGCCTTAAAGGGGATCAACCTCGACTTTAATCGGTTGGGCATTACCGCTTTGATCGGACCCTCGGGATGTGGCAAATCGACGTACCTACGAACGTTAAACAGAATGAACGACCTTATCCCTGACGTGACCATTACCGGGGAAGTCAAGTTTCAGGGCCGGGATTTGTATGCGCCCCAAGCTGATACGGTTGAAATTCGCAAGGAAATTGGAATGGTTTTTCAGCAGCCAAATCCGTTTCCGTTTTCCATTTATGAAAACGTGGTTTACGGATTGCGGATTGCGGGGGTCAGGGATAAAAGTGTCTTAGACGAGGCGGTTGAAAAGAGCCTGCGGCAGGCAGCCGTGTGGGATGAAGTCAGGGATCACCTACATGAAAGCGCATTGGCCCTATCCGGGGGACAACAGCAGCGGGTCTGTATTGCCCGGGTTCTAGCGGTCTCGCCCGATATTATTCTACTGGATGAACCCACGAGCGCTCTGGATCCCGTTTCGACGAGCCAGATTGAAGCTACACTGCTGAATTTACGGCATGACTATACTATTATTATTGTGACCCACAACTTGCAGCAGGCCTCCCGAATTTCAGATCGAACGGCGTTTTTTATGGATGGCGAACTGGTTGAGGTGGGGAACACAAAGGAAATGTTTTTAAATCCCGAAAAGAAAAAGACGGAAGACTATTTAAGCGGGCGATTTGGTTAGCGAGGAGGAAATCACGTGCGACGATTATTTGACGATGAACTAGAAGAATTGGATTCAGATTTTACTGAGATGGGACTCTTAGTGGCGGACCGCATTTCTGCCGCTGTGACCGCCTTTACGGACCGAGATACTCAGTTAGCCGACCGGGTTATTAATCATGATCATGAGGTTAATGAACGGGAAATTGCATTAGAGCAAAAATCATTTGAAATGATTGCCCTTTACCAACCGGTCACGACCGACCTGCGTGAAATCGTTACTATTCTAAAGGCGGTGTCAGACTTAGAGCGGGCCGCAGATCACGCTCGCAATATTGCGCATGCCGCGTTAAAGGTGACGGATAAGGAACGAATTCCGGAATTAGAGGCGCTAATTAATCAGATGGGAACGAAGACAACGCAGATGATCCGGGACGTCTTGACGGCCTATACATCGGTGGATGAAGACCGGGCTAAACAGATTGCTCAAATTGGCCAGGAGTTGGACGAATTAAACCATGACGCCAGAAACTTGAGTTATGAACATATGAAGTCCGACCCTGAATTTAAAACGGCGGCTTCCATTTATGTCAACGTTGCTCAAGACCTTGATCGGATCGGCGATTACGTGACTAACGTCTGCGAATGGATTATTTACCTGAAGTCTGGGCGGATCGTGGAGTTGGATTAAAGTTATTCAAAAGAAGCCCTTGATTAGTTGCAATCAAGGGCTTCTTTCGTTATTCTTGCGGTATAAACACAAATGAAATTGGGGAACGAAGGAGACAAAGACAATATGAAATCAACATCTAAAAAACGGTTCGGACGTTCACAGAATAACCGGGTTTTTGCAGGGGTTCTGGGTGGGATTGCCAATTACTTTGGCTGGAACGCCACCCTACTGCGGGTGATTTTTGTTATCATTACCCTAGGCCTTCATGTATGGATAGGAGTCTTAATTTACGCGATTCTTGTTATGGTTATGCCGGTTGATCGGTCGACTTCTCAATCCAACCCATTCAGTGGGTTTACCGGGTTTAATCAGCCACATCAATCTCAGCAGCAGTCTGATCGGCGTGTGATTCATGACGCTGAAGAACATGATGTTAATCGGTAGGGGGAATTAAAATGGGTTTTTGGTCAAGAATTTTTGTGAATTGGATTATCTTTCTGGCGTTAGCAGGATTTTTTAGAAATTCCTTTTTTATTTCCAGCGTGTGGGTGGCACTTTTAGCAGCTTTTGTGTTAGCGATTCTTAATGCGCTCATTAAACCGGTGCTGCAAATTCTTTCACTGCCGATTACAATTTTAACGTTAGGCCTTTTCAGCATTGTCATTAACGCAGCCATGCTGGAATTGACGTCCGCAATTGTGGGCCCCGGGTTTGAATTCTCATCCTTTGGGATCACCATGGTGATTGCCATTATTATGTCCATTTGCAATGCGATTATATCTAACCACTTTGCTAATTGATTTGGGGTCAAAATATGATCGGGAAAGTGATAAAATAAACGTAAACCGGGATAATTAAGGAGGGCTTGATGTGACGGAAAGTGTAACGGTTTCAGATTTAGTTGAAAAGACCCGCTTAGACGTTTATTACGGCCAAGATTATTTAAATAATCGGGTCATTACGACCAGTGATATTTCACGACCAGGTTTGGAACTAACGGGGTACTTTAACTACTATCCCGCCAAACGAGTGCAACTGCTTGGGATAACGGAGACGTCCTTTGCAAAGGGAATGACCCACGAAAATCTATTGGCGGTGATGCGGAAAATGTGCCAACCCGAGACACCAGCCTTTGTCATTTCAACGCAGTTAGATCCGCCGGAAGAATTAATTACCGCGGCGGATGAAGCACAAATTCCCATTTTAGGGACGAAGCTAACGACCTCCCGGGTTCTAAGTAATATGACTAACTACCTGGAAGGCCAACTTGCAGAGCGGCAATCTCTTCATGGGGTCCTAGTGGATATTTACGGGATTGGGGTTCTGATTACCGGAGATTCCGGAGTAGGGAAGTCGGAAACCGCGTTGGAACTAGTAAGACGTGGGCACCGACTGGTGGCTGATGACCGGGTTGAAATTTACCAACAGGATGAACAGACCTTGGTTGGGGCGGCCCCTAAAATTTTAAATCACCTACTAGAAATCCGAGGGATTGGGATTATTGATGTCATGAACCTGTTTGGGGCTGGTGCGGTTAGAAGTGAGGTTGATATTGACCTGATTGTGAACCTTCAGCTGTGGTCGAAGGATGCTCAGTTTGATCGACTTGGAAATGGGGATCAATTCCAAAAGATTTTTGACGTTGAGGTCCCTAAGATTTCGATCCCAGTTAAGACTGGTCGGAACTTGGCCATCATTATTGAATCGGCTGCCATGAATTTCCGGGCTAAGTCGATGGGGTATGATGCGACCCAAACCTTTGATAATAACCTACGGAACTTAATTCAGCAAAATTCGGAACATGATACGAAAGAAAACTCATAGTTAGGGGTGTCAAGGTGGTTTCACCATTTAGTTTAGCTCTCAACCCGATTGCCTTTAACTTAGGCCCCATCCAGGTCCACTGGTATGGAATTATTATTGCGTGCGGGGTTGTCTTAGCCGTTTTGCTGGCCACCAGGGAGGGGCAGAGGCGGGGAATTAATCCGGATGATATTTATGATATGATCCTGTGGGCCCTCCCCGTTGCCCTTATTTCTGCCCGGTTATACTACGTTATCTTTGAATGGGCGTACTATCAGCACCATCTTGATCAGATTATTGCAATCTGGGACGGTGGAATTGCGATCTATGGATCACTGATCGGTGCCGGAATTGTCGTTTGGCTGTTTTGCCGTTCACGCTTCATTCCGGTCTGGTTAATGCTGGATGTTGCGGCGCCCACCGTTATTTTGGGACAGGCAATCGGACGCTGGGGTAATTTTATGAACCAAGAAGCGTTTGGCCGGGTAACCTCCCTCGCGTTTTTAGAGGGGTTGCATTTACCGCACTGGATTATCCAGCAGATGTTTATTACGGGGTACTACCGCCAGCCAACCTTTTTATACGAATCAACTTGGGACTTCATGGGGTTTATCGTCCTGATGAGTCTAAGGCATTATCCCGGCCTCTTTAAACAGGGGGAAGTCTTTCTTTCCTACGTTATCTGGTATTCCTTTGGCCGGTTCTTCATTGAAGGTATGCGCACGGACAGCCTGATGCTGTTCGGTGGGATCCGGATTTCGCAGCTATTGTCGCTACTCCTATTTGTTACGGCAATTGGGGTGATGTTTTACCGCCGGCGCCATGACCCAGGGCTACCAGACTACTTAGCGGGAAATCCATATCAATCAGCATCAGAAAAAACAGAGTAAAGTGAGGAATTTGGCATTATGACGGAAAAGATTGCGGTACTTGGTGCCGGTTCATGGGGAAGCATTTTAGCAAATCTTCTTGATGAAAACGGGAATGAAGTTCGAATTTGGTCCTATAACCCCAAACAGGTTGAGGAATTAAACACAGCGCATACGAATTCACGGTACATGAAGAATTTTACGTTCTCTGATTCGATGGTGGCTTACGATGACTTAGAGGAGGCCATTACGGGGGTTGGCACCATTTTGTTTGTCGTTCCCGCTCAATCCACCCGTTCAGTGGCAGAAGAAGTGGCCAAGATCCTTAAGAAAACGGGAGATCGTCCCCAGATTGTCCATGCCAGCAAGGGAATTGAACAGAGTACCTATCAGCGTATGTCACAGGTCTTAGCCGAAGCAATCCCCCAGTCGGAGCGAAAGGGAATTTCCGTCTTGTCCGGTCCCAGTCAGGCTGAAGACGTTGCCCGGCGTGATATTACGTTGGTGACGGCAGCTAGTGAAGATATGGATGCCGCAGAACACGTCCAAAAAATATTTATGAATCACTATTTCCGCGTATACACGAATAATGATATTATTGGGGTAGAGTTCGGTGCCGCGCTTAAAAATATCATTGCACTTGGAGCAGGAGC
This sequence comes from Levilactobacillus bambusae, assembly GCF_003124125.1. GTDB lineage: Bacteria > Bacillota > Bacilli > Lactobacillales > Lactobacillaceae > Levilactobacillus > Levilactobacillus bambusae. The sequence goes on from NZ_QCXQ01000006.1 coordinate 90,085, forward strand.
CCTGTATGGTTTAGGCTACGGCGATAACGCAAAAGCTGCGCTCATGACGCGGGGATTAGCAGAAATTTCTCGTCTGGGAACTTCCTTTGGTGCCGATCCGATGACGTTCATCGGACTTTCAGGTGTCGGTGATATTATTGTGACGGCGACGAGTGAAAATTCCCGTAACTGGCGGGCAGGTAACGAATTGGCCAAGGGTCAGACTCTAGACGAGGTTGTTGATAACATGGGAATGGTTATCGAGGGGGTTGCAACGACCAAGGCCGCTTATGAATTGGCTCAGCAACGTGGCGTATCCATGCCGATTACTGAGGCAATTTACGATGTATTATATAATGGTAAGGAGATTCGCCAAGCCGTGTCGGACTTGATGAGACGTGAGGGTAAGGCGGAATTTTAAACAAAATTATCCAAGAAGGGTTAGGAAATTAATGATGAGAAAAGTAAAGAAGGCAATTATTCCAGCTGCGGGGTTAGGAACACGTTTTCTCCCGGCAACTAAGGCGTTAGCTAAGGAAATGCTTCCCATTGTCGATAAGCCAACAATTCAATTTATTGTTGAAGAAGCTAAGAAATCAGGGATTGAAGACATCGTGATCGTAGACGGAAAGTCAAAGCGGTCCATTGAAGACCACTTTGATTCCAACCCCGAATTAGAGGCCAATTTACGTAACAAGCACAAGGATGAAGCACTAGCAGAGGTTCAAAAGACAACGGACATTAACCTGTACTTTATCCGCCAGCCTTATCCACGTGGACTTGGGGACGCAGTCTTGACGGCCAAAGCCTTTATCGGTGATGAGCCATTCGTTGTTCTCCTGGGTGACGATATGATGAAGAGTGACGTTCCGTTGACTAAGCAGTTAATTGATCGATTTGACCAAACGGGGGCTTCAACGTTAGCCGTTAAACGGGTTCCCCATGAAGATACAGCAAAGTACGGGGTCATTAACCCATCGGCTGAAATTCAACCCGGCTTATTTGACGTTTCAAGCTTTGTTGAGAAACCAGCCCCTGAAGATGCCCCAAGCGATTTAGCTATTATTGGGCGTTACTTGTTTACACCCGAAATTTTTGATGCACTGGAACAAACGAAGCCTGGTGTTGGTGGCGAAATTCAGCTGACGGACGCCATTGATTCCTTAAACCGGACGCAGCGGGTATTTGCCCATGAGTTTAAGGGTGAACGGTTTGACGTTGGGAGTAAGATTGGCTGGTTAGAAACCAACATTGAATACGGTCTAACCCACCCACAAACAAAGAATGATTTAAGACAGTACATAGAGGAATTAGGGGCTAAGCTTTCAAAGGAAGATGCTGCCCAATCCCCTAAGAAAACAAAGTAGGTTGAATGACTAGACAAACTTACTTTTGAATAGTAAAATATAGTAACTTTTAAAAGGGTTGAGGTAATCTCAACCCTTTTATACAACGAAGGAAGTGGATTGTTCATGGCAAAAAAGTATGATGTCATTGTCATTGGTGCTGGTCCTGCGGGGATGACGGCATCCCTATACGCCTCACGGGCTAATTTATCCGTACTGATGCTTGATCGTGGAATTTTTGGCGGTCAAATGAATAATACTGCGGAGATCGAAAACTATCCGGGATTTCCTTCCGTTTTAGGACCTGATCTCGCAAAGAACATGTATGACGGTTCCGTTAAATTTGGTGCGGAATACGCGTACGGCAACGTTGAGAGCGTTAAGGTTGACGGCAATCTGAAAATAATTAAGACGGATAGCGACGAATATGAAACGGAGGCCTTAGTCATTGCCGCCGGTTCAGAGTATCGTAAACTGGGAGTCCCTGGTGAACAAGAGTATGGTGGCCGTGGGGTTTCATACTGTGCAGTTTGCGACGGAGCATTCTTTAAGAATAAGGAAGTCGTTGTTGTCGGCGGTGGCGATTCGGCTGTGGAAGAGGCAACCTACCTAGCTGGTATTGCTTCCCACGTGACGATTATTCACCGACGTGATCAACTTCGGGCCCAAAAAGTGATTCAAGACCGGGCCTTTTCAAACGAAAAGATCGATTTTGTATGGAATACCAACGTGGAAGAAATCTTAGGTGACGACATGAAGGTCACCGGGGTTAAGGTTCGGAACAATCAGACCGGTGACGAATCCGTGATTAATACCGCAGGAGTCTTCATTTACGTAGGAATCCTGCCGATGACGGAACAGTTCCGTGACTTAGGAATCACGGACGGTGACGGTTGGATTATCACCAATGATCACATGGAAACGGCTGTCCCCGGTATTTTTGCTGCGGGTGACGTTCGTAAGAAGGACCTCCGGCAAATTACGACGTCCGTAGGTGATGGTGGCTTGGCTGGCCAACAAGTATTTAATTACCTTGAAGGTCTCCATTCATCGGTTGAATCCGTTAACGATTAAATAAGGTGAGGGTTCCCCTTAATTGGGGGACCCATCAGAAGATTAGCACCTACTAAACAGGCAGCGTGACCAGCTTTGATTGTATTTTGATCGAAGGCGGTTCCGCTGCCTGTTTTATTGAACGTGAATTCAGGGAAGGATATAGGAGTGAAGGGGCTGAAAGGTCTAAGGCCTGTTGCGAATAAAAAGTTAATCGCAGCCTTCCCTTTATCTTTACGGATGGGGCTTGTATACTAAGGAAAAAAGGTTACAGCGAATTAAGGAGGCGGTTATTGTGGGGATGAATCAGTATTTACAGAGTTTAAGTGACTTGGAAACCATTAATCGGGCACCGGGGTACTTTAAGTTTGAACAGCACTCCGTGGCATCACACTCGTGGAAGGTTACGGAAGTTGCCCAATTTTTGGGGGACGTTGAGGAAAATGCCGGGCATGAAGTTAACTGGCGGCTGCTTTATGAAAAAGCCCTTAACCATGATTATACCGAACGGTTTATCGGAGATATTAAGACACCCGTGAAGTATGCCACCCCAACTTTACGTCAGATGTTAGCGGACGTGGAGGACTCCTTAACGGAAAACTTCATTGATAATGAAATTCCGGCTGAGTTTCAGGCTGCGTATCAGCGTCGTCTTTCCGAGGGGAAGGACGACACCTTAGAGGGGAAGATTTTGTCCGTTGCGGATAAGGTAGACCTTCTGTACGAATCCTTCGGGGAAATTCAGAAGGGGAATCCGGATCCCGTTTTTACGGAGATTTACGAAGAAAGTCTCAAAACGATCAAGCAGTTTGACCAAATGGCCTGCGTTCAATATTTCTTGGCGAAGGTACTGCCTGATTTATTAGATGAAAAGTTTTCCGACCGCGATAAACTCCGTAGTATTACTGAAACGATTTTAGAAGATTAGGGGGAATTCATGTGGAACTAGCCACACTATTAGACCAGGAACTTTCAGCGTTTTCAGTCCGGGAGTTAACGACCGATGATGGCGATCTGATCTTTCAACTCCAGAAACAGCACCCGGATTACTTTGATAATTTTCTCAACCATTCGGTGACGAAAAAGGAAGCGCTAATGGACCTGACCGATTTACCACGGGACGCCATGGCGGATCAAAAGACCTACCTTGGAATTTTTCAAGGTCATACGCTGGTGGCGACGATAGATATTATTATCGATTATCCCCTCCCACAAATGGTTTGGATTGGCCGATTTATGACGGATCCTAAGTTCCCCCAATCGGCGCGGCTAGATATCTACCAAACCTTGGAACGGATACTCAAAGCAACCGGGGCTCAGGTGGTTCAACTCGCCGTCTACATTGGGGAGACAAGCGAAGAAGCCTTTTGGCGGGCCCTTGATTTTACCGAAAAGAAACGGACCACCTTTATGCGTGGGGATATGAGCGGTAACGTGATTATCTTGCAAAAGAGTTTAGTATAATTTAATAGCGAAAGTATGTTCGATGTGGTAGAATAGCATAGCTGATAGGAGAGTTGTTTAACTTTCCTATTTTTTGTGATGAGAATGAAATTAACCGTTGGGAGGTAGTAGGATGATTGATCGACAAGATGATCGTAAGTTTGACCTAGTTTCAAAGTATTCGCCAACCGGTGACCAGCCCCAGGCCATTGCAGAGTTAACCCAGGGACTTGATGACGGGGATAAGGCTCAGATTTTATTAGGGGCCACGGGAACGGGAAAGACGTTTACGATTTCAAACGTCATTGCGAACGTTAATAAACCCACGTTAGTGTTATCGCATAACAAAACGTTAGCTGGCCAACTTTACGGGGAATTTAAGGAGTTTTTCCCTAATAATGCGGTTGAGTATTTCGTCAGTTATTATGATTATTATCAACCGGAAGCCTACGTCCCATCGAGTGATACCTACATTGAAAAGGACTCGGCGATTAATGATGAAATTGATAAACTGCGGCATTCTGCAACGAGTTCGCTGCTTGAACGAAACGATGTGATCGTGGTTGCTAGTGTGTCATCCATTTTTGGGTTAGGGGATCCGAAGGAATATCGGGCTCACACCCTGTCACTTCGGGTGGGTCAGGAAATTGACCGCAACGCACTGTTACGGCAGCTAGTTGATATTCAGTACGAACGAAACGACATTGACTTTCAGCGGGGCCGGTTCCGGGTTCACGGCGATATTGTCGAAATCTTTCCGGCTTCCCACGATGAACACGCACTCCGGGTTGAGTTTTTCGGTGATGAAATTGACCGAATTCGGGAAGTTGATTCCTTAACGGGCGAAATTATTGGCGACCGGGAACATGTTGCCATTTTCCCTGCCACCCACTTTTTAACCAACGATGATGTTATGGCGGGTGCCACAGCTGGGATCGAACAGGAAATGGTTGATCGGGTTCAGTGGTTAGAGAGCCACGGTAAGTTGTTAGAGGCTCAGCGGTTAAAACAGCGAACGACCTACGACCTCGAAATGATGCGGGAAATGGGATATACCAGTGGGATTGAAAATTATTCCCGGTGGATGGACGGTCGAAAAGCGGGGGAGCCGCCCTACACATTACTGGACTTTTTCCCGGATGATTTTTTACTGGTTGTGGACGAGTCACACGTAACGATGCCCCAAGTCCGGGGAATGTACAACGGTGATCAGGCTAGAAAACAACAGTTGGTTGATTATGGGTTCCGTCTGCCGAGTGCGCTCGATAATCGGCCCCTCAAGTTAGAGGAGTTTGAGCAGCATGTTAATCAGGTTATTTACATGTCAGCTACTCCCGGCCCGTACGAAGAGGCGCAAACGGATAAGGTCGTTCAACAAATCATTCGGCCAACCGGATTACTGGATCCTACCATTACGGTGAAGCCCGTTCAGGGTGAAATGGATGACCTCGTTGGGGAAATTAACCAACGGATTGAGAAGGATCAACGGGTGTTTATTACCACCTTAACTAAGAAGATGGCGGAAGATCTGACCGATTATCTAAAGGACTTTGGGATTAAGGTTGCCTACCTCCATAGTGATATCAAAACGATGGAACGGACGCAAATTATGCGGGACTTGCGGTTAGGCAAGTACGACGTTCTCGTTGGAATTAATCTGTTGCGTGAAGGGATTGATATTCCCGAAGTTTCCCTGGTAGCCATTCTGGATGCCGATAAGGAAGGTTTCTTGCGGAATGAACGGTCCTTAATTCAAACGATTGGGCGGGCGGCCCGGAATTCAGAGGGTTCGGTAATTATGTATGCAGACTCGGTCACAGCGTCAATGCAAGCTGCAATGGATGAAACTGCCCGGCGGCGGCAAATTCAGATGGCATATAATGATGAACACGGCATTACGCCAACGACCATCATTAAACCGGTTCGGGATTTAATTGCACCGACTAAGTCTGGCGATGGTGATGAGCACGAAAAGGATGACTTTATTGAGTCGGACTTTGAAGCCATGAGTAAGGCAGACCAGCAGGACATGCTAAATCGCTTAACGGCCGAAATGCAAGAAGCTGCAAAGCAGTTGGATTTTGAACATGCTGCGGCACTACGGGATACCATTATGGAGTTGAAGACTCAGATTTAACGCCGAACAAGGAGGAGCATAGTTGGCAAACGACAAGATTAAAATTCATGGGGCACGTGAGAATAATTTAAAGGATATTGACGTTGATATTCCTAAAAATAAATTAACGGTCATTAGCGGTCTTTCTGGCTCGGGAAAAAGTTCGCTGGCGTTTGATACACTGTATGCGGAGGGGCAGCGGCGCTATGTTGAAAGCCTCTCTGCTTACGCCCGGCAGTTCTTAGGTCAAATGGATAAACCGGATGTTGATTCAATTGAAGGGTTAAGCCCAGCGATTTCCATTGACCAAAAGACAACGTCTAAAAATCCGCGGTCAACGGTCGGAACGGTAACTGAAATTAATGATTATCTCCGATTGCTGTGGGCCCGGGTTGGTACCCCAATTTGCCCAAACGATGGGACCGTGATTACCAGTCAAACCGTCGAACAGATGGTGGATGAAGTCTTGGCCTTACCCGAACGAACCCGGTTAGAGGTTCTTTCGCCCATTATTCGGGGAAAAAAGGGACAGCATAAAAAGGTTTTTGAAAAGATTCAGCGCGAAGGGTTTGTTCGGGTTCGAGTGGATGGTGAAGTGCACGATATTAGTGAGGACTTCGAACTTGACAAGAATAAAACCCATAGTATTGAGATCGTGGTGGACCGGATCGTGGTTAAGGACGGCGTGCGCTCCCGGTTGTTTGATTCCTTTGAAGCGGCGCTACGGTTAAGCGGGGGATACGCTTCTGCAGATATTATTGACGGGGAAACTCTGGCGTTTTCAGAACATTATTCCTGTCCCCTCTGTGGTTTTACGGTGGGTGAATTAGAACCCCGGTTATTTTCATTTAATGCACCCTATGGAGCCTGTCCAGATTGTGACGGGCTCGGGGTCAAACTAGAGGTGGATCCTGACCTTGTGGTTCCAGATCCAACTAAGTCATTGGCTGACGGTGCATTAGAACCTTGGAATCCGATTAGTTCACAGTACTATCCCGAACTGTTGAAGCAGGCGTGCGCAGCCTTTAACATTAATATGACCATTCCATTTAAGGATCTGCCAAAAGAGGATCAGAACTTTGTGCTATACGGTTCTAAGGGCAAAACCTTCCACTTCCATTTCAATAGTGATTTTGGTGGGGTACGGGATACTGATGCCCCGTTTGAAGGGGTCGTCAACAACGTGGCGCGTCGTTACAAGGAAACGAACAGTGACTACACCCGAAACGTCATGCACCAGTTTATGACGGAGCTCACCTGTCAGACCTGTCAGGGTTACCGGTTGAACCGGAAAGCGCTGGCCGTTAAGATTGACGGACGCCACTTAGGCGAGGTCTCCGCCTTATCGATTGATCAGGCAATGGAATTTTTCAAGGGCCTTGTATTTGACGAACAGGACGTTATAATTGCCAAACCCATTATGAAGGAAATCCGGGACCGATTAACCTTCCTAAAAAACGTGGGGGTAGAGTACCTGACGTTAAGCCGAAGTGCCCGGACCTTATCCGGTGGGGAAGCTCAGCGGATAAGGCTGGCCACTCAAATTGGGTCGAACTTATCCGGAGTGTTATACGTACTTGATGAACCGTCAATTGGACTTCATCAGCGCGATAATGATCGGTTAATTCAATCCCTCAAACAAATGGTCGACCTTGGAAATACGTTAGTGGTAGTTGAACACGATGAAGATACCATGCTGGCGGCCGATTACATTATCGACATTGGCCCCGGTGCTGGAGTTAACGGGGGCCAGGTGATGGCAGCGGGAACTCCCAAACAAATTTCCCACAGTCGGAAATCCTTAACCGGTCAGTATTTGTCCGGTCGGAAATTTATTCCGATTCCACAAAAGCGGCGGGAAGGCAACGGGAAAGTGATTACGATTACTGGAGCTAAGGAAAATAACCTCAAGAATATTACCGTTGACTTTCCGTTAGGTAAGTTTGTGGTGGTTACCGGGGTATCCGGGTCCGGAAAGTCAACGCTCGTCAACCAGATCTTAAAACGGGCGATGGCCCAAAAGTTGTACCGCAACTCAGCTAAACCGGGCCAGTTTGACACCATCACGGGAATCAGCAACGTTGAAAAACTGGTGGATATCGACCAGAGCCCCATCGGTCGGACCCCCCGGAGCAATCCAGCTACCTACACGGGGGTCTTTGATGATATTCGGGGCCTGTTTGCCCAAACGAACGACGCCAAACTACGGGGTTACAACAAGGGCCGGTTTAGTTTTAATACGAAGGGTGGCCGCTGTGAGGCCTGCAAGGGCGAGGGAATCATCAAAATCGAAATGAATTTTCTTCCGGACGTGTACGTTCCCTGTGAGGTTTGTCATGGTCAGCGTTATAATTCGGAAACGTTGGAAGTGGAGTACAAGGGAAAGACGATTTCGGACGTTCTTAAGATGACCGTGGATGAAGCCCTTGACTTTTTCTCTGCCATTCCCAAGATTACCCGGAAAGTTCAGACCCTTCATGATGTTGGTCTAGGATATGTCACCCTAGGTCAGTCTGCGACGACGTTATCAGGTGGGGAAGCCCAGCGAATGAAGCTGGCATCCGAGCTGCACAAGAAGGCAAGCGGCCGCAACTTCTACATCCTAGATGAACCGACGACTGGGTTACATTCCGATGACATTAAGCGGCTATTGGACGTTTTGAATCGGTTAGTTGATAAGGGCAATACAGTAGTTGTGATTGAGCATAATTTAGATATGATTAAGACGGCGGATTGGTTGATTGATCTAGGTCCAGAAGGCGGGGAAGGCGGAGGCCAAGTCCTTGCTACTGGTACGCCGGAACAATTGGCTAATGAAACTAAGGGGTATACCGGACACTACCTAAAGCCGATTTTAGATCGTGATACAAAAAGAACTCAGGAACAGTTGGCCAAGCAACCAGCCAAAAAGCGGCAAACTGCTAAGTAAAGTTAACTAAAAAGATCGATGAAATCTGAATGATTTCATCGATCTTTTTAGTAGAGTGAACCCGTTATCTAGCCTGAATTTTTAGTTTGTAAACGATTGAAAACGAATACAATCGATTGCCAAGTGTAAACGCTTGTCCAATTCTTAAAAAAACAGTAAAGTGATTTTAGAGACATACATCAGTGATGTATGAAATAAGGAGATGTTAGTATGTTTACAAGTGACGAACACTGGGGATTTGACTGGGGCGAGTTTATTCTCGGAATTCTTTTTATTATTGCAGCCTGTGGGGTTTTACGTTACCCAGGAGTCGGTTTAACCGTTTTAGCTATTTTATTTGGAATTATGGCCATTATTGCGGGCATAACCTCATTTTCAGCTTTTAGTAAGTTGAGAAAGGTTTCAGGAGGCCGGAGCTGGTTTGCTTTATTTTTAGGAATTGTTGATGTTTTACTGGGGATTTGGGTTCTCGTTGACATTAACCTAGGAATTGCCGTATTAGGCTACCTCTTTGCAATTTGGTTCATTATTGATGCCATTGAACGACTCATCGTGGTTGACCACTTAAGCGCGTTCGGCTCAGGTTGGATGTGGTTATCAGTGATCTTGGATATTATCATGTTAATCCTTGGTCTTTACCTCATCTTTGTTCCCGTTGTTTCGATTGCAGCATTAGCCATGTTTGTCGTTATTTACCTATTTATTGCTGGGTTTAACGCCATTTTCATTGCATTTGCCCACGGAAACAAATAACACAACCGCAGTCTTAGGGCTCGAAGTTAATTCTTCGAGCTTTTTTTGTGGAATCTAGTTAAAATGACACGCCCGGTATGCTATAATTTGACCATTACCACAAGTTTAAATCCTAGGGGAGATAAAAATGTCAGACAAGATTGAACTAATTATCATTTCAGGGATGAGCGGAGCTGGCAAAACGATCGCAATGCAAAGCCTTGAGGATTTAGGGTACTTCTGTGTGGATAACTTACCCCTCACATTGTTACCAAAGTTTTTTGACCTGTTATCAGAATCTGGTAAGGTGAAAAAGGTTGCCTTGGTGATTGATATGCGGTCACGTGCATTTGACCAGGATTTAATTAGTCCAGAAACGGATGCTCTGATTTCAGCGACCCACGCTAAAACGGTCTTTTTAGATGCGTCCGATGAAGCGCTGGTTAGTCGTTATAAGGAAACCCGTCGGCGGCATCCGTTGTCAACGGAGGGCCGACTGGTTGATGGGATTCGAAAAGAACGGCAGTTACTGGAACCCTTACGCCAGCGGGCTCAACTTGTCATTGATACGTCAAATATTACCCCCCGTCAACTGCGCGAGGATATGTTTCATAAATTTGAGACACAAACGGAACAAGTTTTTCACATTGATGTGTTATCGTTTGGATTTAAGTACGGGTTGCCCATTGATGCGGATATTGTGATGGATGTCCGGTTTCTGCCTAATCCCTACTATATTCCCGAATTAAAGGAATTAACCGGCCTTGATACTCCCGTTTATGATTACGTGATGAAACAGGCACAAACGGAAGATTTTTATCAGCGGTTATTAGAAATGCTAGTGTCTGTCATGCCTGGATACAAGGCGGAGGGCAAAACTAGCCTGACGATTGCAATTGGTTGTACCGGTGGTCAACACCGCTCCGTCTCCATTGCTAGACGGCTAGCTAATGATTTAGGGAACGCCTATCCGGTGAATTTAAGTCACCGTGATGTTAACCGACGAAAGGAGGGTGTTAATCGCTCATGAGAGATCCACTGACAACCCGTCAACCACGGATCGTTGTGATTGGCGGAGGAACGGGATTACCCGTTATTTTAGGTAACTTACGGGATCAAAACGTTGATATTACGGCGGTAGTTACGGTCGCAGACGACGGCGGTTCCTCTGGTATTATTCGCCACTATGTTAACGTGGTTCCGCCTGGAGATATCCGCAATGTGTTGGTGTCGCTGTCTGAACTGCCAAATATTGAGAAGGATATTTTTCAATACCGGTTCGACACGAACGATGATTTTTTTGCGGGCCACGCCATCGGCAACTTGATTATTGCAGCTCTATCTGAAATGAAGGGCGGAATCTTTGATGCCGTCCAGGAGCTGTCTGAAATGATGAAGGTTCGGGGACACATCTTTCCGGCTTCAAACGAGCCGCTAGAGCTACACGCTCAGTTCTCGGATGGAACAACTATGACCGGCGAATCTGAAATTACCGGGGCCCACAAGTTAATTCAACGGGTTTGGGTAGAGGACGCTGATTCTGATGATGAGCCAGAAGCAGTTCAACCAGTGATTGATGCCATCATGAACGCCGATCAGATTGTATTAGGCCCAGGCAGCCTATTTACCAGTATCTTGCCGAACCTGATGATTAGCAACGTGGGGGAGGCAGTGCGGACCACCTCCGCCGAGGTCGTTTATATTTGTAATATTATGACCCAAAAGGGTGAAACCGAAAACTTTTCGGATGCGGACCATGTTCAAGTATTAAACGAACACTTAGGGGCCCCATTCATTAACACGGTTTTGGTCAATTCAAAAAAAGTTCCGGACGAATACATTGATTACCAGCGCTGGACAGAAATGTCGACACAGGTCACCCATGATTTTAACGGTCTTCGCCGATTAGGGTGCCGGGTTATTTCGTCCGATTTTCTAGAATTACGTGATAACGGTGCCTTTCATAACGGACAGGAAGTCGTTCGGGAACTGTTGAATTTAATTGGTCAAACCAACTATTAAGCCAGGGAAGGGAGGGTGAGCAATGTCGTATGCGAGTGATGTAAAAAAAGAATTAACCACTCTTGAAGTTCACCGGGAAAACGCCAAAGCGGAATTAGTGGCGTTAATTCGAATGAACGGAACCTTGAGCCTTGAGGATCATCGGTTTGTCCTTCATGTTCAATCTGAAAATCCCGCCATTGCCAGACGGATCTATCAACTTTTGCGCAAGTTCTATGAAATCGATAGTGAACTCTTGGTTCGACGCAAAATGAAACTCAAGAAAAATAACTTATACATTGTCCGCGTTAAGAACGGGACCAGTGAAGTTTTAAAGGACCTCGGGATTTTTGATGGTCTCCAGCTACTAGATACCATTCCAGCTGAAATTCTTAATTCAGAAGGTCAGCTCAGATCGTACCTAAGGGGCGCCTTTCTAGCGGGCGGTTCCGTCAATAATCCGGAAACAAGCCGGTACCACTTAGAAATTTATTCATTGTATGAAGATCAAAACGCAATGATTGAAAAAATGATGAATAAGTATGATTTGAATGCCCGGACAACGGTAAGACGTAGTGGATACATTACCTACTTAAAGGAAGCCGAAAAGATTGCTGACTTTTTGTCGTTAATTGGGGCGACGAGTGCCATGCTTAAATTTGAGGACGTTCGAATTATGCGGGACATGCGAAATTCCGTTAATCGCTTGGTCAACTGTGAGAACGCTAACCTGGATAAGGTGGCCTCCGCCTCAATTAAGCAAATTGAGAATATTCAATTTATTGATGAAACGGTGGGATTGAGCCAGCTGCCCCAAAAATTACAGGATGTTGCTCAAGCTCGGCTGGCGCACCAAGAAGTTAGTTTAAAGGAATTAGGCGGGTTAGTGCCGGGAGGACCCATCTCAAAATCTGGGATTAACCATCGGTTGCGAAAAATTAATGACTATGCTGATAAGCTCCGGTCAGGGGCGTTGGCATAATAAAAAGGCTGAATCCAGATGGATTCAGCCTTTTTACGAGGTTACTTTTGTTCCTTGCTGTTTGTCATGATCTTATCAATCAGACCATAATCAACGGATTCTTGAGCAGTTAAGTAGTGGTCACGTTCCGTGTCCTTGTTAACCGTTTCGATTGGTTGACCTGAATTCTCAGCTAAGATTTCATTGATCAACTTTCTCGTCTTCAAGATTTCTTCGGCAGCAATTTCAATTTCGGTTTGCTGACCTTGAGCACCACCGGATGGTTGGTGAATCAAGACTTCGGAGTGAGGAAGTGCAAAACGTTTGCCCTTCGTACCAGAAGAAGCCAAGACGCTGGCCATTGATGCGGCCATTCCCATAACGATCGTTTGAACGTCAGCTTGAATGAAGTTCATCGTATCGTAAATGGCTAACCCAGAAGTCACTTGACCACCAGGGGAGTTAATGTAAAGGTAAATATCCTTTTCAGAATCTTGTGCATCCAAGAAGAGCAATTGTGCGATGATGGCGTTAGCCATGTCATCGTTAATTGGCCCGGACAACATAATGATTCGGTCCTTTAATAAACGGGAGTAAATATCGTATGCCCGTTCACCACGGGATGATTGTTCGATAACCGTAGGGACTAAAGTCATAGTTGCAGCCTCCTTATAATTTATTGGAATGGGTTATCATTCCTGAATATGGTACTAGTTTAGGCTATTGGTCAGATAAGGTCAAATCATTTATCAGGGATATTGGCCAACCCCCATAACCTTCCTCCCTATGATAGCACGGTTTGGAAGCAGACCAAACAATTTGATAGTAAAAAACAAAAACGGCTGCCAAGATGATCAGTCATCTTAGTAGCCGTTATACCTGATGCGCCCGGAGGGAATCGAACCCCCATCTCAAGAACCGGAATCTTACGTGCGATCCATTACACTACGGGCGCAAATGCCATACGCATTCACTTGAGTACTTAACTATAATAGCTGAAACTGAATAAAAATACAAGGGGAATTTTAAAATTAATTTTTATAAGAATTGGCCCCCCATAAACTTTCGTTGTCGGACCGATTTCATGAACAGACCGTTTGCAAAAGAACGAGCCCCGGCATATACTAAGGGCTGTAGAAAAGTGATCTTTTCTATTGTAACTGATTTTCATAGTTGGGTTGACTCAGTTAATCGAATCAATTATTCTCACGTAATCAGCATTTAGCGAAAAACTGCTGAAAGCGCTACTGACAAGGGTTTAAATAAGTGATACAATTCTTTTGTACTGCTTTTAAAAATTTATTTACTTCCTGAAGGAGGAAATCACAGTATGACTGTAAAGATTGGTATTAATGGTTTCGGCCGTATCGGTCGTCTTGCTTTCAAGCGTATTTTTGAACTTGGTGCAGACAACATTGAAGTTGTTGCTATCAACGATTTAACTACGCCTTCAATGCTTGCATACTTACTTAAGTACGACACGACTCATGGTCGTTTCCCAGGTGAAGTTACATCAACTGACAAGGGTATCGTTGTTAACGGTAAGGAAATCCCTGTTTACGCTGAACCTCAAGCTGGTAACCTTAAGTGGGTTGAAAACGATGGCGTTGAATTCGTCCTCGAATGTACCGGTTTCTACACCTCTGAAGAAAAGGCACAAGCTCACATCGATGCTGGTGCACAACGTGTCCTGATTTCTGCACCTGCTGGTAACATTAAGACGGTTGTTCCTGGTGTTAACATGGACATCTTAACTGGCGACGATAAGATCGTTTCAGCTGGTTCATGTACCACTAACTGTTTAGCACCTATGGCATACTTCTTGAACCAAGACTTCGGAATTGCCGTTGGTACGATGACAACTATCCACGCCTTCACTGCCACTCAAATGATCCTTGATGGACCTCGTGGTAAGAACAAGCGTAACAACCGGACTGCCTCTGCTAACACGATTCCTCACTCAACTGGTGCCGCTAAGGCTATCGGTCTTGTTATCCCAGAATTGGATGGCAAGTTGAAGGGTCACGCACAACGTGTTGCTTTAATCGACGGTTCTTTGACTGAACTTGTGACTGTTCTTGACAAAGAAGTTACGGCTGATGAAGTTAACGAAGCAATGAAGAAGCACACTATTGATAACGAAGCTTACGGCTGGAACGAAGACGAAATCGTTTCATCAGACATTATTGATGATGATCACGGTTCAGTATTCGACCCAACTCAAACTGAAGTTACCACTGCCGGTGACAAGCAATTAGTTAAGACTGTTGCTTGGTACGACAACGAATGGGGCTTCACTTGTAACATGGTTCGTACTTTACAACACTTCGCTACCCTCTAAGCCGCTGGTTTATTCAGGTTAGTTGAATAGAAAAGGCGGAGGAGGGCGACTTTCTCCGCTTTTTTTAGTTTTGAGGGCAGATTGGGTTTTGAATTTTGTCCTGAAGTGCTGTAATATTGTGAAGGAAATCATTTTTACTTTTAGGAGGTCAGCTTTATGGCTAAGTTAACTGTTGAAGACTTAGATTTAAAGGGCAAAAAAGTTTTAATGCGCGTTGATTTTAACGTGCCAATTAAAGACGGGGTTATCCAAAACGATAACCGGATCGTGGCAGCACTGCCAACGATTAAGTACGTTACGGATCGGGGTGGTAAGGCCATTCTCTTCTCACATTTAGGTCGGATCAAGACTGAAGACGACAAGAAGGACTTATCATTACGTCCCGTTGCAGAACGTTTATCTAACTTACTCAACAAACCCGTTACCTTTGTTCCCGTTACAGAGGGTAAACAACTTGAAGATGCCATCAACAACATGAAGGATGGCGATGTTTTACTCGTTGAAAACACCCGGTTTGAAGATGTTAAAGATGGTGAATACGTTAAGCGCGAATCTGGTAACGATCCAGAACTTGGCAAATACTGGGCTTCATTAGGTGACGTTTTCGTTAACGATGCTTTTGGTACCGCCCACCGGAGCCATGCATCAAACGTTGGGATTGCCTCTAATATGCCACAAACGGCGGCCGGTTTCTTAATGGAAAAGGAAATCAAGTTCTTAGGTGACGCTGTTAATAATCCTAAGCGGCCATTTGTTGCAATCTTAGGTGGAGCTAAGGTTTCCGATAAGATTGGGGTTATTGACAACCTCTTAGATAAGGCTGATAAAATTCTTATTGGTGGTGGGATGACTTATACCTTCTACGCTGCTAAGGGCATGACCATTGGTAATTCCTTAGTTGAAAAAGATAAGATCGATGAAGCAAAGCAAATCTTGGATAAGGCTGGCGACAAACTTGTCTTGCCAGTTGATTCAGTTGTTGCGACTGAATTCAGCAATGACGCTCCTCACAAAATCGTTGAAGGCGACATTCCTGACGGCTACATGGCCTTAGACATTGGCCCTAAGACGGTTCAAGAATTTGAAGACGTCTTAAAGGATGCTAAGACCGTTGTTTGGAACGGCCCAATGGGTGTGTTTGAAATGAGCAACTATGCTAAGGGAACCCTCGAGATCGGTAAGTTCTTAGGTACCTTATCCGATGCAACCACAATTGTTGGTGGTGGTGATTCGACCGCTGCCGTTCAACAGTTGGGTGTCGCTGATAAACTGACTCATATTTCTACTGGTGGTGGTGCATCCCTTGAATACCTTGAAGGTAAGGAATTACCAGGGATCGCTGCAATCTCTAACAAATAATTAACCCGGTAAGTTCGGATTAAGATGACCCCCAACCCTGTTTAATGACAGGATTGGGGGATTTTTGGTTCATAAAACAATCGTTCAACTGGTCAAACGCCAAAAGATTCGGTATGATTGAGGCAGATTGAAGAAGGGGTGTGAATCACATGCGGACGCCTTTCATTGCAGGAAACTGGAAAATGAATAAAACGCTTGATACGGCAAAGGAGTTTATGCAGGAAGTTGCGGGTCAACTACCAGATCCAACCGAAGTTGAAACCGCAATTGCGGCACCGTATTTATTTATTGAGTCAATGATGGAAGTTCAGACCGATAAAACGTTAAAGATCGGAGCCGAAAACTGTTACTTTGAAGATTCTGGGGCATATACCGGTGAAATTAGCCCGTTAATGCTAGCTGACATGGGAGTTCACTATACGATTATTGGCCACTCAGAACGGCGGAAGTACTTTAATGAAACGGATGACATCATTAATAAGAAAATTTTAGCCGTCTATCGAAATCATATGGTCCCCATTTTATGCTGTAACGAGACGATGGGCCGCCGGGAATCCGGCGAAAAAATCCATTGGGTCGTTAGTCAGGTGGCGGCAGCCTTAAAGGGTGTGTCAGAGGAGGATGCCAAGAGTGTGGTGATCGCCTACGAGCCAAGTTGGGCAATCGGCACCGGGGATTCAGCCACGGCCGATCAAGCGGAAGAGGGATGCTACCTCATTCGCCAGACTATCGCTGATTTATACTCAGATGAATTAGCCGATGGTATTCGGGTATTGTATGGGGGCAGTGTTACCCCTAAAAATGTGGTCGGGTTAATGGCCAAACAGAATATTGATGGTATCTTGGCCGGTGGGTCCAGTTTGAAGTCGGAATCGTTCATTCAATTGGCAAATTACCAAAAACTTGCAGATTAATAAGAAAAGTCGCTAAATTTAATTGAAAGATCATGAACAAACTAATAAAATAGGAACATGGGAAGAATTTGGATCCCGTGATGAGATTTCACAAAGGAGAGAAAATAATGTCTTTAATTTCTGATATTTATGCACGCGAAGTTCTTGATTCACGTGGTAACCCAACTGTTGAAGTTGAACTTTACACCGAAGCTGGTGGCTTTGGCCGCGGAATCGTTCCATCAGGTGCTTCTACTGGTGAACATGAAGCCGTTGAACTTCGTGATGGCGACAAGAGTCGTTTCATGGGGAAGGGTGTTACTAAGGCGGTTAACAACGTTAATACTGTCATTGCCAAGGCAATTGTTGGTATGGATGTTACGGATCAATTAGCCATCGATAAGACCATGATCGAACTTGATGGAACACCTAACAAGGGTAAGCTCGGCGCTAACGCTATTTTAGGTGTTTCATTGGCTGCTGCCCGTGCTGCTGCCGACGAACTCGGCCTTCCTTTGTACAACTACTTAGGCGGTTTTGACGCACGTGTCTTACCAACCCCAATGATGAACGTTATCAACGGTGGTAAGCATGCTAACAATAAAGTTGATTTCCAAGAATTTATGATTATGCCTGTTGGTGCTAAGAGCATCAAGGAAGCAATTCGGATGGGCTCAGAAACCTTCCATAACTTAAAGGCAATCTTGAATGAAGAAGGCTACTCAACTGCTGTTGGTGATGAAGGTGGATTTGCCCCTGACTTAAAGAATAACGAAGAACCTTTCGAAATTTTGATCAACGCTATCCAACGTGCCGGCTATGTGCCAGGTAAGGATATTGCAATTGCCTTTGACTGTGCCGCATCAGAATTCTACAATGCTGACACTAAGAAGTACGAGTTAGAAGGCGATGGTAAGGATTACACCGCTGATGAATTCGTTTCCTTGCTTGAAGGAATTGTTGATAAGTACCCAATCGTTTCCATTGAAGATCCTCTGGATGAAAACGAATGGGAAGATTGGGAAATGGCTACTAAGCGCTTAGGCAGCAAGGTTCAAATTGTTGGTGATGATTTATTTGTTACTAACACTGACTACCTTAAAAAGGGTATCAACAAGGGCGTTGCTAACTCAATCTTAATCAAGTTAAACCAAATTGGAACTTTATCCGAAACGGTTAACGCGGTTAACATGGCTAAGGAAGCTGGTTACACGGCAATCATCTCTCACCGTTCTGGTGAAACTGAAGATACCACGATTTCCGACTTAGTTGTTGCCATGAACGCAGGTCAAATCAAGACCGGTTCAATGAGCCGTGGCGAACGGATCGCTAAGTACAACCAATTAATGCGGATTGAAGATCAATTAGCTGGCGTTTCAGAATACAAGGGAATTAACTCCTTCTACAACTTGAGCGAATCAGCTCGTCAAGCAATTATCAACAAATAATTGAATTGATCATTCATAAAAGATCAGACCTTATAGACAAGGTCTGATCTTTTTTTGCCTAAATTAGTCGATTCGGCGTCTCCTAACGAACCTATAAGTATCACAGTTAAAGGAGATTAATTAGGATGATTAAGACAAAGGCATACGTTTTGATTGCGGCGAGTTGTTTGATGGGGGTGACGGGGCTAATGCCCAGTAACGCCTCGGTTCCAATCGTTCATGCTGCAACCACCACACCAGACAAGCAAACCGTAACGTTTAAGGTTCGATACATGATTAGTATTATGGACCGACAGTATCAGTTAAAAGAAGAAACGGTTACGGGAACCGCCGGCGAGAATTACACGTTTATTCGACCACAGATCTTAGATGCAGAATCCTTCAGTTTAGCGAAGGGTCAGCCAGCATCCGTACCGGTTACCCCAGACTTAGCGGGGCAAACGGTCACGGTGAATTATTTTTCCTACTCTCACCTAGTCATTGGCAAAATTGTCCTCTTTGATCGTACCAGCGGCGAAAACGTGGCAACGTGGACCCATTCGTTGGGAATGGGGGATCATGTTAACGTCCAAGAACTAGTTCCTAAGGGCTATCATCTAGTCGATCCTTCCCAAGGAGATTACTGGTGCTTAAACCGGGAATCACAGTTGATTGACGTTGAACGTGATTCACCAGCCCCTAATGGGACTCAACCTCTTCAGCCAGGGCCCATTAACCCACCCGCTGAGCAGCCTGAAAAACCGGTAAGTCCGGAATCGCCGTTAGACCCAAAACAACCGGAGTTGCCGCAGTCTCCGCTACAGCCGGAATCGCCTAAGCATCCTGACCAATCGACTCCGATCGATCATCCTGAGCATTCAACCTCCGACACAAAAACACCGAGTCACCGGCCAGATGACCAACATTCTCAAGGTCAAACGGGGGAAGGTCAACAAACGGAGGTTACGGGACCAGCATTAGGGAGTAAGTTAAAATCAGAAAATAAGCAAAGCGACCCCAAAAAGAAACGGCAGTCAGAAACCTCAACCTTAAAGACGGGGACCAAAGTCGTTGGGGAAAAGATTGAACGGTCAAATGATAAGTTGCCGCAAACGGGTGAGCAAACTTGGTTTTCACGGGGCTTAGCGGTGGTTGGCTTAGGTCTCTTAGGCTTATATTGGCACCGCCTCAAACAACGTCACTAATTGTGCTAAACTAAAAGTAGCAAATTAGGTAAGGATGAGATGCAGTGAGTAAAGTTAATCGGCATAACCGGGACTGGACGATTCTCAAAACGGCTGGTCGTGGGTGCCTAGTTGGGGTAGTCGTTGGCGCGGGGGTTAGTCTGTTTCGATGGTTAATTGAATGGTTATTAGGGACGACACGACAAATTTATGCGCACTTATCCCTGACGTCCGTTGGATTTTGGCTGTGGGTTGCGGTGATGATTGGGCTAGCCGTGATAATTGGCCGTTGGATGAAACAAGAACCAATGGCTAAGGGATCAGGAATTCCACAGGTTGAAGGTCAACTGGCCGGTGATTTTGATTACGCTTGGTGGCCAGTCCTCTGGCGCAAGTTTGTCGGGGGTATCTTGGCCATCGGGTCCGGATTATATCTAGGCCGAGAGGGGCCGTCCATTCAATTAGGTGCAACGGCGGCCCAGGGATTAGCAGAAGCTGGTCACCTTCATGGAGCCGATCGTCGAATTATGATTGCTAGTGGTGCGGCCGCTGGATTATCAGCCGCCTTTAACGCTCCAATTGCCGGGACCCTCTTTATTTTAGAAGAGGTATATCACAATTTCTCCCCGGCCGTTTGGTTATCCTCGCTAACGGGAGCGGTAACTGCCGATTATATTTCTAAGGTGGTTTTTGGGCTTCAACCTGTTCTTTACATCAAGTTAACGCGTTCACTGCCCCAATCTCAGTATTTTTTGCTACTTTTATTAGGGATCGGACTAGGACTTTTAGGTGTTTTATACCAGTGGGTTATTTTACGGGTTGGTTACTGGTATTCGCTGCTCCAATTTTTACCCCGTTACTTAGATGGAATCGTTCCGTTTTTATTAGTCATTCCAATAGGGTTAACCTTACCGTTGACGTTAGGCGGGGGAAACGAGATGATTATTACCTTTGCCCAGCACGTTCCCGGATTGGTACCTTTAATGGGTTATTTTTTATTGCGGTTTGTATTTTCAATGATTTCTTACGGGTCAGGGTTACCCGGGGGGATTTTTCTACCCATTTTAACGTTAGGGGCGTTACTGGGGGCCATTGCAGGTCGTATTTTTATCGGGTTAGGTTGGTTATCCCCTAATATGGCAGCCAACATGATGGTCTATGCAATGGCCGGGTATTTTGCGGGCATTAGCAAAGCTCCGTTTACCGCCATTTTACTTATTACGGAAATGGTGGGAACACTCCAGCATCTCTTACCGTTAGCCATGGTGGCCATCGTAGCGTACTTAACTGTTGATGTGTGCGGCGGACAACCAATTTATGATGCCTTACTCAAACAAATGCAATTTCCGACCGTAAAAAGTTTGCACGGGCCACTTGATCGGTTTGAATTTCCGCTATTTGAAGGTGCGGCGATGACGGAACATATGATTAGAGACCTTAACTGGCCTAAAGACGCCATTTTAGCGGCGGTCAGACGCGGTGACCGTTACCTAATTCCGCACGGCGACACCGTCATCAAGGGTGGCGATACCTTAGTCGTAGTGACTGGAGTTCGGCAACGGCAGCGAGTGACCGAAGATTTAATTCGGTTAACAAAGCAATTTAACTGATCGGTCAATGACTGGTAATTTTTGGGAAAATATGATAAATTATATGAGTATGATCACACCTTTAAGTAGGGTAGGAGGTATCTTTCTTGTATAATTTACTGATGACAGGCATGTTGATTGTCAGTGTCTTAATTATTATCGCAGTCATGATGCAGCCGGCAAAACAAAGTGATGCATTATCCGCCCTTTCTGGAGGTGCGGATGATTTATTCGCTAAACAAAAGCCGCGCGGGTTCGAAGCATTTATGCAAAAGGTGACCGTTGTTTTAGGAATCCTTTTCTTTGTATTTGCTATCGCACTGGCATATCTTTCAGCTCATTAGCATGAAAGCCTCCTGTATGATTAAGACACAGGGGGCTTTTTTACGAGACCGTAAAGCCCTTTAGCGTGATAAAGAACGATAGATAACCAAAGAAATATTTGAAAATACGAGGAATAAAACGTGCAAGATAAAACATTACAACAAGATTTATTAGGATATTTACGGTTGCATCCAGCCGAAAACTTTTCGGTGGAGCAGCTTTCAGATGCACTTCACTATCATGGAGCTGCAGCATTTAAAATTATTGTGCAGGAACTGGCCCAAATGGAGCGGGACGGCTTAGTGCAAGTGACAACCCAGGGCAACTTTCAGCTGGACCCCAGCCAACGGGTCTTAACCGGAGTTTTTCATGCGAACGACAAGGGCTTTGGGTTTGTGGCCTATGATGAAAATAAGGTTGAACCAGATGCCTATATTGCACCTGATCACACCATGAATGCGTTAAATGGGGATTTAGTGGAAATTGAGGTGTTACGCCCCGGGGATGCTAAGAAGGATCAGGGACCAGAGGGTAAAGTGACTAAGATTGTGGAACACCACTATGAACAAGTAGTTGGTGAATTCCAAGTTACCGATGACGATCACGGTTATTTAGGTCGGATTCGCCTAACTGACAAAAAAATTATGAAGTATGATTTCTTTGTCACGAACGTCGGTCTTCACCCAACGCCTGGGGAAGTGATTACGGCAGAGATTACGGAGTACCCTAACGCGGAACACCCTAATGCCATGGTCGGAATTGCCAAACAGGTTATTGGGAGCGTTGACGACCCAGGTATCGATATTCTATCAATTGTATACGCCCATGAAATTCCAGTGGAATTCCCACAGGACGTCATTGAAGAGGCGGATGCGATTCCAGATCACGTCACCGAGGAAGAAACGGCCGGTCGGGAAGATATTACGGACCAGACCTTGGTCACCATTGATGGGGAATCCTCAAAGGATTTAGATGATGCCGTCACCGTCTGGAAATTACCTAACGGGAATTATCATTTAGGGGTGCACATTGCTGATGTGTCCCACTACGTTAAAGAAAATTCACCGCTTGATAAGGAAGCTTACAAGCGTGGGACAAGTACGTACCTAACTGATCGTGTGATTCCAATGCTGCCACGTCGCCTATCTAACGGGATCTGTTCGTTAAATGAGGGCCAACTACGACTTTGTATGAGTTGTGAAATGGAAATTGACCCCTCTGGTAACGTGATTAAGGAACGGATTCACCCAAGCGTTATGCGGTCTAAGGCCCGGATGACCTATACCGCCGTAAATAAAATTTTGGAAGCGCACGATCCAGAAACAATGAAGCAGTACGAAGAGTTAGTGCCAATGTTTGAAGACATGGGTGACCTCCACCGGATTTTGTACAAGCACCGGAAGAAGCGGGGGGCCATTGACTTTGATGATACCGAAGCAGAAATCATTGTGGATAAGGATGGTCATGCCATTGACGTTCAACTAAGAACCCGTGGGTTAGCGGAACGGATGATTGAATCTTTCATGCTAGCTGCCAACGAAACCGTTGCCCAGCATGCTTTTGAAAAGAACGTTCCGTTTATTTACCGGATTCACGAAACGCCTGATGCTGACCGCGTTAAGTCCTTCTTTGAATTTTTGACGGCGTTTGGAATTAACGTCAAGGGAGATCCTAGCCACCTCAAACCTAAGACGCTGCAAAATATTTTGAAGCAGGTTGCTGGCAAGCCAGAGGAGGCTGCGGTTCAAGTGATGATGCTGCGTAGCTTGAAGCAAGCGCGCTATGCTGATCAATCACTTGGGCACTTTGGGTTAGGCGCCGAGTTTTACACCCACTTTACTTCGCCAATTCGACGGTATCCAGATACCATGGTTCACCGGTTGATCCACTGGTACGAAGACAATGGAATTAACCAAAAGAGTAAGGAAAAGTACGCTGACTTACTAGATGAAATTGCCAGTCATTCATCAACGTGCGAACGACGCTCAATTGATGCCGAACGGGACACCAACTCTATGAAGATGGCTGAGTACATGGCCGATCATGTTGGTGAAGAATTTGACGCCGTCGTTAGTTCGGTCATGAAGTTCGGGCTCTTTATTGAGTTGCCAAACACTATTGAAGGGCTAGTTCATATTAGTCGGATGAAGGATGACTACTATGAATACGTTGAAAAGTATATGGCCTTAGTAGGTCGGAATACGCGACGCACCTACCGGATTGGTCAGCCCATTCGGGTAAAGGTTATTCACGTGGATAAGGAACAAAGTCAGATTGATTTTGATATCGTCAACCCACAGGATGCCCCAAAGTCTGAATACCTGCCCAAACGTGATAACCGTCAGCGGGATCGGGGTGGTAACCACCGGGGATCAGGTAACAACCGGAACCGGCGGCATTCATCCAATACCCATAGCCGAAATAACGGCGGTCGGTCAACGACTAAACCAACAAATAACAGTAACCAACGTTCGTCACACTAAGAGTAAGCGAGGTGCGTTCCGATGGCAAAACGGAAAACTCATGCTAAAGATGATAATCTGATGGCAACCAACAAAAAGGCGCGCCATGATTATAAAATTAGTGATACCGTTGAAGCCGGATTGGTTTTAACGGGAACCGAAATTAAGTCCGTCCGGGATCGCCGGGTCAACCTAAAGGATGGGTACGCTCAAATCCGAAACGGTGAGGCTTGGCTGATGAACATTCACATTAGTGAGTATGACCATGGCAATCAGTTTAACCATGATCCCCTGAGAAACCGGAAGCTGCTTCTGCATAAAAAACAGATTCAACGGTTAGGACAGGCGACCAAGGATAAGGGAATTACGATTGTACCTTTAAAGGTGTACATTAAGAATGGCTTTGCCAAGGTTCTTCTGGGTGTTGCTGAAGGTAAGCATGAATATGACAAGCGTGAATCCATTAAGAAACGCGATCAGCAGCGACAAATTGACCGCGTACTCAAGCATTATTAATTTAAAAAGCCGCAAAGGCCCTAAAAATTGGGGTGCCTTTGTGGCTTTTTTGTCTTTTCAGAAACGGTTAGTTTGAGGGTGTACGACGTTAAGGGGTTGTTTTGGGAATGGCCCCACCTTAAAGTCGGGAACCGATGTTTATCACGACGCCTAGCCCAGCGGTCAAGAATGACAGCTAAACAAATCATCAAGGGTTCATAGGATTCTGATTGGACGGTGAGTTCAAGGTAATCGCCCTTGGCTAAGGCGACCGTTTGCATGGTCATTAAGGTTTCCGTCCCGTGGATCACCCGAAACCGGCCGGTGGCTTGGTTACCAAGAATGATCCAATTTAAGTCGCGAACGTAATGAACCTCGTGAACGACTCCTAAGGACCAGTGTAGCCGTCCCACCCGCTGCTGGTGATAAAACAGGCTGAAGCGAGGAAGCAGACCAAGGCTGGTCTGCTTGATTTCTGCTTCGAGCTGACCACTTAACTGGTAAACGGAAAGGGCATCTAGTCGGTTCCCCCATTTTCCGGTAAGCAGATACTGGGGTTGCTGGTGGTGATCATGAATCACGGTCGTCCCGCTTGCTGCTAAATCCTGTTTTACGTACAACGTGCGCATAGTTCGCCTCCCATGGTTTGGAAAAATTCGAGTTAGACTCACTCGCCCAAAATTCCAGCTTCATTTTACCATGATTTCCATTAAATGGTGGGAGTTTATGATAAAATTAGGGCGAGGTGGTCATAATGAAACCGTTTATCCATAACGATTGGTGGGACGTTTTAAAACCAGAATTTGAAAAGTCTTACTATCAAAATCTGCACCAGTTTTTAATTGAAGAATACAGTCATTACGATATTCATCCTGATATGTACCATATTTATGAGGCCTTTGAATGGACCCCGTTTAGCAAGGTTAAAGTTGTTATCCTGGGTCAGGATCCCTACCATGAGCCAGGTCAGGCGCACGGGCTGAGTTTTTCCGTCATGCCGGGGGTCAAGATTCCACCTTCGTTACAGAATATTTATAAGGAATTGCAAAGCGACCTTGGTATTCAACCGGTCAAGCACGGCTACTTAGAAAAATGGGCTAAGCAGGGCGTCCTCATGCTGAACTCCGTTTTGACGGTTCGCAACGGTCAGGCTTTTTCCCACAAAAATAAGGGTTGGGAACAACTGACCGATGCAGCCATTCAAAAGCTGTCGGCCCGCGAGCAACCGGTTGTCTTTATCCTGTGGGGTCGGGCTGCCCGGGATAAAATTAAGCTGATTGATACCTCACGCAACGTTGTTATCCAATCAGCACATCCAAGTCCACTATCCGCCAACCGTGGTTTCTTTGGTTCGCGACCGTTTTCTAAAACCAATGCGGCCCTTGAGGCAATGGGTGAAACCCCAATTGACTGGCAACTGCCTGAGACGGTGACGGTTGACGCAAATTAATTGATTGGTAATTCACAAACTATTATGAGAAAATAAACGGGTACACTTGTTTAACAGGAGGGATTCAGATGGAACTTTTTGAGAGTCTAAAACAGAAAATTCAGGGCAAACAGCTAAAACTCGTTTTTCCTGAGGGCGATGATCCTAGAATTATTGGAGCTGCAGTCCGGCTACAAGCCGATGGGTTAGTGATGCCAACCCTATTAGGCGATGCTGATGCAATTGCTAGTGCAGCGGAAAAAAATCATTTTGATATTACTTCGTTGAACGTTGTTGATCCCAGCCAAATGGCTTCGGATCAGTATCAAACGATGGTTGAAGCCCTGGTTGATCGACGGCACGGCAAGACGAGTCCCGATCAGGCGAAGGAAATGTTAAAGGACCCCAACTACGTCGGAACGATGATGGTTTACATGGATCAAATGGATGGCATGGTCTCGGGTGCCGTCCATCCAACGGGTGATACCGTCCGACCAGCACTCCAAATTATTAAGACTAAGCCCGGGGTAAAACGAATTAGCGGGGCCTTTATCATGCAAAAGGCTGATCAGCGGTACGTTTTTGCCGACTGTGCCATTAACATTGAACTTGATGCCGAGGGAATGGCAGAAGTTGCCTTAGAATCCGCCCAAACAGCAAAGATTTTTGATATTGATCCCCGGGTAGCCATGCTAAGTTTCTCAACAAAGGGGAGTGCCAAGGGCGAAATGGTAACGAAGGTTCAGGATGCCACTAAGCTTGCGCAGCAACAGGCTCCTGAATTACCGTTAGATGGTGAACTTCAGTTTGACGCAGCCATTGTTCCCTCCGTGGGTGAGAAAAAGGCGCCGGGTTCAAAGGTGGCGGGACACGCTAACGTATTTGTCTTTCCGGAACTTCAATCGGGGAACATTGGGTACAAGATCGCCCAGCGGTTAGGCGGCTTTGAAGCCATTGGCCCGATCTTGCAGGGGTTAAATAAACCCGTTTCTGATCTTTCTCGGGGTGCCAATGAAGAGGACGTTTACAAAGTATCTATCATTACGGCGGCTCAGGCACTGGCTAATCACTAAGATGAGCGACAGATGATAAAGTTAAGCGGCAGAACTTGTAGGTGAAGAACCTGACTAAAGATCGGCCGCAACCAAAGAGGGATAACGACCATGTCCGATCAAATTACAATCGAACCCGGTCGTTATCTCTCTTTGCATAGTTTGAATGGTTTATGTTCCAGACGTTTTACAATAGAAAGTGGGAAAGCATATGTGGACAGTAACAGTATCGAGTCCAGAGGCTACGCAGCAACTTGGTGAGGCCCTGGCACAGGGATTAGTTGCGGGGGACGTCATCCTGTTAGATGGTGATTTAGGGGCCGGAAAAACGACCTTTACCAAGGGATTAGCACGGGGACTTCATATCAAACGCAATATCAAGAGCCCGACCTTTACCATTATCCGTGAATATCAGGAAGGCCGGCTCCCCCTTTACCACATGGATATTTACCGGTTAGATGATGGCAGTGGGGCCGACCTAGGATTAGAAGAGTATTTTAACGGTGATGGCGTCAGCGTCGTAGAGTGGTCCAATTTTGTGGCGGATGAGATTCCCGATGACCACCTAAAAATTATATTTAAACGGAATGATGAGGCGGGTGAGGCCACCCGCGAGTTATCGTTTATCCCACACGGGGACCACTATGAACAGTTAGTTCGAACGTTGGAGGGCCAGCAAGATGAGTGAAGAAGTTGTTATCCGGGTTCCTCAACCCGATGAGGCGGGGCAAGTAATGGTGTTGTTAGCTGATTTACAACGGGAAACCACAACGTTTACCACTGACTTAGCTACCCACAGTCAACGAGAGGTCGCAGATCAATTAGCCCAAATTAACGAAAGTCCAACTCATCTGTTGTTGGTGGCTGAAATTGATCAGCGGTTAGTTGCGATTTTATCCGTTACCAAGGATCCCGATCATGAATCCTGGGGGGAGCTAGGGGTCGCCGTTAAACGTGATTTTTGGCACCTAGGCCTTGGAACGGCAATGATCCAAACGGGTCAGGACTGGGTTGACCAAATGAGTCAGTTAGAGGGATTGGTGTTGACCGTTCAGGATCAAAACGATCGGGCCAGTTCACTGTATGAGTACCTCGGATTTCAGTCAGTCAAAAATTCAACCCACGCCGTTACTAACGGACACGGTGACAGGGTTAGGGCACATGAGATGAAGTGGCGGCCAGCTGAAGAAAGCTAGTAAAACCCTAGACCTGGGACGTTAGAAGGCAGACTAAATAAGCAGGGTGACCTATTTCCGTTGTAGGGGGTCACTCTGCTTATTTGATTGGAATTTAAAAGTCACCGAGGGAGTTATCCCTGGATTCGAACAAACGGTTTTAACCGGTCGGCACCAAATTGATCCGCTTGGGTCAACAAGATATTGGCACAGGCCAGACTATCATCTAAGGCATTATGGTGGTGGTGAAGATCAATATTTAGCTGTTCGCAGACGGTATTGAGCTTATGATTGGGAAACTCGGGATAGAATTTTTTGCTAGTTTTAACCGTATCCAGGGTAAGGTACTGGGGGGTTGGTAATTCATAATGCTCTAAGCAGGCCCGTAAGACACTGTTGTCAAACGAAGCGTTATGGGCAATGACCAACTTGGATTTATCGTAAAATTCCTCGATGTGCCGCCAAACTTCTGGCCAGGTTGGCGCATCTGCGACGTCGCGCTCGTGGATCCCATGAATTTGGGTGTTACGCCAGAAAAACGGGGTATCCGGTTTGATCAGGGTATAAAATTCATCGGTGACCTGATTATTACGCACAACGGTTAAGGCTAAAGAACAGGCACTGTATCGTTTGGCACTGGCTGTTTCAAAGTCCATGGCAACAAAATTCACGGTGACGCCCCCTAAATTATTTTTAATGCCATATTCTATGTCAGATTAGCCCTAATTGTCAAGCGGCTTTACAAGCGACATCCCCTGAAGATCAAGTTCCACGGGGCAGTGATCGGAACCCATGACTGCCGGTAAAATGGCCGTCTTTGAAATGTTAGGGAGTAGACGCTCACTAGTGACAAAGTAGTCGATGCGCCAACCAGCGTTCGATTGACGGGCTCGGTACCGATAATCCCACCAAGAATAAGCGCCGCCTAAGTCTGGGTGCTGCGTTCTAAACGTATCGATGAACCCGTTTTGCAGGAGGGCGGAAAAGTTGTGACGTTCACCATCGGTAAAGCCAGCATCCCCCCGGTGGTGATCCGGGTGTTTCAGGTCAATATCCTGGTGGGCCACGTTTAAATCACCGCATAGAATAACGGGCTTTTTGGTGTCCAAGTCATTGAGGTAGGCTTGAAAAGCGGTGTCCCAATCCATCCGAAAGGCCATTCGGGCTTCATTTGAGCCAGAATTTGGGGCGTAGCAAGTGATGAAATAAAAGTCGGGGTATTCTAACGTAATGGTTCGGCCTTCATGTTCTAGTTCGGGGGCATGAATACCAAGGTAAAGGTCTAATGGTTCCGCCTTAGTGAAAACGGCAGTTCCGGAATAACCCTTTCGCTCGGCGTCATTATAATATTGGTGGTACCCCGGTAGAGTTAGATCCAGCTGACCGGCCTGCAGCTTAGTCTCTTGAATCCCCATGATATCAGGATTTTGATCGGAAACAACCTCGTTAAATCCCTTTTTAACAATGGCGCGTAAACCGTTAACGTTCCATGAAAGTAGCTTCATGTCACCGCTTCCTTTCTTACTGGTTACGTTTAGTATAGCAGAATTGTCACGAAATGAATTCTAGCTGGGTTGAGCGTGTTGTATCCGCGCACTTAGTGTTAGAATAGTGTCTATAACAGTCACCGTGCGATTGCGCGGGACGAGTATTTCTGAAATGAAGGTAACGAGTTATGTCAACGACCATTGAAAGTGCCTTTCCACAAATTAACATTTTAACCCATGAACCCTTATCAACTTACACGAATACTGAGACGGGGGGACCAGCTGATTTTTTGGCGTTCCCAAAGTCCGTGGCCGAAACCCGCGATTTAGTCGACTACGCCACCCAGCACCAACTACCGATTACCGTGATTGGAAATGCGAGCAATTTAATCGTGCGTGACGGTGGAATTCGGGGTCTCACGCTTATTCTGACCGACATGAACCAAGTTATGGCGGTGGGAGATTCGGTTACTGCGGAAGCGGGGGCGTCATTAATTGAAACCACCAAGGTGGCTCAGCATCATGCGCTATCAGGATTAGAATTTGCGGCTGGAATCCCCGGAAGCATTGGTGGAGCCGTCTTTATGAATGCAGGCGCCTATGGGGGCGAAATGTCGTTTGTCATTGAGTCCGTTCAGGTTCTTACCCGTGAGGGGCAAATCGAAACGCGGGATAATCAAGCGTTAGCATTTGCTTACCGGCATTCCTCCGTTCAGGACGATGGTGCGATTGTCCTTTCCGCTACTTTTCGGCTGAAAAAGGGCAATTCGGAAGCCATTCAGGCTCAAATGGACGACTTAAACGCTCAGCGAGCCGCTAAGCAGCCGCTGGACTTACCATCGTGTGGGAGCGTCTTTAAACGGCCGGTCGGCTATTTTGCGGGAAAACTCATCCATGATGCGGGACTCCAAGGCTTTACCAGTGGCGGAGCCCAAGTTTCAACTAAGCATGCCGGGTTTATTGTCAACGTTGATCGGGCCACGGCAACGGATTATTTGAACGTCATTAAGCACGTTCAAGAAACCGTTTATGCTAAGTTTCAGGTTCGCTTAGAGACCGAAGTCCGAATCATTGGGGCCGAGGCTTAGAGACACTTGATAGGGCATTAAACTTAAAGGGGCAACCCGCTAAAGTCTGCAGTAGTTAGCTGGCTTTAGCGGGTTGCCCTTTCGTTTAATCAGTTATTTTGGTTTCGGATTGTTGGTTGGCCGTAATGAGCCAAACGACGCAGTATCCAACCAGTTGAACAACGGTCATCAAGAAGACGAAGTAGAGCATGGTTGGGGTCCACATTTTGAGGAGGGGTTGAATCACGAAGTTCGGGGTTAGCAGGAGGTAAATGGTATGCAGGCGTAAAAAGCGGCCAATGTAAATCCCTACGGAGGATAGCAAGGTCAGACCGCAAACGAAAATCAGCTGCAACCAAGTTTGACCGTGCCCAAGACGGTTGGCTAAACTGCGGGATACCGTGTGCAAACTCCAAAAACCTAGGAGGGAGCAAACTAATACGGAAATCATAATGAGTGTATAGTAAGTCCACATATGTGGATCCTGCCGCAAAAGCCCCGTTTGAGCAGCGTAGGGCTGAAGCAGCGTGAGATGAAAGAGATCCGTCAATAGGTAGGGGGAGTTGGGGTAAAAGAGCAGCCAGACGATAAAGACCGGCCAGTAAATAAAGGCGCGGGGGTGCTTAGACCCTAAGTGAAAGCTAATCAGGATGGGGATGGCTCCGAGCAGGGTGTTTAAAGCTAAAAAGCTAAAGGGATCCTTGGCGTAAAACCAAAGAAAACCAATCCAAACGAGGAAAAAGCCCCGAATAAGCCATTTTGTTAGTCGATTCAAATTCGCCACGCTCCCTTCCCCATCAGTGTAACTCAAATTATGGCGATATTCATCGTAACAGACTCGATAATCAAACGAAATACCAATGGTTGAATTTAAGAAATTCAACAGGTTTTGTGGGCCAAACGGGCTGGAAAAATGAGCAACGTGCTATAATTAATATGACTACTGATTGGGAGGGAACGTGATGAGCCAGTTTTTTGGAGAACTACTTACCTGGCAGCATCTGAGCAACCTATTAGATATCTGTCTAATTTGGTTTTTAATTTATGAATTAATCATGCTGTTGCAAGGCACGAAGGCAGTTCAGCTAATGCGTGGAATTATCGTAATTGTGATTTTACGGATTGCAAGCGGACTGCTAGGGTTGAACACCGTTTCGTGGTTAATGGATCAAATTATTACATGGGGTGTCATCGCAATTATTGTGATATTCCAACCTGAAATTCGGCGCGGTCTGGAGCACTTGGGCCGGGGTTCGTTGATTTCTCGAAATAATAATTCTAATGAAGCTGCAGAACGAATGATCAATGAAATTGATAAGGCCATTCAGTATATGTCTAAACGGCGAATTGGAGCGTTAATGACCATTCAGCAAGATACTGGTTTGGAAGATTACATTGAAACGGGAATCGATATTGATGCGGTCATTACCGGCGAACTTCTCATTAACATTTTTATCCCTAACACCCCCCTGCATGATGGAGCAGTGATCATTAGGAATAATCGGATTGCGGTGGCCGCAGCCTATTTGCCGTTATCAGATAGCAAACTCATTCCGAAAGAACTTGGAACCCGTCACCGGGCCGCTGTAGGAATTTCGGAGGTCACGGATGCCCTCACAATTGTCATTTCGGAGGAAACGGGTGAGGTTTCCATCACCAAGAATAACGAGTTGCTGCGGGGAATGACTCAGGATGATTACCTGAAATTCATGCGGCACGAACTCCTAAAGGATGATGAGACTGAGGATCACCACAACTTCTTCATCAGCTTATATGATCGATTATCGGACTGGTACGATCGTAAGGTCAAGGGAGGGAAGAACTAATGAAAAAATTGATGAATAGCCGGTGGGCCTATCGGTTAATTTCATTGGTCTTGGCCATCCTCCTGTTTTTCTACGTTAATTCAATGACTCCTAACCACTCCAATTCGTTATCAGGGCGTCAGGATCGCATTGCGACGTTATCATCAACTAAAACTCAAACGGTAAGCGTTCCCCTCCAACTTAACGTGAACAACGATAAGTACTTTGTGACGGGTTACCCGGAGTACGTCAAGGTCACGCTCAGCGGATCAAGTGCGTTAGTCACGGCTACGGCCAATACCCAGAATTTTAAAGTGTACGCGTCTCTAAGCGGGCTTGGAAAGGGGACCCACACCGTAACCTTGCATCAGGAAGGCTTAAACAGTGAACTACGGTCCACGATTTCCCCCTCGCAGATTAAGGTTAATATTCAACCGCGAAAAACGGTTAACTTTCCGGTGAAAGTTAAGTATAATCAAGGAAACATCGCTAGCGGATACAAGGCCGGAAAGGCGACCAGCGATGTAACCCAGGTTCAAGCTACGGGAGCTGCAGATCAAATTGCCCAAATCAAGCAGGTCGCAGCGGTCATTAGTTTGGGCCCAAACGTCAAAAAGACGCAGAATAAGCAGGCCATTATTGAGGCCCTAGATGCTCATGATAAAACGGTCAACGTCATTTTAACGCCGTCGACGACTACCGTTAATTTGCCCATTGCCTCAACAGGAGAAAGCAAAAGGGTGGGCTTAGATCTCCAGGCTAAAAACGGGGATTCGAAGGTGAAGTATGCCCTATCATCAACGACGTCCTCCGTTACCGCCTATGGCAGTTCACAGCAGTTAGAGGCCTTAGACAAAGCCGAAGTTGACGTTGATGTGAGCGACGTGAAGGAAGAAACCACTAAAACGGTGACCATAAGTCCCAAGCAAAATGACGTTAAGAGTTTTGATCCAACCAGTATTAAGGTGAAAATTACGCCCCAATCATAGTGGTGCGGCATAAAAAGTTTAGAAATGAGGAATTTTAATAATGAAGTATTTTGGTACCGATGGCGTCCGAGGAGTTGCAAACGAAGGATTAACGCCCGAACTAGCGTTTAAAGTAGGCCGGATGGGCGGGTACGTACTGACTCAGCATGCGGCTGATCATACTAAACAACCCCAAGTCTTAGTCGCACGGGATACCCGGGTATCCGGACAAATGCTAGAAAGTGCGTTAATTGCCGGCTTGTTATCCGTAGGAATTGAAGTCCTGCGGTTAGGAGTTATTACAACGCCTGCCGTTGCTTACCTCGTCCGGACACAGGGCGCCGCTGCCGGAGTCATGATTACGGCTTCCCATAACCCCGTGGAATACAACGGAATTAAATATTTTGGGGACGACGGCTATAAGCTTTCCGATGAAATGGAAGAGGAAATTGAAGCCTTATTGGATGCTCCAGAAGATACGCTTCCCCGGCCTAGTTCAGCTGGCTTAGGAACCGTGGAAAACTACTCTGAGGGCAGCCAAAAGTACATCCAATTCCTCGAGCAAACCATTCCGGATGATCTCAGCGGCCTGCACATTGCCGTTGACTCGGCCAACGGGGCCACGAGTAACCTCGTTTCGCGGCTTTACGCGGACTTAAACGTCGATTTTGACACAATTGCCACGTCGCCAAACGGCTTGAATATTAACGATCAGGTGGGTTCCACCCATCCCGAAAACCTGCAGGCCTTTGTTAAGGAAACCGGCGCACAAATCGGGTTAGCCTTTGATGGGGATGGTGATCGTTGTATTGCCGTAGATGAAAACGGTGAAATTGTGGACGGTGATAAGATCATGTATATTTGCGGCAAGTACATGTCGAACCACGGCCGGCTTAAGAAGGACACCATTGTGACGACCGTCATGAGTAACTTGGGAATGTACAAGGCCATGGCAGAACATGGAATGAACTCCGTTAAAACTAAGGTCGGCGACCGGTACGTGGTCGAAGAAATGCTTAAAAATGGCTATAACCTTGGTGGGGAACAATCAGGGCACATTGTCTTCTTAGACTTTAATACGACGGGTGACGGATTGTTAACCAGTTTGCAACTGCTAAATATTATGAAGGAAACGGGTAAGTCCTTGTCCGAACTTGCTTCTGACGTAACGACTTACCCCCAAAAGTTAATTAACGTTAAGGTTCGGGATAAAAAGACGGCCTTAGAGGACGAAAAAATTAAACGGATGATTAAGACCGTTGAAGAAGAAATGAACGGTGACGGCCGGATCCTTGTCCGCCCATCCGGGACGGAACCCCTCATCCGGGTCATGACAGAGGCCCCAACCCTGGATGCCGCAACCGAATATGCTGAACGAGTAGCTAAGGTCGTTCAGTCAGTTGCTGGAATTCAATAAGCTAGATGAAAGCGATGAAACCCCAATGGGATTTCATCGCTTTTTTAGTTGAATTTTCTGAAAACGAAAAATAGACCAATTGGAGTAAAAATAAATTGACACCAGGGTAAAAAGGCAGTAAAGTTTAGTTGTTAATGACTGATATCAAATCGATATTAAGTCTATACCAATTTAGAAAAATGAAAATAACAAAACCTAATCGGTCCGCTCATCGTCGGCCGGTGTGAAAAGAGGATAACTTTATGTGTGGAATTGTTGGGGTTACGGGAAATGATAACGCGGTGAAAATTTTGGTCAACGGACTTCAAAAATTGGAGTACCGAGGCTACGATTCTGCTGGAATTTACGTCAATGATCAACATGGCAATGATTACCTCGTTAAGGAAAAGGGACGAATTGCTGACCTTGAGGCTAAGATTACGCCAGCGGTTCATGGTTCAACTGGGATTGGCCACACCCGCTGGGCTACTCACGGAGTAGTTAGTGTGGATAACGCCCACCCGCAATTCTCACAGGATGACCGCTTCTACTTGGTTCATAATGGGGTGATTGAAAACTACCAAGATTTGAAATCACAGTACTTAAGCGACGTTCCGTTCAAGAGTCAAACGGATACGGAGGTTGTGGTGCAGTTAATTGATAAATTTGCGGTAGAGGACAACTTGAACGCCCACGACGCCTTTATTAAGGTCTTAAGTCTCTTAGAGGGTTCCTACTCCTTCCTCATGATGGATCGTGAAAAGCCAGATACGCTCTACGTGGCTAAGAATAAGAGCCCGTTGCTAATTGGGGTTTGTGATGGCTACAACGTTGTTTGTTCGGATGCTATCGCCATGCTGAATGAGACGCATGAATTCCTGGAACTAATGGATGGTGAAGTGGTGACCGTCACACCGATGCACGTTCAGATTGAGGATCAAAACGGGAAAAGTATTGAACGGAACCCCTTCCACGTGGATATGGATGCGAGTGAAACGGATAAGGGAACGTACCCCTTCTACATGCTGAAGGAGATTGACGAGCAGCCGAACGTAATGCGGCAGTTAGCTTCCGTTTACCTTGCTGAAAACGGCAACCCGGTGATTGATCCTGAACTTTTGGAGGCCATGCAAGCCGCCGACCGGATATACATTGTGGGAGCTGGAACCAGTTACCATGCCGGACTTGTTGGGGCACGACTATTGGAAAACTTAGCCCACGTCCCAACGGAGGTTCACGTTTCTTCAGAGTTTGCCTACGAAAATCCAATCTTGTCGGACAACCCGTTCTTTATTTTCCTTTCCCAGAGCGGTGAAACGGCGGACAGTCGGGAAGTATTAGTTAACGTCAACAATTCGGGATACCCAAGCCTAACCATTACGAACGTGCAGAATTCAACGCTGTCGCGGGAAGCGACGTATACGTTGCTCCTCCATGCGGGGCCAGAAATTGCGGTCGCTTCAACTAAGGCTTATACGGCTCAAATTGCGTTAGAAGCTATTTTAGCGAAGGCATTGGGCGAAGTTGAGGGCCAAATTGTGGCACAAAACTTTGATATTCGGCAGCAGTTAGGGTTAGTAGCCACCGGGATGCAAGCCATTATTGACGAAAAACAGGAACTCGAAAAGTTAAGCAATGACTACCTCATGGATACGGCCCGGGCTTTTTACATTGGCCGGGGGATTGACTACACCGTTTCCCTAGAGGCCGCGCTCAAGCTAAAGGAAATTTCGTACGTCCAAGCGGAGGGATTTGCCTCCGGCGAGTTAAAGCACGGAACGATTGCCCTCATTGAAGATGGGACGCCGGTAATTGGGATCATTACCCAGGAAAAAACGGCGGGGTTAACCCGCAGCAACTTGGTGGAAACCAAGTCACGCGGCGCCCACATCATGACGATTGTTCGTCAGGGGTTAGCACAACCCGATGATACCATTGTGATTCCAGACGTAGAGGAATTATTAACCCCGCTCTTAAGCGTCGTTCCGGCTCAATTGCTGGCTTACTACACGTCCCTTAACAAGGGGCTAGACGTGGATAAACCACGGAACCTGGCGAAGAGTGTGACCGTAGAATAAGGGATACTGGTTGAATTGATCGGAAAGTTGCCAGCGGGCCGAAAACGGTGTATGCTAGTGCCATTCATTTTGAAGGGAGTGGCGCCACATGAAATATACGAAGCGTGAGCAACCGCGTCACGATAAGGAACGCCGGGATGCGACTTGGGAAAAATTCAAAACCCAACAGAACAAGCTTAGTGCGGATCGTCGCGGTAAAAAACGAAGTTAAGCTGAGATAATTAAAAATAAGGCTGACAGCAGTGATGCAACGGCCTGAGTAATGAACAACCCTACCGGAATTCGATGCGCTTTGATCGGAGCTTAGGGTTGTTTTTTTTGTGGGGTAATCGGAGTAAAACTGGACCTAATTGGGCCAAATTTCTTTTTATTTTGAATTTCCCTTGAATTTTTGGTCTAGACAGGTTATTATTGGGCTATACCGATGAGGAAATAAAAAGGGAGCGAGGTTTTTCATGATGAACACAGCAAATATGAACATTGTTGTCGTTAAGGATAACGTTGAAGGTGGTCAAAAGGGTTACGAAATTTTTAAGCAGGCGGTTGATAACGGGGCCAAGGTGTTTGGTTTGGCAACGGGAAGTACGCCCATCACCACTTACGATCAAATTACGGCCAGTGACCTAGACTTTAGTGATAAAACATCAATCAACTTAGACGAATACGTCGGCTTAGGCCCGGACGCACCACAAAGCTATCACTACTTCATGAACGAACACTTCTTTAGCAAGAAGCCATTTGCGCAATCTTACGTTCCTGATGGCTTGAACTTAGATGCCATGAATGAAACGGAACGGTACGATAAAATTATTGCGGACAATCCCATTGATTTACAAATCTTGGGGTTAGGCCGGAACGGGCACATTGGGTTTAATGAACCCGGGACTGATCCAGAGTCCACCACACACAAGGTTAAATTAACGGAATCAACCATTGAAGCGAACGCGCGTTTCTTTGATAATGAAGAAGATGTTCCGCGTTATGCTTACTCCATGGGCATTGCCTCAATTATGAAGTCCAAGCATATTTTATTGGAAGCTTACGGGGCCGAAAAGGCCGATGCTATCCAACGAATGGTTCAAGGTCCAATTACCACCGATGTTCCGGCTAGCTTCTTACAAAACCACCCGGATGTTACCATCATCGTTGATGAAGCGGCAGCTAGCAAATTAAAGTAAATGAGTTAATCGCGGGTGGGCAGTGAGAGTTTAGCCCACGTCAGATGAGATCGGTTCTTTAACTTCAAGCGGTTCAAGCTTGGAGTTGGGGGACCTTTTTTAATGGTGCACAGTTCAACAATGGGTGGGACAGTGACTGTCATTAAACCGAAAATATGTCATGAAAATGTCATTGAACGGATAAAAACGATGAAAGTGGTTGGCGGGAGTGGCTTTTAATGTTACAGGCCCAGTAAATCCGCTTTCATGATCTTGCAAGCCGCCTCGATCCCTGTATAATGTGCAACAGTTTATTACCCAGGGACGGAGGATATGTGTTGAAACATAAAAGATTAGTTCAAATCTGTGCAGCTTTAGTATTTGGTTTTGTCGGGGCAGGATCATTTTTTAACCAAACTGCAAGGGCCGACTCAGAACAGGAAGCCTTTATCAGTAAACTGTCACGTCCGGTTCAAGAAGTGACGCAAAAGGATCAGCTTTACGGATCCGTGATGATGGCCCAAGCCATTCTAGAAAGTTCATGGGGGAGCAGCCAGCTTTCGAAGGAAGCTAATAATTACTTTGGGATTAAGGGCGACTATAAGGGGCAATCCGTTACGATGCGGACGGCAGAGTATGACTCTGATGGTAATAAGTATTACGTTAACGCCAAGTTTAAAAAGTATCCAAGCGCAGAGGCATCAATTAAGGATAACGCCCGGATTTTACGCGGTGGAACGAGTTGGGATAATGCTTACTACTCGGGCGCATGGAAGGAAAATGCCCAGTCGTATACCGACGCCGCAGCAACACTAGCTAACCGGTACGCCACGAACAGTGAGTATGGGAATAACATTGGGCACGTGATTCGCACGTACCATTTAACCAAGCTGGACCAAAAGGTTACCCCTGCTAAACAAGTGGACACCGAAAAGACAGTGACTAACAAACAGCCGGTAAAAACCACACGGCCAAAGACAAAACCAACGAAATCAACGGCCACAAAGTTTATGGAGGCCTTTGGGATTGTTAAAGCTCAGGCTTCTAGGATTTATACGAAGATGCCAGATTCCACCCAGCACCAGGGAGCTTCAAAAAGCGCGGCGGCATTTATTAATCA
Source organism: Levilactobacillus bambusae (assembly GCF_003124125.1). Lineage (GTDB taxonomy): Bacteria > Bacillota > Bacilli > Lactobacillales > Lactobacillaceae > Levilactobacillus > Levilactobacillus bambusae. The sequence goes on from NZ_QCXQ01000006.1 coordinate 129,453, forward strand.
CCGCGTTACTATACATAAACAAGCGACAACGACAACCGGAACCGTTTGGTATGAAATTAGCGACAACGGTAACACGGGTTGGATAAAGGCTTCGGATTTGTACATCACTAAAAATTAAGTTTCACTAAGAATCAGCTAAAGGTGACGGATTTTTGTCCGTGGCCTTTCTTTTTTGGTATAATACTGGGGTTAAGGTTAATTCCGGACTCATTAAATAAAGATTAGACTACGAATTAAGGAAGTAATGATCTTCATGGATAACGCAGTAGATTATAAAATTAAAGTTGAAAACGTCACAAAAGAATATGAATTATTCAAGACCCAATCCGAAAAGTTACGCTCGTTCTTTGCGTTAGGTCACCGGCATGAGGTTCCACACTTTTGGTCGTTAATGGGAATCAGTTTTAAAGTCAAACCCGGTGAAACCTTGGGCTTAATTGGGGTCAATGGGTCCGGTAAATCCACGTTGTCCAACATTATTTCGGGAGTGATCCCCCAAACGACCGGACAGGTGGATGTTCGGGGCGACACCTCGATTATTGCGATTGGTGCGGGACTTCGGGGTAATTTAACGGGAATTGAAAATATTCGGTTAAAGGCTTTAATGCAGGGACTAACGAACAGCGAAATTGATGCCATTATGACGGACATCGTTAATTTTGCGGATATTGGGGATTTCCTGTACCAACCCGTTAAGAGCTATTCAAGCGGGATGAAGTCGCGACTTGGATTTGCCATCGCGGTTCACGTCAACCCCGATGTGATTATCATTGATGAGGCCCTCTCCGTTGGGGATGACACCTTTTACCAAAAGTGTGTGGCCAAAATTAACGAATTTAAGGAGGAGGGCAAAACCATTGTCTTTGTCTCCCATAATATGAAACAGGTTAAGATTCTTTGTGATCGGGTGGCTTGGATCCACTACGGAACGCTGAAAGAAATTGGCGAAACCCAGAGTGTGGTGGATGATTACCAGGAATTCACGAAGTGGTTTAAGGGTCAAAGCAAGAAGGATAAGAAGGCCTTTCAACGTCAAATGAAGGATGATCAAAAATCCTTTAGTATTGATAACTACGAAAAGCAGGTTGCTGAAGAGCGGGAAGCTGCAAACCCAGAGGAAAATCCACAGGCGATTACGGCTGCGGTGCACAAGGATTTTTATGGTTCGGTACTTAGCGAAAAGATGTCCGTGGCCAATCGAATTCTCACTTGGGTGGTCCTGTTCGCCTTCCTATTCCTGTGCGGTGTGAATATTTCAGGACATTCAATGTCGGACGTTGTGGCACACCCCTCCCAAATGTTTCACGTCGTTAAAACCCTGCACGATCCAAACGCAACAAAATCAGTGAAATAAAATTAGCTGGGGAAACGATTATTTAGATCCCCCAAAACAGCAGTGGGTCAATAACGACGGGCAGTCCTTTGCCTGACAGTCGTTATTGGCCCACTTTAATTTTGCCGAAAACCAGAATCGCTATTGACAGCGCTTTCAATTTTGGTATGATAGACCTATAAGGTAATTGGTTACCTTAAATCAATTCTCTTTCTCTCATATGCCAACCACTATCATCACTGATAGTGGTTTTTGTGAAATTTAAGGGGACGTCGGCTAACTCGATTTTGATCGAGCTGGCTGACGTCCCCTTTTCAGGTTAACCAATATGATTTTCCTTTAGAATGGTATCCACCAATTCTTGAATTTTAGCCGGTTTTTCCCACTCCTCGAAGTGATCAAAGTTTTCGCCTGGCATCACGTAGTTTTCGTTAATGTAGTCCTCATAAGCTTGAACGCTTGGCGAATGGGGGATGTTCAGTTGTAAAATCCGGACTTCTTGGATCATATTCCGCAGGCGGGCCAACTCAGCGCGGCCGTTCTGAACCATATTGCTAATTTCCATGTACCGCGACCCGTCTAACCGGGTAATTTCTTCAATAAGCGTTAGTGTTTCATGACTTTTTTTCGCCAAATGAGTCATCCTCCCAAAAAAGTTTCTGCTTTATTATAGCAGTTTTTGGAAAGCAGAACGGCCTAATGCTGACCTAGTTGTTCCAAATGCTCGTATAAGATGCCCTCTCTGAGGCCGCTGTTAGAAAAGGTGACCCGGTCAGAATCGATAAACCGCATGAGGAGTACCAGTGGAATTAAGCCGCCAATGATAATGTCGGCCCGTTCCTTGGAGAGTCCGGGCACCTTTTTTCGGCCGTTTAAGTCTAAATTTAATAGGCCGGAAAAAATGGCGGAAACTTGCGCCGAAGAAATGCGGTAACCGTGGATATCTTCGAAGTTGCGAAAGTTTTCGGTGTTACGCTGAATTTTTGCGAGCGTCCGGTTAGCTCCGCCGAGGCCAACGATGGGAAGGTTGAGGCCATCTCTTAACCACCAAACGCCGTTAAAAATATCGTTGACAAACGACATGGCTTCATAAAGCGACTTAGCGGTGATAATATCGGGCTCTAAAAACCGTTGGGAGAGGGTAACCGAACCCAGTGGTATACTGATCAGGTTCTTGGCTCGTCCCGCCTCAACGAGCGCTAATTCCGCTGAACCACCCCCGGTATCTAAAATGATACAGTTTCGGGTCGGGAGGGTGTGGGTAACCCCAATGTAATCGTACCGGGCCTCCTCGGTTCCCGAAATCACGTGCAACTCTAAACCTAGCTCTTCTCTAACCCGTTTTAAGAACTTCTTTTGATTGGAGGCTTGTCGGACCGCTGCCGTTGCAACGGCAATTAATTGTCGGTCAGCCACTTGATCGTAGACCGTTTTAAATTTTTTGAGGGCCCGGATCGTGCGATCGACTGCGGCAGGTTGGAGCTCGTGCTTAGGTCCCATATTCGCCGACAGCCGTACGTATTCCTTCATTTGGGTGACGGTTTCAAAGCTGCTGTCATCGTTGATTTTAGTAATGGTCATCCGGACGGAGTTAGAACCAAGATCAATGACCACAAAATTTTCCATAGTTAGTCCTCCTTATTCTCATCGCTAAAGGGTTCTGGCTGATTGTGGGGGCTCATTAAGGGTTGAAACTGGTGGGAAGAAGCCTCTAAATCCTTAGCCCGAGCTTCTTGATCCGCCATCACCTTAATTTCGGCTCCCCGGATAAATTCACGCTGGGCATTGTGGGGCTCGGTCCCTCGGTGACCAACGTGCTTATAAACACCGTCGGGTAATAAGCAACGGGTTTTCACGTTGTCCGCCCAGAGGGTTTTGAAGATCGTAATTACACGTTCCCGGGTATCCGGCTGCATCACGGGAAACAGTAACTCAACCCGCCGATTTAAGTTCCGGGTCATTAAATCAGCAGATGACAGGTAGACTTGCTCATCACCCTGATTTTCAAAACAGTAGATCCGGCTGTGCTCCAGAAAGCGGCCGACAATCGAGTGCACGGTAATGTTTTCACTGACGCCCTTTATCCCAACGTTTAAACAACAAATTCCCCGGACGAGAAGATCCACCTTAACCCCGGCTGCTGAGGCTTCGTAGAGTTCAGCGATCATATCGGCGTCCGAGAGCGAGTTCATTTTCATCCAAATGTGCGCGGATAAACCTGCCTTGGCGTTTTTGATTTCGTTATGGATTTTTTCGGTTAAAAAGTCGCGAATTCCGTTTGGTGAAATATGAAGCAGATGAAAGTAAGGGGGCTCAGAGAAGCCAGACAGCATATTGAAAATATTGGATGCATCAATTCCCATTTCAGTATTGGCCGTTAGGAGACTGAGGTCGGTGTAGAAGCGGGCGGTGACGTCGTTATAGTTTCCGGTACCCATATGCATGTAGCGCCGAATTCCGTCTTCTTCCCGGCGAACCACCAAAGCGAGCTTACAGTGGGTCTTAAGCCCCATTAACCCGTAAATAACGTGGCACCCCTTCTTTTCCAAGGTTCGCGCCCAATGAACGTTATGTTCTTCATCGAACCGGGCCTTCACCTCCAACAGAACCGTTACCTGTTTGCCGTTTTCAGCGGCGGTCCCGAGGTCCTTAATGATCGGTGAGTTGCCAGAGACCCGGTACAGCGTCATTTTAATGGCTAACACATCGGGATCGATGGCCGCTTGATGAATTAATTCAGTCACGGGATTGAAGGAATCGTAGGGATGCTGCATGATGTAGTCCCGCTGCCTAATCGTATCGAAAATGTTATGGTGGCTGTCTAAGGCCGGATTTTGGTAAGACTTAAATGGCGGGTAGTTCAGGTCGTCATGGCCCGTCACCTTTTTGGCCATTTCATTGCAGAAGGTCAGGTCAATGGGACCCGGAATGTCATAGACGGCAAATTCTGGAACGTCCAATGATTCGGCAAGTTTATGGCGCAGTTTTTTGGACATCTTTTTGGCGACTTCAAGCCGCATTACTGGGCCGTGTTCCCGCTGCTTGAGCTGCTGCTGAACTTCCTTTAAGAGGTCAGAGGTATCTTCATCGGCAACGTCCAAGTCCATATCACGCAAAACCCGGTAGGTCGCAGCTTCTTGAACGTCATAGTTAATAAAGAGGCGGCCAATGTACTGTTTAATGATGTCATCAAGCAGGATGAAGTCGTTTTCGGCGTCGGGCAAACTCACTACCCGGGAGAAAACGTCCGGGACTTGGAGGGTGGCAAACTGCTGCTCGGTGGTGTGGCCCCGCTTATTTACCCGCAGAGCAATGTTTAGTGTGTTACTCCCGATGAACGGAAACGGCCGTGATGTATCAACCGCCATCGGGGTCAGAGCCGGATAAAGCTCATCGTTAAAGTACTTTTCAATGTACTCCGTCTGCTTAGGCGTCAGATCTTCCGGCCGCAGTAAATGGACGTTGATATCTGCTAGCAGCGGAAGGAGGGAGCGCTTTAGGGTGGAATACTGTTGGGATACTTGTTGGTGCGCCTTCTCATGAATGGCAATTAATTGTTCCCTCGGTGTCATTCCGGCCGCGTCGGGCTTATCGTAGTTAACGTCCACTAATTTAGCGACGGAGGCTACCCGAACGCTAAAGAACTCGTCGACGTTACTTTGGGTAATACCTAAAAATCGGAGGCGCTCAAGTAGCGGATTATTTTTGTCCCGGGCTTCCTCTAAGCACCGAAAGTTAAAGTCAAACCAGCTGAGTTCACGGTTGGTGTAATAATCTGGATTGTGAAAGTCAATGGTCATTTGTGCAGCCTCCTTTGTTTTAGGACCGGAATTAGGCCGTAAACTTCACTGAAAAATTTGGCCTTAGAGTTAAAGACCCAGCGGTTAAGAGCAATTTCATCGTCGCTTTCGGCGGTGATGATCAGTTTGGGGTCCTGAATGGATACCGAAATTTTCTTGATTTTTTGGAGTCCGTCGTCATCCAAGGCATCCGCAATTCGCAAAATAGCCGCAAGTTTGGCAATTTCAATTCGCTTCTTGGGCGGGAGCAAATTGAAGGCTTCGGGATGGTTCGTGGGGGTTTGCGAGCTGTGGTACCGGGAAACAGACGCAATCGTTTGAATTTCCTCGGTGGACAAACCAATGAGCTCCACCTGTGACAAGATGTACTCTGAATGAACGTAGTGTTCGTCATCATCGATAAACTCACCGACGTCGTGATCAAGAGCCGCCACGTGCAGCAAAAGCCGGTCGCGTTCCGGCAGCTGGTGAATCGGTTTGAGCTGGTCAAAAAGGTGAAGGGCAAATCCCGTCACAATATCTCTGTGGGCCGGATCAACCCGGTACCGGTCCGAAAAGTTGGTAGCTGCAGTAATAACCTGCTTGAGGTAGGGCCGGCGTTTTGCCCGTTTTAGGGTGGCATTAATGAGAAGACCATCCAGAACGTTTGCCCGGGTCAGAGTGATCGAATCGGCTTCGACGAATTCCAGCAGCCGGGCAATCAGGAGGGTTTCCGGTAAGACCATTTGGACGCGCTGGTCGTCTAATTTAAGGTAGTCCATCAGGTATTGGTCGGAGGATTCCCGAACCATTTTGGCAAATTGACTAAATTTTTTAACCGAGATTTCCTGGAGTTCTTCCTGGGGCGCCATAAAAAATTGGTTAACGGGACCGGCCCCGATGAGAACCACCCGGTGTTTTTTATCCTTAAAGGCCATAAACCGGGAGAAGTCTTCAACAACGTGATTGATGTAATCCGCCAGGACTTCCACCGGATTTGGTGCGGTGGCTTGCAAGTCATGAAGAACGTCTTCAATTCTTAACGGCCCGAGTTTCATATTCCGGGAGAATTCATATTGGCCGTGCTTAAACAGGGAAACGTTGGTGTTCCCGGAGGTCAAACTTAACAGCACCGTGGGCTTCTTATTGAAGTAGAGGTACCCGTTTGTCTGTTCAGCCACCGCAATGTTGCGGTAGTAGGCCTCCTCTCCGGTTGATAGCCAGTGAACGTGCATGCCCGTACGAACGAATAATTGATCGGCCACCAAGTTGGCGTTCACAGCGGTGGATAAGGCATTTGACCCCCATAATTTGAAGTGGGTCACGTCATAGTCCTTTAGCTGCTGAAGGAACCCCTTTAAGGCGTCAGCGGCTTCCATTACCGTTGAATAGGGAATGGGTTCGTGAGAATAAATATTTTCCCCGAGGGCCACATTCGATGTTACCCGGGTAACGTCCTGGTGGGTTTTAAGGTTAACAATTGCTAGCTGAAGGCTGGTAACGTTGAGTAAAATTGCGCCAAAGTAATGACTAGCCATAGATCCTGCTCCTTCCCAATGCTGGGTTTAACGGTTATAAAAAACTTGGTTATCCATAATAAGTTGATTCAGGTGCTTTGACACTCGATCTGCTTCGTCGGGCCACTGTTGATAATCATGGTACATCTGGGTGAGAATCGTGTCATAGTCGGCCGGAACTTTGACCTGCAAGGTTTCGAACGGAACGGTAATTAAATGGTGGATTTGATCGATTGTAAACACTTCTTGGTCGTAGTCGTACTGGGAGGAAAGGTTTTTAACGTGGGTGAGCTGGTTATCCTGGTTATATTGGGTCATGGCTGTCAGTCGGCGGGTTCGCAGTTGTTGGGCGTCTTCCTGCTTAGTATGATCGTGTTTGTCGAAGAAGGTTCGAAAGGGGGTATCAAAATAGCGGTACCCAAGTCGAATGAGCAATCGGATGGTCGTTTCTCGAACCGTTTGAATTTGGACGTCCCGTGCTCCCTGGTCATTGGGAATTCGGTCCAGCGGGAAAATATCAATAAAGACGCCCTTCCGTGCATTGTTGACGTTATTGCGTTCAACGATGTAGGTCTTTCGGTCCAGGAGTTTCATATACCCCCACGCGTAGTTTTGGTCGCTAGTTTCGGTCTGAAGGAAGTAGTCGGCTGGCAGTTCGGTTTTAGCCAACTCAATAAACTGATTGTAGGATTCTCTGGGCATTCCCACGTCTAAGTCATCATCCCACGGGATAAAACCCTTGTGGCGAATAGCGCCCAAAAGCGACCCGCCAAGGAGGGTATAGGTTAACTGGTGGGCCTCGCACAACTCAATAAACGTGGCTAAACTTTTTAATTCAACTTGGTGAACGCGATCAATTAGTTCTGACATCATTAATCTCCTATCTAACGGTATACCGGGAAACGTGAATCGTATTCTTCTGGTTGGTAAAGTGAACGTTAATAATGGACTTTGTTTTAGGCTCAAAGGTTGCTAAAATTTTGGCGGACTGACCGGGTTTAACGGGCATTACCGAACGGTTCATCAGATTATTGTCGCTAGTCTGGTTAGTCGAAAAGGCGAGGTTTCCCGTCGTCAGCCGCTTACCATCCTGTTCGGCCCAAACGTACTTCGACCAGACGTCGGCGGGAGTAAACTCCCTTTTGCCGAGATTTTTAACGGTCATTCGGATCACCAGTAACTGCCGGTTCTTAGTGGAACTGTTTTCAACGGCGTGATTGGTGAGGGTAAAACTTGCCTCATTCTTAACGGTAAAGGTTTGCTGCCTGAATGTCGCGGGAACGGCTGTTTTAGTTTTAGCCGCGTGAAGGGAACTGGTCTTTGATTCCGATGACTGCTGGTTGACTTGGCATCCCGCTAAAAGTAGGGAGCCTGAGATTATAATCATTAATAGGTTAGAAAGCTTCATAATATCCTCCTGGGATTCTTTAATTTTATTCTAGCATAGGAAGAAAACGTAAGCGATTACGTCGCTCTGGGTTCCTAAAATAGGATGGTTTTTGTCCTAAACGCATGCTAAAATAGATGCTGTATTTATTTTAGAAGGGAGAGCGTTGACGTGGAGGATAGGTTACTTGAATCGTTTATTGAGGTTTATATGAATTCGCTGAAGTACCTTGATGAATTTGTATCTGAACCAGCTAGGGAGTTTCAACTTTCGTTTGAACAGTACCTGATTTTACACACGGTGGCTAAGCAAAAACACGTGACCCTCATGGACATTGCTAGTGAGCGGCGCGTTACTCGAAGTGCCATTTCGCGTCAAATTAAGGTTCTCCTGAAGCGTGATTATATTTATCAATTACCTGATGAAACAGATCGCCGGCGCTTGTACTTAAAGCTCACTGCTAGCGGCAGAAAAGCCGAAGAAGAAATCACCAAGCGGGTTCACGACCTCTTTGCTTCGTGGATTGAAACTTTTGGTGAAGATAAGGCTGAGTGGGTGCTTCAATTTATTCAAGATTTTTCTCAGGTGGCCAAGTTAGATAAGACGGCAACCGAGCATCAGATTGAGTCCCAGGATTAATCAAGGAGCAAGCAAGTTGGCAAAAAAGAAAATGAGTCGTCAGGAACAAGAACGGTGGCGTAAAATTGTCTACATGGACGACAAAGCGGCAACCAGTCAGGCGTCCCGGAAGAAAGACGTGACTAAACTCACATTATGGCAACGGTTTTTACACCGAATCCACTTAAACTAACCCAAAACAGCCGAAAAGGGACGTCAAGTAACGTCACTTTTCGGCTGTTTTGGCATTTAACGCCCTGAAATGGTTGTGATGACAGTCGTTTCGGACGATAAAAAATAAATTGGAACCCATAAAAATCCCTTATATTTCATTTTTTGTAAAAAATATTTGATAAAAATGACATCTTCTAGACCTACGGGGGTGGCCACTTTATAATTAAAATTGTAAAAGTAGTTAACTACAGGAAATATTTGGGGGTGACAATATGCTTAAGCAAATCGATCAAGGACATGAGAGAGAAGCATTCAAACAGGTTGTCAACGTAGCCAAAGGTTACGGAGCTAAGGTTGTTGACCGGACTTCACTACGTCATTTTAACGACGCGGTAAATGAAGAACGGGCAATTATTGCTGAAGCTCGGCAACGCCACCAACGGGCTTCTTTACAGTCGGTTGAATAGGGTTAACCGATTAGCGGCATTGATTGGGATGTTTGGTTAGCAAACCGGGATTTGCTAACGGATTAACTTTACATTTTTTGTATACGGGATTAACTATTTATTATCGTTGATACCTTTTAATCCACATTCAATCGGCCAACACTGCTTTAATGTTATTGGCAGCGAATTTTCAATTAACTGGCACAAGGGATAGGGCCCTTGTGCTTTTTTGCTGGCTTAAAACGCTAAAAGCCTCCAAAAAACAAAAAGCCAGCTGCGAAAAACTTCGCGGCCGGTAGAATAAGTATGATATATGTGTACAGTAATTAGAATCAATAATGGCAATTCACGTAAGAGCCCATTACTGGTGAGAATCATCTCAAAAACATTACTGTGGCGGACGACAATCCGAATATGTACCCTTAGTATAGCTAAAATATAACCGCCTGTAAACCTTTAACAGAAAAAAATTGTTTAATTGTTAAAAAAGTATGGTGAATTTGTTAATCTTTTCGCTATTAAGCTTGATTTGGTGCGTTTTATCCCCACAACGATTTTTTTAAGCCCCTAATTCCTTTCACTTTAGCACGTTTTCTCAAAAAAGGCGACTACCTAGCATTGACGTTAGATTTAAAAGATGAAAAAATGGAGGAATAGTTTATTTGAGAGAGGGAACGAGAATGCGGAAATTCATTTCCGTTGCTGCTTTTGCTTTTGTCGGGGGAGCTTTGCGTGAAGCTTTGACGTTAATTCCACTTGTCGGCGACCATTATTGGTTAATTTGTACCATTAATTTGTTAGGATGTTTTTTACTGGCGTTTGTTACTGAGGGGTTGCCCGCTATTTTACCCCTGTCAGATGTTTGGCTAACGGGGTTGAGTACGGGCTTAATTGGTAGTTTTACAACGTTTTCGACGTTTTCAACGGATTTTTATATACTTCTGCGTACTAATCAGTTCAGTTGGGCCATCCTTTACGTTATGGTTAGTCTGTTCGGGGGCTTGACCTGTGCCTACCTTGGTGTTCGACTGAGTAACCGAATTATCCATAAGAAGGAAGGGGGATTGTAACATGAATTTAACGGTCTTAGCTGGATTGGGTGCGACCCTTGGGGCACTAAGCCGGTTTGAAATTATGAATTTATTTAAGCCGTTGAACGCACGGATGGCAATTCCCTATTCAACGCTGCTGATTAACCTCGGGGGATCCTTTATTTTAGGGTGGCTCACTGGAATTAGTCCGACCATTGAATGGCAAACGTTCTTGGGGGCCGGGTTTTGTGGGGGATTAACTACGTTTTCGACTTGGATGAACGAGTCGATCATTTTAATGAAGGATGGTCAGCGCAGAGACGGCATGATCTACGACGGCTTATCATTGTTATTAGGCGTTATTTTAGCAGGGCTGGGGTACCTATTAGGCATCCACTAATCGGTTTAACGGGGAACATGTTAAAATTAACGGGGATGAGTGATTAAATCAAGTCCACAAGGAGGATCACCGTATGATTTTCTTTTTTAATAGTTCTTTGCAACCGATGAAATCTGGAATTGAGCACGCCGAATTAAAACGGATGCAGCTCTTTTTGGCTCATCAGGTTCCCGCGCTGATTTTGTTACGGGATTGGAACCCAACCCTGCACAAGACTAGTCATCAAGCGGGACTAACCGATCAGCAAATTTTAAATATGTTTGACTATTTTCAGGGTACCCAAACGGTAACCCCTAAATTTGTTGGGGTTCACGATATTGATTTTGGGGTGGCTGCGGCAGTTTACGACGAAGATCCTGATGAAAGCCGCTACTTAGTGTATGATGCCGACCACCAGTTGTTGGGCCGAATTAACTACGCGGGTGAAAACCACCGCGTTAAAAGTGTCGAGCTTTTTGATGGCTTTAATAATTTATACCGGGTGGATCATTACGACGAGCGCGGCTTTTTAAGTTTGGCTGATCACTATACGCCTGATAATAAAATTGGAACGGAGACCTGGTATGATTTACACGGTCAGCCAGTGATTGAGGGCTATCACCGGTATGATATGGAGCAGGAGTGGCGGCAAACGGGCTGGTACCTGAATGACGTCCACGACCATAAGGAGTATACGTTCGACACAATTGAGGAATTTACCCGGCACTTTTTAGACGCCGTTAACGCGGATTATTGGTCGCTCGCGCACCCCAATATTTTTGTTATGGATCGCAGTCACTTGGCCGACTGGGGGTTCCTACACCTTAAACGACCCGCTTATACCGTTTTTCATTTACATAATGCTCAAACTGGCGATGCCCAAAATCCGTGGGAAAAAATTCTGAATAACAACTATGAATTTTCGCTAAATGCAATGGACGGTTACGATGCGGTGGTATCAGCCACTAAAAAGCAAACTCAAGATGTATTGGAACGGTTTCAACCCCGTGCCCACCTATTTACCATTCCGGTGGGAGTAGTGAGTGACGCTCGGTTAGCCGCCAAACAAATTCCCGTCAAAAAACGTCAGTTTGGAAAGATGGTGGTGTTTGCCCGGCTAGCCTGGGAAAAGCGTCTGGACGATTTAGTCCGAGCGGTAGCCATTGTGAAGCAGACGGTCCCCGAGGTAACCCTGGATTTATACGGCTACGCGGATTCATCCGATAACTATAAGGCCCGGCGAATGATTGAAACCGTGATTAAGGAAAATCATTTAGAGGATACCGTTCACCTAAAGGGCTATACCACTGATATCGACGCTGTGGAAAATCAGGCAATGATGTACGGATTAACGTCCCGAATGGAAGGGTTTAACTTAGCGATTTTAGAGGCGATTTCACACGGGTTAATTTCATTTACCTACGATGTGAATTATGGCCCAAATGAAATCGTGGAGGACGACGTTAACGGTTATGTCGTTCCAAACGGCGACTATCAGGCACTCGCGAAACGCATGATTGAAGTGCTCCAAAACCCGAAGCTAGCTGAACGGCTATGTCAGGGAGCCTACGACTCTGCCGGTAGATACTCTGAAGCAGCCGTTTGGCAGGGGTGGCAGTCATTAATGGTGGATGCCGATCGACTCTGGCCGGCCAAACTCGCAGCCAATCGCTATATCACCTTGGATCGAAGTGGGGTGTGACCATGAACTATTTTATTAGTGAAAATATTTTTACCCTTAATTCAGGAACGGAACATGCGCAGGCCAACCGAACCCGGTTGTTTAACCAGGTGGGGAAACGTGCCGTTTACGTCTCCAGAAACTATAACCGATTTATATCCCATGACCGTGAGGCAATGAACCTGACGGCGGATGAGTCAATTAACATGTATGATTATTTTCAGGGCCTTCTGTATGAAACCGGTGAAGAATTGCCCCTTCGGTTGGTGCCGCAACTTGCCTTGGATACTTACCACATTCATTCCCACGGACCTAATTATTCGACCCTGGATGAGGCGGGGCGTCAGGTAGCCAAGATTACGGTGCTGCCAGGAACCGTCGGGTTAGTCAACGAGATTATGTGGAATGATCGGGCTGGAAATCCCACCCGACGTGAGAATTATGATTGGCGGGGCTTTATCTCGTCCATTGATTACTTTCATCCCGACGGCAATTTAGGGGCTCGGTACTACTTGAACCGTGCGGGGGCAACCGTCATTGAAGAAACCTTTATGAACGTTGACGGACAGCTCCAGCCGACCATGTGGAAACTGACTCAAGCGGATGGTGATCAACGATTTAATACGGAAGATGAGTTATTCCTATACTTTTTAAATCAACTCGTCGGTAAGGATGGGGAAGCCGTCCTAATTTCTGATCGTCGGTCGTTAGACGCAGTGATTGCAAAGGTCGCTCCGGTTCGTTCCCGCTGGGCCGCTTTTCATGGGTTAACGGAAAACGTTCATGCCGATGGCTCAACGACCCCCTACGACGTTTATCAGCCGGTCTTAACGACCCTCAAAGAGAGCTACGATGGAATTTTGGTCCCGACCGTTCGCCAGCAGGAGGCGCTCACCGAGCTATACCCTGATTCTAACGTCTGTGTGATTCCTGACACCGTGGTGACGGAGCATCATGAGCATCAAGTAACGGAAGGCGCACCGGATCATCAGCTGCTTTGCGTTGGCCGCCTAGCCAAGGATCGGCGGCCTGAGATGGCCCTGCAAGTATTTAAACGGGTCGTGGCGGTTAATCCTGAGGCTAGAATGAGTCTGATTGGGTATGCGTCAAGCACGGAGTACTTAGAGGAACTCAAGCAGCTGGCTAAGGATCTGGAAGTGGATTCGGCCGTTGACTTTGCGGGATACCTTTCGGACGACCAACTGGGGGAGCGGTACGCCACGGGTCGGGTCCTGCTATCACCAGCTAAACAGGAGGCGTTTGGCATCACAGCACTTGAAGCCATGAGCTATGGTGTGCCGGTGATTGCCTTTGACGTTCCAGATACGGCCAGTTTAATTCATACCGGTAAAAACGGCGTCCTGGTGCCAGAGGCTGATCTTAAGGAGATGGCCAATCAAGTCCTCAACTTATTAACGGATCAGTCGAGGTGGCAAACCTTGAGTACCCAGGCTCAAAAAACAGCGTCAGCCTTTTTACCCAATCCGGTAATTGGCCAGTGGAATCAACTGGGCTTTTAGACCGGTTAAGTTTTTCAAAACGGGGATGATGACAAATTTCGATTAGCGTTTGATCGAGGTTGGCCATCATCCCCGTTTTATGGTGAATTGGGGGAGGCACCGGGTTAACTGGGGACATGAGTGATTTGGGAGTGCTTGAACACCGCCGCCTTGGGAGTCCGCTGTATAATTATTACCAGAGTGGATGATGGGAGTGACTAAAATGAGATCAATAAAACAACCGGCCGTTCCAGTTTCGGTCTGGTTAGCGGTACTTGCGACGGGGTTACTAAGCCTCATTGGGACAACAGTCCATACGGCCTTAAATATTGCCCTGCCGAAAATCATGGGGGCCTTTTCCGTAACAACGGACGTTGCTCAGTGGGTTATTAGTTCGTATAGTCTCGCAGTTGCGATTGTGGTCTGTTTATCACCTTTTTTTATGAAGCGTTTTTCGACCCGGCACCTTTTTGTGACCGCCGTTAGCCTGTTCTTAATCGGGTTGTTTATCAGCGGCTGGGCACCCAACTTTATTATTTTACTAGTGGGCCGCATGGTGCAAGGGGCCGCCGGTGGATTAGCGATTCCACTGATGTATAACACGATTATTAAAACGGTGCCGGAGTCGAAGTGGGGGGTGATGATGGGGGTCGGAACCCTCATTGCTACCCTAGGACCGGCGATTGGTCCGGTATTTGGGAGTTTAATGGTTCAGCTACTTAATTGGCGCTGGATTTTCTTCCTAAGCGCCATTGTGGTGGTGGTTGCCTTCCTCCTAGGAATTAGAACGATTCACCCCATCCAAAAAACGACTGACGTTCACTTAGACGGGTGGAGTGTGATTCTCATTGCCGTCATGCTGGCTAGTGCCACCTTTTGGTTGGCGTCCGTTAAGAATTCGGCGATTAGTCCCTGGCTGACGTGGGGGTGCCTTGGTCTTAGCGGCCTAGCGACTTGGGGATTCGTACATCGATCAAAGGAATTGACGCACCCCATTATTAACCTCGCAATTTTTAAGGTGGCGTCATTTCGTCGGCAGTTAGTAGCCTTTTTCATCAGTCAGGTAGCAGCGGTAGCGGTGGGATTTATTCTCTCTAATTACGTTCAAATTGTTAACCGGCAGACCCCAATAGTGGCGGCGTGGGTTGTCTTTCCCGGGGCTCTGTTTTCCGCGCTGGTGGCACCCGTAAGCGGGCGCTGGTTGGATCGGCTAGGGGCCCAAAAGGTCTTGCCCGTTGGAACGGTTATTTATACCTTGGGGTTACTCGCCTTTATTATTAGTGGCCAATTTATGGGGGCCTTTCTGATTTCAATGATTTACTTTGGTTACATGTTTGGCATTGGGGTGTCGACCAGTAACCTAATGACCAGCGGGGATGATGACCTTGCCAGCGGTGAACGGGAAAGTGGTAACGCCGTATTTGATACCGCTGAACAGTTTGCGGGGGCTGCTGGAACCACGATTCCTGCCAGTGTCATCGCCGGTTTTCAAGCGGGAAAACGTGGTATCGCCTACGTTTCGGGTACGAAGGTTGGCGCAATTTGCGCGTTCATTATTCTATTCGGAATGGCGTTAGTAGCAAACATTGCGTTATACTTAGTTTTTCGGGATTACGAACGGGAACAAAAGGTGCAATCCCAAATGACCGAACCGAAGGGGACAGATAACAATGGCTGAAAAAGAGGATTTTCCGGAGATTTATTCAACCCGCATTATGGCCAACGCTTTAATGATGGTGGGAGGATTTATCGATGCGTACACGTTTGTACAGCGGGGCGGAATTTTAGCTGCGGGACAAACGGGAAACATTATCTTTACGAGTGTGAACATTGCCAACCAGGATTTTAACGGGGTTACCGCTAAGCTGGTAACTATCTGTGCCTTTGCTTTCGGGTGTTTTCTGGGGGAAATTATTCGAAAAAAACATCGGACCCATTACTGGCGGGTTCCCGTCCTGAGTTTGGAAGTTATCATTTTTGCGGTGGTGGGGATCCTTCCCCGGTCCCTGCCAAACATTGCAATTGTTCCGTTACTTGCCTGTGTGATGGCCATGCAGACGACGGTGTTCAGCCAGATTGAGGGGCGGGCTTACAATAACGTTTTCTCCACGGGAAACATTAAAAAGGCTATGGTAGGACTCGCTAACTTTGTCACCACCCACGACCACCATCAGCTCACGACGGCGCTAATTTTTCTTCAGTTGGTTGTTTGCTTTGCCCTGGGAGCCATGGTATCGGCAATTTTACAAAATCGGTGGGGAGTCACCACGATTTGGTGGGCAAGCGGATTGCTGGCGGTGTTAACCGTTGGGTATGCTATCGCAATTTACGTCCGGGGCCAAAGGTACGAGGAACCCAAGTAAAAAAGTTCGATCGGAACATAAGGGACTTTGATCAAAAAAATAAACAGTGTATCCATACTATTTATGGATACACTGTTTATTTTTGTTGACCTAATGCGTATAATAGCAGGCTAAACAAGCCGACGGATATACGAAATGGGCCGATTATTCTAACGAATGTGATTCAATCGGAGAGCTTAATAGAGTTCACTGAGGTCGCCGTCATAGGCGGCTTGGAAAATTTTAACGATATCTTCCTTGGTTCCCTTCCGGGGGTTCGAAAGGGCGTTCCCATCCTTAAGGGCGTTTTCGGCCATCAGCTCGAAGTCCTCTGGCTTAGCCCCAATGGCTTTGATGGAAGCGGGAATTCCAACGTCGGATGAGAGTTGCTGCATAGCTTCAATGGCTAATTCAGCGGCTTCACGGGTGGGTAAACCATCCGTATTTTGACCCATAAACCGGGCGAGATCAGCAAACCGATCGGGACAAGCAATCAGGTTCCACTGTTCAACGTAGGGGAGCAAAAGGGCACAGCATTCCCCGTGGGGAGCATCGTATTGGCCGCCTAATTGGTGTGCCATTGCGTGGACGTAGCCTAAGTTAGCGTTATTAAAGGCCATCCCAGCTAACATTTCGGCTTCGACCATTTTAGTCCGGGCATCCAAGTCGTGGCCGTTGGCATAGGCTTGGCGAAGGGATTCTTCAACTAACTTGATGGCTTGAATACATTGTGAATCGGTAATGGGGTTGTGATCGGTTGAAACGTAAGGTTCCACGGCTTGAACAAAGGCGTCCATCCCGGTTGATGCGGTGATGGCATCCGGAATGTCTAACTCAAGGGTGGGATCGTTAAAGGAAACTAACGGAATATTCCGCCAGGAAACCACCACAAACTTCAAGTGGGTTTCTTCGTTCGTGATTACTGCGTGCCGAGTTAATTCTGATCCTGTTCCGGCAGTTGTGTTAACGGCAATTAATGGTGGGAGGGGATTTTCTAAGGTTTCAATTCCGGCTAGTTGGGTAATATCGTCACCGTTAGTGAGGATAATGCCAATTCCCTTCCCGGTATCGTGTGCTGAACCGCCACCTACGGTAATAATGGAGTCACAGTTTTCTTCCTGGTACATTTTCTTACCGGCCTGAATATTTCTGACCTTGGGGTTGGGTTCAACGCTGTCAAACATCACGTAGGCGACACCGGCTTCGGTGAGGGAGGCTAGGGTTTGATCCACAGCCCCGTTCTTTAAGTTCACTGAATTTTTATCGGTTACGATTAGGGGTTTCTTCATTCCTAACATTTTAGCCCGATCCCCGATCTGCTTGATCACTCCGGGGCCGAAAAAGTTAACACTCGGCATTAAAAAGTCATAACTACGTTCACTCATAATTGGTACCATCCTCTCAACTAATGATAAATATGTAAACGATTCCAAGAATCACTTTCACTATAGCTAACTTTGTCACAAAGTTCAAGACCCCCTGGCTAATCTGATTAAAATCGGACTAAATGTTAGCGAAATAGGATAAAAGCCGGGGAAGTATTGATAAATTAAAGCCGCCAACAACGTTCAATTCGAACTTGCTGGCGGCTTTAATTTATTATGGGGATGGATCAACGAAACCGTAAGTAAACTAAATCACAGCGTTAAGTCCTGTGCGGGCAACAACCGCTGAAATCATAATGATCAGGCCGGCCAGAGCCAGAGTTCGGCTGCCGTGGATCATGGCGGTCAAGATTGGTTTGGACATAGGGACAAAGGATAGCGGCTGACCGTGCCATTGGGGGTTAACTTGATTGATTAATAGGTTATTGTTACGGTTAACCGAGTAGGCCAGAATTAGGCCCGTCAGAAAAATGACGATCCCAAATACCATATCAAAAGTAAATTGATGGTTTAAGACCACACTATAGGATTCATTAAGGAAAAAGAGGGTCACGATTAGACTAATGGCAACGACTAATAATCCGGCTAATGTTAGCCGAAAAAGAGCGTTCAATGTGGCATCCAGTTGTCGGCCCAACTGATTTTGGCGGTGAATTTCTTGAAATCCGCTGGTCAATTGAAACTGACGCTTCGTTTGGTACGCGTAAATGAATTGGGTCACGGTTAGGGCAATCAGACAGAATAATAAAATCCCGTAGCCAACTTCAATTCCCTTGAGTCCGTTATGTAAAAGGTTCATGTGGATTCACTCCTTAAATGTCATACTCTTAGTGTAACGCCAATGTTAACTAAACGGGAAAAAACCAGAAAATTTTAACGGCTTCTTCAAACGCCAGTAAAAAAACGAAGCTGGTCATTTATCCGAAGCTTCGTTTGGTCGTTACATTAGTTTAAATCGGACTTGACGACGTCCACGTATCCGGTCCAACTCGGATCCGAGACGGAGATCCCATCAATCGTTTCTGACTCGTCGTTGACATCGTGTAAATCTGTTATGCAGTCGCCCGTTCCGCTCGATGAATTGGAGACGAGGCAAATGACGTTCTTCCCCTTTAAATCGGCCTGCTTAAAGAAGGTGGCAACGGGGCGTGGAATGGAATCGTACCAGTTTGGAAAGACAAGGATGAGGTTATTAAAGCTGGCCCAGTTAATTGCCGGAATCGTAATTGCCGGGTAACTGAGGTCATTGTGTTCTTGCTGGGCCTGTTTAACCGTTGTCTGGTAATTGGATGAGTACGGCGTGGTTGCCCTAATTTCAACCGTGTTTCCCCCAATGTAAGCCTGGACGGTTTCCGCAATTTTTTTGCTATTGCCAGTGTAAGTAAAGTAGCAAATGAATGGTGCAGCCATTAGATCGTCTCCCTTTGCGTTAATACGTTCATTATAAAGCGGGAGGAGACGACAAGGAACTAATTGGCCTGACGAGTTGCGTTAACGGTTACAAACGATCAAAAAAAGGTATACTAGAGGCGGAATTACTTTTGAAAGAGGTGGTCTATTTGAAAAAAATAATGAATGATGCCACACAAATTGTGACAGAAATGGTTGATGGAATGGCCCTGAGCTATCCCGAATACGTTAAACGGCTCGATGATCTTCTGGTTTTAGTTCGCAGTCAGGAAGAATCAATGACGAATAAAGTCGGTTTAATTACCGGTGGTGGAACGGGGCATGAACCAGCCAGCGCGGGTTACATTGGTGAGGGAATGCTGTCAGCGGTGGTTTGTGGCCAGATTTTTTCATCGCCCACCCCTGATCAAATTTTAGCAGCCATTCAGACCGCCGACCACGGTAAAGGGGTTTTCATGATTATTATGAACTACTCCGGAGATATCATGAACTTTGATATGGCCCGTGAGATGGCGGTCATGGACGATATCGACGTTCGGTTTATTGTGGTCGATGATGATATTGCGGTAGAGGATAGTACATACACTCAGGGCCGGCGCGGCGTTGCTGGTACGGTCCTCATGGAAAAAATCTTAGGTGCCGCTGCAGATAGTGGTGCGAGTTTGTCCGAAATTGAAGCCTTGGCCAAACAGGTTCTGCCCAATCTGAAAACGATCGGGGTGGCCCTGAGTGCGGCTACCGTACCCGAGGTTGGTAAACCTGGGTTTACCCTGGCGGAGGATGAAGTTGAATACGGCGTCGGAATTCATAGCGAACCCGGTTATCGGCGTGAAGAAATGCAGCCCTCTGCCAAACTAGCCGAAGAATTATTGGCCCGGTTGAATGATGAATTTAACTTTACCCCAGAGGACCACTACGCCGTCTTGGTTAACGGGATGGGCGCGACGCCACTAATGGAACAATTTGTCTTTATGCGGGATGTTCTCAATCAGCTGGCCGACTTTGGCGTCCAGGCTGATTTTACTAAGGTCGGGAACTTTATGACGTCGTTAGATATGGCCGGTGTGTCATTAACCCTGCTCAAACTGAGGGAGGACCAGTGGCTCAAACAATTAAACTACCCGGTGAATACAATCGCCATGGTAAGAAAGTAGGGATTAGATGTTAACAGTTGAAACCATTGCCCAGTGGATGAACGGGTGGACCAAGGATATTAAGGCTAATAAAGGGTACCTCAATGAATTAGATTCAGTCATCGGTGACGGGGATCACGGCAGTAACTTAGCTCGGGGGGCCGATGCCATTGAGGCGGCCCTGTTAACGGCGCCGGATGATGTGCCGTCAACGTTTAAGGCGGTTGCTATGGCAATTGTCAGCAAGGTGGGAGGTGCCTCAGGAGCCCTATATGGCACGGCCTTCTTAGAAATGTACAAGGAAAGTCAAAGGACCACCGACATGGTGAAAATCCTTGATAAGGCGATGAAGGCCATGGAAAAACGCGGGGATTCCAAGCCCGGTGAAAAAACGATGCTGGACGTTTGGGAACCGGTCGTTAAGGCCGCAAAGCGGGGGAACGTC
Organism: Levilactobacillus bambusae; assembly: GCF_003124125.1. Classification (GTDB taxonomy): domain Bacteria; phylum Bacillota; class Bacilli; order Lactobacillales; family Lactobacillaceae; genus Levilactobacillus; species Levilactobacillus bambusae. Next base: position 150,012 of record NZ_QCXQ01000006.1, read on the forward strand.
ACCCCAATCGTTATTGACGATGCGGTTGAATCAACTAAGGACATGAAGGCGACGAAGGGCCGGGCCTCTTACGTTGGTGAGAAGTCGATCGGGCACCTTGATCCAGGCGCCGTGTCCAGCGGATATTTGTTTCATAACTTATTTGAAGTGGGGTTAGTGGGATGACATTAGGAATTGTGATTGTGTCGCACGTTGCCGGTTTAGCAGCGGGAGTAAAAACCTTAGTTGAACAGGGCGCGGCTGACGTTGCAATTACCACGGCGGGCGGCACCGATGAAGGTGAAATTGGAACTAGCGTGGCCAAAATTAACGCCGCAATTGAATCGAATACAGCCGACGAAGTTTTAGCTTTCTATGACCTAGGTAGTGCCAAGATGAACTTATCGATGGCAATTGAAATGAGTCCCAAGCCCGTGCATCTATACGATGTGGCGTTGGTTGAAGGTGCCTATACGGCGGGGGCTTTACTTCAAGCCGGCGTCGATTTAGCGACCGTTCAGGAACAGTTGAGTCAGTTGAAAATTAAGTAGGCGGACGGAAATTAACCGAAATTAAATTAAAATTGGGCCGTTAGCTAATCGATCAGATTGTGATCTTAGCTAACGGCCCAATTTGACGTGGAGCAACGCTAATTATTTGTGGGGAGGAAGATGAAAGTATCGTTGGAAGAAAACGAGAAGACCAAGGCCAAGCAAGTAACCAAGTATGACACCTAAGCCGTTATCAATGACGTCCATAATGTCGACCGTCCGGTTTAAAGAAATGAGCTGATCCAAAATAAATTGCATCCCTTCATTAAATAGTCCGGTGGTTAGGCCAATCAGGCATACGGTGGTTAACTTAGGGAGTTGGTCACGGCCTAATAGGGCGATGAAGATCCCGAGGGGAACCGTCATGATAATGTTCAGTATTGATTGTTCATCATAGCCCTGAAAGGGAATAATAATGACCTGGGCCTTACCCACCCAAAGATACCGGTAGGGGAGACTCTGAATAAAACTAAGGTGAACGGTCGTAAAAATGAGGTTGAAAACACAGATGACATAGACGGGAAGGGCAACGGCGAGAAGCCGGTCCAGCCAGGAGGGGCTTTGCCGCCATAGCACAATTCCAACCCAAACGGCAGCTCCCGTCAGAATTAAGAGGGGAAGTAATTGTAACGTCGCCATTTGATCATTCCTTTTGCGTAGGATTATGCTTCCCATTCTATCAGGTAAGGAGGGATGTTGCCATAGGGACATGGGGTACCCGCGATAAAAATAGAGCGACCGTCCGGAACCAATTATCTGTTAATTGGCGGGCGGTCGCTCTATTTAGTCGTTGATTGTCTATTTAGGACCGACGACTTAACCTTCGTTGGATTCATTCAGTGCGGCAATGACGTCCGGCAGCATTTTTTCGGGAGTGGTCCGCGGGGGAAACCGTTTGATGAGTGTCCCATCACGGTTAATGAGAAACTTAGTAAAGTTCCATTTGATCCGGCCGCTGTTTGTTTGGGCCTTCAAGTAGGCGAACAGCGGATCTTCGCCGGCGCCGTTCACCCGAATTCGTTTCGTCATTGGGAAGGTGACGCCGTAGTGGACTTGACAGTAGTCCTCGGTTTCTTCATCGGTGCTCAGTTCCTGGTGAAACTGGTTTGATGGTAAACCTAACAATTCTAATCCTTGGTTATGGTATTCTTGGTACATGGCCTCAAACCCCTTGAGTTGCGGAGCAAACCCACACTTACTAGCAGTGTTCATTAAGAGTAATACTTTGCCACGGTAGGTTTCAAAATCAATGGGTTGACCGTTCATCTCGGTTTCCTGAAACTGGTAGATGTTAGCCATCCGATACACCTCCTGGTCGTCATTTCTATACAACCACATTATAGCGTGATTGGGACCGTTTGCCACGGCAGACGACTTATCCGCTGGTTTAACGGATTTTGGAGTTTACGCCACCCACTTAAAGCTATAGAATGGTATTGCCTTAAGTGATTGATCCAACCAACTGAAATTATCCAAAATTAAGTTCATAAGGGAGAGAATCAACTATGATTCATAAAAGTATGAATCGCGATGAATTGCACGACCAAAACCTACGTTTAGTGCTTCAACAAATTTTTAATAATCACCCAACTTCACGAATTGAGATTTCGCACCAGCTAGATTTGAATAAATCAACTGTTTCCTCCCTCTATAATACGCTGATGGACCGGGGGTTTGTGTCTGAACTGGGTCATGGGGATGCCTCTAATGCGGGGGGACGGAAACCGACCATGGTTACCATTAACCGGCAGTATGGGTTTACCATGACCTTTGACCTGGGTTACCATCACCTACACGCCATGGCCAACGATTTAAATGCGAATGTTCTCTCCTACGAACGGATAGAAATGGCGGATCATTCGCTAGAAGAAATCATTCAAACGTGCGAAGCTTCCATTGAACAAGCAATTGCCGGTGACGCAACGGCCCACGGACTGTTGGGGATCTGTTTTTCCATTCACGGAATTATTGACCACAATCGGGTGACCTATACGCCGTTCTTAAGCTTTCAGGACGTCGATTTTTCGAAGCACTTCGAGGATCGGTTTCAGGTGCCCGTCATTTTAGAAAACGAAGCGAACCTGTCGGCAATTTACGAACGGGATTTTAACGGGGCCCACCAAGTCAATAGCACGGTGACCTTTAGTGTGCACCATGGGTTAGGGGCCGGGATAATTTTAAACCGGGGCCTGTACCGTGGCGAACACGGTGAGGCCGGAGAAATCGGCCGTTCGTTAGCCCCCACCGGCCAGAATGACGTCAAACACGTAGAGGAGATCTGTTCCGAGGACGCGTTAATTAATCAAATTGAACAGTTAAAACACGAGGAAAACCTCGACCGGAATGATATTGTGGCGCTATTTAAAAAGAATGATCACGATACCCTTGGGGTTCTCATTCACGGCGCTAAGGTCTTAGCGGGTGTTATTTATAATATGGTGACGACCTTTGATCCGAACGCAGTCTTTATTAATTCCCCGCTAATTGAAAAAATTCCTGAAATGTTAACCTGGATTCAAGAGGACTATCAGCGATACTCGCTAATTGAGATGCCCATTAAACTGACGCATAATGCGCAGTACGCTACCTTGCTCGGGGGATGTTCGCTCATTACCCACCACGTTTTGCAAATGGACAACTTTGACATTTACTTTACCCAAACTGAAGATTATTAATCGCCGTCAATCACTGATAAACCGGTCTTACTGGGGAGTTGGTGATTTTTTTATTGGGATTTTTTTCGAAAACGCTTGCAAAAATTGAACGGCATCGTTATGATTAGCATTGTAAGTTGGTTGTTACAACAAACTAAATAAAAAAGGAGTTTTATCAATGACTGAAGAATATTGGAAGGGCATCAATAAAATTGAATACATTGGCCACCAGGACAAAAAGTCCCAGCTAGGGTTCCAGTACTATAATCCGGATGAAGTAATTGGTGGTAAGAAAATGCGGGATTGGTTACGCTTTTCGGTTGCCTACTGGCACACGTTTGACCAACGGTTAGTCGACAACTTTGGGGACGGGACCGCACAACGGCCGTACGATAAATACACTGATCCAATGGATTTGGCGTTGGCGAAGGTGGACGCCGCCTTTGAATTTTACGATAAACTGGGCGTCGACTTCTTCTGTTTCCACGACCGCGATTTAGCTCCGGAAGGTAATACACTTCGCGAAACAAACGCTAACCTGGATAAGGTAGTGGATAAAATTGTCGAGTACCAAAAGACGACGGGCATGAAGGTTCTTTGGAACACGTCAAATATGTTCTCGAATCCCCGGTTTGTAAATGGAGCTGCGACCTCACCTTCCGCAGAGGTTTATACTTATGCAGCTGCCCAAATCAAGCATAGTTTAGAAATTGGTAAGCGCGTGGGATCCGAAAATTACGTCTTCTGGGGCGGCCGGGAAGGATATGAATCCCTTTGGAATACCGATATGAAACGGGAACAGGACCACATTGCGAAGTTCTTCCACATGGTAAAGGACTACGCTAACGAAATTGGGTTTGACGCTCAATTCTTATTGGAACCAAAGCCAAAGGAACCGACCACTCACCAGTATGACTTTGACGCTGCCACCACGATTGCCTTCATGAAGGAATATGACCTAGATAAGGACTTTAAGTTAAACCTCGAAGGCAACCACGCTAATCTAGCGGGCCACACTTACCAACACGAAATTCGGGTGGCCCGGATTGCGGATATGCTGGGCTCATTGGACGCAAATCAAGGGGATAAGTTAATTGGATGGGACATTGATGAGTTCCCATCAAACCTCTATGAAACCATTGCGGCCATGACAGAAGTCGTTGAGAATGGTAGCATTGGACCACGGGGCGGACTTAACTTTGACTCCAAGCCACGACGGTCATCCTTTGAAGCGGACGACCTCTTCTACGGCCACATCGTTGGAATGGATAGTTTTGCCGCTGGCTTACGGGTTGCGGTAGCGATGAAGGAAGATGGCTTCTTAGATGACCTCGTGAAAGAACGGTACAGTTCGTTTGATTCTGGCATTGGGGCGGAAATTGATAACGGAACGGCTGATATGGCGGCCTTAGAAAAGCAAGTTCTGGATATGCCACAGTCCGAATTAATTACTTCTACCCACTCCGATCACCTTGAACAGATTAAGGACACCATTAACCACTACATGATTGAAACGTTAAGTAAGTAAGCAGGATTTAAACCTCTTATCCTAAAACACGAATGGGCGCTGATTCTTAGACTTTGGGAGCTGAGAGTGGCGCCCATTTTAACTACCAGGAGGAAAACCACTATGGGAGAATACGTACTAGGTGTCGATTTAGGTACCAGTGCTGTGAAAGTTTCGGCCGTTGACCGGTCAGGCAACATTGCAGCGCAGGAAAAGTTTTCGTACGACTTAATTCAAAAGCAACCGGGCTATAACGAGCAAAATCCCGAAGACTGGGTTTCAGGTACCACCGTTGCCATTGTCCGACTAATTTTGAACGACCAAATCCCAGCAGCCGAAATCAAGGGGATCAGTTTTTCGGGTCAGATGCACGGACTCGTTCTTCTGGATGCTCAAAATAAGGTGCTGCGGCCCGCAATTTTGTGGAACGATACCCGAACCACACAGCAGTGCTTAGAAATTAAGGAAAAGATGGGCGCCGAATTTGTCGAGATTACGAGAAATGAACCCCTTGAAGGATTTACCCTCCCTAAGATGTTGTGGGTCAAGGAAAATGAGCCGGAAATTTGGGCTCGGGCCGCAACGTTTTTGCTTCCGAAGGATTACGTCCGGTTCCGCATGACGGGCAAACTGGGAATGGACTACTCGGATGCCACGGGAACGGTCCTCTTAGACGTTGCCGACGGAAAATGGAGCCAAAAAATCTGTCAGTTGTTTGAGATTCCTGAATCAATGTGCCCACCGTTGATTCAGTCAATTGATGATGTCGGAAACATCACCCCTAACTACGCAGAATTTTCGGGATTAGCGGAGGCCACCCGGGTATTCGGGGGCGCCGGCGATAATGCCGCGGGGGCCGTTGGAGCCGGCATTTTAAGTTCTAACATGGTGATGTCTTCCATTGGGACTTCGGGCGTTGTCTTGAAGTACGAGGACTCAGCTGACGTGAACTACCACGGTCAAATCCAGTTTGAGGATCATGCCATTCCTAACCAGTATTACTCAATGGGGGTGACGCTTGCAGCCGGTTATTCCCTCGACTGGTTTAAAAAGACCTTTGCTAAAAACACGGACTTTACGGATTTTGTGGCGAGTGCCGCAAAGTCGACGGTGGGGGCGAATGGGCTGCTTTACACCCCGTATCTGGTGGGCGAACGGGCGCCATATGCCGATGCGGAAATTCGCGGAAGCTTTCTGGGGGTTGATGGAACCCATCAAGCCTATGACTTTGTCCGTGCCGTTTTGGAGGGAATTATCTTTTCGTTCCGGGATATCTTTGATATTTATAAGGCGAACGGAGCCCAATTCGATACGGTCGTATCCATTGGGGGCGGAGCCAAAAGCCCACTTTGGCTCCAGATCCAGGCCGATATTTTTGATACGAAGGTGGTTAGCCTAGAAAATGAACAGGGACCGGGCATGGGCGCCGCGATGATTGCCGCCGTAGGATTAGGCTGGTTTGATAGTCTCCAAGACTGTGCAGCTCAATTTGTTCATTACGGTCGGGCCTACGAACCCAACCAGGATAACGTCAACAAATATAACCGAATTCATGCCATTTATCACCAGGCCTACGAACAGACCCGGGAAATATCCCAGGAACTATTGGATTACCGTCGGGATGAACTGAAGTAGGCGTTAACCTTAATTGGAAGGTGCCGCAAACGTTTGCCACCTTGTGTTAATGGTGCTCCCTCTTACCATCATTAACGGGACTCATGTCCTTCAATTAATCTGAACGCCACTTTATGAAAAGAAAGAGCCTAACCCCAGAGAGGGTTAGGCCTTTAACGTCCCAATTAATAAATTAGGACACGGTGGCTGGATTTGTTGGTTCTAACCGCGTTGAGGGGTCTTTCGTTGACTTTGTTTTTGAAAGTCACTATTCTGATGGTGTTTCAAAACATTAATTTTTGGAGGGATAATCGTTATGCCACTTATTAAGCCAAATAGTATGAAACCTCGTGACCCACAGAAGGATACATTATTAGATCCAGGTAATACAGTGGTGGCAATCATTGATTACCAACCAACGCAGTTACTGTCACAGGAGTCAGCAAATACTGCTAAAATTATGCGTAACGTGGTTGACTTAGCTCGGTTAACCAAGCTATACCAAATTCCCTTGGTCCCAGCAACCGTTAATGTGACGTCGGGAGCGAATGAACCCACTTTTCCGGCCCTTCGCAAGGAATTTGAAGGGTTAAACGTCTATGACCGGATGGTGATTAACGCATGGGAAGACCAAAACTTCTATGATGCCATTCACGAAACCGGACGTAAAAACTTGGTGATTGCCGCCCTGTGGACGGAAGCCTGTCTATCGTTTCCAACTCTCGATGCCCTAAAGGAAGGCTACAATGTTTATCCAGTATTGGATTGCGTGGCTGGCTCTTCAGTAGACGCTAACGATGCAGCCATTCGGCGGATGCAAACCAAGGGGGCCCAGATGACCTCGGTTCCCCAATTGGCCTGTGAATGGCAACGAAACTACGATACCAATAAGGCGACCGTACCAGGATTCTCAGAAATTTTACAGGATGCCGGCTCATTTTTACAGGTTAAATAAATCAGCGGAAATTTTTTGACTCCAAGAAGGGCCGTGACATAAGTCCGCTTCGCTCAGAAAACACAAATCTACAACTTGGCACGAATCCGCTCATCCAAAGTACGGATGCCTTCGTGCCAGTAGTGACGTGATATTAGTCAAGTCAAATCAAAATAAGGGTCACCCCAAAACACGAGCAAAGGACGTTCGTATTACGGGATGACCCTTATTTTGACAGGCTTAAACGACTAAAGCCACAGCCTCTTTGATATGAGCCGGATAAAACTAATCTGGCTTCTTTTTCGTCAATTTTTTGGATTGTTCGGTCCATTCATCATGGGTTAACATATCCTTGACGACGAGATCGATTTTTGTCACCGTAAGATCAGTCATGTTCGTCACCGATTCCGTAATGTTTTTGCTTAACCGATCAAAGACCGTCGGGGCATTTTTACCGTACTCTAAAATTCCGGTTAATTTGAGGGCCACGGTCTTGGCTTCTTTATCAATATCGACATCAATACCGTGGGTTGGATTGTCGTCCTTGCTAAGCCGGTCGGTGAGGTTGTTCCAGAGGTTCCCCTGAAGTGCTAGGATTCCATCAACGTTAGCTGCGGTTTTACCAGCAATTTTTTCGATTACCACTGGATCAAATTCAATGGTTTTATCGACTGTTGGACTTTGTGCCATAAGTTGACCTCCTATTATTCTGAGTTAATTGACTTGTTCCGTTGATTGATTTGAGTTAGGCTTCCCACTATTTTGAGCCTGCCACTCCCGTTTGCTCATGACGTCGTTGATTGAAAGGTTAAGTTCAACTACTTCTAGCCCGGTATACTGGGAAATATCACGATTAACGCGCTGACAGATTTCGTCGAAAATATGGCGGATATCCTTGCCGTATTCAACCGTGGCTTTCATGTCTAAAGCGACTTGGTGTTCACCAACTTCAGCCGCAATTCCCTGAGTGGGATCGGATTCACTCCGAAACCGATCGGTGAGACCGCTGAGTAAACCGCCGTCTAGCGATAGAACTCCGTCAACGTTTCGGGCGGCTAGCCCAGCAATTTTTTCAATTACGCCATCATCATAGGTTAGTTTAGTTTTCATTGGATCGGGCATATTAAATTCCTCCTTCGACTATTCAGAAAAGAACGCGGCAAGTTTTTGGCGAATGGCTCTAGTATCGAATCGAACGAAACGCCCAATTAATGCACCAATGAGCGCCATGAGAGCAACGATGAGAAAGGCGGTAAAGCCGAATATAAACCAAATGAAGCCAAGTAAACCGCCAACAAAGGCCCCAATTATGGTCGGTGTCATTGGATCACCTCCTTAGACAACACGGGGTTGACGTGACCGATGGGTTTCAGTTGTCAGCTGAACGTTTAAGCGTTTGACTTGGAAGCCCAAGCGAGTTAAATAGTCATTCGCTTCCTTTTCCATGGGTTCAACAGCTGGTGGGGGCGACAAACGGGGCTGACTAATCGTAATCTTGCCCCGAACCTGATTTGACCGGGCGATTTTTAACCGCACGTGAACGTCTGGCAGGGAAAAGCGTTCCTTTAGTTGATGAGCCAGATCTTTTTCAACGATTTTATCCGGAATGGTTAGTGTGCCAGACTGACTGTCAAACTGGGCCTGCTTTAACCGGGTTCGTTTAAACAAACCAACCAATAGGAGGCAAAAGCCAATGAGTGCCGTCAGTGCTCCAGCCACGGTAATCATCACGTCAATTTCCGGTTGCGGCTCGTGAAGCCAGGGGGTCAGGTAGGGGATGGGAATGATAATGGCGAGTAAAATAATTCCCGCAAGCAGGGTAACAATTCCCGCCAGTGAAACGATCAACTTACTGGTTCGACTCATAGGATCACCCACTAACTTTTACGTTTGCTTAAACCAAAAATAGCGGAGACGATTAGAACGAGGACAACGGCACCGATGATGGATGGAAAAAGTGCCATTCCAGCGATATGAGGGCCCCAGCTTCCAAGAACCACTTCACCTAACCAGGAACCAACCAATCCCGCGACAATATTGCCAATAATTCCAGCCGGGAGGTCCCGACTCGTTAGCATTCCTGCTAAGGCACCAATGATTCCGCCGATGATAAGGGTCCATAACCAACTAAACATGTTAATCATCCTTTCTATTCAGTGACTTGGTGGTTAACTATGGCCATAAGATAACAAGAACTGGAATCGGTTTCAATGAATATACTCAGGGGTCACAAAGACTTCAAAGTTTCACCGCAGTTTGACTATTTTATTCGAATGGGATCGGTGTTTGAACGAATGACTTTTGTTTTTTTTACAAACGTGCTACACTTATGAAGTAAATTACGGGGTTGTTATGGATTCGACGGGTATAGGTCGAGCCCGGATTGCGTTTCGAAGCGGCATCTTCGTTAAAAGGTCCAGTTTTAAATTATAACTGCAAACAATAATTCTAACTCTTACGCATTGGCTGCCTAATAAGCGCATGCGTAGATCCTCTCTACCTTGTCTGCGGGTAGAATCTGGGTCCTAAATTAGCGGACTTACGTTAATCGCTCACACCTGAAGTAGATTAAAAGAGATAAATCAGGTTAGCTAATCTCGTTAGCCTTGACTGACGGCGCTCTGATTAGTGAACTTCAAATAGTCACTCTATGAACGTAGATATCCGGGTGGCGATATGCTCGGACGCGGGTTCGACTCCCGCCAACTCCATTGAATAGGTTTCATGGGCTCACATAAGTGCTAAAACATTGATATAATAGCATTCTGTTTTTTTTGTTTTTCATATAAAACCATTAATTGGTAACATTTATGGTAACCTGTAAATGAAAGCAAACTTATAAGGAAATAAAAAGTCATTCGCTATACCGCGAATGACTTTTTATTTTTTACACACTGAAATTAGATATCGATGCCAATGGACCTGCTATTGAAAGGACTAAACACTAAATGACAAATGAAGATATGCCAAACCTTGGATTCTTTTTAAAGTTTATTGAACCACAATATCTTGATGATTTTCTAAAAGGGCATGTACACTTTAGTTCACTATACTACTTTAACGAGGTTGAGAGAAATGGTAATAGTATCATTGGTGATGATAGTGAAGGCGCGTATACCCAAAACTTAACCAATGCTACCGCTTATCTACAAATTGAAGGTGACCCCAAAATATATGAATTTCCCGTTTCTCATGCAATTTCGCGCTATGATATGTCTGAGGAAGATAAGAATCACTATGGAATAGCCAGTTTCTTTTACCTGACGAAACAGGATTTTGTCGAACACTCACACAGTGAAAATCAACGGATTTATGTGTTGAAGAAAGAGGTCATTGATTATTTTCGCACTTTTAATACTGATAAAAGAGTCCCAGTCATTATATATACCGATCCGTTTATTGATTTGTTGAAAAAACAAAACACACCCAACACCTGCGGGAAGGTCCACTATTATGACGATGATGATCCTGCGGAGTTTGCTGGCCTTTCACAGATGGATAACTTTTATGACACTATTCCATTTCTTAAACGCAAGCGCTATTCAGATCAGAAAGAATTTCGTGTATGTGTGGTACTTGATAAGGGTACGGAAACAAGTAGAGGTGAAGAATTTGAGTTAGGGGATATGTCGAACATGGCTTTACCATTAAAATTTATCGGTAACCAGCATCTCGCAATCGTTGTTGATTACAGCTCGGAAAAATAATTAGATTATTTCACTGATTACCGCAAATGTTCGGATAAATTGGGGGAGTTCCCGTAATTTATGTATTGCAGGAAGTTTATTGCCAAGACTGCTGCTCGTTAAGCTATTGTGCTATTGAGCAAAGTGGTTTTTGTTAGCAGGACGAATAATGCGTTATTATGGATAAGTTGAATTCGCTTTAATAATCAAGGCTTAATCGCTTCTTTGCTGATAGGTGTCATTAATTTTGATATTATTATCTTTAATTTCTAACAGATCTCGTATAAACTGATTATGGGACATATCTTCCACCGCTTTCAATTTTTGTTTTAGTCGACTTGATTGTTGCATAAGGATGGATATGTCCTTTTGTTATGCACAAAAAGGGCGTTGATGAATTTCTTCATCAACACCAAATATTGTAGAGCCCAAATAAGGAAAGCCTGCTAAATGATCGTTTAGCAGGCTTTCCTTATGTTTAAAAAAGACATAAGAGTACATCTTGAGTACAAATCTACGTGGAATGTTTCTGTCTGTTGTTTTTTAAAATAGGCAGGGGATCAATATATAAACGTCGCTCTGCACGTGACGTTATTCCACAGGAATTAGGGGATAAGAACGCATCGAAGTGAGTTGTGCCAAACTGGTGTATGCTTAGGGCAAGTCATTAAGCAAGAAGAAAATGGGGAGGGGCAGGATTAATGGAGAAAAACTTAGAAGTTGAGGTGCGGGGAGGGCAAGTTAATAACCTTAAAAACATTGACGTTAACATTCCGCTGAATCAGTTTGTGGTAATTTCGGGATTATCTGGTTCGGGAAAGTCGTCGCTGGCAATGGGGATTTTATACGCTGAGGGGTCGCGACGGTATTTGGATGCGCTCTCCACGTATACCAGACGGCGGATTAGTCAGTCTGGCCGGGCGGATGTGAAATCAATCAAGCACATTCCGTCAGCGTTAGCGCTTAAACAACGGCCAACCGTTCCGGGCCCTCGGTCAACCGTTGGAACCATGACCGAAATATACAATGTCTTACGGCTGATTTTCTCCCGGCTTGGTTCGCCGAGATGTCCAAATGGGCACCAAATCCCACCAACCCTTAAAATTGCGGAAGCCATGGATAAGGCTGGCAATGAGAGGGGAATCATTACTTGTCCGGTCTGCGGGGTGAAGTTTTCGGCCTATAGCGCGGAAGACTTTGCTTTCAACGCCGGTGGCGCATGTCTGGAATGCGGGGGATTAGGCGTCACAAAACAACTCGATCCCACGAAAATAATTAGTGATCCGACTAAATCAATTCAAGATGGCGCGGTTGCCGCTTGGAAACTGCCGGGGAGAAACTTCATGCCAACGGTAGCGGAAGCCGCGGGAATTCCAATCGGAATTCCGTATAACCAGCTTAGTGAGCAGCAAAAGGAGTTTGTTCTGCATGGTCACGGAAAAACGTATGATATTAACGTCCCAACGAAAAGCGGTCGGGTGTTCCATATGTCTGACGTTCAGTATGTGAACGCGTTTGATGCGGTCTCCGAAAGTTTAGCCAACACTAAAAGCGAAGTCGCCTTAAAACGGCTTAACCGATTTTATACCACGTCCGTTTGTCCGGTATGCCACGGAACCCGGTTGAACCCCGATCGGTTGACTCAACTGGTAATGGGGCAGAATATTGCGGAAGTGAGTGACTTAGAGTTAAAGGAGCTGAACCGGTGGGTCGATGACCTAACCGCCTGGCTGCCCCGGGATATGACCCAACTGGCAGCCAACCTAACCCGGGAGTTATTGAGTCAGCTCACCCCGATTTTAAATTTAGGGTTGGATTATTTAACGATGAGCCGGGCCGGTGAAACGTTATCAACGGGTGAACTCCAACGAATCCAGCTTGCCCGCACGCTCCGGACCGAAACGACTGGGGTGTTATACGTACTAGATGAACCGTCAGTAGGTTTGCATCCCGATAACGTTACCGGATTGATTAAGATATTTCATCAATTAATCGATCAGGGAAATTCATTAGTGGTGGTAGAACACGAGACGGCCATTATCAACGCCGCAGATTGGGTGATTGAAATCGGTCCGGGATCGGGTCAAAAGGGCGGAGAAGTGATTGCCCAGGGGACTCCTGGCGCGTTAAAAACGGATCCGAACTCTTTGATTGGCCCGTTTTTAAAGGGGACTGCCCCCCTATTAGTTCGGCAGCCAATCTCCGCAGATCAGATTATGGCAACGGGCTGCCTCACACTGACAATTGGCGAGAAGAATAATTTACGGAATGTCGCCATTACGATTCCGGAAAATCGGTTAACCGCAGTTACCGGTTTTTCCGGGGCTGGCAAAACCACCCTCATTCTTGATGGGTTATTCAACGCCTTAACGGCTAATAGTCAGGGCAACCCAATTCCAGACTACGTTACCCAATTAACGAATCCCCATTTGAAACAGTTTGTGAGTATTGATGCTACCCCGGTTGGTAAGAACGTTCGCTCAACGGTCGCCACGTATACGAACATCATGGACGAACTCCGGCGTTTATTCGCTGCCCAACCAGAGGCTAAACGCCAGCACTTAACGAGTTCCTATTTTTCGTATAATACTAAGGATGGGGCGTGTCCTACCTGTGGGGGAACCGGCCAAATTTCGCTGGATATCCAATACCTGCCTGATGTCGTTGAAACCTGCCCTACTTGTCACGGCAGCCGGTTTAACCCAACGGTTCTAACGGTTAAGTGGCAGGGGTTGAGTATCGCTGATGCCTTGAATTTAGAGGTTGGGACGGCACTTACCGTCTTTAGTAACCAGCCCAAAATAGAGAAGACTTTAACGATCCTAAACGATATGGGGTTGGGGTACCTGTTATTAGGGGAGGAGACCCCAAGTCTTTCTGGTGGTGAGGCGCAGCGGCTAAAATTAACGACCCATTTAGGTCATCAATTGGACCAAACCCTCTTTATTTTTGATGAGCCAACAACCGGTTTGCACCCCCTAGATGTTCAGACCTTGATTAGGGTCTTCGATCAACTCCTAGCGAAGGGGGCAACCCTCATTGTAATTACCCATGATTTAGATTTGATGGCCAATTCCGACTATATGATTGATGTTGGCCCACGAGCCGGTGAAAATGGGGGCCGGATAGTTACGGAGGGCAGTCCGCTTCAATTAGCGAAGTCCCCAACTAGTCTAACCACCCAGTATTTAGCCGACTTAGTTAAGCGAACCCAACAACCTAGTTAGGCTATAAAAAGAACGTGAGCAGGCGGTCCGCACTAACGGGACTTCTGTTCACGTTCTTTTTGCAACTAATGGCTGATTCTAGGGCCGGCCAGCCAAACCAGTTAAGGTTATAGCAGCGCTACCCTAGGGTCTGCCGTTATTTTCTAAAGTGGTCGAGTAAGGAATGGTGAATTTTAGTGGAAACCCGGTAGGGAAAGACCCAAATGCCTGAAATAAGAAACCGGCCAATCAAGACAATGGGTGGATAATAAAAGACCCCAAAAAAGAGCATCACGCTGACTAACAGTGAAATTTGGCTGCGACGGTCGTTTTTGACTGCCCATTGAAGTTTGCTGGCGTCAGGATTGGCCTTTAACAGGTAGTGGGTCAAGATAGAAAAGGAAAAGCTCCACATGGTAAAGACGACTAAGTAAGCAAATTCAGGTAAAAAACTGATCATATTTTGGCTATCGTGGCCCACCCAAAGCGTCACAGCCGGACAGAGGGTTAACCAAAACAACCAAAAAAGATCGGCCCAAATGACCGCGTTTGAAACCCGGTTTGCCATGCCAAATAGCCGGTGGTGGCTAACCCAAATGACGGCAATAAAAATAAAACTAACGAGGTAGGTTAGCATTAACGGGGTAATGGTTCGCAGGGACGACAGGACTGGGCGGGTTGGAATGCGAATATTAAAAATAAGCAGGGTAATCACAATGCTGACGACCCCATCGGTGAAGGAAACAATGCGGTTCTTGTCCAATCAAATCATCTTTTCGTTTAAAAATTTAAGGCCGGCGCTCTTATTCAAAGGGATTGCTTTTTTCGACGATGACTTCGCTTAAATTATCATTATCAGTCGTCTCATTGACCGCTGAAACGTAGTAGTGCTTCCCATTAAGGATCAGCTGCTCGCGGGTTTTAGAAAGTGTGACGAGGCGATTTTTAACGGTAGGGAAGTCAAGATCAGCAGCTTCTAACCCGTAACGGCTGAGGTTAAAAACCCGAATGTCGCCCCCATTAATTAGGGTTGGGGATTCAAGGTCAAAAGTGACGGACTCGTCGTTTGTTAGTTCTAAAATCGCTTTCATAATGTCCTCCTACTGGGTGAGTAACAGACAATACTTTCAGTCTGAGTATAATGCAAAATCTACTAGAATGGGAGCAACATGCTTATATCTGGGCAGGAGTTGAGGGGTGACGGGCGACATTAGAGGGGTGCCCTGGACAGAAAGCGATGTACGATGAAGCTGATGGATTGCAGCCGGTGATTGGATAGAAAAAAACTGGTTCAGAAGTCGAGGTGGGGATCTCGGGTTCTGGGCCAGTTAAGTCAGATGCTTATGGTTGTGCGTATTGATTGCCACGGATGGCTTGTGTAGCGCCGTTAGATACCGCGGCCGTTTGACTCATGTACTCATAGTTGTTGGGATTCATAACCTTGGAATAGTACTTGTTGCTATCTGAGACGTACACCATCCCAGAGCCAGCGATTGTCCATTGCCCATTAGTAGTCGGTTTAACTGGAGTCTCTGTGGACTGACTTACGGAAGACGTGGATGAGCTTTCCGCTGTAGAAGATGACGACTGAGAGGACGATTCGGTGGTCCGACTTTGATTTGCAACAGTCGATGACGAATTAGACCCGTTCGTGTAATTAATCTGATACCCCTCAACCGAATTAAGCACCACAATTTCCTGATCTAAACGCCCATCGGATGACTTAATGTCGACAACGGATCCGCGGGGAATGGTTTCGTCTGCTTGATAGAGTGGGGTGGTTTCGTACGAGATGGTATTTTTAGTGTTGGCATGGTTCTGCCAGTAGTTTTCGGCTAGCTCTTCTGCGTGCCGCATGCCACCATCTTGATTAGCACCGACGTTTTGGGGGCGGGTACCGGTCGTGAAATTATATTCTGAGGTGTAGGACTTAGCCCCCAACAAACTATCCGCAATGGAATGGCTGCGGTTATATAAGTAACCATGGTAGGTGCGGCCCGTTAAACCATAGGTAATGGCCACCTTAGGGTTCTGAGACGGCCAGGCAGGAGGGGCTAACGGTGTTCCCTGCCGTGATCCTTGCGAAGCTCGGTATTCCGAATAGGTAAGGATGGCCTTGGCCGTTGTAGAACGTCCTTGACTATCGGCGGAAAAATGGGTATCCCCGGCCTTCATATTCTGAAACCCTGATAATTTGGCCCGCCCGTTTTCCCAGTAATAGTTTTTGGTGGGGCCGGCCGATTGCTGATTGGTGTAAGTGATGAGCTTAGAGAGAATGGCCTTATGGGAGGCGGAGGGTTTAGTTGACGAGGTTTGAACTGAGTTGGTAGCGGACTGGGAGTGATCCTCGGAGGAGGATGACCCCGACGTACAACCCGTTAGTAGCCCGCCAAGAACGACTAATGTAAATAATAGGGTAAAAGGTGATTGTTTCTTTAGCATAGTTTGCTCCTTTAACGTGTAGATCAAGTGTCCAATAAAAAGTTAACCTTACAAAGTATAGCAAAAATCAAAAATAATTTAATCACTTACCAAAATATAATCGCGGTTTACAATGGTTTGACAGTTTAATTAAGCTGTGTTTTAATGTGTTTAAACATTTGAACGGAAGGGGATTACGATGAGCGAACGATCATTTAACCTATTTAAGGCAGCTGAACCAAGCCTTAGCATGATGAGTGACCCAAACCGGCAGCGAATTATTCTTTATCTATGTGACCAACCACTAACGGTGAATCAACTAACGGAAAAGTTAAATCTTTCACGGCCAGCGGTTTCCCACCACTTAAAGCTATTGCTAACGGCTAACCTCGTTAGGGTGGATCAGGTTGGAACTGAACGGTACTACGAAAACAACATGGAACCGACCATTCAGTTACTGCGGGATTTAGCCGATTCATTAGAAAAGGACAGCCAATAACGGCTTTCTTGGCTTTTTTGTTTAAATGTTTAAACATACAAACTAAATTGGAGGCTTTTTTATGTCAGTTAATCCATTATTTACCCCACTAACCTTACAGAACGGAACCACCCTTAAGAATCGATTCGTTAAACCTGCGATGAGCGAGGAAATGGGGGATAAACGGTTTCGGCCGACCAAGGACCTAGTTAATCTTTACCGCCAATGGGCTCAGGGTGGAACGGGATTATTAATTACCGGTAACGTGATGGTGGACTCCCGGGCCCGCGGAGAAATGGGCAACGTTGTGGTGGAAGATGACCGGGATTTGGACCGTTTGCGGGCCTGGGCAGCCGCAGGAACCGAAAATCAGACGCAACTTTGGATGCAGTTAAATCATCCGGGCAAGCAATCACCGAAAACCATGAGTGTCGAACCTGTCGCTCCCAGTGCCATCCCGTTAGAAGGGGATAACGCCTTTGCCTTTAATCCGCCACGGGCACTGACGGTCTTAGAAATTCAAGATATTGTGACCCGGTTTGCTCGGGCAGCGGGCGTTGCCAAACGGGCGGGATTTACGGGGGTAGAAATTCATGCGGCCCACGGTTACCTGCTCAATCAATTCCTATCGCCCCATGACAATCAGCGGCATGACGAATACGGTGGCAGTTTGGAAAACCGGATGCGGATTCTAGTGGAAATTTATTCAGCGGTTCGGCAGACAGTCGGAGCTGCTTTTCCCGTGGGCTTTAAGATTAACTCCTCGGATTTTCGGCCGGATGGACTGACTGAATCCGATTCACTCCAGGTTATTCAGAGGATGGCCGAGCTCGGGGTCGACCTCATTGAAATCTCCGGGGGAAACTATGAAAACCCTCGGATGCAGAGTACGGGTAACGGGGCATTCTTTATTGATTACGCCGCAAAGGTAAAGCGGATAGTGAACGTTCCCGTCTGTGTGACGGGTGGGTTCCGGAGTATGACGGGAATGGTCGAAGCGGTTGACCGCAATCAAACGAACTTGATCGGGTTAGCCCGGCCGTTAGCGTTAATTCCTGACTTACCCAATCAAATTCAGCAGGGTCAGTTTGACCACCTGCAATTGGAACATTTAACCACCGGAGTTAAGTTGTTGGATAAAAAACTCGGATCCCTGATCGGGTTAAGTTATTATCAGGCGGCTCTGCATCGGATTGCGACTGGGCGCCCAGTTAAACGGACGAAGAACGCCTGGTATCCATTGGGCTATGCGTTTAAAACTCAAGGTTTAGCCATGTTTATGCCGGACCGGGCCTAGATAGCTGGCCCCAACAACTAATCAACTTAACGAAGACTCAACGGGGCCCAAACTTAATGGAACCGGTGAGTCTTTTATTGTGTCAAGGAGGGGTTAGCCAGTGCTTATGTTTGAGTTCGCAGAATAGAGGGCTATACTTAAACCGGATAGTGATAAGAGAGTCATAACGTTTGCAGTAGGAAAAATGGTTGCGGGTTGAAGACCGATAGATTGAGATGGTTTTTGGTTGGATACCGGCAGACAGCGGGTGTTAAAAATTCTTCCCCAAGGTGGGGTTTTGGATTGCTAAAATGTATCTATCGGGATATACTATCGGCGGTAAATAGATGAGGAGGGACACGATGACAATTACGACCATTTCAAAGTGGGGGAACTCTAAGGGAATTCACCTCCCCAAAAAACAGTTGGAACAAATTGGGATCTTTGAAGAACGACAGCAGGTCACCATTAGTGTTGAGGGAAATCGGATTGTGATTGAAAAATATGAAGAACAATCACCCCTTGCAAAACGATTTTCAGGGTTTGATCTGGATCAGTACTTTGCCCAGTTTGATGCGAATGAGTCGCTCGAGTTTGACGCGGGCCAACCACAGGGACGTGAGCAGATTTAGGGGGGATGTCAGGTGGACAAAGTAATGTACCATCAGGGGGATATTGTCCTTGCTGATTTAAGCCCGGTTGTGGGTCACGAACAAAATGGTTATCGGCCTTTACTGATCGTATCAAGTAATGATTTTAATGAGTTTACTCGGCTGGTTAAAATCGTACCAATTACCACCACGAACAACGGGTTTCCACTGCATTTAGCATTACCAGAGCACCTTAAAGTTCACGGATTTATTATGACCGAACATGAACGAACGCTGGATCTTAACCAACGACCCAACCGAAAAGTTGAGGAGTGCCCTGAAGAAACATTAAGCCAGGCATTAGATATGATTTTTGACACATATAAGTAACTAAAAAGCCGAAGGACAGCGAATGAGCTAGTCCCTCGGCTTTTTTTGGGCCGAATTCTGAAGTTGATCTGAAAGATGATCTAACTTTTGCTGAAGCTGGTGGTTTTCTTTATGTAGCTGGGCAATCTCGTTTTGAACCCGATTTAATTGCTGAGAATCCTGCTGGTTAGCGGCAAAAAAGGTTGTCAGCGTACTGGTTAACATCCCGACAAACCCGACGCCAACGAGCATGAGGAAGATGGCAATCACTTTCCCAGCGTGGGTATGAGGTGCCACATCACCATAGCCCACCGTTGTGGCAGTTGTTAAGGCCCACCAAATGGCTTCGCCAAAGGAAATATTTTCGGCCATGGAAAAGAAGGCGGATGCCAGCAGGATAATGACAATGCTGGCGTACATTAAGTAGAGAAATCCGTTGGTTTTTAAAAAGGAATAGAGCTTTTCCCGAATTTTTACAATCACTCCCGCCAACCGAATTAAGCGGGCAATCCTGACCAGCCGAATGACCCGGGCAAACCGGAAGAGCGAAAATAGGTAGTTAACTGGGATGATTGCTAGGAGGTCCAACACGTGGGTTTTAACGTACTGACGCTTATTTTTAGCTAGCCAAAGGCCGCCAAAGTAATCAATGGTGAAGACCGCCCAGATGAGGTTGTCAATGGTGTCAAAGGGGGCGGTGTTGAGTGGGATTTGTTCGGCAAATTCATAGAGGGTCAACCCGGTTGAAATTATCGCGAGGGTGATGATAAACATGTCGTATGTAGAACGCAGGGCCGAATTTTTCATGTGAACTCCTTTAATAAACAAACGTTAAACTCCTATTAGTATAACAGTTTAACGTGAATATAATTAAGGAATCAGATCAAAATGGCGTAGGCCGTTCACAATTCCATGGTTGGTATTCGCCGTTGTCTGATACTCGGCGTGGGGAACAACGTGGGGGAGTGCGTTACCCATGGCAACCGCATGGTCAACAAAATCTAACATGGGAATGTCATTATTGCCATCGCCGAATGCGTACGTTGGGATTCCCTCAAAGTGGCCCGCTTTAATGAGTTCTTGAATCCCAGTCTGCTTGGAGACACCGTAGTTCACAATATCCATGCTGGACGGTGTGTTGCGGTAAAAGGTCAGCTCATGGGTGGATTCAAAATGCTGCCGGTAAAGATCATCGTGCTCCGGTAATGTTTGAACGACCATCATGTAGACGGGATTGGTTTTCCAAAAGTCGGGATCCGGTAAAACGACCAACATGTTAACGAAGTTGTAGGCATCCACCAAGGTCTTAGTCAGGTGATCGGCTCGACCTTCCACATCGTTCAGCATGGTAAAGGTATCGCCCTGTTCGTTAACAAACTTTTGGAACAGATCAATTAATCCAGGTGCGAGCGGGGATGAAAAGGCGGGATGACCGTCAATTTCAACGAAGGCGCCGTTGCCTCCTACGACGGAATTAATGCCAGTAACCGCCATGATTTCCTTAATTTCAAAAATATTACGTCCCGTGGCAATTACGGGGAGCACATCGTTTGACTTGAGCTGACGCATCGCAGTAGCAACTTCATCATCGACGAGCGAATCAGCGTTGAGAAGGGTACTATCCAAGTCGAAAAACGCAAGGGCTTTATAGGTCATAGTGAAACTCCTTTCAGTGTTGCAATTCATAATATTAGTATAACATTTTGTGATCGGTTTCAAAAAGGGACGTAAGCATGATTGTAAGCATTCGGGTGTTCCCCTATAATAGGGATAGGGTAGTCACAAAATCGTCACAAATCAGTTATCGGCTGGATATGTAACTATGGTAGTGTAGACGAATAACTTTGACTTTGTGGGGAAGAAGATGGAGGCACCACGATGAAATTATTAATGATTGAAGATAATAAGTCCGTCTCACAGATGATGGGAATGTTTTTTAAGAAGGAAGACTGGGATGCATCCTTTGCGTATGACGGTAATGAAGCAATGGAAATGTTTAATGAAACGCCAACCGAATGGGACATTATCACATTAGACCTCAACTTACCGGGGAAGGATGGCATGCAGGTGAGTTCAGAGATTCGCCAAGTATCCCCAACTGTCCCCATTATTATGTTAACGGCAAGGGATTCAGAGTCCGACCAGGTTTTGGGGTTAGAAATGGGTGCCGATGATTATGTTACCAAGCCTTTTAGTCCCATTACCTTAATTGCCCGGATAAAAGCCCTTCACCGCCGGGCTGAACTGAATCCGACTGAACGGCCGGCACGAGCAGCAAATGAAACCCCGCAGTTTGATATTCAGACGGAACACTTCCAACTGAGTACGAAGACCCGGGAAGCCTACTTAAATGACCAACCGATTGAGGGTTTAACCCCGAAGGAATTTGATCTGTTACGGACGTTAGCCCAAAAACCTAAGCAGGTATTCTCAAGGGAACAGTTGTTGCAGCTGGTCTGGGATTATGAATACTATGGCGATGAGCGAACGGTTGATGCGCATATCAAGAAGTTGCGCCAAAAGATGGAAAAAGTTGGCCCCCAGGTTATTCAAACGGTTTGGGGCGTTGGTTATAAATTTGATGATAGTGTGGTCGATGCTTAATGAAGCTGGTTTATCAGCAAATGCTGGGGTTCTTTGCCATCATTATGATTACGTTAGTCCTTCTGGGATTTTCGTACAGTCAGATGTCGCGGCGGATGGTTTATACCAACACTTGGGCGCAGTTAGAGCAAACCTCAGATAGTTTAATTGAACAGTCACTAAGAATTAATACGGATGATAACGGTAAACGGGTCGTTCGGTTTAACACCGAAACGCTGACGAATAATGAAGCGCTCCTACAAAACCAACATACCACCATCACGGTTTTCGATGCCCAAAACGAAGTCGTTTTTCCGAATAATGTTTATCAACGAAAAATTTCGGCGTCCGATTGGAAAAAACTGCAAAAAAATGAAATTATCCATAAGGTATCTGATACCCACTTTCGGACCAAGGACGGTCGGACGTCGCCAGCGTTAACCGATGTGTTTAAACCCTATTTTTATAAGGGAAAGCTGGTGGCCGTTGTTCGGATCGGCTCTTGGATCTCTAACATTCAGACTAATATTAATCAGATGAACCGAAACCTCATTAAGGCCCTGTTAATCTCGAGCATTGTGGCGATAGTCTTAAGTTATATCGTTGCTCGGTATACGACCCAACGGATTAATCGGCTGCGAATTGCCACGAATCGGGTGACGAGGGGCGACTATGATGTTCACATGGTTAGTAAAAACCGGGATGAGATTGACGACTTAATTAACGATTTCAACGGAATGACGCATGCACTGAAGGAATCACAGGAGGAAATTCAGCGGCAAGAAGAGCGACGAAAGGAATTTATGGCCAACGCTTCTCACGAAATGCGGACGCCGTTGACGACTCTTAATGGCTTGTTGGAGGGGTTAGCGTACGATGCGATTCCCGAAGAAAGCAAGGCCCAAAGCATTGATTTAATGCGAAGTGAAACGAACCGTCTGATTCGGTTAGTCAACGAGAACTTAGACTACGAAAAAATCCGGACAAATCAAATTAGTTTGAATTTGCATGATTTTAATGCGGTTGACGCCCTTGAAAACATTGTTGATCAACTGCAGCAGAAAGCCGCAGATAGTCAGGATCAACTCGTGTTGGAAGCCCCAGAGGACGTTGAGGTTTACGCTGACTACGACCGGTTTGTTCAGATTATGTTTAATATTACGCAGAATGCCATCCAGTTTACGGAATCGGGAACGATTAAAATTTCTGCTCAGCGGGGGTACAAGGAGGCAATTTTTAAAGTTGAGGATAACGGGATTGGAATGACACAGGATCAGGTTAAGAATATTTGGGACCGTTACTATAAAGCCGATCCGTCACGGAAAAACACCAAGTACGGGGAATCCGGGCTCGGTTTATCAATTGTTCATCAACTTGTAACGCTTCATCATGGTAAAATAAACGTAACCAGTAAGGAAGGTGTTGGGACTACATTTACGGTGATCTTACCTGATCATCAGCCCACGCCAGAAGCCACTAACTCAGACGAGAAGTAAACGCCGGGAAATTCCCGGCGTTTTTAGCCGATTTTATTTAGGAGGAAATTATGAAGACAGTTCAAATTACCGGAAAAGCCGTCAAAAAATTTGAGGATGGGTACCCTCAGTTAGCAATGACCGACCTTGAAAATCCAGCCGATTTTCAAGACGGGGAATGGGTTCAATTAGAAAGCCACGGTCACTTTGTTGCCATTGCTTATTTTGCCAAGGAACGGAAGGGTGCGGGGTGGATCTTTACGCTGCATGAAAACGAAAGGATCGACGACCGGTTCTTTGCCAGCCTGTTTAGAGGTGCCATGGCCCGGCGGCGTCATTTAGCCGATTTAGAAGCTTATTGCTGGTTCAATGGAGCCGGAGATGGCCTCGGGGGCCTTACCATTGATAAATACTTGAATGCCTACCTCTTCAAGTTTGATAATCGAGCCCTCTTCTTGCAGCGCGACTTAATTATTGAGGGTTTTAACGAAGTGATGGCCTCTGATATTGCGTTAATTGTCAGCTTCAACGGGAACCAGGAATTAGTCATGGGATCGGAAGATGAACTGCCAAAACTCGTTCATGAAAACGAAGTTGTATTTCCCATCAACTTAATGAAGGGACAAGATTTAGGGTTAGAGTTCCGGGACGTCCGGGAAATGGTTAAGCCCATGGCTCCACAGAAAAGTGTCCTCAACGTTTTTGATGCCGAAACGGGACTGATTCCTGTTGCTATGGTAGGCGATGCCACTAACGCTGTAACGGTGGATCCCGCTGCTCGGGCCACTAAGATTACACAGGAACAATTACTAGCTAATAATGCCGACCAGGCACCCGTGGAAATTCGGACGATGGACGTTGAAAATTATTTGGATTATGCTATCAAACATCACCTCACGTTTGATTTAGTGACGGTTAATCCACCAAATTTTATTCGCGGAAAGAAGCGTGAATTTCGGTTAACCAAAGATTTAGTTTCCCTAATGGAACAAATTTTTAGTGTCGTCGCCCCAGGTACCAAAATTATTTTGAGTATTACTTCACCAAGTTTTTCCATGAAACGGTTACGGAAAGAAGTGAACGAGGCAGTTGCAAACAGCGGGATTCAGGCGAGTGTTGAAAACACTTTCAGTGCCCCGGATGATTTTCCCGTAAATCGTTCACAACAACATTCTGAAGCAATTAAGGGAATTATTCTAACAATCCATTAATGATTTGCCTAGACCAATTATGACAAAATTGTGAAACAAAGCTTCCCTGAAATTTTGTTTAAATGAAAATGCTTTACTTTTTTCCATGAATAAATTACACTTACTGTGGTTAATAAAAACGTTTTCATTAATTCGTTAATTAAAAGTAATGAATTAAAATTCAAAGCAGGAAGAGGCAAAGTGTCATGCAAATTATGTGGATTCTACTGGCATTAATTCCCGCCATCGGGTTTGGTAGTGTTGGTATCGTGAGTGGTTTAGTTGGTGGGACAACCTACCAACAGACGTTGGGAACAACGACGGGGGCGTTCCTCATTGGGATTTTGACCCTGATCGTTTGGCATCCTGAACTAAACGGTAAGATCTGGTTAGTTGGGATCATTTCTGGTCTCTGTTGGACGGTTGGTCAATTTGGTCAGTTCTCCGCCTTTAAGTACATGGGTGTTTCGAGTGCAATGCCATTTTCAACCGGATTGCAGCTCTTAGGGAACACCTTAGCCGGAGTCTTGCTCTTCTCTGAATGGCAGGGAGCTCGGATGTATACCCTGGGGATTTTAGCTCTGTTACTCTTAGTTATCGGGGCCGCCTTAACCTCTAAGCGCAGCCGAGATAACCAAGAGGTGGATCCAACCCACGACCAAAAAAAGGGTTGGACTTACTTATTGATTTCAACGGTGGGTTACGTTGGTTATACCGTTGTCATTGACCTTGGCAACGTGCCCGCTAAGTCCGTTATGTTTCCACAATCAATTGGGATGCTGGCCGGAGCGATTTTATTCGTTGTCTTTGCCCGGGAAAGCATTCGCAGTGCCGCTACTTGGAAGAACATCCTGACCGGGATTGTTTGGGGAATCGGTAACTGTGCCCTGTTCATTGTGATTCCACACCTTGGGTTAGCCGTAACCTACGCCTTCTCACAGTGTGGGGTAATCATCTCGACGTTCGGTGGGATCTTTATCCTCAACGAACATAAAACCCGGACCGAAATGGCTTACGTCACGATTGGGTGTCTGCTGATTGTTGTTGGGGCCGTCGCTTTGTCCTTCATTAAAGCTTAAATAAGTAACGCGAGACCAACTGAGAGTGGCCTCGCGTTTTTTATTAGCGTTCGTTCCAAGTGGGGCTTGCTTTTTGGTTGGATAAAATTTACAATGAGGATATCGAATGAAGCGTTTTCATTTTATAAATTATTTATGAAAATGAGTTGGATGATATAATGGACTATACCATTGAACTTTGAGGACAATTCGTTATAATAAAGACAGCAGTAAATAATAAATTGAGTGAGGTAGACGACAATGGCACACATTACTTTTGATAGTTCTAAGCTTCAAAAATTTGTTCATGATAATGAATTGGGCGAAATGCAAGCAATGGTTACCGCAGCCGATAGTGAACTTCGGAACGGAACGGGCGCGGGCGCAGACTACCGTGATTGGTTAAACTGGCCGAATGATTATGATAAAGAGGAATTTGACCGGATTAAGAAGGCCGCTCAAAAGATTCAATCGGACTCCCAAGTTTTTGTGGTCATTGGCATTGGAGGATCCTACCTAGGAGCTAAAATGGCCGTTGATTTCCTGAACGACACCTTCTATAACTACCTCCCCGATAGTGAACGCAAAACCCCTCAGGTCTTCTTTGCGGGGAACTCACTAAGTTCATCCTACGTTTACGACCTGATCCATTTAATTGGGGACCGCGACTTTTCCGTTAACATTATCTCTAAGTCAGGGACGACGACGGAACCGTCAATTGCCTTCCGGATTTTCAAGGATAAATTAGTTGAAAAGTACGGTGAAGCCGAAGCCAAGAAACGGATCTATGCCACAACCGATGCTAACAGCGGGGCCTTACATGATGAAGCAAAAGCTGAGGGCTATGAAAGTTTTGTTGTGCCCGATGGAATTGGGGGCCGGTACTCAGTGCTTTCCGCCGTTGGATTGCTGCCAATTGCAGTTTCTGGTGCCAGCATTGACGATCTGATGCAGGGGGCAGCGGATGCCGAAGCAGAATACGTCAGCCCTGATCTGACTAAGAATGAAGCTTACCAGTACGCTGCTTACCGGAATATTTTATATCGGAAGGGCTACACCACTGAGCTTTTGGAAAATTACGAACCAAATATGATGATGTTTTCCGAATGGTGGAAACAGTTAGCCGGCGAATCCGAGGGGAAGGACCAAAAGGGAATTTACCCGTCATCCGCTAACTTTACCACCGATCTGCATTCCCTGGGCCAGTACATTCAAGAGGGGCTCCGGAACCTAATGGAAACGGTTGTTAAGGTTGATAAACCTAACCATGACGTTGAAGTTCCTAAGGAACCCCAAGATTTAGATGGCTTAGGCTACTTAGAGGGTAAGACGATGGATTATGCCAACACCAAGGCGTTTGAAGGTGTGACGTTGGCCCATATTGATGGGGGCGTTCCAAACATGAGCGTCCACATTCCCGACCAAACCGCTTATACATTAGGCTACCTCATTTACTTCTTTGAAATCGGAATTGCGATTTCAGGTTACCTCAACGGGATTAACCCATTTAATCAACCGGGGGTGGAAGCCTACAAGACCAATATGTTCGCGCTATTAGGCAAACCTGGATACGAAGAATTAGGTCAAAAGTTAAACGACCGCTTATAAAAAATGAGCTTGGATCGCCTTAAGTGATGGGGGTTCTAAATTAAGGGACCGTTACTAAATTCGATTGGATTTAGTAACGGTCCCTTTTGGTTGTTGAGTGGAAGAAAAAAGAAGCAAAACGTTGATTTAATCACGTTTTGCTTCTTTAGTATTTACGTGCGATTGCTCAGGATTCCTGAGGTTATCACCCACACGGGGATCGAACCCGTAACTCCGCCTTGAGAGGGCGACGTCTTAACCAATTTGACCAGTGGGCAATGTCAAACTTGCATGTATAAATATAAAACTTTTCAGCGGCGGTGTCAACCACTATTCATGTGATTGCCCCGATTTGGTGGGGAAAATCGGTGAAGCAGGGGTCTTTTGAAACTTTCGAACGAGGGTCGGGGACTGATTTTCCACGTCGGCGTCGGAAGTATTAAAGTCGTCCACTAACCGAGTTTTATTATCATAGATGAACGCCCGGCCCTCGGTTGCTGGCCAAGTGATGATGAATCGCTTACCGGTGTCAGACGTATACCGAATACTAATGAACCGCATGCTGGAATACATATTTGCCGTTTGAAAGTAGGCATCGGGCAGGATAATGAACGCTTCGTTGGTATGAACGACCGTTTTACGCAGAAAGTCTTTCTTGCCATCGGCGTAGGCAATTTCAATTTCTGCGTTAACTGCGATTCGGCTCCCGCTATTTTCAATTCGGATGACTGCTTGGGAGAGGGGATTTTGATTAACCAACTGTTGGGCGTCGCGCACATGATTTTGGGAGGTCCAGTACCATTCACCCGCCCGGACCCGTTGATGCCAGCTCAGGGTGAATATAGCTTGGGAATCCAGGGCCCGGGCCTTTTTATCAGATCTCAGCTGAAGGATAACCCCTAAGGCACCTGCTGGAATTCCAAAGGCTTCTGCGAGTCCTTCCACCCAGTCGGGATCCCAGTCATGCCAAAATGGATATCGCATTGTCATTGCGACGATGTATCCCAACAACAGCCCGAGAACCAAAATTAGTAAATGTGATAGGTGCGTTACAACGAAATGTTTAAACCGTTTGAAAAACATAGGTGCATCCCTTCTCAATCTTGATAATCGCTAATTTAATTATAGCATAGGGGTGCCAGTGACCTTTTGGCGGACGATTTCGCATAAAGTTTAAAATGTCTAAATAAATTTTGTTGACAGATATTCATTTTATTTGTAAAATAAAATAGTTGTCAAATGGCAATCGATTTATTGGGTATTAGCCAAATGGTAAGGCGGTGGACTCTGAATCCATAATTTACTGGTTCGATCCCAGTATACCCAATCAAATAAAAAGAGGGCATTCAAGAATTTATCTTGGATGTCCTCTTTTTGCCTTGGTAATTTAAGTTAATGATGTAAGGGCTATTTTTCTTCGGCGTTATCTTCAAAGAATTCCTCTGGGTTTAGTGACTTGGTTAATTCCTGGTAGTGCGCCAAAATAGCTTTAAGTTCATCGGCATTTTTAATCCCATATTGCTTCATTACTTTTTCAACATCTGACATTGTGACTCCCCCTTAATATAAATTAGGCTTATTTTAGTCCTTTTTAACCCTAAACCCCATCATTTAGCTTCGGCTTGTTTCGGTGAGACCAGTTACCCGTTGGTTTTGCATATCAATTGTTCTTCACCTTAAATTTTGTTACGATACGCATACTAAATAAGAAGGAGTGAGGCACAATGAATTCATCTCAAAGAACGTTAAGCGGCTTGAGTTATATCAGTGTGGTGTTTGCCCCGATTATTTTTCCGATTATTATTTTGATTGCCAGTCAAACCCAGGAAGTTAAAGAGCATGCTAAACGGGCGCTGGGACTACACTTGGTTCCGGTTGCAATAACGTTAATTGGCCTAGCAATTGTGGGGTGGACGGGAAACGTCGCAGACTACTGGAGCACCGTCTCCACGACCGCATCCGTTATCTTTTTTATCGTTGTCTTAACGGATATTGGGTTCTACCTCTATAACTTGTATGCGGGTGTCAAAGTCATGGTTGCTCAACCCGCCCGGGCTTGATTGATGACCCAAAAGTTTAACGGGGCGATTCGGATTTCGCCTTAACACCTATTAAAAGCGCTACGGTTGCCTTAGGATGTTGTTCCTAGGAAAACCGGGGCGCTTTTTATTTCAGTGATTAAGCGTGTGAATGGTGGTCAAAGAAGAGGTCATAAACTGTGTTCCATGCGGCAATGATGAATAACAGGATTGCGGCCAATACGAGAATAAAGCTGGGTGAGTCATGACCTAGCATACTGGCAACGGTGTCCATCACGATGGGCGAAAGAAAGGCCCCTAGATTCATTCCGACAATCATCAGGCCACTGGAGACGGTTGTCGCTCCCTTAGGACCGTGAGATTGAGCCGCCATCATCAAGTAGGGGGTAATGACGAAACAGGCCCCCATGAGGCTAATGGCGACTGCCGTAACCCAAACGTTTTTGGAAAGCCCAATGGCGAGGGTCGTTAACCCAATCCCAAAGACTGCAATGGGGAGAATCCAATGCTTGAAGCGCTTATACAGGCGGCCATAAGCAACGCTCGCAATCATTCCAAACAGGGTCATGAGGCTAATCAAAACACTAGCGGTTGTCCCGTTTCCATAGTGTTCTGCCTCAACTAGCGTGGCCAGTTTGACGATGACGATGTAAAACGAAATATTCGTAAGAAAAATATACAGCGTATAACCGATGACCGACCAGTTAGTTTTGAGTTCGGTATTAGAGGTTTGCTGATTGCCTTGAGTGTTAGGAACGAGGAGCCCAAACATTAGAATTGCCAGCAGCGTAACCACATAAATCCAGTAGGCCTCATGCCACCCGAGTTTAAGGAGCAGGCCGGCAAGGGATGTTAACGCTGCTGAGCCTAAGTTGGCCACGGCATTTTCATATCCGTACATTGAAGATAATTCGTTACCCGAGTAATAGTACGCCATGAAGGTGTAAATCAATGGGTTAAATAGACCAATCCCAATCCCCAAGACAAACCGGGACGCTAAAATAAGTGGAAAACTGGATGTAAAAACGGGAACGATCCCACTCGCTAGCGTTAAAATCAATCCCACCATCACTGTTTTTTTATTTCCAATCCATTTGGCAATGACACCACTTAATAGAACGCAGATTAGAATGCCGAGGTTTGGAATGGTTGAAACGGTTTCAATCATACTCAGCGGTAGTTTTGAAAACGTCCGGCTCATTAACGGAATCGTACCGGCAACCGCTGGAGCAGCCTGAACCATTAAGGCCAATGATAAAATTGCAAATTTGAAGGTCCAACTATGAACGTTGGGCTGTTTAGCCTGATGTGACTGTTGCATATGAACTCCCCCTAAATCAATATTCTCTCGTCACTTACTATAGAATAGATGGTGGCAAAAGTGGTGAAATTGGTTTGGGGGGATATAAAAAGACCGGGTCCTAGGACTCAGTCTTTTATAAATGTTATTCAAATGATAGTTCAACGAAGTATTGGGCGTCTGGCATGACGTGGGACGTTGTAATCCACACTTCTTTATAGCCCGGCAGATCCGTATGGGTTTGATTGAAAAAGTAATCAAGCAGGGCGCCGTTCATTTCCACAAAGTCGTCGGTCATCCGGTTAACCATTAGATGGTTAGTGGGGAAGTAGATCTCGGAGTCTGCTACGGGAACGGAATCTGCAAATGTAAATGAAATCGCGTTTAAGTATTGTTCCGGTAAGACGTTGACTTGATCGGGATGTCGTTTTATAAAACTCAATACGTGATAGATGGAATCAGAATTGCTTGCCAAGGCGGGAATCTCCTTTCAAAGTCAGAGCCGTTTTCTGGTTTAAGGTTACCATATTATAAGGAAAACGCAACCAAGCTGAGAATGGAAGTCAGCGGACAAAAATGTTAGCTAGATTTACAATTTACCCGTTACAAACTAATTTCATGAGCGTATACTAGTCTATTATGCAGTTTATTTGGGATTAAAAGAAAGAAGGAATTTGCCAATGTGGCGTCTGGCCAAAAAGTATTTGGTTTGGTGGGCGGCCTTTCTCGCCTTCCTATTTATGTGCGGGCAGGTTGCATCGGATTTAGCGTTGCCGACGATTACCTCAAACATCATTAATAACGGGATTGCCAAAAACGATATCCATTATATTTGGGTATCGGGTGCTAAAATGCTGGTTATTTCGTTGTTGGGAGTTTTAGCGGCGGCAGGGAACGTTTATTTTGCCGCTACTCAGTCAATGTCGATGGGAAAAAGGATCCGGTCTGACATTTTCAAAAAGGTGACCTATTACTCCGATAAAGAAATGGAAACCATTGGGGATGCGTCACTGATTACGCGGACAACCAATGACGTAACTCAGATTCAAAACGTGATGGTTCAAATGCTTCGGATGATGCTAATGTCACCAATCATGCTGATCGGTGCCGGAATTTTGGCCTACAACAAAAGTCCCAAGCTGACTGAAGTTTTCTTGGTGGTGATTCCCGTACTCATTATCGTCGTTGGAATTGTAATGTACTTTGCGGTGCCACTATTTAAGAGTATGCAGGGAAAGATTGATAAGATTAATTTGATCTTCCGTGAAGGATTGACGGGGGTTCGGGTTATTCGGGCGTTCAATCAGGACTCGTACGAACAAGATCGGTTTGCTAAGGCCAACCGGGACTATACGGGAACCAGTATTAAGGCCTTTATGTGGGTCGCTTTTTTAATTCCAGTGATTACCTTTGTTATTAGTGCAACGAACATCGGAATTGTTTGGTTTGGTGCTAAATTGGTTTCAGCCCAAGCTATGGAGGTCGGGAACTTAGTGGCATTCATGACGTATGCCACCCAAATTCTCATTAGCTTTATGATGTTAGCCATGGTGTTTGTCTTTATTCCCCGGGCCCAAGCATCAGCCGTGCGGATTAATGAAGCGTTAGATCAAACCTCAGATATCGTTGATCCGGCCCAACCGGATGACACTGAAGCCCCAGCCGGGCAAAAGACATTGGAATTTGACCACGTTAACTTTCGGTATGCGGGGGCTGAAGAGCTCGCCTTAACGGATATTCATTTCCAGGGTCGAAGTGGTGATACGGTTGCCATTATTGGGGGAACGGGGTCTGGTAAGTCAACCTTAGTCAACCTCATTCCCCGGTTATACGATCCAGAGACCGGTTCCGTTTCGCTAAACGGGGTTAACTTAAAGCAGATGGACCAAACCACGCTGCACGATCGGGTGTCGATTACCCAGCAGAAGGCCGTGTTATTCTCGGGGACGGTCCGGAGTAACATGCTATTCGGAAAACCCGATGCTACGGATGACGAAATCTGGCACGCCTTAGAAGTGGCGCAAGCAGCTGAGTTTATCCGGGAGGACGACAAAGGACTCGATGCCGTTGTCGAACAAAACGGGGGCAACTTCTCTGGGGGTCAGCGGCAGCGATTGGCAATTGCCCGGACCATTTTAAAGTCGGCGGACGTTTACGTTTTTGATGACTCATTTTCAGCCCTAGACTTTAAGACGGATGCCTTACTTCGCCAACAGCTTGCTGAGGACGACCAAGTAAAACAGGGGATTGTCGTGATCGTGGCCCAACGGATTTCGACCGTGGCAGGCGCCGATCTTATCCTAGTAATGGATAACGGTAAGGTTGTTGGTCAGGGAACCCATGATGAGTTACTGGCGGATAACCCAACCTACCAAGATATTTACAATTCACAAATTCGGAAGGGGGATGACGTTGATGCGTAATGCAAATAAGATGACGAAGCCCCATAACTTCTGGAAAACAACGGGTCGATTATTCCGGTACATGAAGAAGTGGACCTGGGCGTTAATCTTAGTCTTTATCTTTGCCTTGGTTTCGGTTATTTTACAAATTGAAACGCCGAAGATCTTAGGAAAGGCAACGACCGAAATCTTTAAGGGGGTCATGGCCGGAAACGCTGAAATTAAGGCCGGTATCCACCTGACCCAACTGCCCCTCAACTTCGGCAAGATTGAACACATTGTGATTGTTGTTGCGGTCATGTACATCGTATCGGCGTTATTCAACGTCGTCCAGCAAGTCATCATGACGCAAATTTCACAGCGGGTCGTTTTCCAAATGCGCCGGGATTTTAAGGCTAAGATGGAGCGGTTGCCCATTTCATTTTATGATACCCATAACAACGGGGACGTGATGTCCCGGATGTCTAATGATATGGACAATATTGGCGGAACCTTAAACCAGAGTTTATCCCAGTTAGTGACGAGTTTCTTTACCTTCTTCGGGGTTTTATACATGATGCTAACCATTAGCGGTTGGCTAACGTTATTAGCCTTAATTACGGTCCCCTTAAGTTTGTTAGTTGTCGGGGTGGTTGCACCGCGGTCCCAAAAATTCTTTGGTAACCAGCAAAAACACCTGGGGTTAATGAACAATACGGTAGAAGAATCCTATGCGGGTCATAACATCATTAAGACGTTTAACCAAGAGAAAGAAACGATCGACAAGTTTGAGGCCAACAATGATGAATATTACAAGGCATCGTGGAAGGCCCAATTTGTTTCCAGTTTGATTTTCCCACTTATGAACTTCGTTAAGAACCTAGACTACTTGGCTGTGGCCGTGGTCGGGGGGATTGGGGTCGCTAACGGGACCATTACCTTAGGGAACGTTCAAGCGTTCCTACAGTACACCAACCAATTTTCACAACCGATTACGCAGCTGGCTAACTTGACGAATACCATTCAGGCAACGGTGGCCAGTGCCGAACGGATTTTTGCCATCTTAGACGAACCAGACATGGATGAGCAAACGGCTGATATTCCAGCGGTTGCTGATGATGCCAACCTGATCACGTTTGACCACGTTAACTTTAGTTATTCTGATGATCAATCCTTGATTACTGACTTTAACTTAGGGGTCAAGCGAGGCGAAATGGTGGCCATTGTTGGCCCAACCGGTGCAGGAAAGACCACGATCATTAACTTATTGGAACGTTTTTATGATATTAAGGGCGGTTCAATTCGGTATGAAGGTCAAGACACCAGGGATGGCACGCGGCCTGAACTACGGCGTCACTTTGCAATGGTACTTCAGGATACGTGGCTCTTCACCGGGACTATCTTTGATAACATTAAATACGGTCGGGAAGACGCAACAGAAGAGGACGTCTATGCGGCCGCTCGAGCAGCCCATGCGGATACCTTTATTCGGCAGCTGCCAGATGGTTATGACACCGTCCTAAATGAAGAAGCAACTAATATTTCTCAGGGCCAGCGTCAGTTATTAACGATCGCCCGGGCCTTCTTAGCGGATCCTGAAATTTTAATTTTAGATGAAGCAACGAGTTCGGTGGATACCCGGACAGAGATGTTAATTCAGCGGGCAATGGAAGAGTTGTTGGCGGGTCGGACAAGTTTCGTTGTCGCCCATCGTCTCTCAACCATCCAAAACGCACAAAACATTGTGGTAATGAACCATGGCTCAATTGTCGAAACGGGAAATCACGACCAGTTAATGGCCGCTAACGGTTTTTATGCCGATCTCTACAATTCACAATTTAGTAATGGTGAACTCGCCTAATTAAAAAGAATCCTGGCGCTTTAACCAGTTTGTGGTTAAATAGAGCTAGGATTCTTTTTTTGATGGAAGGAGGGGAACATTTGCAGGACCAACAAACCGTTCAAAAAATTCATCGGCTCGTTGACGACGGGACCGTCCCAGGAGTTAGCTGGGCAATGATTGACCATTCAACGGTCACGGCGGGCGTTTACGGAAATGAACAGCTGATCCCCACCGTTGCCCCTTTAATTGAGGGTGAAACGTATGACGTTGCGTCATTAACTAAGGTTATTGGCACGTTGTCCGTTATTTTACAACTTCTAGCTGGACATCAACTTGAATTAAACAATTCAGTACGTGAATTTATCCCCGAGTGGCAGCATCCTGAAGTGACTATCCGGCATCTCTTAACCCATACTTCGGGCATTACCGGGTATATTCCTAACCGTAACCAATTAAATGCCGCTGATTTGACGTCGGCGCTGCTTAAACTTGATGTGGGTGAAAACTTTGGGATAAAAATGGTGTACCAGGATGTGAATTATTTACTGCTTGGCTGGGTAGCTGAACGAATTCTTGGTTGGCCCATCCAACGGTTAATTCAAGAGCGGGTATTAACTCCACTGGGGATGACCGACAGTACATTTCACCCGGTATCTCCTGAACACTGCGTTCCCACTGAAAATTCCGCTACCCGGGGATTGCTGCGGGGGAGAGTCCATGATCCTAAGGCCGCTATTTTGGGCGAGCACTGTGGATCGGCGGGACTCTTTAGTACTAAGCGGGATCTGGTGACATTTTGCCGGGCTTATCTTAACCCCACTCAAGCAACGGGTGTCCTTCCCGTCGAATGGGTGACGGCACTCACACAGGATTGGACCCCCAATCAAGTGGGTCGCTCCTTAGGTTGGGCACTGTGGGAGTCGCAGCCTCAACCAGTTCTATGGCAGACCGGGTTTACGGGAACCGCGTTAGTTATAGATCCGGCAACTCAACGGGCTCTGGTGTTTTTATCCAATCGAATTCACCCGGATGCCCCTAATTTACCGTTTTTAGCAAGGCGGAATGACATTATTCAATCGTACATTGATGAAAAATAAAAGAAGCCGAGTCTGANNTCAGACTCGGCTTCTTTTATTAGAAGGTTGCGGGCGTCTCTAAAGCTTCCTGTGAGCTCAAGTCAGCGTTTGGGTACTTGCGCTTTAAGGCGTCTAATAGAATACGTTTTGCTAGTTCAGGGTTCCGCGTCAGAATCGGGCCGTGGAAGTAGGATCCGTAGACGTGTTTGTAAATCACACCTTCGGAGCCGTCTTCACCGTTGTTTCCGTGGCCTTCCTCAACGTTGCCGAGGGGACGTTCGTCCTCACCTAACCAGGTTAGTCCCTGGTGGTTTTCAAACCCGTGGTAGGTGACCCCCGTTTCCTGGTTTTTAATGACGATATCACCGATGAACCGATGATCTTCCTGCTTCGTTGTGTAGTGACTAAGGGCCCCGACGCCCTCTAGCCGCTCCCCGTTAGCTCCAATATAGTACTGGCCAAGGAGTTGGTAACCCCCACAGATGGCTAAGATCGGGCCACCGTCCTCAATGAAATCCGTCAACGCCTGTTTCTTATCCTGGATATCCTGAGAAACAATTTCCTGTTCAAAATCTTGGCCACCACCGAAGAAGGCTAAATCGTAGTCAGCTGCGTTAAAGTCGTCACCTAGACTGACAACTTGCACGTTCAGGTTGACATCCATCTGCTTGGCGTAGTAGTTCAGTGCCAAAATATTTCCTACGTCCCCGTAGGTATTCATTAAGTCACCATAAAGGTGAGCGACGTTTAAATCATAGGTCATTAATCGATACCTTCCTTTATATAACCCTTATCTGCTAATAATTTTCTAAATTGGATCATAGC
This sequence comes from Levilactobacillus bambusae, assembly GCF_003124125.1. Lineage (GTDB taxonomy): Bacteria > Bacillota > Bacilli > Lactobacillales > Lactobacillaceae > Levilactobacillus > Levilactobacillus bambusae. The sequence goes on from NZ_QCXQ01000006.1 coordinate 186,634, forward strand.
CGTATAGGTAGCTAAAACGTAAATATGCTTGGTTGGTGCATTCGGAATGATATTATCCACAATTTTGGCTAAACTGGGTTCAACGGTATGTTTATCATCCGGAACACCGGCCACTTTCAGCCGGAAGGTGACGTCCTTATACCGCTCGCCTCCCGTCACGTAAAGGGGAATATGATTTAGCTTTGGCAGAAGTTCGTAGTCGCCATCCCAAATCCAGCTGGTATCAATCCCATCCGCATAGTTGGCGTTTAACAGATTGATAAAGGTAAACGGTTGGTTATCCGTGGCAATCATGTGGAGAACCTGATCCAAACCAACCGGATTCTTAACGAGAACGATGGTCACTTCCTTGCCGTCAACGTTGATGACCTCTTGCCGGCCAAAGACCCGCTGGTTGGAGTCAAACGCATGCCGAATGGCATCAGGTTTAATGCCAAAGAACCGACCAACGGAGTAGGCGGCCAGGGCGTTATAGATGTTGTACATGCCACCAATTTCAATTTTCATTTCGTTGCCGTCGACCTTGAAAGTCGAACTAGTCGGGGTTAACTCGCCAAGTTCGGTAACCTTATAGGTGAGCTCAGGTCGTTTATAGCCGCAGTTGGGGCAGAAATAGTCCCCAAGGTTAGCGTAGGAAATGTAATGGTAGTGCAGAATGTGTTGACAAACGGGACAGAGAACGCCATCCGTGTTTGGCCGGGCCTTAATCTCTTCAGACTCGTCGTGATCCTCAAAACCGTAGTAGAGAACTGGGTTCGGAAGGTCCTTGGAGTGGAAAATGGGGGCATCCCCATTGGCGATGATGGTGGCGTCAGGTGCCAATGCCACCCCATCTAAGATTTTTTGGTAGGTGGTATAAATTTCTCCATACCGGTCCATCTGATCCCGGAAGATATTGGTAAAGACAAATACCTTTGGGGTGAGGTACTGGGTAACTTTGATGACGTTAGCCTCGTCAACCTCTAAAACGGCAAGTGGTCGGCCGGTTTTGGGATTCTTAGCGTTTAAAAAGGTGGTGACAATCCCCTGTTCCATATTGGAACCGGTGGGATTGGTTAAAATCGTGTCGTATTTTTCATGTAGGACAGTCACGGTTAATGCAGTCGTGAGGGTCTTTCCGTTAGTACCGGTAATGACAACGACATCGTACTTGGCGCCGAGGGTTTTAAGCACGTTCGGATCTAATGCCAACGTGATTTTCCCGGGGAGGGAACTTCCCCCCTTTAAGAAGGTGTGTAAAAACCAGTAAGATGATCGCCCGGCAAAGGTGGCGACTCCGCTCCTAAATGACATGTCGTTCGCTCCTAACAAATAATTCAATCGGTAGTCTTTCTATTTATCAAGTCTTTATTCTACCATGTTTTACCGGAAACTGTTTGAATTCTCACTGATGTTCGGGGTGACTCATAGGAAAATTTAACTAAAAGTGGGGAAAGGGAGCGAAACGGTCTCGAATTTTAGTATGATATCAGCTATAATGGTACAGAAACTGTGTTTTGAAGGGATGACGTGGCGCATGGCACAACTGTTTTATACGTATGGTGCAATGAATAGCGGTAAAACCATGGAGATTTTAAAAGTTGCCCACAATTACGAAGAACAAGGCAAGCACGTGTTAATTTTAACGAGCGGACTTGATGATCGTAAGGGGGTTGGCGAAGTGGCAAGCCGAATTGGTGAATCACGAACGGCGGAACCAATTTTTGAAACAACGAATATTTATGATGAAGTTGCTCAAATGGGCCTAACCTGCAGCTGCGTTTTAATTGATGAAGCTCAGTTTCTGAAGAAGGAACACGTCCTGCAACTGGCTAAGATTGTGGATGAACTTCGGATTCCCGTCATGGCGTTTGGTCTAAAGAATGACTTTAGAAATGAGCTGTTTGAAGGCTCGAAGTACTTACTGCTCTACGCCGATAAGATTGAAGAAATGAAAACCATTTGCTGGTTCTGTGCTAAGAAGGCAATTATGAACCTCAGAATTCACGATGGACAACCCGTATACGAAGGGGAACAGGTACAAATAGGTGGAAACGAATCTTACTTCCCCGTCTGTCGCGAACATTATTTTAACCCACCATTGACGAGTGAAAGCGAGGACGTGAAAGACTAAATGGATAATATGTTTGATAAGCTTCAGGCCTTAGCAGACCGGTACGATGAACTGAATGAGATGCTGAGTGATCCTGAAGTCATCTCGGATTCCCAAAAGTTTCGTGAACTTTCGAAGGAGGAAGGCGAACTCCGGGAAACCGTTGAAAAATATAACGAGTATAAACGGGTAACAGAAGCGCTGTCTGATGATCAAGAAATGTTGCGTGACAAGCTTGATAGTGACATGGAAAGTATGGTCAAGGATGAAATTAGTGACCTAGAAAAGCAAAAGGCCACCCTGGAAGATGAAATCAAGATCCTGTTGATTCCCAAGGATCCTAACGATGATAAGAACATTATTATGGAAATTCATGGTGCTGCAGGGGGCGATGAAGCTAGCTTGTTTGCTGGCGACCTTTACACGATGTACACGAAGTATGCTGAACGACAGGGCTGGCAGGTTGAGATCATCGATGAAAACGCCACGGAAGTTGGGGGCTTTAAGGAAATTGTCCTCATGATTACGGGTGACAAGGTTTACTCGAAGCTGAAGTATGAAAATGGGGCCCACCGGGTTCAACGGGTTCCAGTGACTGAATCAGCCGGACGGGTGCATACTTCCACGGCAACCGTCGGGGTAATGCCCGAGGAAGAGGACGTTGATATTCAAATTGACCCTAAGGATGTTCGGGTCGACGTTTATCGGTCATCGGGTGCTGGGGGTCAACATATTAATAAGACGTCCTCCGCCGTCCGAATGACCCACTTGCCAACGGGAATTGTCGTTGCCATGCAGGATGAGCGGTCACAGCAGCAGAACCGGGCTAAGGCTGAAAAAATCCTGAAGGCGCGGATTTATGATTACTACAAGCAACAAGAGGAAGATGAATATAACGCTGAACGGAAATCAGCCGTCGGAACTGGGGACCGGTCTGAACGAATTCGAACCTATAATTATCCCCAGAACCGGGTCACGGATCACCGGATTGGGTTAACCCTGAATAAGTTGGACCGTATTATGAACGGGGAATTGGATGATGTCATTGACGCCCTCATTGTTTCCGATCAGGCCCGTAAGCTTGAAGAACTTCAAAACGCGGAAGAGCTTTAACATGACTATTTACCAATTATTAAGGTCTGCAGAGCAACGGTTAGAACTGGCGGGGGTTGATCCCTCCGGGGCGAAGCTGATTTTAACGACCATGATGGACTGGAACCTTACGGATTTACTCCTTCATTACCGGGATTTGGTGAGTGAGTCGGATGCCGAGCAATTTCGGCAATTTATTACCCGGGTCGAAAAAGGAGAGCCTGCTCAGTATATTCTGGGAACGGCTTCTTTTTTTGGCCGGGACTTTGGCGTCACCCAGGCAACGTTGATTCCCAGACCGGAAACGGAAGAGTTAGTGGAGTGGATACTTGCGGACCAAAATGTTTCCAACCTAACTGTTTTAGACGTTGGAACGGGTTCGGGAGTCATTGCAACGACCTTAGCTTTAGAACGCCCCAACTGGCAGGTGACAGCGACAGATATTTCCAACGACGCCCTAAAGGTTGCCAGTGAAAATGCCAATCGATTAGGGGCTCAGGTTACGTTTAAATCAGGGGACCTATTAGCACCGGTAGTGGGCCACCAGTTCGATGTCATTGTTTCAAACCCACCCTACATTGCGGATAGCGAGCGACCGGTGATGGATCGGTCAGTTTTGATGTATGAACCGCAGGGGGCCCTCTTTGCAAATCATGATGGATTAGAGTTTTATGAGCGATTTGCTCAGCAACTCCCAGAATATTTGACTACTGGTGGACTGTTTTACGCTGAAATCGGCTACCAGCAGGGTGCCGCCGTTCAAGAGATTTTTCAACGGGTGGTTCCAGCAGAAAATATTACTATTAAACAGGATATGGCACAGCACGACCGAATGGTTCGGGTGCAACTACCAAGGAATTAAAAGACGAAAAGAGGTCTTTTTAATGGAAACAAAAATTTTTACTACGGATGAAATCGCAATGGCTGCTACAGCGATTAATGCCGGTCAATTAGTGGCTTTTCCGACTGAAACGGTCTACGGGTTGGGGGCTGATGCAACCAATGAAGAGGCGGTTAAGCAGGTATACCTGGCCAAGGGTCGTCCTAGTGACAACCCGTTAATTGTTCACGTTGCAGATGAGGCAACGGTCGAAAAATACGCGGAGCCGCTATCAGACAAAGCCAAACAGCTGATTCAAATTTTTTGGCCCGGCCCGTTGACCCTGATTTTTAAGCTTCAGCCTAACGCCCTATCAAAGAGTGTCACGGGCGGCTTAGATACGGCTGCCTTTCGAAATCCCAAGAATGAGGCAACCCTTGAACTCATTCGGCAAGCCGGGGTGCCTCTCGTGGGGCCATCCGCGAATACCTCTGGCAAGCCGAGTCCAACGCTTGCAAAGCATGTTTATCATGATTTACAGGGAAAAATTGCGGGGATTCTTGATGATGGTCCAACGCAATACGGAGTCGAATCAACGGTTTTAGATATGTCAACGGATACGCCAACCATTCTGAGACCGGGAGCGGTCACAGAGGAACAGTTGACGGCGGTTATTGGTCCGGTAATTTCATCCCATCACCACGTGGGAAAGAATGAAGTCCCTAAGGCGCCAGGAATGAAGTACAAACACTATGCACCAAGCGCCCAAGTGTATATTGTTGATAGCCCGACAGATTGGCCCGTTATTCAAGAAACACTGCGGCAAAATCAAGTTCACGCCGGGATTTTAGCCACCAATGATGTCCTGACGATGAATGACTTTCCCGAGAACGTTGAACCCTTTAGTCTGGGCGAAGGAATTAACGGAGCCAGTCATGCACTGTTTGCTGGATTACGACACTTTGATTTAGAATCGGATGTCAAAGTAATCCTGGCCCAGGCATTTCCTGACGATCATTTAGGGGCAGCCTACATGAACCGACTGGATAAGTCAGCAGGGGGCGTCCATTTTAACGCCCAGCATCCCGAAACACTTAGTGAAGAACGTTAAGCCAGCGAGGAGGAATTCACATGGATTATGATTACAAAAAAAAGGACCCAGCCCTATGGTCAGCCATTGCCGATGAGGGCGCGCGCCAGCAGCATACCATTGAATTAATTGCGTCGGAAAATATCGTTTCGAATGCGGTTCGGGCCGCTCAGGGGTCCGTGTTAACGAATAAGTATGCGGAAGGCTACCCTGGTAAACGGTATTACGGTGGAACCCAGTACGTGGACGTTGTTGAAACGCTAGCCATTGACCGGGCAAAACAGTTATTTGGCGCTGAGTATGCTAACGTTCAACCCCATTCTGGATCACAAGCCAATCAGGCCGCGTACGCCGCCTTTTTAAAGCCGGGCGATACCATCTTAGGGATGGATTTATCCGCCGGGGGGCATTTAACGCACGGATCAAAAGTTAATTTTAGCGGAAAAATGTACCATTCGGCTTCCTACGGGTTAAACCCAGAAACGGAATTGCTGGATTACGCAGCAATTTTGACGGTTGCGAAGGAGGTTCAGCCCCAAATGATTGTGGCGGGGGCCTCTGCTTACTCCCAAGTCATTGACTGGCAAGCCTTTCGGGCCATTGCGGATGAAGTCGGTGCTTACTTAATGGTCGATATGGCCCATATTGCGGGTCTCGTTGCAACGGGACTGCATCCAAGTCCCGTTGGCATTGCCGACGTTGTAACCACTACCACCCACAAAACGTTGCGGGGGCCCCGGGGTGGCATGATTTTATCCCAGGAAAAATACGCCAAGAAACTCAATTCAGCCGTTTTTCCCGGAACCCAAGGCGGTCCGTTAGAGCAGGTGATCGCTGGGAAAGCTGCGGCATTTTTTGAGGATCTACAGCCCCAATTCGTGGAATACCAAGAACAGATCTTAGAAAACGCTCGAGCAATGGCTGACGTTTTTAATAATGGTCAAAACGTGAGGGTTGTTTCCGGCGGCACGGCTAACCATCTGATGACGCTAGACATCACGGACACCGGTTTAACTGGGAAGCAGGCCCAAGATCTTTTAGATGACGTGTTCATTACGGTGAATAAAGAGGCCATTCCAAATGAAACCAGAAGTCCCTTTCAAACTTCGGGAATTCGAATTGGAACCCCGGCCGTTACGACACGTGGCTTTTTAGCTGCCGATTGTCAGTTGGTTGCTAAGTTGATTGTGGACCTATTAAATGCGCCTGAAGATGAACTGGTGAAGGAGCGAGTTGCCCGTTCCGTACGGGAACTTACGGATCAGCATCCAATCGATGTGGACTAATAAGTTCTAGACAATTTTTTTGATTTTTATGCTGCATTGTGATGGCAAGATGGTACAATAATAAGAAATAAAAAGGAAGTGTCTTTTCATGGGGAAGTTTCAAGTTCTCGATCACCCATTAATTCAACACAAGCTCACCATTCTTCGTAACAAAAAAACGGGGACCAAGGCCTTTCGTGAAATTGCGAATGAAATTGCAAACTTGATGGCCTACGAAGTTACTCGTGATATGCCATTAGAGGATATTACGATCGAAACGCCAGTTACGAAAACTACCGCCAAGAAGTTAGCGGGGAAAAAGGTAGCGATTGTGCCAATTCTGCGGGCCGGAATCGGTATGGTTGATGGGATATTACAGCTAATTCCAGCCGCCAAGGTTGGGCATATCGGAATGTATCGGGATGAGGAAACGTTAGTCCCTCATGAATACTTCGTTAAACTGCCAGCGGATATTGATCAGCGTCAAGTGTTTGTCGTTGACCCAATGTTAGCAACCGGGGGCTCAGCAATTATGGCAATTGACGCCCTTAAAAAGCGGGGGGCAACGAACATTAAATTTGTTTGTTTGGTATCGGCTCCCGAAGGAATTAAAGCGTTACGGGAAGCCCACCCCGATATCGATGTGTACACCGCTGCCCTTGACGAAGGGTTAAACGAGGATGGTTACATCGTTCCTGGTTTAGGCGACGCAGGGGACCGGTTATTCGGAACCCGTTAATTTAATCGTATTCAGGGTTCTGACGGTGGTCGGAGCCTTTTTAGCAGGCTTGTGAAATTGGTTAATCCTGTTGATAGGAAGTTTCATTTTCCCCTTTGTTTTTTAGGTGTTTGGTGGTAATATTTGAATGTATTTGTTAGATGAGACATTTTGTGTCATCTGGAAGCACAAAGGGCAGTATGATAGGCTTTGGGTCCATTTACGTGGACCCAAAAGTTATGCTATGACATACCTGTCTGGTGTGATGAAAAGAGGTGATATTTTGTGGATGGTCAAGTTTCTACGTTTCAATTTCTAGGAATGACCTTTAATACCGCTAACATTGTATCGGGACTAGTCGTTTTCGTCATCTTAGTCGCTATTATGTTCCTCTGTTCCCGACATATTTCAATGAAGCCGGGGAAGGGGCAAAATTTCCTAGAGTGGTTAATTGATTTTACAAATGGAATCTTAAAGGGGTCGCTGCCTAATAACGAGGTTAACGCTTTCGGACTTTACGCCTTTGTCCTCTTTGCCTTTCTGTTTGTTTCCAACACGCTGGGGCTTTTCATACAAGTCTCTATGCATGGTGTGACCCTCGTACGTTCACCAACTTCAGATCCCATCGTGACGTTAACGTTTAGTTTGACAACGATGATGATCGCTCAGTTTGCTGGAGTCCGGAAACTTGGGTACAAACGGCATTTCGAAAACTACTTACATCCCTTTAAAATTTGGATTGTAATGAATGTTTTTGAACAATTTACAGACTTCCTGACGTTAGGTCTCCGTATTTTCGGGGTGGTTTTCTCAGGAGAAATGTTGTTGAAGGTGATTTACACCGATCTGGCCGCTAAAGGTGGCGCATGGTTGATTGCTGCGGTTCCGCTAGAAGTCATCTGGCAGGGATTCTCAGTTTTCCTAGGTGCTATCCAGGCCTTCGTGTTTGTTACCTTATCAACTGTCTACATTGCTAAGGGTCTCGGTGAAGAGTAACATCGCAACACAAAATTTTGGTAGTTATTTTTTGATAATTTAAGGAGGAAACAAACGTTATGGGAGCAATTGCAGCAGGTATCGCAATGTTCGGTGCAGCCCTTGGTGCTGGTATCGGTGATGGGTTAGTTATTTCTAAGATGCTTGAAGGTATGGTTCGTCAACCAGAATTATCCGGTGAATTACGGACCAACATGTTTATCGGGGTTGGGTTAGTTGAAGCCATGCCTATTATCGCCTTCGTTGTTGCTTTGATGGTTATGAACAAGTAAAACTATTTCAAAGTTTGATTAACAATAGAAGGAGGTGTCAATAGGTGCTCTCACATTTGGTTATTGGTCAGCTCTACTACGGTGATTCATTATTCTACATTGTCTGTTTCTTAATCTTGATGTGGTTGGTTAAGCTTATGGCTTGGAAACCAATCACAAAGATGATGCAGGATCGGTCAGATAAAATTTCTAACGATATTGATTCTGCTGAACAATCCCGGACAGAAGCTGCTAAATTAGCAAAGCAACGTCAAGCAGAACTTGACAAGTCACATGACGATGCATCCAATATCATTTCGGAAGCACGGTCGAACGGGCAAAAGGAACACGACAATATCGTTTCCCAAGCCCAAGAAGATGCTAACCGCGTTAAGGTCAACGCTCAAAAGGACATTGAGCAAGAACGGAAGGACGCTCTTGCCAACGCCAAAGACGATGTGGCAGATTTATCTATTGAGATTGCTTCTAAGATCATTCAGAAAGAATTAAGTGCTAACGATCAGAAGGCTTTAATTGATTCTTATATTGAAGGGTTGGGGAAGTAAAATGAGTAGTCTTGACACAGCAACGGTAGCAAAGCGCTACTCACGGGCACTTTTCGAAGTGTTATCTGAAAAAGATGAACTAACTTCAGGTGCGGCAGATTTACAAGCAATCCGCCAAATCTTTTTGAGTAACCCTAAACTAGGCTTGGCCTTAAGCGACAACAGTCTATCAGAATCTGATCGGAAGGCGTTACTCCAGCCAATGTTGGATAATGCATCCACTCAAACGGTCAAAAACTTTATTGAAATGGTTTTTGATTACGCTCGAATGACGGATATTGTTGCCATTATCGACCAGTTCGAAATATTGAACGATGAAGCAAACAAGACGGTTCATGCTGATATAACGTCAGCGGTTCCGTTGAGTGAAGAACAAGAACAGCGTATTTCTCAAGCATTTGCTAAACGAGTGGGTGCCAATAAAGTTATTCTGAATAGTACAGTCGATGCCGACATTCTTGGCGGTGTGGTCCTACAATCGTCAGGAGTGACTTATGACGGCAGTGTTAAGGCTAAACTTAACAAGATTCGCAGAATGCTTTTGAACTAACGACTTAGATTGTGAAGAGGTGACACTTTTATGAGCATTAAAGCTGAAGAAATCAGTGCTCTAATTAAACAACAATTAGAAAGCTATCAGGATGGGCTCGACGTCTCAGAGACGGGTACGGTTACCTATATTGGTGACGGGGTCGCCCGTGCTGATGGTTTGAACAATGCTTTGGAAGGTGAACTGCTTCAGTTCGAAGATGACAAAGGTACTTACGGAATGGCCCAAAACTTGGAGTCAAACGACGTCGGTATTGTTATCCTCGGTGACTTTACGCAGATCACTGAAGGGACCAAAGTAAAGCGGACAGGCCGGATCATGGAAGTTCCTGTTGGCGATGAATTAATTGGTCGGGTTGTTAATCCCCTAGGTCAGGCCATTGACGGTGGAACAGAAATTCATACCACAAAGACCCGTCCGATTGAGCATAAGGCCCCAGGGGTTATGGATCGTCAAAGTGTCGATGAACCCCTTCAAACCGGGATTAAGGCCATTGACGCCTTAGTTCCAATTGGCCGGGGTCAACGTGAATTAATCATTGGTGACCGTAAGACGGGTAAGACCAGTTTGGCGGTTGATACAATTATTAACCAAAAGGGTCAAGATGTGATTTGTATTTACGTTGCCATTGGTCAAAAGGATTCAACCGTTCGGGCTCAGGTGGATACCTTACAACAGTATGGTGCCATGGATTACACGATCGTTGTTTCTGCTGGGCCATCGGAACCCGCTCCATTACTTTACATCGCACCATATGCCGGTGCAGCGATGGGTGAAGAGTTCATGATGAACGGCAAGGCCGTATTAATTGTGTACGATGATCTTTCAAAGCAAGCGGATGCTTACCGTGAACTTTCCTTGATTCTTCGTCGGCCACCAGGTCGTGAAGCATATCCTGGTGATATCTTCTATACTCACTCCCGTCTGCTCGAACGGGCAGCTAAGTTGAGCGACAAACTTGGTGGGGGATCAATGACTGCCTTACCAATCATTGAGACGAAGGCTGGCGACGTTTCTGCTTATATTCCAACGAACGTTATTTCCATCACCGATGGGCAAATCTTCTTGGATGCAGATAGTTTCTACGCCGGGATTCGACCAGCCATTGATGCCGGAACTTCAGTTTCCCGTGTTGGTGGGGACGCTCAAATTAAGGCGATGAAGAAGGTTGCCGGGACGTTACGTCTTGATATTGCTGCATATAAGGAACTAGAATCATTTGCACAATTTGGTTCTGATTTGGATGCCGCCACTCAAGCCCGGCTGAACCGTGGGGCACGGACCATCGAAGTCTTGAAGCAGGGACTGCACGAATTACTTTCTGTTCAACAAGAAGTTGTGATTCTGTACGCCTTGACTCAGGGCCACTTAGACAAATTCCCAGTTGAAGACGTTTTACGTTATGAACATGAGTTATTTGCCTTTATGGATGCCTCATACAAACAAGTCGGTGATCAGATTGCTGAAACCGGGAACTTACCTTCAGACAGTTCATTAGACGATATGTTGAATGAATTTGATAAGAAGTTTGTGCCAACTAAGGACAGCAAAGCCGAAGAAGATGCGATTGACTCAGCAGATGCTGCTGAATAATACTTGTCAGGAAGGGATGGTGAGAGTTCATGGCTGAATCAATGCACGACGTTCAACGTCGGATTAACTCCACGAAGGCGACCCGCCAAATCACCTCTGCCATGCAGATGGTGTCATCGGCGAAATTGAATCAAATTCAACGTCAGGCAACGGGTTACCAGGAGTATGTTTCCAAGGTGAAAGCCGTAGTGATGCACCTGGCCAAGTCTCATCTGTTAGAAAACAATTCCTCAAGTAATTTGCAGTCGAATCGACCAGTTAAGAAAACAGCTTACATGGTCATTACCTCTGATCGTGGAATGGTTGGAAGCTATAACAGTAATGTTTTACGCGATACCAACCGCTTTATTGACGAGCACACCCCTAACCGCGATGACTACATGGTCTTAGCCATTGGGGGGACTGGCGCTGATTTTTACAAGCGTCAGGGGGTTAACGTTGCGTACGAATACCGTGGTGTTAGTGACGTTCCGACCTTTGATGAAGTTCGGGATATTGTTAAAACGGTGACAACAATGTACAGCAATGAAGTGTTTGATGAACTTTTTGTTTGTTACAATCACTTTGTGAACCGAATCAGTTCCAGTTTTCGGGCTGAAAAGATGCTTCCTGTTGATAGTGAAACCCTATCAACGGATGCGGCAAAGGAAACTAAGACGCATGAGTTGAACGCGATTTACGACTTAGACCCTTCTCCAGAAGAAGTCCTCTCGGTTGTACTGCCTCAATATGCTGAAAGTTTGGTCTATGGTGCTATTTTAGACGCAAAGACTGAAGAACATGCATCAAGCTCGAACGCCATGAAATCGGCTACTGATAATGCGGACGATTTGATTGGCGACTTACAATTGCACTATAACCGTGCACGTCAAGCTGCGATCACCACCGAGATTACTGAAATCACCGGTGGTCAAGAGGCAATAGGCAAATAATGACGGGAGGAATTAAAGCATAATGTCAGATAAAGTTATGGGTTCAGTGGCACAAGTTATCGGACCCGTTGTCGACGTTGAATTCCCGTTGAACGGTGAATTACCACAAATTAACGATGCCCTAAATATCCACAAGGATGACGGTAGTGTCCTCGTTGTTGAAGTTGCCCTCGAAATGGGAGACGGAATGATGCGGACGATCGCCATGGACGGTACGGATGGTTTACGGCGTGGAATGGAAGTTGAGAACACTGGTGCTCCAATTTCTGTTCCTGTTGGTGACGACACGTTAGGACGGGTATTTAACGTTCTCGGGGAACCAATCGATGATGGTCCTGCTTTTGGCCCAGATGCAGAACGGATGCCAATTCACCGTGATGCACCCGCATACTCAGAATTAAACCCAAGTACGGAAGTTTTGGAAACTGGGATCAAAGTGATTGATCTTTTGGAACCTTACATTCGAGGTGGTAAAGTTGGGTTGTTCGGTGGTGCCGGTGTTGGTAAGACCGTTTTAATTCAGGAATTGATTCATAATATCGCTCAGGGCCATAATGGTCTGTCCGTCTTTACCGGTGTTGGTGAACGGACCCGTGAAGGGAACGATATGTACTTTGAAATGAAGGGGTCAGGGGTTCTGGAAAAGACCGCCATGGTTTATGGTCAGATGAACGAACCTCCTGGTGCCCGGATGCGAGTTGCCTTGACCGGTTTAACGATTGCGGAATACTTCCGGGACGTTAAGGGGCAAGATGTGCTGCTCTTCATTGATAATATTTTCCGGTTTACTCAAGCTGGATCAGAAGTTTCTGCCTTACTTGGCCGGATTCCATCAGCCGTTGGTTACCAACCAACGTTAGCAACTGAAATGGGTCAGTTACAGGAACGGATTGTCTCAACGAAGAAGGCCGCTATTACATCTATTCAGGCCGTTTATGTGCCAGCCGATGATTATACCGACCCTGCACCAGCAACGACTTTCGCGCACTTGGATGCCACCACCAACTTGGAACGTTCGTTAACTCAAATCGGGATTTACCCAGCCGTTGATCCATTAGCCTCAACGTCAACTGCCTTAACCCCAACGATTGTGGGTGAAGAACATTATGACGTTGCAACTCGAGTTCAACACGTTTTGCAACGGTATCATGAATTGCAAGATATCATTTCAATCTTAGGGATGGACGAATTATCTGACGAAGAAAAGACCGTCGTTGGTCGGGCCCGTCGGATTCAATTCTTCCTTTCCCAACCTTTCTCAGTGGCCGAAAAGTTCACTGGTTTAGAGGGTCGTTACGTTAAGGTTGATGATACAGTTCGGAGTTTTAAGGATATTCTTGACGGTAAGTTTGATGACGTACCAGAAGATGCCTTCCGTAACTGTGGTGCTATCGAAGATGTTGTTGCAAAGGCCAACCAAATGAAGGCTGACGCTGCAGCAAACAAGTAGGGAGGGGTATTGATTGGCTGATAACAAGTCAGTATTAACCGTAAGCATCGTTACCCCTAGTGGAACGGTATACGAACATGATGCCGAGATGGTTGTGGTTACCACCCAGACCGGTGAATTGGGAATTATGCCTAACCACGCGCCGTTAATCGCTTCGCTTGAAGTTGATGAAGCACGGATCAAGTATGATGATCAGGAAGATGAAATCGCCGTTAACGGGGGCTTCATTGAATTTTCTAATAACGAAGCAAGTATCGTTGCCGACAGTGCTGAGAAGCAGGGCGACATCGATGTTGCACGGGCAGAACATGCTCGGGATCGTGCTCAAGCAGACATCAAGCGTGCCCAAAACGCACATGATGCTGATGAATTAGCACGGGCAAACGTTGCTTTGCGTCGGGCTATTAACCGAATTTCGGTTGCTAAGCATTAAGTATAATATGAGAAGGGCTGGCCTATGCCGGCCTTTTTTGTTTGGTTAAAAACCATAGTTAAGGTAAACTAGTGGCAACACTTCTGACACTTATACATAACCGCCCACTTTCGTTTAGTCCAGGTCGGCAGTTATAATTGACTGGCAAACTATGTGAACACTGCTAACTTAGCACTTTTGAATTTCACAAGACGGACGGATGGTAAAGCAACTGATTTTTGAAATGATGAGTCCTATTGATTCAAACCAGTTCAATTCAATTGACTTGACTAGTCAAATTGTAATATTACAATTCCCGTAAGCACGCGGGTTGACAGGGACAGTTAATTAATATTATGGTATAGTGAATTACAAAGGTAACGGAAGGACGTTAGGCATGCGAACAATTGGACTGGAAGCAATTTTAACTCTGTGTAGTCATTTAGGATTCATCTTGATTGCGTTTTGGGCAATACAGGGTTTACATCTGGAGCGGTATATGAAATTTTATCCGCGCCAGGCAAAGATCCTCATTGTTTTTTTGTCGGTAGCATTAGGATTCACGGTCAGTTCGTTCTTTCTTAGTTTTATTGATAATGTTCGTAACTTAGGCTATTTATTAAAATAAAAATTTCGAGTATTTCGATATAGATGGAGGTAGTGCCATGGAAAAGATAATCGTTCATGGTGGGAATCAATTAACGGGACAAGTTCAAATTGAGGGAGCTAAAAATGCGGTTTTACCAATTTTGGCTGCTTCAATACTGGGTGAAACTGGTCAAACACGTTTAACAAACGTTCCGATCCTATCAGATGTGTACACAATGAATAATGTGTTACGCTTTTTAAATATGGATGTCCAATTTGATGAAGATTCACGGTCCGTTGACATTGATGCCAGTGGAAACGTTTCAGGGGAAGCTCCCTTTGAATACGTTTCAAAAATGCGTGCCTCTATCGTTGTAATGGGTCCATTGCTGGCCCGTCTTGGTCGGGCCCGGGTAGCTATGCCAGGTGGGTGTGCCATTGGAACGCGGCCGATTGACCTTCACCTCAAGGGCTTCGAAGCCCTTGGTGCCCATGTCGAACAGCAGGATGGGAACGTGATTGCCACGGCCGATCACTTAACGGGCGCTGATATCTACTTAGACTTTCCGAGTGTTGGAGCAACTGAAAATATTATGATGGCGGCCTGTCTCGCTGATGGAACCACCACGCTTGAAAACGTCGCGCGGGAGCCAGAAATTGTTGATTTAGCCAACATTTTAAATAAAATGGGGGCCAAAGTATTTGGGGCCGGTACGGAAATGATTCGAATCGAAGGGGTCGACCACATGCATGGGGTCGATCACCACGTGGTTCAGGATCGGATTGAGGCCGGAACCTTTATGGTTGCAGCTGCTTTAACCCACGGTGATGTGTTAGTGGCGGATGCAATTCCTGAACATAATAAGCCTTTAATTTCTAAACTTCGGGAAATGGGGGCTGACGTTATCGTTAGTGAGGATGGGGTTCGAGTAATCGGGCCTGACCGGTTAAAACCAGCGGACGTTAAGACCTTACCATACCCTGGGTTTCCAACGGATATGCAGCCCCAAGTCTCTGTTTTGCAGTTAGCAGCGGAGGGAACGAGTTCCCTGACCGAAACCGTTTTTGAAAATCGGTTTATGCACCTTGAGGAATTACGCCGAATGAACGCCAAGTTCCAAATTGAAGGTCAGACGGTCGCCTTATTTGGCCCAACCCAATTTAGCGGGGCTGAGGTTGCTGCAACTGATCTTCGGGCCGCTGCAGCATTAGTTCTTGCGGGACTAGTTGCGGATGGTTATACTCAAGTCACTAATTTAAAATACTTAGACCGAGGCTACTATGATTTCCACGGTAAGCTAGCGGCTCTGGGTGCAGAAGTGAAGCGGGTTGAAGTCCCGGAAAACGACGAAGTGATCCTAAAGTCATCCAAAATTAAATAATGACGATGGAGCGACCCGGGAGCGTAGGCTCTGATTGGGTCGCTCTTTGTTTGGTCAGGTCTGACTAAACGATATTGAAAAGAATATGATATAATTAGAGACTGAATAGTGCTAGCAGGAGGAACTTAGATAATGGCGAAAGACATCGGAATTGATTTAGGGACAGCTAACGTCCTCATTTACGTAGTTGGCAAGGGAATTGTACTGAATGAACCCTCTGTAGTAGCTGTTGACACCAAGACGAATAAGGTATTAGCAGTTGGTTCCGAAGCTTACCGAATGGTAGGTCGGACACCAAGCAACATTCGGGCCATTCGACCGTTAAAGGACGGTGTCATTTCGGATTTTGACATGACCGAAGAAATGTTATCCTACTTTGTAAATAAGCTAAGTGTTAAGGGATTCATGTCAAAACCAAATATCATGATTTGTGCACCAACCAATATCACTGAAATTGAACGCAAAGCCATTATCCAAGCTGCTGAAAAATCGGGGGGCGCCAAGGTTTACCTTGAGGCAGAACCTAAGGTTGCAGCCATTGGTGCTGGAATGGACATCTTTAAGCCACAGGGGAACATGGTTATTGATATGGGGGGCGGAACGACGGATATTGCTGTCCTCTCCCTGGGCGACATCGTTAACTCCCGGTCAATTCGGGTTGCGGGTGACCGAATGAATGGTGAAATTGTTTCCTATATTAAGCGGAAGTATGGCCTATTGATTGGGGAACATACGGCAGAACAAATTAAGATTCAGATTGGAACGGCTTATCCGGTTCCAAATGACGAAAATACCATGACGGTTCGGGGCCGTGACTCTGTCACCGGGATGCCCACCGAAGTAACGGTGACGGCATCCGGCGTTGAAGAAGCCATTCATGATTCGGTCGAACAAATTGTGACGGCTGCTCATTCAGTGCTTGAAAACCTGCAACCAGAGTTAGCGGCGGATATTATTGATCGTGGGATTATCTTAACTGGTGGAGGGGCCCTGTTAAACGGCATGGACCACATCATTTCTGAGCGATTAAAGGTGCCCGTTGTCATTTCTGAAGATCCGTTGGATAACGTGGCTAAGGGTGCCGGGATCTTACTTGAACATATGAACCAAGCCGCTAAAAAGCAGGATAACTAAGTTAGATTTCAAAGGGGTTGAACGATGAAATCCATTTTAATCAAACTCGTACGCGGATATCAACGGGGAATTTCACCGTTGTTGCCACCGTCTTGTCGGTACTATCCCACCTGTTCTAATTACATGGTGACTGCCCTTAAGAAACATGGCGCATTTAAAGGTAGTTTGATGGGAATTGCCCGAATTTTAAGGTGTCATCCGTTTATTCATGGCGGGTATGACCCGGTTCCCGACTCCTTTTCGTTAAGACGAAATGTGGCTGCTGAACAAGCATACCGGGCTGAGATGAGATTAGATGATCACACCCCCAGTAATAAAGGAGAAAAGTATGTCAAAAAAGGATAAGTCTGTTGAAGTAAAGCTTGAGGAACGTCCGCTATCGGATGGCACTAAGGAAACGGTCCTGTTAATCGGACGGAATGAAATTGGATCCATTAAACCGGATGGTGATCGGTTCGTTGCCAAACTTGACGGCGGAAGTGATTTCCGGGTTAAAACAATTGATACTGGAATTGAACAGTTGTTAGCAGACTATCATTTACACCGGGGATAATAATTTTTGGTAAAATCGGCCGATCTGGTGGCATTGCTGCCGGACCGGCCTTTATAATAAAATTAATTGTAGTTTAAATCTAAAGATAAATAAGGGGACGTTATTGTGGCGCAAAACGCAAGAACCCGAGAAGAACGAAATGAAGCTGATTCGCGAATTGATTGGGGCATTATTTTTTGTATTTTGATGCTGGGAATTATTAGCTTAGCATCTATTTACGTGGCCGCCGTCCATGATACGAGTTCAACTAGTGTTTTAAAGGCAGTTGGCTCCCAAGTCATGTGGTTTGTGATTGGGATTGTCGCCATCGTCATTATTATGCAGTTTGATTCTGAGCAGTTGTGGAAGGTGGCACCGATTGTTTATTGGTTGGGATTGTTTCTCCTGTTTGCGGTGCTATTTTTGTATAGCCGTGCTTACTATCAAAACACGGGGGCCAAAAGCTGGTTTGCCATTGGGAGCCTGACGTTTCAGCCGTCAGAAGTGATGAAACCGGCGCTGATTTTAATGTTGGCCCGGGTTATTACGGAACATAATAATAAGTATCCCATCCATACTACCCGTAACGATTGGATTTTAATCGGCCAAATGCTGCTTTGGTTAGTTCCCGTTGCGGTCCTTTTAAAGTTACAGAATGATTTTGGGACGATGCTGGTGTTTTTTGCTATTTTTGTGGGGATGCTGTTAGTTTCCGGGGTGACCTGGAAAATATTGGCGCCCGCATTTATCGGCGGGGCCCTGATTGGTGGAACGGCATTGGCGTTAGTCATATCGAGTACGGGCCGGAAGCTGCTGGGCCTCATCGGATTTCAGTCCTACCAGTTTAACCGGGTGGATACCTGGTTAAACCCATCAGCTGATACGTCAAACAACGGGTACCAGCTCTGGCAAAGCATGAAGGCCATTGGGTCCGGGGGTCTGTTTGGAACCGGGTTTAATGTTTCGCACGTTTACGTTCCCGTTCGTGAATCTGATATGGTATTTTCCGTGGTGGGGGAAAACTTTGGGTTTATCGGGGGCTGTATCCTAATCTTTTTGTACTTTTTGCTGATCTATCAAATGATTAGGGTGATCTTCGATACTAAAAACGTTTTTTATGCGTATATTGCAACGGGGATCATTATGATGATCCTTTTCCACGTATTTGAAAACGTTGGGATGAGCATTGGACTGTTACCATTAACGGGAATCCCGTTACCCTTTGTCAGTCAAGGGGGATCGGCCCTCATTGGTAATATGATTGGGATTGGCCTAATCATGTCGATGCGCTACCACTATAAGAGTTATATGTTTAGTACGGCGAACGAAGAGTTTAGGTAGGGAAGTTCCTTAATGGGCAGTGTAATGACTTTCGATTGTGTTTTGATCAGGGGGTCATTATACGGCCTTTTTTGTTGAACAATTGATCAAAACGGGGTGGTTAGTCTAAAACCGCTTTTTCCTTTCTTTCAGGATTAAGGTATACTTTAGCTAAGCAAAAGAAGGAGGAAGGATCATGGAGGAAAAATCGGTATTTCACGTTAACGGTTACGTTGGACTGATACTTGCCATTATTCTCATTATTACGGGTGTTTGGTTACTGGTTAGTGGAAACGAAGGGGATTCAACCGGGTTGATCTTGCTGGGAGCATTTTTGGTAGTCATCGCATTGATTGCGACAAGCTCATTAACGATTGTGGCACCAAATCAGGCGAAGGTTTTGACCTTTTTTGGTGATTATATTGGAACCATTCGGGAATCAGGATTATATATGACCGTGCCGCTAACGAACAAGGCAACGGTCTCCTTACGGGTTCGAAACTTTAATAGTCAAATTTTAAAGGTGAATGATAAACGGGGAAATCCCGTTGAAATCGCCGCTGTGATCGTTTTTAAGGTCGTTGATACCGCTAAGGCGCTATTTGCCGTGGATAATTATGAGCAATTTGTTGAAATCCAAAGTGAGTCGGCGGTCCGCCATATTGCCTCTGAATATCCCTACGATAACTTTGACACGAATGATCGTGAGACATTGAGAAGCAATCCCACGGAGGTCTCCGAACGGTTAACAGAGGAACTTCAAGAACGGCTCAACGTTGCCGGTGTTAAAATTATTGAAACCCGGCTTACCCATTTGGCCTACTCCACTGAAATTGCGAGCGCAATGCTCCAGCGGCAACAATCATCCGCTATTTTGTCTGCTAGGAAGATTATCGTTGAGGGGGCAGTTTCTATTACAGAGGATGCCATTTCTCAATTAGAGCGGGATACGGGGATGACTCTGTCAGACGATAAAAAGTTACAGTTAATGAACAATATGATGGTGACAATTATTTCTGAACGTGGGTCACAACCCGTGTTAAATACGACTGATATGAGTTAAGGGATGCTATGATGCCACAAAATTAGGCCGCTGAAATCAGCGGCCTAATTTTGTGGCGTTTGAAAAAGGGTTGACTTTTTTGTTCGTTGCTTATATAGTTAGTTACACAAGTAATTAACTAATGGGGTAGCGAATAGAAAGGATGCTAATATGACACAACCAGTTGTTAAAGTTCGGGACCTTCGAAAGGTTTACGGGGGAAAGAACGAAAAATCATACGAAGCCTTAAAGGGAATCAATTTTGACGTTGAACCAGGAGAGTTCGTTGGAATCATGGGGGCATCAGGATCGGGGAAATCAACATTATTAAACCTGTTAGCCACACTTGATCAACCAACAAGTGGGTCCATTGAAATTAATGGTCGGTCGATTTCTAATTTATCGGGTAAGGAAACGGCAGATTTTCGGGCTAAGGAAATTGGATTTATCTTTCAGGATTTTAACCTGTTAGAAAATATGACTAATGCCCAAAATATGGCGCTACCACTATCTTTGCAAGGGAAATCAGCTAAGGTAAGCCAACCAGCTGTAAGGCAGGTTGCACATGAGTTAGGGATTGAAGCATTACTAGATGCTTACCCAACTCAAATTTCGGGGGGGCAGAAACAACGGGTGGCAGCCGCCCGAGCGTTAGTGACTAATCCCGAACTAATTCTAGGGGACGAACCAACGGGGGCCTTAGATTCAAATAGTGCGCGGGAACTATTAGAAATGCTGCATGAAATTAATCAAGAACGACATGTACCCATTTTAATGGTAACCCATGATCCGTTTTCCGCCAGTTACTGTCAACGGATTCTATTTATCAAGGACGGTCAAATCGGCCAGGAATTATCGGGTAACGGTGATGACCGGAGTACTTTCTATCAACGAATTTTAGACGAATTAGGAACGTTCGAACAATAAGCACGGGGGGATAACATGCTAAAATTAGCGCTATCGGGGTTTGAGAGTCGATTTCGGGATTATTTGGTGTTATTTTCCGGGTTAATCATGTCGAGTGCCATCTTTTATCTGTTTGAGAGTTTGGCCACAAATAACGCCTTTATTAAAGCGAATGCAATTGTTTCAGGGGGACAAATAATTTTTCAGCTTGGCGCCGTTTTATTGGGAATTATTACGTTTGTCTACGTGATGTACGCAAATTCGTTCTTACTCCAACTCCGTCAACATGACTATGGGTTGTTTATGATGTTAGGGGCCAAGCAAAGTCGAATTGGGCAACTTATCCTATTAGAAACATTAGTGGTCGGCGTCATGTCAACGATCATCGGGGTTTTCGTCGGATTAGCTCTAACCCAAATTTTAGGAAATGCCTTAATGGCTCACTTAGGGCTTACTGTGCAACATTTTTCGGCGTTTAATGGAACGGCAATTATTAGTACACTAGTTTTTTACCTAATTTTATTTGTGATTGCTGGTGGAATGAACGTTTGGCATATGACGCGAACCAGTGCTTTGAAGCTGCTGCAGAAAAATGATTTGGCAGATACGGTTGTTATTCGTCCATGGCGTCAGTTAGCCGAGATGATTATGGGACTTCTCTTGCTTGCCATAGGGTACACCGCGATGGCCTACCTTACGACGTTACAATTAACGGCAATTCCGATTGCCTTAGTGACCATTGTTTTAGGAACTTACTTTATTTTTCATTCGGGATGTACGTGGTTAATTGTCCGTATGCAAAATACCAATTTTGCCAGTCGGGGATTAAGAAGCTTTACCTTGGCGCAGTTGGCCTTTCGGATTAAGCAGTATACTAAAATCTTGTCCATTGTGACCATTTTATTTGCGATGGCCTTAGGGGCAATTACGGTTGGGTTGGGTTATCAGAACCAAATCCCAGAAATGGCACAAACAATGACCCCCTATACGATGGGGATTGCGAATCCAACGGTTAAACAGGTTCGTGACGTGAACCGGTTAAACTTGAGTGATAAAGTGAGCTACCAGCAAAAACAGGTGGGTAAACAGCTAGTTGTTAGCGACCGCCAGTTTACCCAACATCCGCTATTAGCGACTAAACCCATGGACTTAGATCATGGGGGAGCCAAGTTTGAAACTTACCGAATGACCCTTCACCAGTTGAAGGTTAATCCTTCCGGATACAGTATGATACAAAACGGGTCATTGCAGGCGCTGCCAGTCAAGGTGGTTTCGGACAGGCAATTTAACCGTTTGGCTCAGCCAAAGACAACGCTGCTAATTTTCCGGGTTCGGGATTTGGCTCAGTCACAGTCAGATTTAAAGCGGCTGGCTGCAAGTTTGCCATACTCTGAGGATCAGCTTGGGGGAGCTTACTCACAGTATCAAATGGGAAAATCAGTCTTTGGCGGGATGGCCTTTATGGGGCTCTTTCTCGGAATTGCCTTCTTAGCTATGTTTGCTAGCTGCTTAATGTTCAAAATTTTGAGTGGTGCATCAACGGATCAGCGCCGATATGACATGCTGTATAAGCTAGGTGCACAACGGCAACAATTATCAGCTGCCATGGCCAAAGAGATTGGGTTTTTATTCGCACTTCCTGGTATACTGGGAATTGTACATGTGTTGTTTGGTTTACAACTATTCAAACCAATTATGTTAAATCCCTATAATCAGTTAGGGTTGCCATTTGGGATCTTTTTGATTTTATATGGTGTCTACTACTTGGTTACGGTATGGCTGTACCGGCAGTTGGTCTTGACGAAACGCACTTAGTCCAAAGCTGATGGAAGAGGTGAAAAATGTCACCATGCAATTTGATTTTAATAGCACCGATCCCCTCTATCGTCAGGTAGCTGCTCAGATTGAGGATGCCATTTTTTCGGGGAGTTTTAGTGAGGGGAGTCAGGTTCCGTCAACAACGGAAATTTCAAAGGAATTTCATATTAACCCTGCGACAGTATTGAAGGGAATGAACCTGCTCGTTGATCAAGGATTAGTTGAAAAACGCCGGGGGCTAGGGATGTTTGTTACCCGGGGCGCACAGGAAACCATTCGAGAGGATCGGCGTAATCAATTTTTTAGTAATGATGTTCAAAAACTCGTTGCGGAGGCAAAGCAATTAGCCTTGTCTGCGGACGAGGTTTTGTCATTAGTTAAACGGGGGTATGAAGAACATGAGTAGTGGAATTGAAATCCAACACCTATCTAAACAATACGAAAAAAAAACAATTTTACACGATATTAATTTAAAATTTGAGCCCAAGACCATATATGGTCTGCTGGGTCGAAACGGGGCCGGAAAAAGTACGTTACTCGGGTTAATTAGCGACCGAATTTTTCCAACGCAGGGTCGGATACTGTTTAACGCAGAGATGATTCATGATAACGATCAGATCCTGGGGCAATTTTACCTGATGAGCGAGGTTGATTTATACCCCAATCGGCGTCGAGTTCGACAGCTATTCAGGGATACGGAGCAGCTTTATGGTGAATTCAACCGAAAATATGCGGATGAACTAGTAAAAAAATTCGGTTTGGACGATAGCAGCCAGTACGGTAAACTATCTACGGGTTACCGTACTATCGTTAAATTGATTATTGCGCTTTGCGTACCCGCAACCTATATTTTCTTGGACGAACCCGTTTTAGGGTTAGACGCTAATCACCGGGATATTTTTTACCGGGAATTAGTTGAGACGTATACGGAACGTCCTAGAACGTTTGTGATTTCAACCCACCTTATCGAGGAAATTGCGAACCTGATTGAACAGGTGGTCGTGATTAAAAGCGGACGCGTCTTAGTTGACGACAGTAGCGAAGCCTTAATTGCAGAATCCTATGCGATTACCGGGCCCAAGAACGTCGTGGATTCGTTTGTTTCTGGATTAAACGTGATTGGTTCAGAAACGTTAGGAAACTTAAAGGCGGCCTATGTGTTTGGCGCACTCGATGATCGACCAATTCCAGATGTGATTACCATCGAACACATGGACCTCCAAAAACTGTTTGTCAACCTGACGAATGAGGAGGAAACCCAAAATGACGCGCTTTAAATCTGTTTTTGCTTACACGTTTAACCGAATGATTCGTCAGTTGGCGGCAACTTTTATCATTGTCCTACTCTTCTTAGTTGCCGTTCCGCTTTTTTTTGCCGTCATTTCGGGAACCCTTTCCGAATATTCTATTATGGATGCGGTGAGAAGTGGTGTCTATCCCATGGTGGTGGGGTGGTTTTTGATTGTGATTGGTGCGGAGACCTACCCCCAGTTTAAGATGATGATTCAAAACGGGGTGTCGCGATTAACCTATTGGCGGGCCAAAGTTTGCGCCATTCTGCTAATCACTTTCATTGGGACTATTTTCAACTTAGTTTATAATTGGGTTGCGAGGTTTTCAATTTCTGGGATTCACCTTGCCTATAGTCAGTTCTTTACCAACCCGGCAATGAATATTTTGGTGGACTTTGGGTTTGAATTTTTGATCTTAACGGCGGTTGCAATGACCGCCATGGCTGTTGGAAGTATCTTGAGTTTATTCTCACGGCGGGGCCAATTTGCGTGGATTTTTCTGACGCCCATTGCGCTCATTGTGCTGCTGATTTGGCTGATAAACTTTCAAGAACGGGCCGGACTGCTTGATGAAACGTGGATTGTTAACTTTTTGAAGTTCCTGTTAGGTTTTCGGCAACAGTTTGGTCACTATAACCCGTTAGTGCCAGAGGTTACCCTGGTGATTTATTCCGGGATTATGGCGGCTGTTTCACGGTTCTTTTTCGGTCAATTAAAGATTAAGAAGTGATTTTTGGGAGATGAGACAATGGTATCAAGAGAAACGTTAAAACGAGAAACCCGGAATCTTTATAGCGGACATTGGGGCCAGGCAATTCGGTTAAATATTCTGCCTATTTTGGGTCGGTTACTCGTTGGAATCCTATTAATGACCTTGGCAGTTCTGGTCGCTTTCATAGTCGCATCACACCCAGACTGGCAGCACGTCATGAATCAAGCCTCTGGCAACGGGGACGGAACGTCTAACGGTGGGAACGGAGTAAGTTCATTTATTTCCGAGGCCATCGGAACTTTTATCTTAGTGGGGATTGGATATACCAGTCTTGATTGGTTTCGGTCGGGTCAGGCACCTGAAAAACCGTTTCGGGAGGCCTTTAGTACGTTTTCGTCCCGCTACTTTACGTCTACGCTGGCGATTTTTATCTTAACGTTTATTTTTACCACTTTATGGAGTTTGCTATTTTTAATTCCCGGTTTAATTAAGAGTATTAGCTATTCACAGGCTTATAATATTTACAAAGATAAGGTCGATCACGGTGATGTTAGCTATCTAGATTGCATTACGGAGAGCCGGCACCTTATGAACGGCCATAAGTGGGCATACTTCTGGCTCCAAATTAGCTTTTGGGGGTGGGGGATCTTGAGCCTTTGTACGTTTGGAATTGGGTTTATTTGGCTGATTCCTTATATTAACGGCACCAACATTAACTTTTACCGGCACTTAGTTGACCAAGAAGATCAGACTAAGGCCAACGTTCAGGCAGCAGCCTAAAAATAAGTTGTTCGTTTAACCGGACGGAGTTCACCCGTTAAAGTCATGAGGCTTTGCAGGGGAGCTTTGGTCGGTTATTTTGTTGCGTTTAGGGGCCATCTTTGAATGGGAACCGTTTCATGCTAGAATTAAGTAAGAAATGGGGGAATTAACAATGGATGATGGAATTAACGACCTGCAATCCCAGGTAGCTAACTTAAAGGATCAGCTTGAACGTGGTGAAGTCTTTCAATCATTAGGGAGCCGAATTAAGACGATTCTTGAAGGTATCAGCTACCATTCAGCAACCCCCGTTAAGATGCCTTCGAGAAGTGATGGTGTCATTGAGCTTAGCGAATCACTAGAGGATCAAATGCAGGCTGAAACTTTAACGGGGATAAGCGACGAGGCCATTTTAAAATTAATGCAGCACCTGGGGTCCCCGAATCCCGATGTGCGGGATTCCCGGATTTACTTCTTTTTTAACGATGCTTTGCAGATGCACCTATTGGATTCTGAACAGTTACGCTTGATGGTCAACTACCTGCTGGATCCCCGGGTGATCTATTCGCACGTTTTAGAGGAGGAAAACGATGCCGTTTTTAAACGGTCCTACGATGTTTTGCTGCTGTCGGTGTTAACGTATGCCGATCGATCAGGGTATGATTTTTTGGATGATGAGACGGTAGATCGAATTGTGATCGAAACCATCACGTATGCATTAGCCGAAAAGGATACGCGGGGGTTTGTGGGCAACCGGGGCTGGGCCCACACCTTCTCTCACATTCCTAATCTAATGGATGACTTAAGTAAACGTCCCGAATTACCCCGGGCTGATAAATTGCTCATGATGGCGGCTTTTATTGAGCGTTACAAAACATTAACCACCCCGTTAATTTTTGGTGAGTCGGAACGAATTGCGGGTTACCTCGCTAATCTAGCCAATAAGAATTCATTGTACGAAGACTATTTACTAGTGGCGTTAAAGGAATGGCGCTTGGAATTAACCGATCGGAACAAACCAACTACGGAGGGGGCCTGGAACCAAATCTTCAATCGGTCCCGACTGATGTCGGCCATGATGCTTCGTCATGATTTTTCCGATCGGGTTCAGCGTTACTTAAACTCCGTTATTGATTTTTTAGCTTGATTTTAAGCTTTTTTATGGGCCCCTAGTTCAACAAATGGTATACTTAAGGCTACGAAACCAAAACGATAGGAGATTTGCGGTATGCAATCAGAGAAAAAATTACACTTGGGCCTTCTTTTTGGTGGCAATTCATCGGAGCATGACGTTTCAAAGCAGTCTGCACACAACATCTACGATGCTTTAGATAGGGATCGTTACGAGGTCAGCTTATTCTTAATGACCCGTGACGGCTTTATGATGAGCGATGCTGCGTCGCGGCGTGTTTTTGACGGTGAGCCCGAAGAAGTTGTTGTTGAAGAAGAAATGGCTAAGCTGGATCGGTCAAATCCATTAGCGCCCATTCAAAACTTAGCGGATGCTAAGGACATTGATGTTTTCTTCCCAATTATTCACGGGAACCTTGGTGAAGATGGTACCATTCAGGGATTGCTTCGCCTCTTACAAAAGCCATATGTTGGTAGTGGTATTATGGCCTCAGCAATGTCGTTCGATAAGGATCAGACAAAACAAATGCTGACGATGCACGATATTCGGAATACGAAGTACGTGGTCATTACCCCCGAAAACCGGGATGAATGGGACTATAATCGAATTCAAGAAGAACTCGGGGACTTAGTCTTCATTAAACCAGCTAACCAAGGGTCATCCGTGGGAATTCATAAGGTGACGTCAGAACAGGAATTTATTGATGGGTTAGCCGACGCCTTCCGGTATGACTATAAGATCTTAGTTGAAGAAGCTATTGAGGGGCCCCGGGAAGTTGAAATTTCGATTTTAGGAAACACCGACCCCAGTGCCTCTCAATTAGGTGCCATTGTTGTCCCTAAGGAGGATGCCTTCTACACGTACGACAACAAGTTTGTGGATGCCTCACAGGTTGAGTTTGATGTCCCCGTCGATTTACCAGCTGAGTTAACGGCTGAAATTACCGATATGGGAATGCGGGCATATAAAGTATTAGGGCTACGTGGAATGGCGCGGATTGACTTCTTAGTTTCCGCAGCGGGAATTCCGTACTTAGGTGAAGTTAATACCTTGCCTGGGTTTACGAACATTAGCTTATACCCACAGCTATGGGAAGCTTCAGGAATCAGTTATACGGATCTCATTGATGATTTGATTGAGTTTGCCATTCAAGAATTTGATGCCCAAAAGAAATTAGCTCATGACTTCGTGTCATTGGATGCTAATTCGGCGGCTGCCACTTATAAGCGTAAGTAGGCTAGATTAACATTAAAGATATTAAAGGAGCCGGGGTAAAAAGAAATTTTTAACCGGTTCTTTTTGTAGGAAGGGGGCGACAAGGTGGTCAAACGATGGTTAACTCGTTTTAAGGCCGTGAAATCACTATTTAAAGTTCAGACGCTAACGCAGGGTTGGCTAATCATGATGGCAATTATTGTCACCCTTCACCTTTTATTGTTAGGTCGCGGACACCTTTGGATCAAACTATTTTTGAGTGGCTTATTCTTAATTGGTCTGCCCCTGATTTTTACCATTTTTGTCTTAGTGATCGGCCAAAGACGGGCGGAGTGGTCCAGTGAGGAATTAACGTTGACGGCCCTCAAACGGGTACTGCACCACGCCATTCCGTTGGTTCTATTTGAGGGTCTGACACTTCTAGTGGGGATGCCCTTGGGCAACTATGGGTTAACGAGCGCTTTCTTAGCTCGGTTAAAGCTGCCCAGCCAGTGGATCAATGTGGTTGGGATGCACCGTCAGTTGATCGTTCCACTGGTTATCTTCATTTACTTGCTGATATTAGGTTTTTGGCTCCAATACCTTCAGGTTCCCGTACAAATGATCGTTAAGGATCAAACGTGGCGGCAAACCCGGCAAAAGTGGTCGTGGTGGCGGTTGAGCGTGAACCTACGAACACTCATTAAACCGGTAATTGGAATGGTTATTCCAATGGCCCTCGTCAGTGAACTGATTGTGGGCCTGAATTGGTGGTTAGACCAGGTAGTCCGACCGGGGTCGGCCATGCTACTCGGTTGGATTTCTCTCGTCGGCTTAGAAATTTGTTTACTGACGATGACGGGAATTTTGCTGGCCATGATTATTTGGCGGTTGTTGGATCGGCCCGTAACGGCCCAACTAGTCCGACCCAATGACGTTCACCCGATTCCCTGGTTTGCGGGAATGTTAGTTCTGATTTTAATGGGGTTGCTAGCCTGGGATAGTTTGCAGCCCGTACAAAACTTTCGACCCAGCTTGACAATTTCTCACCGGGGAGTTAATAAAGGTAACGGAGTTCAGAATACGATCCCGGCTCTAGTTAAAACGGCCAAGTTAAAGCCCGATCGAGTTGAATTGGACGTTCATGAAACTAAGGACGGTCAATTTGTGGTGCTGCACGATGAAACGCTCAAGCACTTAGCCGGTAAAAACGTGACTCCCCACCAGTTAACTCTCCGGGAACTCCAGCAAATAACGGTTCGTGAAAACGGGACTCAAACCCACTTAACGGGTTTTTCTGCTTATTTAAGGGTGGCAGAACACCTTCATCAACGGTTAATCGTTGAGATTAAATCCACCCCTGAAGATAGTTCGAACCTCGTTAAGCACTTTGATGAACGGTATGGAGCGCGATTAGTTAAGGATCATAGTTGGGTTCATGCCATTAACTACGATGTTGTCACCCAGTTAAAGAAAAGGGATTCCCAACTTAAGGTTGGATATATTACGACCCTTAACTTTTTTTCGCCTGATTCAGTCCCCGCGGACTTCTATTCGTTTCAGCGTAATACGGTTGGTAAACAGTTTGTGATGGCCGCTCATAATCAACACGTTCCGGCCTATATTTGGACGCCCGACTCCCGCTTTGATATGATTCGGATGTTTGCCATTGGAACCGACGGCCAAATTACCAATCGGGTTCGACGCCTTCAAAACGTCTTGAATGAACCACGATCAAAATTTACCTGGGCAATTTTACAAAACTTTTTGTTCAGTTTACTTTAAAACAGCGGACCTATAGTGTGTGATCACTAATAGGGAGGCTGTTTTTTTATGGTTGATAAGCAACGTTGTCACTGGGCGGAAAAATCAAACGCTCTATGTCGGTATCATGATGAGGAGTGGGGCGTCTTTCAAACGGATGAAACGGCACTTTTTGAAGCAATGGCGCTAGAAATTTTTCAAGCGGGGTTGAGGTGGGAACTCATTTTGAGATATCGACCCGCACTGCGAAAAAGTTTTTATCAGTTTGATCCCCAACGGTTAGCGGTTGTGACACCAGACTTTTTTGAAGCGCGTCTCAGGGATGAAACGATCATTCAAAACCGGGTGAAAATTCAAGCGGTATTAATTAATGCCAAAATTATTGCGAGTTCAATTGCCCATGGTGAGGGGTTAAATCAGTTGATTGCGAGTGTGATGCTGGATCCTATGGTGCCCGAAGAAAAAATGATTAGGGAATTTGAATCGCTAATGAAGGCAATGGGAATAAGGCGGATGGGACCCAAAACCTGCCGTGTTTTTCTGATGGCGGTAGGACGATTAGAACCTCATGAGGAGGGGTGCCAATGGCGAAAAACCTAACAATGTGATACCGGTTAACTATTAATGTTATTTATTAGTTCGTGATGGCCGTCCAGTCTAAAACTAAGAGATTAATAAGAAATTCTGGAATAGGGTTGAAATCTCCGCTGAATCCCTTATCATTAAATAAAGAATTCATGAACTGGTATATACAAATTTATTAAAATACCGAACGATGAATTAAATGAGGGTACTGATTACAGGGGAGTGATCATGATGCATTTAATGGGAAAAGAGTTAAAGCGTTACCGGAAGGGGAAGCATTTATCACAACGGGAGTTAAGTGAGGGAATTTGTACTCAAGCAACGGTCAGCTTAATGGAAAAACAGAATAAATTACCTAACATGGGAATCTTAATTCAGGTCTGTCAACGGCTTGGGATCGCCATTAGCGACGTTGTTTCGGAGACTGAAACTCAGTTGGATCAACTCTACCGTGAGGTGACCCGGGAACTTTTTCAGGGAAACTATGAAGTCGCTATTCAACTGATGAATCAGGTCACCGCACCAGCGGTAGATAGTAAGTTTGACTTATTACGGTTCCATTACTACTGGGGGCTAATTGAACTCCTCTTTCGTGAACGGGCGGGGGAGGCCATTTTTCACTTTAACTTTTTAATTCGGCGAACGGATGAAACTAGTTCGAGTCCATACATGTTAATTGGGGCGGTTGGTTTGGGTCAGGCCTATCTGATGGAGCATGACCCGAAGAAGGCCGACTATTTCTTTGAGTTTGCCAAAAAATCCATGCGGGGCGTGATTTTCCACCAGCGAGTTGACCTGCAGCGGGTTGTTTGGTCTAAGATTCGGATGGGCATGTCCTTTTACCAGCTAGGCCGAATTGATGATGCGAAGATGATGATTGAAAGTGCGCAGCAACAACTGAAACAACATGAGTCAACCTTTATGTTAGACCAAATTTTTAACGGCAAACGCCTAATTGCTGAATATGAAGGCCGACTAGCTGCCGCAAAGGCGCATGGACTAACTGCGCTGGTCCTAGCCCGGTTAAATGACAACCAACAGCTAATTCAAGAGTTAAAGCCCTACGTCACCCTGCCCACGGACTTTTCTATGGTGGAACAAAACTAGGGTAACGGGCCTGACAAAAAAAGCACTGCGCCTAAACCTGATCTATGATCAGGTTTAGGCGCAGTGCTTTAGTTCGGAAAAGCTTTCGTTAACGTTTATTCTTACCTTTTTTTACGGGCTGGTTATCTTCATCGGTCCGAACAACCATAACATCGCAGACGGCCATTCGCGTAACGTACTCCGTCACGGAACCGATTAGTAACCGTTCCACAGCGTTTAGGCCGGTTGCACCGATCATAATGAGGTCAATCTTGAGGTCTTTAGGCATGTCGCGGGCAATGACTGTCTTTGGGGCACCATACTCAATTGAATAATCAATTTTTTCAAGTCCAGCACTCTTAGCCTCATCAACGTACTTATCGAGTGTTTTCTTGGCGGTATCCGTTACCTGTTCAACCATACTCGTATCAAAACTGGAGATATTCTGGAAGGCCCGAGTATCAACAACGTGTACGAGGTGGACGTCGGCATCATTGTGTTTAGCCACGGTGATTGATTTCTTAAAGGCCAGTTCGGCCTCGAAGGAACCGTCGACGGGAACGAGGATGTGTTTGTATTGTTTTACCATATTAATCACTCCTTATGACGTTTATCTACCTTTATCATAAAGGAAAACGACCAAAATAAAAAGGATTAAACCGTAAAAAATGTAAGTGTTTTCTATGAACTACTTGGGCATGAAGCGCAGTAGGGTGAGTTGGACGCATAAAATCACAATTACGCCCGCTAAAAGAGCCCCGGAAATCACAAAGATATTTTGAAAAAAGGTTGCAATCAGCGAGAGAACCCCAACAACTAATAGGGCAATTCCACTTGCTTTCACAACGCCGCTTAACGTCTGATTACTTTCAGGGTGAAACAGTAAAAAGGCCCGGTGGGTGTGCATTAAGAAGTAAATACCTAATCCAACTGCAAGTCCGGTGTAAAGTAACATTAATAATGTAATGGCCACAAAAAAATCCTCCTTAAGTGTTCAAAAAGAAAAGAGCCATTCCTTTGAATGGCCCTCAAAGCAAGCTTTGAAAGTTCTAACTGTGCCGCTAATTTGTCTCATAGTAGTGGCCCGCAGTCTAGTGCAGGTGGGCGCAACTGATCGAGCGCCTGACTTCCCCGTGTTGGGGCATGCCATCTTCTCGAAGTTGAAGCTGCTCCCTAAAGTAATTACTTGATCGGCAACGTTTTATTCGACAAGGCGAACACTTTAGAACTCACCCGTAGTGTATCATAACTCCCATATTTTGACAATTTCGAGGCAGGCTCGATTGGTTGCCGTTTTAGCCGAAGCTACTGGTTATTGGCATCGAGTAGCTTGTGATATTGATCGCCCAACGCCTGTTCGATTCGACTCGTCGTTTTGGGCTCGTAATAGCGGTCGTGCTTAATGGCATCTGGTAAATATTGCTGTTTAACCCAGTCGTTTTCATAGTCATGGGGATATTTATAATTGACGCCACGCCCTAATTGTTTAGCGCCCTTATAGTGGGCGTCCTTCAAATGATCGGGTACGGAGCCAAAGTGGCCGGACTCAATGGTTGCCATTGCTGCGTCGATGGCACTAATTCCAGAGTTCGATTTCGGTGACAAACAGAGTTCAATAACGGCGTCCGCCAGTGGAATTCGGCCCTCGGGCAGTCCTAAATGGTTAGCGGCTTGAATCGCCGTAATGGTCCGCTGGCAGGCTGCTGGGTTGGCTAATCCAATATCTTCGTAGGCAATTACCGCTAACCGACGCGTAATACTTTGGAGGTCACCGGCTTCAACTAACCGGGCCATATAGTGCAGGGCAGCGTTAACGTCGCTCCCACGAATAGATTTTTGAAGAGCCGAGACAACATCATAGTGACCATCCCCGTTTTTATCGGTAGTGATGGCCTTCTTTTGCAGGCATTCCTCAGCAATGGCTAGGGTAATATGAATGATGCCGTCATCATTAGGGTCAGTGGACCGAGCGGCCAATTCTAAACCGTTTAACGCGCTTCTTAAATCACCGTTGGTGGCCGTACTTATAAAGGCTAAGGCATCGTCATCAGCCTGAACATGAAGATCGCCAAGCCCGTTTTTAGAATCGTCTAGCGCTCGATGAAGGGCCGTCGTAATATTCTCAGGGGTAAGGGGATGAACTTCAAAAATCTGAGCCCGGCTTCGAATGGCGGGATTAATGTTAATGTAGGGATTTTCGGTTGTGGCGCCGATGAGAATAATCCGGCCGTTTTCAAGGTGGGGAAGTAAGAAATCCTGTTTGGTTTTATCGAGCCGGTGAATTTCGTCCAGCAGCAAAATTACCGTGCCACTCATTTTAGCTTCTTCCGCAACGATTTGAAGGTCCTTTTTGGAGTCGGTAGCCGCATTTAACTTACGAAATGCATACTGGGTTGATCCCGCAATTGCACTGGCAATACTGGTTTTTCCCGTACCGGGTGGCCCATATAAGATCATTGATGAAAGTCGCTTGGCCTTAACCATCCGGTTGATAATTTTCCCAGGGGCAACAAGGTCTTCTTGACCCACAACATCCTCAATTCTTTGTGGTCGCATCCGGTATGCTAACGGTTGTTCCATGGTCTTCCCCCTCCTTATATTTTATAAACTAGGCAATTATAGCATAAACCCCCACTAAACTCCCGTAATTACGGGGTTAATGGGGGTTACTGGTTATGAATTATGGTGAAAAATATCCCGCAGTGAAAATTTGTGGGGAGCTTTTTTACCCGTTGAAGTCTGAGCAGCTTCTGTTCGATCAGCGTACTTTTCTTCGACGTTGATGGGGTGAACGTTAATGGCGTGATTCGAAGCCACAACTAATCCGATGTCGTCCGCTGCGTGCCCATAAATATCATCAGAGACAATTGTAAACTTGACGTTACTTTGGCTGGCAATTTTCATATAGGGGACAAGATTATTCTGGTCGATGTGGCCGTTCAAAATGACCGTTTCCTCAGGGTGAGCTGTAATTTCATTTCGGTAATCATTGAGGTAGTCGTGGGTAATAACCTGACCAACAGTCATCGCTAACGAGACGCGTTCCCGAAAGGTACCAAGGTAATGGCGCTGTTCATCCGGGTTAATCTTTGGGGTTCCGTACATGCCCGCCTGAAGATGCTGATCCATCGAATCTTTATCTGACATATGCGTGACTCCTTTCTTTAACTAGCTTCATGTTAGCGCAGAAGGGGAACGAACTTCAACTGTTTTGATGGCAATTTTGGGTCAAAAAAAGCTTTCGGAATAATTCCGAAAGCTTTTAGGTTGAATTTCAACCGATCTTTACCGGTTGTAGAATTCAACGATCAGTGATTCATCGATGTCAGCATCGAATTCTTCACGTTGTGGAAGACGAGTTAATGAACCTTCCAGCTTGTCTGCGTCAAATTCAACGTAGGCTGGACGACCAACAACTGTTTCAACGGCGTTCTTGATAACTTCCATGTCCTTAGACTTTTCCCGAACGCTGATCACTTGACCAGGCTTAACTTCGAAGGAAGGAATATCAACACGTTTGCCATCAACTAAGATGTGACCGTGGTTAACTAATTGACGAGCTTGTGGGCGGGTCGTAGCTAAACCTAACCGGTAAACAATGTTATCTAAACGACGTTCCAAAAGAACCAAGAAGTTGTAACCATGAGTTCCTTCTTGAACCTTACCGGCACGTACGAATAAGTTGTGGAATTGACGTTCGCTTAAACCGTACATGAACCGTAACTTTTGCTTTTCGCGAAGTTGAGTACCGTATTCAGATAACTTCTTTTGACGGCCTTGACCGTGATCACCAGGTGCGTAAGGGCGACGTGCTAATTCCTTACCAGTACCTGAAAGGGAAACGCCTAAACGACGGGAAATCCGCCACTTTGGTCCAGTATAACGAGACATAATAGTCCTCCAATAAATAAAATATTTGGAGTAAAATAACGATTTATGAGTTTAATATTCGTGCAGATGACTTTGCAAGTTTCGCCAATGCAGCCGCCGGTTACTTCTTGAACTATATCGCAGTTATCTGTTGACGAGCTTACCACTCACTGCTGCATTATTTTACACAACGACCAGTATAAGCGACCTAACCGTTAAAAGTCAAGGTGCTTCAACAGGATCTCACTAAACTCGGTGAGGTCAATGACGTCCTGATCGGTGAATCGGTCAATGGTAGGCGAGTCGAGGTCCATAACCCCAATTCGTTTCGCCCCCTTGGTAAGCGGAATAACGAGTTCGGCGTTACTATCTGAGTCGCAGGCAATGTGACCGGGAAATTCATGAACGTTTTCAACGAGTTGAACGGATTGGGTACGTAGGGCTGTCCCACAGACGCCGTCCCCACCCTTAATATGCATGCAGGCAACTTTACCCTGGAAGGGACCAAGGTCGAGGTTTTCACCAGCTTCATCAGCTAAGTAAAATCCCGCCCAGTTGAGATCGGGGACTAACTGCATGAGGAGGGCCGAAGCATTAGCTAAGTTTGAAACGGGGTTGGATTCGTGAGCCAGTAGGGCATCGAGTTGCTGATTAATCATTGCTTGATTAGCATTTGACATGGGAAAACCTCCTAAAATTACGGAACCGATTTCAATATTGTGAGAATATAAGAAAACTCACGTGAAGGGCCCTCGCGACTTATGATATAATCAAAATTAGGTTCAATTGTAATGTGAATAATGTGAAATTGCAACTTGACAGTTCGAGTGCCGAGTATGAAGGATGGGATTTTTAATGTTACGAGTGCTGATTGGCATCATCATCTTAGCTTTGGTGATCTACATAGGCGTTTTAATTTATCAATATCGCGTTCGTCGCCAGCTGAACGCGCTAAGAGAAACACAAGCAACTTTGCAAAATGTACCCTTAAAGACTGACCTGGAGAGTGCGAGGGAACTAAGTCTAACGGGTCACAGTCTAGAACAATTTCAGCAGTTGGAACAGATTTATCAGGATTTAACTGATAACAACTTTCATCAAATTGATGAACTGTTAGGTTCGATTGAAACGGATGTGAAGGGATTTAACGTTGTAAAAACGCAGGAGAACCTTACCCGGGTCAATCAACTGATCGATCAGGCGGCTGCTGAAATTGATCAGGTTCAGGAAGGGTTGACCGGATTAAAACAGGTTGATCAAAAGCATCACCAGGCGGTTACTGATTTAGAAAAGGAATATCAGGACTTGAGGAAGACCTTACTTGCTAAGAACTTTTCGTTCGGTCCCAGTATTGATGGCCTAGAAGAAATGTTGGCCAGCTTAGAAAATGATTTTGACCACTTTGCTAAGTTAACAAACGCCGGCGACCATGAAAAGGCTGAGGACGTTCTCAATCAACTTCAGCAGGATACCAACCGGTTAGAACAGCTAATCGAAGAAATCCCGGCTCTTTACAAGGACTTAGCAACGGAATATCCGGATCAATTAGAGGAAATTCAAACGGGTTACCAACAACTTTCTGAGCAAAATTATCACTTTGGGACCGTGGATATAATGGGAGAAGTCGCTGAAATCCAGAAACAGATTGACGAAAACCTAAATACTCTGAGGGACCTCAGAACGGATGACGCCCGGGTTGTCAACGACCAAATTGAAGCGGGAATCGACCACTTATATGACGTTATGGAAACGGAACTGACGGCCCGCCCAAAGGTTGAAGAAAATTTGGATCGGACGGCGCAGTTTATTGCTCACGCTCAGAATCAGAATCAAACCCTGCGAAATGAGCTGGATCGGTTAGGCCAGAATTATACCTTAGACCATCAAGAGGTTGAAACAGCCCGTGAACTGAATAATCAGTTAAAGCAAATTCATACAACCTACCAGGACGATATTCAAGATATTACGGATAAAACGGCCACTTATTCCATGATTTTAACCCATCAAACTCAGCTAAGTGATCAATTGGGAAAAATTGAAGAAAAGCAAACGCAAATTAATGAGGGGGTTGCGGGACTCGCAGATGAGGAACGTCAAGCAAGAAAAACACTCCGAAACTTTGACTTTAAAATGCACGCCATTAAGCGGGGCATTGAGAACCTAAACCTTCCTGGCTTACCTAAGGCCTACTTGGACTACTTCTTTATGGTGAGTGATGAAGTTGATCGTCTAGCGGATGACATGAACCAGGTGCAAATTAATATGGAAGATATTACGAAGCAGCTGATTATGATTCAATCGGATCTGGATACTTTGGAAGAAAAAAGCAATGATTTAATGGATAGCGCACTGCTTTCTGAACAATTAATTCAATACGCTAACCGGTACCGAGCGAGCCATGAAGATGTGGCGAAGGCGAGCCAACAAGCATTAGCAGAGTTTGACCATGACTATGACTACGCAAAGAGTTTAGAAACGATTGCCATGGTTTTAGATCAGGTTGAACCCGGATCTTATAACCGATTAGAAACTGAGTACTACAAGCAAAAGGACCGAGAGAATCCCATTCAAAAGGAACTCAAGGATTCCCCTGAGGAAAAATAATCTCCAAAAAACACTAGGCTTAGGAACNNGTTCCTAAGCCTAGTGTTTTTAGTGCTGATTAGGAATTTGGAATTCTTCTCCGGGCGCAAGGACCTGAACTACACCATCAGGCAAGAGTTTTGTGAAGGCCGCTGGGTCCTGCCGAATATCAGGGTAGGTGTTGAAGTGAACGGGAATGACAAAGTCAGCCTTTACCCGTTTAGCTGCACTAGCAGCCGCATTGGGTCCCATGGTGTAGTTATCACCAATGGGTAAGATGGCAGTATTAATGTGATAGGCACTCCCAAAAAGTGCCATGTCGCCAAAATTGGATGTATCACCCGCAACATAAATAGTTTGGTGGTCGGCCATGACTAAAAATCCGCAGGCTTCACCCATATAAATGGGTAACCCGTCAATGTCTAGGCTGGAACTATGTTGAGCGTGAGTAGTCTTAATGGTTCCAAAGGGAAAAGTCCATTGCCCACCTAGGTCCATAGGATGACCTGGTACGGCTCCATTAGTCTCTGCATAATGAACAAGCTCGGCCATCCCAATGATTGGCGCCTGATTTCGCTGGCTAAGTGTAATCATATCACCGCTGTGGTGGGCGTGTCCGTGTGTCACAAGAATAGCATCACACTTAAAGTTTAAATCAATGTCACTCTGTGGGTTGCCAAGAATCCAAGGATCCACTAGTAAAATTGTTCCATCATCTAAACGCAATTCGATGCATGAATGACCATGAAAAATAATTTTCATACTGCTCAACCCCCTTATTTCGGCTTCATTGTACCAGGATCGCATTTTAATCGCGATAGATTAGTTTCAATATTATTCATAATTCGCTAGGATCACTATAATAAGGAAAAGGGGGCCTATGAAATGATATCACTAACAGCAGAATCAAAATTAGCAATTATTGCATTAATTACAAGAGCAGATCAATTATCTACGGAGCGGAAGGTTGAAGACTATGCGACATTATTTACGGCTAATGGGCAAATTAGTGGGGCTAAGGGTACAGCAACGGGGCATGAAGCACTGATGCGATTTACTAAAATGACTTGGGATAAGGAGCCACAACGTTCTCAGCATTTAACGGTGGCTCCCCTTATTATGTCAGTTAGGGATCAGGACGTATTTGCCCAGTCAACCCTCCTAATTGTTAACCCGTCGGACCGGTCAATCGTTGACTGTCGGCCTATTAATCATACTGTAATCAATCGCAACGGGAAGTGGCTGTTTACCAAGCGACAGGTTAATTAAAGCATCAACTGCTGACTAACTTACTTTTTGTCTCTAAAGATTAATGGGTGATCTTGTACGCGCCGGAAAATCTGGTATAATTAGCTGGAATTTCTATTGGAGTCGAACCTATAGAATATGATGTAAAGAGGGACGAAATGTGATTTATTTTGATAATAGTGCCACAACAATGGCGGATCCTGCCGTTGTTGACACGTATGACAAAGTCAGTGCGGCCGTTTGGGGCAATCCATCCAGTCTGCACAACTTTGGTGAACAGGCGTTTAACCTGCTCGAACAGTCTCGGAAACAAATTGCGGATTTACTAGGCGTAAACCTGAGTGAAATTTTATTCACTAGTGGGGGAACCGAAGGGGATAACTGGGTTGTCAAGGGAACGGCAATTGCTAAACGACAATTTGGTAACCATCTCATTACTACCGCTGTGGAACATCCGGCCGTTCATAATTCAATGGAACAGTTAAAACAGCTGGGGTTTGAGGTCACCTACCTTCCCGTTGATGATGAAGGTCGAATCTCGGCGAATGACCTCCGCAACGCCATTCGACCAACGACGATATTAGTGTCGACGATGGCCGTTAATAATGAAATTGGTGCGATTCAACCCCTAGATGATATCGCTGCAGTGATGCGTGATTTCCCCAAAGTCCACTGGCATATTGATGCCGTTCAAGGAATTGGGAAGGGACTCCACGACCACCTCTTTAATGATCGGGTAGATTTTATGACCTTTTCAGGGCATAAATTCCACGCCCCCCGGGGAATTGGATTTATTTATAAACGTCAGGGCCGTACGCTTGCACCGTTATTAACGGGTGGCGGTCAGGAACGAAACTTGCGGTCAGGAACGGAAAACGTTCCCGCAATTGCCGCAATGGCAAAGGCCCTTCGGCTGATATTAACCGATGAAAAAGCGAAGGTTGAAAAGCAGCAGGCAATCCGTATGGCTATCTATAACCACATTAAGGAGTTCCCTAAGGTCACCATTTTTTCCCGGGATGACCCCGTCTTTGCGCCGCATATTTTATGTTTCGCAATTTCAGGCGTTCGGGGCGAGACAATCGTCCATGCCTTTGAGGATCACGGAATCTACATGTCTACGACAAGCGCTTGCTCATCAAAGAAGGGCGTTGAATCCAGTACCCTAAAAGCAATGAACGTTGATACGGGAATTGCGAATAGTGCGGTTCGGGTCTCCCTAGATGAACACAATACTTTAGCGGAAGCTGAAAAATTCAACCAGGTATTTGATGAACTTTACCAAGAATTTGATAAATTAGATTAATTGAAAGGATTGACGTATGGATTATTCTGAAATCATGGTTCGCTACGGTGAACTATCAACCAAGGGAAAGAACAAGAAAACGTTTATTCGCCAACTAGGGGATAACGTTGCTCGGGCTCTTCACCAGTTTCCGGATGTTGAGGTTAAAGCTCGGTTTGACCGGCTTCACGTCTCTTTAAACGGAACGGATTCGGCTCCGGTCATTGATCGGTTAAAGCAGGTGTTTGGGATTGAAAACTTTTCACCGGTGATGAAGGTGGAAAAGAACATTGAAGCCATTAAAGCTGAAGCCGTTTCACTAGTTCAGGATCGGTTTCAGCCGGGTGATACGTTTAAGGCTGATACTCGGCGGCAGGACAAAGACTTTCCGTTGGATACTTATAAGGTGAATGATGAAGTTGGGGGTGCCATCTTAGCTAACGTTGCGGGCAGCTCCGTGAAGATGAAACAGCCAACCATTACCGTTCGAATTGACATTCGAATGGACGGCGCCTACCTGTCCGTCGATAACATTCCTGGTGCGGGCGGGCTTCCGGTTGGAACTGGGGGTCACGGGGTCATGATGCTTTCCGGTGGGATTGATTCCCCGGTTGCAAGTTACTATGGGTTACGCCGGGGGGTTAAACTGGACATGGTCCATTTCTTTAGTCCGCCGTACACGAGTCAACAGGCGCTCGCCAAGGCCAAACAGTTAACCTCGGTGCTAGCCAAGTATTCTGGTGGAATTAATTTCATCCAGGTTCCCTTCACTCACATTCAAGAGGAAATCAAGGAACGGGTCCCAGAGGGCTATTTGATGACCATTCAACGCCGCATGATGCTCCGGCTTACGGCAGCAATTGCTGAGCAGCGTGACGCCCTCGGAATTTTTAACGGTGAAGCATTAGGCCAAGTCGCTTCCCAAACCCTTGAAAGTATGGCAGCCATTAACGATGTCACTACCTTACCGATTTTGCGGCCTCTGGTTTCCCTCGATAAAACTGAAATCATTAAGGTCGCCGAAAACATTGGGACGTACGATTTATCGATTTTACCGTATGAAGATTGCTGTACGATCTTTACTCCACCAGCACCTAAGACCCGGCCTCGAATTGACAAATCACGAAAGTACGAGGCCCTAATTGACGTAGATGGATTGATGGCGGAAGCGATGGCTAACGTCACGGTGACCCACATTAAGCCGGACGAAAACTTCTTAAATCAGGACGAAGACATCTTTGCCGAGCTGTTATAGCCGACAACAAAAACTTTGCTAATTTTTCATACAATAGTCCTTGAATTTCATTAGGGAGAGCGCTATCTTTAGGTCAGCTTCAACAAGAAGTTGATTGATTTTAAGGAGGATGAAGCTTGTGCAAGTTACTGTAGAGGGAAAATCAGTATCACTCGTTGGCAACCCGCCTGAGATTGGAACCCAACTGCCTAAGTTTAAGCTGTGGGATAAGGATGATCAGAAGGTGAAGACCGCTAATTTATTAGGAACCCTAACGTTAATTAGCGTGGTACCAGATATTAACACGAGCGTTTGCACCATGCAGACCCGGAAATTCAACCAACAGGCTGATCATTTCCCGGGAGCCCATTTTATTACTGTATCAACCAATACGATTGCGGAACAAGCGGGGTGGTGCGCCGCACAAGGTGTGCAAAACCTGGATGTCTTATCCGACGCCGATGAATCGTTTGGCTATGCAATGGAACTTTTGATTCCTGATACGGGAACCCTCGCGCGCAGCGTATGGATTGTCGATGCCAATGGGCAAATTGTGTACCGGCAGATTGTTCCGGAAGAAGTGGACGAACCTAATTACTTGGACGCTTTAAATGAATTAGAAAAATTAACGAGTCGTGTTGACGACAACTAATGAGTTAAGTTACACTAAATGGTGCATTGATCAAGAGGTTCAAATACAAACGGAATGTTTAAGCGAATCTACAACGGTGAAAGGTAGATCATTTGGTATTTGATTGTTGCTTGGGAGCACGTTGGGTTTCAGCCCGACCGGAGCAATCTCCGTTAAAAATGATATTAAGTGGGGTTAAAAACCCAATTTAGGTGGTACCGCGAAAAAGCTTCGTCCTAATTTTTTAGGCCGGAGCTTTTTTGTTTGCCAAACAGAAGGGATGATGGACTTGGCAGATAACGAAATTAATATGCCAACTAAGTACGACCCAACCGCTGTGGAAGCGGGTCGTTATCAACAATGGTTAGATGAGGGAGTCTTTAAGCCCTCCGGTGATAAAAAAGCAAAACCCTATTCAATTGTACTTCCTCCGCCTAACGTAACCGGAAAGCTACATCTTGGACATGCCTGGGATACTACTCTTCAGGATATGATTATCCGGCAAAAACGGATGCAGGGGTACGATACTCTATGGATGCCCGGAATGGATCATGCCGGGATTGCAACCCAGGCTAAAGTCGAAGGAAAACTGCGGGAACAAGGGATTTCACGTTATGATCTCGGTCGAGAAAAGTTCGTTAAGGAAGTTTGGGATTGGACAGATGAATATGGGGCAACCATTCACGCCCAGTGGGCCAAGCTTGGGCTGTCACTTGATTATAGTCGGGAACGGTTTACCCTGGACGAAGGATTTTCGAAGGCCGTTCGGAAGGTCTTTGTTGAACTCTACAATAAGGGACTCATTTACCGGGGCGAATACATTATTAACTGGGATCCGCAAGCCCAAACGGCGCTCTCAGACATTGAAGTCATCCATCAGGATGATCAAGGTGCCTTCTACCACGTTGCCTATCCGTTCGTTGATTCAGACGTTACGTTTAACGGTAACCCATACATTGAAATTGCGACTACCCGACCTGAAACGATGTTTGGGGATACTGCTGTGGCTGTTAACCCGAAGGACGACCGCTACAAGGACTTAGTGGGGAAGGAAGTTATAGTTCCCCTAGTGAACCGAAAAATTCCAATTATTGCGGATCCTTACGTGGACATGGAGTTTGGAACCGGAATGGTTAAAATTACGCCGGCCCATGATCCGAATGACTTCCAGGTTGGTAACCGGCACGATTTGGAACGGATTAACACCATGAATCCGGATGCCACGATGAACGAAAATGCGGGCAAGTACAACGGGATGGATCGGTTTGAAGCCCGAAAGGCCATTGAAGCCGATTTAGAGGGGGCCGGTGTTTTATTGGCGGTTAACCCCATTACCCACTCGGTGGGACATTCGGAACGGACCGGGGTTCAAGTTGAAGCCCGATTATCTACCCAGTGGTTCATCAAGATGAAACCGTTAGCCGAAATGGCGCTGAAGAACCAAGAAACGGATGATAAAGTCAACTTTGTTCCCGAACGGTTTGAAAAGACCTTTACGCAGTGGATGGAGAACGCCCACGATTGGGTTATTTCCCGTCAGCTTTGGTGGGGACACCGAATTCCAGCTTGGTATAATAAGGCCACCGGTGAAACCTACGTCGGGATGGAAGCCCCTGAGGATCCCGAAAACTGGGAACAGGATCCGGATGTTCTGGATACCTGGTTCTCCAGTGGTTTGTGGCCGTTTGGGACAATGGGTTGGCCCGATATTGATTCTCCTGATTATAAACGCTACTTCCCAACCAGTACGCTAGTGACGGGATATGATATTATCTTTTTCTGGGTTTCCCGGATGATCTTCCAAAGCCTCGAGTTTACGGGCAAACGGCCGTTTGAAAATGTGCTGCTTCACGGTTTAATTCGCGATGAAGAGGGCCGGAAGATGTCCAAGTCGCTTGGTAACGGGATTGACCCAATGGACGTCATTGCGAAGTACGGGGCCGATGCTTTACGCTGGTTCCTGTCTAACGGTTCCACTGCCGGTCAAGACGTTCGGTTTAGCTATACGAAGATGGATGCTGCCTGGAACTTCATCAACAAGATTTGGAACGCCAGTCGGTTTGTCATCATGAACTTAGGTGAAATGACGAAGCCAACGCTCCCGGACCAATCAGAATGGGACCTCGCAGATAAGTGGATTTTAAGCCGGTTAAATGCAACGGTAAAGCAGGTGACCGACCAGTTTGATAAATTTGAATTCGGCGAAGCCGGCCGTTGCCTCTACAACTTCATTTGGAATGACTTCTGTGACTGGTACATCGAAATGTCGAAGGCTATCCTAACGGGTGACGATGAACAGGCGAAGGCTAATAAGCAAAATGTTTTGGCCTACGTTTTGGATCAAACGTTGCGACTACTTCACCCGATTATGCCATTTGTCACGGAGGAAATCTGGTTAGACATGCCGCACGTAGGAGAATCCTTGGTGGTAGCAGACTATCCGGTTGCCCATCCCGAATTTGATAATGACATTGCAGAGCAGAATATGACCAGTGTGATTGACTTAATCAAAGCGGTGCGGAATATCCGTGCTGAGGCTAACGCACCGATGTCAACGCCGATTGACTTAGGAATTCAAACGGATAATGCTGACTTGGCCAACGTTTTTGAGACTAACCGGGACTACCTGGATCGGTTTATCCACCCTAAGGAACTTCAAATT
Source organism: Levilactobacillus bambusae (assembly GCF_003124125.1). GTDB lineage: Bacteria > Bacillota > Bacilli > Lactobacillales > Lactobacillaceae > Levilactobacillus > Levilactobacillus bambusae. Next base: position 231,223 of record NZ_QCXQ01000006.1, read on the forward strand.
GGGCCTGATGTGACGGCACCTAAGTTAGCGATGACGGCCGAAATTACCGATGCCGAAATTTCGGTTCCGTTAAACGAATTGGTTGACCTTAACGAAGAGGCAGATCGACTCCAAAAGGATATCGTTAAGTATGAATCTGAGGTTGCCCGGGCGGAAAAGAAACTATCGAACCAGGGCTTTGTCGCAAAGGCACCAGAAGAGGTTGTCAATGCCGAACGGGCTAAGCAGGCGGATAATGAAGCCAAACTAGCTGCAACGAAGCAGCGACTTCAAGATTTAAAGGACGCCCAAAACTAATTTTGATCACTTCAGAAGGCTAATCCCCCAACAAAGGGGCAACCAAAAGGAGAGAATCCCTAAATTTCGATTAAACATAATCGAATTTAGGGATTCTTTCCTTTTGGTAATTTGAGCCCCATGTTCCAGCCTCACTCTCGGCTAAATATGATATGATATTGACGAATAGACGAAGGGGGACAGTGGTGGATGGTTGAAAATTATGAAGAAGCGCTTGCGTTTATTCACGGCCGGACGCAGTTTAAGAAAATCCCAACGTTAGATCGCATGGAGCAGTTAATGGCAGCTTTGGGGCACCCGGAACGTCAGCTGTCGGTTATCCACGTGGCCGGGACTAACGGAAAGGGATCAACGGTTGCTTACCTGAGGGAACTATTGATGACTTCTGGATTGACGGTCGGGACGTTTACCTCGCCGTACATTACCCGGTTTAACGAACGGATTAGTATTGATGACGTTCCCATTTCAGATGATGACTTAATTCAGTTAGTTAATCGGGTTCAACCGGTGGTGAAGCGCCTGGACCATGAACTCACTTCTGGGGGACCTACGGAGTTTGAAATTATTACGGCCATGATGTTTGTGTATTTTGCAAATATTCAGGTGGATGTCGCTGTGGTGGAGGTTGGGATTGGTGGTAAGTTTGATTCAACGAACGTTGTGACGCCGGATGTTTCGGTAATTACAACGATTGGGATGGATCACATGAAGCTGCTGGGCAATACGATTGAAGCGATTGCGGACCAAAAGGCGGGAATTATTAAACCCCAGGTTCCCGTGGTGACTGGTCGGCTAACGGAACCGGCACTCGCCGTTATTAGCCGGGTGGCAGATCAGCAGGAAGCCAAATGGTTTGCGTTTGACCGGGATTTCCGCTATCAGCCGCTAAGAAGAAAGGGTTGGGGCGAACAGTTCAACTTTGAAAATGGTGTTGCCCGGTGGCCCCAGTTAACCATTCCGCTGTTGGGAAGCTACCAGATGGATAACGCCAGTGTGGCCCTACAAGCGTATTACGTCTATCAGTCCAGCCGGCATGTTAAGATGAAAGTGGCGGATGTTAAAAACGGCCTTTTGCAAACTACCTGGCCGGGTCGGTTCGAGAAACTGAATGAGTCGCCGCTGGTTGTCATCGATGGGGCGCATAATGAACCGGCAATTATTGAACTAGCTCATTTGATTAAGACCCACTTTGCAACCCAGGAGGTGTGGCTTATTTTGGCAATTTTAGCCGATAAACAGGTGAGTCAAATGGTGAAAACGTTAGGAAAACTGCCCAATGTACACCTCATTTTGACCCGGTTCGAGGGTCCTGGCAATCGGCAGGCCGCATCTGAAATCACGTTAGAAGATGCTGTTCCGGATGGCGTTCGGGCTCAAATAAGCCCAAACTGGCAGTCGGCCATCTTATTAGCTATTAACGAGATGTCGGCAGATGATCTCCTATTGATTACCGGTTCACTCTACTTTATCTCCGACGTTCGGCACTATTTTTTAGTGGCTGATCAGGATTGATTGTTTAAATTACCCTAAAGTTAAGGCGGATTTGTTCACGGATTGACCAAAGTTCGCTATTCTTAAACTTGTATGGGTGTATTCAGTTACATTGGATATGTTATAATACGAATAACATGACTATTAAATATAAAAAGACAGCGTTTTATGTTGGCAAATGAAGGGATGAAACATAGTGTTCGGATTAGGAACGAAAAATATTGGGATCGATTTAGGTACCGCCAACACCATCGTTTTTGTTGAAGGTAAAGGAATCGTCCTTCGCGAGCCTTCTGTTGTCGCCAAAAATACGAAGACCGGTGAAATTGTCTCCGTTGGTGAAGAAGCTCGTGAAATGATCGGCCGGACTCCGGCTAGTATCGTTGCCATCCGACCGATGAAAAATGGTGTTATTGCAGATTATGACACCACGGTTGCGATGATGAAGTACTTTATTGAAAAGACCATTGGCCGCTCGGGGGGCAAACCATACGTGATGGTTTGTGTTCCTAGTGGCGTAACAGAGGTTGAAAAACGTGCGGTAATTGATGCGACTCGGGTAGCGGGTGCACGGGATGCTTATGTCATTGAAGAACCCTTTGCGGCTGCAATTGGTGCTGGATTACCCGTCATGGATCCAACTGGTAGTATGGTCGTTGATATTGGTGGCGGAACTACTGATGTCGCAACAATTTCACTGGGCGGGATTGTCTCAAGCCGTTCCATCCGGGTGGCTGGTGACATGTTGGATGAAGCTATTATTTCGTACGTCCGCTCACACTACAACCTTTTAATTGGTCAGCAGACGGCTGAAAAGTTAAAGTGGGAAGTGGGTTCTGCTTCCGTAGAAGCAGCTAAACAAATGGAAGGGACCCAAGTCCGTGGTCGGGACCTGATTAGCGGATTACCAAATACCATTGATGTGACTGCCGTGGATGTTGCTACGGCCATTGCAGAATGTATTTCTGATATCATTACCGCTGTAAAGGAAACCCTGGAAGAAACTTCGCCTGAAATTGCGGCGGATGTGATTGACCACGGAATCGTTTTAACCGGTGGGGGTGCCCTATTAAAAGATTTACCAGACGTAATCGCAGAAGCTACGCGGGTACCCGTATTTGTTGCGGATAATCCGTTAGACTGTGTTGCAATTGGGACCGGTGAGTCGCTTAAAAGCATCGATGTCATGAAGAAGAAGTAAGCATCGGGCGGGAAGGAGGCTTCCCGCTTCTTTGTTGCCTGTTTTTTTCGGTGGTGAAAACACCAGTCAATTTCGTCATGGAGGGTTACTATGCATAAATTCTTTTCAAACCGGCGACTTGTCATGGTGATTGTGTGCATCATTGTCGCATTTTCACTCATGACATTATCGGTCACCGTAAGAAATAAACGGTCAACACCACTGTTCATTCAGCAGTTTGGCAATGATATTGTTGGGTTAGCCGATCGGGCCGTGACGATCCCACTAAACGGGTTATCTCACGGGGTTGGTGCGCTCTCTGATTTACAAAATACCTACCAGGAAAACCAGCAGCTTAAAGAGCAGGTTGCTGACCTAGCTCAAACTAAGGTCCGTGATCAAACTTTGGCCAAGGAAAATAAAGAGCTAAAGCAGGAATTAAAGCTGAATCAAACCCTGACGGATTACTCCTTAGTGACGGCTTCCGTTATGACTCGGAGTCCGTCAAGCTGGCAGCAACAAATCATTATTAACAAGGGGTCATCATCTGGAATTAAGAAGAATATGGCCGTGATGTCTGGTTCAGGCGTGGTTGGCCGGGTTTCCGAGGTTAATCAGACCAACTCTAAAGTCGAACTAATTACGGATAATAACGATTCATCCAACCGGTTTGCCATTCAAATCACAACGAACTCCGGTAAGGTAGTTAACGGAATTATTACTGGGTTTAACAGTGCCAACAACCAAATTACAATGGGCAACGTGACGACAAAGGCGACCATCAAGAAGGGTGACAAAGTTGTGACAAGTGGTTTAGGTGGTGTTATGCCGAAGGGACTTTTCGTGGGTAAGGTGGCCAAGGTAACCGGCGCAGACTACGGATTATCAACGAAGGTCTACATCACCCCTGCAGCACCTGTGAACGACTTGAACGTTGTCACAGTCGCCCTTACGGATAAGTAGGGGGGAGACGAGTTTGAGACGAAATCATATGGTTTGGATTTTTCCGGTCGGGCTTCTTCTAGCCTTCTTTTTGGACGGATCCGTTAGTCAGATTTTTAGTCAGCAACTATTGCAGTACCCCTATAATTTAATTAGTCATTTAGTGGTACTATGGTTAGTGCTTGCGACGTTATTTGAAGATAACCGCAACCTGCACTTGGTGGTGTGGGCAGCAATTATTGGTGGAATTTTTGATCTCTACTACACCTCAATTTTTGGGGTGTACGTCTTTATTTTTCCGCTAGTGGTCTTTACCACCCGTGCACTTAATAATTATCTGCAGCCGAACTTTTTAAGTGGGCTATTAATTTACTTTATTGATATTACGTTAGTTGAGTCATTAGGCTACGTGGCGGCAAATGCAGTTCACCTGACTTCAACGTCGGGGACTGACTTCCTGGTCTTTACGCTTGGCCCGACCCTAGCCTTGAATTTAGCACTGTATGTCATTTTGTACTTTCCAATTAGGTGGCTCTTTTACAAGTACGATTAGCAAGAAGGGAAAGATAAACTGATGCAGGGAGCAGTATTACGTGGAACTCAGTCCGGTTACGAATTGGTGTTACGCCAGTCGGCTAGTTTCGATCAAATTATGACGGATCTCCGCGATCTATTAGAAAAATTGCGGGTTGCACCCGAATCCGAGGCAGTAACCAATTTCTCACTCGACGTTCTAACCGAAAATCGACTATTACAACCCGATGAAAAAAAGGCAATTGAAACTTTGGTGAGTGAATACCCCAAGTTTCAAATACATAAGTTTGAATCGGGAGTTATGACCAAGGCGGATGCGAATGAATTACGGGAACGCGAAACCGTCCACGTTTTAAGCCGGACAATCCGTAACGGGCAGGATCTGGAATATAAGGGGGATATTTTATTCCTAGGGATCATTCATGAGGGTGGCAAACTCAAGACCAACGGCAACATCTATACGATGGGGAACGTGCACGGAATTTTGCAGGCCGGCTTCCCGGACGATGAAAGTAAAGTTGTTATTGGAGATACCCATGACGCCCAGCAAATCCATATTGGCGAACAATTTACTATTTTGGATGACGATGCTGACCAAGTGAATGCACAAACCGTTGCGTACGTTAATGATTTGCATGCCTTGTCGTTTGGCAAACTGGCAAACTTAAAGAAGATTAATCCCAAGTTATTTAACCAGATTGGAGGGCTTTAACGATGGGAAAAGCAATTGTAGTAACCTCTGGTAAGGGGGGGGTTGGAAAAACCACCTCGACTGCCAATATCGGTACGGCGTTAGCCTTAATGGGCAAGCGGGTATGTATGTTGGATCTTGACCTTGGGTTACGGAACTTAGATGTTGTACTGGGCCTTGATAATCGGATCATGTATGATATCGTTGACGTCGCAGAGGGACGGGCAAAGCTGCGGCAGGCCCTGGTGAAGGATAAGCGGTTTGATGACTTGCTGTTCCTATTACCGGCTGCCCAGAATACGGATAAATCAGCCTTAGAACCGGGGCAGGTTAAAACCATCGTTGATGAATTAAAACCAGATTTTGACTACGTGTTAATTGATTGTCCAGCCGGAATTGAACAGGGCTTCATGAATTCAATTGCGGGCGCAGATGCCGCCATTGTGGTTACCACACCAGAAATTTCTGCCGTTCGGGATGCTGATCGGGTGGTTGGTCTGCTGGAACAACATCCTCTCACAGAAGAACCCCGGTTATTAATCAACCGGATTCGCCGACACATGGTTAACGACGGGGATATGATGGACGTGGATGAAATTACCTCCCACCTCGGGATTGAATTACTTGGGATTATTTTTGATGATGATGCCGTCATTTCAACATCCAATCACGGTGAACCCGTGGTTCTCAACAGTGAGAATCCGGCTGCACAGGGGTACCGAAACGTTGCCCGGCGGTTAGAGGGAGAAACCGTTCCCTTGATGAAGGTGGAGGCTGAAGCGGCACCTGGTTTTTGGAATCGGATGACCCGGTGGTTTCATAAGGGTTAAAATTAACCTTGACGTTTGATCAGTTTGGCTCTAAAATGACAAGTATTATAAATCGAATGCAATGAGCAGAAGAGTAGATTAGCGGGAGCAGTTCAGAGATTTTCCGGTGCTGAGAAGGAAAATATCCTGGTAGTCGAACCACATCTGCGAGCTGATTTTCTGAATTCAGTAGGAAAATCCGTTTGGGCGCGTTACTGCCGGAGTTTGATCGCAAACTCACTGAGACTGTCTAAGTGATTAGGCGGTGAATCAGAGGTGGAACCACGTTTATTCGTCCTCTTAACCCGAGTTAGGGTTAGGGGGATTTTTGTTTGCGGTCAAACTCCCTGAGGCAATTTGTGTGAACAGATTGTAAATAGGGGTGGCACCACGAGATATCGTCCTCTTGATTAATTTCAAGAGGACTTTTTTTATTGCACTTTAGGAGGTAACTACCGATGTCATATATTTTACAGATCTTACCATCATTATTATCGGGCGCACAGATGACGCTGTCGATTTTCTTTTGGACCATCATCGTGGCGATTCCCCTGGGAATTTTAGTGGGCTTAGGGCAAACGTCCCGGTTTAAGCCCCTTACCTGGTTACTTAACTTTTACGTTTGGTTAATGCGGGGAACCCCACTGTTGCTGCAATTAATTTTTGTTTTTTACGGGTTACCCTTACTCGGAATTGTTTTTCCACGTTATGATGCCGCGTTAATTGCCTTTATTTTAAACTATGCGGCTTACTTTGCCGAAATTTTTCGGGGGGGATTACAAGCCATTCCAGTGGGCCAGTATGAAAGTGCAAAGGTTTTGAGATTAAGTTACGGTCAAACTCTGCGTAAGATTATCATCCCCCAGGTGGTTAAAATCGTGCTGCCCTCCATTGGAAATGAAGTGATTAACCTAATTAAAGATTCATCGCTGGTCTATGTCATCGGGCTCGGAGACCTCTTACGCGCTGGAAACGTGGCAACGGCTCGGGATGTCACGTTAGTACCCCTTGTGTTAGTGGCGGTGATGTATCTCTTACTGACGGCGGTATGCACGGGGGTTCTTAGACTGCTTGAACGGCACTATTCAAACTGGCGATAGGAGGAAATCAAATGTTAGAAATTAAGAACTTAACGAAGACCTACGATGGGAAATTGATTTTGGACCACGTTAATCTCACCATTAAGGACGACGAGATTTTAACCATTGTGGGACCCTCTGGGGCCGGAAAATCAACGTTACTCCGGTGTATTAGCGGATTGGAAAAGATTGATGGGGGAACCTTTTTGCTTAACGGGGAACCGTTTGACCCAGCCGAAACTAAACAGAGTGAAGCGGTAATCGGGGTCGTTTTTCAGGACTTTCAACTCTTCCCTAACTTTACCGTTCTTCAAAACGTGACCCTGGCTCCAACGACGGTCTTGCACGTTTCTGCGGCGGACGCCAATCGGGAAGCCAGAGATTTGTTGGACCGGTTGAACTTAAACGGGAAGGAAGACCTTTATCCTTACGAGCTATCCGGAGGCCAGAAGCAACGGGTTGCTATTGTGCGGGCGCTGGCAATGCACCCCCAAATCCTATGCTATGATGAACCCACCTCTGCGCTTGACCCGGATTTACGGCAGGAAGTGGCCAAGATTATTTTAGGATTGAAGCAGGACGGAATGACCCAAATTGTCGTCACCCATGACATGGATTTTGCGTCGGCCGTTGCGGATAAGATGCTTCGGGTTGAGCCCGTTTAGGGGGGATTGGATTGAAAAAACAGATATCTGCGGGATGGCACCGGGGGCTATTCATGATTCTTTTGCTGGTTAGCCTCTCAACTGTGTTAGCAGGGTGTCAATCCGCGGCCAAACGCGCCGATCATACCGACAGTTGGTCGCAAATTGAGAAGAAAAAAACCGTGGTGGTTGGCTTAGATGATAGTTTTGTTCCGATGGGATTTCGGGAGAAAAACGGTCGGTTAGTTGGCTACGACGTGGACCTAGCCCGGGCCGTGTTCAAGCTATACGGCATTCACGTTGATTTTCAAACGATTGATTGGTCCATGAACGTCACCGAATTGAATAATGGCACGATCGATTTAATTTGGAATGGTTACTCGGTAACGCCCGAACGAAAAGAAAAGGTGGCGTTCAGCCAACCCTACTTGGAAAATGATCAGGTTTTGGTGGCACTAAAGAAGAATCGGATTAACGTGATTTCTGATATGAAGGGGAAGTCGTTGGGGGTTCAGAGCGGCTCCTCTGCACTGTTTGATCTCGATGATCAACCGCAACTTTTAAAGAATCAAATCAAAAATCAAACCCCGGTTCAATATGATACGTTTACGAATGCGTTTATTGATCTAAATTCCGGTCGAATTCAGGGGTTGCTGCTCGATAGTACTTACGCGCAGTACTACATTCACCATGAGGCTGATCCCAAGGCCTATTCCGTTATTGCCGGACCGTTTCCAAAGGAACAGTTTGCGGTAGGAATGCGAAAGAGCGATCAAACAATGCGGCGGAAAATTAACGCGGGGTTAGACGAACTAGCCAAAAACGGGACCCTAGCCAAAATTAATCACAAGTGGTTTGGTCAAACCGCTAATTCACCACTATTGGCGAAGCCTTAAGCGTTATGGAGATAGAGTTGGTCCGTTTGAAACCGGCCTCATACCAAAGGGGAGAGTGATCAAGTTCGATCACCTTCCTTTTTGGTATGGACTTGATATTTGATATCCGACTCGAATTTTAGTGCCCGTGAATTGGCTTCAGAAGACTTGTGTTTTTGGTTGAAATCCCCTATCATTGCAAGAGTCTAGGGCGACCTTAGCCCAAATTTGCTAGGAGGCATTAGCGTGCATCAAATCCTAAAACCGGGGGTAACACTGGATGTTATTCCCACTAACCAGTTTAAAACCATTACCATTATGATCGACTTTGTGGCCCCGTTGACGGTAAAATCAGCGACGAACCGGGCCCTGTTAGGTGAACTATTAGATACCAGCAGTGAAAAATATCCGACTCAAACCGCATTAGCACGCCAACTTTCGCTGCTTTACGGGGCTTCGTTGGGGGTGAACGTCTTAAAGGCGGGGACTAAACATTTAGTTCGAGTGACCTTAAGTACGGTCAACGATCGTTATTTGTCGGATGAAGCTCAGCATCCGCTCTTTCAGCAGGGGTTGGATCTGTTAAGCGAAATATTATTCCACCCGTTAATCCAAAACGGGCAGTTTGACCCTGAAACGTTTAACCGGCAAAAAAATAACTTGGCCGCTGGAATTCGGTCGTTATCGGATGATAAGCAATACGAGGCCAATCAACATATGCGGCAACTGTTATTTGAACACCATCCGGAACAAGCCGTTGGGGCTTTTGGGGACGATCAACTGTTAGAGATGGTGACAAATTCGGAACTGGTCGAAGATTATCGGACAATGTTAACCCATGACGCAATTCACATTGCGGTTATTGGGGACGTCGACGAACAGCAGATGGTTGAACAGATGGCACGGTTACCGTTTCTGCCCCGGAAAACGGATGAACTTGAGTCACCGTACTTCCGGTGGGGGGACCGACAACTCATTGAGGGGGACGAATGGCAGGATTTAACCCAAGCCAAGTTCAATCAAGCCTACCGGTTACCCGTATACGCTACTGATGACGACCACGCAGCGGCGTTAGTTTTCAACGCGGTCTTTGGGGGCTCCCCGCTCTCGTTACTATTTAATAACGTTCGGGAAAAGGCAAGCTTGGCTTACTATGCGTCCTCGAACTATAGCGGTTACACGGGAATGATGACCGTTCAAACGGGAATTAAAGCGGAAGACGTTGATCAAGTGAAGGCTATTATTGCGGAACAGCTGCAATTAATTCGGGATGGCCGCGTAGAATCAGAAACGTTGGGTCAAGTGCAGGCGTCCCTGGTAAACGCCCGGTTATCCGGACTAGATAGTCCTAAGCACCGGTTAAGCGCCCGTTTGAGTGCGGATTTGACCGGTGCTTCAACCCCGTTATCCGAGTGGATAGACCGAATTAACGCGGTAACCATTGCTGATTTGCAACGGGTTGCAAATGACGTTCATTTAACGGCGGAGTATTTCTTACACGGGGGTGAAAAATAATGACTAACGTTCAAAAGCAGGTCTATGAACGATTTGGCGAGTCAATGATTTCCGCACAATTAGATAATGGATTAGATGTCCATATTCTACCTAAGGCGGGATTTCATAAAACATATGCCATCATGACGACGAATTACGGGGCCATTGATAATACGTTTGTGCCACGTGGAGAGCGGGAAACCGTTCATATGCCCGACGGAATTGCACATTTTTTAGAGCATAAACTGTTTGAGAAGCAGGATTATGATGCCTTTCAGTTGTTTGGTCAGTACGGGGCTAGCAGTAATGCGTTTACCACGTTTACCACAACGAGTTACCTCTTTTCCGCCTCCCAAAACATTCACGATAACTTAGACATCCTGTTAGATTTTGTTCAGGAGCCCTATTTTTCGGAAGCCTCCGTTAATAAGGAAAAGGGCATTATTGGTCAAGAAATCCAAATGTATGACGATGACGCTGGCTGGCAGCTCTACTTTGGTACCCTAAGAAATCTTTTCCCGGGTGAGCCCATGAGTATTGATATTGCGGGGACGGTAGAGTCCATTGATCAAATTACTGCCGATGATCTATACAGGAGTTACCGGACCTTTTATCATCCCAGCAATATGAGCCTGTTCATTGTCGGTGGAATTGATGCGGATGAAACATTGAATTGGGTGACGGCCAACCAGAATCGGAAGACTTTTTCTGCCCCGACTGAAATAAAACGACACCCGATTCATCATGTTAAGGCCGATGAGGTCATTCCGTTCACCCAAACCCCAATGCCCGTTAACCGAGCCAAGGCTGCCGTGGGGATGCGGGGGTTTGATTCACTGCCCGAAGGTAAAGCTGGTATGGTGTATGAGCTAGCCCTGTCCATGATGATGGATTTGTTATTTAATGACACGTCAGAAACCTATCTGGCGTTATATAATCAGGGGCTCATTGACGATAGTTTTGGCTATTCTTCGGAAGTTGAACGGGGAGCGCATTTTATCATGATTTCAAGTGAAACTGATGAGCCAGAAACCTTTATTAAAACGTTTGAATCCCTGCTGGATGCCGCTCCCGATAAAATCGGGCAGTTAGCCGACCAGTTTGAACTGGTCAAGAATGAGGCTGCGGGTCGGCTGATTTCAGCAATGAATTCGGTTGAAGCCATCGCTAACCAGTATTCCGGCCCACTCTTTGGTCAGACAAATATTTTTGATGAGTTAGAGGCCGTTCAGCAGCTAACCTTGGCGGATGTTCAGCGTGTGACTACTGATTTTATTAGGAATGGCGCAATGACGGGTCACGTTGTTAATCCATTGGTTGACAATGATAAAAATTAATTAAGTTCTAGATATTCGGTAGGAAATCATAAAAGAAGTGCGTCCCTATGCTATACTTCTAAGTAGATAACTTTTTTAGAACGGGTGGAGAGTAAGCAAATGAGCGAACAAGGAAATAACTCAAGCCTTGGTGAAACGTTAAAAAATGCAAGAATTGCCAAGGGCCTAACCTTAGATGATTTACAGCAAAATACTAAGATTCAGAAGCGATACTTAATTGATATCGAGGACCAAAATTATGATGACTTACCTGGAGACTTTTACGTTCGGGCCTTTATTAAGCAGTATGCGGATTCGGTCGGCTTGAATGGAACGGAATTATTAAAGCAGTATGACCAAGAACTTCCTAGCATGCAAACCCAAGAGTATATCGATCGGATGAACGAAGATAACTTAGAAACTCGGAGTGCGCAACGCCAGGCCGAAGAACGAACTTCTAAGGTTAGAAGTTATATTCCAATTGCGATTGTTTCTGTCATTGTCGTTGTGATCCTCCTTGGGATTTGGTTTGCAGCGGCTAAGACCGGGCACTCCACCTCAAGACGGAACGTGGATAGTAGTTCCGTTTCAGTTGAAGGCAGTTCCGCCAAGAAAGCGGATAGTCTTTCAAGTGAGCGGGCAAGCTCTAGTTCTAAGAAGGCGGAGGAAAAGAAGCAGGCCGATAGTAAAAAGGCCTCGGCGATTTCCTTTAAGAAGGACAGCAGTACTTCAAATGGCTCGACTTGGACAATGAAAAATGCTCCGAAGGGAAAGAAGACCGTTGAGGTTAGCACCTCAGCCAATTGTTGGACTTCCCTTACAGCTAATGGATCAACGGTTTATCAAGGGGCTGTGAAAGGTAAGCATAGTGAATCAATCCCAAGTAACGCCAAATCAGTGAAGATTAACTTAGGGAATGCAAATGTCGCAACCTTAAAGATTAACGGTAAGAAATTGGATTTTAGCGGAAATACGAAGGCTAGTTCATCGACGATGGTTCAAACCATCACCGTTAATTTTAGTTAGCACACCGGTTTAGGAGGGGACATTTTGAATTTACCTAATCGTTTAACGTTATTTCGGATACTTTTAATTCCGGTATTCTTTTTACTACTGGCATTACCACTCCACTGGGGCGAAGTTACCTGGCTAGGCACCGTTATTCCGGTGACCCAGGTTTGGGCGGCAATTGTCTTTGCGGTGGCCTCGCTAACGGATTTTTTGGACGGCCACATTGCCCGCAGTCAGCACTTAGTGACTAACTTTGGTAAGTTTGCGGATCCTTTGGCAGATAAAATGTTGGTGATGACGGCTTTTATCTTTTTGGTTGCGTTAGGCTGGGTGCCCGCATGGGTGGCTGCACTAATTGTCTGTCGGGAACTTGCGGTAACTGGATTACGGTTAATCGTGGTGGAAGACGGGGGTCAAGTATTGGCTGCCGCTTGGCCGGGAAAGATTAAGACGACGACCCAAATGATTAGTATCATTTTATTACTGCTAAATAACGTTGGTTTTCAGACCTTGGGAATTCCCATGGCACAAATTTTTCTGTATATTTGTTTATTCTTTACGGTATACTCTGGAATTGATTACTTTGTTAAGAATGGAAGCGTGTTTGCGGATTCGTTTTCAAAGTCATAAGATAGAAGTCGTACAGAAATGTACGGCTTTTTTTATTTAAAAAAATCAATGAGTTATTAATCAGCGTACTTACAGTTGATGAGCGGGAGGGATTTTTATGAAAGCTGAAATTATTGGGATTGGAACTGAAATTTTACTGGGCCAGGTGGTTGATACGAACTCGGCCTTTCTAGCGCGCGAATTAGCTAATCTAGGGATTGAAGTTTATTATCATTCAGTTGTTGGGGATAACACTGAACGATTAACCTCTCAATTGGATACGGCGATGCGGCGGAGCGACTTAGTCGTGATGAGCGGGGGATTAGGGCCAACTCAGGATGATTTGACTAAGCAAACGGTTGCTAATTACCTCGGTATCCCACTGGTAATGGATCAAACGGCAATGGCTAAAATTGACGATTACTATCATCAAACGGGGCGTGAAGAGGCCCCAAATAATGCCCTCCAAGCCATGTACTTACAGGGAGCCACGGTCATGCCCAATGATAACGGGATGGCGGTCGGCAACTTCTATCAACAATCTGACGGGGCGGACGTAATGCTGTTACCTGGACCACCCACGGAAATGACAATGATGTTTAACCACTATGGACGCGGATTGCTGGAAGCAGCCTACCACCGAAATGAATTTCTGGTTTCCCGGGTGTTACGGTTCTATGGAATTGGCGAATCGCTTCTAGTGACCAAATTGAGTGATCTTATTGATCAGCAAACGAACCCTACAATCGCACCCTACGCTAAAACGAATGAAGTTACGTTGCGACTGACGGCGAGTGCCGAACAAGAAGCGAAAGCTAAGGGTTTATTAGATGGTATGGAAGCCCAAATTCAGGCTCGGGTGGGAGACTATCTCTATGGCTACGGTGATGATAATTCACTTGAAGCCGTTGTCGTTGCCGGATTAAAGGACCAGCAACTCACCATTACGGCCGCGGAAAGTCTGACGGCCGGTCAGTTTCAGAGTACGTTGGGGAACGTTCCGGGGGTCTCAACGGTCTTTCCCGGCGGGTTTGTCACTTATTCGGCGGAGGCAAAAGCAGCCTTACTCCAGATACCGAGTGAAATTATCGAAAAATACGGGGTTGTAAGCGAACAAACCGCCGTTTGGATGGCTAAACAGGCGAAGAAAACACTGCAGACGGATATTGGAATATCCTTTACTGGCGTTGCCGGTCCCGAAGAGTTGGAGGGTCAACCCGCGGGTACCGTTTGGATTGGGATTGCCTTCAAGGATCAGACGCCGTTTGGCCGGTTAATTCATCTTGCAGGGACCCGGGACAGAATCCGGGAGCGCAGTGTCATGGCGGGATTAGATCTCATTCGAAGGCAACTCCTAACCCTAAAATAGCACCGAACATTTGTTCATATTTTGCTTGATTTTTTGGTTGAATCAAAGTATAGTTAACCTATGTTATTTAGAAGAACGAAGGAGGAACAGCATGGCTGATGAACGGAAGGCTGCTCTAGACAAGGCACTTAAAAAGATTGAAAAGGACTTCGGTAAGGGGTCCATTATGCGCATGGGAGATGCTGTGGACACCCAAATTTCAACCGTTTCTAGCGGATCACTAGCTTTAGACGTTGCGTTAGGGGTTGGTGGTTTCCCACGGGGACGGATTGTTGAAATCTACGGACCTGAAAGTTCAGGTAAGACGACCATTGCGTTACATGCCGTTGCTGAGGTTCAAAAGCAGGGCGGCACCGCGGCTTACATCGATGCTGAAAATGCGTTGGATCCTGAGTATGCCACTGCGTTGGGAGTTAACGTGGATGATTTACTTCTTTCCCAACCTGATACGGGTGAACAGGGATTAGAAATTGCGGACGCCTTAATTTCCAGTGGGGCCATTGATATTGTGGTCATTGATTCAGTCGCTGCATTAGTTCCCCGGGCAGAAATTGAGGGTGAAATTGGCGATAACCACGTGGGTCTTCAGGCTCGGTTAATGTCTCAAGCGTTACGGAAACTGTCCGGGACGTTAAATAAGACGAAAACAATTGCCCTATTTATCAATCAAATTCGTGAAAAGGTCGGGGTAATGTTTGGAAACCCTGAAACCACTCCCGGTGGTCGGGCTTTGAAGTTCTACTCGACCGTTCGATTGGAAATTCGGCGCGCGGAACAAATTAAAGACGGGACCGACGTTATTGGTAACCGGACGCGGATCAAAGTCGTTAAAAATAAGGTGGCGTCTCCCTTTAAGAAGGCTGAAGTTGACATTATGTACGGTCATGGAATTTCCCAAACGGGTGAATTGATCGATATGGGTGTGGAGAAGGATATCGTTAAGAAATCCGGATCTTGGTATTCATACGGCAACGATCGGATTGGCCAAGGCCGTGAGAATGCGAAGAAATACGTTGATGAACACCCAGAAGTTAGGGCTGAAATTTACCGTAAGGTTCGGGATGCTTACGGCATTTTGATCGATGGTGAAACGGAAGCTGAAGTAGAGACAACCTCGGGTACACCAGAGACCGATAAGGCTAACCAAACTAATGAAACTAAACAATTAGATTTAGATGCCAACCAAGAAGAAGTGGAATAAGGCAACAAAGTTCGTAGACAGATAATATCATGCGATTTTCGATAAAAGCGATTCTTCCAATCCGACGTGTGAGTCGAATGGGGGAATCGTTTTTACTTTCAATAAATTTGGGGAAATTTGAAGTTGGCGGGGAAATCCCGTCGGGGCGTACAAAGTTGGTTGACACTTGATTTGACAAACATTAGAATAAGAGAGGTGTCAATAATCAAATAACATCTTGAAATGCCGATAATTTTTTATCAAATTTTGATGATGCGGAGGTGGAGTTATGAGTATTCCAGAAATAATCCTCGCATTCATCGCTATTGTTGTTGGTGTCGTGGCGGGTTACTATGGTCGTAAAACCGTTCATGAACGCAAATTGGATGCAGCCAAGAATACGGCTGCGGGAATTTTAGCGGAAGCGAAAAAGCAGGCTGAAACAAGTAACAAGGAGGCAATTCTTCAAGCTAAGGAGGAAAGCCACAAATATCGCGCTAAGGTTGAAAATGAACTTAAACAGCGTCGCGCCGAAGTTCAGAAACAAGAAGACCGGGTGTTACAGCGTGAAGAGGCTCTTGATCGCAAGGATAATTCGTTTGAAAAACGAGAGAACTCCCTGAGCAAAAAGGAAAAGAAGCTCGACGGAGAGAAGCAGAATTTATTAAAGAAACAACAACAGGCAGATTCACTCATTGCTAAGCGTCAGGCAGCAGTTGAAGAAGTTGCCGCGTTAACCGCTGAGGAAGCGCGAACCCGTTTAATGGACGAGGCTAAGACAGAATTAGCTGCTGAACGAGCAAAACTCATTCAGGAAAGTAACGCTGAAGCACAGAAGACGGCTGATCAAAACGCTAAGGACTTAGTGGTTTCAGCAATTCAGCGAAGTGCGTCCGATGTTGCTTCAGAGACAACAGTTTCCGTTGTTAACTTACCCAACGACGATATGAAGGGGCGGATTATTGGTCGAGAAGGGCGTAATATTCGAACCTTTGAAACGTTAACCGGGATTGATCTTATTATTGATGATACCCCGAACGCCGTTGTATTGAGTGGGTTCGACCCTATTCGGCGGGAAGTTGCCAAGCTAGCACTCGAAAAATTAATTCAGGACGGGCGGATTCATCCTGCCCGGATTGAAGAGATGGTTGAGAAGGCTCGCAAGGACATGGACGAACACGTGCGTGAAATTGGTGAACAAGCAACGTTCGATCTCGGCATTCATTCTATGAGTCCTGAGTTAGTGAAGCTTGTTGGCCGGTTAAATTACCGAACGTCTTACGGGCAAAATGTGTTAAAGCACTCAGTTGAGGTAGCCCAAATTGCGGGTAACCTGGCAGCTGAAATGGGTGAAGATGCAACATTAGCAAAACGTGCAGGATTATTACACGATATTGGAAAGGCAGCAGATTCCGATATAGAGGGATCTCACGTTGATTTAGGCGTTGAGATCGCTAAGAAGTATAAAGAAAGTCCGGTTGTAATCAATACGATCGCGTCACACGAAGGGGATACTGAACCACTTTATGTCATTTCAGAACTAGTCTCAGTAGCCGATACAATTTCTGCGACGCGGCCTGGCGCCCGTTCCGACTCACTGGATAACTACATTCATCGACTTGAAAAGCTTGAAACCATTGCGGATAGCTTTGACGGGGTGGAGAAGAGTTATGCCATTCAAGCGGGACGTGAAGTTCGGGTAGTTGTTGAACCAACCAAGATTTCAGATCTTGATGCTGTTGTTTTGGCGCGCGACATCAAGAAGCGGATCGAAGCGGACATGGAATACCCTGGTCACATTAAAGTGGCGGTAATTCGTGAGACGCGGTCGGTTGAGTACGCAAAGTAAATATGATGACCATAAAACGAAGGTGGGCTGCCAATGGGAGCCCACCTTCGTTTTCAGCTTTTAAGCGACAATTGTGGCTCGTTTTACGGTAGAATTCCGTGGTAAAATGAGACTAACGAACGGGAGAGAATCTCCTTAGATAAGAGGAAAATTATGCGAATTTTGTTTATTGGTGATGTTGTGGGCAACACGGGAATTGAGATGGTGCAGACCTATCTTCCGCAACTTAAACGTGATTTAAAGCCACAGGTCACCATTGTAAACGGAGAAAATTCGACGGCGGTTGGCCGGGGAATCTCTCAAACGATTTATAAGCAGGTATTAGCTGCTGGAGCAGATGTTGTTACCATGGGCAATCATACGTGGGATAATGCCGAAATTTTTGACTTTATTGAGGATGCGCCACGGTTGGTGCGGCCAATGAATTTTCCGGGTCGGGATGTCCCTGGTCAGGGAGTTACTCGAATTAAGGTGAACAGCTTAACCTTAGACGTTGTGAATATGCAGGGACGGGTCTTTATGGCCCCGTTAGACGATCCCTTTGCGTGCATGGAGGAACTGTTAGCGACTGTTTGTCGGGATGCAAGCCATATTTTTGTTGATTTTCACGCAGAAACGACGAGCGAAAAACGGGCGTTTGCGTTAAAATTCGATGGACGGGTTTCAGCAGTGGTTGGGACGCACACGCACGTTCAAACGAACGATGCGACGGTGCTGCCTAAGGGAACGGGATTTTTAACGGACGCCGGCATGACGGGACCCAATGATGGGATCCTCGGAATGAAACCAGAGGCGGTCATTCATCGGTTTGAAACCCAACGACCAACCCGGTTTGAAGTTGAAACACGGGGGAAGGGACTATTATCCGGGTGCGTCATTGACCTGGATGATAAGACGGGCCAAACCAAAAAAATAAGGTCGATTATGATTAATCCGGATCATCCGTACCTTCCCTAAATCAGTGAGTAACATGTAATGAAGATTAAGTAATCGTTAATAATTGAAAGGATGACTAACGAGTGGCCAAACAAGCGACAACGCCCATGATGGAGCAATATCAAGCAATTAAGGATCAGTATCCGGACGCCTTCCTTTTTTATCGGTTGGGAGATTTTTACGAAATGTTCAATGAGGATGCCGTTAAGGGCTCTCAACTACTTGAACTCACATTAACGACTCGTAGTCATAGCGCAAAAAATCCAATTCCGATGTGTGGCGTACCCCACAAGGCAGCCCAAAGCTATATTGATATTTTAGTGGATAAGGGTTATAAGGTTGCCATTTGCGAACAAATGGAGGACCCTAAGCTGGCCAAGGGAATGGTTAAGCGTGAAGTAATTCGGCTTGTGACCCCCGGAACCCAAACGGATTCAAGTGCTTCAGAGGCCAAGGAAAACAACTATTTAACAGCCTTAACGTTTAACGATAATCAGTATGGTTTTGCCTACACGGATCTATCAACCGGGGAATTGAAAACTAGTTTGTTAGCTGATTTTGATGCCGTTTTAAATGAGGTCACTAGCCTACAAACCAAAGAAATTGTGGTTGATGACTCCGTTCCTGAACCGCTATTAGCTCAAGCAAACGCCCTGGGGATTTTAGTATCGACTCAGGTTGAAACGATTGAGGCATCTGAGGTGAACTATTTAACCCAAGATTTAGACGCTGATTTAAGCAAACGGGTGGTGACCTTACTCTTAAGCTATGTGACTACCACCCAAAAACGGAGCTTAGCCCATTTACAGCGGGCGGTTGTCTATGAACCGGCCTACTTCCTTAAAATGGATCGGAGTTCCCAGCGTAATTTGGAATTAACCACCAACATCCGAACGGGGAAAAAATCCGGGACGCTACTTTGGCTACTTGATGAGACTAAGACCGCAATGGGCGGCCGGCTGTTAAAACAGTGGCTGGATCGGCCGCTACTAAATAAAGCTGCCATCCTAACCCGACAGAACCAAGTGAGTGAACTGCTGGATCATTATTTTGAACGAAATAACCTTCAGGACGACTTGGTGGAAGTCTACGATTTAGAGCGTTTAGCTGGCCGGGTTGCGTTTGGTAGTGTTAACGGGCGCGACCTCATACAGCTAATGACGTCCCTACGTCAGATTCCGAAGATCCAGCACACTCTGAGTGAGCTGGATCCCGAAACCTTTAAGTCACTATTAAATCAGATGGATCCCTGCCTTGACGTTGCTGATGCCATTGAAGAAGCGATCGTCTCTGACCCCCCAATTTCGGTAACGGATGGGGGACTGATTCGAGATGGTTACCAACCGCAACTAGATCAGTATCGGGATGCCATGAAGAATGGCAAGCAGTGGTTAGCCAACTTAGAAGCCCAAGAGCGGGAAATTACGGGGATTAACAACCTAAAAATTGGGTTTAACCATGTATTTGGCTACTATATTGAAGTAACGAAGGTTAACTTAGATAAGATTCCAAAGGATCGGTACGAACGCAAGCAAACGCTAACGAACGCCGAACGGTTTTCGACGCCTGAACTAAAGGAAAAGGAAGCCTTAATTCTAGAGGCGCAAGAAAAGTCAACCGCCTTAGAGTACGAACTCTTTACCCAGTTGCGGGAGTTAGTCAAGACTGCCATTCAACGGCTGCAGAAGTTGGCGCAGGCCGTAGCAACTTTAGACGTCATTCAAAGTTTTGCGGTTGTGAGTGAAGACTTCCACTACGTTCGGCCAGACTTCACGGACGATCATGATTTAGAAATTGTTGAGGGTCGCCACCCGGTGGTGGAAAAGGTAATGGGACGACAGCAATACGTTCCAAATGACGTGACGATGCCAAATGACACGACGATTTTACTCATTACCGGGCCCAACATGTCCGGAAAGAGTACTTACATGCGGCAGTTAGCGTTAACCGTTATCATGGCCCAGGTTGGGTGTTTTGTCCCCGCTAAGTCAGCCAAGATGCCAATTTTCGATCAGATTTTCACCCGGATTGGTGCCGCCGACGACCTCATTTCGGGGCAAAGTACGTTTATGGTGGAAATGCAGGAAGCGAATAATGCCTTAAGCCACGCAACGGAAAACAGTTTGATTCTGTTTGACGAAATTGGCCGGGGAACGGCAACGTATGATGGGATGTCGCTAGCTCAGGCCATTATTGAATTTGTGCACGATCATATTCACGCGAAGACCCTATTTTCTACTCACTACCACGAATTGACGGCGTTAGAAGAGAACCTCGCTGAACTTCAAAACGTCCACGTTGGGGCAGTCGAAAAGGATGGCGATCTCGTCTTCCTCCACCAAATTCAGGCGGGTCCTGCCGATAAATCGTACGGAATCCACGTGGCTAAGTTAGCGGGGATGCCTGATAAATTACTCAACCGGGCGGACGTCATTTTAAAACAGTTAGAAAATTCTGATGACCAACAAAAGATCGCCGCAGAGCCAAATCAGCGGGAAGCTTTACCGGTTGATCAGGTTGAAACGGCTGAAGTTAAGGGTGAACCCGAGGCCGCTGAACAGGGTAGTTCAATGCCACAGTCGGATGAGCAGCTGTCGCTGTTTAACGATGCGGAGGTGGTAAATCCGAAGGCCCAAAGAATTATTGAGGACTTAAAGACCTTGAATTTAATGGCGTTAACGCCCATGGATGTGATGAATCAAGTCTATAAGTGGCAGCAAAAGATGGGACGATAGCTTAATGGAGGTGTAAAAATGTCAAAAATTCAGGAATTACCGACGGTGCTTACCAATCAGATTACGGCTGGCGAGGTTATTGAACGACCCGCTTCAGTTGTTAAGGAGCTGGTTGAAAATGCCATTGACGCCCACAGTACTGAAATTGATATTAACGTTGAAGAAGCCGGCCTTAAACGAATCCAGATTATTGATGATGGTGACGGGATTCCTGATGGTGACGCCGAAATGGCTTTTAAACGTCACGCCACGAGCAAAATTGCAACGCCCGATGATTTATTACGGGTTCATTCACTGGGATTTAGAGGCGAGGCGCTTCCAAGTATTGCTTCAATCTCTGATACGGTTTTAACGACGTCAACGGGAGATTCCGGAACGTTGATTCACATAACGGGTGGGGATTTAGTTGCCCATAAACCGGCTCAAGCTCGGCGGGGGACCTCAGTGACCGTCAAAGATCTGTTTTTTAACGTGCCCGCAAGAAAGAAGTACCTCAAATCGGCTAGTACAGAGTTGGCCCGAATTACGGATATTGTCAACCGGGAAGCGCTAAGCCACCCAGAGATTTCGTTTTCGTTTACCCATAACGGTCGTGAACTACTCCATACTACCGGACGGGGTGACCTCCTGCAGGTAATATCAGCGATCTATGGGGTCCAAACGGCAAAGAAAATGGTTGCCGTGACGGGTCAAAACGAGGTGGCAACGTTATCCGGGTTTGTGAGTTTACCCGAAGTGACGCGGGCCAGTCGGGGTTATATTTCGGTTCTATTGAACGGACGGTTTGTTCGGAATCAACAGTTAAACAAGGCGATTATTGCTGGATACGGATCAAAACTCATGGTGGGGCGGTACCCCATTGGAATCTTAAACCTTGAGATGGATCCGGCACTGGTGGATGTGAACGTTCACCCGACGAAACAGGAAGTTCGAATTAGTCAGGAACCTGAGTTAAGCAAGCTCTTAACCAGCTCGATTTTTGACCGGTTAGCGACGGAAAATCTGATTCCCGACGCGTTAGCCGGATTTGAAAAAAAGCGTGAAGCTATTAGTACCGATCAGTTAACCATGGCGTTAAATGAAGCGTCAACTCAGACGAAGCCGCAGGTCACCGTTCAGGCTTCCAAACCAGTTGAACCAGTCGTCCCACCAATTAGTCCTGTTTCGAATGTAGTAGAGGGCCAGCCTAATCCGTTAGCACTTCAAGTTGAGGCCGATAATATTACCCCGGTGATTATTCATTCGACACAGGAATTGCAGTCACCGATTGTTAAGCAGTTTGATGAAAAATATCAGCACGAAGTGGTTGGACTGCCGTTTGATCAACCTAATTTGGCTGGGGAAGAAGCTGCTAAGGAAACTGAACCGGCTGATCAAGTGCAGTCGGTAACGGATGAAATGACTCAAACCGTGGCGATCAGCGAGCGGTTTCCGCAGTTACAGTACGTGGGTCAGGTTCACGGAACGTATTTACTTGCTGAAGCGCCCGATGGAATGTACATCTTAGACCAGCACGCAGCTCAAGAACGGGTCAATTACGAACACTTCCGTCAGGCCATTGGAGAAGTTTCAGATGACCAGCAAAAGCTCCTGGTTCCCATTGTATTGGACTATCCAACGGCTGATGCACTACGAATTTCGGATCAATTATCCGTATTGGCGGGGGCGGGTCTCCACTTAGAACCGTTTGGTCAAAATAGCTTCATTGTTAGGGAACATCCGACTTGGTTTGTGGCGGGTCAGGAACAGGAAACCATTCAAGAAATGGTGGATTGGGTGCTGAAGACAGGCCACTTGACGGTTGCTGAGTTTCGTGAAAAAACGGCGATTATGATGAGTTGTAAACGGGCGATCAAGGCTAATCATCATTTGGATGATCAACAGGCCCGAGCCCTCCTGAAAAAACTGCCAACCTGTGAAAATCCGTTTAACTGTCCCCACGGGCGCCCTGTGCTAGTTCACTTTACGAATGATGACCTCGAAAAAATGTTCAAACGGATTCAGGATCCCCATAAAAGCACGCACGAAAGCTTTGAAACTGAAGAAGAAGCCTAGGCGGGCTTTTTTTGTGGGGTAAATTTATGGTAAAATGCAAAGGCAAACATACGTTTAGGTAGAGGAGGATCAGAAATGTTTGAGTATTTAAAGGGAGCCATCACCGCGGTTTTACCGGATCATATTGTGGTCGAGGTGAATGGAGTGGGCTACTACCTTAACACCGCCAATCCGTACCAGTACCAGGAGGGTCAGACGGAAGTCGTCTACGTTTACCAAGCAGTCAGTGATTCGGCGATTACCTTATACGGCTTTACGGACGCTGCCGAAAAGGCGCTGTTTCTAACGCTAATTAAGGTGAGCGGTATTGGGCCCAAGAGTGCCCTGGCCATTCTGGCTGGCAACGCCGACCATCAGGGATTAATCAACGCCATTAATACTGAAAATATTACCTACCTAACAAAGTTTCCGGGTGTGGGAAAGAAAACGGCCGCGCAAATCGTACTTGATCTAAAGGGAAAGTTAGCCCCTAAAACAGCAAACGTTGAATTATTAGCTGATGAAGGGGTCCAAGAGACTGGTAGTCCCGTCTTAGATGATGCTCTCGCAGCGTTAAAGGCGCTGGGGTATAAGGAGACGGCCGTTAAGAAGATTACGCCTAAGTTAGCCAAAATGGGTTATACAACAACGAACGATTACTTAAGTGCGGGCTTAAAACTATTAACGAATAGTTAGGGTTAGGCACCAGAAAGGAGCTTTTTAATGGATGATGACGAACGGTTAGTGTCGGGAGAACCAGAGAGCGAAAAAGAAGCGTCCATTGAACGCTCGTTACGCCCCGCCTTCCTGTCGGAATACATTGGTCAGGACAATATTAAGCAAAATCTGTCGATCTATATTGAAGCCGCCCGGCAACGCGAGGAATCACTCGACCACGTCTTACTTTATGGACCGCCTGGATTAGGTAAGACGACCTTAGCAATGGTGATTGCCAACGAAATGGGCGTGGCAATTAAGACGACTAGCGGCCCGGCGGTGGAAAAGCCGGGCGACCTTGTTGCACTGCTTAACGAACTTCAGCCCGGTGACATTCTGTTTATTGATGAAATTCACCGGCTGCCCAAAATTGTGGAAGAAATGTTGTACTCGGCAATGGAAGATTTTTACGTGGACATTGTAGTGGGGCAGGGACCAACCGCCCATCCCGTTCACTTTCCACTGCCACCGTTTACCCTAATTGGGGCGACGACCCGGGCCGGGGGATTATCCGCACCTCTGCGTGATCGGTTTGGGATTGTTGAACACATGGCGTACTATTCGGTCGTGGACCTTCAGGAAATTGTGAACCGGACTGCGGGAATCTTTAACACGGTCATTGATTCAGATGGTGCGCATGAAGTGGCGTTGCGGTCACGGGGCACCCCCCGGATTGCTAACCGGTTGTTTAAACGAATCCGGGACTTTGCTCAGGTTAAGCAGGCGGATCATCGGATCACCCGTGTGCTCGTTGATCGTTCACTTCAACTGCTTAAGGTGGACTCCATCGGATTGGATCAAACGGATATCAAGCTGTTAAAGATGATGATCGAGTACTACCATGGCGGTCCAGTGGGATTAAATACACTGGCGGCTAATATTGGTGAGGAGGCCGACACCGTTGCTGAAATGACGGAACCTTACTTGATGCAGATTGGCTATATTAAACGGACGTCCCGGGGGCGAGTGGTCACAGCTGCAGCTTACGAACACCTGGGGTATGAGCGGCCTACCGATCAGTCCTAATGATAATGGATCAGAATTTAATTAAAAAGGAGTCCGACTATGGAACCAGCGATTAGTTATCGCCTGATTAAAACAGAAAAGCACACGGGGGCCCGGCTTGGTGAAATCACTACCCCGCACGGAACGTTTAAGACGCCCATGTTTATGCCCGTGGGTACCAATGCCAGTGTGAAAGGCATTTCACCCGAGCAATTAGATGAAATGGGTTCTCAAATTATCTTAGCTAATACTTATCACCTTTGGCTTCAGCCTGGATCAGGCCTTGTTAAAGAAGCGGGAGGCCTCCATCGCTTTATGAACTGGAAAAAGGGGATTTTAACCGATTCCGGGGGCTTTCAGGTTTGGTCGTTAGCAAAAGACCGCCAGATTAGCGAGGAGGGGGTTCATTTTCGTAATCCGGTTAATGGCGATAAACTCTTTCTCTCACCCGAAAAAGCCATTCACATTGAAAATGATCTCGGTCCAGATATTATGATGAGTCTGGATGAATGTCCCCCGTTTTTTGAAAGTTACGATTACATCAAAAAGAGCGTTGAACGGACTAGCCGTTGGGCCGAACGGGGGTTAGAAGCTCACCGTAATCCAGCTACCCAGGGGATTTTTGGAATCGTCCAGGGGGCCGGTTACGAAGATTTACGCCGGCAATCAGCGACCGATTTAGTTTCAATGGATTTTCCGGGCTATTCAATTGGCGGACTTTCGGTTGGGGAATCCAAGGCCGAAATGAATCACGTTTTGGAGTTTACAACGCCCATGCTGCCAACGGATAAACCCCGGTATTTGATGGGGGTTGGGTCTCCGGACGCCCTGATTGACGGTGTCATTCGGGGAATTGATATGTTCGATTGTGTCCTCCCCACCCGGATCGCCCGCAAGGGAACGTGTATGACGTCCCACGGGCGCTTAGTGGTTAAGAATGCTGCGTATGAACACGACTTCAACCCAATTGACGATCAATGTCAGTGCTATACATGCCGCAACTATTCACGGGCATACATCCGGCATTTATTTAAGGCGGATGAGGCCTTTGGCAGAACGTTAACCAGTTATCATAACCTATACTTTTTAAACCACCTGATGGCTGAAGTTCGCCAGGCAATCATGGATGACAACTTGCCTGATTTTCGGGAACGGGTATTTGAGAGCTACGGCTATAACCAAAAAGGTGCGAAGAATTTTTAGAAAATCACGAAATTCAACCAAATTTGGGGTTAATTTGTTACAATGTGAGGGTAAGGGATAAAATAAGGAGTGAACACATTGACAGGAAACTATTCTAGTATCATCATCTTAGTCTTATTATTTGCCGTTCTTTACTTCTTAATGCTGCGGCCACAACAAAAGCAGCAGAAGAAGCGTCAAGAAACGTTAAACCAATTATCAGTTGGGGATCACGTTGTCACGATTGGTCGGTTACACGGGATTATTAGTGAAATTGATTCTGCTAATAAGGTCGTTACCCTCGATTGCGAAGGGATTTACTTAACCTTTGACATTGCTGGGATTGCAACGGTTTCAGAAAAAGCGCCAGCAGCAACAACTGCCGTAGCCGCTGAAAGTTCTGCCGCTGCTGCCGAAAGCGCCGCCGAAAGTGACGCTTCATCAGCCGAATCAGTTGCTTCTTCAGCAGAAAGCGAATTAGCTTCCGAAGAAAATAAGGCGGACAGCCAAAACTAGTGAATCACTTTAACAACGTATGGGCTCGGGTTGAGCGATACGTTGTTTTTTTGTTTGCTTCCAAACGTATGTTCGGGTAAAATAAAGGTAGAAAGGATGAGTGCGAAGATGAGTGATCCTACGCCAATTGCGGACCGGAAAATTATTCACGTTGATATGGATGCTTTTTATGCGTCAATTGAAATGCGGGATCATCCAGAGTTTCGCCACCATCCGTTAGTGATTGCCAAGGATCCTAGGAAGACCGGTGGCCGTGGAGTTGTGGCTACAGCTAACTACCTGGCCCGAAAAGCTGGGGTTCACTCAGCAATGAGTGCGGTCGAGGCGCTAAAGCTCTGTCCGGAGGCGATATTTAAGACCCCAGATTTTATCTTATACCGCCAGGTCTCGGATCAGATTCACGCTATCTTTCATGAGTACACGGATAAAATTGAACCCGTGGCGTTCGATGAGGCCTACTTAGACGTTACGGAAAATAAGCGCCACGTTCGTTCGGCCGTCTTAGTTGCCCATGAAATTCAGACGGAAATCTTTGAAAAAACCCACTTAACGAGTTCAACGGGGATTTCTTACAATAAATTCTTAGCTAAGGAAGCATCAGAGTACCGAAAACCAGTCGGGGTTGCCGTTATCTTACCGGAAGATGCCCACGAGTTTTTAATGGCGTTACCCATTGAACGCTACCGGGGAGTAGGAAAGAAAACGGTCAAAAAAATGTATGATTTGGGGATTCAATCGGGGGCGGATCTCTATCAATTAAGCGAGTTAGAATTGATTCACCACTTTGGTAAATTTGGCTATGGGCTTTATCAGCGAGTCCGCGGGATTGACCATCGGCCGGTTGAGTATCAACGGGAACGAAAGTCAATCGGCCGGGAACGCACCTATGGCCCAGAACTTACCACGGAGGGGGAAGTGGAGCAGCAACTGCACCGAATTGCAGAATTGGTGGAACAGAGTATGACTAACCATCAGCGTCACGGGAAGACACTGGTCTTAAAGGTTCGGAACAGTGATTTCGAGACGTTAACGCGCCGGCAAACCTTTGAAGACTATATCGAAAACGATGCCGAGCGCTACTATGACATTGCGATGGACATCTTCCGTGAGCTTCAGGTTGCGAAAATTTCGATGCGACTACTCGGGATTACCATAACCGGGTTAGCTCCGTTAGGATACGAAAACATTCGACTCCCCCTTTTTCCGAGCGATTTGACCTAAGAACTTTGAATTTAACCCGTAAACCAGTTATACTGGTAGTCGACTGAATTAACGGTTTAACCGTAACCGTTTGGAGAAACTTGAGATAGGGATGGACATCAATGACAATTCAACAGGAGATTTTAGCTCAAATTAAACAGGCCAACACCATTATCATTCACCGTCACCAGCGCCCTGATCCAGATGCAATCGGATCACAGCTTGGACTGCGTGATATTTTACGCGCAAGTTTTCCAAATAAGATGGTTTTAGCCGTTGGTAAAAACTATCCGGGGTTTGCCTGGATGGGTGAGGCTGACACGGTTGAAGATGATCAGTACCAAAATGCATTGGTGATTGTTGTCGATACGGCTAACCAGCCACGGGTTGATGATGTTCGCTGGAACACGGGCAGCGGGGTGATTAAGATTGATCACCATCCGAATGAAGATCCGTTTGGCGACCTCCTGTGGGTTGAACCAGAAGCATCCAGTACCTCTGAATTAATTTACGATTTATGCGCCGCAGTTAAGCCTGAGTTAACGATTTCTGACGATGCTGCGCGACTACTTTATGCGGGAATCGTCGGGGATACCGGTCGGTTTATGTATCCAGCTACGACGGCCCATACCCACACCGTTACCGCTGGACTCATGACCCATCAGTTTTCCGCTTCCGAGGTTAATCAGGAAGAGGATGAAATCAGTATCCCGCTGGCCCGTTTGTCTGCCTACGTCTACCAAAACCTGAATATCTTAGACAGTGGGGCTGCGTACCTTATCTTGTCTGACGAAATTCTGGCACCCTTTAATCTGGGGGATGAAAGCACTTCTGCAGTCGTTCCGCTACCAGGTCGAATTAAGGAAGTTTTAGCGTGGGCGATCTTTGTTGAGTCAAAGGATCATTCTTACCGGATTCGGTTACGTTCTAAGGGGCCATCTATTAATGAATTGGCCAAGGTATACGGTGGTGGGGGCCACGCATTGGCTAGCGGAGCCGTTGCCAAAACAGATGAAGAGATTAAGCAGGCGATCGCAGATCTCGATGCCGTCTGCCAGCAGTTTGAAGGAGAAAATGAATGAGCGATAATTTTGCCCAGTTTAACTTAAAGCCGTGGCTACTTGACGCGGTTAAAGAATTAGGGTTTCAGGAACCAACTCCCGTTCAGAAGAAGTTGATTCCCGTTATTTCCCACAACAGCAGCGTGATTGGTCAGTCCCAAACGGGATCTGGAAAAACCCATACGTTCTTATTGCCAATTTTTAACGAGTTAACGGCTAAACCAGAGGTGCAGGCGGTTATTACGACCCCGAGCCGGGAGTTAGCCTATCAGATTTACGACGCCGCTAAGCAGCTCGCTAAGCACGCGCCCTTTGAAATTCGGGTGCATAACTACGTGGGGGGAACCGATAAAACGCGTCAGGTTGAAAAACTAAAAAATAACCAGCCTCAAATTGTGGTTGGAACGCCAGGTCGGATTTGGGATTTAGTGCGGTCCAACGCACTAGATATTCATACGGCGCGTCAGTTTGTGGTGGATGAAGCGGATATGACCCTTGATTTAGGGTTCTTAGATCAGGTCGATCATATTGCGGGACGGATGCCTGAAGACCTACAGATGATGGTCTTTTCAGCCACGATTCCCCAGAAGTTACAACCCTTCCTAAAGAAGTACATGAAGAACCCCGTAGTAGAAAAAATTCCCGTAACGACGGTGATTAGCCCGACCATTGAAAACTGGTTGATTTCCACAAAGGGGAAGAATAAAAACCAGTTAATTTATGATCTGCTAACCGTGGGAAACCCATACTTAGCCCTCGTCTTTGCTAACACCAAGGAGCGGGTTGAGGAAATTAACGCCTTTCTGCAGGGTCAGGGATTAAAGGTTGCCATGATTCACGGTGGCATTAAAGCCCGGGAACGTAAGCGGGTAATGCGGGACGTTAAGAACCTTGACTATCAATTTGTTGTCGCCACTGATTTAGCGGCCCGGGGTATTGATATTGAGGGGGTCTCGTTAGTTATTAACGATGACATTCCATCCGATCTGGAATTCTTTGTTCACCGGGTAGGCCGGACCGGTCGAAAGGGGATGGCGGGGACGGCTATTACGTTATACGCCCCCGACGAAGAAGACGAAATTGCCGCCATTGAAAATATGGGAGTAACCTTTCAGCCTAAGAAGCTGGTTAACCAGGAGATTGTTGATTCCTATGACCGGAATCGGCGGGAGAATCGGACTCACCACCAGAAGAAGTTGGATCCGGAACTAATTGGTAAGGTAAAAAAAGAAAAGAAGAAAATTAAGCCGGGCTATAAGAACCGGATTAAGAAAGCCATTAGTGATAAACGCCGAAAGGAACGTCGAATTGAGCAACGTACTGAACGGCGGTCGAAGAAGCGGGCCAAGAAACAGAGTTCACAACGGTTCCATAACTAATTGACTTTCTAAAATTCAAATTCTATAATTTGAACAGAAAAGATAATTTAAAACAACCATTAATCTAAAGGATATGCCGCAGACATCTTGATTCGCAGAAACGTTTCGGGTGATGGAAGAAACGATTAGGATTTTGCGGTGCTCCCTTATTACACAGGTTACGCGACTCAGCGTTATGAGATTTAAGAGGTAATGATTAAGCATCGTTGCAAGCAAAGTGGAACCGCGGATTGGACGTCTTTGCAGCAACGGTGCTTTTTACTGTTAGAAGGGATGAATTTTTAATGATGAAAGAACTGAGTAGTAGTCAAATTCGGCAAATGTTTTTGGACTTTTTTCAAAGTAAGGGGCATACGATTGAACCGAGTGCCTCATTAATTCCCCAGGATGATCCGTCCCTGCTCTGGATTAACTCCGGGGTTGCCACGATGAAAAAATACTTTAGCGGTCAAGTCGTTCCAGAAAACCCACGAATGACGAGTTCTCAAAAGAGTATTCGGACTAACGATATCGAAAACGTAGGGCATACGGCCCGCCACCACACGCTCTTTGAAATGTTAGGTAATTTTTCGGTCGGCGACTATTTTAAGAAGGAAGCCATTACGTGGGCGTACGAGCTATTAACTTCCCCCGATTGGTTCGGTTGGGATCCCGATAAGTTATACATGACAGTTTACCCCCAGGATCAGGACGCGAAGAAGTACTGGGCAGAGGTTGGCGTTGCGCCCGATCATATTATTGAAGCCGAAGATAACTTTTGGGACATCGGTGAAGGGCCATCCGGTCCCGATTCGGAAATCTTTTATGATCGTGGTCAGGCTATGAATAACGTGGCTGAGGATGATCCAGAAAACTTTCCTGGCGGCGAAAATGAACGGTATCTAGAAGTTTGGAACATCGTTTTTTCACAGTTTAACCATGAACCAGATGGTTCGCATACGCCACTGCCCCGGAAAAACATTGATACGGGGATGGGATTGGAACGGGTAGTTTCAATTTTCCAAAATGCACCCACAAACTTTGAAACGGATCTCTTTATGCCCATTATTCAGACGGCGGCAGAATTGTCGGATGGTAAGAAATACGGGGTTAACGAAGCAGATGACGTTTCCTTCAAGATTATTGCGGACCACGCCCGGTGTGTGACGTTTGCCATTGGTGACGGGGCCTTACCTGGGAATGAAGGCCGGGGTTACGTTATTCGCCGGTTAATTCGCCGGGCCTTGGTTAACGGGCATAAGCTCGGAATTGACGGGGCCTTCTTGTACCAATTAGCCCCCGTCGTTGGCGAAATTATGAAGTCCTATTATCCTGATGTCTTAGACCAGATGGACTTTATTCAAAAGGTCATTCGGTCTGAGGAGGATCGGTTTAACGAAACGCTCACGGACGGAATGGACCTGTTAAACGAAGTGATTGAAACCGTTAAGCAGGAAAAGGGACTAAAGATTAAGGGTGCTGACGCCTTTAAACTTTATGATACGTACGGTTTTCCACTGGAATTAACGCGTGAATATGCGAGTGACGCCGGAATCGAAATTGACGAAGACGGCTTTAAAGAAGAGATGCAAAAGCAGAAGGAACGGGCTAGAAGTGCCCGGGGCAAGCAAAAGGCCATGGGTGTTCAGCATGACTTACTGATTAACGTGACCACGCCTGGTGAATACGTGGGTTACGACCAATTGCGGGTGAACGGCAAGGTAACCACCATCGTTGAAGATGAGGCGCTGGTCGACCAAACCCATGCCAAAATGGTGGATGTGCTCTTTGATCGGACCCCATTCTATGCGGAAATGGGGGGCCAAGTTGCGGATACGGGCCATGTGTTAGACGGTGACGGAAACGTTGTGGCGGATGTGGTGGATGTTCAGCACGCGCCCAACGGACAAAATGTTCACACCCTTGACGTTAAGGTGCCCTTTAGCGTTGGCGATGAGTTTGAATTAGTTGTGGATGCGCACCGGCACAGTAAGATTGAAAAAAATCACACGGCCACTCACTTGCTGGACCAAGCGTTACGGGATGTGTTTGGAGAGCATACGCATCAGGCTGGATCCTTAGTGGAACCCGGATACCTTCGCTTCGACTTTAGTCACTTTGGCTCGGTTACCCAGGATGATTTGGATAAGGTTGAACGAATTGTCAACGAAAAAATCTTCGAGGAAATTCCGGTGACCACCACGATTACCGACCAAGAAACGGGTCGGGAAATGGGTGCCATTGCGATGTTTTCTGATAAGTATGGGGATCAGGTTCGGGTTGTCAGCATTGGCGATTACAACACGGAATTTTGTGGTGGAACCCACGTCAAGAACACCAATGAACTTGGGCTCTTCAAGATTATGTCAGAATCCGGAGTTGGCGCTGGGACCCGTCGAATTGAAGCGGCAACCGCAAGCGAAGCGTTTGACTACCTCGAAGAACGGAATATGATGCTGAAAAACATTGCGGCTGATCTAAAGGTTAACCAACTGAAGGACTTACCGAATAAGGTTACAGCGCTCCAGACGGACCTTAAGGACACGACCCAAAAGGTAGCGACGCTCGAAGGTAAATTAGCGACGCAACAGGCAGGTGATGTCTTCAATAACTTGACGGACGTTAACGGGGTAAGCCTGATTACGGGAACGGTCAAGGTGTCGAAGATGGACCAATTACGGGCCTTAGCGGATAATTGGCGTGACCAAAACCTTTCTGACGTTCTGGTTTTAGGTGCCGATGTTGAGGGTAAGGCCAACTTAATTGTGGCCGTTAACGTTACCACCATTAAGAAGGGAATTAAAGCCGGAGATCTCATTAAGGCAATTGCCCCTAAGATTAACGGTGGTGGCGGTGGTCGACCAAACTTGGCCCAGGCCGGCGGTAAAAATCCGGCGGGGTTACCAGACGCCATGAACGCTGCCAGTGAATGGCTTGCTGAACGGTAAACTAAGTTGAAATTGCTGATGTTACGAATTAGTTACATCAACGAACGCAAGTTGTAGTTTCAATCGGAATCTAGTAAAATTATTACAATAAGAAAAGAGTGCGGAGGTGCGTGATTGTGAGTTCATTAGATAAGACAATGTTTTTCAACTTTGACGATAATAAGCCAAAGGACGTCCATGATACGTTAGTGACGGTCTACCAAGCCTTGGAAGAAAAGGGCTACAATCCAATTAATCAGATTGTGGGCTACCTTATCTCTGGCGACCCGGCTTATATTCCACGTTTTAATGATGCACGTAACCTGATCCGGAAGCACGAACGGGACGAGATTATTGAGGAGCTCGTCCGCTTTTATCTTAGTGAGAATGGAGCCGTGGAGAAGTAATGAGATTATTAGGTCTGGATGTCGGCTCAAAAACAGTAGGGGTGGCCGTGAGTGATGCCTTTGGTTGGACGGCTCAGGGATTAGAAATTATCCCGATCGATGAAGATGAGCAAAGATTCGGACTGGATCGCGTTGCTGAACTCGTAACTGAACATCAAGTTGAGGGCTTCGTTCTCGGTCTCCCAAAGAATATGAATAATACGTTGGGCCCCCGTGCGGATGCCTCAAAGCACTACGGTGAAATGTTAACCGAAAAATTTGGGCTTCCCGTTGATTTTGAGGACGAACGTCTAACAACGGTTCAGGCGCAGCGAATGCTGACGGAAGGGGCGGACGCCTCACGTCGCAAACGAAAAAAAGTTATTGATAAGGTAGCAGCGAGTTTGATTTTGCAAAACTACCTGGATCGACACGGAAAACTAACCCAATAAAAGCGAGGTTTTACCCATGAGTGAAGAAAACCAAGAACAAATCACATTGGTGGATGAAGACGGAGCGGAACAACTCTATAACGTTTTGTTTACCTTCCAATCTGATGATTACGGCAAGTCATACATTTTAATCTATCCTGCTGGTGCTGGTGAGGATGAAGAGGTTGATATTCAGGCTTATGCATTGCCTGCAGACGACGACCCCGCAAATCCTTCGGGTGGCGAATTGCAGTTGATCGAGTCCGATGAGGAATGGGACATGATTGAATCGGTTTTGAATACCTTCCTCGATGACGGTTCCATTGATCCGGATGCTGCGAAGGAAAATCACGATCACCACTAAGCGTTAAGTGAATCATAACCCGCAACCTAAAAGGACGGCCGATCTTCGAATGAAGGGGCTGTCCTTTTCGTGTCTGACACAGGGAGCATTGGTGATGAATAAGATTCATGATAAAATGGAACAGATAATTTGAGGGGGATTTGTAATGGTAAATGATAAACGACGGTTTAAAGCCACCATTAACGGAAAGACATACACGATCGTAGGTAACTCAAGCACTGAGCACATGAATGCAGTCACAACGATGATGAACGAACAAATTACCCAGCTGAAGAAGCTGGCGCCGGAATTGAGTCGGGAAGACGTCGCAACTTTACTGGCGTTTAACGCAATTTCAGATCAACTGAACAAACAAGTCGAATTAGAAAATTTAAAGAAGTCGGTTGAGGATCAAACAGAGGATAAATAACCATGTTGCTTTCAATTATAATCATTGCAATATTATTTTTTGGTTTTCGACGCGGCTACCGACGCGGTTTCATTTGGGAGATCATTAACCTGTTGGGTTACATTGGGCTATGGGTGATTGCCCGGCTATTCGCGCCCCAGATTGGCCAGGCAGTTGCCAAGCTAGTTTCAGGGTGGACCTTTCAATCGAACAGTCAATTTTCCCAGGTGGCCGCCGGAACTTTCTTTGGAACGGGAATTGGGTATTTAATTATTTTTTCCGTTGGTTGGTTTATTTTGCGTTGGGTTGGTAGGACGCTAAACTTTGCCGCTAAGATCCCGGTTATTCACCAGTTAAACGGTCTGGCCGGAGGAGTTATTAATTTAGTTATTCGGTACGGGCTAGTATTTATTGGCTTGGAGGTCTTATCCTTAGTCTCAATAACTTGGTGGCAGCAGATGTATCACGCTTCCACCGTTGCCCAGTGGATTGTGCACCAGACCCCCGTTTTATCATCTGAAGTGGTGAAGTGGTGGCTGTCGACGCACTAACGAGTGCGAAAGGAGTTAACGATGGACAAAAAAACACTGTCGATCATGGAATATGATCGAGTTAAACAGAAATTAAACCGGTACCTAGTTTCAGCTTCAGGGAAGCATGAAGTGGCAAAATTAGAACCAATTTCTGATGAACTACAGCTTCAGGATTGGATTGATGAAACCAAGGATGGAGCTGATATTTATCGGTTAATGAGTGGGGTTCCAATGCCCAAATTAGACGATATCCATCCCCATATGAAACGACTTGAAATTGATGCAACCTTGAACGGGTCGGAATTGGCCCAAATTAGTCGCGTGCTCCAAACCGTTAACAGCGTTCGACATTTTTTTGCTGACTTAAAGGACAAAGAAATTGAACTGCGCCGGTTGTATGGCGTGGCTGAAACGTTAACCGCGTTACCCGATATTAATCGGCGACTAAAAACGGCAATTGAAGGGGACGGTCGGATCACGGATGACGCCTCTAGCGACTTAAAAACCATTCGGAATCGAATTACTCACACTGAGGGCGAGATTCGGTCAACGATGGAACGGTTTACGAGGGGGAAGGATACGCGCTATCTAAGTGATGCTGTGGTTACGATTCGGGATGACCGGTATGTAATCCCCGTTAAGGCGGAGTATAAGCAGCGGTTTGGCGGGATTGTCCACGACCAATCTCAGACGGGACAAACGCTCTATATCGAACCGGAAGCGGTCGTCGGTCTGAACAACCGGCTGCGGTCGGATCAACTGGCAGAACGGGATGAAGAACAGCGAATTTTAGCCGAATTATCCGATCTGATTCGGCCGTATAGTAATGAGATTGCCCAAAATGCCGTTATTTTAGGGCACCTTGATTTTGTTAATGCGAAGGCAAAGTACGCCCACGCCTTAGGTGCAACTGAACCCGTTATCTCAACGGACAATCAGGTCAGTCTTCGGCAGGCAAGGCACCCCCTCATTGATCCAGCCAAAGTGGTGGCTAACGACCTTGAACTGGGTGGCGAGTACAAAGCCATTATTGTGACGGGACCCAATACGGGTGGGAAAACCATTACGTTAAAGACGCTGGGACTCCTCCAGTTCATGGGGCAGTCCGGTCTATTTATTCCGGCTAACGAACACAGTCAAATTGGATTATTTGATAATATCTTCGCTGAAATTGGGGACGAGCAGTCCATTGAACAGAGTTTAAGTACCTTCTCGGCCCACATGAAAACCGTTATTGATATTTTGAGTCAGGCTGACAGTCGGAGCCTAATTCTACTTGATGAATTAGGCTCTGGAACTGATCCTAAGGAAGGGGCGGCCCTTGCGATGGCAATTTTAGACCAAATTGGCACGTTAGGCAGCGAAGTGGTAGCGACCACCCACTACCCAGAATTAAAGGCGTATGCCTATAACCGACCCGAGACGATCAATGCCAGTATGGAATTTGACACGGCAACCTTGCAACCAACGTACCGGTTTTTAACGGGAATTCCTGGAAGTTCTAATGCCTTGGATATCGCCCAACGGTTAGGGCTGGATGCGACGGTCGTTGCTGAAGCTAGGGGATTAACGGATCAGGACAGTCAGGATTTAAATGCCATGATTTCCGACCTTACCGCAGAGAAACGGGCCGCAGAACGGGAGGCTGAGGAACTTGCCGTGCAATTGGACGAAGCCCAGCAATTGCATGATGATCTAAAAAACCAGTTTGAGCAATACGAAAAGAACCGGGAGAAGTTAGTGAACCAGGCTAAGGAGCAGGCGAACCAAATTGTTGCCAACACCCGGGAAAAGGCCGATCAAATTATTTCTGATATTCGTAAGAAACAGCTAACGGTTGGTCAAAGTGTAGTTAAGGAAAACGAGTTAATTGATACTAAGGGCCAAATTAATGCGTTGGAACAGCATCCCGAATTAAAGAAAAATAAGGTCCTTCAACGAGAGAAAAATAAGCATGACTTTCATAAGGGTGATGAAGTAATCGTCAAATCCTATGGTCAGCAGGGAGTCTTAATGCAGCAACTTGATAAGTCCCACTGGGAAGTCCAGTTGGGAATTTTGAAGATGAAGGTTGCGGTGGACGACCTAGAACGGATCACTCAGACGAATCAGCAGAAGCAAAAACAACCCCGGACCTCGGTTAAACGGACGGCATCGAGTGGAATGTCACCAACCCTTGACCTTCGGGGTCACCGGTACGAAGAAGCCATTCAGGAGCTAGACCGATATATTGACTCGGCCCTCTTAGCGGGGTATCCTCAAGTTACGATTATTCACGGTAAGGGAACGGGCGCACTCCGTAAGGGTGTTACTGATTACCTTAAGCGGAATAAGCGGGTTAAAAGTTTTGGATTTTCACCAGCAAATGCCGGTGGAGATGGCTCGACCATTGTCAAATTTTAAGCTAAATTAGATTGCGAACAACTTAGTTGAAAAATTTGACAGATATGATACACTAATTTTTAGTAAGAGTAACGGTATGGTTAATATCAAAGGAGGAGTTGCATATGGTTCACGAAACAACGGACAGCACATTTGAAGCTGATACGAGTAAGGGTGTTACCTTAACTGATTTTTGGGCGACTTGGTGTGGCCCATGTCGGATGCAGTCACCGGTCGTTGAACAACTGTCTGACGAAATGGGTGACAAAGTTACCTTTAATAAGATGGACGTGGATGCAAATCCTAAGACGGCCCAACAGTTTGGTATTATGAGCATTCCAACCCTCCTAGTTAAGAAGGACGGGCAAGTTGTTGATTCCATCGTGGGTTACCACAGTAAGGAACAACTTGAAAAGATTTTAGGTCAGTTTGTAACGGCCTAATGAACACACTTGTGAGTTAAAAATCGCCCCGGCTGCCAAAAACAGTCGGGGCGATTTTTAATTTAATTTTCTGAGTCGGATGAAGAGGTGACTTCCGTCACGTCACCATCGGCATCTTCGGTGAAAATAGTGGCCTTTTTAACCGGCATAAACGTTGGGGTATCGTAGTTTTCGTCAACATCGTGAGGATCAGATACCAGTTCAATATCGACAGCCTTAGACCGGTGTTTTTGTTCCAAGCTTAACTGGGCCTCCGTGAGATCCCCCGTTTGTTGCTGAATCGATTCAGCCAAGAAGCCGGCTTCTAGCATAAAATCGGGTTGTTCAACGTGACTAATCCGGGTTTCAATGGAGGGACCACTGAGTCGCCAAACCTGCCGGTGGTTACCTGATTTAACCAGTTCAAGTTCCCCAAATCCGGCCTGTTCGAAAAAGACGGTTAAATCGGTCGGACTACCAATTGGAAACTGACGGGCAAGCTGTTTGCCAGCCCAATAGGTAATACTGTCCGAATCATCGCCCAAAATGTTAGTGAGAAGAACGTCACGAATTAATATTTTTGGAAAATCCATTGCTGTGTCGGCTTGCCCAACGACTGTTTCGTAAATGTTTTGCACGTTACCGGACTCCTTTTTGGAAGTTAATTCAATTTCATTATACCGTAAATTGGTAAGGGACGTTGATATTCAGTTTAGGAATCTGTCAAAGTGGCAAAGCTTGAAAGATTTTCCTAAGTAGAACATAATAAAGTTTCAGATGAAAAGACGAAAGAAGGCTGGATCATGAATGTGAATCCAATTGGTTACATGGATTCTGGGGTTGGCGGACTAACCGTTGTAAAGGAAGCCTTACGCCAGTTGCCAAATGAATCGGTAGTTTTTTTGGGCGACCAGGGTCGATTGCCGTACGGACCCCGAGATGCCAATGAAGTGCGCCGGTTTTCCGAGCAGATTGCCCGCTTCGAACTCCAATTTGATATCAAGATGTTTGTGATTGCTTGTAATACGGCAACGGCTGCAGCACTTCCAGATTTACAGGCGAAAATGGACATTCCCGTCGTGGGTGTCATTGCTCCGGGGAGCCGAGCTGCCGTTTCAGCCACCAAAAACCATCAGATCGCTGTTTTAGCAACGGATGGCACAACGAAGAGCGGAGCCTACCCTGAGATGATTGCCCAAATGGATGCGAAGGCAGGGGTCGTTGGACTCGGATGCCCGGATTTTGTTCCGTTAGTCGAGAGCGGCAAGTACCTCAAGCCAGTTGCTCAAACGATTGTCGATGCAGGGTTAGATCCATTAGCGACGAGTCAGGTCGATACGGTTGTTTTAGGCTGTACTCACTATCCCTTATTAGCCCCGCAGATTCAGCGCTTTTTCGGCAAGGGCGTGACGTTGATTGACGCTGGTAAAGAAACGGTTAAAACCATTACGGCGTTACTGGATTACTATCAGTTAGCCAGTCCCCGAAAGGGTCGGCCGAACCGGTATTTTACAACGGGAAGCGTCGTCGATTTTAATCAGTTAGCTGCTGAATGGATGCCAGAAGAGCATGTTTCTGCGCAGGCGGTTGCCGTATCGGAATTAGAAGCCCAAATTTAAAATGAGCGAGGGTCAGGAATGACAAATGAATTAGTAATTGCAACAAAAAACGAGGGGAAGGCCCGCGAGTTCCGCGAACTATTGGCTCCAAAGGGGATTACCATAAAGACGTTGGCTGATTTTCCGGAAATTCCGCAGGTAGCAGAAACCGGTCAAACCTTCGAAGAGAACGCAACGTTAAAGGCGACGGCGGTTGCCCAGCTAACTAGCCTTCCCGTATTAGCGGATGATTCTGGGCTGGTGGTGGATGCACTTGATGGGCAACCCGGAATTTATTCAGCCCGGTATGCGGGGAACCACGATGATCGACGGAATATGGCTAAGTTGCTGCGGAAACTTGATGGTGTACCAAAAGATCAGCGGACCGCACACTTTCAAACGACGCTGGTTCTCGTTAAACCAACGGGTAAAAAAATGGTTACTAATGGTTACGTTAAGGGGCTGATTTTAACTGAGCCAAGGGGTGAAAATGGATTTGGGTACGATCCCGTCTTTTTCGTTCCGGCCTACCATCAGACCTTAGCCGAGATGACTGAAAAACAAAAGAATGCCATTAGTCACCGGGGTCATGCGGCACAACAAATGCTCGAAAATTTTGATGAATGGTGGGATCAAGCATGAAGCTTTTAGTGGTAAGTGATAATCATGGGGATCGTGACATCTTAGAAAAGGTGTTTGCAACG
This sequence comes from Levilactobacillus bambusae, assembly GCF_003124125.1. Lineage (GTDB taxonomy): Bacteria > Bacillota > Bacilli > Lactobacillales > Lactobacillaceae > Levilactobacillus > Levilactobacillus bambusae. Next base: position 271,472 of record NZ_QCXQ01000006.1, read on the forward strand.
GCGGATAGCGAAACAACTATTTTTCACTGTGGCGATTCGGAACTGGCGGCCGATGATGAAATTTGGTCAGACGTTTCGGTTGTCAAAGGCAACATGGATTGGGACGAGTACCCAGAAATGCTAACGAATCAGGTGGGAGATCAATTTGTTTTTTTAACGCACGGACACCTCTTTGACGTCAACGACTCGTTAAATAAGCTCTCGCTTAAAGCCGAAGAGCTGGGTGCGAACATGGTGCTTTTTGGCCACACACATCAGCTCGGAGCAGAGGTTCGAGATCATACGTTATTCCTTAACCCTGGATCCATTTCGCAACCGCGGGGTAAATATGCGGATCTTGGCGGCACGTACGCTGTGATTGAGGAAACGCCAGCGACGTTTGATGTCACCTACTTTAATCGTGATGCCCAGGTTATTGACGATCTTTCCATGAGTTTAGCAAAGTAATGAAAAAAGTCGGTCCCGTCAGAGCGAATACTCTGCAGGACCGACTTTTTATGGGATTTATGATGGTGTGGATGGTGCTTCATAATTATTAACGTTAACGGCTTGGGTTACAGTTGGTAGGCTGATTCCGGCCTTTTGAATTGCCGAAAGGTAGGCCGCTAAAAAGTCAGCCTGAATGGGGATGGCCTTACCCGGAACCGTTTCAATGACGACCTGATAGACGAGGATTCCCTCTTGGTTTTGGAGAGTTCCCGTAATGGAGGGCTCACCAATGATATCGGGGTAATTGGGCACCTTATCGTTATTTACCTGAGTGATAATGGTGTTTAACTTTTCGATGGGCGTATTTGAGTAAATAAAAATCTGCATAATGGCCCGCATGGGATTACGCGACATATTTGAAACGATCGTAATATCTCGGTTGGGGATAAAGTTGACCGTTCCATTCAGGGCGGTGACCTCAGTAATTCGCAGCCCAACGCTAGTAACCCTTCCGGTAATCGTTCCAATAGTAACGATGTCGCCCACGTCAAACTGCTGTTCCACTAGGATTGAGACCCCCGTGACTAGATCGCTGACAAAGCCCTGAGCCCCCAAGCCAATCGCTAAACTGAAAATTCCGGCACTGGCAACCAACGTGCCCACCGGAACTCCTAAGGTAGAGAGCAGGGCGTAGATCCAGAAAAATAGAATGGTGTAGCGAAACAGGTTAGTAACTAAAGAATAGATGGTTTTAGCTCGATTAGAAACGTGTTCCAGATTTTTATCGGTTTTATCAACTTTAAAGTAGCGGCGAAAAGCGTGGCCAATGATGCGGAGACCAATCCGACTAATCAGCCATAAAATGAGGGTTAAAAAAATTATCTGACCTAGCCGACTCCAAAGGTGGTTGAGAAGAATTTTCCAATCAAAGTGTTGGAAGTAGGATTCAATCCCCTTGGTGTCAATTTTTGGGGTGGATGAGATTGATTGAGCAAGTAATCTGGCCATTGTTTGATCTCCTTTTTGGTTAACTTCTACTTAGTGTAGCAGAAAAAAGAGGTTTCGGGGGGATTGTTTAACTGAAAGCCCTTCACCTTTTCGTTGCGAAGGTAGCGGCGTCATGCTATGCTAAGGGGTGTATGAACAATGGGTAAAGGAGGGATTTTCATGACAGGTGGACAGGTTGCAGGACTCATCGCAGCGATTGCGTTTTTAATTCTTGTACTATTCATCGGGATGTTTTTGACGAAACTGAACAAGACGCTGGGACAACTGAATGCATCCATGAAAACAATGACGGATGATATTGACGTCATTAGCAAGCAGGCTGAGAACATCTTGGCCAGTAGCAATGTTTTATTGGATGACGTTAACGAAAAGTTTGCGACAATTGATCCTGTGTTTCAGGCTGCGGCTGATCTTGGAACCAGTGTTTCAGATCTAAACGATGCAACACGAAATTTAACGGCTAAGGTATCATCTAACACCAAGACGGCTGAAAAGGCATCGGTGGCCAGTCGGTTTGGCCGGACTGCCTTTAATATGTACAGTCGGCACAGGGCCAAAAAGGCAGACTCAATGACGACACCACAATAAGAGGGAATTTAGAAGGGAAGGTTTTAAATGGCTAAAAAAGGATTTCTACTTGGTTTAGTATTAGGTGGGGCAGCGGCATATGCTGCATACCGCTCAATGGATGCGTCACGGCGTCAAGAAATTAACGATAAGGCGCGGGATCACTATAATGATTTAAAGGATCGGGCAGTTGACTATGCCTTTTATGCATCAGATGCCTTAGATGATTTTAAGGACGTTGTTGCTAACCGAACCGCTGATTTTAAGGCTAACGCCGCGGATTGGCGTGCTAACATGGAGAATGACGCCGACAAGGCAGCTCATACGGTTGCTGAAAAGGGAAGCGAAACCAGCACCCAGTTTGAAACGGCTGCGGACCACCTTCGAAATGAACTGGCCAACAAGTCAAACGAAGTGAAGGATGATTTGAGCGACGAGGATGATATTGAGTTATCCAGTGACGAAGCCTTAAAGACAAGTGACAAAGCTAAGGTTGCTAGTTCCGCTAAGTCAGAGGCCACTCCTAAGGCAGACTCAGCTACTAGTGCGGCAACGTCAGCCTCTTCCAAATAACGTAAAATCGGGTTTCGAGTTTAACCATCGGACGGTGAGCCCACAAAAAAGCAGCATGGCCAATTTGGTCATGCTGCTTTTTTGATCATTGACCGACATTTAGTCGCCAACGTAGGTTAAGTCTTTTGAAGTGTGGGTGAAGGGTTCGCAGCCGTTCTTAGTGACGTAAACCGAATCTTCAATCCGAACCCCGGCAACGCCTGGAATGTAAATTCCGGGTTCAATAGAGAAACACATGCCTTCTTGGAGTTCCATGGTGTTTCCTTCCATGATACTTGGGAATTCATGCTCGCTCATTCCCATCCCGTGACCGAGCCGGTGAATGAAGTACTCACCATACCCGGCCTTCGTGATAATATCGCGGGCAACCTTATCGAGGGCTTCAGCCGTAATCCCGGGTTTAACGGCCGCCTGGGCAGCTAATTGGGCTTCTAAACAAACCTGGTACATATCCAATTCTTTTTCAGTTGGTTGACCAAGGGCTACCGTCCGTGAAGCATCAGAAATATAACCTTCCCATACCGTACCGAGATCAAAGAGGACAAGTTCATTTTCCTTAAACTTCGTTCCATTACTCTCACCATGGGGTTCAGCCGCATGGGCCCCAGCCTGGACTAGGGGATCAAAGGAAACGTGCATAATACCGTTTTTCATTAATTGATACTCGATTTCGGCAACGACGGATTGTTCCGTTCGGCCGGCCTTAACGGCTTCAAAACCAACTTTAAACGCAAAGTCGTCCCACTTGCCGGCGACCTTCAGCTTTTCGATTTCATCTGGTGATTTAATCAGCCGCATTTGTTCGATAAATGAGGTAATGCTGAGGTCAAATTTTGCGGCCGGCCACTGACTCTGTAAATCTTCGAGGCGAGCCACCGTAAAGTTGCTCTTTTCCAGTGCAACCCGGGTAGGGGTCACGTGCCGTTTGGCCACCTCATCGGCGATGATGGCCCACGGATTTTCGTGGTCTAAGTAGCCAACGACGGGGTAACGCCAACCGGTATCCTTAACGGCTTCGACCTCAAGTGCAGGGCAAAAAATGAAGGGATCCTGGTCGGGGAAAACGATCATCGCTAAAACCCGTTCAACGGGATCACTGGAAAAGCCAGTGAGGTACTCAATTGTTTTTGGGTCACTTAAGTAAGTTAGACTGGCTCCTTGTTGGGCAGTCCATTGTTGAATTTGTTGTCCTTTTGTCATGTGATCACTCCTTAATAGTTCGCTAACATTATAGCATAGGGGACCTCATTCTTGAAATCGGTTAACAATTAGTGTAATCTATTATTGTAAGCGTTTGCAGATATTGCGTTATGAAAACAAATCTGCTATATTATTCAGGTTATGTGAAAATTTGATGAAAACGAATCATTCTAATAAAGAAAGGGCTATCGAACATGGAAAAACAGACGGTAACGATTTACGACGTTGCCCGTGAAGCCGGGGTCTCAATGGCAACGGTCTCACGTGTTGTTAACGGCAACCCAAACGTAAAACCAGCCACCCGAAAGAAAGTTTTAGACGTCATTGACCGGCTAGATTACCGGCCAAATGCGGTTGCCCGTGGATTGGCAAGCAAAAAGACGACAACGGTGGGGGTTATTATCCCAGACGTGACGAACATCTACTTTGCTTCACTAGCGCGTGGAATTGACGATATTGCCATGATGTACAAGTACAATATCATTTTAACGAACTCTGACGAAAATAGCGGTAAGGAAGTTCAAGTCTTAAATACTCTGTTAGCTAAACAAGTGGACGGGGTTATCTTTATGGGGAATAACGTTAGCCCTGAATTGAAGGCCGAATTTGACCGCTCACGGACGCCAATTGTGTTAGCTGGTTCGGTAGACCCAACGAACACTCAGCCGAGCGTTAGCATCGATTATAAGGCCGCCGTTCATGAAGGGGTCGCTCGGATGCTTAAGCGGGGCTACAAGCGGGTTGCGTTTGTTTCTGGTCCGTTAGACCAACCCATTAACAGCGAATACCGGTTAGCCGGTTATAAAGATGCTTTAGCGGATGCGGGCATTGACTATGATGAACAGTTGGTTTTTGAGACGGATTACTCCTACCAGGCGGGGTACGACCTACAGGAAGCTTTAACGGCCGTCGATGCCACCGCTGCCTTTGTTGGGGACGATGAACTAGCTGCCGGGGTAATGAACGGAATGAACGATGCCGGAATTTCTGTACCAGAACAATTTGAAATTCTCACGAGTAACGATACCAAGCTCACAGAAATTGTTCGGCCCAAGATGAGTTCTATTACTCAACCCCTCTATGATATTGGTGCCGTTGCCATGCGACTACTGACGAAATTAATGAATAATGAACCCGTAGAGAATAAGAATGTTTTACTTCCTTATGGATTTGTTAAACGGGGTTCAACTAATTCTAACGAAGTTTAGAATTATTAAAGAAGGCGGGTTGGCGGAGTGGCCACCGCCTTTTTTTGTGCTACACTTAAATCAAATACTCATTTGAAATGGGGGATTACTATCGAACAATCGCGCATGACACGTCACCATGAATCCACGGCAGCAACGCCGACTCGACCGTATAAAAGGCGTCCTTGGTTAGGCTTTTTTATGGCTTTAGTGGTTGCACTCATGACCATTACCAGTTGCTTGCAAGTCACGATTTTTAATGAAGACTTCACGGCAAGTGCCATCTCTCGTTCAGGAATTGGCAGTTCGATTGCAACAGATTTGAATAATGAGCTATCTAACTATGGGGTCAGTCAAAACGTGGTGACGTCTGATTCCCTGCAACCGGTGATTAAGGCTGAGATTACCGCCCTCTATTCCGAAGATGGCTCAACCAGCTTATCCACGGCAGTTAGCCAAGTCATTACCAAGCAGGCAGAGAGTCATAACCTCAATTTACCAGGCACAGCAACGGATGTGTTAGCTAAGAAAGCTACTTCGTTGATTTCAGCTAAAATTGGCGGGGATCGGTTAGAACAACTGGCGCCTGAATTTCAGCAACTGCGTCACATGAATATGATGTTATTGGCAGCCAGTGCCATTTTCCTGGTGCTACTGGTGATTGTGGCTTTAGCAGAACACCACTTCTTTGGGGCCTTAGGACCAGGACTTTTCTTTGGTGGCCTACTTGTTTCACTGGGGGGGGGATTTGCCTACCTAATCGAACCCAGCGTGGTCTCCGGCATGTTTACGGACGCCCAAACTCTGATTTTAAATACGTTAAATACGGTAATTATTTCAAGCATTGTAACCTTGCTTTTCGTGGGGATTATTGAGATGGTGATTGGACTCGTAACGTTAGTTGGCCACCATGTCTTTGCTAAGAATCATTAAGTTTAATGAATACTAAGAGGGCACCTTTGATTAATTAGTCAAGGGTGCCCTTTATAATTTAGTGTTGGATTTAACTTGTGCTGCCAGCCGTAAATATGTAATTCACTAAGGCCACGTCCTAACTCCCATGACTTTGACATTAAATGAATGGACGTTTATTATACAACCTATGAGATATAAAGATGAAAACAAAATTAAAGCCCTCCATCAGGCAGTAATTGATGTCACCCTTAACGAAGGATATCAAAACCTCAGTGTGGCTAAGATAGCTAAACAAGCGGGGGTTTCTCCCGCGACACTATACATTTACTATAAGGATAAGAAGGCGATGTTAGGGCAGGTTTATTTGAACATTAAGGCCCTGATTGACGCAAAGTTATTTGCAAATTTTGATCCAAAGGGAGATACAGAATTTCAGTTTAAACTGTTGCTAATGAATTATGCGACAGCACTAAATGCTTATCCGAGAGAATCGATGGTAATGGGCGTTTTTAATGAACACCCTGATATCATTCCCGATGATGTTTTTGAAACCGGCATGAACTTAGCCCAACCCATTCAGGATTTTTATGAAAAAGGATTGTTAGATCATCGTTTGCGAGCGGCGGCCCCAGAGATAGTTATTGCTTATACGTTTGAACCCATCACTAGTGTGGCCCAAATAAGGTTTAAGGAAAATCAATTACTCAGCAAAGCGGATATTCAGGTGTTAATTGAAATGGCATGGCAGGCCTGTCAGGGGGGAAGGTGAAATTAATTTGTCGGCTGGACTGCATGCTAGGATGGACATGCAGCGGATGGGCGGATTTATTTTAGAAATCGCCTTGAAAATAAGTGAATGGCCATTTATTATTGACCTGTAAGTCGGGCGCGGATCACGCGCCCTTTATTTAATCATTTAAGTGAATGCCTATTTACTTAAAACAGGGGGTAATGAAATGACTGATTTAATGAGCAAGGGTGACCTTGCGTTAGTGACCGGAATTACAGGGTATATGGCAACTTGGATTGCCAAAGATTTATTGGATCAGGGGTATCGGGTGAGGGGAACTTATCGTTCTGAAGCCAAATTACCCTTCATTAAAAAATTGTTACCCGGGATTGAATTAGTGAAGGCAGATTTAAACGGGGATGATGGTTGGGAAGAGGCGCTACGGGATGTGAAATTCTTATTTCATGTCGCTTCCCCACAAGCCGTAGCGACGGAATCCAACCGAACGGAAACCGCAATTAATGGGATTGATAACATTTTTAAATTTGCACTCGCGAGCGACAGCTTGGCAAAAATTGAGTTGACGAGTTCGGAAGCCGCAATTGCTTACGGCAAGCAAAATAAAACAGTCTATACCGAAAATGATTGGACTAATGATCAGGCCAAAGGGTTAGATGATTACATGAAGAGTAAGACGTTAGAGGAACGCCGGGCTTGGCAGCTGATCAACGATCCAAAAACCAACCCAAGAAAAATTCCAATGACCACCATTAATCCGAGCTTCGTGATTGGGCCGTCACTAGTTCCTTGGGCCCGGTATTCCGCTAAACAGGTGGAACAATTCCTAAACATGCCATTTAGTTTGCCGATGGTAGGCTATGCCGTAGATGTCCGAGACGTTGCGTTAATGCAAATTTCATTAATGAATAACTCTAAAGCAAATAACACCCGAAACTTGGCAATGGGAATTCGGATGAGTATGGCTGACGTTAAACGCTACGCCGTAGAAGATTTTAAAGATCGTGGCATTCATAGCATGCAAATTCCTATTCCAGCTTGGATATTGTGGCCATTCAGGTCCAACACCGGAATTGCTGATTTTTATCCTCGCCTAAAGGGCCAGGTCGACTATCATCCGTTACACCCAGAGTTTTATCAATATAAATATACTAATTTACAACAGTCAATGGATGATATGATGAATCAACTACTAAATGATAAGTTAATTGGCCCGAACGCTAACTAAACAGGACATGGGCTAGCTGCCACATTATTGATTGAGTGATATTTAAGGGGGAGCACTCAGATATTAGTGTCAAGTTCTATTGCTTTAATATCCTAGTGGCAATAAGCTTTGCTTTAAAATTACACTAGATATCCAAGTAGGGGCCGAGAATTCTTTTCGCCTTGGTTGCATTGTATTTTTTAATGGATAGGGGCACGAGTTTACCGTGATTATCAAAAAAAGACCGGTTATATTTTCATGGACTAACTGCGGCACTACACTAACCTCATTATTTTGAAGCTTCCTTGTCCATGGCATTAAATCTGATTGTATATTACGCGAATCGTTCCCCTCATGAATGACCTAGTAACATTAAAGTCTCAAGCTAACCCCATTAAGTGGGCGATGAATGATGGTCAAACCTATGACTTTTTATTTTCAGACAAGCAAGGTAAACCCTACTGTCTAACAACGCCTAACCGGTGGTGGAAGGCTTACAATCAAGAGTTGGTTAACCAAGGTAAACTTAAAACCACTATGACCTTCCATAAAATCAGGGCGACTGCCTTAAGTATGTTCGCAAATGACCTTAACCTACCCATTGAAGTCGTACAAAAGATTGCTGGGCATACCGATACCCAAGTGACCCAACGGTACTACATTAAAAATGATAATAGTAAGATGATGGCACTTGGTAAGCAGTTGAGTTTTGCTTAGGTTAAACACCCCTAATTCAGGGGTGTTTTTAGTTAGCATAAAATAAATTTTATTTTGGATACACTTCGTCACACAAGTTAAATTTCAGATGGTATATTACTTAGTGGAAAGAAGTTAAGGGTAAGAGTTGGAGGGACACAACGGCAATCTATGAGGTAACAGGGGATATCCATGTGAGGGTAGACAGTAACCTAGACAGATGATATCCAGATGAAGGGACCAAGATGACAGATGATTCATCTGAACTTAAGGGTGAAGTATGTCATGTCACTTTACCCACCATCTTGCACAAACCCCACCACTCTGGTATTATAGTTAACGTATGTTTCGCAATTAACTAATAAATAAACGAAAAGAGGAGTTACTATGTCAGGACACTCAAAATGGCATAACATTCAAGGCCGTAAAAACGCCCAAGATGCAAAACGTGGAAAAATTTTCCAAAAAATCTCACGTGACTTGTACCAAGCTGCAAAAGCTGGTGGAGTTGACCCGGACGGTAACCCTCAACTCCGTCTGGTAATGGAGAAGGCACGGGCTGCTAATATGCCTAAGACTAACGTGCAACGGGCCTTAGACAAGGCTTCCGGTGTTGGTGGTTCTAAGTTCGAAGAACTCACGTACGAAGGTTATGGCCCCGGTGGTACAGCAATCATGGTCTCCGTATTAACGGATAATAAGAACCGGACTGCCGCCGCTGTTCGTTCTGCCTTTACCCATCATGGTGGTTCATTAGGAACGGATGGTTCCGTTGCTTATATGTTCGATCGGAAGGGTTACATTACTATTCTTCGCGAAGACGGACTTGATAAGTCTGAAGATGATATTATGATGGACGCCTTGGATGCCGGTGCAGATGACATTCAGGTAAATGATGATGAATTCGAAATCTTTACGGATCCTGCGAGTTTACCAGAAGTTCGTGATACATTGCAGGCTAAGGGTTACGACTTAGATGCCGCTGAAGTTAAGATGATTCCAGAAAACACGACTGAAGTTCCAGAAGGTAAGATTTCTCAGTACGTTGGTTTGATTGATGAATTGAGCGAAAATGATGACGTTCAAGACGTTTATGAAGCTGCTGATTTACCCGACGATGCAGACGTTGAATAAGAATTAGTTTTAAAAAAGCCTCAGACTTAATTGTCTGAGGCTTTTTATTTTGGTCAAAAGTCACTTCGTTATCGGATATAGAACTAGGAAGGGGGATTTAGATTGGAAATTAAGACTTGGATTGCGAAGTGGCTGATGGAGGCGATGTCAGTCAGGGCATCGGATATTTATTTACGACCAACCCAAAGTGACTACCGGTGGCGGATTCGATGTCGAAATCAATTGACTGAAGAAGAATCGGTGCCAACCGCGTTTGGGCAACAAATATTAACCTACTTAAAGTTTCATGCTAATATGTCCATTACCGAAAGTCGGCGACCGCAGTTGGGGGCGTGGGAGTGGCAAATTGGGAACGAGAGGATCGAATTACGATTATCTACGGTGGGCGACTACTTAGAACGAGAATCGATGGTGATTCGCTTAATTTATCCGTTGGAACCAATGACGCTGCAATACCTTATTCCCAACCAACAACAGGAATTACAGCTTCTCACAAAACAGCGCGGGTTAATTGTCTTCGCGGGACCTACCGGATCTGGTAAAACAACTACAATGTATGCTTTGGCCAGAAGGTTAGCCCAGGATCAGATTATTTTGACCATTGAAGATCCGGTTGAAATTAAGGAACCTAATTTTTTACAGTTACAACTTAACGAGGGGGCGGGGTTAACCTATAACGAATTACTTAAGGTGGCCCTACGTCATCGGCCAGATGTCTTCATAATTGGTGAAATTCGTGACCGGCCAACTGCAAAAGCTGCTGTTCGAGCAGCATTATCTGGACACTTGGTGTTGAGTACGGTGCATGCCCGAACGGCCTCTGGAGTGCAGTCTCGGCTTCTGGATTTAGGGGCTGAACAGCGGGACTTAGAGGAAGCCCTAACTGCAGTTAGCTATCAACGCCTAATTCCAACGAAACAAGGGTTGGGGTTACTAAGTGACATTTGGCGGCCGCCATTTTCGACGGTGGAGAGGCAAATGTCAGAAGGCTGGCGACGGTGTTTAATGAGTCAAGAAGCGAAGGGAATGATCACACGTGAAGTGGCGTCGCAGTTTGCCAACGGGTAAGTGGAAGACGAGCGATCAGGGACGTTTGTTTAAACTGTTAGGTGATCTCTATCGGTCAGGGTTCTCGCTTCAGCAGGCCCTAACCTTTTTACTGACCATTAATGCTAGCCGTTTCAATGACCTGCCGGAGATCCTGGCAAAATTAAAACGGGGTTATTCCTTTTCGGATGCCGTTGTGGACTATGTAGAAGTTGATTTATTATATCAGCTACGAATTGCCGAAGAACACGGCCAGTTCGGGAAATGCTTGGAACGATTAGGACAGTTAATGGCGATGCGGGCAGAACAGAGCCGTAAGTTTAAACAATTACTTCGGTACCCAGTATTTTTGTTGGGGCTGGTGCTTTTGATTGCACTGGGTCTACAGCGATTAGTTATTCCACGGCTAAATGAGTGGTCTGAAAGGGGTCATCCTGCCCAGCCATCCATTCACTGGTGGCTGATTGGCCTATTTCTTTTTCTGTTAAGTGGATTTGCCATTATCATCCTAATGAAGCAGTCACATGTGGTTCGATTACAGTTTTACTGCCAGCTGCCCATAATTGGAAAAATATGGCGCTACTACTACGCCTATTATTTAACCCAAAATTTAAGCATGTTAGTTGGGAGTGGATTAGGAATTCACGACATTGTGAAGTTAACGTGCCAATTTAGCGACACCTCGGTTTTAGGTTACTTAGGCCGTGAATTAGCGCGGATGTTGGATACAGGTCAGTCTCCGTTAATAATTGTTGACAGGTATTCGTTTATTCCGAAGGAGTTAACTGTTTTACTCACGCAGGGGAATTCGGCACCTGATTTGGCCCGAGAACTAGGTGCCTTCTCTAAGTTGCAGTACCAATATATGGTTCAAGCGGTGGAGCAAGGCTTGGGACTCATTCAACCAATCTTATTTGGGATAATCGGTCTTGCAATTGTAGGCACCTACCTGTCACTGCTCTTACCCATGTATCATACAATTGGAGGTGTGTAAACGTGCGTAAACTACGGGGATTTACCCTAATCGAAATGGCGGTCGTTCTGTTTATTATTTCGCTGTTAGTCTTGGTGATTATTCCTAACCTATCAAGTCAGCGAAAACGAGCTAGTCAAATTCACGGGGATGCCATGACGACCGTTGTTCAAACTCAGGTTGATCTCTTTCAGGATAAAAATCAGGTTACAAGTTTAACGTTTGCTGACTTGGAGAAGGCCGGGTATCTCACAGATAAACAGGTGGCACAGGCTAAACGGGAGGGAATTGAAATTCGTGGCAGTGAGGTTGTACAAAAATAGGGGGTTCACCCTAATTGAAATGGTAATTGTACTCATGATTACTGCGGGTGCGCTAATTTTAGTTGGGCGACCTCGATTGAGTGTCACTGAACAGCAACGATCAGAAAAGTTGTTTTGGGAGAGCTTGAGCTCATATTGGTTAGAAACTCGGGGATTAGCCATTAAAAATCGGGAACGGGTTGCATTAATCTTTGACGAGCGAAACCACCGGGTATACATGGAAGCTGCCAACGGTGAAGTACAGAAGGGGATTACTGTACCGGATTCCCTGCACCTTACGAAAAAAAGCTTTGCTGGGGCTAACGTTCATTTTAATGCCGATGGGTGGGCTAACCCCCAGACAATTTTTTGGCAGTCGCAGCTTACCCGTCAAGAAATTCGGCTTACAGTTCAACTGGGAGGAAGGGTTTATTATCTTAAAACGTAAACGGGGGTATTTATCATTAGATGCACTATTAGGTTTAATTCTTGTCTCGGGAACATTGCTGATGGGAATTAGTTACCTTTACCAGATGACTCATCTAGAACAATTGGAGTTAAAGCGGGTCAGGACCGGGCGACAACGTAAAGAACGGGTTGATCGTCAACGGATCTTGAAGGAAAAATGAGATTACGGGGCTTTACACTAGTAGAAACCTTATTTGCACTGGTTTTAACGGCCCTCGTTATGCTAACCGTGCAAATGGGAGTGACGAGTTTAAAAACGGTCGATAACCAGCACACAGAGTTGAACTGGTACGAAACGGTAGCCGAGTTAGAATCGAAACGGTTAAACCTCTCGCTTTTAGGGGTCAAATCACATGCCTTAACCTTAATGGATGGTCGCCAACATAACGTTCGTTCACTAAATATTGATTCACATAGGGTACTAAGGCTTGAGTCAGGATATGAACCCTTAATGACGGATGTTCGGCAAATCACATTTAAACAAATTAAAAAATCACAATTAGTCCAGGTGACCATAAATTTAATGAATGGAGAGAGGTATCAAACCCAACTGTGCTTTCAAAAAAGTTTAAGTCAAACTTCAGACAAAAAGGATTCGTAACGTTCATGGCATTAGTCTTTATGCTATTTATGTCTTCAGTTATTCTATTTGCAAATCAAAGTTACGAATCACGCGTATTAGAATATCATCGGTTGGAAAAAAGTTATGGTGTTATTTTAAAAGATTAGTGTGACTAAATTCACAATATTAAATTGATGCAGTGATTTTTCAAACTTTAGTCAGCTAAGATTGATTGATAGAAAGGCGATTTCAGGAATTAGCAAAATGGAGAAAGAGTCCGCTTGAATTAGTGAAGATAAATCTGTAAGATAGGTAGGAGAAATAGATGCATAAGTCTTCGGAAAGGGGCGACTCATTCTGACTCAGGAACAGACTGAATCGTTATTTAAAGTGCTTAATGAATCAGCTAAAACATTAGAAGGTGTTTTACAAACTTCTTATTTAGATGCGTTCATTGAGACGGGTAATAACTTGCTGAACGGTGGCGAAGTTCAGATTGAAGATGGTCTTCCATCGGAAAAAACGGTAAAAGAGTTACAGACCCTGTATTCAGAGGCCGATTATCGGCAAATGGATGCAGAATCTGTCCGTCGAGCAATTCAGCTTTGCATGCTGGCTGCCATTAAGGATGATGATATTCAGGCCAACCATCAGCTTACACCTGATACGTTAGCTTATATTATGGGGTATTTAGTGAGTCGGATCGAAAAGGATCGGAGTCATTTAACTATTCTAGATCCCGCGGTAGGAACCGGAAACTTATTAACGGCAGTGATCAATCAATTAAAACCCGTTGTTGCTGGTGAAATTGATGGTTTTGGCATTGATAATGATGACACACTATTATCAGTGGCTGGGATTAGTGCGGCCATGCAACGGCTCTCCGTTGATTTAGTTCATCAGGATGCAATGGAAACAATGATGGTGAAGAAGGCCGATCTAATTGTTTCGGACCTGCCAATTGGCTATTATCCAATTGATGAAAACGTCGTTAACTTCGACACCCATGCGGAATCAGGCCATTCATACGTTCATCATCTGTTCTTGGAACAGTCGGTTAAACAGCTGGTGGATGGTGGGATCGGCGTTTTCTTGGTTCCGGCTCAGCTATTTCAATCAGAAGAGTCTGCCGGCTTATTGAAGTGGATGCAGAGTTCTGCTTACCTTCAAGGGTTGCTAACCTTGCCTAGTGAGTTATTTATCAACGCTAGTGCACGTAAATCAATTTTGATTTTACAAAAATCAGGAAACGGCGCTAAGCAGGCCAAAAAAGTTATGCTAGGTGAATTTCCATCGTTTAAGGACCAAGAAGCCTTTCAAAAATTTATCGCTGAAATCGTGCAGTGGGAAGAACGCACATTACTTTCGGATCATTAAAACTAAAGGAGAATTTAGGTTATGGGAAAATCACTTGCAGTTAACGCTGGTAGCTCAACGTTAAAATTCAAACTATTCGATATGCCATCGGAAACCGTCATTGCGGATGGTGTGATTGATCGGTTGGGGTTAGGTAACTCCAACGTTGAAATTAAGTACGGCGACGGTCAAAAATATGAATCTGTTGAGGACGTTAAGGATCATGAGGCAGCAATCCAATTGATGCTGGATTCATTAATTAACTTAAAGATTTTGGGCAGCTATGATGAAATTACGGGGGTTGGTCACCGGGTGGTAGCCGGAGGCGAAATCTTCAAGGATACCACGGTTATCGATGCGGAAGTCGTTAAGCAAATTGAAAGCTTAGCAGAATACGCCCCCCTGCATAATCCGGCGAACGTTCAAGGAATTAAGGCAATTCACAAGATTTTACCGGACGTCTTTAGCGTGGCGGTGTTTGATACAGCCTTCCACACAACGATGCCAGCCGTTAACTACATGTACGGGATTCCATACGAATACTACGAGAAGTATGGTGCCCGGAAGTATGGCGCCCATGGAACAAGCCACCGATACGTTGCTGGTCGTGCTGCTGAGATGCTGGGTCGGCCATTAGAAGACTTAAAGCTGATTACGATGCACATCGGAGCCGGGGGTTCAATTACGGCGATTAAGGATGGTAAGTCTTACGATACATCCATGGGCTTTACGCCGTTAGCCGGAATTGAAATGGCGACACGATCGGGTGACGTTGATCCCTCGTTAATTGCATACCTAATGAACAAACTGGATATTACTGACTCTAGTGATATGCTGAAGATCCTAAATAAGAAATCCGGGTTACTCGGGGTTTCTGGTGTATCCGCTGATATGCGGGATCTGGAAAAGGTTCAAGATGAAAATGAACGGGCAAAGTTAGCTCGGGATATCTTCATTAACCGAATTGTTCGCTACGTTGGTGGCTACCTAGCTGAACTTGGTGGCGCCGATGCCGTTGTCTTCACCGCTGGAGTCGGTGAAAATGATATTGGAATTCGGCAGGAAGTTGCTGATAAATTAAACGTCTTTGGGATTGCTGTCGATCCAGAAAAGAACCATGTTCGGGGCGTTGAACGTGATCTTAGTGCGGATGGTTCAACGATTAAAACCCTATTGATTCCAACAAACGAAGAACTCATGATTGTTCGGGATATTGAACGATTACGAAATGACCAAAAATAAATCTAATTTAAAAGGGAGGCCGCCAGTGAATTCTAGCGACCTCCCTTTTGTGTGGCCATCATTTGTCGTTCAAAATAAGGTGAATAACTTTCATCTTATTAAAAATAAAGTGAATGAACTGGTGAAATAACGGGATTTTGCCCCGTTTTTGTCAGTCGAGCGTCGAGTTGGTTTCCTTTTGCTCACTATTTGATCCCGCTATAATATTGATATTGAGGGAGTGATAATAATGAAGGAGCAAGGGAAAGCATCAACCAATGACCATTTATCAAGGGGATTACGGAAGCGGCACGTCCAGTTAATTGCCCTCGGTGGCACTATTGGAACGGGATTATTTTTAGGGTCGGGGAGCTCCATCCATTCGGCCGGACCGTCGATTTTAATTGCCTATTTTATTACGGGGGTCATTTGCTTTTTATTAATGCGCGGCCTGGGGGAACTGTTGCTCTCAGATCTAAACGCCAATTCGTTTATTTACTTTATTCAAAAGTATCTCGGAGAAAAATGGGGATTTGTAACGGGGTGGACATATTGGATTTGTTGGATCACCATCGCAATGGCTGAAATTACAGCCTCTGGATTATATATGCAGTTTTGGTTTCCACACTTACCCCAGTGGGTAACGGCTGTCGTTATGCTCGCAGTACTGTTACTGTTAAATTCAGTGACGGTTAAGGCATTTGGCGAAACCGAATTTTGGTTTTCAATTATTAAAATTGTGGCCATTATGGGTTTAATCATTGCCGGTATCATCATGGTTCTGATCCATTTCAAAACGCCTGTCGGTTATGCGAGTGTAACCAATTTATTTTCTCACGGCTTTTTTGCCCACGGCGCAAAAGGGTTTCTCCTCTCGTTTCAAATGGTGATGTTTAGTTTCGTAGGGATTGAAATGGTGGGAATGACCGCTTCAGAAACGGCCGATCCCGATCAAGTCTTACCGGAAGCCATTAATGAAATCCCCATGCGGATTATTTTATTTTACGTGGGATCACTAATGGCCCTAATGTGTATTTATCCCTGGATGTATATTTCACCAAACTCAAGTCCGTTTGTTCAGGTCTTTCAAAGTGCGGGGGTAAGGGGGGCGGCGGCCATCATTAACTTTGTGGTTTTGACAGCTGCGGCCAGCGCCTGTAATAGTTCCATTTTCACCACCGGAAGAATGTTGTTTTCCCTCACGTATCAGGGGAAAAGTCGGTTTTCAAAACGGGTGGGTACCCTATCAAGAACTCAGGTCCCAGTCCACGCCCTCCGGTTTTCAACGTTAGTCATTGCCTTAGCGGCGGTCCTAAACTTTATCATGCCAGGCAAGGTTTTTACGTTGGTTGCGAGTGTGGCAACAACCGCTTTCCTGTTCATTTGGGGAGCTATTATGGTGGCCCACTTAAAGTATCGGCGGTCCTTAACCCCCGAAGAAACGGCTAAACTCCCGTTTAAAATGCCATGGTACCCCTTGTCAGACTACGTTGTCATTGGGTTTATGATTTTTGTTGCCGTTATTTTGCTTTTTGAAACGTCGACGTTATTGGCCTTAATTGGAGCGGTAATCTGGATTGGCGGTTTGTATTTCTTTAAAGCGGGTGAAGAACGTGCGGCCAAAAATAATCATATTGAAGAATAAATTTTCAACCAGGGAAGCGTGTCGGGCTTCCTTGGTTTTTTATTTTGATATTAACGAAAAGTAGGCAACCCATGCTAAACGTGCTACCATTAGGCAAGAAGGGGTGATCGCAATGAAGACGATGGTTTTAGCTGGTCAAGAAGTGCCAGCAATTGGAATTGGAACTTGGAATATGGGTGATAACCCAGCCAAGCGGAATCAGGAACTTGAAGCAATTCAGGCGGGATTAGATGCGGGTGCTCGGGTAATTGATACGGCAGAAATGTACGGAAACGGATGCTCAGAATCTCTAGTCGGGGAAGCTATAAGTTCTTATCATCGGTCGGATTTGTTTTTGATTTCTAAGGTGTTACCCCAGAATTCATCACGAGAAAGGTTGGAGCCAGCACTGGATGCGACCTTAAGACGGCTTCAAACGAATTACTTAGATCTGTACCTTTTGCACTGGCGGGGTTCCATTCCTCTAGAGGAGACGATCCATTAATTAGAGCTCATGAAAGACATCGGGAAAATCAGAGCTTGGGGAGTTTCCAACTTTGATGTTCAGGACTTGGAGGAGCTAGCCAAGGCCCCAGGTGGAAATCACGTCGCGGCCAACGAGGACCTCTATAACCTTGGTAGTCGGGGTATCGATTTTGACCTGGTAGCCTATCAAAGCCAACGGCAGATCCCCTTAATTGCCTATTCGCCCGTTGCCAATGGTGATCAACTGGGAGCTCAATTAACCCAGAATGATTCAGTTCAAAGGGTCGCCACCCGACACCATGCGACTCGGTATCAAGTGTTACTCGCTTGGACCATCAGAAACGGGGAGACATTAACCATCCCTAAGGCTAGTTCAGTCGACCACATGTTGGGGAATATGGCAGCCGGGCAATTAACGTTGACGGAGTTGGACCTCTTGGAATTGGATCGGGCTTACCCTGAACCAACTCAGAAGCAGCCGTTAGCAGTTCTTTAAAGGAGCTTAGTATGCAGTATTTTACGTCAGATACCCATTTTTTTCATAAGGACCTGTTAGGCATGAGCCAGTTTGCGCCACGACCTTTTGATTCGGTGGAAGAAATGAATGAGTTAATCATTAAAAATTGGAATGATCGGGTTAAACCGACCGATACGGTTTATCATTTAGGTGATATCGCCCTTTACTTTACCAAGCCTGCCCGTTTGTCAAACGAAGCTGTACTTGATGTTTTAATGCGGTTAAACGGGTACCTCGTCCTGATTAAGGGTAACCATGATAGCCGGGACTTGTTTAAATTTTTGGCCGCCCATAACCCAGAGTTGGATGGAAAACCAAAGTTTGAATTTCATGACGTGGGGGTTCTCATTAAGTATGACCATCGGCAATACTATTTGACGCATTACCCAATGATGCTCGGAATCGTCAACCAAATTATTAATTTACATGGCCACATTCATCACTATGCCGTTCCGGTAAAGGAAAACATTAACGTTGGGGTCGATACCCCAGAGGTTAGCTACTTGGACCACGACGTTCCGTTTGGAGCCCCGTTTTCTTTGACTGAAATCGAACAAATGGTGAACGGTAAGGCCAAAGCGTATCAAGATCGAGAATAGGAGGAAACCAGTGGAGCAAATTACCATTTTGCATACGAATGATTTACACTCGCATTTTGAAAATTGGCCCCGAATTCGGCGTTACTTACAAGCTACCCAGAGGGAAATTCAGGAACAGCATCAGACTGTACTGACCTTTGACCTGGGTGATCACTGCGACCGAGTTCATCCGTTAACGGAGGCCACGGGAGGTCACATTAACGTTCAACTATTGAATCAAATTCATTACGATGGGGTAACGATTGGTAATAACGAAGGATTGGGGTTTAATCATGCCCAACTTGATCACCTCTATGACAACGCTAACTTTGATGTGATATTGGGTGATATTCGTGATGAAAAAACGAATCGAGTGCCGGATTGGGCCATTGACCATAAACTCATTACGGAGCCATCAGGGACCCGGATTCTGGTGCTGGGATTAACGGCGCCGTATCTCTTAACTTACCCGCTTGTTGGCTGGCGGCCAGAATCCGTTATGGCAGCTTTGTCCGAGTTATTAGACGCTTACCGGGATCGGGCTGATTTATGTATTTTACTGTCCCATTTAGGGTTAGACGTGGATCGCCAGATTGCCAAACGATTTCCTCAGATCCAGATTATTATTGGTAGCCATACCCATCACTTATTAGAAAACGGTGAGGTAGTCAACGACTCTTTATTGGCGGCTGCAGGTAAGTGGGGGGAATACGTGGGGAGAATTGATTTATCGGTTGACGATCAACATCAGTTAGTTTCGGCCTCTGCAAGCGTCACTGCAGTAAGGACGTTACCCGTGTTAGCGGAAGATCAGTCGGAAATTGATCATTACGAAGAGCTTGGTGAGGAACTGCTCAGTGAACGAGAAATTGCCGCATTACCAATGCCAATGGTTGCTCAGCCAAAGGGTCAGCCCCAAATTATCACGGTGGGTCTACAAGCCATTGCGGAGTACGCTCATACGGATGCGGCAATTTTGAACTCCGGCTTATTTTTAAGTGGGCTGCCCGAGGGAATTGTTAATGCTAACCAGCTGCACCAGATTTTGCCCCATGCAATTCACGTCATGAAAGTCACCTTAACCGGGTACGATGTTTGGCGATTAGTTAATGAAATGGAGTCATGCCGTCAGTTTTTACGGCATTTTCCCATTAAAGGGATGGGATTTCGTGGTAAAATTTTTGGTGAGATTAATTATTTGGGAATTCAATTTGATGAAACGACTGGCCGGGTGACCTGGCGGGGAGAAGATTTAAATCCTCATCGACGGTACACCATTGCAATGCTAGATAACTATCTTTTTATTCCCTTTTTCCCAACCATTAAATTGGTAGGGACAGCTGAAATTTTGTTTAATCAACTATTACGGGATGTGGTTGGGCACTATTTAGCTAACCACTACCCCATAGAAGGAGGCCGTAGAAAAACAGATGGATCGTAAACAATTGGAGGAACTAGTAGCAGAACAAAAGGCCGTTGCCTCCGCTGCCGCTGAAGTGGTCCGTGAGTCACCGGAAGCCTTAACCATTAATGGTCATCCGTACGAATTAGTGGCCGATCACCGAGAAGCGTTTAACGAGGAAGCGTTAGCGGAACGTTTTAATACGGTATTGAGCCATTTTGATTATATCGTCGGGGACTGGGGCTTTGAACAGCTTCGCCTGAAGGGATTTTATAGTGATGATCGGCACGGTTCAAAGGAAGACGCCATTAGCTCGCTTGAGGATTACTTAATTGAATACTGTAATTTTGGCTGTGCTTACTTTGTTTTGCATAATTTAGACGTGAAGGAACCAAGTAAATCCCGAAACAAGCAGCGGCCGCGGCGGCGAACAAACAAGAAACGATCGGACAACCAACGTTCTGAAAAATCTAACGCTAAATCCCAACCCGCTAATAGTGAGACGAACCGAACCGCCTCTAAATCCAACCGACGCCGGCGGAATAAGAAAAACGCTAAACACGCCTATACTCAGGAACACGTTGAGGGAAACCAGCACACCGTCGATAAAAGGCAGAATATGGTTGCGGTTGAAAGCGGCGGTCAGGGCAAGCGCCACTTTACCATTCGTAAAAAAGATAATTCAAACCCGAACGGAGCCGATAAATAGTGACTAAGTATAAAGCTTACTTTATTGATTTAGATGGAACCATTTACGCGGGGAAAACACGGTACCCTGCAGCTAAACGGTTTATTGAACGGCTTCAAGCTGCGGGGACCCCGTTCTTATTCGTCACGAATAATACAACGAAGTTACCCGAGGACGTGGTGAAAAACCTCGCCGATAATCATGATATTCACGTTAGCGTGGATAACGTTTATACGGCTGGGCTAGCAACGGCGGATTACCTTGACGAACAGGCGACAAGCGGCCCCCGGACCGTTTACGTTATTGGTGAAGCCGGGTTAAAAAGGGCGTTGCTTGCTAAACGGTTTATAATCGACGAAGTAACGCCACGGTACGTCGTAGTTGGTCTGGATTCAGACGCTACCTATCATAAATTTGCCACTGCGACGTTAGCCATTCAACGGGGGGCCACGTTTATCGGGACGAATTCTGATTCGAATATTCCAAAGGAACAGGGACTGATGCCTGGTGCGGGATCGTTGGTTAAAATGGTTGAGTACGCTACCCAGCAAAGGGCGTTCTATATCGGTAAGCCAGAAGCCATTATTATGACTAAGGCCCTATCCCGAATGAACCTTCGACCAGAGGATGTCGTCATGGTAGGGGACAACTATAATACGGACATTAAGGCCGGCCAAAACGTTGGAATGGATACTTTGTTGGTGTATACGGGAGTGTCAACCCCTGAACAAATGGCGTTGGTTGATAGGAAACCAACCCATGCCATTAAATCTTTGGATGACTGGAAGCTGGACTAATTATGAATAGGGTAAAACGATTCCTGCTTTGGGTCTGCCTCGTTCTTTGCGCCTTAACGTTAGCCATCTTTTTAACCATTAACAGCTTTTGGCTTTATCGCATTGATAGCCATCAGCTGGGAATTTTGCGGCAGGTGGGTTTATCGAGTTCGGAAATGATGAAGAACTACCACCAAATGTTGGGTTACCTTGAATTACCGTGGGTCACCACGCTAAAGATGACTAATTTTAGAACTTCTTATACGGGAGCGGTTCACTTCCACGACGTTAAACAGCTGTTTTTGCTGAATAACGGGGTTTTATTATTGACTTGTCTTCCTGCCGGTTATTTTCTCTATGATCTTTACCGATCCAAGGAACAGTGGCGGTTAATTCAACCTTTGAAGGTGATTTTTGTCCTTCCGCTGGTGCTAGCGGCGATGATGCTGGTTAGTTTTAACGACTTCTTTATTGCATTTCACGAAGTTCTCTTTCGTAATACGGATTGGATTTTTGATCCCGCTTTGGATCCCATTATTAATGCACTCCCAGATACCTTCTTTTTGCACTGTTTTATTCTGTTTTTTTTGCTATTTGAAGGTATGGTTACCGCTGGCATTTTATGGGGAAAACGTGAATTTAAGGGACAAAAAAAGGCTGACCTTTAGGGTCAGCCTTTTGATTTAGTCTTCTGGATCCGCCTTAGGGGTAGAATGCATCTTGCCCCGGAGAAATCCGATCACAGCAGGAATTAAGGAGATAACGATAATTCCTAATATGATAATTGAAAAGTGCTCTTTAACGACCTTGAAGTTCCCGAAGAAGTAACCGGCGCCACAGCAGAGGGCTACCCAACAGATTGCCGCACTGACGTTATATTTAATGAACCGCCGGTACGGAAATTCTGACCCGGCTGAAACAAACGGGACGAACGTTCTAATGATGGGCATGAAACGACCTAGGAAGATCGCAATTGGACCATGCTGTTTAAAGAACTGTTCAGACTGCTGAAGTTTATCCTTATTAATCAGTTTGCCAAATAGTGAGTTATTTGAGAGTGCTGAACCGGCCTTTTGCCCCAGGTAAAAATTAAGGGAGTCGCCAGCAATTGCCGCAATAAGGAAGGCCGCCACAAAGATCCAGATGTTTAAGCCGTAAGCGGCGTTTGCCGCAAGTGCCCCCGCAGCGAAAAGAAGTGAATCGCCGGGTAGAAATGGCAGGATTACGGCACCTGTTTCAACTAAGATGATGGCAAAGAGGATCAGGTAGGTCCATCCTCCAAAAGTATTAACGATATTAACTAAGTGTTTGTCAACGTGTAAAACAAAATCAATCAGATTCCCCATACTGGTTCCTTTCTGGTGTTTCACCGATAGATATTTCTTAACCTCAGTAGTTTATCAGATTATTTGGTCAGAATGTATCTTTAGTACCTTAATTTCAATAAAACTTTAGTTGTTTACCGGTAGGGGTCGTCCTGCTCTTTAGGATCGGCATGGGCTAAACGGGATGCAGCTGCAGCAGCAACGGCCCCCACTAAATCGTCTAAGAAAGTATGGATTTCTCCGGGTTTATGGGCGTTAAGCTTGGTTAAAATTCCGGGTTTGACCTTATCAATATAACCGTAATTAGTGAAGCCGATTGAGCCGTAAACGTTAACGATGGATAAAGCCATGGTTTCATCGACGCCATACAATCCTTCATCACGTTCAATAATGGTTTGAAGCGGCTGTAAAAGCTGGTTTTTTTCGGCGCTGACGTCTAACTGAATTCCTGTAATTACGGCATTTTGAACTTCACGTTTGCTTAAAACGGCCTGAACACTGTCAATAGCCATGTCCATTGTGAGTCCCTTAATGTAATCTTTCTGGAGAAAGATGACTAATTCCCCAATGTCAGTTAAACTAACGCCCCTTTCCTTTAGTAATTCAATAGTGCGTTCACGAAGTCGAGTATCGGGTTTTGTCATGTTAAAACATCCTTTCGGTAATTTTACTATATGACAAAGGTAACTCTCCCATTGATGGGTTGCAATGATGACGTATTACTATGGAGTCAAACAATGAATAAATTAGTATCTCGTTTAGGATCCGTATGATAATATTGAAACGAATAATGGATTCAGCGGTCATATGAATTAAAACTTGGAGGTAACGACATGGCAGAATATCCACAATTGAGTTTAGCTCAGCAAAAGGGTCCAAAGGTAACTCTGAAAACAACGATGGGGGATGTCACGATTCAGTTGTTCCCAGAACAAGCACCAAAAACGGTAGAAAACTTTGTGGGCTTAGCCAAGAAGAACTATTACGACGGCGTCATTTTTCACCGAATTATCCCTGACTTTATGATCCAGGGTGGTGACCCAACCGGAACTGGGATGGGCGGCGAAAGTCTCTGGGGGAACACGTTTGAAGATGAGTTCTCAAATGAACTGTTTAACCTTCGCGGGGCGTTATCAATGGCTAATGCAGGCCCGGGTACAAACGGCAGCCAATTTTTCATCGTTCAAAATCAAAATCTCGATTCCCGCATGGTGGAACAAATGAAGGATGCCGGTTATCCGGATGACATCATTGAAGCTTACAAGCAGGGGGGAACTCCATGGCTTGATCATCACCATACGGTTTTTGGTCAAGTAATTGATGGAATGGATGTTATTGATCAAATGGCTAAGGTAAAAACAGATATGTCTGATAAGCCGGAACAAGATATTGTGATCGAAAGTGTAGACGTAGAAGATTAAGTTGGGGATGAGTTCGAAATGACAAGTTACCAAATTGGTATGCGAGTTCATGGTCGAATAACTGGAATTCAGCCATATGGCGCATTTGTTGACCTAGGTGATCATCAACAAGGACTAATTCACATTTCTGAGTGTCATCAAGGCTTTGTCCGCGATATTCATGATTATCTATCCGTTAATCAAGAAATCGATGTGATCATTTTAGATATCGATGAATATTCAGGGAAGATTAGTCTCTCGCTAAGGTGCCTTGAGGAACAAGGGGAACCCGGGAAACCAGTTAATTTGACTCATAAACACTATTGGACTAATCGAAATGTTAATATCGGGTTTACGCCAATCGCCAATCAACTGGATGGCTGGCGCAAGAAAGCCTACCAAACCTTTGTAACTCAAAACTAAGTCATTCGCCATAAACAGGCCGGTATGTAAATCCAATTGTCAGGTCATTGGGTTAGCATACTAGCCTGTTTTTTTATCGAATAATATTTGCTAAACCTAATGAAATCATATCGTTAATGAAGAGTTATTCCGGGTTGGAGACGCCAACCCTTAACGCAAAGTTGAATTCAGTATGGGGTTAAATTTGAAGATTAGTTTGTTAGATTGCAATTTTATGCAATTTGATCTTGACGTCATTCAAGAAACTTGATATTATATTTTCTGTTGCCAAGAAAGCTAACGGGTGACAAGCAATGAGAACGATAATTAAATCCAAAAAGAGCTTGACACTTAGTTAGCAACATGGTATTCTAATTAACGTTGTCGACGTGATGAAACAGTAAAACATGAATTAATATTCATTCACAGGAAATATTAATTCAAAAAAGTTGTTGACATCATTTGAAAGACATGTTAAACTAATTAAGTTGCTTCGGCAATTTAAACAAGTAGACCTTTGAAA
>NZ_QCXQ01000007.1 GCF_003124125.1 Levilactobacillus bambusae
GGATCAAACTCTCATCTTAAAAATGATGCTTGAATAGCTCATCGATTGTTGTTACTTTAAAGCGAATTGACTTCGCAATTATTCATTTGGAATCAAGTAAACTTGATTCGCCCTACACAATAATTGGTTTGTCGAAACAATGTTCAGTTTTCAAAGGTCTACCTTGTCGTTAGCGGTTTAACCACTTCGTGACAACTTTTAAAGTATATCATGTCGTCAACTAGATGTCAACAACTTTTTTATTTGTTTGATTTAGAAAGCGGTCATTCGTTTTCCGTCTCAAGCAACGTTTATTAATATACCAAGATCTTGCTACCCCGTCAATAACTTTCTGCAATTTTATTCAAAAAAATTCAAATCAGTTTGTAAATCTTATCCTCATGCCTCCTCATTCCCTGTTTGTTTATGCAAAAAAAGGGACCAATACAAGGCAATGTCGTTATCATCCACCTGCATTAGTCCCCAATTTAATTGGTTACTCTGGGTTATTAGTATTATCTTCTGGACGCATTGTTGGGAATAAAATGACATCCCGAATCGATGGGGCATCCGTTAATAACATGACCAACCGATCAATTCCCATCCCAAGACCACCTGTTGGCGGCATACCGTATTCCAACGCCTCTAAGAAGTCTTCATCAAGCGTCTGAGCTTCATCGTTTCCTTCTTGGCGTTCGGCCATTTGGGCTTCAAACCGTTGACGCTGATCAACGGGATCATTTAATTCCGTAAAGGCATTCCCGTATTCTTCGCCAATAATGTAAAGTTCAAATCGATCAGTAAACCGAGGATCGTCATCGTTTTTCTTAGCCAATGGCGAAATTTCCAGGGGATGGCCGTACACAAACGTCGGTTGAACCAACTGATCCTGGACAAGATCCTCAAAGAAAGCGTTGATAATATGGCCAACCTTCCACCATGATTCATAGTGAACGCCATGTTCATCCGCCAGCTTTTTAGCATCGGCGTCACTCATCGCTGGCCAAAAATCAACTCCGGTATATTCCTTGACTAAATCAACCATGTGGGCCCGCTTAAAGGGTTGACCTAGGTCAACGTCCGTTCCCTGGTAAGTGATTTTACCGTCCTCGCTAACTGCACTTGCAGCTGCTCGAACAATCCCTTCAGTTTCATCCATTACATCATGGAAGTCAAAGTAAGCCACGTAGGACTCAAGCTCGGTAAATTCTGGGTTATGGTGGGGGTCCATGCCTTCATTTCTAAAGACCCGCCCAATTTCATAAACTTTTTCCATG
Source organism: Levilactobacillus bambusae (assembly GCF_003124125.1). Classification (GTDB taxonomy): domain Bacteria; phylum Bacillota; class Bacilli; order Lactobacillales; family Lactobacillaceae; genus Levilactobacillus; species Levilactobacillus bambusae. Next base: position 1,257 of record NZ_QCXQ01000007.1, read on the forward strand.
CCACCAACGATTAACCGCTTCAAGTGGAGTTCTAGGGCAATTCGCAGGTATAAGTCAATATCAAGCGCATTATGGTGGGTAATAAATGGCCGGGCACTTGCTCCCCCCGCTTCATTATGAAGGACAGGGGTTTCTACTTCCGTGAATCCCTTACCATCTAAGAAACTGCGGATTGCGGTGATAATTCGGCTCCGCTTTTGAAACCGTTCAAAGCTTTCCGGATTCGAAATTAAGTCGAGGTACCGCTGACGGTAAATCTGTTCCTTATTTTGTAGGCCGTGGTACTTATCAGGCAGTGGCCGTAACGCCTTACTTAAGAAGGTAAACTGGGATGCTCGAACGGTCAGTTCCCCCATATCAGTCTTAATCACGTCACCAGTAATCCCGATGAAATCACCAATATCACTGTGTTTAAAGACGTCGTAAGGCTCATCGCCCAGGATATCCTTTCGAACGTAAATCTGCATCCGGCCGGTCCGATCCTGCAAGTCAGCAAAGGTTACCTTACCCTTACCCCGCTTTGCCACAATTCGACCAGCGATGGTCACCTGCTTGCCTAAATCGTTTAATTCATCTTTATCCATCTTGCCAAATTCATCGCGAATTTGCTGATTTAAATAAGTCCGCTGAAACCGGTGACCAAATGGATCAATCCCACGTTCCCGCAAGGTGTCCATTTTTTCGCGACGGACCTTCATCTGGTCGTTCATATCGCTCTCGTTTCGTTTAGCCACTCTGAACCCTCCAATTTATTCTTGTCTACCCATTATTGTGACAATGAACTTCCATAATTTCAAGTCCATTTCACAAATATTCTGTTTTAATCCCGCACTTCATTTCGTTCGTGCATTTTAACCAGAAACTCATCAAAGATGGTTAACATTTCCGGCAGGGTTTCGGCATTCACTAGTTTAGCCCGCGTGCGGGCGGAATGTGAAATTCCCTTTAGGTAGTAGGTTACCTGGGGACGAAACTGAATAATCCCCTCGTGCTCGCCCTTCGTCTCAACCATTCTTTGCAGATGCTCCCTAGCCAACTGAATCTTATCATCCACACTAGGTTCAGGCAACAATTCACCCGTTTCTAAATAGTGAATGGTTCGCGTTAGGAGCCAAGGATTACCCATTACCCCACGTCCGATCATCGCTGCGTCGGCGCCAACTTCGTCCAGCATTCGCTTAGCCTGTTCTGGCGTCCGGATATCTCCGTTACCCATAAACGGAATACGGAGCTGACCGGCAACTTCGCTTAGAATTTGCCAATCAGCCTGACCACTATACCGTTGCTTTCGGGTGCGCCCGTGCATGGCAACGGCACTAGCACCAGCCTTTTCTGCAGCCAAGGCATTTTCAACGGCGTAAACGTGTTGGTCATCCCATCCCGTTCGCATCTTGACCGTGACGGGTTTTTCAACCGCATCCACAACGTATGACACCATCTCATAAATCTTAGCTGGATCTAGCAGCCATTTCGCCCCCGCCTCCGTATTCGTTACCTTGTTGACGGGGCACCCCATGTTAATATCAATAATATCCGCTTGCGTTTGCTGGTCCACAAATTGGGCCGCCTGAACGAGCGTTTCCTTAGTCGCACCATAAATCTGAATGCTCATTGGGTGCTCTTCTTCTGACACTTCCATCATTCGCAACGTTTTTTGATTTCGGTACATAATTCCCTTATCGGAAATCATCTCGCAGGTCACTAAACCCGCGCCGAACCGTTTACAAATAATTCGAAACGCCTCATTGGTCACTCCCGCCATCGGGGCGACCACTACCCGGTTAGAAATCTCAACGTTGCCAATGGCCCACGTGCCGGTCTTAGTCATTTGAATCTTCCTGACTAGTTGCCGTTTTCAAAATCTCTTTTAAATCGGCCTCGCTAAACTGATATCGGTTGCCACAAAACCGGCAAACCGCTTCAGCACCATGGTCTTCATCAATCATCGCTTGAAGTTCAGCGGGTGCAACGGACGCGAGGTCCTTAGCGAACTGATCCTTTGAACAATCACACTTGAAAGCCACCGGCATTTTTTGCAGAATTTGGACGTCCTCCGTATTAAAAAGCAGGTCCAGAATTTCTTCGGGGGCCTGGCCCTCTAAAAGGAGTTCAGACACCCGAGGGACAGCCTTCAGCCGGGTTTCAAGCCGGGCAATTGCGTCCTCTGATGCACCAGGCATGACCTGAATCATAAATCCGCCCGCGACTTTGACCGTGTTGTCGGGTTCCACAAACACAGACACACCTACCGCTCCGTTAATCTGTTCTGATTGGGCCATGTAGTACGTGAAATCGTCCCCGATTTCGCCCGAAACCAATTGGGTAGTCCCCGTGTAGGGGTCCCCCAGACCTTGATCCTTCGTTACCTGCATAAAACCGTCCTGTCCCACGGCCTTACCAACGTCAATCTTATGTTTTTCATTTAACGGCAAGCTAACGTGAGGGTTTTGAATGTACCCCTTAACCGTTCCGTTAGCATTGCCATCAACTACAATTCCGCCAACGGGTCCACCTCCGTTAATCTTTACCGTCATCTTTTCGTTGCCCTTTAACTGCGCTGAAGCCAGAAGCAATGTCGCTACCAAACTACGTCCAAGAGCTGCTGTGGCAGCACTCCAGGTATCATGTCGTTGCTGCGCCTCAGCAACCGTCTCCGTGGCGTCTACGACGTAGGCCCGAAACATTCCATCATCAATTAAACTTTTAACCAAGTAATCAGCCATTACGTTCTCCTTAATCCTTAATATCTTTCCCCGATTTTACCCATAAAAAAACGTGAGTGCAAGAAACCACTCACGCCTTTTTATTGATTAACGAGGATTATCCGACGAATCGGAAGCGGCAGAGGATTCGGAAGAAGCTGCTGAACTCGCTTCAGCTTCGCTAGCTGCTGATTTAGCTTGAGAGTCGCTCTCAAGGTCAGCGTTAGGGAACTCGCTATCTTCGGAATCATATCCCTTATCATCCTGTTTCATTGTCTTTTCGTTCTGTTCCAGACGTTCCTTTTCACGGCGTTCCAATTCCTTCTTCGATTCCTCGAAGGTTGAAGCACCTGCACCAGGGAAGTCTTCATCAGAAGTTTTAGCTGGCATCTTACCCGTATTCCATAAACTTAGGATCTGTTTTTCATCCAAAGTTTCGTAACGGAGTAAGGCTTCCGCAATGAGCTTATGCTTGTCACGGTTGCTTTCAATGATTTCCTTAGCCTTATCATGGGCCTCAGACGTAATTCGACGAACTTCATCATCAATGGTTGAAGCAGTCTTTTCGGAGTAGGCGGTCCCGCCGTTATACATTGCGGTTGCCCCTTCGTTCGGTTGACCAGAACTATTTTCTAGTGCCACCGTCCCGATTCGATCACTCATTCCGTACTGGGTAACCATTGACCGGGCAATCTGAGTCGCCTGTTCAAAGTCGTTGGAAGCCCCGGATGAAATTTGGTCAAAGACAACTTCTTCAGCTGCCCGACCACCCATCATTCCGGCGATTTGTTCCATGGCATCCTTCTTAGACATTAGGTTTTGATCTTCCTTAGGCAGCACAATGGCGTAACCGCCAGCTCGGCCACGGGGGACGATCGTTACCTTATGAACCACGCGCGCATCGTTAAGCACTAAGCCGACAACCGTATGCCCAGCTTCGTGGTAAGCCACCGTTTCACGTTCCTTAGGACTGATAACCTTATTTCGTTTAGCGGGACCCGCAATAACCCGATCTTCGGCTTCATCAACGTCTAAGGCGTCAATCGCCGTCTTATTCCGCCGCGCAGCCAACAAAGCGGCTTCGTTCAGAAGGTTTTCCAAATCAGCACCCACAAATCCTGGGGTTTGTTTAGCTAATTCCTTCAGATCAACGTCGGGAGCTAACGGCTTGTTCTTGGCGTGAACCTTTAGGATGGCTTCACGACCCCGAACATCTGGCCGACCAACGAGGATCTTCCGGTCAAACCGGCCTGGCCGAAGTAAGGCGGGATCTAAAACGTCTGAACGGTTAGTTGCGGCCATCACAATTACGCCTTCGTTACCCGTGAACCCATCCATTTCAACCAGTAACTGGTTTAAGGTTTGTTCACGTTCATCATGTCCGCCACCCATACCGGCGCCACGCTTTCGACCAACGGCGTCGATTTCATCAATAAAGATAATGGATGGAGCGGCCTTCTTAGCTTGTTCGAATAAATCACGAACCCGAGAAGCACCAACCCCGACAAACATTTCGACAAAGTCTGATCCAGAGATGGAGAAGAATGGAACACCAGCTTCACCAGCAACGGCCTTAGCCAGTAAGGTTTTACCGGTACCAGGAGGGCCCTCTAAGAGCACCCCAGATGGTATCCGGGCACCTAATGAGAGGAACTTGCGTGGGTTCTTTAAGAACTCAACCACTTCAACTAGTTCCTGCTTTTCTTCCTCTTCGCCAGCAACGTCAGAGAAACGAACTTTATTTTCTTTGCTATCCGCAGGCTTAGCCTTCGTCTTGCCAAAGTTCATCACCCGGCCATTGCCACCGCCACCTTGTCCGGCACGACCCATCATCAAGTAGAAGAAGAAGAAAAAGAGGATTAGCGGAGCAACGTAGACCAGGAAGTTAACCCAGAATCCGCTTGACTCCTCCTGCTTCGTATTCATCTTGACGTTGTGCTTTTCTGCCGCACTATCGATTTGTTCGATCGTTGAGTTATTCGTCAACACCGAAGTCGTAAACGATGTTACAGCAGAACTGCTAGTCGATCCCGTTAAGTTGAAAGTAGAATTTGTGTTATTGCGCTTTTGGGCTTCCCGATACTCCCCTGTGATTTTATAGACGCCACCACTGGGTTGAATTGAGAAGTCTTTGATCTTGTTAGCCTTTAAATCCTTTACGAATTCACTAGATTGGATTTCTTGGGATTGTGAGCTGGTATTGTTGCCATTAAATAGGTAAATGACCCCAATGATCAATAAAAAGATCACAATGTAAAATAGACTGTTTCTGAATAGTCCATTTCGGCGATTATTCATTACGTGCCTCCTCACTCACAGTTCCCGATTATTTTTGTTAGGAACCTAAATTTGATAGGGCTTTAAGCCCTTCATTGACAACACAAATATTATCACACTTGTGTTTTATTGACTAATTATTTATCTAGGTAAACGGACGGTTTCAGGATTCCAATGTACGGCAGATTTCGGTACTGCCCCTGATAATCCAGTCCATACCCGACCAGAAACTCATTGGGAACTTCAAAACCAACGTAATCCGCCTTAGCTTCAACCACTCGGCCACTGGGCTTATCCAGCAGCGTACAAACTGAAATGCTATTTGCGCCCCGGTCCTTTAGGAGATCAATTAGGTAGGCTAATGTCCGCCCCGTATCGATGATATCTTCGACCAGCACAATATCGCGTCCCTGAACATCTGAGCTTAGGTCTGTCACCAGCTCAACCTGTCCGGATGACTCCGTGCCCCCGTTATAGCTAGAAACATCCACAAAATCAATCGTTGAGTAGACGGGCATTTCTCGGATCACATCCGCCATAAACAACACGGCACCCTTTAAGACACAAACCATCATGGGATTCTTATCCCGGTAATCGTCCGCTAACTGCTTGCCTAATCGCGATGCCGCCTCGTGAATATCATCCACGCTGTATAAGATCTTTTCAATGTCGTTGTTCATGTTAATCCCCCTTCGGATAATGTTGACGCAAAACTAAATAGTATGGTTGACTCCCAGTTTGCCGCTGATCCGCTGCATTCTGGGTCGCCCGACGAAAATGAATCACTTGAAGAATGGTCCCATCATGGGTTGAAACAACGTTAACGCTATTTCGTTGACTCTGTGGCACCTTATCATTGACCATTAGTCGAGCCACGGCCTGATGATGACCGTTAGCGAGCCGGTATTTATCCCCTGGTTGCCAAGGTCTGACCCCCACTGGAAACGCAGAGGGGGTTAACCACACCTGTTGAACATCCCCCGTATTCGGTTGACTCGTCATCAACCCAACCTCTTCAAATTTCGATAGCCGATACCAATGATTCAATTTTAACATAAAATCGGGCGATGATTGTTCTGATTTTACGTCCGGTTTTACCTTTTCTGCTCCAAATTGATCGTATTCTCGAAAAAAGCGCCACCCATGGCCTAAGTCGATGGTTCCCTGGGTTCGGTACTGATTGGTGATCAACCGTTGAATGGCTGCCACCTGACTAGTTTGAACGGATAATTCGGGATTTAACTGTTTTAGGATTGCCTGAATCACCAGTCGTTGCTGCGCATCCGTACACCCAGAAAGAACCACCACCGAACCCACCAAGGGATGAGCACTAGTTAAAATTATGGCCAGTAGCCGCTCAATCTGTAGGTTAGCGACCTCCAAAAGATCCGTTAGCTGACCGGCATAATCTTCAACGTGAGCTAAAAACTGGGGATTCTCCACTTTTAACCGGGGAATTACCTGTTGTCTCATCCGATTTCTCGTCATTTCCTGGCTCTGATTGGTTGCATCTTCAAACCAGGTTAGGCCCTGATTCATCGCGTAGTCCCGGAGATCCGCCTTGCTAAAGGATAATAAGGGCCGAATCAGCTCACCCGAGCCAAACGATTGAACGGGTAAAATCCCCCGCAATTGAGCAATTTCACCACCCCGGACCCACTTCATCAGGATCGTCTCCGCCTGATCATCCGCGTGGTGCGCCGTGGCAACCCAATCAGCCTGGACGTCTTCCATGACTCCGCCATACTGTTGATACCGAAAATGACGGGCAGCCGCCTCAATCCCCGACTTAGGGTGCACCTCGGGGGCCCAGTCACGAATAATTAATTGAAAATGCTGGCGGACGCTCAGAGCTTTTAGTGCGGTGGCCTCCTGATCGCTAGCTGCTCGTAAGTGATGATGAATATGTACCGCACTAATTTGCGGGCGTTCATCCTCGGGGAGTGTTAAAAACAGGTGGAGCAGCACCATGGAATCAACCCCACCAGAGAGTGCAATCAGGACACGTTTATTTGGGTTGGTCCACCCCATTTCTCGGGCGTGGATCAAAAATTTTCCTTGTAAGTTCACCATTAACCTCCGACATTATTTACCAGGTTCTTAAACTGACTATTCGAGAGGATGAAAACAGCCCTAGCTAACGACAACTAAATAAAAAAGAGGCTGACCAAGTCCGATCAAATTACAATCGAACCGGGTTATCCTCCTTTTTGACATGGTCTGCACGTCGTCCGTCCCAGCCTCATCATTGCAATCGGTTGCCGTAGCCACGCACTTGCAAGTCCTAATTAGCTACGTCGACCGCCACGGCCGCCACGTTTGCCCTCGGTATTCTTTTTTAGCGTTGATAAACGCGATTCGCTGTCCTTAAGGAAACCTGACATCAGGTCGTCAAAACTTTCTTTATGGTTTGAGGACCGACTATTTGAGAAATGACCCCGACTTCCACCATTGCTGTGATTATTGGTGCTATGGTGGTTATCGCGGTGATTGCTAGCCCCCTGATGGGAATCACGGTCACCACTGTGGTGATAATTACTGTGGCCGTTACTGCTATGACCGCCTTCATTATGATCACTATGGTAATGACTTGGTTTGTGTTCAGAATGTGCCGGTTTATCGGAATCCTCCCGCATCGTTAAGCCAATTTTACCATCGTCGCCAATCGTTAATACTTTAACTGTAACGGTATCCCCAACGGATAAGACATCGTGAATATCTTTAATGTACTGATCAGAAATTTGGCTAATGTGGACTAAGCCGGTTTTGTGATCACCTAAGTCTACAAATGCACCAAAATTGGTAATACCCGTTACTTTGCCTGAAACTTTCGCTCCAACCTCGATTGCCATAAAAAAGTTGTTCCTCCTTAAAATATGTAACGCTAGTATACCACAAGAAAATTAATTCCGACTACCTAAAAGTTTTCGGGCTCGCATGGAGGCACCCGTGATTCCGGTAACCAAAAACGCCCCTCAGACTTTCGGTTGAAAGTCTGAGGGGCATCATAAAGCCATCGTTATTTTGAAACCACGTCGGAGGATCGGTCACTTGGTAGACTGTACACGGTCTCACCCGACTTTGTATAGTAATATTTTGACCGAATCAACTTTGCTAAATAGTCATCATCGTTCAGGTCCTTAATTTGCCCCTTTAAATCGGCATTAGTTTTCCGTTCATCGGCTAATTTAACCTTGGTCGTCTTAACTTGCTGCTGGACGTGATGGTAACTGGCGTTAGTACGAACTAACTGAATGGTAAAAAATAGGGCGGCCACGGCAAATACCGCAAGGATCTTTAAGGCCCGGCGCCGACGTCGGGTCATTAAAGCCTGCCGTTTACGCTGTTCCATAACTTGATCGGCTACGTGTCGAGTATAGTCATTATTTAACTGCTCAATTTGTCCCGGTTTCTTATCCATTCCGCCTAGTCCCTTCACCCAATACTTGTTACTAACAAGTTGAGTATATCAAGTAACTGAAACAGCGTCTAGCGCCTCGAATCAAATTTAACCCAATTGAAATAGTTAATCGGCCTTTGGGGCGTAATCCTCACTCACAATGGTGTACATTTTATCAGCATCGTCCTTCTTCGTTGTCTCCAAAAGCTGGTCAACTTTAAGCGTCAAGACTTTATTGCCAAATTTAATAACCAGGGTATCGTTAGTCGCCACGTTACTGGATGACTTTGCGACCCGACCGTTAATGGTAATCCGGCCCTGGTCCGCAATTTCCTTCGCAACGCTGCGCCGTTTAATAATTCGTGACACCTTTAAAAACTTATCTAATCGCATTTATTTGCCTACTTTCTTTAATCGCTGGCCCAGACGAACCAGATGATCGCCTAGGGGAAGCGTTAACCACTCTCGAATTGTCAGTAAATTTAATCGATTGGCCCCCATTAAGAACAGGGCCGCCCCAATTGGGACCATGATGCCAAGGATCAGCGCGGACGCCAACCGGGGAAAACCAGGCGCAAGAACCTGATAAAAAACCAGGACGCCCAACCGGACACCAATTCCCATCCCGCCACAAATCAGGGTTAACTTCCAGCCAAACCCGTTTTGCCATACCGCTGCTCTGTACCGGCGATCGGAACCGAACCAAATGACACCCAGAATAACGAGTAAGCTAGCGACCGTCATCCAGCTTGCACCAACAATGCCAAAGGTTCGGACGGCCCATGCATTTCCCGCTGCCTTAACCAGCAGGCCACAGCATAGGCCAATCAAGGTTAGCCGAAACTGATTTAAGCTCTGCAGCACACTATTATAGGTGGTAATCAGGGCAGAAAGCAAAATACTTAAAACGTAAACGGCTAAAACGGAATCCCCCTCACCGTTGCTAAACAGCATGGTATTGATTTGCGGCATGAGCACAACCATTCCCGTCGTTGCGGCTGCGGATAACGTTAAGCTTACCCGAAGAAGCGTCGTTGAGACCCTCACAAAGGTCTGAACGTGATGCTGATGGTAAGCCTGCGCCAAAGCGGGAAGCAGGGAAGCCGAAAACGAGGTGGCAATCACTAACCCTAGCTGAACTAAGGGTTGGCCCCGATCATAAATCCCCTTTTGAGCCTTTGCGGCCGCATCCGGTAAGCCGTTAGCAACCAAGCCTGTCTTAACGGTAAAGGAATCAACCAGTTGAAGCAGCACCATCATCGCAGAAAACAAGCAGATAATGCCGCCTTCCACTAATAATCGTTTACCGAGGGTATACCAATCGACTCGTCCCTGGTAGGGCTGCCGCAGGACCCGAAAAAAGCGCCAAAGGGTGATCGATGCTGCGGCCGCGGCAATCGCGGCACTACTCATTGCCATGGCTCCCATAACATACGGTGACCAATGCATCCGGGTTGCCAAAACAGCCACCCCTAAAATAATGACCACCCGGACTACCTGTTCAACCAACTGCGACACCGCCGTTGGAACCATGTTAAACTGCCCCTGATAATAGCCCCGTGCGACCGACAGAAACGGCATAAATAAAAACATCCAGGCCACACTCATAATAATCGGGGCTAACGCTGTATCCCCCATTTCACGTGCGATTCCGTTGGCTCCAAAGTACAAGGCTAAAAAAACGGCCACGGAAAAGATTTCCAGTTGCAATAGAGCCTGATGAACAATTTGATGGCGCTCGTTATCATCCTTAGCCTCGGCAATTAACTTAGAGATCAGCACCGGCAAACCGTTCAAAGCAAAGGTCATCCCAATTCCATAAATGGGATAAATCTGTTGGTAAACGTAAAACCCGGTATTCCCAACCATATTTTGAAAGGGCACCCGGTAAACTGCACTTAAAACTTTGGCAAACAGGGCGGCCACGGATAAAATCATGGCTCCCCGCATGACCGTTCGGACGCTATTTTTTTGCACCGTTGTCACCCCTACCCTATTGATTGGCTTTCTTCTGGGGCTGGATGACCTGGCTCATGGCATCCGTAAACTTGGTTAGCTGGTTCAGCCAAGTGGCTTCCGTCATGTTGGGCTGAATAACCAATTTAATCTGCATCTTGGATTCCACCACTCCGACCGTCGCCTTAAGGTTGGTATCGGATAAAGCTTTAAATACCGCCTTAGTCTCTAGCTGGGCCGTCCCCTGCTTACTGAGGGTGACGTAAATAATATCATCGACCCGCCTGATTTTTTCCATTAGAGCTCGATCAGCCGACATCTTTAACCGACTAATGCTCAGTAGGTTGGTGACCGCACCCGGGTACTCGCCAAACCGATCAATCAAGTCATCTTGAAGTTCGGTGTATACCTCGGCACTATCCATCTGGCGAATCCGTTTATATAATTCGATCTTTTGCTGTTCATCCGTAATATAATCCGCGGGCAGGTACGCTTCAACGTTTAATTCAACGGTCGTATCCGTCTTCGGCTGGGCCTTCTTCCCCTGCTTCTTAGCAACGGCTTCACTCAGCATCTGGGTGTATAAATCATACCCCACGGAATCAATGAATCCGTGCTGCTGCTTGCCTAACAGGTTCCCCGCTCCCCGAATGGAGAGGTCCCGCATAGCAATTTTAAAACCGGACCCCAGTTCGGTAAAGTCCTTAATGGCCTCTAACCGCTTTTCACTCACTTCCGTCAGAACCTTATTCGGCTGGTACATGAAGTAAGCGTAGGCCACCCGGTTTGAACGGCCAATTCGGCCCCGCAGCTGATAGAGCTGTGAAAGTCCCATTCGGTCAGCATTTTCCACAAACAGTGTGTTGACGTTGCCGATATCAATCCCGGTTTCAATAATGGTTGTGGTTACCAACACATCGTAGTCCCCGTCTAAAAAGTCAACGAGCACTGACTCAAGCTGATTTTCCGTCATTTTACCGTGGATGTAAGCCACCCGGGCTTCTGGAACGAGCATTTCAATCTGCTTAACCGTATTTTCAATGTCATCTACCCGGTTATGCAGGTAAAAGACCTGGCCGCCCCGTTGCAGTTCCCGCCGAATGCCATCTTGAATGGCCCCGGCGTTCGTTTCCATGACGTAAGTCTGAATGGGGAACCGGTTTGCGGGTGGCGTTTCAATGACGGATAAGTCCCTGACCCCAAGCATTGACATATGCAGCGTCCGGGGGATTGGGGTGGCCGTCATCGTTAGGACGTCAACGGAGGCCTTTAACCGCTTTAACCGCTCCTTGTGCTTCACTCCAAAGCGTTGTTCTTCATCCACTAACACCAGACCTAAGTTCCCAAACTTCACGTCTTCGGATAAAATCCGGTGGGTCCCAACGACGATGTCCAAACTGCCGTCCGTTAGTTCGGCAACCGTTTCCTTCATCTGCTTATTGGTCCGAAAACGGGAAAGCATCCCCACGGTTACCGGAAAATCGGCAAACCGGCTAATCATGGTGTCGTAGTGCTGCTGAGCTAAAATTGTGGTAGGAACCAAGAAGGCCACTTGCTTGCCCGCTTCAACCGCTTTAAACGCAGCCCGGAGTGCCACTTCCGTTTTTCCGTAGCCAACGTCGCCCACTAACAGCCGGTCCATGGGCCGGGGCTGTTCCATATCGTGCTTAACCTCTTCAATACTGCGGAGCTGATCGGGAGTCGGCTGATACGGAAAGGCCGCCTCAAAATCGCGTTGAAGATCGTCATCTTTCGGGAAGGCGAACCCCTTTTCCGCCGATCGTTTCGCATAGAGTTCAATTAAATCATCGGCAATATCCTCAATTTTGGCGGCGACCCGACTCTTCGTCTTCGCCCATTCCGTTCCGCCTAACTTATTGATGTGGGGAGTCTTATCCTCAGCTGAAACATACTTTTGAATCATATTGAGCTGGGTGACCGGGATAAATAGTTGAGCGTTATCCTGATAGTCAATGGTCATGTAGTCCTGGTGGACCCCATCAACTTCCAGGGTTTTCATCCCCATAAACTTCCCGATCCCGTGGTTAACGTGAACCACGTAGTCCCCCGGTTTTAGGTCGGTATAGCTCTTCAGCCGTTCCGCATTGTCCATATTTTGATTACGTCGCGGCCGCCGTTTAGTGACCTGCTGAAACATTTCTGCTTCGGTCAGAACCACCAGGTTAGCATCGGCCAATTCAAACCCGACGTTTAACCGTGCGGGAACCACCTGGACTTCGCCCGGCTGAATGTTTTCGGGTTTCGTCACAATTGCGTTAATGCCAAAATCCGTCAGGGTTTGGTCGACCTTAGTGAGGCGATCTTCATCCGCAATCATGACCGTCACCGTCTGCTTTTGTTTGTGCCACCGATCCATCTCAGTTTTCAAGACGGGCATTTGCCCAAAAAACTGTTGCATGGCCCGCGAGCGAATGTTGTGCAGGCCGTCTAACCGCAAGTTGCCCAGGCCCTTTTGAAACAGAGCCAACAAAAGCTGGGCATGCTGATCTTGGTTAATCAGCTGGCGGAAGTCATGTCCGTACGCTTGATCGGCTAACAGCCTATGGTGGGCTAACTGATCGGTTACCCAGTTTGCTTCATCCTCCTTCAGCTGCCGTTCCGAATCCTGCAGCCGACTGAAATCATCAAACATAGCAATCCCTTCGGCGGGCAGGTAATCGAGCAGGCTCGCATGGTTCGGGTAAATGAGATCCCCAAACTCCATTAGGGTTGGATCAACCGATCCTTTCTTCAAGTCGTCAATCAAAGGGGACAGGATATTCGCCAGTTCGGTACTTGCCTCGTCATCCACTAAGCGGTTTTGTTCCCGCTTGAGGGCTGTTGCCAAGGCTTTCGCCCCTGCTTCACGTTCGTCAGGGGTCAACACAAAGTCCGTTGCCGGTAAAACCGTGACTTCTTCAATGTTTTCCACGCTGCGTTGGGAGGCCGGATCAAAGTACCGTAATGAATCCACTTCGGTATCAAAAAAGTCTAACCGAATGGGATAATCTTGATCCAACGGATAAATATCGACAATGGATCCCCGAATGGCGAAATCGCCGGGTGCGGCAACCAGTTTTTGGTGCACATACCCCATTTGAAACAGCTGATTTTGTAATTGGTCTAAGGCAATATCATCCCCGACCTTCACGTGAAAGTGGGCCTGCTGGAAATGATCTGGGTCCGGCAAGTAGCGGCGCACGCCAGATAGCGAGGTGACGATAATTAGCGGCCGTCCTTCCTGAAGCGCGGTTAAAGCGGCTACCCGCTGGCCCCGGTAAGCGGGGGAACTGGTGGCCACCTCAGCGGCAATCAATTCTTCAACCGGAAATTCATAGAGCTGATTCTCCGGTAAAATATTACTCAAATCCTCAGTTAACTGACTCGCATGAAATAATGTATCCGTGACAAACACCATCGGCTGATTTAAATCATGTACTAGACTCGCCATAAATAACGTCCGTGACGAACCGTTTAGGCCCGTTATCAGCTGGCGTTTTTTTGGGGCGATATCCTCACGAATTTCACCGTAAACGGGCATCTGTGTTACAAACTCTTCTAATTCCATTTTTGCCCCCTAAGCTTTAGTTATACTTATTTTCCAACTCGGTCATACTCATGCCGCCCACCCAGTTATTTAGGGCGTGCACTGCCTGCTGACTTGCGGCCTGAAAGTCTGGAATATCATCGGGTGAAAACTTACTGAGAACGTAATCGACCACGCTCTGATGGTTCTTTGGCCGGCCGGTTCCAACCTTAATGCGGTTAAATTCCTTCGTCGATAGGTGAGAGATGAGACTTTTTATCCCGTTATGCCCCCCTGCCGAACCTTTATCACGCAATCTAACTCGGCCGACGGGTAAGTCCATGTCATCGTAAACGATAATTAGATCATCAATATCCACGTTAAAGTATTCCATGAGTGGGTGCACTGCCCGGCCGGATTCATTCATGAACGTCGTGGGTTCAACCACCATCACCTTTTCACCTTCAACCATTCCGGTACCGTAGTGGGCTTCCATTTTTCGGGTGTCCAGTTTAATTCCGTGTTCCTTCGCAAACTCCTCAACCACAATGAACCCCGTATTATGCCGTGTTCCGTGGTACTGGGGCCCAATGTTTCCTAATCCAACAATCATTTTCATTTTTTATTTAACTCCCATTCAGACAGACAAAAATGCCGGCCGGGATTTCCCACCCGGTTTCCGGCTTAATAAGCAAAAATAACCGCTTAGACTGCGGTAGATTGGGAATAGTATATCATATTCCCCCGGACCTTTCACTTATGAACCGTTTCCATATTGCTCACCGGCTAACGCTTTTTAGAAAACGCTTTTTTAATCAAATTTCAAACCCTTTACTGACAGTCTCCGCGTCACCATGCTATACTGGACTCGTAAATAGTTTTTTTCACGAAAGGATGATAGATATGACTGCAACACACACTAAAGTTGTTTTAGTCGGTGATGGTGCCGTTGGTTCATCATACGCATTTGCCATGATGCAACAAGGAATCGCCGAAGAATTCGTAATTGTTGACGTTGTTAAGGATAAAATTGAAGGTGACGCTTTAGATCTTGAGGATGCTGAAGCCTTTACCGCCCCTAAGAACGTTTACGCAGGTACATACGCAGATGCCAAAGACGCTGACGTCGTTGTCATCACAGCCGGTGCCCCACAAAAGCCAGGTGAAACTCGGCTTGACCTTGTGAACAAGAACTTAAACATCTTAAGCACGATTGTGCCACCAATCGTTGACGCTGGTTTTGACGGGATCTTCCTTGTCGCTGCTAACCCAGTTGACGTCTTAACTTACGGAACTTGGAAGATGTCCGGCTTCCCTAAGAACAAGGTGATTGGTTCAGGGACTTCCCTAGATACCGCCCGTCTTCGTGTGGCTTTAGGTAAGGAATTCAAGATCGACCCACGTGACGTTAACGCCTACATCATGGGTGAACACGGTGACTCAGAATTCGCCGCATTCGACGAAGCTAACGTTGCCGGTAAGCCAGTTCGCGATATCGCCGCTGACTTAGGGATCAACGCCGACGACCTTGATAAGGTTGAAGACGACGTTCGTAACAAAGCTTACGAAATCATCAACAAGAAGGGTGCAACTTACTACGGTGTTGCCACTTCACTGATGCGGATTACTAAGGCGATCTTACGTGACGAAAACGCCGTATTACCAATCAGTGCTTCACTCGATGGCGAATACGGTTTGAACGACATCTTTATCGGTACTCCAGCCGTTGTTAACGCTAACGGTTTAGCCAAGGTAGTTGAATTACCACTTTCAGCTAGCGAAATGGATAAGATGAAGAAGTCAGCTGATACCCTCCGTAAGGTAACTTCAGATGGTTTAGCTAACCTCGAAAACAACAAGTAAATCAATCTTTGGTTGATGATTAAAGGATTCGCCCACTCCGGCGGATCCTTTTTTATTTCCCTTTTCAAGTGAAACATACGTTTGTTTTTCATGTTGTCAAAACTAGTCATTAGCGGTATCCTTGAACGGTGTTATTGGCAGTCAAAATGAAATGAGGCAACCCTATGAAAACATCGCGATCCATTAGAATTGGCCTTTTAGCGCTAATTCTTCTCGCTGGTGGTGTCTACGCTGGTAAGGCCATGGCCTATCAGCATTCAAAAACCTTCTTTAAGAATACCGTCATTGCCGGTGTAAACGTCGGCGGTCAAACTGCGCAGGCAGCGACGCAATCCGTCAACCGGGCGATAGCTAACCGGCAGTATACCATTCAGGAGAACGGTCAGTCCCTAGCCCGTTTTTCAGCTAGGAAGGCGGGCTTAAAGTTAGACGTTACCACTACTAATCAGCTGTTGGCGAACCAAAATGCTTGGGCTTGGCCGGCACATCTGACCGCTAAAGCGGCGGGAAATGACAACCAACTAACGTTAGATAACCACGTCACCAACCGGATTACCCGTCAAATTGTTCAGACCACTAATCAAAGTCCGAACCGGACCGCCGCAGTGAATGCCACCCTAGTTTATCACAAGGGTCACTATCAGATTCGACCCGCTAAAAACGGCACTCGCTTAGACGAAACCGCCGTGCAGAATAGTATCCAGCGGGCGGTAGCAAATGGTCAAACCACAATCAATGTTGATCACGACTACGTTCGACCAGCCGTTACCAGTAACTCTAAGACCTTAAAACAACTGAAACAAAAGGCAGAAAAGATCACCAACGCGACCTATACGTACAAAATCGAACAGCATCGAGTCACCATTCCCCAACAGACGGTTGCCAGCTGGTTAACAACGTCCGGTAAAAAATTAACGGTGAATCAAGCGGCCGTCCAGACTTACCTCACATCATTAAATAATAAATATGCGACAAACACTAAGACGAGAACCTTTAAGTCAACCACCCACGGGACCGTTACCGTAAAGGCCGGCCTTTACGGGTGGCACATTCCCATTATTTCTGAAGCTCAGGCTCTGACACCGATTCTTTTAAAGGGCCAGTCAACGGTCCGAAAGCCCTTAATCACGGGCTCAGGCTACCACGCTGACGGAACGGACATTGGCAACTCCTACGTGGAGGTGAGCCTTGCTTCTCAGCATATGTGGGTCTATAAGGACGGCAAACAGGTGGTTTCAACCGATGTTGTGACGGGCCTGCCTAAAAATGACCATTCCACTCCCACTGGGGTTTGGGTAGTCTGGTCCAAACAATCACCGTCCATCTTAAAGGGAAAGAACGATAACGGTAGTAATTATTCCAGTAAGGTCCAATATTGGATGCCCGTGGATGACACAGGCGTTGGAATCCATGATTCGTCTTGGCAGCCCAAATACGGCGGTGATTGGTATCTTACCCACGGGTCACATGGCTGTGTTAACACTCCCCCATCCGTCATGGGCAAGGTTTACCAAAACGTAGCGGTGGGCACTCCCGTTATTATTTTCTAATAAATTACTCATTTCCGGTTAAGCGGCTAAAACCTTCTGGCAGCTAGACGGATAAACAGGGAGCGGCGTTGGATTCAGATGAATCTAGTGCCGCTCCCTATTTAGTTATCACGGCTAAATTTCTACCACTCGGTTTTTAATCGAAGTCAATCTATTTTCCCGTTCCCCGATAATGTGTGGTATGATGAGAACTATATTATTAGAAAATTCTCATTTTAGGAGGCTGACGCCATGTTATTAAAATCCCTAGTGAAACCAAAGGAACGGTTAACGACCGTCCGAGAGGATGTCACCCTTGAAGAAGCCCTAAAAGTCCTAGAAGATTCCGGATACCGCTGTATTCCCATTGTTGATGAAACGGGAAAAATCTTCCGTGGCAACATTTATAAAATGCATATTTACCGCCATAAATCTCGGGGTGGCGATATGTCATTACCCGTGACCACCCTACTCAAAAACGCCACTAAGTTTATTTCGGTTGACGCCGCCTTCTTCAACGTTTTTTTCTCCATTAAGGACCTCCCCTACATTGCCGTTCTAAACACCAATAACGATTTTTACGGGATTTTGACACATACACGCTTATTAGACATGTTATCCCAATCGTGGAACGTTAACATCGGGAGCTATGTCATTACCGTTGTGTCAGCGGATGAACGGGGCGATCTTGCTACGATGGCCAAGGTCATTACTAAGTACACGTCAATTGCGAGCGTGATCAGCCTGGATACCCAGGAAGGTGACCTAGTCCACCGGATTATGTTTACCCTCCCCGCCGAGGTTGATAAGGCTCGGTTAGATCGAATTGTAAAGGCCTTAGAGCGTAAACATTTCCGGGTCCCTGAAATTGAAGATTTAAAGAGTGAACACGTCTAATGACCCGAAAAAGAAACCGTCCCATAACCCGCTAAGGGGTTTTAGGACGGTTTCTTTTGTTGAAGTCTAAAAATCAATTGATTAATAACGGGTGTTTTACCCGCTACCCGACTGATAGCTGACTCTCTTAATTATGTATAGACTTCTGTTGCGAATGTGCCGATTTTTTGGCCAAGCCAAGGCTCGTTTCAAGGGCTGCATCAACCTTCGACATCACGGTTGGTCCGAGATGGGTGACCCAATCCTTCAACCGTTGTTTATCGATTGTTCGGACCTGTTCACAAAGAATAATTGAGTCGCGCTCGATCCCCGTCTTTTCAGCAGTAATAACTATGTGCGTAGGCATCTTAGTTTTCGTCATTCTTGCTGTAATTGCCGCTACAATTACCGTTGGGCTATAGTGGTTTCCGACGTTGTTTTGAACGATGAGAACGGGACGCGTCCCGCCCTGTTCTGAACCAATGACTGGCGATAAGTCAGCAAAAAATATGTCACCGCGTTTGATTTCTGCGGAACTCACTGGCTTTCATCCCCTTATCCAGGTTTTAATTGAAATTGAATTAACACCCGAACGGACGTCGATTAATCTGTTAATTCATTCCTAAAATTAAGTGTAACACGAAAGTAAGACAGACGGTTAATTTGTCATCTAATTCACTGAAGTAAACCCCTTGTTAATTTTGGTAAACCCGGGGAACCCGCGCCGTAAAGCCACAGGCAATTTCGTAGTGAATCGTTTCACAGTACGTTGCCACGTCCTGCATCGTAATGGTTTGATTCCCATCTGAACCGATTAAGGTCACGGGGGTACCCGGTTCGTACGCCTTCGGTAACCGAATCATGAGTTGATCCATGCAAATCCGGCCCACAATTTCACACCGCTGACCATCGACTAAAACGTCAAAGCCCTGCAGCCGACGTTCATAACCATCCGCATAGCCAATTGGAACCGTTCCAATCCACTCCGGCTGACTGGTCGTGTAGGTGGCACCGTATCCAATACTTCGTCCTGCTTCAACGTACTTTGAAAAGGTCAGCTGACTGACTAACCCCATAGCGGGTTCTAGTTCGTAGGGCGGTTGAATGGCGCCCCCAGACGGATTTAACCCGTAGCCAGCCACACCAAACCGAATTAAATTGCCGTTGCAAGCGGCGTGCCATAAGCTAGTAGCCGAGTTCGAGACATGAACATACCTCGGGCGATGGGATAATTGGGCCATGAACCCTTCCCAGCGCTGATACTGCGTTTTAAAGTAGGTGTCATCAGGATCATCGGCCGTTGCAAAGTGGGTAAAGATCCCCTCAAAATTGAATTGCTGTTCATGTTCGTCAAGGTAATCGACGGCCGTCCTTAACTCAGCGGGCGTTTGAAACCCAATTCGGCCCATTCCGGTATCAAGCCCAAAGTGGACGTTTAACCGCCCTAATTGAGCTGTTTGAAGGTAGGTCATTGCCGCCGTCAGCCATTCGGTCGATCCCACCGTTGCTGAGATGTTTCGTTGGGCCATCAACGGGGCGTATTCAGGGGTGGTAATTCCCAGTACTAAAATGGGTTGGGTAAATCCGGCATCCCGTAACTCCAACGCCTCATCCAAAACGGCAACGCAAAATCCGGTGGCCCCTGCTTCCAGTGCCGCTCTAGCGACTTGAGTTGCCCCGTGCCCATAACCGTTAGCTTTAACAACCATCCATAGTTCACTATGGTCGTCCAACCGTTTGACTTCATGGTTAATATTATGCCGAATTGCCCGTTGATCGACGGTTAATACCGTTGGTCGATGCTTTCCACTAATCATTACCGTTCCCCTTTTCTAAAATGACCTGGGTCATCACCATGGTCGCCGTATGTGAAATCGAAATAAACGCTGCCCCGTCAAACGGATGGCGGTTAAAATATGGCCGCCCCGCCTGATCATCTAAAATTTCCAAGTCTTGAAAACCAACGGCTCGACCAATCCCGGTTCCCATCGCTTTACTGAACGATTCCTTGGCTGACCACCGGCCACCAATAAATTCAACGGCCCGGGAACCCGACATTGTTTGGTAAATCGCAACTTCTGCCGGTGTCAACACCTTGGTCAAGAATACCGGTTGGGCTTCAACGGCGTGTGCCACCCGGTCTAAATCCGTGATATCAATACCCGTTCCGTAGATCATTGGCGGCTCCCTTCGATTCTTTAATAGTTTAATTTTACCAGATCTTTCCCCCTAGCGACAGAAAAGTCCGTACGAAAAACGGGAAATCCTCAGGCATGTTCCTGAAGATTTCCCGTTTTGATTAAGTTACTTTTCGTGAATGGTAAAATTACGCTTGCCCTTACCATGTGAGCCCTTGTTATCCCGGTAGTTGGAGTGGTTGCTTCCGTTAGAGGAATGACCACCGCCATTTCCCTTCCGGTCGTAACGTCGACTACCATTACCGTGGCCCCGGTAGTTGCCGTTACCATTGCTGCGACGGTGGCTGTCATGACCGCCACGGTAACCCCCGCGCTTGTTGCCACCGCCACCACCATGACGAGGTAATGGCCGTTCCGGTGTAATCTTAACGGGCGCCTGGTTATCGTCACCAGTCATCTCGTTTAAGAGTGCGGCAACTAAATCCTCAGCATCGTATTCCTGAAGGAGTGCTTCCGCTGTTGGCGCATACTTTTCGGTATCCGTCCGTTGAACTAAGTCGCTGATTTCCTTCTTAGCGGCCGTTAATTGACCCGTCAAAGCTTCTTCAGCCGAAGGTGGCTTTAATGGTAACATCCGCACCTTAGTCAGCTTTTCAATTTCACGAAGGTAGCCCATTTCGTTTGGGGTTACAAACGTCAGGGAGACCCCATGCTTTCCGGCCCGGCCCGTCCGGCCAACCCGGTGAACGTAACTGTCTGGATCAGATGGAATATCAAAGTTATAAACGTGGGTAACGTTGTTAATATCGATTCCCCGGGCTGCCACATCCGTCGCAACCAGAATATCCAGGTCACCCTTCTTAAACTGGCTCATGATTTGACTCCGCCGTTTCTGAGTCAAATCACCGTGAATTCCAGCCGCGTTGTATCCCCGAATTTGTAATCCATGGGAAACTTCGTCTACCCGACGCTTTGTCCGGGTAAAGACGATCGCTAAGTCCGGCGTTTGAACGTCTAAGAACCGCGTCATCGTATCAAACTTTTCGTAATCCTTTGATCGAACGTAGTACTGGTCGATTAAGTCCGTCGTTAATTCCTTCGCCTTAATCTTGATGTGGTGAGGGTCGTTCATAAACTGTACCCCAACCCGCTTAATTTCAGGTGGCATCGTTGCGGAGAATAACAGCGTCTGCCGCACTTCTGGTAATTCCTTAATGATGGCTTCAATGTCATCTAAGAATCCCATGTTAAGCATTTCATCGGCTTCATCTAACACCAACGTCTTAACGTGGTCTAGCTTTAGCGTGTGCCGTCGAATGTGGTCTAATACCCGGCCTGGAGTTCCCACAACAATTTGCGGGTGCTTCTTCAGGGAACTAATTTGGCGCCGAATATCGGCTCCCCCATAGACGACTTGAACCCGAGCATGTTCATTTCGCCCAAGCTTGTACATTTCCTCTTGAGTCTGGATGGCTAATTCCCGGGTTGGGGAAATCACCAGAGCCTGAACTTCTGGGTTATTAAAATCAATATTTTGTAAGATTGGCAGCGAAAAGGCAGCGGTCTTACCCGTTCCTGTTTGCGCTTGACCAATGACATCTTTACCTTCGAGAACCAACGGAATCGTTTCCTGCTGAATCGGGGTTGGTTCCTCATAGCCGTTATCTGTAACGGCCTTCAAAAGGGCATCTGATAAGCCCAAATCACTAAACTTCAATTAATTTCCTCCTAAGGCGGTAGTTGTCCAACCAATAACACCACCTACTGCTCAGAAAAAATCCGTTTTCTTTGACACGCAGTAACTTTGGCTATTAGCGTATTTATTGTCTCAAATTTAAAAAATTGTAACTAGGCAACTATACACCGATTGCCCTAAATAAGCAACTCTCTTCTAGTTGTTCTTGCTTATAATTATAATTATTTTTTTGCTTCTAGTGCAGCTAAGACTTTTTCTAAGTGAATCCCATGGCTGCCCTTTAAAAGGAGCTGGTCATCAGCGGTAATTTGTTCAGCCACGTCTGTTGTCAGCTGGTCCAGTTGATCAGCCGCGTACCACCGCAAATTATCCGCTGAATAACGGGATGTTAGCGTGCCCTGCAGTGCCTTCATGTGATCCCCAACCAAGTAAACGGTTGAAATCGTCTGGGGATCCAGGTACTCGGCCAGCGCAGCGTGCATGTCATCCGCCTGGTCACCCAGCTCCAACATATCCCCTAAAACAACGATATGGCGTCCCTGAACGGGCGTTTGAGCAAATGCCGACAGAACTTCCTTCACTGCGGTTGGGTTGGAATTGTAGACGTCACTCAAAATCATTTCACCCTGATCACCCCGAATCCATTCCGTCCGGTTCTCGGTTAACGAGACGTTAGCCAGCCCGCGCTTGGCATTTTCGGGGCGAATTTGGTAGATATCGGCAACTAGCAGTGCAGCGAGCGCATTATTGACGTTATATTCCCCCATCATCGGAATTGTATAGGTTAAGTCAGACCGGTTGGTTTTAAAACTAATTTGGTGGTCGGTGGCTTCGACTTCGAGTGCGTACAAGTCGTCATCCGTTTGCCGGCCAAAGGTTGCTTGACGTTCCGAAACGCTTTCCGCCCGGTCACGCAAAAGGGGTTCATCACCATCGTACACAAAAATTCCGTCGTCGCTTAGGCCGTGCGTAATCTCCAGTTTGGCATCCGCAATTCGGTCCCGGGTCCCAAAAAATTCAATGTGGGCTTCCCCAATCATGGTAATAATGGCAATGTCGGGCGTAACCAGTTTGCTCAAGAAGTCTAACTGGCCCGGCCGATCCATCCCCATCTCCACCACTAGAATTTCCGTGTTGGGCTCCATGGTTAAAATCGTGATGGGAACCCCAATGTTGTTGTTAAAGTTGGCGTAGGTCTTAGTGACGTTAAACTGAGTGGCTAAAACGGCGGCAACCATATCCTTGGTGGTCGTCTTTCCGTTGGAACCCGTTACCGCCACCACCCGGGGATTGATTTTATTTAAGTAGTACCGGGCCAGATCTTGCAAAGCTGCGAGTGTGTCATCCACTACTAAAATGGGAAAATCAGTGGGTTGGTTAACGTGGTCGGCGGCCCATAACGAAGCAACTGCCCCCGCCTTTCTGGCGTTATTCAGGTAGTCGTGACCATCGTTTTCGCCAAGTAACGGGATAAATAATGCACCGGGCGTTAACTTTCGGCTGTCGAACTGCACACTCGTCACTTCAATTGACTCCCATTGACTAATGTCGTTCTTGGCCCCAACCGCATTCGCAATTTCTGAAAGTTGCATCTTCATGTATTAAAAACTCCTATTCAACAGCTCTGGTTATAGTAATCGATTAACATCTGTAAAAACGTCCTCAGCAATCACATCTAATTTCCAAGCTCGGGTGATCTGATTATAGTTAAGGTTCGCAATTAACTTAGCTCCCGAATAAACATCTTCTTGGGTGTGCCATGAGGTTTCCCGTTCTGGATTCGGCACCATTAATACGGGAATTTGATACTCATGGTTGCGCTCCAGCATCCGGTCAAAGGCAATAATAATGCCGTCCGAAAACACCCGGGTCAGCTGCAAAATAATGGGGTCCGGAACATCCGCAACCGCAAGCGGCCGGCCAAAGCGCCACCGTGAATTATGAATGGTTCGCAGGTGACGCTTAATGCTGACGTCTAGCACGTGATTAAAGTAGGAGAGGTGCCGGAAATAAACCTTTAAAAAGCCGTCATGCAGCGACAAATAGACGTATTCGTTCTGCAGCTTAGCGTAAAACGGGGTCCGAATATGCGAATCCATGTGCGCAATATACAAGAGTTCCGCGATTTCATCCGGCATCAAAAAGGTTAAGTCATCCGAACCCGAATAGTCAATCCACTTGGGCATCACGTTTTGTCTGCCAATTAAAAAGGCCCGGACTTGAGGTTGGCCTTCCACCGTCTCAAATCGGGTATGCGGATCCATCGCGTTACTCTCCCGGTGATCCCCACGTAAAAGAACCACCCGATCCGGGACGGTTGGAATACCGTTTAAAAAATCAGCCGGACTGATCCCAAACGAAAAAATCATATTTGAAATTGGTTCTAAATTAATGTAAATAAAATTATCACGCATGACCCCGCACACTCTTCCCTTAGATTCCATTCATTATTGTACTACGATTGCTACGTTCAGCCTACGTAAAAACACATTAATTTTAATTTACTTTTAGGTAACCGGATTGATACACTATGACTAATAAATTCAATAGGGAGGGACCGAAATGGAACACGTTTTATTTGTCTGCCTAGGTAATATTTGCCGGTCACCCATGGCAGAAGCCATGTTTAAACAAATGGTGGCGGATAGGCACTTAACCGATCAAATTCAAGTCGAGTCAAGGGCCACCAGTACCGAGGAGGAAGGTAATCCACCCCATCCGGGTGCGCAAAAAACCATGCGCAGCCACGGTTTAGACCCAAGCGGAATGGTTTCACAACCTATCACTGCCGCTGACTTTGACTGGGCGGACGTGATCATTACGATGGATCAATCCAACCTGCGCAACCTAAACCGATTGGCACCTACTCGAGCCGATCAAGAAAAGGTGCATTTAGCGTTAGAGACGGTGCCCGGGTTTGCCGGCCAAGAAATTCCTGATCCCTGGTACTCCCACCGGTTTGAAGATACCTACCAATCCCTCAACGCCGCGTTACCGGGATGGTTAGACCGGGTAACCCAAGCGGATCAGTAAGTTTGCTAAGCAGCAAAAAATAGAGAGAATTACTAGCTCCGGTTGAAGAGATAATCGGGCTTGGTAATTCTCTCTATTTACTTATTCATCGGCTTCGGTATATCGGTTATTGAACTTAGCCGCGAATTCCTTTTTCACCTGGCTGGGGGCGTTCTTGTACGCCATCTTTCGAACGTAGCTCCCCCGAATCATTAACCGGTTTGCTCCCGTCGCATCACAGGTAATCAGGGTGATCATCGGTTTTTTCGTTTGATCGACCACCTGCACATCCGTGGCCGGAATAAACTTGCGGACCGTCATTTTATATTCGTAAACGTTATGCTGGTCCGAAAGGTAAATGGTCTGACCCACCCGGGCCTTCCAGTAAAGTGGACTAAAAAGGATCGTTTTAGACGTCATATGGTGCCCAGCTAACGCATAATTGCCCGTCCCCATTTGTTGGTTGGACCGCATAGTTCCCGCAGCTAATGCCAATGTATCGTTAGAAACTCCCTGGCCAATGGGGAGGTGGACGTCATCATCCGGAATCAAGAGTTCCCCAACAATTGCCAGGTGGTTCGAGTTCCACCTGGCCTTAGCCACGGTGGAAAAGTCCAAGGACTTAACCGCCTTAAAATCATAGTCTGCGGGCTGCTGATGTCCTTGCTTCACACTGGCCTGAGTTACCTTAGGCTGGTAAGACGTAATCATCCAGTCCTTAATCTGTTCGTTAAAGATTAATCCTAGCGATATGAGGATGACTAGGCCCAACCCAATCTGTGTCAGAAGTCGTCGAACCCGATGCGTTTTTTTCTGCGCCATAGCTGTGCTCCCTTTGTCGTTACCCACTGAAAGTGGTATGCTTAATTTTATATTTACATCGATTTGTTTGAAATCGGCATTTAATCCTGTGCTTATTTTAAACCATAAAATCTGAATAAGAAAGAAGATTGATTAATCTTGGATGATGTGTCCGGAAAACCGCACACCCCCAAAACGCCGCTGTGGAAGCGAAATCTCATCATTCTTTGGTTTGGCACCTTTATGGCCAGCGTCGGTTTTAGCGAGGTCATGCCCTTTCTGTCGTTATACGTTGCCACCCTGGGCCATTTTTCCCGCGGGGAGCTAAGTATTTACAGTGGGGTGACTTTTGCTGCCACCTACCTCGTTGCTGGAATTGTATCCCCAATGTGGGGCAGTCTGGCTGACCGCCTAGGCCGAAAACCAATGCTTCTCCGGGCCTCCCTGGGAATGGCGCTCGTCATGGGCTGCATGGGACTCGTCAGTAACGTTTGGGAATTAATTGTGCTGCGGCTCATTCAAGGCATTTTTTCGGGGTACATTGGGAATGCCAATACCCTAATTGCAACGCAGGCCCCTAAGGAAAACAGTGGACGGGCCTTAGGAACGTTAGCAACTGGTAGTGTGAGCGGATCATTATTAGGTCCTCTGCTTGGCGGGGTGCTCGCCCAATTCTTCGGTTACCGGCCGACCTTTTTTATTACGGGCGTGCTGCTTCTCTCCGCCTTTGTTTTGACCCTGATTTTCGTTAAGGAAGATTTCGAACCCGTGACCAAGGAGGAGACTAACAGTCCAAAGGAAGTGGTTGCCTCCTTAAAGCACCCCCGGCTGGTGTTCGCCCTTTTCTTTACCACCTTAATTATTCAGGCCTCTAACACCTCAATTTCCCCCATTATCTCACTATACGTTAAACAGATTATGCACGGTTCCAATGCCGTCAGCTTATTTGCCGGGATTGTTTCTTCGGTGCCGGGGATTGCCACTATTTTAGCTGCACCACGCCTTGGTGAACTAGGAGATCGTGTCGGCACCGAACTTGTGCTGACGTTCGGATTCGTCTTTGCGATCCTCATTTACATCCCCATGGCGTTTGTCACAAACGTTTGGCAGCTAATTGGGCTTCGGTTTCTTATCGGGGTATCGAACGCCTCGATGCTGCCATCGGTTCAGACCCTGCTGTCTAAAAATAGTCCAACCGAGGTCACCGGCCGGGTATTTTCCTGGAACCAATCCTTCCAGTACCTGGGGATGGTTGTGGGTCCCGTCATCGGTTCGCTTGTGTCGGGAGCCTTCAACTACCAAATGGTCTTTATTTCAACGTCCGTCTTGGTTGCCATTAACTTCCTGTGGGTTTGGAATAATACCCGCTCCCTCAGAAAAAAGCACCTTGATCAGCTCCACAGATAATAAAGTAATAAAGAGCCGTCATCAACATGCTGTTGATGACGGCTCTTTACGTTAGATCTTAACTTACTTAAGACCGTACTTCTTGTTGAACTTGTCAACGGCTCCGTCGGCCTTCATGAACTTCTGCTTACCAGTGTAGAATGGGTGAGAGTCAGAAGTAACTTCGACACGAATTAATGGATAAGTCTTACCGTCGATTTCGACAGTTTCGTCAGAAGTTGCAGTTGATCCAGAGATAAATTGCTTACCTGTACTGGAATCTTGGAAGACAACTTCATGGTAATCTGGGTGAATTCCCTGTTGCATGATGTATACGCTCCTTTTGCCCTGAACCTTTCCGATTCAGAGATTGATTTTTCGTCAACTCGCAAATTATAACATTAAACGAGCTAGCCGACAAGACTAGTCTTGTTCTTCAACAATTGAGGGTTCCTCTTCGGTAATCTCAATATCAGCGTTTAAAGCCGTGAGTTTATCAACAATCCGGTCATAACCCCGTAAAATGTTTTCGGCGTGGTGGATTCGGGTTTCACCCTTTGCCATCAGTCCGGTAATCATTAATGCGGCACCGGCCCGAATTTCACCCGCGTCAACGTCCATTCCGTGCAATTCATCACTCGGGTCAACGATGATCATTCCGTCTTCGGACCGAATATTGCCCCCCATCTTTTGCAGTTGGGGAACATGCTTGAGCCGTTTGGGATAAATCGTATCGATAATGGTACTCGTATCAACCGCTTTAAACATTAGTGGCGTAATTGGCTGCTGTAAATCCGTTGCAAAACCGGGGAATGGCATTGTCTTCACCTGAATCCCCCTGAGGTTTTCTGAGTGAGGGACATAGATACTGTCCTCATTCACGACCAGATCAACCCCCATTTCCAATAACTTAGCGGTAAAGGATTCCAAGTGCTCAGGAATGATATTATGAATCATAATCCCGTCTCCCGCTGCAGCAGCTAACGCTAGGTAGGTTCCCGCTTCAATGCGATCGGGAATGATCGTGTGGGTGTTGGTAGCGTTGAGTGACGCCACTCCTTCAATACGGATGACATCCGTTCCGGCACCCCGGATGTGGGCGCCCATATTGTTCAGGAAAGTGGCCATATCGATAATTTCAGGTTCCTTAGCGGCATTTTCAATTACCGTCGTCCCAACCGCTTTAACGGCTGCGAGGATGGTGTTAATGGTTGCACCAACGGAAACCACATCTAAAAAGATCGTGGTTCCCCGGAGACCATTCGGTGCCACCATGGTGACGGTACCACTGTTTTCTTCAACCTCGGCACCGAGCGCCCGAAACGCCTTGATGTGTTGATCAATGGGGCGCGGACCAATGTTATCGCCGCCGGGGAAACTCACCGTGGCCCGGTTAAACCGGCCGAGCAAGGCCCCCATAAAGTAATATGAGGCTCGTAAACTTTTAATGGCTCGACTTGGTAGGGGCCCCTCTTGAATTTGAGTGGGGTCAATCATTAATACCCCGTCCCCAAATGTTGAGTGGACGTTCATCGAATTCAAAATGGTCATTAAGTTATGCACATCCAGAATGTCCGGGACCATGTCAAAGCGCACGGGGGTATCCGCCAGAATTGCGGCGGGGATTAAGGCTACAGTACTATTTTTAGCTCCGCCAATGGTGACCTCACCTGTAAGGCGCCGACCACCGCGGATATTCATTTTCTTCATTGTGACGAGTTCCTCACTTATTTAATCATGCGGTACCATGTATTTCGTACAGTCAAGCTTAATAATAATTAAATGACAGCAAAAACACAACACTTTCACGTCATTTCCTTCTAATTGTAACATTTACCACTGGGCTTAAGGAAACTTTAAAAATAACTTCCGTACTGTTATCTCATAATCGAACGGTAACGTCCACGAAAAACACCTTAATAGTAAACTTCTATGTAAAGAAAGGGGGCTGTACTATAAGTCCGCTTCGCTCAGAAAACACAAATCTGCTGCCTGACACGAAGCCCAACATCCAAAGTACGGATGACTTCGCACCAGTAGTGACGTGACATTAGTCAAGCCAAATCAAAATAAGGATCCTCCCAAAACACGAACAAAGAACGTTCGTATTACGGGAGGATCCTTATTTTGCCAGGCTTAAACGACTAATGTCACAGCCTCTCATGTTACCCGTTACTGGATAATCAAATTCATTTTACGCATTCTTTTCGTCATGAACGTCGTTAGCCGCTGCTACAAAGGCCCGGAAAAGTCCTTCGGGCCGGTTTGGCCGTGACAGGAATTCTGGGTGGTATTGGGAAGCCACGAAGAATTTCTTGTTTGGAATTTCAATGACTTCAACTAACCGATCGTCAGGTGAAGTACCGGCAAAAACCAGGCCCTTATCCTTCATTTCCTGACGGTATTGGTTGTTAAATTCATAACGGTGCCGGTGACGTTCTTGGATTAACTCTTGGTTATCGTAAGCCGCTGCCGTAACGGATCCTGGAACCAACTTAGCCGGATAGAGACCCAGTCGTTGAGTGCCACCCATATCATTAACGCCCTCTTGATCCGCCATCAAATCAATAATCTTATGGTCTGTCGTTGGATCCATTTCGCTTGAGTTGGCGTCGGCGTAGCCTAAGACATCACGGGCAAATTCAACGGCTGCCATTTGCATCCCTAAGCAGATTCCGAGGAACGGAACGTCGTTTTCTCTGGCGTACTTAATGGCTTGAATCATGCCTTCGATACCACGATCCCCAAATCCACCGGGAACGATGATACCGTCTTGATCCTTTAACATATCCGAAACGTTTTCCGGAGTAATCTTTTCTGAATCCACCATCGTTAGGTTGATATCAGCATCCACCGGATAACCCGCGTGTTTCAGCGCTTCAGCAACGGAAATGTAGGCATCGTGAAGTGCCACGTATTTCCCAACGAGAGCGATGTTAATGGTCTTCTTCAAGTTCTTAACGTGTTCAACCATTTCGGACCACTTTGTCATGTCTGCCTTAGGTGCTTCAACGTGTAAGTCGTCTAGCACGATTTGGTCCATGTTTTGGGCCTGCAGCATTAACGGAACATCATAGATAGAATCAACATCTCTGGATTCAATTACTGCTTCTGGTTTAACGTCACAGAAGCCGGCAATCTTCTTGCGGGCGCTATCGGTCAACGGTACCTCGGTTCTAACAACCAAGAGGTTTGGTTGAATTCCCAAGCCCCGAAGTTCCCGAACACTGTGTTGCGTTGGCTTCGTCTTTTGCTCGCCGGCCGCCCGGAGGTAAGGAATCAACGTAGTATGAATGTAGACGACGTTGTCTTCACCAACATCCGCCTTCATTTGCCGAATGGCTTCAAGGAATGGTTGTGATTCAATATCACCCACCGTTCCCCCAATTTCCGTAATCACAATATCGGCGCCGAGCGTCTTCCCTGCCCGTTCAATCTTCTCTTTAATCATGCCAGTAATGTGTGGAATCACTTGAACGGTTGCGCCAAGATAGTCTCCGCGCCGTTCCTTTTCTAACACTTCAGAATAAATCTTCCCCGTTGTCACGTTGGAGTACTTATTTAAGTTGTTATCAATAAAACGTTCGTAATGGCCTAAATCCAAATCGGTTTCAGTCCCATCATCCGTCACGAATACTTCACCATGTTGATAGGGACTCATCGTTCCGGGATCAACGTTAATGTAGGGATCAAATTTTTGAATGGTAACGTTTAGGCCCCGGTTTTTTAATAGCCGACCCAACGAGGCTGCTACGATTCCTTTACCTAATGATGACACAACGCCGCCAGTCACAAAAATATATTTGGTCATGTGATAACTCCTTAAATTTTTTATATTTGGGGATGAACCATGAAAAAAGCTCCCTATTCATTGGAATAGGGAGCTTGGTTATCATCAGTGTGATTGTCTTTACGTACCCGTAAAGAGCCCAAAAAAGATAATACCCGAAATTTATTGATGCGTCAAGTTAAAAATTAATTTTCTTCATCGTCGAGATGATCATCATCAGGATCAAGTTCAGAAAGCTGCCCTTCGATTCCATCTGGTAAATCGTCGTCTTCTTCGTCATCCGCACTCTGTTGGGCGTCGATGTCTTCAAGATCATGTTGGTACTTGCCTAGGTCTGCTTCGTGATCTTCCGCAACCCCTTGATCATCAACGTAGGTTTCGTCCGCTGTGTCATCTTCGGTGTTGTCGTTATCTTCTTCATCGACTAACTCCTGATCTTCTGGATCATCGTCATCGTAGTCAATAACATCATCATCGTCACTTGCATCATCCAAGAAGGCGTTCACTTTCTTACGCTTCTTGCGTTTAGGCATATCCTCTTCTTCGTCCATGTGGACAGTTGCTTCATCAATGGATTCGTACGGATACCAAGTCCGTAAGCCCCAAAGGTTATCACCCAGAGAAATGAAACTTCCATCGATATTTAAGTCCGTGTAGAATTGCGAGAGCCGATCCCGGATTTCTCCGTCGCTTGTTCCCATGTACTGTTGCACTTGGTTAACAAGGTCAGCAAATGGCATGACATCTCCCTTGTTAGACAAAATGGCATGAGCAACTTCGATCATTGATAATTCATTTTTGTTCTGGCCTTCAAAGACTTTTAATTCCAAACTGGTGCACGTCCTTTCCACAGTCTAAGCAATAGATATCATACTCGCTTAAGCCGTAAATTGCAATCGAATCTTGTAATCTCCCACTAATTCACCGTTAGCGTATAGATTGTAATCAATTTTGACGTTACCACCAAATGGCCGGTCCCGAAAACTTACGTCTAATAACGGGGTGACCGTTTCGACAGGAATTGAACCAAACGGGGTTTGATACTGGGCCCGAATTCGTTTGCCCGCTTTAAACAGTAAGCGCAGCCGGTTCTCCGCCGAACGTGTTAACTGCACATCACCATTAGCCGATAACTTCATCGTTACCGGTACCGGTTGGTAATCAGATTCTGGATCCTGTTCAACGTACCGAATGTAAATCGTTTGGCCCATCTGAACTAGCCGCCCCTGCACATCTAATTTATAGCTGGTGATGTCGTCATCCTGTTTAATCTCCGTTTGCAAGTGAATGGCAATTGGTGTTCCCGCTTTTTGTTCGTCCACGTTGACACTTCCTCTCAAGGTATTCATTACCCCCATTATAATCTATTCTGGGGTCTAGAGCTAAGAATTGACCAACCCTGATCTCGAATTTAGCTTTTGCTTGAATTCCTGTATAATGGAACTATTATACAGGACGACGTTTCCATTCTGACGTGACCTCGTCGACTTAGGAGGGTAATACTTGTCATACGCTAACGAACGACTTCCACGGGAAAAGGTTTTCCGTGACCCAGTCCATAACTATATTTACGTTGAGAATCAGGTTATTTTAGACCTCATTAACACCCGGGAATTCCAACGTCTGCGTCGCATCAAACAGCTCGGCACCACTTCCTTCACCTTTCATGGGGCTGAACATACGCGGTTCGGCCACTCATTAGGGGTTTACGAAGTGGCCCGGGAGATTTGCGATCATTTCCAGCGCAACTACCCGACAAAGGCCGCGGGAGACGGGCTCTGGGATGATTCGGAACGGTTGGTGGCTCTTTGTGCGGCCCTGCTTCATGACATTGGCCACGGCCCTTACTCCCACACGTTTGAACATATTTTCCAAACCAATCACGAGGCCATTACGGTGGAAATTCTGACGTCCGAGGAAACCGAAGTGAACCGCGTTCTGCGTTCCGTCAGTCCAGAATTTCCGGAAAAAGTGGCCAGCGTCATCCAAAAAACCTACGCTAATAAGCAGGTGGTGCAGATGATCTCCAGTCAGTTGGATGCTGATCGAATGGACTACCTCCTCCGGGATGCCTACTATACTGGCGTTAAATACGGAACCTTTGATTTACAGCGGGTACTGCGGTCCATGAAGCCCTACCAAGACGGGATTGCCTTTGATATTAGCGGTAAACATGCGGTTGAAGACTTCATTGTCAGTCGGTTTCAAATGTACCAACAGGTTTACTTCCACCCCGTTTCTCGTTCAATGGAGGTCATTTTAGATCACTTGCTGCAGCGGGCTAAGGAAATTTATGAAGCCGGCAACGGTGACGAAGATTTCGTGCCCACCCTCCTAATTCCCTTTTTTGAGCATCGGTTCAGCCTAGAGGACTACCTCAACTTAGATGACGGGGTCTTTGGGACCTACTTTATTAACTGGCGAACGGCGAACGACCAAATATTAGCCGACCTCTCCCACCGTTTCCTCGACCGCAAGCCCCTAAAGAGTGTTGAATTTGACTCTGAAACGGCCACCTTGATTCCCCACTTACGGGCACTCATCAGCGACGCCGGTTATGACAGCCATGCGTACACCGCCATTAATAATAGCTATGACCTGCCCTATGATGACGCCTACGACCCCAAGATGAAGAAGCCCCTGACTCAGATTGAACTCATGCGTTCCGATGGCAGCCTCGTTGAACTCTCCCAGGAATCAGCGATCGTGAACGCCATTAGCGGGAAACTCTCGGGTGACCAGCGGTTCTTCTTCCCGAAGGAAATGCTCATTCCGGAAGATGGCGGCATTAACCTCTTCCAAGATATATTTAACGACTTCGGCCGTTACATTCACAATAACCAACTCACCATTCCAAAGGAGTAAAATCATGAGTATTAAATTAATTGCAATTGATATCGATGGGACCTTATTGAATCCGGATCACGAACTCACTAGCGCCACCAAGGCTGCCATCCAATCGGCTATGAGTCGAGGAATTAAAGTGGTGCTCTGTACAGGGCGCCCCCTATCCGGTGCCAACCCCTACCTAGATGAATTAGGAATCAGCGGTGATGATAATTACGTCATCACGTTTAACGGTGCCATGGCCCAAACGGTTTCGGGCAACGTTCTCGTTAACCACCAGCTTACCTTAGATGATTATATTGACCTTGAGGCACTATCCCGCAAACTGAACAGCCACTTTCACACGGAAACGGCCGACTATATCTATACGGCCAACCGGGACATCAGCGGATATTCGATTGCTGAAAGCTACCTAGTTCGCATGTTAATTAAGTACCGGACGGTAAACGAAATGTCCGATCAGCTGAAAATTTCCAAGTGTATGTTCGTTGATGACCCCACCGTTATTAGCCGAGTAAACACTCAAATTCCCGAAAGCTACCGGGAAAAGTACTACGTTGTTCAAAGTGAACCGTACTTTATTGAGGTCATGAACAAAAAGGCCAGCAAGGGCAACACACTAAGCGAGCTCGTAGACAAACTCGGTTTGACCGCCGATGACGTTATGGCTATTGGGGACCAGGGCAACGACTTAACCATGATCCAGTATGCTGGAACCGGGGTTGCCATGGGCAATGGCATCGCCGAAGACAAGCAGGCCGCTCAATTTGTGACCAAGACTAACGCCGAAGATGGCGTCGCCTACGCCATTAATCAGGTCTTGGCTAAGAATTAATCAATTAGATCTTTGGGCCATAAAAAAGGAAGTTAGGACATTAGGCCCGCTTCGCTTAAAAATGTGACTCTTGCAACATGATCCGAAAGCATCCTTGACAGGATGCTTTCGGATCAGTAGTTACGGAACAGGGTGTGGAGATTCTCGCTTACTTTTGAGGATTAACGGAGCTCATAAAAAATACTGGGTTTTAGTATTATTTGTGAGCTTGGTTAACCGCAAAAAAGTTGAGAAGTGGAACCCGACTAAAAACAGACCACAACCAAATAGGGCAGAGGACCAAATCCGATCAAAATACAATCGAACCTGGTCCTCTGCCCTATTTGGCATGGCCTGAACGTCTTATGTTCCTGCCTCTTAAGTTTTACACCGTTAAAAAAATTCCTAAAATAATGAGGACGCCCCCGTTGATTAAACAGAACCGGGCGTACTGATTTACCACGATTGGCCCGTTTTTCACGCTGCCAACGGACCGGACATCAATCTTTTGGGGTTTGTCATCCGTTTGACCGCCCCGCTTGTTAAACCGCCGCCAGCCAGCTAATAAATGGCCCCGTTCAATAATAAAAAAGGCGGCCAACGCTAGGAAAGCTAGACCAATCATAAAAAAGGCGTTGGCCACGGTGATGACCGACGTTCCAAACGGAATAAACAACACGCCCACCAAAATAATGAGAATGGCGGTTGCAAACGCCCAGCTAATATCCCCCATTAATTTCATTTCTTCACCCACCTTACAACTAACGGCCACTAACCTTACTGATCATCACCAGTACCGTTAGTGACCGTTGTTTTTAGCAGTCCTAAATCACTTGTTTACTTGCTTTCCACGTGGAACCGGTTGTGGAATAACGGACTTAACGGCTTATTTTCGTTAATCCGTTTGATCGCCGTCCCAATTAATGGGGCGACCGAAATTTGGACAATCTTATCGATCTTTTTGCTTTCTGGAAGTTGAATGGAATCCGTCACCACAATCTCCTTTAGCGGAGAATTTTCTAGTCGCTCAATGGCGGGACCTGATAATACCGGGTGGGTTGCACAAGCATAAACGTCGGACGCACCTGCGTCAATTAGGGCCTGTGATCCTAACGTTAAGGTTCCAGCGGTATCAATCATATCATCAATCATGATGCATCGCTTACCCTTAACATCACCGATAATGTTCATAATTTCTGCCACGTTAGCCTTAGGCCGCCGTTTGTCAATAATGGCAATGGGGGTCTTCAGGAACTCAGCCATGGCCCGGGCCCGGGTAACGCCACCGTGATCAGGTGAAACCACAACGGCATTTTCGTCCAGGTGATTATTTAAAAAGTAATCAGCGAGTAACGGGGCGCCCATCATATGGTCAACCGGAACGTCAAAGAAGCCTTGAATCTGGGCTGCGTGAAGATCCAGCGCAATCACCCGGCTAATGCCAGCCGTCTCTAGCATGTCCGCAACCAGCTTAGCGGTAATGGGTTCGCGGGACCGTTGCTTTCTGTCCTGACGCGCATAACCGTAGTACGGAATGACCACGTTAATGGTTGCAGCGCTCGCACGGCGCAAAGCATCCACCATGATCAATAATTCCATTAAATTATCGTTTACGGGAGCTGAGGTTGATTGGATGACATAAACGTTATCGCCCCGGATGCTTTCTTCGATGTTAATCCGAATTTCTCCGTCACTAAACCGATCAACCGCGAGCTTTCCTAAATCAACTCCGACAACCTTGGCAATCTTTTCAGCCAGAGGTCGGTTAGAGTTCAAGGCAAAAATCTTTAACTTTGGATCAAAATATTGTTCAGCCATAAAATCCTCCAGTGGCAAGTTATCTGCAAAATTTTTCTACACCACATTTTATGCCAGATAATTGCAAAATACAAGCCGTCATCAAGACGTTTATTCTTCACCCGAGTACGGCAGCTTCTTGTAGTAGCCGGATTTATTGGTCTGGCGGGCCCGGGCAATGGCCATATCAAACTGGTTAACGTCATCCGTAATGGTTGATCCGGCAGCAATAAAGGAATGATCAGCGACTGTGATTGGGGCAATTAAGTTGGCGTTTGACCCGATAAAGGAGTCATCGCCCACCGTTGTTTCGTGCTTGTGTTTTCCATCGTAGTTGGCAAAGATAACGCCGCAACCAACGTTAATATTCTTACCCAGCTTAGCGTTACCCACGTAAGTTAAGTGGCCCACTTTGGTCCCTTCGCCAATGGTGGCCGACTTCACTTCCACGAAGTTGCCGAGGTGAACTTTCGGCCCGATCTTAGCGTCAGGTCGCAGGTGACTATAAGGACCAATGTTGCTTTCGTCAAACATTTCGGATTTTTCAACCAGGGAGGACGTGACGGTAACGCCATCGTGGATAACGGAATCCCGAACCTCAGCGTTCGACCCAATGAAGCAGTCACTGCCGATAACCGTCGTCCCCTTTAGATAAACCCCGGGTTCAAGAATTGTATCGTTACCAATTTGAACGTCAACGTCAATGTAGGTCCGTTCTGGGTCCACCATTGAGACCCCATTTTTCATGTGGGTTTCGTTAATTCGCTTCTGCATAATGCGCGTAGCCTTAGCGAGCGCAATTCGGTCGTTGACCCCCATGGACTCCTCAAAGTTGGCCATGGTATAAGCACCAACCGTTTGTCCCTGCCGTTTCAATACTTCGATGGCGTCCGTCAGGTAATATTCCCCCTGCGCATTATCGTTATTAATTTGATGGAGGGCCTCAAATAATTGCCGGTTATCAAACGCGTAAACCCCCGTGTTAATTTCCTGGATGGCCTGTTCCTGTTCAGTGGCGTCCTTTTGTTCCACAATCTTTTCCACCATTCCCAGGTCGTTTCTGACAATTCGACCGTATCCCGTAGGATCTGGGGCAACGGAGGACAATACCGTAGCCGCTGCATTTTGAGCCCGGTGGTAGGCTAATAGTTTGTCAAAGGTTTCCGACTGAAAGAGGGGTGTATCCCCACTCACAATCAGAGTGGTTCCGTCCAGGTCGCCTAGGAGCGGTTCTGCCCTTAGTACGGCATCTCCGGTCCCCAGCTGTTCATCTTGAACGACGTACTGAGTCCGATCGCCTAACTCCCGTTCGACCGCTTCGGCACCGTAACCCACAACCGTTACGATGTTATCCATGGCCGTCTTTTCCACCTGGGTTAAAACGTGATCGGCCATCGTCCTGCCACACACCTGATGAAGAACCTTATACACTTTAGATTTCATCCGGGTACCCTTACCCGCAGCTAAAATAATTGTATTTCGTGTACTCATTGCTTATTTCTCCTTGCCCTTTACGGTTAGATTTTGATCACCAAAAATTTGGTCGAGATAGTTCCCTGGTTGAACGTCAATCTGTTTGTTCGCAGTATCAACGTGGAGGAGTGAGGTGTAACGGTTAATCAGTCGTTCCCCCGAGTAAGCCCCCTCCGCAAATACGGAGACGCCGACTAGCTGGGAATCAAACTCATCCACCAGCGACCGCATCCCGCTAATGGTTCCGCCACCCTTCATGTAGTCATCCACAATCAGGATCCGTGAGTTAGGGGCAATGCTTCGTTTGGATAACGCCATCCGTTCAATTCGTTCCGTGGAAGCGGAGACGTAGTTAACACTCACCGTTGAGCCCTCCGTAATTTGCGCGTTATGCCGGGCAATTACGAACGGGACCCCCAGGTAAAAGGCCACGCTTTGGGCAATTGGAACTCCCTTCGTGGCCACCGTCATGACCACATCAATCGGATCATTCAAATACTGGGTGGCCATAATCCGCCCAATTTCGTTAAGAATTCGGGGCTGTCCAAGCACATCTGACATGTAGACATAGCCCCCGGGCAAATACCGGTCCTCTTCACTCAGGTCCGTACACATCTGGTTCACAAACTGTTCGGCATTTTCCCGCAGAATGTAGGGAATAAATCGAGTCCCGCCGGCTGCTCCCGGTACCGTCTCTAAAATTCCGGTCCCCCGGTTCTGAAAGGTCCGTTTTAGAATGGTTAAATCTTCACTAATGGAAGACTTGGCTGAGTCATACCGCTTGGTAAAGTACGACAGGGAAATCAGCTGATGGGGACGCTCTAATAAGTATCTCGTCATGTCGACGAGTCGGTCACTTCTTCTTGTCTTCAACCTAGTCCACCTCATTTTTTAAAGTCGTTTACGCTACATTTTACCATACCCGCTCGGTTTAATGTTCGGATTTTACGCTAAGAATTTCAGAAACCAAAAACCACCCCGCGGAGAACCTGAATTCAACCTGAATCCAGGATCCCACCGGGGTGGCCATCATCCATATGCCTATTTTTTAAACCGTTCAATCAGGAGGGCACAAAAGTAAAACCCGGCTTCAATCGCCGCAATGAAGAAACTAACCGGCCAATTCGTCACGTAACCAAGGTATAACCCACCCCAAACGCCAATTAAGGCGAGAAAAACGGCAATTGTCATCATGCCCACCACCGAGTGAGAAAAGTACTTGGCCGCCGAAGCGGGTAGCGTGAGGAGAATAAAAATCAGGAGGGACCCCACGACCTGGGCCGCTACACTGACACTAAACGCTAGAATTACTAGAAATACGATAGAAATAACGTTGGTCCATAAACCATGGACGGACGCGCCCACTGGATCAAAGGAATCAAACGTTAAGAACCGGTACATAACAAAAATGACGGCTAAGACAGCCACTGACAGCCAAATTAATTGATGAACCGCCGCCGCATCAATGCCAATGACGCTCCCGAATAAAATGTTGGTGGCGTAACTGGCATTTTTGTTAGACAGGGAAATAAATAAAATTCCCAACCCGATAAATAACGCGGAAATTGCGGAAATTGACGACTCCCGCCGAGAAGTTTTTGCACTGAGCTGCCCCACTAGAACGGAGCTAACCGTTGTAAACAACAGCATCCCACCCAGGGCGCTCCACCCCGCAAATAAGCCGAACGCCGCCCCAGCAAACCCAATTTCTGACAGGGTATGGGTCAGAAAGGACATGTTTCGGGCAATGACGAAGACCCCGACAATCCCACAAATAATGGCAATAATCGTACTAGCTAAGTACGCATTCTGCATAAAAACGTAGCTAAACATGGTCCGACCTCCAAACCTGTTGGTCACTTAAATCTTGAATTCTGCCACTTTCCGTCCCTCCCTTGGACATCATGAGGTAGCGGTTCGAATACCGTCTCGCCATGGGAATGTCGTGGGTGACAAAGAGGACGGTTAACCCCGACGTTTCGTTTAATCGTTTCACCAGATCCAGTAATTCTGTCTTGGTGACGGGGTCCAGACTGGCGGTTGATTCATCCAAAATAAGAAGATCCGGTTTCTCAACTAGCGCCTGAGCTAAGTAGGCCTTCTGCTTTTCACCGCCGGAAGCTTCCCCCAACGGCCGGTGTTCGATCTGGGTCAGACCCGTTTGCTGAATGATCGCATTGGTTGTGAGCCGTTCGTTTCTAGACAGCCAGGGAAGCCGAAACCCGGGGAAGTTTAATTCGATAAAGTTGCGAATGGACAACGGGTATTCCGGGTCAATGTTGCGAAACTGGGGGACGTACCCCACCGTAACTTCCCGCCGACTGGGATAGTAAACAACCCGCCCGCTGGTTGGCTTCAGCTGGTGCAAAATGGTCCGCATCAAAGTGGTTTTTCCAACCCCGTTGGGTCCTAAAATACTTAAGAAGTCCCCCCGGTTAACCGTTAAGTTCAGGTCAGAAAAAACGGGGTGACCCGGAAAACTGACCGTTAAATGATCTAGGGCAATTATTGGTTCCGTCATTAATGTGCTCCCCCCTGCTGTTGTATCTTTTGAATTTGCCGGTACATTCCCAGCATCCACGTTTCGTAAGTCTTTCCCTTTGGCAACGTCTCGGTCACCCGGAGCACCGGTGTCTTCGACCGGTTAGCCAACTGGACTAACTGGGTGACTGAGGCCCCCGTATTTTGAGTATTATTAACAAAAAATTGAATTTGATGGGTTGAGATCAGTCCCCGAACCTGCTTAATATCAGCGGGTGTGGGGTCGGCCCCCTCTTCAATGGCCTTTTCGTAGTGGGGATCGACAATTTGATAGCCCAGTGCCGTCAAAGCGTAATTGGCTACCGGTTCACTGGTGGCAATCCTTTGATTGGCCGCCTTCGCCCTCAGGGATTTTTGCAGCGTCGTCACGGGGGTCAGCTTCGCTAAGTAGGCGTTCCCCTGGCGCCTAAAGGCCGCAGCGTGTTGGGGATCCAGTTGGCTATACTGCTTAACCAACTGGTTCACTAACTTGGGCATCATCTCAGGGGCATACCAAATATGGGGGTTATCACCCGTATGGTGACCGAGCAGCGAACCAACGGTAATCACGTCGTCTTCTGGTTTATCATTGGCTTTTACCAGCCGGTTCATCCAGCTATCATATCCGAGCCCATTTTGTACAATCACGTTGGCCTTGGCAACCGTCTTCGCGGATTGCGTATCCGGTTCGTAACTATCGGGATCAACGGAGGGACTATTGATAATACTCGTCACATCTCCGTACGGTCCCACCACCGCCTTGGCTGCCTCCCCATAAAAGTCTAGGGAGGTCGCAACGTGAATTTTCTTACCATTGGTAACGGTTGGCGCCGCCTGTTGACACCCGGTTAAAACCGCGCCTAAAAAAATGACCGTGAGCACAACGGCTGAAACGGTCAAAAAGTGTAATTGACGTTTTCTCATTCCCCATTCAGTCCAATCTCTCATTCTCAGTAAACGGTAATAGTTACCATTTACAGTATACGGAATTTTGAAAACGTGTCAATCGTAAATTAAATTTTTTTATCTAAAACATCATCGTACACGTACGGTGCCAAAAAATCGGAGACTAATTCTTGGTACCGCGCGGGGTTCCGTGCGTAGGTCATCACGTGGGCCGCTTCGGGGTCAACGTATAACCGTTTGGGGGTCTTGAGGGCATTATAAAGGGTGTAAACATTCTCAACGGGCACGGTCTGATCCTTTTCCCCATGAATAAGGAGGGTTGGCAATTTAGATTGTGACGCCAACTCATCAATTGCGCTCGTCTTCATCCAATAACCTGCATCTAACCGGTTAATTTGTTCAATCATCGGCATGAGCGGCATTACCGGCACGTGATACTTATGCCAAAGCCGAAAGTTGCCCTCCTCCCGCACATTTGCGTAGCCAGAATCTTCAATCACGGCCTTAACGTTTTGGGGGAGCGTTTCCCCGCTAACGGCCATGACCGTGGCGGCTCCCATACTAATCCCCAAGAGAACAATTTGGGCGTCTTGAACCTGTTGAATCACTTGGTCAATCCAAGCCAGGTAATCCTGCCGGTCAAGCCATCCGTAACCAATCGTGGTTCCTTCGCTGTCGCCGTGAGCCCGGGCGTCCGGCATTAACACGTTATAGCCGAGGTCCTGAAACATCCGGGCGTAGGGAATCATTTGTTCCCTGGAATGTCCTAATCCGTGAGCGAGAATAACCGTTCGACTGGTCGATACCGGTGCTGATATGTAGGTTGCCCGCAACGTTAGACCATCGTTTGATTGGACGTGCCACTCTGCCAGTGACTGCTTTAAATACCACGCATTATTTGCCTGGCTATTTTCAGCAATGGATAGCTGCCGATTTTTCTGGTGGCTGCGGCTGTAGCTCTTCGTTGCTAAATGGTAGGCGGCTAAGGCACTTACCACTAAAGTTCCCGTGGCCGCCGCAGCGGTAATTCCCGCCACTTTGAGTGCTTTCCGAATTGATTTCATTAATTGATCCTCCTTAACTGAGGGGGCGAACGAGGTAAACCTCGTGGCAAAAACCCCGAATACTGTTGACCATTCGTTGGGCCCGTGACTGCTTATCGCAGACGGCAAACAGTGTGGGGCCCGTTCCGCTCATTTGGGCCGCACTCGCCCCAAAATTCAACATCTTAGTTTTGATATGACTAATCTCCGGGAATCGATTCGCGGTAATGGGCTCTAACGCATTCCCCATGGTTGCAAAAACTTGGGGTAAATCCTGATCCCGAATTCCGGTTAAAAGGCCCGCAATATCTGGATGCTCCAACGTTTGGTAATCCACCCGTCTTAAAATCCCGGGAGTGGAGACCGAAATTTTGGGCTTGGCTAAGACAATCCACATCGGGGGTAACTTAGGTAGCGGCGTAATAATTTCTCCCCTACCCTGGACGTGGGCAATGCAGCCGTATACGCAGTATGGGACATCCGAATCAATTTCCAACCCGATCACGGCTAACTCCGCTAGACTCAAGCCTAACTGCCAAAGGTTATTAAGCCCCCGGAGAACGGCCGCAGCATCCGATGAGCCCCCGCCTAATCCAGCCGCTACGGGAACCCGTTTTTGAATCCGGATGGTTACCCCCTCATGAATATGAAACCGGGTTTGCAGGACTCGGGCCGCCTGGTAGGCTAAATTTCGCTGGTCGTTCGGTAAAAAACCACTGTCCGTAAACACCCGGATCCGCGGATGTTTGGGTTCGGTTGCGATTTCGACGTAATCGGCTAAATCAACCGAAGTCATGACCATATTCCATTCTAACGTGCCATCTCGATGATGGTAAGGGGTATCAAGCCCAAGGTTAATCTTTGCTGGTGCTTTCTCGACGACTTTCATGAGTTCACCTGACTTCATGCTGATATTTTTTTTATTATACTATGAAATCAGCATGAGTTGGAACCCTTTCCACGTAAATGGATCTCACTGAGGGACTGAAAAACAACCCGTTGTCGTTCTGATTCCGGGTTGTTTCATTCCGTTTTTACTTCACCGCTGCCGGACTTTTCCCCTCCCGGCTCAAATGGCGACGAACCATAAACTTACGTAGTTCCTCAACTAAAAAGACGGGAATTGGAATTGTGGCTAGAACTACCCAGTCTAGCGTCGTTAATCCGGTGGTGTTAAAAATGCCCTGCAGAATCGGAACATAAATAATGAGTGCCAGCAAACAGACCTCGAAAATAATTCCAAAGTTAATTCGATGGTTAC
The DNA here is from genome assembly GCF_003124125.1 of Levilactobacillus bambusae. Lineage (GTDB taxonomy): Bacteria > Bacillota > Bacilli > Lactobacillales > Lactobacillaceae > Levilactobacillus > Levilactobacillus bambusae. The sequence continues at coordinate 44,870 of NZ_QCXQ01000007.1, forward strand.
TGAATAATCCAATTTTAAACACCGAAACCAGCTTGGTCCGGCAATTTTCGGCCATGGCAATCTGACAGAAAACGATGGCGGCTAGGGTCATTGTCGTTGCTTGGAGGTAAACCGATCCCGATGAAGCCAAGGCTTGGTGAGGCCACCCTCCGTATCGGTAGTTCACAAGGAAGTAGGCGGCCGTCGAAATAACGGAAGAAATCAAGCCGTACCAGGCAAACGCCTTCAAGATAATTCGTCGGTTCAGCAAGTGGGCGTTTCTTGGGCGGGGCGGTTGATCCATAATTCCCGGCTCGCTCTTTTCCGATCCGAGACCTAGTGCCGGCATCATGTCCGTCCCAAGGTCCACCGTTAAAATCTGCATCACGGTTAACGGAAGTGGAATTAAGCCACCCGAAAAGAGGTAGAGAATGGAAGGGACCGCTTCGGGAACGTTACTATTTAAAATATACAGAAGAAATTTTTGAATGTCCGCGTAAACCGTCCGGCCTTCTTGAATGGCAGCCACGATGGACGCAAAGTTGTCATCCGTTAAAATCATGTCGGCAGCTTCCTTTGCAACATCCGTGCCAGTTTGGCCCATGGCAATCCCGATATCAGCCTGTTTGAGGGCCGGGGCATCGTTAACACCGTCACCAGTTGATGCGACAATCTCCCCGTTTGCTTTATTGGCCTTCACAATGCGGTACTTTTGTTCAGGCGCAACCCGGGCAAATAAGACGTCACCCTTGACCGCTGTTTCTAAGTCCGAGTCACTCATCTGGGCCAGCTCGTCGCCCGTAATAATCCGGACATTTTCCCCGTTAATGCCAATCTTCACCGCCACACTTTTGGCCGTAGTTGGCCCATCCCCGGTAACCATAATGATCCGAATGTCCGCAGTATGACAACGTTTAACGGCTTCATATACTTCCGGCCTGGGTGGATCGGACATGACAGTCAGACCAATAAAGGTCAGGTGATGTTCCAGTTGATCGGCGGTCTGATTTAAATCCTCGGAATCAGTTACTGACCGATATGCTACCGCTAGGGACCTTAATCCCTGGGTCGCAAAAGCCTGGTTAGCCTGCTCAATCTGGGTTTTATCCTGATCCGTCATGGGACGAACCCGCCCCTGAACTAGAATGGTATCACAGAGTGCTAGGATGCCATCCAAAGCCCCCTTAGTGTACAGCGTTTTTGTCCCGTCAGTGGCCTGGTTGACCGTGGACATTCGTTTCCGGTTGGAATCAAAGCCAAATTCCTTTACACGGGGATTGGTGGACTGAATCTCGTGTGTTTTCATCCCGGCTTTAGCAACCAATATCTGCAGGGCGGCCTCCGTCGGCGAACCCATAATTTTTGGTCCGTGTTGAGCGTCCTTTGGGGCTTCGACCTGGGTGTCGTTATCTAAAAAACTGGCACGTAATAGCAAATCTAAGTCGGCGTTCTGGCCAAAAGCAACTGGTTGATTTCCCCGTTTAATCTGCCCGTTATTTTCGTACCCCTCGCCCGTAACATCATATTGCTGACCAGGCAGCCAAATATGCTCAATCGTCATTTGATTCTGGGTTAGGGTCCCCGTCTTATCTGAACAGATGACCGTCGTCTCCCCCAGTGTTTCCACACTGTTTAATTCCTTAACTAAGGCATGATGCTTCGACATTCCCTGAACTCCATTAGCCAAAGATAGGGTAACGGTTGGCAACAACCCCTCCGGAATAAACGCGACGATCATTCCAAGGGCAAAGATAAACGCCTTTGCTACCGGGGTGTGGACAACTAAAATGGCCGCAATGAAGAAGGCCACCCCAATTAACATCCCAATCACCGAAATCTCCCGGGTAAGTCGATTTAACTCGATTTCCAGTGGCGAAGCAACCTTCTTTTCACCTTCAGTCAGTGCCGCAATCTGCCCAAACTCCGTCTTCATCCCCGTTTGAATGGCCACCGCAACGGCATTGCCCTGTGCAGCGATGGTCCCAGCGTACACTAAATTGGCCTCATCGTATTTACCGGACCCCTTATGATAGGCGACCTGCTTTGAAACAAGTTGGGATTCCCCGCTTAGCGCAGATTCATCAACCTGTAAGGATTCACACTGGACAATCCGGGCGTCCGCCGAAATTCGGTTCCCCGTTTGAATATTAAACACGTCACCCGGCACCAGGTCGTTAGCGTTAATTTGAACGGTCTTACCATCTCTCACCACTGTTGTATAAGTAGGTAAGAGCTCTTTTAAGGCATCCGTCGCCTTCTTAGCCGCATGTTCCTGCCAAAAACTAAAGACCCCGTTAATCACGTTGACCGCCCAAATGGCAATCCCTAGTTCCAGCATCCCGGCTAAGATCGCAATGATACCACTTACCCACAGCAAAATGGCCATTAGACTCGTGAAATTTTTAATAAACGCTTTAAAGTTCGATGTCCGTTTCCCCTGCTGAATGGTGTTAGGGCCGTCAGTCGTCAAGCGCTGATCCGCTTCAGTGGTGGGCAGGCCAGCCGGGCTTGATCCCATTTGTTGGTAGAACTGGTCAACCGGCATCTGTGCCAACTGATCGTTTGTGGCGTACTGTGTCATTTTAACCCCTCCCAAACTTATTCTTCCTCATCATAATTCTTCTGGAATGGAAATTCGAAGGAAATGCTTCTCAAACTAAAAAACGTTTCCGCAACTAAGTCCTTACCCTTAGTTCCGAAAACGTTGATTGATTTTATTTTTCTTTATCCTTAGCAATACTAGTTGCCACTAAACTGGCAAATTGCTTAACTCCCGTATTGTTCGGGTGGATTCCATCTGAAGTGAACCATTCAGGGTGCTGCTTAGCTGCCCCATACCAATCAATCAAATGAACGTTTGAATGCTTCTTGGCCTCGGCCTTCAGGGTATTGTTCACCTGATTCTGCCAGCTCCGGTTAGGAACGTAGGCGGTCGTCCAGTAAACGTCCCGGTTAGGACCAATGTCAGTCAACACATCCTCCACCTGATCCTTCGTTACAGTTCCATTAGTCCCAATGTTAAAGAAAACATTTTGGCTTAGCTGACCGCTATCCGCCATTGACTTGACGATGGGACCCACTTCGTCCATTTGCCGACCAACTTTACCATCGACAACGGCCCCAGGAAACAGGTCTTGCAAGCCCCCGGAAACGTCCAGCATCACCGAATCACCAATTGCGGTCATTGGCGTATGCTGTAACGTCACCATATTTTGAGCGGAAAGCTTATATTCCTTCATGGTCTTCTTTTGTTTGGTCGTTAAGTTTTTAACGGCATCCTTTTCTAACTTTTGGTTATGAGAAAAAGCTGCCACTTCCTTTTCCTGCTTTTTTTGAAGCTTAATTGCCCGGGCATTCTTCTTCTGTGCTTCGACACTCCGAGCTGTAATCGTCTTCTTGAGCGCCGATTCCTGCGGGTGGCTAGGCTGAAGCTGCATGCCGATCACGGTTAACACAATAAAGGAAACCGCGATGGTACCGCTAATAATTCGACCGGGATGGAGACTAAGGTTATGCAGATCGCTACCCAAGTTCCGCCATTGATAGTGAATTAATGGTTGTTCAACAAATCGGTAGCTCAGTTCACTGATAATTAAAATAATTGCGACCTGAATGATAGCATTGATAATCGGATGGTTCCCGATACTCTTAACTTGGTTTTCGTAAAAGACCATCACCGGGAATTGGTAGACGTAAATCCCGTAACTCCGTTTACCAATGTATGTAAACACGGGATTCGTCAGCCACTTATTCCAAGAACTACCTGGGTGAACCACAACGGCAACTAACAGGGTGGCCAAAACGGAAAAGATAAACATCCCACCATCGTACGCAAAATCATCAGATCCAGACATTGTGACGTAGAAGTAACCCATACCAATCACAGCAGCCAAACCAATGGTGTTCAGAAGATGGTGGTTAAGCCGACCAACGTTTTCTGACAACTTGTCCATGGGCCAGATAAATGCTAACGAAGCCCCGATTAAAAGGGCAAACGCCCGGGTATCGGTCCCATAGTATACCCGATTAACCGTCTCTGGGTTATAGAGCATGGCCATTTCAACGGCCGAGGCAACGGCACCAACCATCAGAACAGCGGCTGCCTGCCATTTCTTTTTGAACTTCAACAAAATAATGATGACAAGTGGCCAGATCAAGTAGAACTGTCCCTCTAAAGATAACGTCCATAAGTGGGTAAAGGGTGACTCCCCCATTGCCCGGTCAAAGTAGGACTGCCCGTGACCGATTTCAAACCAGTTATAGATAAACGCCATGTTGGTTCCAAGGGTTGCCCGAATATTCGTCAACAACGACCGTTGAAACAACGTAATGTACGCTGTAGTTGCAACTAACACCGCGACTAAAGTGGGGTATAGCCGAAAAATCCGGCGCTTTAAAAATGATCCAATATGTAAAGACCGATCCCGATTCCAATCCCGTAACATGAAGTAAGTCACTAAGTAACCCGCTAAGACTAAAAAGATCGGAACCCCCAAGAATCCACCTGGAAGCGAAGACGGAGCGAGGTGAAAGACAATGACCCCAATAACCGCTAACGTTCTCATTCCATCAATCCCAGTAATATACCGACGTTTTTTTGGCGTCTGCTGCCCTTGCATTGCTTGCCACTGAGCTCGACTCATTGTGGCCTGTTCCCCATCCGTTCGCTTCATACTTTCACTCCTACATTATGTAAATAACTGAAACTAATCATAGCAGGGTCGATCTCAGAATAACAGTTAAACGCATTATTTTTTCAAATTGTAATATTTACAGGTAAAATAAACATTTCCCCCGATTGACCCGCTATATAAATAAAAGAGCCTATAAAAATAGGCTCCCACATTAGGCTTCTTTTTCTAATTCTTCCACAAAGTTAACTTCAATATTCTTAGTTAAAATATCCGTATAACTGTAGGAAACCCGTTCAAAGGAATTTTCCGCCTGATCTAAGTCAACGACAAAGACCGCCGGGTAGGTTTCATGAATAATCCCATGACGTTCGGTCGTTTTCTTTCGACCCGCCTGTGCAATCACCATTACATGGGATCCAATGCGCCCATCTAACTTCTTCTTAATATCTGCTAACGTTGTTGGCATGCCCTTCACCTCAGGATACAGTATAGCAGGATTTATGCAAAATTGCAATAGTATACCATAAGAGTTTTTGGATTTCAAGAAAAAGTTACGCTGATTTCACATTTCGAAAACATCACCCATAACAACGTTTATACCCTATAACAGTCCGTTATTGTGAAATGCATTTGTTAGTTCAATAAAATTTTCAACCGTTAACTTTTCGGGCCGAATTTGAGCTGAAATTCCAAGCTCATCCAAAACCTGTGCAATTCGTTCCTTCACTTCAGGCTGCTTTCCAAAAATTCCCTGAAGATTATTCCATAAACTCTTACGCCGGTGAGCAAAACAGCCCTTTACAAATCCCATCATGGTATGCGCATCGTACGGCATTACCGGATACGGTTCCCGATGTGTTAATTTAACGATGGCTGAATCGACCTTTGGCTGGGGAATAAAGGCCGTGTGGGGAACGTCAAACGCAATCTCGGTATTGGCCACAAACTGGACAGCAACGGACAAAGAACCATAAGCTTTAATACCGGGCTTTGCCGTCAAACGATCAGCCACTTCCTTTTGCATCATAACAACGATAACTTCAAAGTCCACCTGACTGCCTAAAATATTCATCAGAATGGGCGTGGTAATGTAATAGGGCAAGTTTGCCACTAGCTTGAGCGGATGCCCTGGTTCAAACGTCTGCTTGATGACCTGAGGCAAGTTCGCCTGCAGGATATCTTCATTGACGATCGTGACATTATCGTAGGGGCTAAGGGTATCTTCTAATACCGGCAGCAAGTTTTCATCAATTTCGAAAGCCACAACCCGACGTGCCCGCTTAGCTAATTGCTCGGTTAAGCTGCCAATCCCGGGGCCAATTTCAATAACATTATCGTTCTCAGTAACGTCAGCGGCCTGCACAATCTTATTTAAAACGTTCAAATCCGTCAAAAAATTCTGGCCCAAACTCTTCTTGGCCGATAACCGGTACCGGTTTAGGATCGCCTGGGTTCGTGCTGGCGTACCAATTTCTGGAATCTGACTCATCCTATTCTGCCTCCTTATTAATCAATGCCACCGCAGCGTTAAAGTCTACCAAACTAATTTCAAACATCCGCAGTCGCTTTGCCAGTTGTTTACCATTGACGTACCCGATTCCCAGTTCTTCCCCCAGTAATTTCCGGCGGTGTTTTGCACTGGGACCGGCAATCAAACCAGCGGCAAGTAAATCATGCTGACTGATGACTTCTGGTGCATCCTCCACCTCCGTGTAAAGATGGTCCAGAGCCCGGCGAATACTGTCGGGGGTGGCATGTTCGACTCCTAAGGACCCCCCTTTTTTATCGGGCCGGCCTTCATCCCTGGGAAGAAAGGCGTGTTTGGCGTTTGGAACCACCTCGGCCACAATCTTTCGAATCTTTTCACCGGAAAAATCAGGGTCCGTAAAAATAATAATCCCCCGATTCTCCGCTAATTCCTCAATGAGCTGCAGGGTATCATCGTCAATGGCTGATCCACGAGTCTCAATCGTATCCGCATTGACCGCCCGGCTAATTGCTTTTGTATCATCTTTGCCTTCCACAACGAGGACTTCTTTAATTTTCTTCATCGTTCACTCCATAAAAAGTCAGGGTATTTCGATAGGTTGCCGCCGCAATTTCATCCGGGTTAACGTTGCGTAACCGGGCAATGGCCTCTACTGTATACAGGGTATTGGCCGGCTCGTTTTGCTTGCCCCGGTAAGGCACCGGCGCCAAATATGGCGCATCCGTCTCCACCATCATCCGATCTAAAGGCGTCTGAATGGTACTTGCGTGCACATCATGGGCGCTATTGTAACTAACTACGCCGGAATAGGAGATCATCATCCCGAGATCCAAAAACTTCGCTAACCATTCTGGGTCGCCGTTAAAACTGTGCATGACCCCACCGAACGTTTCAACGTGGGCCGCCTTTAAAATTTTGTAGGTCTCTTCAAACGCATCCCGGCAGTGAATGGCAACGGGTTTATGCAGGTTTCTCGCAAGTGCCAATTGGCGTTCAAAGACCGTTTTTTGGATTTTATGCGGCGCAACATTTTGGTGGTAATCCATCCCAATCTCACCGAGGGCAACCACCGAGGGATCCGCCAGCTGATTTTCCAGTTCTGCCTCCGTGGAATCGTGGTAGTCCTTGGCGTTCTCGGGGTGCCACCCAACCACGGCTACCATTTCAGGGTACTGGTGCGCTAACGCAATGGCCCCGGCATTTAACCGGGTATCCGACCCCACGTTTGCCAGTCGAACGACCCCCAACCGTTTAGCCTGTGCCAGATAGCCGGGGATATCCGCCTGAAACTCGTCACTATTTAAGTGCGTGTGAGAATCAAAAATTTTCATATCGGCTCTCCCTTCAAATTATGAAAGGGGACCGGGTCAAATTTACTTTGCCGCGGTCCCCCAAGTTCTTTCACTGTATCTAATTAAGCAATAATCGATCCGTTTACCAGGTTGTCAGGCACCGTAATCAGTGTCACTTGGCCATCGTGTTCAGCGGACAATAACATCCCCTGGCTAACGTTTCCCCGCATTTTACGGGGTTTGAGGTTGGCAACAATAATGACCTTTTTCCCGACTAATTCCGTCGGGTTTGGGTACCACTCGGCAATGCCGGATAGAATTTGGCGGTTACCTTGATCACCAGCATCAAGCCGGAATTGGAGCAGCTTGTCAGCGCCCTCAACCTTTTTAACGGCTAGCACCTCGGCAACCTTCAGTTCGATTTTTTCAAAGGCCTCAAACCGAATTTCCTTATGCTCTTCACCTAACACTAAGTCCGTCTGTTCGGGATCAAAATTGGTCCAGTCATCAACGGTTTGAGCTTTGGTGGCTTCGGCCTCAGCCTTGGCAGCCCGCCCTTTCACCTTCGTCGACTTTGTCATTTGACCCGCAATAAAATCAATTTCTTCTTCAGCATCAAGCCGGGGGAAGATTGGCGTTCCCTTCGCGACAGTATGGACCCCGTTCGGAAAATCAGCAAGCTTTAGGTCAGCAAGCGAAATCGTTGCCGCATCCAACCCCAACTGATTAAAGATTTGGATGGGGGCGTTTGGCATTACCGGACTGATGAGCGTGGCAATAACCCGTAAACTAGCTGCCAAATGGCTCATTACGGCGTCCAGTAATTGTTGGTCCGCCAAAACGTCACTCTTGGCAAGCCGCCAAGGTTCGGTTTCATCGATATATTTATTTGTCCGGCTCACTAACTTCCAAATTTCCGCTAGGGCATCGGAAAAATGCAGGGTATCCATTAAGTGGTCAAAGTTAGTGATCGTTTCTGCAGCGGTATTTTCTAGGTCCGCATCAAAATTAGTTACCCCAGAAACGAAACTTGGCACTTCGCCACCCTCATACTTGTTAATCATGGCAATTGTCCGGTTTAATAAGTTACCCAGATCATTCGCCAGATCATAGTTAATCCGGTCCACAAAGTCTTCGGGCGTGAAGACCCCATCGTTACCGTAAGGAATCGCCTTCGTTAGGTAGTAACGAACGGCATCCAGTCCGTAACGATCGACCAAGGTTTCGGGGTAAATAACGTTACCGCGGGACTTCGACATCTTCCCGTTCTTCATTAGCAGCCAGCCGTGACCAAAGACGGTCTTCGGGAGTGGTAAATCAAGGGCGTGCAGCATGATTGGCCAGTAAATGGTATGGAACCGGACGATTTCCTTCCCCACTAACTGAACGTCAGCCGGCCAGAACTTTTGGTAATCTTCATCATGGTCCGTTGCGTAACCCAACGCCGTAATGTAGTTGCTTAAGGCATCGATCCAAACGTAAACAACGTGCTTAGGATCAGAATCGACCGGCACACCCCAGCTGTAAGACGTCCGGGAAATGGCTAGGTCTTCCAGCCCAGGTTTAATAAAGTTATTAATCATTTCGTTCATCCGGGTGTTCGGTTGGATAAAGTTAGGGTGACTGTGGTAATAATCCAGTAACCAGTCCGCGTACCGACTCATCTTGAAGAAGTAGCTTTCTTCCTTAACCAATTCAACCTCATGACCCGAGGGGGCTTTTCCACCCACCATATTGCCAGCTTCATCGTGGTAGACCTCAGCTAGCTGGGATTCGGTAAAGTATTCCTCATCATCAACAGAATACCAGCCTTCGTATTCGCCCAGATAGATGTCGCCCTTATCCAATAGCTTTTGGAAGATTTTCTGAACGGATTTCACGTGGTCGGCATCGGTTGTCCGAATGAACTTGTCATACGTGATTGCCATCGTTTTCCAGAGGTCTTTAATTTGATCCGCCATGCCATCAACGTATTCCTTCGGGGTCTGGCCTAGGGATTCCGCTTTTTTCTCAATCTTTTCTCCGTGTTCATCGGTTCCAGTAAGGAAGAAAACATCGGCCCCCATACTGCGCTTGTAGCGCGCCATCGCATCTGCAATCACCGTAGTATAGGTATTTCCGATGTGAAGCCGCCCGGATGGGTAGTAAATCGGCGTTGTAATGTAAAAGGTCGATTTTGTGTCTGACATATGCGAATCCCCTCTTGTTAATTAATTTATTGTTGTTCGTATCATTTTCGATAAATTCTCTCTCAGTATAGCATAAACCGGAGTTCGGCAAAATGCGTTTTCGCCCTAACTCCGGTTCTTTTCAAAACAAATTTAGTTGCTGGGGAGCCAAATCATCCCAGTGTAAATGAAGGAGATCCTTCAACTTTAACGCATTCGGCGCCGCATCGTGACCAGAGTTGTTATTGAAGATAATGCAGACCTCTTTTGCCTGCTTCGCTAACTCGGTCGCCACCTGGGCAAAGTGTTCCAGTTCTTGATCACTATACCGGTACAGGGTGCGGGTCTTGCGCCAATTCTTATCTTGGTTGAACCAGCCCTTTTGATTTTGACCGTGCAGCCGTAGGAGTGCAAGGTCGGGCGTGGTGACAACCGGTTTAAACGGAACTCCGTCGTTAAGGTTATGGGGTTCATCCACGACCGCCATCGTCATGTTTAGCGACGTCAGATAGGCCGTCAAATCCAGTTTCAGATTTTCGTCATACCAGGAAGGGTTGCGAAACTCAACGGTAATCGGGTAATCCCCCATCTCTTGGCGAACAAGTTGTAGGTACTGAATATTAGCCGTATTGCGGGTAAAGAACGGTGGAAATTGAAAGAGCACCGTCTTCAGCTTCCCTGCCCGTTGCATTGGCCGCATCGTTTTGACGTAGTCCCTAAACGCCCGTTGCCGATCATCTTCTGAAACCGGGTCCTTCCTCACGTCGTGCTTCGTCATCACCTGGTTTGCTTTCATGACAAACTGGAACCCCTCCGGAACATCGCCTAACCACTTATCAATGGTCGTTTCTCTGGGAATTCCATAAAACGGGGTGTCGACTTCCACCGTTGGAAAATAACCCGCATACTCCTGCAAGCTGACCTTGCGATCCTCATTTTCAATCAAGGCCGGATGGTCACTCCACGTTGTTAATCCAATCGTTATCACAAAAACTCCCCCTTTATTAAACGGTTAAGTCATCAAAGAATTCTTCTGCATTCGTCTGAACCATTGTATAGGGAACCGGCAGATCCAGCCGCTCTTGATTAACCACGATAATTTTGGCCGCAGGTGACCGGTAATCTAATAATCCCGCAAACGGGTAGACCCGCATCGAAGTCCCCACGATCACAATTAAATCGGCCTTCGCCACCGCTTGAACGCCCCGATTAACGGTTTCGGGATCTAATCCTTCCCCGTAGAGGACAATGTTGGGTCTTAACCAGCCATGATCCATGGCATGACGCGGATCCACCAGGTAATCCTGCCACGGAAATCTTTGGTGGCAGGCCGCACAGTAAACGTCATATAAATTACCGTGAAACTCGACGAGGTGGGTCGCTCCCGCAACGTGATACAAATTATCAATATTCTGCGTGACGATAGCGGCCCGCCCCTGATTGGTCAACGCCGCCTGTTTATCATGAATGACGTTTGGCCGAGCCTCAGGGTAATACAGATTTGTCTTCATGTAATCGTAGAATACGTCGGGTTCCCGCGTAAAACACGTCTGGCTTAGGTAGTATTCCGCGTTTTGATGCCCCGTATACAAGCCGGCCTTAGACCGGTAATCAGGAATCCCAGAGGGGGTTGAAACCCCCGCCCCGGTTAGAAATACCATGTGCTGGGCCCGATCAAATGCCGTTTGAATCGCCGAATCCATACTATCACGCCTCCCGATGCTAACGTAAGATGTAAGGCATTTCCAACTGCTTGAAGAGTTCTTCAACCGTTAATTCATAAATTCCCTTGTAATAGTCTGGTGTGTCATCCCCGGGCTTCGGTGCTGAAATGACAAAGGAATTTTGGTTGTCCCCCTTATTAAAGCCAACGTACGCCCGACGACCGGTTTTTTGATCGTGAAGATCCGAGTGGAAAAGCTCAAAGACCTGTCGGACCTTCAACCGAAGCTGCCGCTCGCTTAACACGGAAGTAATCGTGGTAAATTCCGGATTATGAAGTGCCGGTAAATGCCACTCCGTCAGCTGATCATCAAACGCCTTGAAAAGCTTCACCACGTTACGCCGGAGGGTAAACGGTGAATCAATCTTCTTTTCTGAAATTAGCTGATACAGTTTTTCCGCAGCGGCTAATGCCACCGGATAATCCCGTTCGAGCTCCGGTTTTACTTCGTCAAATCGGTCGCCGTAGAAAACCATGGCATCTAACAGGGTCAGCAGCCGAAGCGTCATTTCATCATCCAGCGGTTCGGGTTCCGGTTTAATCGTATGCTTGATTCCCTTAAGGTACATCGCTTCTACTTCGTCGTTAATCAGGCCGTGCTTACGCTGTTCATCCACCACCACAAAATGACACACAATGTCATACAGTTCCGTTCCCATGAACATGAGCTGCTGGTCCAGCTGTTCATTGCCGGTAGTGAGGGAAAAGAAGACCTGAGGAAAGCCCCGCAACACCATCAATAAATGAAGCAATTCATGGGAAGCCGTATAATTGGGTGCCGAGAGATCCGCAATCTGAACCATTAAATCCTTCCCCGACTGTACCTGTTGGGACTGATCGTGCCGCACGTAGCCGGACTGCAGCTGACCGATAAACTGTACGCTAACGTTCCCCGGAAATAAGTCGTTAACCGCGTTCAACAGGGACTGAGTGGCCTCGTTTAATTCAATTTCATCATTTGTCATGTTTTTTCACCTATTCTTGTCTTAATTCTTGTAAGAGTTCTTGTGCCGTAGCCAGATCTGCGTGCGAGACGGCCGTTAGTTTGGCCACTAAAGTGGGAACCTCATCGGTCGTTGCTCCAGCCGTGACAGCCAGTGATTTGTACTGCAGCCGCATGTGCCCCTGCTGAATCCCATCGGAAACCAAAGCTCTTAAGGCCGATAAATTTTGGGCCAGTCCCACGCTGACTGCTAGCATCATGAGCTCGCGTGCGGTTTCAACCCCCGCAATCTGCTGATTTAACCGACTCAATGGTAGCATGTTTATGGCGCCACCGACAAATCCGACGGCTAAGGGGAGGGTCAGTTCCCCGGATAGCATCTCATTTTCAACCCGCCACGTGCTCAGGCCTTCGTACTGCCCGTTTCGCGCCGCATACGCGTGAATCCCGCTTTCCGCCGCCCGCCAATCGTTTCCCATCGCAATGAGAACGGCATCCACTCCGTTCATGATACCCTTATTATGGGTGGCCGCCCGGTAAGAATCAACCTTGGCAAACTGGCTGGCAGCCGCAATTTGAGCGGCAACCGTTGCCCCGCTAAGTGTCTTGGTGGCAACGGCCGCGACGGGAATCTTAACCGTTGCTGTCGTTAAACACTCGGTGGCGTAGTTTGAGAGAATACTCATTAAGATGGGGGCGTTAACTTGAGGCGTTAGCCATGCCGCTACCGCCTCAAGCATCGTGTTCATGGTGTTGGCCCCCATAGCCTCCCCAACGTCCACTTGCAAATCCAGGCTCACCCAATCGGGAGCCATCGGCCGGACCCGAATATCGGTTGCGCCGGCCCCATGGGTTAAAACGGAGGGGTGCGCCGCATTTGCGGTCTTCAGGATTTCAGGCGCTAACTGGGTCAGTTTAGCCGCTAAATCAGCGGGATGGGTGACCTTCTGAAAGACAATCTGCCCCGTTAACTGCCGGTTTAAGACGGTAGCGGTCATTCCGCCGCCAAGTGCCGTCATTTTGCCCCCGTTACTTGCCGCCGCAATTACGGACGGTTCTTCAACCACCATGGGTACGTCATGGGTTACCCCATTGACCCGGATTCCCGTGGCAATGCCCTCCGGGAGTCCATAGGTCGTCAGGTAGTTTTCCACGAGCTGCCCGTCCCGTTCGTTGGCTAAGGCCATCAACTGGGCTGTCTCTTGCGCTGTCAGGTGATGGCGCTCACTAATTTCGGTTAACCGGTCCTGATAACTTTTTTTGTAGAACGGTTCCTGTCCCAAATGGGTTACCTCCTTTAACGAAATAGGGCTGTCCCAAACTTTCATTTGGTCCAACCCCACCCCTACTTTTGTTGAATATGTTTTTCAATGTAATCAAAAATGATTCCCTCTCGGACCCCACTCTCGGAAAAAAGGACCTGGTCGGACCCCAACCGATCCAGCAATTGGATCAGGGGTAACATGCCGCCAACCATAATATCCGCCCGATCTGGTTCCAGACCCGATATCTGTTTGCGCTGCTTCAAATCGGCACGCAGCAGTTTTTCAAACGCCTTAAAAACGTCCGTCCGGGTGAGCTGATAACCGTGAATGTCGTCAATGTGCCGGTTACGCTGGTGCTTTTTGTTCATCCGAGCTAGGGACCGGTTGGCACCGCCGAGCAAGACTAAGGGCAGCGTCTGACACTTCCCTAACCAAGGGATCGCCGCCAGTTGGTCCCAAACATACTGCTGGGCGGAAAAAAGATCGGCCGCCCGTACCCGGTTTTGGAGGTTGAACCGTTCACTCAAACTAACCGCCCCAAAGGGCACACTAATTTCGGCGCGGGAGTTACGGTTTGAAACATAAACTAATTCACAGCTGGCACCCCCGGTATCCAGTAAGAGGTAGTCGGAAACTTTCAGTTCATTAACGGTTCCCAGGTAGTCAAAGTGGGCCTCCTCAGTCCCTGTTAGAACCTGAATGGTAATCCCGATTGCCCGGTTGACCCGGTCTAAAAAGGCCGCTTGGTTTTTAGCCTGCCGAACGGCTGCCGTGGCAATGCCCATCATCGTGATGTGCTGGTAATTTTGGTAGACCTTTTGAAACGACCGGAGTGCCGCAATCGTTCGGGCAATTGCCGTGGGCTGCAAAATTTTTTCTCGGCCCATTCCCTCTGATAGCCGGCTGTCTTCCTTGACCCGTTTAACTTCACGGTAAGTTCCATCCTCGTGCAGGCCGTAGATGGCCAGCCGAACAGAGTTGGAGCCAATATCAATTATCCCCAAGTACTGCATCCCGCCACCTCATTTCACACTAGTTAAAGTAGTTGATTCCAATTGCATCGCGAACTTCCTGCAACGTCTGGTTTGCAACCACGTTGGCCTTTTCGCTTCCCCGTTTAAGGATATCATACACCGCAGCTTCGTCTTTCGCGTATTGCTCACGTCGCTCACGGATAGGTGCTAACTTGGCCTGCAGGACATCGTTAAGGTACCGTTTAATCTTGACGTCGCCAAGGCCACCGTGTTCGTATTGTGCCTTCAATTCAGCCACCTGATCCTTGTCCGGCGCAAAAATATCAAGGTAGGTAAAGACGGTGTTGCCTTCAACGTGACCAGGATCTTCAACGTGGATATGGGTTGGGTCCGTATACATGGACATGACCTTCTTTTGGATGGTATCTTCATCATCCGCCAGATAAATGGCGTTGCCAAGCGACTTGCTCATCTTAGCGTTACCATCTAATCCTGGAATCCGACCCTCACCCTTTGGCGGAAAGTAGCCTTGGGGTTCAACGAGGATGTCTTGGTCGTAAACGTTATTAAACGTCCGGACAATTTCTCGGGTTTGTTCCAGCATAGGTTCTTGATCCTCGCCCACGGGAACCGTGTCCGCCTTAAACGCCGTAATATCTGCGGCTTGGCTCACCGGGTAAATAAAGAAGCCCGCTGGGACGCTCTCGCCAAACTTCTTCTGCTTAATTTCGGCCTTCACGGTTGGGTTCCGGTTCAACCGGGAAACCGTAACGAGATTTAGGTAGTCCATCGTTAATTCAGACAGGGCCGGAATTTGTGATTGAACGAGAATCGTTGACTTATTTGGATCAATTCCAACGGCCAAGTAGTCTAACGCCACCTGAATCAAACTGTGCCGAATTTTCTCGGGGTCCCGGGCGTTATCCGTCAGTGCTTGGGTATCCGCAATCATAACGTACGTATCATAGTTCCCGCTGTTTTGTAACTTTACCCGGTTTTCTAAGGATCCCACGTAGTGCCCAATGTGTAATTGTCCCGTCGGCCGATCGCCAGTTAAAATAACGTGTTTTTTATTTTCTACCATTTATCTCGCTCCCTTAACTTTCATCATGATTGATTTTTGGAAAAAAAAGCGTCCTACTGCATCTCTGCACTAGGACGCTTGCGCGTGGTACCACCTATATTGCGATTTCTCGCCACTCAACTATAAGGGTAGTTTTCCCAGCGATTCTTCCGTGATTCAGTCCAATTCGGCACGTAGAGCCTTTCAACCAAGGGACCCTATCTCTGTTCCTGCCTACTTTCCCTGAAACAAATCTCTACCCTTAGTTTAACGAGATTTTAGCAAACTGTAAAGCTGTTTCTTCTCTCCGTGACGCGGTAAAATAGATCCATTGACTTTCGTTCCATAAGACACTAAAATTGTTCAAGCAATTTAAGGAGGCGGACCGTGTGGATGACGAACAAAAACAGGAACAAGCCCGTGTAGATTCAGTCATTAATAAAATCTCAGACCGAATTGAAACCACCACGGACGAATACGAAAAGGCCCACGCCGAAAAGCGCGACGTCCAAAAAAACTACCGTAACAATACGTCCGTAAACTGGTTTGAAATTGATGATCGAATTGATACCAGTGCCGAACTACAGCAGCAGCGGGCCCTTGAATCACGGTTGAATGAAAATGAATCCATCATTAAAAACCAGTTAGAACGCTACCAAATCCTGGAAAAGTCCCCCTACTTCGGGCGCATTGATATACAGGATCCGGATGAATCCCAGCCCGAAAGGTTATACATCGGGACCTCCTCGTTCGTTGACGACGACCAAAACTTTTTGATCTACGATTGGCGGGCCCCCGTTTCAAGTATCTACTATAATGGTGTGCTCGGTCAGGTGGCCTATGAGACTCCCGCGGGGTCTCAAACCACCGACCTCCAAAAAAAACGGCAGTACCTTATTCAGAACGGCCACATTGAAAACATGTTCGACACCAATGAGACCGTGGGCGATGAAATGCTTCAGCACGTTTTGGGCGAACAAAACGACGACACCATGCAAAACATCGTGGCAACCATCCAGCGGGAACAAAACGACATTATTCGTGATACCCGCAGTGACCTGCTCGTTGTTCAGGGGGCTGCCGGGTCCGGAAAAACGTCCGCTATTTTGCAGCGGATTGCCTTTCTCCTGTACCACAGCCGCAGGGAACTCGAGGCCGACCAAATCGTTCTCTTTTCTCCCAACAAACTTTTTAGCCACTACATTTCTGACGTTCTCCCCAGCCTTGGCGAACGAAATATGGCCCAGGTCACCCTCGCTGAATTCTTTAACGAACGGTTCGAGGGCCTGCACGTTCAATCCTTGTTTGACCGCTACGAAGCTGACCAAACCCATCCCGGGGATGCCCACCTGCGCGACTACAAGGAGGGGGCCGAATTTATGGCAACCATTCGGGACTACTGCCGGAACTTAAAGACGCCCGAGATGGCCTTCACCGATATTTTATTTGACGGCCGCATTTTCTTCAGTCACGGGGAAATCAAGGCCTTGTACGAGACCCTGCCAAACGTCTTACCCGTGGACCGGTTTCTTCAACTTAAGAACGCCCTGATTAAACAATTAAAGGCCCGAATCGACGTTGAGGCCAAAAAGGACTGGGTCCAAGATGCCATTGATAACCTAAGCACCGAAGAATACCACACCCTGTTAGGCAGCAAACGGCGCCACCAATTCCAGCAGTTAGATGATGAGGTGGCCTACATTGCCCATAAATTGGTCAAAGATCGGTTACGCTCCGTATATGATGCCATTTATAACGGCTACTTCTTGGATACTTACCAGCAGTACAACGCCTTTCTTAACCAGTGTTCCCTACCCGAAAACGTGAGTCAGTCCAGTTGGCAGCAAAGCATTTCAGACTACCACGACCAAATTGAGTACCACCGGCTAAATCTCATTGATGCCGCTCCGTTGCTATACTTGCGGGATCAACTTCTTGGGGGCGGAACCAACAGTGCCATTCAGTTCCTGTTCATCGATGAAATGCAGGACTACTCCTTGGCTCAGCTGCTATATCTCCACCATGCCTTCCCCCGTGCCAAACTGACCTTCCTTGGCGACAGTGAGCAGGCCCTTTTTAAGGACGTTGAAGAGCCAGAAGCCGTTTTACGCCAGCTAAACGAAGCCTTCCACGTTAAAAAGTCCCGGTTAATTACGCTGAATCGTTCTTACCGGTCAACGTACCCCATTACGACGTTTGCTAAGTCGCTGCTACCAGACGGTGATCGGATTGAGGCGTTTAACCGCCCTGGTGACCTACCAAAACTGATCATTCGCTATGACCACGCTGGTGCCACCCGCGCCCTCATCCGGGAGGTTCAAACGGAACTCGCTGAAAGCAGCGTCTGTGCCATTCTTACCAAGAATCTAACCGAGGCACGCCAGGTCTATCAGGAAATTCACGGTGAACTCGATCAAGTCACCCTCTTAACCGACATGGACCGTAGTCTGCCAAAGGGGGCCGTTGTTTTACCGATCTATCTGGCCAAGGGATTAGAATTCGATAGCGTCATTGCTTACGACGTTTCAGCCCAAAACTACCCGGACGCTTCATTGACGGGAACGTTATACACCATTGCTACCCGGGCAATGCATCACCTAACCCTCCTCAGCATTGGACCCGTCTCTCCCCTCATTGCAACGCCCCGGATTCCAGCGGGTCAACTTCAAATTGAACATGAGTTAAATAACTAAGGTGCAATCACTTAAACGGCCGCCCACTGTCTTCGGTAAATATCGAAGCTGATGGACGGCCGTTTTGAATGAATGTTCTTAATTCACTTTATTCCACTTCTAACTCTGATTCCTTTAACTTCTTTAACGCATTTTTTAGTATGAACGGTGCAATGACCGTTGCCAGGATAATGACTAGGATCACGTCTGAATAGGTTGATTTTGTTAACAGTCCCGCCGAAAACCCAATTTGGGCGGTAATCAACGCCATTTCACCCCGCGAGATCATTCCGGCCCCAATTACCCGTGAACTGAGCCGGTTAAACCCGGACCAGCGAGCACCAAGTCCACATCCACTTAGTTTGGTAACGCATGCCAGCACCGTCATAACAACCACGAAAAGCAGTGACTCATTTAGATGCGTAAACGTAATGGATAACCCAACACTCACAAAGAAGACGGGAATGAAAATGGCGTAGCCAATGGGCTCAACGTGTTCAGCCACTTCCGTTTGGTAGGGCGTTTGGGCTACGGCAATCCCGGCAAAGAAAGCCCCCACTGCCCCGCTTAGACCGACCTTTTCAGCTAGAAAGGCCATGCTAAAACAGATCACAATGGATACAATCGTAACTGAAGAAGCCATTAGCAGACGTTCGCTGAGCCGCATCAGGTAGGGTGCAATCCACTTGACCAGCAAATAGGTCACCACAAAGAACCCGATTTGAAGGAGGATCACCAAACCTAAGTTCATGGAAGAATGACCGGTTTGACCGCCCCCCACTAAGCTTAGCATAACGGATAGCAGGACAACCCCTAATATATCGTCTGCAACCGCCGCTCCTAAAATGGTTGCCCCCTCCTTCGTTGAGAGGGCGTGATAATCCTTCAAGACTTCGACTGAAATGGAGACGGACGTCGTCGAAAAGATTATCCCGATAAAAATGGCGTCCACCAGACTATAACCAAAACCCAAACTAACGCCACCCATAATAGCCAGCGGCAGGATCACACCAATGACTGCGACAAGAATCGCGGGTTTTAAGTATCGTTTCAGCAGCTTAAGGTCGCTTTCTAAGCCACCAATAAACATGAGGATCACAACCCCAATGTTTGAAAATAGGTCAACTAAGTGGTTGGGTTGAATCCAGTTCAAAAGCGCTGGACCAACTAATACACCAACTAAAATTTCACCAATGACGGCCGGAATTCCGACCCGGTTACAGAGGTGACCTGCCAGTGTTGTTAAAACTAATAGCAGGCATAACGTTCCTAAAAAGGCCACGGCAAACTTCCTTTCTGTTTTTGACCCCCCTATTATACCCTGAAAGATAACGGTCCGTCATCTCCGCCAAATTATATCTAAATCTAACAACAAGGCAGCCAACCACGATTACCATTTAATCGTGGTTGGCTGCCTTCTTAAAATGGTCTACTCATAATGTCCCTAAGCTCTGGTAATTTTAGTTAAAGTAGGTTAAGTCACTTGCCGTCGTTGGGTAAGCCAAAATCAATTGATTTAACCGCTTCTGATCGATTTTTTCATCAATCATCAGGGTGAAGGCATTAATCAAGCTATCAGCTTCACTACTCATTACTTGCGCCCCAATTACCTGATGGGTTGACTTTTGGATGATCGTTTTTACCCGGGCGTATGGATCGTGAATCCGGTGGTAAGTCAGCCATGACGTCACATCCTGTGATTTTACTTCGTAGGCATCGGGATTACTTTGAACATCCTTTTCACTGACTCCGACGGTCGCTAACTTTGGTTGCCCGTACACCACCGTTGGGATGGCCGGATAATCTATCGCTGACTGCGAGGGATTCAAAATATCAGCTGCAACGTACGCTGCATCAAAAGCTGCCTTCGGGGTCAGCTTAGGATGGGATTCCGAAACAACATCGCCAACCGCATAAATCTTAGGGTTTGTCGTTTTCAAATGTTCATCGACCTGAATACCATGGCGATCCGTGGTTATCCCTACGGCCGCCAAATTCAATTGGTCAACGTTAGGCACCCGGCCAGCCGCACAAAAGACCGCATCGGTTTTAAACTGCCGGCCATCGGCAGTTTGCACGTTAAACTGCTGGTCAGCCTTCTGAACCTCAGTCACGTTTGTGTTTAGCTGGACATCAATTCCCTCGTCTTTAACAGCCGCCACAAAATCAGTGACTAACTCTTCGTCAAACTGCTTGAGCGGGCGGTTATTATGGTGAATTAAATGAACGTTGGCCCCGGCACCCTTAGCAATCGAGGATAGTTCAAACCCAATGTAACCCCCACCAATGATCGTAATGTCCCGGGGCATTTGATTGAGGTTCAAAAAGTCATTGCTCGTTAATAAATTTTCCTGTCCGGCCATGGGTAAGAGTGCCGGATGCTGTCCCGTAGCAATGATGAAGTTGCGTGCCGATAATTCTTCCGACCCAATTTCAAAGGTCCCCTCATCAGTAAACTTGCCGCTGCCATGGTAGGTCGTCACCCCCGCTGCTTTCAACCCAGCTTCCGTCTTCTCGGGAACCGCATCCGTATAGTTTCGCTTATGCGCCATTAAGTCCGGCCAGTTAACCTGGCTTCCGCCGTCAATTCCCTTGCCTAACATATGGTCCTGATAAGCCTTAGCCTCAATCGCAGCGAGTAAAATCCGTTTGGGATCGCACCCCCGGTTAGGGCAAGTGCCACCAAACAAGTCATTTTCCACTACGGCAACCGACTTATGTTCGGCCGCTAACGCATAGGCCGCCCCATTTCCGCCGGGGCCTGACCCAATAATAACGACATCGTAGTCCTGTGTCACAACAATCACCCTCCTCATACAGTTACCCTAAGCCTATCACGTTAAGCTCTTTTAACCGAGAAGAATGCTTCTCTATTCTGTAAGCCATTTGGCGGATTTGAACCGACATCTCTCCCTTACCATGGAAGTGCTCTACCTATTGAGCTAAAACGGCATTTCCATGTTACCAAACATTCCATTAAGATACCAGTAAAGCACAAAAAAGAAGGCTTACCATTACGGTAAACCTTCCTTAGGTTGCGCGGCAACGTCCTATC
>NZ_QCXQ01000008.1 GCF_003124125.1 Levilactobacillus bambusae
TTACCCACTACAAATATTATAGAGTCTCAATAGGATTGTACTCAGGTGAGTAGGGAGGAAGATGTAAAAGTTTATGCCCAAACTCTTCGCATAAAAGTTCTAGCTTCCCCATTCTATGGAATCTTGCATTGTCCATAATATAGTAGATTGAAACTAGAATAGTACACCTCTACTTCTAAAACATTGTTAGAAATCGATTTTACTGTCCTGATCGATTTGTCCTATTCTTATTTCATTTTACTATATGTTCGTAAATGAAAGTTCTATAATGAAGTTAGCCACCCAGCCCTCCTAAAAATTAGATGGTTCAACTAGCCAATAGCTCTTGTAGGCATAAGAAAACACCTCTGTGTTATACTTGTTGTTCAACCACAAACACAAGAAAGGCACAGAGATGCAAGACAATTATACTACAAAAGCCAAACATTTGACAATCGATAGCCGTCGCTTAATCGAAAGATGGAAAAAAGAAGGAAAATCAAATAGAGAAATTGCCTCTCTACTTGGAAAAGCTCCTCAAACTATCCACACTGAAATCAAGCGTGGGACAGTCCGACAATGTCTTGGAAAAGGGCGCTTCAAAGAGATTTATTCTGCCGACTACGCTCAACAGTCTTAAGAAACTAAAGGAAAAGATTCTCCACTATACATAACCAAAAATTTTCGCCTGATAAGAAACAGGCTAGCACCAACTTTAAACCTGCTGGTCAATCCATCGAACAGCGGTCTGAAGCTATCAATCTTCGCTTGGAGAATGGGCATTATGAGATTGATACGGTTCTACTTACGAGAGCGAAAAACTACTGCTTGCTTGTCTTGACGGATCGAAAGAGTAGACATCAGATCATCCGATTGATTCCAAATAAAAGTGCTGAGGTGGTCAATCAGGCTCTAAAACTCATCTTAAAACAACACAAGATTCTTTCCATCACGGCAGATAATGGAACGGAATTCAATCGCTTGTTTGATGTATTTTCTGAGGAGCACATCTATTATGCGCACCCCTATGCCTCTTGGGAAAGGGGAACTAATGAGAATCACAACAGGCTCATTCGTAGATGGTTACCTAAGGGAACCAAGAAAATGACTCCCAAAGAAGTCGCATTCATCGAAAAGTGGATTAACAACTATCCTAAAAAATGCTTGGACTACAAGTCACCCAGAGAAGACTTCTGGATGGCTAACTTGAACTTGAAATTTAGCGTCAGAAACAAATCACGAAATTGATTCAAATTTTGCAGGTCGTTTAAATATCCTGCGTGCGGGTGTTCTTGATGCTAACGATGGAATTATTTCCATTGCTGGTGGAGAATATGTATCCGTTTCAACTCCAAAAGATACCGAGGAAGCTGCCGTTTCGCGAGAAAAACTCTTGCTAGACCAAGATAGGGAACTAGCCAAAAAATCCCTCTATGCTTCTTATATCCAAAATGGAGAATTCAAAACTTCTGCCCAACTCTTGACTAATAAGATCTTTCTTAAAAATCCACTCAAGGCTCTGGTAGAGGAAAAATATGGGATTGAGTATGAAGAATTTACCAATCCTTGGCACGCTGCCATTTCTAGCTTCGTTGCCTTTTTCCTTAGAAGTTTGCCTCCAATGCTGTCAGTGACCATTTTTCCAAGTGATTACCGCATCCCTGCTACCGTCCTTATCGTCGGTGTAGCCCGTCTTCTCACTGGCTACACAAGTGCTAGACTTGGAAAAGCCCCAACCAAAACAGCTATGATTCGGAACCTTGCTATTGGTCTCTTAACTATGGGAGTTACCTTCCTGCTCGGACAACTTTTCAGCATTTAGAAAACAAGAAATACCTCGATTTTGAAGTCGAGGTATCTTTTTTTACATTTGGACAATCTTACGATAACTTCTTGAAGTAATCATGAAAATCAA
>NZ_QCXQ01000009.1 GCF_003124125.1 Levilactobacillus bambusae
GAGCAATATTGTTTTATACATTGGTCTGATTCTTGTCATGTTTTCGAGAAATGTGACGCTGGCTCTCATCACCATTGCCAGCACCCCATTGGCTTTCCTTATGCTGATTTTCATCGTGAAAATGGCACGCAAATACACCAACCTCCAGCAGAAAGAGGTAGGGAAGCTCAACGCCTATATGGATGAGAGCATCTCAGGCCAAAAAGCCGTGATTGTGCAAGGAATTCAAGAGGATATGATGGCAGGATTTCTTGAACAAAATGAGCGCGTGCGCAAGGCAACCTTTAAAGGAAGAATGTTCTCAGGAATTCTTTTCCCTGTCATGAATGGGATGAGCCTGATTAATACAGCCATCGTCATCTTTGCTGGTTCGGCTGTACTTTTGAATGATAAGTCTATTGAAACAAGTACAGCCCTAGGTTTGATTGTTATGTTTGCACAATTTTCACAGCAGTACTACCAGCCTATTATCCAAGTTGCAGCGAGTTGGGGAAGCCTTCAGTTGGCCTTTACTGGAGCTGAACGAATTCAGGAAATGTTTGATGCAGAGGAGGAAATCCGACCTGAAAAGGCTCCAACCTTCACTAAGTTGCAAGAAAGTGTTGAAATCAGTCATATCGATTTTTCATACTTGCCTGATAAACCTATTTTGAAAGATATCAGCATTTCTGCCCCTAAAGGCCAGATGACAGCAGTTGTTGGGCCGACAGGTTCAGGAAAAACGACTATTATGAACCTCATCAATCGCTTTTATGATGTTGATGCTGGTGGTATTTATTTTGATGGTAAAGACATTCGTGGCTATGATTTAGATAGTCTTAGAAGCAAGGTGGGAATTGTATTGCAAGATTCGGTCTTGTTTAGCGGAACGATTCGAGACAATATCCGATTTGGTGTGCCAGATGCTAGTCAGGAAATGGTTGAGGTAGCAGCAAAAGCAACCCACATTCACGACTATATCGAAAGTTTGCCTGATAAGTACGATACTCTTATTGATGATGACCAGAGCATCTTTTCAACAGGGCAGAAGCAATTGATTTCAATCGCTCGAACCCTGATGACAGATCCAGAAGTTCTCATTCTCGATGAAGCAACTTAAAACGTAGATACGGTGACAGAAAGCAAGATTCAGCATGCCATG